>CAVXTL010000027.1:0-128968 GCA_963764665.1 uncultured Thermoleophilaceae bacterium | reverse complement strand
TGCTCTACTCGCGGATCCGGAAGTCGCCGTACTTCTACGCGTCGCGACAGCACAACGTCCAGCTCTACAGCGTCTACAACCACATGTACCACCCGCGCCACTACGGCGACCCGGTGGAGGAGTACTGGCATCTCCTGAACGGCGTGACGCTCTGGGACGTGGGCGTGGAGCGCCAGATCGAGATCTCCGGGCCGGACGCGTTCGACTTCACGCAGCTGCTCGTGGCGCGCGACCTCAACAAATGCGCGGTCGAGCAGTGCAAGTACGTGTTCCTCTGCCTGCCGGACGGCGGGATCATCAACGACCCCGTGCTGCTTCGGGTCGAGGAGAACCGCTTCTGGCTGTCGCTCGCGGACTCGGACGTGGAGCTGTGGGCGCGCGGCGTGGCCTACAACAACAACTTCAACGTCGAGATCAAGGAGCTCGACGTCGGGCCGCTCCAGGTGCAGGGCCCGAAGTCGAAGGACGTCATGTCGGACCTCTTCGGCGAGAGCGTGCTCGAGATCCCGTACTACTACATGCGCCCGTACGAGATCGACGGCATGAACGTGCTCGTCTCGCGCACCGGCTACACGTCGGAGCTGGGCTTCGAGATCTACCTCTACGAGGCCTCGAAGAACGGCGTGAAGATGTGGGAGCGCGTGCTCGAGGCGGGCAAGCCGCACGGCCTCGAGGTGATCGGCCCTTGCCACATCCGCCGGATCGAGGGCGGCATCCTGGCCCTCGGGCCGGGCTGCGACATGTGGTTCGACACGAACCCGTACGAGGTCGGGATGGGCTACGACTGGATGGTGGACCTCGAGCAGGCCTCCGACTTCATCGGCAAGGAGGCGCTCTCGAAGATCAAGGCCGAGGGGCCGAAGCGGCAGCTGATCGGCGTCGAGATCGGCGGCTCGAACGTGGGCTCCTACAACGACGGCGGGATGCCCGACGTGTTCCCGGTCCACAAGGACGGGAAGCGCGTGGGCCAGGTGACCTCCGCCTGCTGGTCGCCCAAGCTCGAGAAGAACATCGGCTTCGCGATGGTGCCGACGGAGCTGTCCGAGCTCGGCACCGAGTTCGAGGTCGAGCGGCCCGGCGAGACGGTGTCGGCCGTGGTCGTGCCCAAGCCGTTCGTGGATCCCGAGAAGGAGACCCCGAAGCAGGAGCTGACTGCGGCGGAGTCCTAGACTCCGCCGCGCCCGTGACCGCGCACTACGACTTCGTGATCGTGGGGGGCGGCTCCGCGGGGAGCGTGCTCGCCAACCGCCTGTCCGAGGACCCGGGGAACCGGGTCCTCGTGCTTGAGGCCGGACGCTCGGACTGGTCGCTTGACCCGTTCATCCACATGCCGGCCGCGCTGGCGTTCCCGATCGGCAGCCGCTTCTACGACTGGCGCTACGAGTCGGAGCCGGAGCCGCACATGGGCGGCCGGCGCGTGTACCACGCGCGCGGCAAGGTGCTGGGCGGCTCGAGCAGCGTGAACGGGATGATCTTCCAGCGCGGCAACCCGCTGGACTACGAGCGCTGGGCCTCCGGCGCCGGCATGGAGAGCTGGGACTACAGCCACTGCCTGCCGTACTTCAAGCGCATGGAGAACTGCCTGGCGGCGGATCCGGACGATCCCTTCCGCGGGCACGAGGGGCCGCTCGTGCTCGAGCGCGGCCCGGCCGAGGGGCCGCTGTTCGACGCCTTCTTCGCCTCGGTGCAGGAGGCCGGATACCCGCTGACGGAAGACGTGAACGGCTACAGGCAGGAGGGGTTCGCGGCGTTCGACCGCAACGTGCACCGGGGCCGGCGGCTGTCGGCCGCGCGGGCGTACCTGCATCCGGTGATGGGGCGTCCCAACCTGAAGGTCAAGACGCTCGCCTTCACCACCCGGATCCTGTTCGAGGGCGAGCGCGCGGTGGGGGTGGAGTACACCCGCGGCAGGCGCACGAGGAGGGTCACGGCCGGGGAGGTGCTGCTGTGCGGGGGCGCGATCAACTCGCCGCAGCTGCTCCAGCTCTCGGGAGTGGGGGCGGCCGGCGAGCTTCGCTCCCTCGGCGTCGACGTGGTCCAGGACCTGCCCGGGGTCGGCGAGAACCTGCAGGACCACCTCGAGGTGTACGTGCAGCACTCGGCCACCAAGCCGGTGTCGATGGCGCCCTACTTCGCCATGCGCAGGCGGCCGATGGTCGGGCTGAGGTGGTTCTTGAGCAAGTCCGGCCCCGGCGCGTCGAACCACTTCGAGGCGGGCGGCTTCGTGAGGAGCAACGACGCGGTGGCCTACCCGAACCTGATGTACCACTTCCTCCCGATCGCGGTGCGCTACGACGGCACGCTGCCGCCGGGCGGCGGCGGCCACGGCTACCAGGTGCACGTGGGGCCGATGTACTCGGACGTGCGCGGCAGCGTCAAGGCCGTGAGCGCCGACCCGCGCCGGCACCCGGCGCTGCGCTTCAACTACCTCTCGACCGAGAACGACCGGCGCGAGTGGGTGGAGGCGATCCGGGTCACGCGCAGCATCCTGTCGCAGCCGGCGTGGGCCGACCTCGACGGAGGCGAGCTCTCACCGGGATCCGAGGTGGAGACCGACGAGCAGATCCTCGACTGGGTGGCCAAGGACGCGGAGACCGCCCTCCATCCCTCCTGCACCTGCCGCATGGGCACCGACGACCAGGCGGTGGTGGACCCGCTGACCATGCGCGTGCACGGCGTGGACGGCCTGCGGGTGGTGGACGCCTCGGTGTTCCCCTACGTGACCAACGGGAACATCTATGCGCCGGTGATGATGACCGCGGAGAAGTCGGCGGACCTGATCCTCGGCCGGACCCCGGCGCCGCCGGAGGAGGTGAACTTCTATAGGCATAGCTAGCTATCTGTTAGCCTGCTAATTGATGGCTTCCACCACCAAGACGGCCGGCGACGTAGAGGCGTTCACCTCGGGACTCGAGGAGTTCATGCGCGCCCTGCGCACCGCTCGCGGGCGCTTCAACCGCGCGCCCGCCAAGCCGGAGCTGAGCGCGTCCCAGTACCACCTGCTCCAGCCGCTGGCCACCAGCGACGAGCCGATGGCCATGTGCGCGCTGGCCGAGGCGGCCGACGTGGCCGCGCCAACGGCCACGCGCATGATCGACGGCCTCGTCAAGCGCGGTCTGGCCGAGCGCAGGCGCCCCGAGGGGGGCGACCGGCGCCGCGTGGAGATCACGCTCACCGACGAGGGCCGCCGGCTGGTGGCCGCCAAGCGCAAGCGCATCGCCCGGGCGCGCGAGGAGGTCTTCGCGCGACTGTCCCCGAGCGAGCGAGCCTCGGCCGCCCGGCTTCTGCACTCGCTGGCCGCCGCGATCGACGACCTTCATCCGTGACGCCGAACCTGACTCCCGCGGTGGCGCGCGCGCACCCCAACCGCACCCTGGGCATCCTCGTGCTGGGCGCCATCGCGTACGCGCTGGCCCAGACGATGATCATCCCGGCGCTGCCGGCGATCCAGCGCGACGTGGGCGCCTCCCCGGAGGCCGCCACCTGGCTCCTCACCGCGTTCCTGCTCACCTCGAGCGTGTCCACGCCTCTGCTCGGCCGGCTCGGCGACATGTACGGCAAGGAGAAGGTGCTGCTCGCCGTGCTCGGCGTGTTCGCGCTCGGCTCCGTGGTCTGCTCGATCGGCGGCTCGATCGAGGTGCTCATCCTCGGGCGCGCGATCCAGGGCGCCGGCGGAGCCATCTTCCCGCTCGCCTTCGGGATCATCCGCGACGAGTTCCCGCGCGAGCGCGTGGCCACCTCCATCGGCCTGATCTCGGCCACGTTCGGCATCGGCGGCGGCCTCGGGCTCGTCCTGGCCGGCGTGGTCGTGGACCACCTCTCGGTTCAGTGGATCTTCCTCTCGTCGGTCGTCGTCACGAGCCTCGCCGCCTGGGCCACCTGGCGCTACGTGCCGGAGTCCCCGGTGCGCGTGCAGGCCAAGATCGACTGGGCCGGGGCGGCGCTGCTGTCGCTGGCGCTCACCTCGCTGCTGCTCGGCGTCTCACAGGGGAACGCATGGGGCTGGAGCTCGAGCGGCGTGCTCGGACTGTTTGCCGCCGCCATGGTGTTCGGCGTCGCGTTCGTCAACTTCGAACGCCGAGTCGCGGAGCCGATGGTGGACATGCAACTGATGTCGCAGCGCGCCGTGTGGTCCACCAACCTCACGGCGTTCGGGATCGGGTTCGCGATGTTCGGCTCCTACGTGCTGATCCCCCAGCTCGTGGAGCTTCCGGCGGTGACCGGGTACGGCTTCGGTGAGTCCACCACGGTGGCGGGCCTGCTGCTGCTGCCGAGCGCGCTGGTGATGCTCGGTGCCGGGCCGCTGTCCGGTTGGCTCGGCTCGCGCTTCGGCTCGCGGCTGCCGCTCGCTCTCGGCGGCGGCTTCGCCGTGCTGGCCTACGTCGAGCTGGCGCTCTTCCACGACACGCTCGCGGAGATCGCCCTCGGGGCCCTGCTCGTGGGCATCGGCATCGGCCTGGCCTTCGCGGCGATGGCCAACCTGGTGGTGGAGGCCGTGCGTCAGGACCAGACCGGCGTGGCCACCGGCATCAACACGATCATGCGCTCGATCGGCGGCTCCATCGGAGCCCAGGTCGCGGCGGCGCTGCTCGCGGGGCATCTGATCCTCGACGGCCGCTTCCCGGCCGAGCAGGGGTTCACGGAGGCCTTCGCGATGAGCGCGGTGGCGGCCGTGCTGGCGCTGATCGCCACCTCGCTGATCCCGCGGCCGGGACGCCGCGCGGAGGCGCCGGCAGTCGAGCACGAGCGTCAGCCGCGCAGCACCGCCAGGCCCGCCGCGGCCGAGGCCTGACCGTGGCGGGGCTCCCCCGCGACGTGAAGAGGATCGCCGTGGTCGTGGTGATCGGGGCGATCATGTCGATCCTCGACACCACGATCGTGAACGTCGCGCTCGAGACGCTCCGGATCGACCTGGGCGCGCCGCTGTCCACGATCCAGTGGGTGAGCACCGGCTACCTGCTCGCGCTCGCCACGGCGATCCCGCTCACCGGATGGGCGGCCGAGCGCTTCGGCCCCAGGCAGGTGTGGATGACCGTCGTGGCCGCCTTCGTGGTCACGAGCGGGCTCTGCGGCCTCGCGTGGAGCGCCGAGTCGCTGATCGGCTTCCGCGTCCTCCAGGGCTTCGCCGGCGGGATGATCATGCCGATCGGGATGATCACGCTCGCGCAGGCCGCGGGCCCGGACCGGATGGGCCGCGTGATGAGCATCGTGGGCGTGCCGATGCTGCTCGCACCCGTGCTCGGCCCGGTGATCGGCGGCGCGATCGTCGAGAACCTGTCCTGGCGCTGGATCTTCTTCGTGAACCTGCCGGTGGGGATCATCGGGCTCCTGCTGGCGCGACGGCTGATGCCCGCCGGCCGCGCGCCGGGACGTGCCGCGGCCGACGGCGAGGAGGGCACCAAGCTCGACTGGAAGGGGCTCGCGCTCGTCTCGCCGGGAGTGGCCGCGATCGTGTTCGGCATCTCGGAGTACGGCGCGCACCGCACCTTCACGGCCGTCAGCGCCTGGCTGCCGCTCGTGCTGGGTCTGGTCGCGGTGGCCGCCTTCGTCTTCCATGCGATGCGGGTGCGCTACCCGCTCCTCGACGTCGGCCTGTTCCGCAACGGCGGGTTCTCCGCGGCCGCCGCCACCGTCTTTCTCACCGGCATCGCGCTGTTCGGCTCGATGATCCTGCTGCCGCTCTACTACCAGATCGCACGCGGAGAATCCCCGCTGATCGCGGGTCTGCTGGTGGCGCCGCAGGGCCTCGGAGCCGCCATCGGCATGAACCTGGGCGGCCGCGCCACGGACCGCTTCGGCGGCGGCCCCGTGGTCGTGGTGGGCCTGATCGTCCTGCTGGCGGGCACGGCGATCTTCACCCAGGTCGGGGCCACCACGTCCTACTGGCTCATCGGCTTCGCCCTGGTGCTCCGCGGCCTCGGCCTGGGCGGCTCGATGATGCCGGCGATGGCCGGCGCCTACGCGACGCTCACGCGCAACCAGGTCCCGCGCGCCACCCCGGCCCTGAACGTGCTCCAGCGGGTCGGCGGCGCGCTCGGCGCGGCGCTGCTGATCGTGATCCTCCAGAACCGGATCATCTCCACGCTCGGCGAGGGAGCGCAGGGCGGAGTCTCGGGCGCCACCCTGTCGGACACCGCGCGCCTCCGCGTGGCCGACCCGCTGGCCGAGGCGTTCGCCCACACCTACTGGTTCGCGCTGGGCCTCACGGCGCTGGCGCTGATCCCGGCGCTGCTGCTCGTTCGCGAGGAGGCGAAGGCGCGCCGGGCGAAGGGCACGCGCGCGGCTCGCGACACGGGCCCGGCCGCGATCGCCCCTACCTAGCGCGGCACGAAGCGGTCGAAGAAGGCCTGGACCTTCCCCACGTGCTCGGCCGTGAACTGGTGGACGGCCATCTGGAGGGCGGTCTCGTCGGCGATCTCGCTCAGCTGGCCGGCCACCGACGGCGGGAACTGCGCCGTCCTGGCCTGGGCCACCGCCTGCTCGATGTCGCTCACGATGCGCTTGCCGTCGGCGTTCCAGACGCCGGTGGCCTTGAGCGCGTCCACGATCTGAACGGCCTCCGACTGGGTCGATGCCGGGATCCGCAGGTAGGGCCCGGTCGCCGAGCGTGCGCTCGTGGGAGAAGTACAGCTCGGTGGGGGTGCCGGCCTGCTGGGTGTCGTAGAAGTTGGTGACGATCGGTCCGGGGGGCGAGGTGAAGTCGTTGACCGCCGTGGAGAAGACGGTCGGAACCGTCAGCGCGCCCGGCGCGGAGACCGGGGCCGCTATCCGGCCCATGCTCGCCCAGATCGCCTTGACCGGGTATCCGGCGTTCTTCCAGACCTGTCCCCAGAGCGTCACGAAGCGGGCGCCGTTGGACATGCCGATGCCGACCAGCGGCGTGGAGGCGGTCACGGCGGTCGTGTTCACGATGTGGGTTTGCAGGCGAGCGAGCCGGGCGAGGTCGGGATTCGAGGTTGTGGACGCGTTCGCCACCTCCCAGCGCCGGTCGCCGGTGCGCTCGGTGCTCGAGGTGGCCACGAATCCGTAGCCCTGGCCGATGAGGCGGTTGAGCACGTCGGTGCTCTCCACGCGCTCGGCGAGGGCGGCGCTTCCGTTGCTCCCGTGGAAGAGGTAGACGAGCCCGCGCGGCTGCTCGGGCACGTACGAGATCACGTCGAACCCCTCGAAGGTGGAGTGCTGGAACTCGCGCGAGGGGGTGACCGCACAGCCCGTGGCCGCCAGCGCCAGCGCGGCCAGACCCGCAAGCGCCAGTCGCCTGAGGCGAGCCGGGACGGGGGGCGGGGGGTGGAGGGAGGCCATGCGCGGGTGGTCGGGCACCGATGAGAACCACGCGCCGGCGCAAAGTTGCGGTTCAACCTCGCCCCGCCGGCAGCCGATGCATCATAGGTGGCCCCGCGTGTGCTCCTTGCAGTCGTGGTGCTCGGTGGCGCCGGCGTGCTGGTGGCCTCGCGCACGTCGAGCGACGGGTCGCCGGCCGGGCATCGCTCCGCCTGCGGAGCGGTGGGTCTCGAGCCGGGCGAGCTGGGCGTCGAGCGCACCAGGCAGCTCACCCTCTGTCTCCTGAACGCCGAGCGCGCAGGGCACGGCCTGCCGCCGCTCCAGCGGCGCGCTCAGCTCGAGCTGGCGTCGCAGCGCCACTCCGAGGATATGGTGGCCAGGCGCTTCTTCGAGCACGACACGCCCGAGGGCAGGGACCCGCAGCAGCGCATGCTCGCCGCGGGCTACCCGTCGAACAACGCGCTCACGGGCGAGAACATCGCGTGGGCGGCGGGACGCCGGGCCTCGCCGTTCCAGGTGGTGGACCTTTGGATGCACAGCCCGCCGCACCGGGAGAACATCCTGCGGCGCGAGTTCACGGAGATCGGCCTTGGCCTTGTGCGCGGAGCGCCGGAGACGCCGCGCTCGAAGGCCGCGCCCTGGACCTACACCACCGACTTCGGCGGACCCCCGCTTCGCCAGTAGGTACGCAGCGGCCGCAGCGCGTTCTCGAAGCAGATGAGGCGCGCGGTATCGGGCCCGTAGTGCTCGGCCAGCGCGTCCTCGAGCGGCGCCATGTCGGCCATGGTCTGGAGTCCGGGGAGGGTGGGCTTGATGAAGCCGTCCAGATCGGATCCGATTCCCACGTGCCGGTGCGAGCCGGTGAGCTCGTGGATGCGGTCGATGTGCTTGATCAGCGCTCCCACCGAGTCGGCGAGCGTGGTGGGCTTCTTGCCGCCCAGCCCGTCGAGGATCTGGTGGTTGGCGAAGATCAGCCCGATCACCCCGTCCCGCGCGGCGATCCTCCTGACCGTCTCGTCGCTGTGGTTGTACTTCTGGCGGCCGAAGCGGTATCCGCCGTGCGATGAGAGCACCGGCACCCGGCGCTCGGGGTCGAGCCGGTCGAGCAGCTCGAGCGTGTCGTCCAGCGCGGCCTCGCTCGCGTGCGAGAGGTCGATCAGCACGTGCTGGTCCACCAGCGCGCGCACGGCGGCCTCGCCGAGCGGCGTGAGCCCCACGCCGCGGCGCTGCGGGAACAGGAGCCGGTAGATCCAGTCCGGGATGAACGGGATGGCCGGCGCGTTGGTGGCCACCTGGCGGAAGAAGAGGTGGGCGAGCGTCACGTAGGCCACGCCGCGGGCCGCGAGCTGCGCCACCGAGGCCTCGATCTGCGCGGCCGTGGCCCCGAGGTGAAAGCCACCCTCCACGCAGTGCACGAACACGACCTTCCCCGACGGCAGGTGCCGCTCGAGCTCGCCCGGGTCGTGCGCCACCACCGCGGTGCCGGCGTGGTTCTCCTCGAGGTCCTTCTCGACCAGCTCCAGCTGGCGGAGCAGGCTCGCGGGGTAATCGGGCTGGGGCGGAGCCGAGTACGGCTGCGCGAGGTCCATCTCGTCGAAGGGCGAGTAGAGCACCGAGTAGGTCACGCCCACGCGGCCCTCCCGGAGCGACGAGATCGTGACCCGCGGCTCCGAGTCGGGGCTCGGGTAGTTGGCGAAGCGGCCGAGCAGCCCGACGATCATCGCGCGCAGCCGGTCGCGCCCCCGAAGCCGGCGCGCGCCGGGCCCGAGCAGCTCGAGCGTGGTCGGCTCGTCGCGCGGGGCGAGGTGCATCGCGTAGTGCGCGTGGAGATCCGCAACCACGACTGCGCGTCAAGCTAGCCCTCGGGTGACCGGGGGGCAACCGGGCGGGCGGCCCAGCGCAGCGTTCGTTGCAGGTGGACATAAGAACACTCGGGTCGCAGGAGACCCAGAGGCAGCCCGGAAGCCGCCTCGGTCACACAACCATTGGAGACCCCTTGACCGTCAGACCCCTGTTCGGGGCCATCGCCCTCTGCGCGCTGGCCTTCTGCTCCACCGCCAGCGCGAGCGTGAGCCGCACCGTCGAGAGCGGTGAGAGCCTGTGGTCGATCGCGGGCGCCAACGGCATCTCGGTGGCCGAGCTGGCCGCGGCCAACGGTCTCGGGCGCGAGGACCACGTCATCCAGGGCGAGGAGATAGTCATTCCCGCCGTGGGCGAGGCGCCGGCCCCCGGCGCCGCCGCTCCCGCCGGCGCTCGGCTCGTACGCAGTGCGCGCGGGCGACACGCTCACGAGCATCGCCGAGCGCGCGGGCGTCGCGATGGGCGCAGTGGCGGCGATGAACGGCGTCGACCCGGCGGACCCGCTCCTGATCGGCACGGTGCTCAAGCTCCCCACCGGAGCAAGCCTCGAGACCAGCGCGCCGCCGCCCGGGCAGCAGATCGTGCCGAACGCCGCGCCCTATCCCACCGCGGAGACGGTGAGCGCGGAGACGATCGCCCAGGTGGCCGCCGAGCACGGCGTGCCGGGCTCGCTGGCGGCGGCGATCGCCTGGCAGGAGAGCGGCTTCAGCAACTCGGTGGTCTCGACCGCGAACGCGCGCGGCGTGATGCAGATCCTGCCGGGCACGTGGACATGGATATCGGGGAACCTCGCGGCCGGGCCGCTCGACGCCAACTCGGCGGTCGACAACGTCCGGGCGGGAGTGCTCTTCCTGCAGCAGCTGCTCCGCGATACCGGCTGGGACGTCCGGGACACCGTGGCGGCGTACTACCAGGGCCTCGGGTCCGTGCAGAGCATCGGCACGCTGCCCGAGACCGAGCGCTACGTGGACGACGTGCTCGCGCTTCAGCCGCGCTTCGGCGGCTGAGGCAGGCCTTACGGCCGCGGGTCCCCGATCCAGTAGCGGGGGCCCGGGCCCGCGGCCGCGGCGCGGTCGCCGGGGTTGGCCAGCCGGCAGCGGCTGAGCGACAGGCAGCCGCAGCCGATGCACTCGGTCAGACCCGCCTTGAGCCGCTCGAGCTCGCGGATGCGCTCGTCGATGCGCCCGCTCCACATGCTCGAGAGCTTCGACCAGTCGCGCCGGCCGGGCACGCGGTCCGCGGGCAGCCTGGCCAGCTCGGAACCGATCTCGTCGAGGCTCAGGCCCACGCGCTGGGCGAAGACGATGAACGCCACGCGCCTGATCACGGGCCGGGCGAAGCGCCGGTGGCCCGCGGAGTTGCGCTCGGACGCGATCAGCCCGCGCTCCTCGTAGAACCGGAGGGCTGAAGACGCCACGCCGGTGCGCTCCGCGAGCGCGCCGATCGTCATGAGCTCGGACACGGTCTGGATGGGAGCAGATCCGGCCCTTGACCTCAAGTGCGCTTGAAGGTCGCGGCGCGGGAGTGAGTGTTCACTTCCTCCCGATATGGGTGCCTAACTGAACAATCACCGGAACTCGCAGCCGGCCAGGTGGTCGTTCACGAGGCCGGCGGCCTGCATCAGCGAGTAGGCCACGGTCGGGCCCACGAAGCGGAACCCGTGGCGCTTGAGCTCCTTCGACATCGCCTCGGACTCCGGGGTCACGGAGAGAAGCTCGCCCCGGCCGGCCGGAGCCGGCCCCGGCTCGGGAGCGAAGCGCCAGAGCAGCTTGGCGAGGGTCAGCCCCTCACCGGCGAGCGCACCCACCGCGCGCGCGTTCGCGATCGTGGCCTCGATCTTGCCGCGGTGGCGCACGATGCCCGGGTCGCCCAGCAGGCGCTCGACGTCGTGGTCGCCGTACGCCGCGATGCGCTCGACGTGCCAACCCTCGAAGGCGGTCCGGAAGCCCTCGCGCTTGCGCAGGATGGTGAGCCAGGAGAGGCCTGACTGGAACGCCTCGAGCGTCAGCAGCTCGAAGAGATGGGTCTCGTCGCGGCTCGGCCGGCCCCACTCCTCGTCGTGGTACGCCAGATACTCGGGACCGCCGAGGCACCACCAGCAGCGAGCGCGTCCGTCGGGGCCCGGCTCGACCCCCGGTGAGCGGCCTGTCATGGCGGACTAGCCTGTCAGCTCGAACCCTTCGAGGAGGAAGCCGTGGACGACAGCAGCGTGCAGGGAAAGATCGAGAAGCTGGTCGAGGAGGAGCAGAACCTGCTGCGCTCGCGCCAGGGCAAGGGCCCGGATGCCGAGGAGCACCGCCGCCTCGAGGAGGTCAGGGTCGAACTCGACCGCTGCTGGGACCTGCTGCGCCAGCGCCGTGCGCACGAGGAGTTCGGACAGGACCCGGATGAGGCGAGCGTGCGCGACGCCGGCACCGTCGAGGGCTACCAGCAGTAGCGAACCGATGGCGCGTGAGCGACGTCCCGCGATCGTGGCGGTGGACGACGAGCCGGCGGTGCTGGCGGCGGTGTCCCGCGACCTGCGGCGCGGCTTCGGGGAGAAGTACCGGATCCTGCGCGCCGGCTCCGGAGCGGAGGCGCTCGAGCTGCTCACGGAGCTCCGCACGCGCGCGGAGCAGACGGCGCTCCTGATCGCCGACCAGCGCATGCCGGGGATGTCCGGCACCGACTACCTGGTGCAGGCGCGCACGATCGTGCCGGAGGCCAAGCGCCTCCTGCTCACCGCCTATGCGGACACGGAGGCGGCGATCTCCGCGATCAACGACGTGGCGCTCGACTACTACCTGCTCAAGCCCTGGGACCCTCCGGAGGAGGAGCTCTACCCGGTGGTCCAGGACCTGCTGACCACCTGGGAGGCCGAGGCGAGCGTGGAGTCGGGGGGCGTACGGGTGATCGGCCACCGCTTCTCGAAGGACTCCCACGACCTGCGCGACTTCCTCGCGCGCAACCGCGTGCCGGCTCGCTGGTTCGACGTGGAGCGCGACGGCGAGGCGCGCGAGCTGCTCGAGGTCGTGGGCGTGGAAGCGGACCGGCTGCCGGTGGTGCTGCTCGAGGACGGGGCCGTGCTCGAGCGCCCCACCATCCTCGAGCTGGCAGAGCGAATCGGGGTGGCCGGACAGCCCGCCCAGGACCACTACGACCTGGTGATCGTGGGCGGCGGCCCCGCCGGGCTGGCGGCCGCGGTCTACGGCGCGTCGGAGGGCCTCCGCACGGTGATGGTCGAGCGCGAGGCACCGGGCGGGCAGGCCGGGCAGTCCAGCCTGATCGAGAACTACCTCGGCTTCCCGATGGGCCTGAGCGGCTCCGAGCTGGCACACCGGGCCACCCATCAGGCGCGCCGGCTGGGGGCGGAGCTGCTGACCGTCCAGGACGCGGTGGGCCTGAGCGCCGAGGGGGCCGGGCGCATCGTGCACCTGAGCGACGGCGGCGCGCTCAGCGCCAACTGCGTGCTGGTGGCGTCGGGCGTGTCATACCGCCAGCTCGACGCGCCGGGCTTCCCCGAGCTCACAGGCGCCGGCATCTACTACGGCGCGGCGCTGGCGGAGGCCAAGTCGTGTCAGAACCAGCACGTGGTGGTGATCGGCGGCGCCAATTCCGCCGGGCAGGCGGCCGTGTACTTCAGCGGGTACGCCGATCGCGTGACGATGCTCTGCCGGGGTGACTCGCTCGAGAGGTCCATGTCGCACTACCTGATCGAGCAGCTCGCCACGCTCGAGAACGTGACCGTTCGAACTCGGACCAGCGCGGTGGGGGCGGAGGGCGACGGCGGCCGGCTGCGCGCCCTGAACGTGCGCGGCCCCGACGGCGACTCGGAGCTGCCGGCGGATGCCTGCTTCGTGTTCATAGGCGCATCGCCGCGCACCGACTGGCTCGAGGACGTGGTTGCGCGCGACGAGCGCGGCTTCATCCTCGCCGGGCCCGACGCCCAGGCCGACGGCTGGCCGCTCAAGCGCGACCCCTATCCGCTGGAGACGAGCGTGCCCGGCGTGTTCGTGGCGGGCGACGTGCGCGCCCGCTCGATCAAGCGCGTGGCCAGCGCCGTCGGCGAGGGGTCGATGGCCGTCTCGCTCATCCACCAGTACCTGGAGAGCACGTGAGCGCGGCGCCGGTGACCCTTGCCGAGCTGCGGACGATCGACCTGTTCGACGACCTCGACGACGCCCAGCTCCAGGAGTGGCTTCCGGTCACCACGGTCAGGGACGTCCCGCCCGGGGAGGTGCTGGTCGAGTACGGCGACCCGGCACCCGGCGTGCAGCTGCTGCTGGAGGGCAGGGCCCAGGCGCTGATCGTGGACGGCGACCGCACCGAGCCCGCGGGCCGCCAGGAGGCGCCCACGTGGATGGCGGCGATCAGCGTGCTCACCGGCGGGCCGCTCGGGGTCCGCATGCAGACGGAGACCGAGTGCCGGGTGGCCCTCATCGAGCCGGACGACTTCCGCCGCATGGCCTTTGCTCAGCCCGCGGTTCACCAGCGCGTCATGCGCCAGGTGGCGCCCGTGATGAGCCGGATCACCGAAAGGGAGCAGAACCGCGAGCGGCTCGCCTCGCTCGGCACGATGGCTGCCGGGCTGGCTCACGAGCTCAACAACCCCGCCGCCGCGGCTCAGAGCGCGGCGAGGCAGCTGGCCGAGGCGCTCGACGTGGTGGGTTCGACCATCGACACCTTCGTGCACTCGGGGGTCGAGCGCGCGCAGGCCGAGCAGCTGGTGGAGCTGCACCGCGACGCGCTCCGGGCGGCCGAGGGCCGCGACGAGGTGGAGGGGCTCGAGGCGAGCGATGCCGAGGAGGTGCTGGCCGAGCGCCTGGAGGAGCTCGGGGTGCCCGAGCCCTGGAACCTGGTGGGACCGCTGGCGGCGGCGGGGGTGGAGCGGGAGTGGCTCGACCGGGTGGCCGAGCTGGCCGGCCCGGCCACCGGCGCGGCCGTGGCCTGGCTGGCGGCCACGCTCACGGCGCGCGGCCTCGTGGAGGAGCTCAGGGAGTCCACGAGCCGGATGGTCGACCTGGTGGGAGCCGTGAAGACCTACGCCTACATGGACCGCGGCGACCTCGTGGAGGTGGACGTGCACGAAGGGCTCAAGATGACCCTCAAGGTGCTCGGCCACCGGCTGAAGCACACCGAGATCAAGATCGCGAAGGACCTGGATCTGGAGCTGCCCAAGCTGACCGTGCGCGGCTCCGAGCTGAACCAGGTCTGGACCAACCTCATCGACAACGCGATCGACGCGCTAGGCGACAGCGGGACGATCACGATCGCCACGCGCCGCTTCGGCGACTTCGCCGAGATCGAGATCGCCGACGACGGCCCCGGGATTCCCGCCGACATCCGCGACCGCGTGTTCGACTCGTTCTTCACCACCAAGGACGTGGGCCACGGCACCGGGCTGGGGCTGGCCACGGCGCACCGGATCGTCGTGGACCGCCACGAGGGCACCCTCACGGTCGAGTCGGAGCCCGGCCGCACCGCGTTCATCGTGCGGCTCCCGATCAGGCAGGCCTGAAGCCGGCGAGCTGCAGCTGGGCCTCGATCGCCTCGCCCAGCTCGGCGAGCGATGCGGACCCGAGGTGGATCACGCCGTTCACGAAGAAGCGAGGGGTGCTCGGCACGCCGCTGCCCGCGCCGCTGCGCAGGTCCTCGTCGATCCGGGCGGCGTGCCCGGGGTCGCCCAGATCGCTCTCGAAGCGCTCGAGGTCGAGCCCGATCGCCTCGGCGTGCCGGGCCAGGTCCGCGTCGCTCAGCTCGAGCTGGTGCTCGAAGAGCCGGTCGTGCATCTCCCAGAAGCGCCCCTGCGCGGCGGCGGCCTCGGAGGCGCGTGCGGCCGCGGGCGCGCGCGGGTGGAGGTCGGCGAGCGGCATGTGCCGGAACACGAAGCGCAGGCGCTCGCCGAAGCGCTCGACCAGCTCGTGCACCACGGGGTAGGCGTCGCCGCAGTATGGGCACTGGAAGTCGCCGTACTCGACTAACGTCACCGGCGCGTCGGCCGGGCCGCGGACGTGGTCCCGGCCGGGCATCGACGGGCGGGTCGAGGGTCGCGAAGCCTGGATCCATCATTCCCTAGCTTACTCATCGTAAGTGTCAACGCCCACCATCTCGCTCGCAGCGCTTCGCCGCCACGTCGTGTCCCACCAGGGCTTCGCCACGCGCCTTCGGCGGGCTCGCGCCGATGACGTCGAGGCTGCCATCAGGCGCCTGTCGTGCGTGCAGCTCGACTCGATCTCGACGGTCGAGCGCAGCCACCGCATCGTGCTCACCTCGCGGCTCGGGATCTATCCGCAGGGCACCGTGTCCAAGCTGCTGGGCGAGGGGCGCGTGTTCGAGTACTGGGCGCACGAGGCGAGCCTCGTGCCCGTCGAGGACTTCCCGCTCTTCCGCTGGCGGATGCTCGGCCGCGGCCACTGGAACAGCCACGAGCGGGCGCTGGACGACCACCCCGAGGTGGTGGAGCACGTGCTCGAGGAGATCCGCGCCCGCGGCCCGCTCGGCTCGCGCCACTTCGCGGGCGAGGGCGGCGGAGGGATGTGGCAGTGGAAGCCGGCCAAGCGCGTGCTCGACTCGCTCTGGGACCGCGGCGAGCTGTCGATAGCCGGCCGCCAGGGCTTCCAGCGCCTCTACGACCTCACCGAGCGTGTGATCCCGCGCGCGGTGCTCGACGCGCCGGAGCCGACCGAGGCGCAGGCGCTCCGGTCGCTCGTGCTGCGGGCCGTGCGCGGGCGCGGGGCGCTCACGGAGAGCGGCATCGCGGAGCACTACAGGGTGCCCGCGCGCACCGCCGCGGTGCGCCCGCACGTGGAGGCGCTCGTGGCGGAGGGGCTGCTGCGGCGGCTGCGCGTGGACGACGGCGGGCCTGAGGTGCTCGTGCCCGGCGAGCTCGAGCTGGGAGAGACCGTGTCGCCGGGCGCGACGCTGCTCTCGCCCTTCGACAACATGCTCTGGGACCGTCCGTTCGCCGAGCGCGTGTTCGGCTTCAAGCACGTGATGGAGATCTACAAGCCGGCGCCGCAGCGGGTCTACGGGTACTACGTGCTGCCGCTGCTCCGCGGCGACCGCATCGTCGGCCGGGCGGACCTCAAGTCGGACCGCAAGGCCGGGGTGCTGCGCCTCCTCGCCTTCCACCGCGAGCCGCGGGTGCGCGACTCGGCGGCGCTCCGCGCGAGCCTCGAGCGGGCGCTGGAGCGGCTGGCGCGGGCGGCCGGGCTGGACGGCGTGGCGTCCCGGTAGCTACGGGCGGACGAACGTGTCCGGATCGGGCCCGGTGCGCTCGCCGGCGTCCAGGGCCTCGATCGCGGCCATCTCGCTCTCGCTCAGGTGGAAGTCGAAGACATTGAAGTTCTCCGCGATCCGCTCCGGCGTGACCGACTTCGGGATCACCACGTTCTCGATCTGAAGGTGCCAGCGGATCACGACCTGGCCGGGCGTCTTGCCGTGCGCCTCGGCTATCTCCGTGATCGCCGGGTCGTCGAGCACCGCGCCCTGGGCGAGCGGGCTCCAGGCCTCGGTCACGATCCCGAGGTCCTCGTGCTCGCGGCGCAGGCCGGCCTGCTGGAAGCGCGGATGCAGCTCCACCTGGTTGACGGCGGGCGTCACGCCCGTCTCGTCGATGAGCCGGCGCAGGTGCGCCGGCTGGAAGTTCGACACTCCGATGGAGCGCACGAGGCCCTGCTCCTGCGCCTCGATTAAGGCCTTCCAGGTTTCCACGTATTTGTCGTGGGCCGGAAGCGGCCAGTGGATCAGGTAGAGGTCCACGAAGGCCAGGTCGAGCCGGTCCAGGCTCGCCCGCAGCGCGTGCTTGGCCTCCTCGTAGCCCTGGTCGGTGTTGAAGCACTTGGTGGTGATGAACACGTCCTCGCGGTCGAGGCCGGAGGCCCTGAAGGCCTGTCCGACTCCGGCTTCGTTGCGGTAGGCGGAGGCGGTGTCGATGTGCCGGTAGCCGGCGCCGAACGCGAGCGTGGTGGCCTCGGCGGTCTCGTCCGGCGGAATCTGGAAGACGCCGAAGCCCAGCTGCGGGATCTGCTCCCCGCCTGGGAGCGGGACGAGCGGTACCTGTTCAGTCGAAGAGCTCATTCAGAAGGCATGCCCGGCTTACCGCCGACGAAACGCATCCAGGTCCCATTCCGCAGCCGTGGCCCCCGCCACGTAAGCGCTTTCGTAGAAGTCGAGCAGCACCGCCGCCGGGTCGGGGGCGGTGCGCATCGCGTCGTAGGGGAGCACCGCCAGCCAGCCGTTGCCCGTGTCCTGCCACTCGGCCTCCGCCGGGCGGAGCGGCTGGGACGCCAGCCCGTCCGGCTCCGGCGCCGTGTACGAGTAGAACGCCGGGTACGGGTTGCGCCGGTCGTCGCCGGGCCACCAGCCGAAGGCGATCACCTCGTGCGAGTACGCCTCCTTCGTGATGCGATCGGCCTGCTCCATCCCCGGGGCGGGCCGCCCGGAGTAGCGCGCGTGGGCGAGGTCCAGGCCGTGCCAGAAGATCTGGGTCGGGCTCGTCTTGCCGTTGAAGCGGGACCGGAAGCGGGCGAGGGCGCCGTCGGCGGCGCGCAGGATCGTCCACCAGCGCTCGACCGCGTCGGCGTCGTAGCTGTCGTGAGCGGTGTCGTCCGGGAACGCCGGGCTCTCGCCGAGGTCGTACGGCTCGGGATGGATCTCCACCTCCACACCGACCTCGCCGAGCGCCTGGAACAGGTCGCGGTAGAAGTGCGCGCAGGCGAGCCGGTCCCGGAGCGCGAACCCCGCGGTGCCCCCGTCGCTCGACCGGACCCTCACCTCGTGGTCCACGAAGTCGAACTCCACCTCCGCCGTCCGTGCGCCCTCCAGAGGCATCGGGCCGGTGGTCAGGCCCCGGGCCGACACGTAGAGCGTCACGTGCCACCAGTGGTTGCGTGCAGGCACCAGCGCCATGCGGACCTTCCCGACCATCTGCACGTAGCGGTGGAGCGTCTGCTTGGTGGGCTGCCAGTCCTGGTAGGGAAGCGGCGGCCAGGCGGTCGAGACGGGGTGGTCGGGCATCGTGTCCGAATCTACGCAGACTCAAGCTTCGCCGGCCGGCCGCCGACGACCGAGGGGAGATGAGCCGCCGGCCAGACCCCACCCCGGAGGTGGCGCGGGCACGGCGATACGCGGCCCGCGTGCGGATCCTGCTCGCCCTCGTGGGCGCCGCGGTGATCGTCGTCGAGCCCGGGGCCGCTCTCCATCCGGCAGCCGCCGCGGTGGGCCTGGCCGTGATCGGCGTGACCGGCGTGGTGCAGTGGTTCGACGCGCGGGCGCGCTGGCTCCCGCTCGAGGAGACGCTCTCGTGCGCCGCCGTGGTGACGATGATCGGCTGGAACCAGGGCCAGCTGGACGTGATCAGCGCGATCTGGCTGGTGGCGGCCGCAGTCGGTGTGCTCGCGCGCGGCGGAAGGGTCGGCACGATCGCCCCGGTGATCGTGATCGGCACGCTCTTCTCACCGCTGGTGACCGCAGGCGGCATGAGCGCCGAGGCGCTCGGCTTCGCCGTGGCCTCGATAGTGCTGCTGCTCGCCACCGGCCGGATCTCGCGGGAGACCATGGAGCTGCTCCGGCGCGCGCGCCACGACGCCGACCACGACGCGCTCACCGGCGTCCTGGCCCCGCGGGCGTTCCGCGTGCAGGTCGACCGGCTGAGCGACCTGGCCTCCGAGGAGCAGCCGGTGGCCATGATCGCGATCGACCTCGACGGCATGGGCGCGGTGAACAAGCGGCTGGGTCACGGCGCCGGCGACCGCCTGCTCGTGCAGACGGCCCGCACCATTCGCGACCAGTTGCGCGAGGGTGACGTGCTCGGCCGGCTTGGCGGCGACGAGTTCGCCGCGGTGGTGGCCTCCGACGACGCCCACCGTGTGGCGCGGCGCCTGATCGAGGCAGTGGGCTCGCAGGAGGGTGGCCAGTGCTCGGCGTGCGCGGGCGTGGCGTCCGCTCCGCACGACGGCGTGGGCGCCGAGGCGCTGCTCGCTGCCGCGGACGTGGCGCTGCGCGTGGCCAAGCGATCCGGCAAGGGCACGGCCGGCGTCTACCAGGGAGTGCCGATCTCGAACCGCTCCGACGGCGCCCGCGCCGCGCTCGAGCGCCTCGGCCGCGGCGACGGCCTCTGGATGGCGGCTCAGCCGATCGTGGAGGTGGCCGGCGGCCATACACACGCCTTCGAGGCGCTGGCGCGCTTCTCCACCCGCGGCGGCGAGGGCCCGCTGCACTGGTTCGCGCTCGCCGACGAGTTCGGGCTGCGCGCCGAGCTCGAGCTGGCCTGCCTGCGAGCGGCCATGGAGATGGTTCCCTGGCTGCCCGCCCGCTCGCGCCTCAGCGTGAACCTGTCGGCGCCGCTGCTCGTGGACGCCCGCACCACCGAGATCTTCGATGGCTGCGCCACCCCGGAGCGCCTGATCGTCGAGGTGACCGAGGACACCCTCGTGCGCCACGGCGAGGCGATCGACAGCACGCTCGCGGGACTGCGCGAACGCGGTGTGCGTTTCGCCGTGGACGACGTGGGCGCCGGATACTCGGGACTAAGCCAGCTCGCCGCCCTGCGGCCCACCTACCTGAAGCTCGACCGCGTGCTGGTGCGCGGGATCGACCAGGACCCGGGCCGCATGGCCCTGATGCGGTCGCTGGCCGACTACGCCAACGCCACGGACGGCCTGCTGGTGGCCGAGGGCGTGGAGACCCCCGCGGAGCTGGATCACGTGCGCGCCGCCGGCGCCGCCCTGGTGCAGGGCTTCCTGCTCGCCCGGCCGGCCCCGCCCTGGCCGCGGGTGAGCGCGGCAGGCCTCGAAGCCCTGCGCGCGGCAGGCCGCGACGACGTACCGGTCAGCTCCGCGCGTCCCTGAGCAGCCCGTGCTCGGCGGCGATCCGCTCGAGCTCGGCCGGCTCCCCGGCCATGATCGTTCGCGCGTGCTCGGTCACGAGCTCCACGGGCCAGTCCCACCAGGCCGCGCGAAGCAGCGTCTCCACGCCGTCGTCCTCGTAGCGGCGGCGCAGGACGCGGGCCGGGTTGCCGCCGACGACCGCGTACGGAGGAACGTCGGCGGTCACCACGCTCGCGGCGGCCACGACAGAGCCGTGCCCGATGTTCACGCCGGGCATGACGAGCGCCCTGTAGCCGAGCCATACGTCGTTCCCCACCACGGTGTCGCCGCGGCTGGGAGCGCTCATCACCAGGTCCATCGTGCGAGATGCCCAGGGCTCCCCGAAGATCCCGAACGGGAACGTGGACGGCCCGAGGTCGGCGTGGTTGCCGCCCGACATGAGGAAGCGCACGCCGGACGCGATGGCGCAGTAGCGGCCGATGATCAGCCGCTCGGGCCCGTGGCCGTACAGGAACGCGTTGCGCTCGAAGCCGAGCGGGTCGTCGGGATCGTCGTAGTAGCTGTACTCGCCGACCTCGATCCTCGGGTCCTTCACGAGCGGCTTTAGGAACACGACCCGGTCCTGGCCCTCGACCGGGTTGAGCCTCATGGGGTCGGGCGCCGAGTCCACCGGGGGAGCCTACGACGAACGCTAGGGTCGCTTCGTGGCGCTCGCGACCGTCTCGACTCGTGTCTCCGCCGCGGGCCTTCTCGGCATCGCGGCTCTGCACGTGAACTGGGCCACCGGCTCGCCCTGGCCGCTTCCCGACAGGGAGAGCCTCGCCGACCGCGTGGTGGGCAGGAGCGGCGGCACGGTGCCCGGACCGGCCGCCTGCCTCGCCGTTGCCGGGCTCCTGACGGCGGCGGCGGGCTTCGTGGCCGGCCGGCCGCGTGGCCACCCCGCCCTGAGCCGCCTCGGGGCGGCGGGGGTGGTGAGCGTCCTGGGCCTGCGCGGCGGCCTCGGCCTGGCCGGGCGCACCGACGTCATTTCGCCCGGATCGGTGTCCGCCGATTTTCGCGAGCGCGACCGGCGCCTCTACTCGCCGCTGGTCCTGACGCTGGCCGGCCTGGCGCTTCCGGCCTTACGCTGAGACCTGGGCGCCTCTAGGCGCCCGCGTCGCGCGGCCGGCGCGCCGCCATGGCGATCATGAATCCGCCGCCGACCGCGAGCGCCAGGCCGGCCACGAACAGGCCGAGCGCCGCCCAGAGGACCCAGCCGACCTTGGCGCCCACGTCGGCGTCCACGACCACCCGGCGGTCGCCGTCGGCGTTCATGGTCACGACCGACCACTGCCCGCCCTCCACGTCCCAGTCCACCGTCTGGCGGCCGGGGCCGGAGGCCGAGGCCACCCAGAAGCGCGCCGCGGTCGGCGGGCGCCGGGGCGCGCCGCCCCGGTGGGTGTCGTACTCGGGCGGGTCGACGTCGTCGAGCTCGGCACGAGCGACGCCACGGAGGTATGCGTCCACGTCGCGCTCACGGCCGATGCCCACGAACACGGGGCGCCTGTCGGGGCGCTCCGCGCGCACGCGGACGCGGCCGAGCGCGTCCTCGGGGATGAGGTCGGCGGTCTCGTTGCCCAGGTCCACGTCCTCGACGGTGATCGCGTGCGTTCCGGTCTCGAGCCGCTCGGTGCCGGTCGTGTAGTAGCCGTCGTCGTCGCGCGCAAAGCCGTGGGCGAGCCCGAGCGCGACCCCGCCGAGCAGGAGGCAGACGCCGATCACTGCGAGCACGGAGCCTGAGAGCAGGACCGCGACCCGGCCGGCGTTCCAGTGCGACTCGTTGTCGGGCACGGAGCTCATGGGATCTCGACCTCTCTGACCTCGATGGGTGTGGTGCGCTCGGCCACGAAACGGGGCAGAAGCCCCAGCGCTGCAGTTTGATTGCCGGCCTCCACCCGCCACCAGATCACGTGGCCGCCCGTGAGGCAAGTGGACGACGCCGGACGGTGGCGGAGGGGGCTCTGGAAGCCCATCCATGCGGCAAACGCCACTGCGCACTCGTGCGGGTCGTGCTGGTGGTGGAGGAGGAAGGTCGGCATTGGTGGAGCATGCGGCAGAACGACCCCCCGAACATCGGGGATGGACCCTTAACCGAGACCCTGAAAAAGTGAGACCCTCACCAGCGAGCGAGACGAGGAGGAGCCGATGGACGAGGCCCGGCTGAAGGGGATCCCGCTGTTCGCGGGACTGGGCAAGAGCGAGCGCCGGCTCGTGGCCCGTAACGCCGACGAGGTGGAGCTCGAGACCGGCTACGCGCTGTGTCGTGAGGGCGAGCTCGCCTGGGAGTTCATGGTGCTCGAGGAGGGCACCGCCAAGGTGGTGCGCGGCGACCAGTTTCTGAACGAGCTCGGCCCGGGTGACTTCCTCGGGGAGATCGGGGTCATCGAAGGGACCCCGAGGAATGCGACCGTCACGGCCCTCTCACCGATCAGGGCCATCGTCATGACCGGGCACGCGTTCCGGCAGATCTGCAACGAGATGCCCGAGGTGGGTAACCGCATCCGCGCCGCGATAGAGGACCGCCGCAGCTGGCTGGAGCCCGTGTCCTGACGAAGCTTCCCCAACAACGACCGGCGCCCGCCGAAGGGCGGGCGCCGGGTGGGGCTGGATGTCGGTTGAGGGCTAGGCGGCGGCGGGCTGCACCTCACCCTCGTGCTTGATCTCGGGGAGCCAGCCGAGCTTGCTGGGGAGCCACCAGTTGCGGTCGCCCAGGAGCTTCATGGTGGCCGGCAGCAGCACCCCGCGGATCAGCGTGGCGTCGAGCAGGACCGCGAACGCCAGGCCCACGCCCATCTGCTTGAACATGATGAACGAGAGGCTGCCGAATATGGCGAACACCGCGACCATGACGATGGCGGCGCTCGTGACGACACCGGCGGTGTTCTTGATCGCGTAGGACACGGCGTCCTCGGTCTTCATGCCGTTGTCGTAGGCCTCGCGGACCCTGCTGAGGATGAACACGTGGTAGTCCATCGAGAGTCCGAACAGGACCACGAACATGAACAGCGGCACCCATGAGGTGATCGGGCCGGTCTCGGTGAACCCGAGCAGGCTCTTGAACCAGCCGTGCTGGAACACCAGAACCATCACGCCGAAGCTCGCGGCCACGGAGAGGAGGTTCAGGATGATCGCCTTGATCGGGACCACGATCGACCGGAACGTGACCATGAGCAGCAGGAACGCCGCCGAGAGCACGAACAGGAGCACGTAGGGGATGTGCGACTTCAGCGTGTCCGTGAAGTCCGCATCCACCGCGGTGTTGCCACCGACGACTGCCTCGACGCCTGAAACCGATCCGATCGTGGGGTCCACCACGTCGGTCCGGAGAACCTCGAGCGCCTCGTTGGACTGCTTGTCGGTGCCGTTGCCGGCGATCTCGACCTCGAGCGTGCCGACCGTCTTGTCGGGGTTCACGTCCAGCACGCCGTCACTCGACGGGAGCAGGTCGCGGTTCTCGGCGAGGGCCTTGTCCATCTTCGCCAGCCCCGCCTCGACGGCCGGTGCCGTCACGTCCTCGGCCTTGAGGACCACCTGGAGCGAAGAGGTCTCCGACGGGAAGGCCTCTGTCACCCGGTTGAACGTCTGGACGATCGGCTGATCCTGCGGCAACGAGGCCGAGGTGTTCGGGGTGCCGATGTCCATACCGATGGCGGGAATCGCCATCGCCACGAGCAGGCCGGTGGCCAGGCTCGCCGAAAGCAGCGGGCGCCGCAGCACCCGGTCCACGATCCGCGACCAGATGGCCACGCGGGCCACGCGGTTGCGGAGACGACCCAGGCCGGGAACCCGGCCCTTCTCCGTGCGATCGCCGAGCATCGACAGCACGGCGGGGAGCACCGTGAGCGATCCGAGCATCGCGACTGCGACCACCACGATGGTGCCGGTGGCGAATGAGGTGAACGTCGCGGCTCCGGCGAAGTACATGCCGGCCATGGCGATCATGACCGTGATGCCGGAGACGAGAACTGCCCTGCCCGAGGTGGCTGCCGCCGCCTCGATTGCCGCTTCCTTGCTCCGTCCGGCGGCGCGCTCCTCGCGCACCCGGCGGAGATAGAACAGCGCGTAGTCCACGCCCACGGCGAGGCCGATGAGCAGGATCACGTGGCTGATGGACTCCTCGACGGGCGAGAGGTGGCTCAGCGCCGCGACGATGCCCATCGTGCTCATCACGCCCGTGATGGCCAGCAGCAGCGGGATGCCCGCGGCGACCAGCGTGCCGAACGCGATGACCAGGAGGATCAGGGTGATCGGCAGCGAGCCGAACGTGGCCTTCTGCAGATCGCTGTTGAAGATCTCCTTGAAGGCTTCCTCGGAGCTGCCCCCGCCAAACTGCTCGACGTTGAACTCGGGGTGCGCCTTCTGGGCGGCCTTCACATCGAGAACCGTCTGGTCGACGACCTTGGCGGCCGCGACGTCCTCGATGGCACCCTTGATCTCGAAGTTGACGAGCGTGGAATGCCCGTCGTCCGAGATCGCGGTGCGCTGCTCGCCCTTGCCGTAGGGACCCATGATCTCGGTCACGCCCTTCGTGTCCTCGAGGCGCTGGGTCACGTCGGCTACCACGGCCCGGTATTCCGGGTCGTCGGTCTTGAGGCTCTTGCTCTGGATGAGCACCATCTCCCCGATGCGCTCGGGGTAGGCGTCCTTGGAGATCTGTGCGGCGCGGCCCGAATCGCCCACGCCGGAATCTTCCTGGGTGAGGTTCACGGTGCCGAGGTTCTGGCCGCCCATAAAGGCCACAACGACGAAGACGATCCAACCGAGGACCGCCGTCTTGCGGTGCCGGGCGCTCCAGCGACCGGCCCGCGCTGCGATGTTTCGCGACTGTTGCATGTCACTCCTCTTGGTGGGGTTCGACTGCATGCAGGCAGCCTGCGCTCTCACGGCCCCCCGAACATCGGGGGCGCCCCCTGAACCGGCACCCTTAGATCCCCTGAGTCCGGGTAGGGTCGGGAGTCCGTTTTGGCTCTAGCAGCAGGGAAGACCGTTGGGCGCCAGGCAGAGCTCGATCAGCTCGAGAGGGCGCTCGACACGCTGGCCGAGGGGGCTCCCGCCTTCATCAGCGCCGAGGGCGAGCCGGGCATCGGCAAGACCCGCCTGCTCGCCGAGCTGCGCGAGCGCGCGGACGCGCGCGGGCACGTGGTGCTTGCCGGCTCGGCCGCGGAGTTCGAGCGCGACGTTCCGTTCGGGGTGTGGGCGGACGCGCTCGACGCATACGTGGCGGCCCAGGAGCTCGAGGAGGGCGAGGAGTGGAACGCCGCGCTGCTGGACGAGCTCGCGGGCGTGCTGCCCAGCCTCCGCCGGGCGGGCAGGGAACCCGACTCGGGGCTTGCGGACGAGCGCTACCGCGCCCACCGCGCGGCGCGCACCCTGCTCGAGCGCCTCGCGGAGGCCGGCGGGCTCGTCCTGGTGCTCGACGACCTGCACTGGGCCGACACCGCTTCGGTGGAGCTGCTGGCCGCGCTGCTGCGGCGCGGCCCGGAGGCGCCGGTCCTGCTCGCGTTCGCGTTCCGCCGGGGCCAGGCCTCCGAACGCCTCTCGGGGGCGCTGGCGGTGCCGTCGCTCCTGCGGATCGGGCTGGAGCAGCTGAGCCAGGCGCAGGCGGCAGAGCTGCTCGGAGACGTGGATGCGAGTGCGGTCGCGGACATCTACAGCCACGGAGGCGGGAACCCGTTCTACCTCGAGCAGCTCGCGCGGGCGAGCGAGGAGGGCAGGCCGCTCACAGCACCGGTCTCGAACGGCGACAGCGAGACCGGAGTACCGGCGGCGGTGGCGGCAGCGCTGTCGGAGGAGCTCGAGTCGCTCTCCCCAGCCGCGCGCCGGCTGCTCGACGGCGCCGCCGTGGCGGGCGAGCCGTTCGAGCCGGACCTGGCGGCCGCCGTGGCCGAGCTGTCCCAGGCGGAGGGCCTGGACGCCCTCGACGACCTGCTGGCGGTGGACCTCGTGCGCGCGACCCAGGTGCCGCGGCGCTTCGCGTTCCGCCACCCGCTGGTGCGACGGGCGGTCTACGAGTCCACGCGCGGCGGCTGGCGGCTCGCGGGCCACGGCCGCGCCGCCACAGAGCTCGCCGCGCGCGGCGCCGCCGCGGGCGAGCGCGCCCACCACGTGGAGCAGTCGTCGGCGCAGGGCGACGAGGAGGCGATCGCGGTGCTGGTGGCAGCGGGCACGGAGGCGGCGGGCCGGGGCCCGGCTGCCGCGGCACGCTGGTTCGAGGCTGCGCTGAGGCTGCTCCCGGCGGCGGACCGCGAGCGGCAGGTGGAGCTACGGGTGTCGCTGGCGTCGGCGCTGCGGTCGCTCGGCGCCCTCGAGCGCTGCCGGCGGACGCTGCTCGAGGCGATCGACCTGCTCCCCGAGGACGCGGTGGCCAGGCGCGTTCAGCTCACCACGCTGTGCGCCGCCGTCGAGCACTGGCAGGGGCACCACGAGGAGGCCCACCAGCGGCTCCTGCGCGCCTGGGAGGAGCTTCCTGAGCGCAACACCACCGAGTCCGCGGCGCTGGAGGTCGAGATGGCGGTGGACGGGCTCTACTCACTCGACTTCGACCAGACCTGCGAGATGGGACGCGCCGCCCTCGAGACCGCGCGCGAGCTCGGCGACCGCCCGCTTATCGCGGCGTCGGCCGCCGCTCTCGCGCTCGGCGAGGTGTGCGACGGACGAATCGAGGCAGCCCGCGAGCACCGGGCCGAGGCCCTCGAGCAGATCGACCGGCTGTCCAACGCCGAGCTGGCGCCGCACCTCGAGGCGCTCTACTACCTCGGCTGGGCCGACAACTACCTCGAGCACTACGACGCGGCCATCGAGCACGCCGACCGCGGCATCGAGATAGCGCGGTCCACCGGCGAGGGCCGGCTCCTGATCCCCCTGATGCTCGTGAAGGGCTACCCGCTCGAGGCGCAGGGGCGGACGGCCGAGGCGCGCGAGATCGGCGAGGCGGCCGTGGAGTCGGCACGCCTCTCCGGCAACCCCCACTACCTCTTCTGGGCGCTCTTCGAGCTTGGGTTCGCCCTCTACTACGCGGGCGACCTCGACGCCGCCGTCAAGGCGTGCGAGGAAAGCGCCCGCGTGGGCGGACGCATGGCCGGCGGCACGATGCCGGCGGGGAGCGGCGGGCCGGGATGGCCACTCGCGTCGACGCTCTTCCTGCTCGGGGACTTCGACCGCGGGTTCGACGTGTTGCGGGAGATCGGCGGGGACGAGCTCGAGTACGCGATCCCGGTGGAGCGCTGCTTCTACTGGGAGATGCTGGCGGACGCCGAGCTGGCCCGGGGCCGGCCGGAGGCCGCCGAGGCCCACGTCAAGAGCGCCGAGGAGCAGGCCGCTCGCCTCGGCCTGCACCTGCCCACGGCGGTGGCCACGCGCGGCCGGGCCGCCGTCCTGCTCGACGCGGGCGAGGCCGCCGCCGCGGCAAAGGCGGCCGAGGAGGCGATCGCCTCGGCCGAGGCCATCGGCGCACGGCTCCCGGCTGCCTACGCGCGGGCCCTGCTGGGCCAGGCGCTCGCGGCCGCCGGCGATCGCAAGCAGGCGATCCAGGTTCTCAAGGAGACCGAGCGGGAGCTCGACGAATGCGGGTCGGTGCGCGAGCGCGACGCCGTCCGGCGCGACCTGCGCAAGCTCGGCGCGCGCGCGGAGAAGCGCGGCCCGGCTGCCGGGGCCGACTCGGGCATCCCTGCCCTGACCAAGCGCGAGCTCGAGATCGCCGCGCTCGTGACGGACCGCAAGACCAACCGCGAGATCGCCGCCGAGCTCTTTCTCAGCGACAAGACGGTGGAGTCGCACCTGCGGAACATCTTCGTGAAGCTCGGCGCCTCCTCGCGCGTGGAGGTGGCGCGCGCCGTCGAGCGTGAGCAGCGCGAGCGCGGCGACTCGCCCGAGACGTCGTGAGCGACCTGGCCGCGCCGCCGGGCGATCCCGACGCGCGGCGACTGGCGGAGCTCGGATACACGCAGGAGCTCAAGCGCGGGCTGCGCACGTTCGGCAACGTCGCGATGGGCTTCGCGGCCATCTCGCCGGTGGTGGGCCTGTACGCGGTGGTGCTGGTGGGGATGACCGTGGCCGGCCCCGCCTGGGTGTGGGTGCTGCCGGTGGCGCTGGCCGGGCAGTGCCTCCTGATCACCGTCTACTCGGAGCTGTCGTCGGAGTTCCCGATCGCCGGCGGCGCCTACCAGTGGAGCCGCCGGCTCATGGGCGGCGCGTACGGGTGGTTCAACGGCTGGGTCGCCGTCTGCGCCTACGCGGTGGCCAACACCACGATCGCCTACCTGGGCGCCCCCTGGGCCCTCACCCTCGCGGGCATCGAGCCGACCCCGCACGCGATCGTCGCGACGGGGATGCTCCTCGTCCTGTTCTGCTCGGTCGTGGGCGCGCTGGGAGTCGATCTGCTCAGCAGGACGATCAGGCTGGGGATCGCCGCGGAGGCGCTCGCGTCCGTGGGCATCGGGCTGGCGCTGCTGCTCGTGTTCCGGGAGCAGGACCTGTCGATCTTCGGCGAGACGCTGGGAGCCGAGGCGTTGTCGGGCGGCTCGGTGCTCGCGGGGCTGCTGGCGGCGCTGGCCGTGGGCGGGTGGGTGTTCATCGGGTTCGACGCCTGCGTGGGGGCCGCGGAGGAGACGCGCGACGCCGCGCGCCATGTGCCGAAGGCGATCTGGATCGCCCTGCTCGGCGTGGGGGGCATCGTGATCCTGAACGCGTTCGCCGTCACGCTGGCGCACCCCGACCCTGCCGCGGTGGTGGCCGGCGAGGACATCGATCCGGTCACCACGGCCGTGGTCAGCTCATTCGGATCGTGGTCCTCCAAGCCGTTCGCGGCCGTGGTCCTGGTGGCCTTCCTGGCCTGCGGGATGGCCGCCCAGGCGTTGACGGCGAGGTCGATCTACTCGATCGCGCGCGACGGGGTGCTGCCCGGGTCGAGCTTCCTTCGCAGGGTCGACCGGCGCAGGACGCCGATCGGCGCGACGGTGACCACGGCGGTCGTGGCGTGCCTGGGCCTCCTGCTGGGCCTCGACTCGACGGCGGTGGGCAGCCTGATCGCGTTCGGCACCGCGGCGATCTACGTGGCCTTCCTGATGGTCGCGCTGGCAGCGCTCGTTGCTCGTGTCCGCGGCACATGGGTTCCGGCGGGCCACGTCCAGCTCGGGCGGCTGGGGCTCGTGGTGAACGTGCTGGCGGTGCTCTGGCTCGCGTTCGAGACGGTGAACATCGCGTGGCCGCGCGAGTCGCTGGCTCCGCCCGGCGCGCCGTTCTACCAGGTGTGGGCGGCGCCGCTCGTGCTCGCCCTGATCGCCACCGTCGGGCTCGTGTACATGGTCGTGGCCAAGCCGCAGAGGAAGGTCGGCAGCGGGGTCACGCCCAACGCGGGGTGAGCGATGGGAGCCGCCACCGGCGCCAGCCCTTCGGCGCGCCCGCGGCGCGCAGGCGGCGGTACTCGGCGATGGTCATCCCGTCGGGGATGTCGGAGAAGAGAGTCGCGACGCTGTCCGGCGGCGAGGCGGTGTGTGCGGGGCGTTCGCGGAGTGATGTGCGCTCGGTGTAGGTCATGGCGATGATCCTGCGCCGATCGCGGCCCCGGATCATCGGGGAGCACCCCTGAACCGGCACCCGCAGATTTGCGGAAGCATCCGGCTCGGCCGGATGCGCACCGACCCAATTCCGGCGGAAGCAGGATGCGCACCGACCCGATTCCGCCGCGCCAAGTTGCGCGGACGGGCGACCGACTGTGAGAGAGTTCGGCATTCCTGTTGAGCTGAGGAGGAGAGCCGTGCCCGTGGGTCGTTCGCTTTGGTCCGTCATCGCCCTGTCGGCCGTCCTGGCGCTGGTGCCGGCCTCCGCCGTCGCAGCGCCCGGGGACACCGCGCGCTACATCCTGCCGCCCGGCAACTACGGCGGGCTGCCGTTCACGAACGACTCGACCGACCAGCTTCCGCTCTACGACGCGCTCACGCCCCTGCGCGGAAACGTCACCGCGAACGACATCAACCGGCTCTTCCTGCCGGAGAACTTCAAGCCCGTGGGCAAGACGACGACGATCGACACGGGCCGGCCGGGCCTGCGCCTCGTGTACGACGACTACGGCGTGCCGCACGTGTACGGCAAGACGCGCGCCGACGTGGCCTTCGGCGCCGGGTGGACCACCGCGCGCGACCGCCGGCTCCTGATCCTGCTCGGGCGCTACCCGGCCCGCGTGGCCGTGGCGGACGTGCCCGGCATCGACGCGTTCGGGCTCGTCACGAGCGCGCAGACCTTCGTCCCCAGCCCGCAGGCCGAGGCGCTCGTGACGAAGCAGATCAAGCTGATCGTCAAGGAGTTCGGCGCGAAGGGGCGCCAGATCATCAAGGACGCTCAGGCCTACGCCGACGGTCTCAACGCCTACGCCAAGGCCACCGGCGACACGCAGCCGCCGGCCACCGTCAACGACGTGATCGCCGTGACCGGCTTCATCGGCTCGATCTTCGGCGCGGGCGGCGGCGGCGAGGTGGGCAACAGCGAGTTGCTCGCCAAGCTCCAGAAGGGGCTCGGCAAGGTCCGCGGCGCGAAGGCATGGGACGACGTGATGCTCGCCGAGGATCCCGAGGCGCCCACCACCATCCGCCGGCGCTTCAACTACCCCGTGCGCACGGGCGGCAGGGTCACCGGCTCAACGACGGTGGACCCGGGCTCCGTCGTGCCCACCGACCCGCTCGCGGGCGCGAGCTCCTCGGCGAAGGTCAACGCCGCGGCGGCGCCACCGCGCAAGCAGGCATCGAACTTCCAGCTCGTGGCTCCGCAGCGCTCGGCCACCGGCAACTCGCTCGCCGTGATGGGACCGCAGCTGGGCTACTACTACCCGGAGATCGTCCAGCAGATCGACCTCCACGGGCCCGGCATCAACGCTCAGGGGATCGGCGTGCCCGGCCTCGCGATGTACATCCTCATCGGGCGCACGAAGAACTACGCATGGAGCCTCACGTCGGCCAACCACGACGTCCGTGACGTGTTCGCCGAGAAGCTCTGCAACCCGAACGGCTCGGCGGCCACACGGACCTCCAACCACTACGTGTACAAGGGCAAGTGCCGGGCGCTGAAGGACTTCGACGCCGGCCAGCTCGCGGGCAAGCCGCTCCGCTACAAGACCTCGGTGCACGGCCCCGTGATCGGCACGGCCACCATCGGCGGCAAGCCGTACGCGCTCTCACGCAAGCGCTCGACGTTCGGCCGCGACGGTCTCAACCTCGCGGCGCTCAAGGACATGACCGAGGGCAAGGCCACCACGCCGAAGAAGTTCTTCCGCGCGGCCAACCAGTTCGAGTTCACGTTCAACTGGGCGTACGCCTCCCGGAAGGCCACCGCCACGTTCACCTCCGGGCGTCTCCCGAGGCGCGCGCGCGGGCTCGACCGGCGTCTGCTCACGCTGGGCAACGGCAAGTACGAGTGGAACGGCTTCCTCAAGCAGAGCGAGCACCCGCATGACGTGAGCGGCCCCGGTGGGCTGCTGCTCAACTGGAACAACAAGTCCGCCCCGGGCTTCATGCACGGCGACGACGAGGCCTTCGGGTCGGTGCACCGCGTCGAGCTGTTCGACAAGTTCCCGAAGCGGGTCCGGCTCCCCAACGTGGTGAGCGTGATGAACCGCGCCGCGACAGAGGACGTGCGCTCCCCGGCCTGGCCGGTGGTCAGCCGGGTCCTGCACGGCGGCGCGGCGCCGAACGCTCGCGCCGCGCAGGTCGTGAGCCTGCTCGACGACTGGGTGCGCCGCGACGCGCCGCGCCTCGACGCCGACGACAACGGCTTGTACGACGACCCGGGCCCGGCGATCCTGGATGCCATCTGGGACCCGATCGCCGAAGCGGCGCTGCGGCCGGTGTTCGGCTCGCTGATCCCGGACGTCGACCGCGTGCGCAACGTCGGCGATGCGTCCTACCTGGACAAGGACCTCCGGAGGCTGCTCGGCCGGCGCGTGGAGGGCAAGTTCAACCTCCGCTACTGCGGCGCCGGATCGCTCGCGGCCTGCCGCATGTCCCTCTGGACGGCGATCGACCAGGCGGCGGCCGGCCTGGCCACGGAGTTCGGGCCCGACCCGACCAAGTGGCTGAAGGAGGCGTCGCGCACGGGCTTCGTGCCCGGGCTGCTGCCCAACACGATGCGCAGCACCAACCGGCCGACGTTCCAGCAGGTGCTGGAGTTCCAGGGACGCTGACGCTGGTTGCGGCATAGCGAGCCCGGGTAGCCGGTAGCTCGTGTTCATCAAGAGCTTCGAGGGCACGCGCCTCGAGGAGGCGTGGATCGACGGCGACGACGCCGCTCGCTGGCGGTCGGCGTCCGGGCACGGACCCCGGGCGGGCGCCGTGGGGTCCGGCAGCTCGCTGATCGAGGTCGGTGCGGGGTGCCGCCTTCCGCGTCACACCGACAGCGCCGAGGAGACCGTGGTGGTGCTCGCCGGCGAGGCCGTGCTCAGGGTGGGCGAGGAGGCCAAGCGGGTGACCGCCGGAGCGGTGGCGGTCGTGCCCCCCGACGTCCCGCACGACATCCGCAACGCGGGTGGGGCCACACTTCGGTTCGTGGCGGTCTACGCCAACACCGATGTGACCACCACCTACGAAGACGAGGTCCAGCCGGACGGATCTCGCGAGCGCCGGCCGCTCGGCTAGCGCGGTGGCCGGTCGCGAGCCGCCGATGTTCGTGATCCAGAAGCACGCCGCCTCCAGCCTGCACTACGACTTCCGGCTCGAGGTGGACGGGGTGCTGCGGTCCTGGGCCGTGCCCAAGGGCCCATCCACCGACCCGCGCGTGAAGCGCCTGGCGGTCGAGGTCGAGGACCACTCGCTCGGCTACGGCGACTTCGAGGGCTTGATCGGCGATGGCAGCTACGGTGCCGGTGCCGTGATCGTGTGGGACACCGGCAGCTACGAGAACCTCTCCGAGGACGAGTCGATGGCCGAGGGGCTCGAGCGCGGCCACGTGGCGGTGTGGCTCCACGGGGAGAAGGTGCGCGGCGGCTACACGCTCCAGCGCACCGGCGGCGGCCGCAAGCCCCAATGGCTGCTGATCAAGCGGCGCGACGACGAGGCAGACGCCCGCCGCAACCCGGTGAGCACCGAGCCCCGGTCCGTGCTGAGCGGAAGGACGGTGGAAGAGGTGGCCGCCGAAGCGGAGACATGAGCGCGGCGCTCGACCGCCTGCCGGAGGAGGAGCGCCGGCTGCTCCGACGCGCGTACGCTCCGGTGAAGGCCGCGGCGATGAAGGCGGTGCTCACCGACGAGCGCTTCTCGGATCCCGAGTGGATCTTCGAGCGCAAGCTCGACGGCATCCGCTGCGTGGCGATTCGCGACGGCGCCGGGGTGACGCTCCTCTCGCGCAACGACCTGTCGCTGAACGGGCGCTACCCCGAGGTGGCGAAGGCGCTCGAGGCCGAGCCCTGCGAGCGGTTCGTCGTGGACGGAGAGGTCGTGGCGTTCGAGGGCGGGCGCACCAGCTTCGCCGCCCTGGCACGGCGCGGGCAGAGGAGCGTGGCGGTCTTCCTCTACGTGTTCGACGTGATGTGGCTTGACGGCCATGACGTGCGCGCGCTGCCGCTCCGCTCGCGCAAGCGCCTGCTGCGCGGGGCGCTGACGTTCAAGGGCCCGGTGCGCCTCACGCCGCACCGCAACCGCGACGGCGAGGCGTTCTTCGCGGAGGCATGCCGCAAGGGGTGGGAGGGGCTGATCGCGAAGCGAGCCGACAGCCCGTACACCGCCTCGCGCTCGCGCGACTGGCTCAAGTTCAAGTGCGACCAGGCCCAGGAGATGGTGATCGGCGGGTTCACCGAGCCCAAGGGCTCGCGCGAGGAGCTCGGCGCCCTTCTGCTCGGGCACTTCGACGGCGACCGGCTTCTGTACGCCGGGAAGGTGGGCACGGGCTTCGACCGGGCCACGCTCGCCGACCTGGGCGAGCGGCTGGCGCCGCTGCGCCGCGACTCGCCGCCGTTCGCCGACGCCGCCGACATCAAGGAGCGCGGGGTCACGTGGGTCGAGCCGGAGCTGGTGGCGCAGGTGGGCTTCACCGAGTGGACGCGCGACGGGCGACTCCGCCATCCGCGCTTTCTCGGCCTGCGCTTCGACAAGTCGGCGCGCGAGGTGGTGCGCGAGGGATGACCGAGATCATGAGGATCGGGCGCCGCGACGTGAGGATCACGCACCCGGACAAGCTGCTCTTCCCGAAGGCGCGCGTCAGCAAGCTCGACCTGGCCCGCCACTACGAGCGCGTGGCTCCGGTGATGCTGCCGTACGTGACAGGCCGGCCGCTCGCGCTGCAGGTGTTCCCGGACGGCGTGGACGAGCACGGGTTCTTCCTGAAGGCCGTGCCGAAGTACTTCCCGGACTGGGTGCACCGGGCCACGGTGTCCAAGCGCGACGGCACCGTCACGCACGCGCTCGCGGACGACGCTGCCACGCTCGCCTACCTGGCCGGCCAGAACGTGGTCACGCCGCACATCTGGCTCTCACGCGCCGACGAGGCGCGCAAGCCGGACCGGCTGATCCTCGACTTCGACCCCTCGGGCGGAGGCTTCGCCGACGTGCGCGCCGCGGCGCGCGAGGCGGGCGACCGCCTCCGCGACGCGGGACTCGTGCCCTACGCGATGGTCACCGGCTCGCGCGGGGTGCACGTGGTGTGCCCGCTGCGCCGCGCTGCGAGCTTCACGGAGGTGCACGGCTTCGCCCGCCGCATGGCCGAGGAGATGGTCCGCGACGACCCGCGCCACCTGACGCTCGAGTGGCGGAAGGCCGACCGTGGCGACCTGATCTACGTAGACGTGAACCGCAACGCCTACGCCCAGCACGTGGTGGCGCCCTACGGCGTGCGGGCCAAGCCGCGCGCGCCCGTGGCGGTGCCGCTGCACTGGGAGGAACTGTCCGACGGCCGGCTCAAGCCCGACCGCTGGACCGTGAAGACGATCGCCGGCCGCGTGGACGCCGAGGGCGACCCGTGGAAGGGGATGGCCAGGCGGGCCGGGAAGCTGCCCGGCTAGCTGTCGAAGCCCAGGCCCGCCCGGTCGAGCGCGCGCAGCCACAATCCGCGCCTGCCCTCGCGGCGGTCGGCGGCGGCCAGCCGGTTCTGGGTCAGGCGCACCACGCCCGAGCGCAGCGGCTCGGGCGGGAAGGGCACCGGGCGGCTGCGCACGTAGCGCAGGCGGGTGGCCTCCGTGTCGTTGCCGTCCACCAGGTCCAGCGCCACCTCGGCGCCGAAGCGGCTGGCCGCGACGCCGAGGCCGGTGTAGCCCGTGGCGTAGGCCAGCCTGCCGCCGAGCGCGGTCCCGAAGAACACCGAGAAGCGGCTGCAGGTGTCGATCGCGCCGCCCCAGCGGTGGGTGAAGCGCACGCCCTCGAGCTGCGGGAACGTTGTGAAGAAGTGCTGCGCCAGCTTGCCGAAGGTGGCGTCGTGATCGTCGAGCTGCCCGTCCACCGGGCCGCCGAAGCGATACACCGCGTCGTAGCCGCCGAAGAGGATCCGGTCGTCCGCGCTGAGGCGGTAGTAGTGGAACTGGTTGCCGCTGTCGCCGAGCCCCTGCCTGCGGGACCAGCCGATGGACTCGCGCTGGGCCGGGCTCAGCGGCTCGGTCATCAGGGCGTAGTCGTACACCGCCAGCACGTAGCGGCGGATGGAGCGCACGAGTGGGGGGTAGGCGCTCGTGGCGAGCAGCGCGCGGCGAGCCGCGACCGTCCCGCCGGCGGTGGTGAGCTCCACCCCGGCGCCGGCGCTCCGCGTGTCCTCCACCGCTGTGTGCTCGTACAGGCGCACGCCGGCGGCCAGCGCTGCGTCGCGCAGGCCGCGTGCCAGCTTGCCGGGGTGCACCATGGCGGCGCCCGTGCGGTCCCAGAGGCCACCGAGGTAGGTGGGGGAGCGCACCTCGGCGCGCATCTGCTCGCGGTCGAGCAGCTCCACCTCGTGCCCGTAGCGGCGCATCAGCTCGGCCCCCTCGTCGAGCCAGGCCAGCTCGTGAGGCTCGAGCGCCACGGACATGTCTCCGGTCTCCTCGAAGTCGCAGTTGATCCCGTGGCGCTCGAGGTCACCGCGCAGCCCGGCGTAGTTGTCGAAGCCCAGCCGTTCGAGCGCCTCCATCTCGTCGGCGAAACGCGCCAGCCCGTTCTCCAGCCCGTGCGTGAGCGAGGAGAGGAGGAAGCCGCCGTTGCGCCCGCTGGCGCCGTACCCGCACGTGTGCGACTCGAGCACCACGACGTCGCGGCCGGGGTCGCGGTGCTTGGCGTGGAGCGCCGCCCAGAGCCCGGTGAACCCGCCGCCCACGATGCAGAGGTCGGTCTCGATCGCCGTGTCGAGTGCGGCCGCGGGGTCGGTGGCCGGCAGGTCGTCGAGCCAGAACGGCAGCACCGCCGCGTCGGCGTAGGCCGCGCGCTGCGCGGGGGTGGGGTCGGTCTGCGGCCAGGGCGAGGGCAACGCGCTAGCGACGCCGTCGCGAGGATGTTCGCCGGGGGCCGGTCGACGTGCGCTCGAGCAGCTCGATCTCGTCGAGCGCCTGACCCGCCCCCAGCGCCACGCAGGTGAGGGGAGAGTCGGCCACCATCACCGGCACGTTGGTCTCGCGCTCGATCCGCTCGGCGAACCCGCGCAGCAGCACCCCGCCGCCGGCCAGCAGGATCCCGCGCTCCGAGATGTCGGACGCCAGCTCGGGGGGCGTTTCCTCGAGCGCCTCCTTCACCGCGGCGATGATGTCGAGCACCGGGCCCTCCAACGCGCGCCGCATCTCGGCGCTGGTGACCTCCACCTCGCGCGGGAGACCCGACACCGGATCGCGTCCGCGAACCGCCGTGCGCAGATCGCTCTCGTCGGGATCCACCGCGCCGATCTCGAGCTTCACGCGCTCCGCCGTCGTCTCCCCGATTGCCAGGCCATGTGTGTTCCGGAGCCATGCGGCCACGGTCTCGTCGAGGTCGTATCCGCCGGTGCGCTGGGAGCGGGACACCACGATTCCGCCCAGGGAGATCACCGCCACCTCGCTGGTGCCGCCGCCCACGTCCACCACCACGTTCGCGCGCGGCTCGCCGATGGCCAGGCCCGCGCCGATCGCCGCGGCCAGCGATTCCTCGATCAGGTGCACCGAGCGGGCGCCGGCCGCCAGGCACGCCTCCATGAGCGCGCGCTGCTCGACGTCGGTGATCCCCGAGGGCGCGCAGATCATCACCCGGGGGTGCGCCACCCGGCTGCGGTGGACGCGGCCGATGAAGTGGCGCAGCATCTGCTCGGTCACCTCGAAGTCCGCGATCACCCCGTGGCGGAGCGGCCGCACCGCCGTGATCGTGGCCGGCGTGCGCCCGATCATCCCCTGCGCCTCCTCGCCGACCGCGTGCACCGCGCCGGTCCTGGAGTCGATGGCCACCACGGAGGGCTCGGAGACCACGATTCCCTCGCCGCGAGCGAAGACCAGCGTGTTGGCCGTGCCGAGGTCGATGGCGAGGTCCTGGCCGCCCAGGCGCGGAAACAGGCGCCGGCGCAGCGGAGCGCGTGCCGAGTCCACCCCGGCTCCGCCTGCTCCCGTCAGTCGGCCGTGGCCTGGAGGAGTCCGAGTCATCGTGGCCCGGCACGGTAGTGGCCGGGCGCGCCGAATCAAGCTCGACCCGGCTGCGGTCGATCTTGTGAGTGTGGTGAACCTCGCGACACAGAACGGAATCGCCGCTCTGGGCGATGCCGCCCAGAGCCAGACGCTCGAGCGGACCATGGAAGCCGTACGCGAGCTGCTCGGCATGGAGGTGGCCTATGCCACCGAGTTCTCGGACACGCACGGGACGCTCAAGTACCTGAGTGGCGACCCGCAATCTTTCGGGATGGCCGAAGGGCATTCGGTGCCGCTCGAGCAGACCTACTGCAAGCGGATCCTGGACGGGCGGCTGCCGAACCTGATTCCCGATGTGCGCGCCGAGGACCGCGCGGCCTCGCTCCCGATCACCGAGGCGGCCGACGTGGGCGCCTTCGCGTCGGTGCCCGTGGTGTTCTCCGACGGGCGCCTGTACGGGACGCTCTGCGCCGGCAGCCACCAGGCCAAGCCCGACCTCGGGTACCAGGAGCTCAGGTTCCTGCACGTGTTCGCGCGCCTCGTGGCCGACACCCTCGAGCGCGAGGAGCTCCAGAGCCGGACGGAGGAGCTCGAGCGCAGCGCCAACCGCCTCGAGCTCGAGGCGGCCACGTCCACCGCGCTTCTGACCGCTGTACAGGCGCGCGACTCCTACACCGGTGACCACTCGATGGAAGTCGTGAAGTCGGCGGCGCTGGTGGCGCTCGAGCTGGGGCTGAGCGAGCGCGAGGTCATCGACGTGAAGCAGGTGGCGCTCCTGCACGACATCGGCAAGATCGCCCTTCCCGACGGGATCCTGCGCAAGCCAGGACCACTCGACGATGAGGAGTGGGAGGCCATGCGCCAGCACCCCGTGCGCGGCGCCGAGATGGTCGCGGAGGTCCCGGGGCTTCGCCACCTGGCGCCGATGGTCCGCGCGGAGCACGAGCGCTGGGACGGCCACGGCTACCCGGACGGCCTGGCCGGCGAGGACATCCCCCTGGCCAGCCGCATCACGCTCGTCTGCGACGCGTACCACGCGATGACGAGCGACCGGCCGTACCGGCGCGCCCTCACGCCGGAGGACGCTCGCGCAGAGGTCGTGGACGGCCTGGGCAGCCAGTTCTGCCCCACCGCCGGCCGGGCGCTGCTCGCCACGCTCGATGGCTAGCCTCGTTGCGATGACCACCGACGACGACAGCCTCTTCGGCGAAGAGCACGTGCGCGCATACCGCGAGACGGACGGCGAGCGCGGCTACCACTGGCGTGGCACGGAGATCCTGCTGCTGAACACCACCGGGCGCAACTCGGGCGAGGCGCGGACCACACCGCTCATCCACCGCACCGATGACGGGCGCTGGGTGATCGTGGCCTCCAGGGGCGGCACCCCGGACCACCCCGGCTGGTACCACAATCTCAGCGACGACCCGGACACGACGATCCAGGTGAAGGGCGACGTGATCCCGGTGCGAGCCTCCACGGCCACGGGCGAGGAGCGCGACCGGCTCTGGGGCCTCATGACCGAGGTGTGGCCCGACTACGACTCGTACCAGGCGCGGACCGACCGGGAGATCCCGGTGGTCGTGCTCGAGCGCCGCTAGCCCGGCAGCGACATGACGTAGCCGGTGGAGGGCGGCGTGTGGCCGTCCACCAGCTCGAGGTACGCGCGCTCCACGTCCTCGGGGCCGCTGCCGCGGACCACCTCGAGCCAGCCCGACAGCCAGTCCTCGAACGGGCCCCACGCGTCGCGGACCCGGTTCTCCACGCCCCCGGGCCCCCAGTCCTCGCGGCGCTTGCGGAAGCGGTCGGGGGCGAAGAAGAACTCGGGGGCCGGGCCGGGCAGCGGACCGGGGTCCGCGAACGCCTTGTCCCAGTGCGATGCGCCCACGACGCAGTCGTGGGCGAGCGCGTCGCCGTAGTGGCGGTGCACCTCGCCGCGCACGCCGGCGTCGCCCGACATGTCCACGTATACGGCGGGCGTGTCGGGCAGCGAGTCGATCTCGTCGTAGGTGGCCACCTGGTCGTACACCCCGAGGCCGCGCACGAACTCGGCGTTGCCCGGGGAGGTCAATCCGATCGCCTGCACGCCCTCGCGGCGGCCGAGCAGGAACGCGATGCCCAGCGCGGTCTTGCTGGATGCGCTCCCGAGCACCACCGAGCCTGCGTGGAAGAAATCGCTGTCGTCGAGGAAGTCGTCGATCAGGAAGGAGGTGCCGAAGAGCGGCCGGAACAGCGCCTGCCGATCCTCGTCCGCACTCGGCTCGTCACTCGCGCGGACGTAGGAGTTGTAGACGGCCGGCAGCTCCGCCCGATGCGGGCTGCCCTCGGTGAAGCCACCCGCGCCCACATCCTGCGGGACCACGAGGAGATGGCTCGACGGCGGGTAGTAGCCGTACAGGCGGGTGCCCGCCTTCAGGTCCTCGTGAGCGCTCGCCGCCACGTTCGCGAAGCCCCAGACGGGCACACGTCCCCAGCCCTCCTCGGCCGGGAAGAAGCGCCAGTAGGACATGGCATCGCCCATGACGGCGTAGGTCACGTTGTTCGAGGTGAGGCTGAAGCTCTCGATCTCGAGCACCGCCTGGCCGGGCGCCGGCTCGGGAACCGCAGCCTCCTCGAAACGGCACTGGCGCAGATCGTCCCGCTTGACGAGGAAGTCCATCGGCGGGCAGGGTATCGTGGCCGGAATGGTCGGCCGCGACCAACGTCTGATGGGCGCCTCTGCCGGCATGGCCTGCCTGGCGACGCTGCTCGCCGCACTGGCGGGCCACACCGAGGTGCTCGCCTACGCGGCACCGCTGCTCGTGCTCCTGCTGCCGCTCCTCGCCGGTCGCTTCGTCGGGGAGGAGCGGATCGCGCGCGCCGCGGCGCGGGTTCGCCGTGCCCGCCGGCCGCGCCCCGCCGTGGCGGCAGAGCCGGTCACCTGGCTACGCGGGATGACTCTCATCCCGCGCGGTGGCCGTCTGATCGCCCGCGCGCTCGCGGTGCGCCCGCCGCCCGCGCCCGCCTCGCGCTAGTCGCCTGACCGCCTAGCGCGGCTCAGGCGGTCATTCGTTCGAGCCGAGGAGGTCTCATGGCTCGTTTGTGGCATGCGGTCGCGCTCGCGGTCGCGGTATTGGGTGTGCTCGTTCCGGTGGCTGTGGCGCACCGGGGCAATCCGAACTTTCGCTCCGAGGTGCGGGACATCGCTCCCGCCGTCGACGGTGTGCAGGCGACCGTCGTCAACTACGACGACAGCATCGAGCTGCGCAATCGCAGCGGCCGGACGGTGGTGGTCAGGGCTACCGCGATGAGCCCTACCTGCGCATCGCCGCCGACGGCACCGTGTCGGTCAACCACCGCTCGCCGACCTTCTACCTGAACGACGACCGCTTCGCCGAGGGCGTGGAGGTGCCGCCGGGCGCTACGCCCAGGGCCACGCCCGACTGGCGCGAGGTGGACCGCACCGGGCGCTACGCCTGGCACGACCATCGCATTCACTGGATGGCGCACACCGTGCCCCCGCAGGTGAAGGACGAGAGCCGGCGCACCAAGGTCTTCGACTGGAAGGTGCCGCTCACGGTCGGCAGCCGGCCGGTCACGGTCCACGGCCGGCTCACCTGGGTCGGCGAGCAGGGTGGCGGATTCCCTGTCGCGGCGGGGATCGCCCTCGGAGCCGCGGCGCTGGCGGGCCTCGTCCTGGTGTTGTTCGTCAGGCGGCGCCGACGACGCTCGGCGGGTCCCTCTGGGCCCGTGCGGGAGGCCTGGTGACGCTCCGCCGCCCGCTTGCACTCGCGGTGATCGCGTTGGCGCTGGCCTGCCCGGCCGCGGCGCAGGCGCACGCTCTGCTGGAGGACACCTCGCCGGCCCGGGGCGCGCAGCTCGAGCGTGCGCCCGAGCGCGTGTCGTTCCGCTTCAGCGAGCCGGTGGAGGCCGCCTTCGGCTCCGTGCGGGTGTACGACGGCGACGGCGAGCGCGTGGATCGCGGAAGCGCCGAGCACCCCGCCGGGCGCGGCGATGCGATAGCTGTGGACCTGCGCGACGGCCTGGGCGTCGGCACCTACACCGCCACCTACCGGGTGATCTCGGCGGACTCGCATCCGGTGACGGGCGGCTTCGTGTTCACGGTCGGGCGCGGCGGGACGCCCGCCGAGAGCCTGGATCAGCTCATCGAGGCGGGCGGGGCCGGCCGCGCCACGGAGGTGGGCTTCGGAATCGTTCGCGCCCTGTCGTATCTCGCGCTGGCGCTCGCGGCCGGAGCCGTCGTGTTCGTGCTGGCGGTTTGGAGGCCGGCGCTCGCTGCCACCGCGAGCTCGGATGACCGAGAACGGGCGCGCGCAGCCTTCGTGCGACGGACCCGGCTGATCCTGATGGGCTCCGCCGCCCTGGGTGCGGCCATGTCCGCCCTCGGGCTCGTCTTCCAGGGTGCGATCGCCGCCGGTACCTCGTTCTGGAGCGCGTTCGACCCCGGGGTGGTCGAGGACGTGCTGGACACCCGCTTCGGCACGGTCTGGGGCCTCAGGCTCGGGGCCTGGACGGTGGTCGGCGCCCTGGTGGCCGTCCGAGCGCCACGGCGGTCTCGTGTCGCGGCGGCCATGGTCGTCGGGCTGCTGGGCTTCCTGTGCCTCACCCCGGCGCTCGGCGGGCACGCCGCGACGCTCGACCCGGCCTGGGTGCTGGTGCCCGCGAACTTCCTCCACGTGCTCGCCATGTCGGCCTGGGTGGGAGGCGTGGCGCTGCTGCTTCTGGTCGTGCCGGCAGCCACCCGGGTGCTCGCGCCGGAGCACCGGACGCCCCTGCTGGCGGGGTCCATCAGCCGCTTCTCCACGGTGGCGCTGTGCGCGGTGGCCGTGCTCGTGGCGAGCGGGACCACGCAGGCGATCCTGGACCTGCAAGCGCTCGCCGATCTCACCGGCACCGCCTTCGGCCGCGCGATCCTCGTGAAGATCGGGCTCTTCGTCGCGCTGATCGCCCTGGGCGCGTGGAACCGCCAGCGCGCGCGGCCGCGGCTGCAGGCGCTGGCCGCGGAAGGAGCGAGCCCCGGCGCCGCGGGAGTGGAGCTTCGGCGCTCCCTTCGCGCCGAGCTCGTCCTGATGCTGGCCGTGCTCTCGGTGACCGCGGCGCTCGTGTCGTACGCGCCGCCCGTGGGCGCCGCCGGTCCCGTTTCGGCCGACGCCGCCCTCGGCCCCGCCCGGCTGGAGCTGACGGTGGACCCGGCGCTCGTCGGGCCGAACCAGGTGCATCTGTACCTCTTCGACCGGCGCAGCGGCCGGCAGTGGGACCGGGCGAAGGAGCTGACGGTGACCGCCCGGCTGCCCGGCAAGGGCATCGGTCCCCTGACCCTGACCCCGCGCAAGGCGGGTCCCGGCCACTACGTGATCCGGCGCGCCGGCCTCGCTCCGAAGGGGGACTGGCAGCTCGACGTGACCGCGCTGGTGTCCGACTTCGACAGCCACTCGGCGCGGCTCGAGGTGCCGATCCGGTGAGCGCGGCGAGCAGGTCGTTCATGCGCGCCGAGCAGCGCCGGATGGCCGTGGTGGCGCTGCCGGCGCTCGTCTGGGCTCTGGGCAGCGCCGCGATCGGGGCCACGGAGGCGCTGGCGTACCTGGCCCCGGTGATGCTCCTGCTCGCGCTCCTGGCGCTTGGGCGCTACCCGGGGGAGGACGCGTACGCGTGCCACCTCGGCCGTGGCTCGCGCGGGCCGGCAGCCCGCGTTCCTCGGGTGCGCCGGTGGCGAGGCCCGGGCCCCGCGCTGCCGCGCGGCGGCGCTCTCCTGGCCGCAGGCCTGGCCGGACGCGCCCCGCCGTCGCCGGTCGGCTGAGTCGACCGAACCATCAAGGAGGAAACACCGAATGAGAAGGACCATTGCGATCGCCTGCACCACCGCCGCGCTGGCTGCGCCGGCGCTGGCCCAGGCCCATGTGACGCTGCAGCCGGAGGAGGTGCCCGCCGGGGGCTTCACACGGCTCGACGTGCGCGTGCCGAACGAGCGCGACGACGCCTCCACCGTCAAGGTCGAGGTGCAGTTCCCCGCCGGGTTCCAGTTCGCATCCACCGAGCCGGTGCCCGGCTGGACGGCGAAGGTGACGCGGAAGAAGCTCGCCGAGCCGGTCATGGACCACGGCGAGGAGGTGACCGACAGGGTGGACACGATCACCTGGACGGGCAGCGGTGCTGCGGGACGGATCGGCCCCGGCCAGTTCCAGGACTTCGGCGTGTCGGTCGGCGTGCCGGACAAGCCGGACACCAGCCTCACGTTCAAGGCCCTCCAGACCTACGGCGACGGTGAGGTGGTGCGCTGGATCGGGGCGCCGGACGCCGACGAGCCCGCGCCGCAGGTGAAGCTCACTGCCTCCGAGGGCGGGCACGACGCGCCGGCCGCGGACGTCGAGCCCGCGGCCGAGGCCGCCACGGGCGGCGACGACGAGGACGGCGACGGCGCGCCCACCTGGCTCGCGGTGCTGGCGCTCGTGGTCGGGGCGCTGGGTCTTGTGGCCGGAGGGAGCGCGTTGAGAGCGGCGCGCAGAAGCACCGGCTGACCCTAGGGCGGTCAGCGCGCGTCGATCGCCCGTTCCACCTCGGCGCGCGTGGGCTGGAGACCGAATCCCGTGAGGCACCAGGTGGCCCCGGCCGCGATCCACGGCTCGGGGTCGGTGCCCGCGGGGTTGGTCACCACGATGTCGAACTGGCCGGGAGCGTCCGCGCCGCGCAGCGCTGCGATCTCCGTGGCCGCCTCGGCCAGCGCCTCGGGGCCGGGCAGGTCGATCGGGAACAGGCCGTCCCAGCGCGCCGCTCGCGCCAGCGGCCGCCGGTTCGGCCAGCGGCCAGCCACCCAGACCGGGATCCGCGGCTGCTGTACCGGGGGCGGCTCGAACTCCCCGCCCCAATAGCGCTCCAGGCGCTCGAGCCCGTCGTCGAGCAGCGCGGCCCTCGCTCGCGGGTCCTCCTCCTCGCCGAAGCGCTCGGCGTCGAACTCGCCGTTGCGGTCGCCGCCCAGGCCTACCCCGAGCACGAGCCGGCCGCCGCTGAGGCGGTCGAGCGTGACGGTCTCGCGGGCCAGCTTGTGCGGCCGCCGCCGTGCGAGCGGGGTCACGAGCGGCCCGATCGTCAGCCGCTCGGTGGCCACCGCCACCGCCGCCAGGGTGATCCACGGGTCGGCCACGGCTCGCACCGGGGCCCGGTACTGCACGTGGTCCCAGACGAACAGGCCGTCCCAGCCGCGGCTCTCGGCACGCTCGGCCAGGCCGGCCACGACCCCGGGCTCCGACAGCTCGTCGAAGGGAGCCACGAAGATGCCGTGCCGCGCACTCACGCCGCGAGCGTATCCATCAGGATGCCTGCGCCATGGCGATAAGCGATGCCCTCGGCGAGCGCAGGACCGTGGAGGTCCCGGCGGGAACGCTCGAGTACCGCGAGCGCGGCAGCGGCCCGCCGGTGGTGTTCGCCCACGGCGCCGCCGTGAACGGCGACCTCTGGCGCCGTGTCGCGCCGGAGCTCGCGCAGGACCACCGCACGATCGTTCCGGACCTGCCGCTGGGCGGCCACTCGATTCCGCTGCGCGACCACCCCGACCTCTCGCTCTTCGGTGCCGCCGAGGTGCTCGGCAGCTTCATCGACGCGCTCGGCCTGGAGGACGTGACCCTGGTGGCCAACGACACCGGTGGCGCGCTCTCCCAGGCGCTCGTGAGCCGCAGGCCGGAGCGGGTGTCCCGGCTCGTGCTCACCTCCTGCGACGCCTTCGGGAACTACCCGCCCAAGGCGGTCGCGTACCTGAAGACCGTGTCGCGCGCCGCGCCCGCGCTCTGGCTCCTCTCGCAGGCGATGCGCCTGAAGGCGGCGCAGCGGCTGCCGATCGCGTACGGCTGGGCCACCCACCGGCCGATCGAGCCGGCGATCATGGAGTCCTACCTGTCCGGCCTGCGCACCGATGCCGGCGTGCGGCGCGACTTCGCCTCCCTGCTCACCCGCGCCGACGCGCGCGAGATGGTCGCGGCATCCGAGGCCGTGGGCGCGTTCCCCGGCCCGGCGCTCGTGGTCTGGGGGGCCGACGACCGCTTCTTCCCGCGTGAGCACGGGCAGCGGCTGGCAGAGCTGATGCCGCAGGGCCGCTTCGAGCTCGTGGAGGGCTCGCGCACCTTCATCCCGGAGGACCGCCCCGAGGCGCTCGTGGCGCTGCTGCGCGCGTTCGCCTGAGCGGAAGCCGCCGGCTCGGCCGGCGGCGCACCGATGTCTTCCTCAGCGGGCGTAGTCCTCGCTGCCCATCAGGTGCAGCGAGACGTACGGCTCGTCGCCCACCACCCAGCTGTCGTGCCCGGGCGGGACGTAGAAGAAGTCCCCGGCGCGCATCACGCGCTCCTCGCCGTCCTCCATCTTCACGGCGGCCTGGCCGCTCACCACCCAGCCCACGTGCTCCACGTGACAGAGCGCGTCGGGCGAGTCGCCCACGTCCTCGCTCCACCGCCAGCCGGGGTCGTAGCTCGCGCGCCCGATCGTCATCGGACCTACCTGGAACACCTCGAAGCGGCCCTTGGGGAACTCGCGCACCTCGCTCGGCGAGTCGAGCCCGATCAGCTGGAGGTCCACGGCCTCGATTCTTCCACCCGCAGCAGCGAGAGCGCCACCGCGATTCCCGCCACCAGCATCAGCACGGCGCCGGCGATGAAGTACGCGTTCGACACGATCATCGTCTCGGTGCCGGTCATGAGCACGGCGACGATCAGCAGACCGGCGGCCACGGGCGCGATCAGCCCGCTGCGGGCGGCGCCGACCGCGAGTATCAGCAGGCCGAAGATGTAGCCGAGCGCGGTGAGGTAGTAGGGCAGCGACCAGGCCGAGTTCTGCACCTCGTCGAGCGCGAGCTGCACGGTGCGCTGGTCCACGCCGGGACGGCCGGCGATCTCGCCCAGCACCCCCCAGGTGAACCCGTCGAGCGTGAGCACGCTCGCAAACCCGATCAGGCCCGCCATGCCGAGCGCGCCGCCCCACAGCGCAGCGCGTGGGCGGCGCTCGTAGAGGAGCGAGGCGAGGCCGAGGATCGCCACCGCAAAGATCAGGAGCGCCACGAACGCCAGCATGTGGGCGATCTGCCAGCGCTCGTAGGAGTCGGCGATCACGCGCAGCTGCTCGGCCTCGTTGCCGGGCTCGAATTCCTTCGGGTGAAGCAGGTTGTCCACGAGCAGAAGCGCCGGCGCCACCACGAACGCGGCGGCGGTGAACTTGGCGCGTTTCACGGGGCGACTCTAACCCGGAGGAGGCGTAGGATCGGCAGCGACATGCGAAGGGGTCCGCTCCTCGCCCTGCCCGCCGCCCTTCTCGTCGGTCTCGGATTGGCCGTCATGTCGGCTCACGCCGCGAATCAGACCGTCGCGGCCACCTCCTCGGACACCTTCGAGCCGGCCGCGGTCACGGTCAATCAGGGGGAGACGGTCACCTGGACGAACGAAGGCGGCAGCCACAACGTCAGCTTCGACGGCGGGTCGTTCACGCAGCCGGCCACGCCGAGCACGAGCGCCTGGACCGTGACCCGGCGCTTCGACACGCCCGGGACGTTCCACTACGTGTGCGTGCAACACGCACCGGAGATGGAGGGGACGGTCACGGTCATCGCCTCCCAGACCGGCGGCACGCCGCCGCCGTCACCACCCGGCGGAGGCCCGAAGCCGCCGGCCACGCCGGGCGCGGACACGACGGCTCCGGTGATCTCGCGCTTCGACATGACGAGGGCGCGCTTCCGCGTGAGGAGGGGCGCCAGCGCGTTCGTGTTCCGGATCTCCGAGCCGGTGGACGTGCGCATCGCGGTCAGCCGCGTGGTGAAACGGCGCGGAAAGACGCGCTACGTGCGCAAGGGGACGCTGATCCGCTCCGAGCTGCGGCGCACGAGCCAGAAGGTCCCCTTCAGCGGACGGGTTGCGGGCGGGCGGCTGGCCGCGGGGCTCTACCGCGGCACCATCTCGGCCACCGACCTGGCCGGGAACCGCTCGGTAGCGAAGCGCACGTCGTTCCGGATCGTCAGCCGCTGAAGCGCAACATTTCGCCGCTGCGTTACAGTGCCGCGCCCATGTGCCGCCGCTCCCTAGTCGTCCTTGCCGGGAGCCTGGCGATCGCAATGCTCGCTCCGGCCGCCGGCGCCTCCGCCGCAGACCCCGATCACGCCTGGCTGTGCCGGCCCGGACTGAAGCCGAACCCCTGCCAGAGCGGTCTCGCGGCCACCGTGGTCACTTCGACGGGCAAGACGCGCGTCGAGCGCCCCAGGCGCGTAAAGCGGCCCCCGATCGACTGCTTCTACGTGTACCCGACCACGAGCGCGCAGTCCACGCTCAACGCGAACCTGCTCGTGGACAAGGAGCTCACGAACGTCGCGCTCAGCCAGGCCTCGCGCTTCTCGCAGGTGTGCCGGGTGTTCGCCCCGGTGTACCGGCAGGTGACCCTCGCGGGGATCCTGGGCCGCTTCCCGGGCGCGAACCGCGAGGAGGCCTCGCGGATCGCCTATTCCGGCGTGGCGTCGGCATGGCGCGAGTACATCAGGCGCTTCAACCGCGGACGCGGCGTGGTGCTGATCGGTCACTCGCAGGGAAGCGGAATGCTGAAGCAGCTGGTGCAGGCCAAGATCGATCCGAAGCGGTCGGCACGCAGGCGCCTCGTGTCTGCGCTGCTGCTCGGCTCGGGTGTCGCGGTTCCCCCCGGGCGAGGCGTGGGCGGGGACTTCAAGCACATCCCCGCATGCAGGTCGGCCACGCAGATCGGGTGCGTGGTGGCGTACTCGACGTTCAACGCGACACCGCCGGGCAGCTCGTTCTTCGGACGCGTGGCGGGCAACCGGCAGGCGCTCTGCGTGAACCCCGCTGCGCTCGTGGGACGCAATCGTGTCTTCCAGCCCTACTTCACGGCCAACGAGTCATCCGGGCTGCTGGGCGGGATCGCGGCGTACCCGCAGGCGAAGACGCGGTGGGTGAGCTTCCCGGGCCTCTATCGCGCGCGCTGCCGCAGCGCCGCCGGCTACACCTGGCTCCACGCCGACACGATCACCGGCGCGTCCGACACCCGGCCGCGGCTCGCTCCGGCGCCCACGCCCGGGTGGGGACTCCACCTCTGGGACGTGAACATCGCCGCCGGGAACCTCGTGGGCCTCGTCAAGCGCGAGTCCGCCGCCTACCTCCAGCGGCGCTAGACCAGGCGCTGGCCGCGGCTTAGGATGCCGCCCATGAGCGGCTTCATCTCACGTGGCTTCAGCGGCATGAGACGTACCCCGGAGGAGCTTCGCGACAAGCTCCCGCCGGGCCAGTACCTCGAGCGCGGCTTCCCCGTGCTCACGGCGGGTCCCACCCCGAAAGTCGCCCCCGAGGAGTGGGGCTTCCGGATCGACGGGATGGTCGGCCATGAGCGCGAGTGGACCTGGGCCGAGTTCGGCGAGCTTCCGTTCGAGGAGGTGCCCTGCGACATCCACTGCGTGACCAAGTGGTCCAAGCTCGGCACGAGCTTCCGCGGCGTGTCGGTGGACACGCTGCTCGACGGGACCGAGCCACAGGGCGGCTTCGCGATGGCGTTCTCGTACGGCGGCTACACCACCAACCTCGCGCTCGACGATCTCACGGGCGGTAAGGCCTGGGTCGTGACCGAGCACGAGGGCGGGGCGCTGCCGCGCGAGCACGGCGGCCCGGCCCGGCTGCTGGTCCCGCATCTCTATTTCTGGAAGAGCGCGAAGTGGGTGGCCGGGCTCCGGGTGCTCGACCACGACGAGCCCGGCTTCTGGGAGCAGAACGGCTACCACAACCGCGGCGACCCCTGGAAGGAGGAGCGCTATTGGAACGACTGACGCCGGTCGAGCAGCGCGCCCCCGGTCGCTGGCAGGTCGGCACCGTGGCGTCGATCAAGGAGGAGACGCCGCGCGTCAAGTCGTACCGAATCGAGCTGCCGATGTGGGTGGCGCACCTGCCGGGCCAGCACTACGACGTGCGCCTGACCGCGCCCGACGGCTACCAGGCCCAGCGCTCCTACTCGGTGGCCTCCTCGCCGCTCGACGAGGGCGCGATCGAGCTGACGGTGGACTGCCTGGCCGACGGCGAGGTGTCCCCCTACTTCCACGACGTGGTGGCGGAGGGCGACCAGGTGGAGGTCCGCGGGCCGTTCGCCTCGTACTTCGTGTGGCGCGGAGAGGCGCCCGTACTGCTCGTCGGCGGCGGGTCCGGGGTGGTGCCCCTGATGGCCATCCTGCGCCACCGGCGGCGCACGATGCCCGACCTGCCGATGCGGCTCGTGTACTCGGTCAGGTCAGCCGAGGACGTGATCTACGCCGACGAGCTGGGCGACGACGCCGAGCTCACCTTCAGCCGTGAGCCGCCCGAGGGATGGGCGGGCCACACCGGGCGGATCGACGCGTCCCTACTGAAGGAGGCCGCCGATCCGTCGGGCGTGGTCTTCATCTGCGGCTCGAACGGCTTCGTGGAGAGCGCGTCCGTCCTGGCGCTCGAGGCGGGCTACGGCACGCGCCAGGTGCTCACCGAGCGCTTCGGCCCGACGGGCTAGACGGCCACGGGGCGCGGCGAGTGCTGAGCGTGCTCGGCGATCGCGTCCACGATCTCCGGCCAGAAGGCGCGCGGGAGATCGTGTCCCATGCCCTTGACGGTGTGCAGCCGCGCGCCCGGTATGGCGCGGGCGGTGGCCTGGCCGCCCGACGGCTTCACGAGCCGGTCCTCGCTGCCATGGATCACGAGGGTGGGCGCCGCGATGCCGCGCAGCTCGCGAGTGCGGTTGCCCGACTTCAGGATGCCGGCGAGCTGGCGAACGGTGGCCGCCGGGTCGCGCTTGGCGCGGTCGTATGAGAGGGCTGCGAGCTCGCGGAGGTCCTCCACGTCGGCCCGGCCGGGTGAGCCGATCATCGTGAACAAACGCTCGACGTGGTCGAGGAATGCCTCGCGCTCGGTCGGCGCCGGGCTGAACAGCGGCCGGTAGAGCGCCACCGCCGGCTGCCCGCTCAAGCGGCTTCCGGTGTTCGACATGATCGACACGAGCGAGCGCACCGATTCCCGGTGGCGCGCGGCCAGGGTCTGCCCGATCATCCCGCCCATCGACGCCCCGACCACATGGGCCGGAGCCAGGTCGAGCTCGCGGAGGAGGCCGGCCGCGTCCTCCGCCATGTCGGCGAGGGTGTACTGCTCGGGGGAGAAGCGCCGGGCGAACAGCTGGCGCACGGTAGGCGCACGGAAGGAGAAGTGCGTCGAGCGGCCGGCGTCGCGGTTGTCGAAGCGCACGACGTGGAAGCCACGGCCCACCAGCTCGGTGCAGAAGTCCTCGTGCCAGCCCACCATCTGCATGCCGAGGCCCATGACCAGCAGCAGCGGCGGGTCGGCGGGGTCGCCGAAGGTGTCGTAGCAGAGGGTGACCCCGCGGCCGACGTCGCAGAAGCGCTCATCCATGCGTGCGCGATCCTACTGGGCGAACAGCCTGATCGAGCGATGGACCACGCGGGAGTTCCCCGCCCGGTCCACCGCCCGCGTGCGCAGCGTGAGACGCAGGCCCTTGGCGCCCTTGAGGCGGCGGCGCGCGGTTGCCGTCAGCTTCAGGCGCACCGTCACGGCGCCGGCGCGCCCGAGCCGCCCCCGCACCCTTCCCACCACGCGGGTGGATGCCCAGCGGATCCCGAGCCGGCGCGCTGATCGCGTGCCGAGTACGAGCTCATGGCGCAGGCTGCAGGCCTCGGAGCAGCGTGTGCGCACGCGAACGCCGAGGCGGAGCCTCAGCCTTCCCCGCTGCACCACGACCACACTCGGGGCCCGCCTGTCGAGGAACACGTCCACCTGGGTCGGAAGCGCAGGCGTGACCGGGGGAGAGGGTGCGATGGGGGTCTTGGCGGGAGCTGCCGGGGGCACGCCGCCGAGCGCGCGATAGGCGTTGAGTCGCCCGCCGGTGACCGTCACGCCGGCGAGGGACGGCACCGGATCGACGTTCGAGAGCAGCGCGGAGCGGATGTCCGCCACGCTCGCGGCCGGGGAGCGCGCCCACGCCAGCGCCGCGGCGCCGCTCACGTGAGGGGTGGCCATCGAGGTGCCGTCGGCGTAGGCCCAGCGGTCGCCTGAGGTGTCCCTCGGCACAGTGCTGGCGATCGTCACGCCGGGCGCCGCGAGGTCGACCGAGGTGCTGCCGAAGTTCGAGAAGCCGGCCAGCTCGTCCCTGTTGTCGGTGGCCGCGACGCAGATGACGTTGGGCAGGTCGTAGGCACACGGGTAGGTGGGCGTGGCGTCGTTGTCGTCGCCCTCCCCGTCCGTGCCGCCGTTGCCGGCGGCCACCACGAAGAGCGTGTCCGACGCGGCCGCGAGGGCGTCGTACTCCGCCAACGAGCCTTCGCTGCCCCCGAGGCTCGCGTTCACGATCTTGAGGCCCTGCGCGCGGGCATACGCGTACGCGGAGATAAGGTCGGACACCTGGCCCGAGCCGGAGGCGCTGAGCACCCGCAGGGGCACGAGGCCCACCCGCCAGGCCACGCCGGCCACGCCCACGCCGTCGTTGCCGCGTGCGCCCACCGTGCCGGCCACGTGCGTACCGTGCCAGTGCTCGTCGGCGGGCGCGTTGTCGTCGGCCACCCAGTCCCAGCCGCGGTAGTCGTCCACGTACCCGTTGAGGTCGTCGTCGATCCCGTTGGCCTCGCGCCCGGCGCCACTCTCGCCCGGGTTGGCCCAGATGTTCGGCAGAAGGTCGGAATGCGTGTAGTCCACGCCGGTGTCGAGGATCCCCACGGTCACGCCGGCAGCCCCGGTGGTCACGTCCCACGCCTCGGAGGCGTCGGTGTCCGCGTCCTCGGTCCCGGCCACCTCGCCGATGGTCTGCCCCGTGTTCTCGAGTCCCCAGAGCAGGTTGGTGAAGTCGTCGTTCGGCGTCGCGAAGACCCGGCGGGACACGTCGGGCTCTGCGTAGAGCACGTCGGCGGAGCGCTCGAGGCGGTCCGCCACCTCGGCTGCCGAGCGTCCCGGTCGTGGGTCCACCACCTGAAGGCCTGAGAGAGGGAGCCTCGACTCGAAGTCCGCGCCGGCGGCCTGCCGCGCGGCAGCGCGGTCCGAGGGGTTCGCATCCGGGGCGAAGCGCACCAGGACCTGGTCGCCCGGCGCGGCCTGTGCGCTCGCCTCGCGGGCCACCGCGGCGGACGCGGCCAGCGCCAGGACGAGCATGCCGATGGCAAGGCGCCAGCGCGTGGGACGGCGCACCGGCTCCGGCGGGCGGGACCTGGTGAACCGCCCGGTTCTGGCCGCCATTGCGGGCTCCGGAACGGAATTGAGGCGTCGGACGACCATCCCCATAGGTGTCGGTCGCTCTGCGCCTGGTCTGGAGGGCCGGGCGCCGTCCTGGACGGGCGGCGGCTAGAGGCCCTTGGGGTGCGTGACCGCGAATCCGTCGGGCGAGCGCGTCTCGGCCGTCCAGCGGGACCCCGTGCGCGACTGGGCGCTCGTGTCGAAGCGCATGCCCGCGACCACCATGTACACGTGGTCGGCGTGGGCGTAGATCGTGATCCAGCGTCCCTGGCCCTTCTCACCCCAGCGCGCGAAGGCGCCGGACACGAGCGAGCCGCCCACCAGGTCGCCGCCGTGCAGGGCGTACGACACCGAGCCCGAGCAGTCGTAGCCGTCGTCGCGCCACTGGCGGTGGCCGCCTCCCCACTTGTAGGGGGCGAGTGCGATCTCGTTGCCCGCGGCGATCACGCTCTTCACCACGCGCGGCGCCGACGCGGGCGGCACGGCGAAGCCCTCGCTCGTGACCTGGCCCTTGGCGCCGGGCTTGACCTTCGTGACCGGCGGGGGCTCCACGTACACGGCGCCGCCGCCGGTGGGGGGCTCGACCACCGCCCGCCGGATGGCGCGCAGCTCGCGCGGCGTGGCCACCGCGTTGGCGCGGAGCTCCAGCTCCCGTTCGGTGGCCTTCAGCGCCCGGGCGGTGCGCGGTCCGAACTCCCCGTCGCGGCTGGTCCTGTGCCCCGCCTCGGTCAGGTAGCGCTGGAGGCTCTTCACGTCGCCGCCGTGCATCCCGGAGGCGAGCGTGCGTGACCCGTAGCGCGCGGCGTCGGCGCTTGAAGGAGTGGCTGCGGCAACCGCGAAAGCAGTCAAAAGCAGCAGCAGTGTCTTGACACGGCTGGGCATGGCGGCAATGCGACGTTCCACACCGGGCGCCATCCATGGCGGGGCGGAGAACGAGCGGAACAAGGTAGGTGGCCGCCCCGCGTGCGTCCACCCGCGGTCGCGTTCTTGCAGGTCGCCGCGCGGAACCTTCCGCTGCCGACGCCCGTCGTGGCTAGTCTCGTAAGTTCGTGTCTGAGTCGATTCCGAACGAGGCGGAGACGCAGAGCGGGCGGGTCTGGTTACTCGCGGACAACCCCAGGGACCCGGAGATCGTCTTCGAGTTCCCGTTCGACGAGGAGCTGAACGAAGCCGTTCGCCGGCTGCCGGGCCGCTGGTTCAACTGGCGGCGCAAGCACTGGCGCGTGCCCGCCGATCCTCGCCTCGCGAAGCAGGTGGCCGAGGTGCTGGAGCGCTTCGCGCGGCTCGAGCCCACGCCCGAGGTGCTCGACTGGCTGAGCGACTCGGATCGCTGGCGGTCACTCGTGTTCGTCGGCGCCTGGGAGGGCGCGGGCGCGTTCGTGCTCCACACCATCTCGGGCGATCCGCCCGAGGAGATGACGAGCGCCAGCGCCGGCGGTCGCGAGGGCCGGCTCGTGATTCCCTTCGACAGTCCCGCGGCGCCGCTGATCTCGGAGCTCGAGGGAGCGCGGCTGGACGACCTGGCGCGTGCGTCCGCGCGTGAGCTCGAGCTTGGACAGGCTCCGCGCGCGGCGGAGCTGACGCTCGAGATCGGCGACGACGGCGAGCCTGAGCTGACCGTCTACAGCGGCTGGGACCAGGAGCCGGCGGATGACTTCCGGAAGCTCCCGGAGGCGCGGGCGGTGCCCCGCTCCGGCCGCTTCTTCGCCCGCGACGCGCTCTGGGGCGTCGCGGTTCCGGGCGACCCGGCACTGGCGAGGGACATCGCCACCTTCATCGAGGAGCACCCGGGGGTCCACGTGGAGGGCCGAGCCGGCGAGCTGCTCGACGAGCTGCTCAGCGAGCACGAGCGCGCGTCGGAGACGGTGGCGCTCTCGTACGCCGAGGACGCCGAGCTGACCCTCGAGCTGGGCGGCGAGCTGCACCCGTTCCAGCGCGCCGGTGTGCGCTACGCGCTCCAGCGCCGGCGCACGTTCATCGCCGACGAGCAGGGCCTCGGCAAGACCGTGCAGGCGCTCGCGACCCTGGAGGCCGACGATGCCTTCCCCGCGGTCGTGGTCTGCCCGGCGAGCATGAAGCTGATGTGGGAGCGCGAGAGCCTCCACTGGCTCCCGCGGCGCAGCGTGGCGGTGCTCGACGGCCGCGGCGAGTCGGCGTGGACCGAGGACGCCAAGCGCGCCGAGATCCTCGTCCTGAACTACGACATCCTGGACGCCCATGCCGAACGGCTGGCCGCGCGCGGCGGCCGCGCGCTTGTGCTGGACGAGTCCCACTACGTGAAGAACCCGCGGGCGCGTCGCACGAAGGCGGCGCTCGCGCTCGTCTCGGCCCTGCCGGACGACGCTCTGCGCCTGGCGCTCACCGGCACGCCGATCCTCAATCGCCCGGATGAGCTGGTGGCCCAGCTGCGCGTGCTCGGCCGGCTGCGCGACTTCGGCAGCGGCGCCCGGCTCGCTCGCCGTTTCCGGGCGGCCGGCAGCGACGACCGCCTGCACTGGAACCTGCGCGCGCACTGCTACGTGCGGCGGACCAAGCAGCAGGTGCTGCCCCAGCTTCCGGCCAAGCGCCACGACACGGTGCCCGTCTCGCTGGTCAACGACCACGAGTACCGGCTCGCGGAGACCGACGTGATCGCCTGGCTCCAGACGCTGCCGCTCGACCTCAGCACGATCGACGCCAAGGTGGCGGCGGCGCTCCGGGCCGAGCAGCTGGTGCGGCTCAACAACCTGCGCCAGCTGGCCGCTCGCGGCAAGCTGCCGGCGGCGCTCGGGTGGATCGGGGACTTCCTCGCCTCCGGCGAGCCGCTCGTCGTCTTCGCGGAGCACGTGGCCACCCAGAAGGCCGTGCTCGAGCGCTTCCCCGACGCCGCGCGCATCCTCGGCGCGGACTCCACGCGTGCCCGCCAGGCCGCGGTGGACGCCTTCCAGAGCCCGGACGGGCCGCAGCTGATCGTCTGCTCGATGAAGGCCGCCTCGCAGGGGCTGACGCTCACCCGCGCCTCCAACGTGGCGTTCCTCGAGCTCGACTGGACGCCGGCGCGCCACGACCAGGCCGAGGATCGCCTCCACCGGATCGGCCAGGACGAGGCGGTCACCGCCTACTACCTGCTCGCGCCGGACACGATCGACGAGACGATGGCCGAGCTGCTCCAGCGCAAGCGCAGCCTGATCAGCGCGGTGACCGACGGCAAGGTGCACGACGAGGAGCGCCTCGTGGCCGCCGTGGTGCGCGAGCTCCGGGCCCGCCCGGTGCGCCACCTGCGCGTCGTGGCCTAAGCGTCAGCGCACCAGCCGCAGCGTCCAGCGCACCGCAAGCGGGGCGAGGAGCACCATCGCGAGCACGCGCAGGCTCTGCACGGCCACGATGAAGGTGGTGTTGGCGCCCGCCCCGAAGGCCACGGCCAGGACGGCGTAGAGGCCGCCCGGGGTGGTGGCCAGGTAGCTGTCCAGGAGCGATGCGGACGTGGTCGCGTCGAGCAGGAGGGCCAGGCCGAAGCAGACGGCCAGCAGGGCGGCCAGCGCCGCGAGCACCGGGCCGGTGAGCCGGCCGAGCAGCCGGACCGTGTCCGGGGTGAAGCGCAGCCCGACCTGGAGACCGATGACGGCAAAGGCCGCCTGGCTGAGCAGATCCGGCACGGCGAAGGAGTCCGCAAACCCTCCGAGCACGACGACGCCCGTGAGGATCATCGGGCCGAGCAGCACGCCCGCGGTGACCTTGGCGCGCGCCGCCAGCAGAGCCCCCGCCGCCGCGAGCGCCAGGGCGAGCAGCCAGTCGACCGGCTCGCCGAGCGTCGACGTGCTCGGCAGGGCCGCGGCCGTGCCCGCGTGCTCGCCGCCGAAGAACAGGGCGATCACGAGCGGCGTCGTGACCACGACCACCAGCACGCGCAGGTACTGCATGAAGGCCACCAGACGGTCGTCCGCCCCGAGCTCGCCTGACATCCCCACGATGCCCGAGGCACCGCCCGCGATCAGGCCGAGCGCGGCCGTGGGCGCGTCGAGCGGGGTGGTGCGGGCCAGTACCGCGCCGGCGAGGAGACTGGCGGCGAGCGTGGCGAAGGACACCAGCGCCACCGGCAGCCACGAGTCGGCCAGGGCGCGCAGCGCGTCGCTCTGCAGGTAGGCGCCGAGGGACACGCCGGCGATCGCTTGGCTCGAGCGGAACGCAATCGGCGCCACGTCCACCCGCCCGGGTCGCGTCAGGGCGATCGCCAGCCCGAGCACCATCGCCGCGAACAGGTAGGACGACGGCAGGCCGACACGGTCGAGCGCCTGCCCCCCGGCGAGCACGCCGGCAGCGATCCCGAGCCACACCGCCGGACGCCTCACGGCGGGTGACGCTAGCTAGTGGCCCGGGACCCGATCAGGGGGTGCGTCGACTTGTGGCTGGCATACATCCAGAAAACGAACGACCCCCAGGACCGTCGCCCCGCGAGTCACGCCTTGGCCGGCGGGGCGGCCGCTCGCTTGGCCTCCAGCGCCTCGAAGTAGCCCTCGCCCTCGACGCTGATCCTCGGCAGCACCCGGTCCACCGGCTTCGGGAGCCACCAGGCGGCCTTGCCCATCAGCGCCATCACGGCCGGCACGAACAGGCAGCGCACGATCGTGGCGTCGATCGCGATCGCCACCGAGAGGCCAACGCCGAACTGCTTGATGATCGCGTCGTCGGTGAGGATGAAGCTCGAGAACACGCAGACCATGATCAGGGCGGCCGAGGTGATCACCCTGCCGGTGGACGCCAGGCCGTCGACCACCGCCTGCTTGGGGTCGCCGGACGCCTTGTAGTGCTCCTGGATCTGCGTGAGCAGGAACACCTCGTAGTCCATCGAGAGCCCGAACAGGATCGCGAACATCAGCAGCGGTACATAGCTCACGATCGGCGTGGCGCCCTCGAGCCCGATCAGGGTGGCGCCGTGGCCCTCCTGGAACACGAACGTCACGACGCCGTACGCCGCGCCCACCGACAGGAGGTTCGCCACGGCCGCCTTCACGGGCAGCAGCAGCGAGCGGAAGGCCAGCAGGAGCACGAGGCAGCTGAGCGCCACGACGATGGCGATCATCTGCGGAAGCTTGTCGGCGATCCTGTCCGCGAGGTCGATGTAGCCCGCGGTCTGGCCGCCCACGAACGCGGTCACGCCATTGCCCTTCGTCGCGCTCGGGATCACGTCGGAGCGCAGGTGCTTGATGAGGTCCTCGGTCTTGGGATCGGACGGGGCGGTGGTGGGCACGGCGGTGAACACACCCGCGGTGCCGGCCTTGTCGAGGCTCGCCGGAGACACCGACTTCACGCCCGCCGTCTTCTTGATGGCGTTCTCGAGGTCGGTGAGCCGCGTGTCGGTCGACGGCGAGGAGGCGAGCTTCTTCTGCTGGTCGAGCTTCTTCTGCTGGCTCGCGGTCTGCTGCTGCACCTGTTGCTGGGCCTGCGACTGAGGCACTCCCTCGGCCTCCAGCTGCTCCTCCTGCTGTTGCTGCTGGTCCTTGAGCTTCTGCTGCTGCTGGTTCACCTGGTTGAGCTGCTTCTGGTCCGGCTTGGCGGCCGGGTCGAGCTTCACGCCGATGAGCAGCGGCGCGTTCGCGCCGACGCCGAAGCCCTCGGAGATCCCGTCGTAGGCCTGGCGTGCGGTGGTGCTCTCGGGGAGCTCGCCGGCGTCGGAGGATCCGAGCTCCAGGTTGAGCACGGGGGCCGCGAGCACGCAGAGGATCACGACGGCGACGGTCACCGAGCGCCAGGGGCGCGCCGCCACGCCGCGCGCCCAGCGAGCCCAGCCGTGCGGCTGGTGGTCGTCCGGGTGCGTCCGGCCGAGCTTCACGCGCAGCGAGTTGATGCGGTAGTCGAGCGCGCCGAGCAGGGCGGGCAGGAGCGTGGTGGCGGCCAGCACCGCCACCACCACGGACACCGCGGCGCAGTAGCCCATCGTGCCCACCAGCGGGATGCCCGAGGCCAGCAGCGACACCAGCGCGATCACGACCGTGCCGCCGGCGAAGACCACGGCGCCGCCGGCCGTCGCCGTTGCACGCGCGATCGACTCGCGTATGTCCATCCCGTCCTTGAGCTGCAACTTGTGACGGGTGACGATGAAGAGCGCGTAGTCGATCCCCACGCCCAGCCCGATCATCGTGGCGAGCGTGGACGACACGTCCGGCACCTCGGCCACGTGGCCGAGGAGGCGGATGATCGACAGCGAGGCCGCGAGGCCGAAGATCGCGGTGACGATCGGCAGGAGCATCGCGGTGACGGTGCCGAACGCGAACAGCAGGATGATCACGGCGGCGGCGATCCCGATCGCCTCGCTGTTCCCCTCGTCCGACTTCGACACGGCCTGCCCGAGGTAGCCGCCGGTGGACACGTCGATCCCCGCGTCCTCGGCGGGTTGCGTGGTGTCGATGATGGCCTCGGCCTCGTCCTTGGTGAGGTCGCTCGGCCCCTCGTCGAGGGTCACCGAGATGTAGCCGATCGTCTTGTCCTTGTTGAGCGCCGCGGCGCCTGCGCTGTCCAGCGGGCTCACCACGCGGATCACGTGGTCGGCCTTCTTCAACCCGTCGACCGTCTTGTCCACGGCCTGCTTGTGCTTCGAGTCGGTGAGCTTTCCGCTCGACACCTTGAGCACCACCGGGCTGGTGCCATAGGCCTGCTTCGGGAGGTCGCTGGCCAGCAGGTCCTGCGCGCGTTTGGAGTCCGTGCCCGGAAGCGACAGGTTGTCGCTGTTCTGCTCACCGGCGGCGGCGGCCACGAGGACGAGCGCGAGCGCCGCGAGGATCCACGCGCCTACCACGGGCCAGTGATGACGACTACAGACCCGGCCGATCCGATACAGCGGGCCAGTCATGCGAGGCGCTCGACCCTAGAGATCGTCCGCCGCGGGCGCAAGCAGCACCTGCCATCTGCCCACGCGGAGTGCTTGGAGCATGCGCTGGCGTGCGCTCAGGCTCGGCGGCGGCCCGGCGAAGCGCGCGGGCGCCCGGAACACCAGCGCGGGCGGGGTCCAGTGCGGGTGGCGGGGCGTGGAGCCCCAGGTGGCCTGCACGCGCGAGAGCGGTACGTCGAGGCGCCACGCGAGCGCCGTCTGGATCGACGGGTTGATGGCCGGGCGCCCCGGACCCAGAGCGGAGTCGCGACCGCCCACCCGGTCCACGGCCCGGTCCAGCTCGTCGAGCTGCTCGTGCTGCTCGCGCGCCACGCTCAGCCAGCGGACGCTCGAGCGCGCGGGCGAGAACGCGAACCCGAGCACCAGGAGCGCGAGCGCGCTCCCTGCCAGCACGCGGGCACGTCCGGGGGCGGCGGCCTCCAGGAGCCAGCCCACCCCGATGCCGCCGAGCACCGCCAGCAGGCCGGCCGGCACCGCCAGGTAGCGGATGTTGCCCGTGAAGCCGAGCTCGGCCATCACGGCCACGGCAGCCACCCACAGCCCCGTGGCCAGCCCCAGCACCACCACCACGTCCACGCGTCGCCGGACCGCCAAGGCAACCGCCACGGCGGCCGCCGCCAGCAGCGGCGCCGTGACCAGCTCGGCCGAGCGCCGCAGCACCGTGAACGCCGGGCGGTCGGCGAGGGCCGCGCTCTCGGGCGGCGTGCTGCGGGCCACGCTGCCGCCGTGGAGCAAGTCACCGGAGCCCCACCAGTCCAACCCGATCCAGAGCGCCGGCACGGCAAGGAGCGTGCCCACTAGGGCCGGCCGGAAGGCCGCGTCGGCCGGCCACGTGTAGGCGCCGTAGAGCGCCACCAGCGCCCACAGCTCGGGCCGCACTAGCGCTCCCAGCGCGCCGAGCGCGAACGCCCAGCGGGTGCGGCCGCTCAGGTGCATGTCCACGGCGCCGAGCGCCAGGCAGATCAGCAGCGGCTCGGAGTAGCCCTGGAGGCCGTTGCGCGCCTGGCTCGCGGCCAGCGCGGCGGCGAGGGCGGCGGTGGCGCCCCCCGCCACGCCGGCGAACCGCGCGGCCACGCGGAAGGCGAACACCACGCCGAGCAGCCCGGCGGCGCGCACGATCAGCGCCCAGGCGTCCGGCGTGAGGTCGCCCAGCGGCGAGAGCAGCGCGGTGACCAGCACGGGCAGCGGCTTGAACGACGGCCCGCCGGTGGTGGAGAGGTCGAGGTGAGCGAGCTCGCGGCCCCAGACCACCCACGCGTACGGGTCGTACCCGAGCGCGGACGGCAGCGCGAGCGAGAGTGCGGCCAGCAGCACGCATACGGCCGCTGCGGGACCGAGCGGGACCACGGGCCTGTGCGCCGCGCGGCTCAGAAGCGCCCGAGCGAGGTGAGCCGGCCGCCGGCGCCCACCTCGAGGATCTCGACGCTGTTGCGGCCGGCGTGGAGCGAGCTCTCGGGCAGCACGAGCGAGACGTACTCGGGTCGCTGGCCCTCCAGGCGGAAGCTCCGGCCCACGGCCTGGATGCGCCCGTTCGCGGCCACCGCCAGGTCGCGCATCGCGCCGGCCGGGCTGCCGCGCAGGATCCCGGTCACGCGGGTGGGATACACGCCGCGGTGGGGCCGGACGCTCCGGAGCAGCCGCGCGTTGGCCAGCGCCGCGCGCACCGGGCCCGGCCCGGCCACGCGCTCGCGCTCCACGGCGTGGCCGATCAGCTCGGGATGCGGCCCGATCCGGTACGCGGACGCCCACGGATCGCCAAGGAACAGCCGGCTCTCGGCGCCGCTCCCGAACTTCCGCGCCCGCCACAGGCGGAGGTCCTGACGGCGGCGCTCGAGGTCGGCCCTGTCGATCGAGACCACACGGCTGAAGTCGCGGCGCGGGATGCGCACCACCTGCCTGCGGCGGGTGGACGCCGCGAACGCCGACCGGCCCTGGTGAGGCCACGGGATCCGCACGTCGAGCAGGTCGGCGATCGTGGGGAGCACGTCCACGGTGCGCACGAGCTGGTCGGCCACGCGGCCCTTCCGCTGGCCGGGAGCCTTGACGAAGTAGGGAACCGGGGCGATCTGCTCGATGTTGGTGTCGCTCACCTGCCTCCGGTCGCTCGCGCCGACCTCGAACGAATAGCCGTGGTCGGCCACCACCGCGATGAGCGCGCGGTCGAACAGGCCCTGGCTGCGCAGCCGCCGGATCAGCAGCCCGATCTCGCGGTCCACCGAGCCCACCTGGAGCAGATGGCGCAGGTGGTTGTGGTCGGTGAGATCCGGGTCGTGGAACCCGATCGGCCGGTTGACGGCGCCCACGGGGTCCTTGCCGGACGGCCGGTTCTGACGCCCGGACGGGAGGTATATCCACGGCTCGTGCGGCAGGAGGGCGTGCTGCATGTACAGGGTCGGGCCGGCGTCGCCCCGCATCGAAGCGATCCAGCGGCGCAGTAGCGCGTGCCGCTCGCCGCCCCGGAGTCGGTCGAGCACGCCCTCGGCCGTGCCGGGCGTGGATCCCGGGCAGACGCTGGGAGGGCAGAGCGGGGACACCGACTCCTCGGCCACCACGTCGTACCCGAGCGAGTCGAAGAGCGTGAACACGTTCTCCGGATGGCCCTCGAAGCCCGGGCCCGCATCCCGCCGCGGGGCGCGGGCGTCGAGGATCGCCGGCACCGCCCGGGTGGTCGAGTCGAAGACCGTGGTGGCGCCGCGGAACCAGGTGGACCTGCGAGCCAGGGCGGCGAAGTTCGGGAAGCGCGCGCCGTCGATCCTCCCGTCGGGTCCGGTGAGCGCGTCCGTGGGGAACTCGTCGAACACGAGCAGCACCACGGGCGGCCGATCCCCGGCGGCCGCGGCGGAACGATCGCTGCCCACGGCCGCGCTCATCACGCCGGCCGCCACCACGAGCAGCACTGCGAGCGCGCGTGCAGGCACGCCCGAACCCTAGGTCAGGCCGCGGCTATCCCGTCAGGCGCGGACCGCGCCGGACACGCGGTTGCCGCCCGCGCGCTTGGCGTCGTACATCGCGTGGTCGGCCCGGCTCAGCAGGTCGTCGGGAGTCGGGATCTCCTCTTCCTTCGCCGAAGGTGGCCACGCCGACGCTGAGCGTCACCCTCTGGATCCCGTCCAGCGGAAGGTCGGTGAGGCGCTCCGCCGCAAGCTCGCGAAGGCCGCCCGCCACCTGCATCGCGTCGTCCGGCTCCACGCGCCGCAGGAGCACCGCGAACTCGTCGCCGCCGAGGCGCGCCACCACGTCCATCGTGCGCAGCCGGGCGCTGAACGTCTCGCCGAGCCGCGAGATCACGGCGTCGCCCACGGCGTGGCCGAGCGTGTCGTTGATGTCCTTGAAGTGGTCCACGTCGAGCAGGAGGACGGCGCCCTGTCCGCCGCGAGTGGCGGCGTGGCCGAGCTCGCGCTCGAGCTCCTGCTCGAAGCGTCGCCTGTTGAAGACGCCGCTGAGCGCGTCGTGATCCGCCAGGTGCTGCAGCTGCTCCGCCGCCTCCTTGCGGGCGTCGATGTCCACCACCTGGGAGAGGCGATAGAGCACCTCGCCCTCTGCTCCTCGTACGAGCGACGTGGTCAGGTCCACCCACAGCCGCCTGCCGTCGGGGCGCCGGATGCGGAACTCGCAGCGGAACAGCGAGACGCGGCCGTCGTGCAGCTGGTGCATCCCGTCGGTGATGCGCTCCACGTCCTCCGGGTCGGCCAGCTCGGCGAGGGTGGGCGTGCCCACCAGCTCCTCGACCGACATGCCGATCATGCGGGCCAGGCTCTCGTTGGCCTGGATGATCAGGTTGGCGTTCTCACCCTCGACCCCCACCACGGCCATGCCCGACGGCCGAGTCCTCGAAGGCGCGGCGAAAGCGCTCCTCGGCCTCCTGCCGGGCGCGTTCGTCGGCGCGCCGTCCGGTCACGTCGCGGGCGGACGCGTAGATCAGCTCGCGGTCCATGTCGGCCCTCGACGCCCACTCGATCCAATGCCAGCTGCCGTCCTTGGCGCGGTAGCGGTTCGTGAACGACGCCGTGAAGTCGCCGGTCGTGATGCAGCGCCGCCTCGCGCTCCGTCTCCTCGCGGTCGTCGGGGTGGACGAAGTCGAGGAACGGCCGGGCCATGAGCTCCTCCGGCCGTCCAGCCCAGGGTCTTCTCCCAGGTCCCGTTCAGGTGGACCATGTAGCCGTCGAAGTTCGCGGTGCACAGCAGGTCGCGCGCCACTTCGAAATGGCGGGCGCTGGCCTCCATCCGCTCGCCCGCGGCCCGCAGGCGCTCGGCCATCCGCCCGGTTACCCAGCCGACCAGCAGGAACACGGTGGCGCGGGAGAGGTATCCCACTGCGTCCACCGGATCGGGCGACTGGACGTGCGCCCAGATCGCAAACAGGCCGACGGCTACGAGGCCCGAGGCCAGCCCGGCCGTGCGGCCGAACTCGACCGCGAGGATCACGATCGGGACCACGTACAGGAAGCCCACGCCCGTCCCGACAGCGTCGATGGTCATGCGTATGACGAAGATCGCCGCGAAGAGGGCGATCGTCAGGATGACCACGCGCGCGCGAGGACCTGAGGCAAGCCTCCACATGGGACTCTTATCGGCGCGGTGAGCGCCGTCGTTGAGTCATGGAGCAGGGCTCAGCCCACCCACGACGCCGTGGTGGTGGGCTCCGGCCCCAACGGCCTGGCGGCGGCGATCGCTCTGGCGGCCGCCGGACGCTCGGTGCTGGTGCTCGAGGGCGCGGCCACGCTCGGGGGCGGCACGCGCTCCCGGGAGCTCACGCTCCCCGGGTACCTGCACGACGTCTGCTCGGCGGTCCATCCGCTGGTGGCCGGGTCGCCGTTCCTCCGCACGCTGCCGCTGGCCGGCCACGGTCTCGAGCTCCTGCACCCGGAGGTCCCGATGGCGCATCCGCTCGACGACGGCACCGCCGTGGTGCTCGATCGCTCGCTTGAGGCCACCGCGGCGTCGATCGGCGGCGCCGACGGGCGGGCGTACACGAAGCTCATCGGCCCGCTCGCGCGTGACGCCGACAGGCTCCTGCCCGCGTTGCTGGGGCCGCTGCGCCCGCCGCGGCATCCCGTGCCGTTCGCGCGCTTCGGGCTGAGCGCCGTGCGCTCCGCCACCGGCTTGGCCCGCTCGCGCTTCCACGAGCGGCGCGCCCCGGCGCTGTTCGCCGGCTGTGCCGCTCACTCGATGCTCCGGCTCGAGCAGCCGATCGCGGCGTCGTTCGGCCTCGTGCTCGCGCTGCTCGCCCATTCGGTGGGCTGGCCGATCGCGCGCGGCGGCTCGCAATCGATCGCCGACGCGCTGGCCGCTCACCTGCGCTCGCTCGGCGGAGAGCTCCGCACGTCGACCCCGGTGGAGTCGGTCGAGGACCTGCCTGCCGCGCGCGCCCTGCTCCTCGACCTGACGCCGCGCCAGGTGCTGCGTGTGGCCGGCGGCCGGCTTCCCGGCGGATACCGGAGGGCGCTCGGCCGCTACCGCTACGGCCCCGGCGTGTTCAAGCTCGACTGGGCGCTCGACGGGCCGATCCCGTGGAGCGCTCCGGAGTGCCGCCGCGCGGGGACCGTGCACGTGGGCGGGCCGCTCGAGGAGATCGCCGCCTCCGAGCGCGCGGTGGCCGCCGGGCGGGTGTCCGAGCGCCCGTTCGTGATCCTGGCGCAGCCCACGATCGCCGACCCCAGCCGAGCGCCCGCGGGCAAGCACGTGGCGTGGGGGTACTGCCACGTGCCGCCCGGGTTCGGGGCCGACATGACCGAGCGCATCGAGGCCCAGATCGAGCGCTTCGCGCCCGGCTTCCGCGACCGGGTGGCGGCCCGGTCCGTCATGGGTCCTGCGGAGGTGGAGCGCCACAACCCGAACTACGTGGGAGGCGACATCAACGGCGGCGCGCAGGACCTCGTCCAGCTGTTCGCGCGCCCCGTCCCGCGAGCGTCGCCCTACGTCACACCTGTGGACGGCCTGTACATCTGCTCGTCCTCCACGCCGCCCGGCGGCGGCGTGCACGGCATGTGCGGCTACCACGCCGCCCGCGCGGCGCTGCGGCGGTCGTTCTAGGACGCCGGGGGCGCGCAGCGCTCGGCGCCGCCCGTGAGGCCGTCCACGATCGCGCGCGTATTGGCGGCGATCGAGTCCACGTAGGTCGCGCCGCTCGACCCCTCCGGCCCGAGTGTGTCCGCCCACAGCGCCGACCCGACGTCGGCGCCGCTCTCGCGCGCCACGGCGCGCTCGAGCTTGGGGTTGAGGGAGCTCTCCGGGTAGATCGCCTTCACGCCGGCCTCCTCGATCTGGTCCACCAGGTCCTGGATGTCTCGGGCCGAGGGCTGTGCCTGGGTGGACAGCGACGGGAGCACGGCGCCGATCACGTCGAGGCCGTAGCGGCCGGCGTAGTAGCCGAGCGCGTCGTGTGTCGTCACGAGCTTGCGGGCGCTCGCCGGGATCCGCTCGATGCAGGCGGCGGTGTGGCGGTCGAGCCTTGCGAGCCGGTCCAGGTAGCGCGCGGCATTGCGCCTGTAGGCCGCGGCGCCGGCCGGATCGGCCTCGGCGAGCCGATCACGGATCGCCGCCACGGCCAGCTCGGCGTTGCGCGGGTCCTGCCACCAGTGCGGATCGACATCGTCGCCGTCGCCGTCGCCACGGGTCCGCACGTGGTCGATCAGCGTGAGCACCGGCGCGTCGCTGCCGGCGTTGTCCACCAGGTCGTCGAGCCAGTCGTCCACGTCGCCGCCGGAGCGGACCACGAGGTTCGCGTCGATGAGTCCCTTCACGTCGCTGGGGCGCGGCTCGTAGTCGTGCGGGTCCGAGTTCGGCCGCAGGATCTGGTGGACGTCCGCCCGGTCGCCGGCCACCTGCCGCAGCAGGTCGCCGACCTGCGTGGTGGTGCCGACCACCACCGGCTTGCCGTTGCCCGAGGAGCCGGAATCGCTGCCGCAGGACGCCAGGCCGAGGGCGATCAGGGTGGTGCAGAGGAGAAGGGCCCGTGCGCGCATCGAACAGGCAGCTTATTGAGAATCGTTCTCAGTTGTCTGCCATGGCCATCCGCGGCGAGTACCAGAGCACCGCCGCTGAGACGGTCAGCACCGCGCCGATCGACTGCGCGAAGCGCTTGGGCGGCCCCGCCACGTAGCGCGGCTCGCCGAGGCGCGGGGCGATCACCCGCGACGCGAGCGCCCCGAGCGGGCTGAGCGTCGGGCCGGTGACACCGGGTTCGGGAAGGACAGCAGGCTCATGCCATTGGATATACCAGCCGATGAGCGGCCCACGGCCGCGTGCCGCCTGATCCCGCCCGGCGGCGCTCGCGTACTCACTCCCAATGGCCACACAGGCAGCCAACCTCAACTTCGAGCGCCGCGGCCAGGGCGAGCCGATCGTGCTCCTCCACGGGATCGGCGCCGAGCTGTGCGTGTGGGAGCCCGTGCTGGATCCGCTCGCCGAGCGCCTCGACGTGATCGCGGTGGACCTGCCCGGCTTCGGCCAGTCGCCGCCGCTGCCCGACGGAGTGAAGCCCACACCGCAGGCGCTCGCCGGCGCCGTGGCGCTCCTCATGGACGAGCTCGGCATCGCGAGCGCTCACCTGGCCGGCAACTCGCTCGGCGGCTGGCTCGCGCTCGAGCTCGGCAAGACGGAGCGCGCCCGCTCCGTGACCGCGCTGTGCCCCGCCGGGCTCTGGGGCGCCCCGCTCGACCCGGAGGGCGCCCCGGCGCGCGGTGGCGCCCAGCGCGCCGCTCGCGCCCTTCGCCCGCTGCTGCCACTGCTCATGGCCAGCAGGCGGGCTCGGCGGCTCGCCCTGGCGCACGTGGTGGCGGACCCCGACCGCGTGCCGCGCGCGGCGGCCACGCGCATGGTCGGCTCCTACGCCCGCGCCACCGCGTACGACGCCACGAACGTCGCGATGCGCCAGGCCCACTTCACCGGAGCCACGCGGATCGCCGTGCCCCTGACCGTGGCGTTCGGGGAGCACGACCGGCTGATCCGCCCGGTTCGGCTGCGCGTGCCCGGCGCCCGGACGCTGGTGCTGCCGGGCTGCGGGCACATCCCGATGTGGGACCGCCCCGACCTGGTGAGCGAGCTGATCCTCGAGACGGTCAGTACCGATGCCCGGCTCGCTCCCAGCGGACCCTCCGGTATTTTGAACAAATTCGACTAGTCCTGAGGGTTCCCTACGATTGGACCCGGACGGATCCAAGACAAGTGACCTAAGAGGAGAACCGGGTTGAGCGCAAAGAAGGACGGACTGGTGGACCCGCGAGTGGCGAAGGCGCTTGCGCATCCGCTGCGTGCTCATGTCCTGGCGATCCTCAACGAGCGCGTGTCGAGCCCGAACCAGATGGCGGAGGCGCTCGGCGAGCCGCTCGGAAACGTCAGCTACCACGTGAAGGCGCTCCTCGAGCTTCAGTGCATCGAGCTCGTGAGCACCACGCCCCGGCGCGGCGCCGTGGAGCACTTCTACCGTGCCATCGAGCGCCCCTACTTCTCCGAGCGTGACTGGAGCCGGCTGCCGCGCTCACTGCGCACCGCGATCTCCGACGTCGGCCTCCAGCTCATCTGGGACGACGTGGCGGACGCCATCGAGGGCGGCACGTTCGACGCGCGCGTGGACCGCCACCTGAGCCGCTACCCGCTGGTGCTCGACGAGCGCGGTTGGGAGGAGCTCGGCGAGCTGCTGACCGGTCTCTTCGAGCGGACCGTCGAGATCGAGTCCGAGAGCGCCGCGCGGCTGGCGGAGAGCGGTGAGGAGGGCGTCAGCTCGAAGCTCGCCGTCCTCCTCTTCGAGTCGCCCTCCGGCGAGGACTCGGAGAAGAAGAAGGCGCCCGCCGGCAAGGCGAAGAGCGCCTCCCGCTAGCGGGAGGCTCCGGACTGGCCCTGCGCCCGCAGGGCCAGCTCGAGCTCGAAGCGGGCGTCAGGATCGTCGAGCTGGTCTCCGAGTAGCTCACGCAGTCTCGCCAGCCGGTAGCGGGCGGTCTGGGGGTGTACCCCGAGCGCCCGGGCCATCGCCGCGGCGTTGCCGTGCTCCTGCACGAACGACAGCGCCGTCTCCTCCATCCGCCCGCGCGCCCGAGGGGTCAGCTCGGCGAGTGCGGCCAGGCGCCGCTCGGCGATGCGCGCCACCAGGTCGCGGCCCTCGAACAGCAGCAGCTCGGTGAGCCGATCCTCGGCGAACACGAGCCCTGTGCCCGTGATCGCGCCGCTCGCGTAGCCGGCCAGCCAGGCGCGCGCGAGCGCCCACGAGCCCGGCAACGCCGCCGGAGCGCCCGCGGGGCCGAGCACCGCCGCCACGCCGGCGCAGGCGCGCACGAGCTGCTCCCCCCGGCCCGGCCCCTCGGGGTCGGGCACGAGCGCGCACCCCACCCCGTCGAGACGAGTGGTGAGCGCGTCGGCGGGCAGGCGCCGCGCCACCCGGTCGAGGTGGGCCTCGCCGCAGGCCAGGGTGGCCACGCTGCGCGGCAGGCTCCAGTCGGCAGCTCCCACGGCGGCGCGCAGCTCGCGCTCCTCGGGCGGCGGCTCGCGCACCAGCAGCACGATCAGCTCGTGCCGGCGACGCTCGCGCTCGCCCTCGCGGCGTGAGCGCGCCTCCGCATAGCCCTCCACGGAGTCCGCGGAGAGCTGGTCGATGTACGCGAAGATCGACTCGGCCAGCAGGCTGAGGGTGCGACCGTCGAGCCCGGCCGCCACGGCGGCCCCCGATAGCCGGCGCCACGCCACCCGCGCGCCCACCCGGTAGGCCGACTGGAGCGCGTCGAGCGTGCGACCCTCGCGCAGCTCGCCTCTGCCGAGCCCCACGTAGACCTCGCGACCGGTGCCGCGCGCGCCCTCGGGGTCGCGGATCAGCGCCACGAATTGGCGCAGCGCCTCGGTCACGCCCGTGCGAACGCCGTGGCCGAAGCTGCCCTCGAGCGGCCGCGCGTACTCGGGCACCTCGTCGGCGATCGCGGCGAGGATCTCGTCGGTGATCGCCCCGAGCTCCGGCTCGACCACGTCGGCCACGCTCGCGGGGAGCTCCCGCCAGGGCTCGGCGACGAGCGGAGTTGTCACTTAAGTGAGTAAAACCGAAGGCAAAACACGCGGTCGGGAGTCTAGACCGCTATGTCGGACCCACCTAGCCTGCTGTCCATGACAAAGCTCGAGAAGCGCGTGAACCTGACCGCGGTGGTGCTGCCCTTCGCGGCGACGCTGGCGGCCATCGTCCTGCTCTGGAACCAGGTGGTGTCCACCACCGACCTGGTGATCCTGGCGGTCATGTACGTGCTCACGGCGCTCGGGGTGACCGTGGGCTACCACCGGATGCTCACCCACCGGGCCTTCCAGTCGCCCAAGCCGGTCGAGTACGCGTTCGCGGTGCTCGGCTCGATGGCCGTGCAGGGCCCTGTGATCAGCTGGGTGGGCGACCACCGCAAGCACCACGCACACACCGACAAGGAGGGCGACCCGCACAGCCCACACGTCGGTCACGGCGACGGCCCCGGCGCCGTCTTCCGGGGTCTCTGGCACGCCCACACCGGCTGGCTCATGAGCACCCACGGCACGGCCGGCAAGAAGTACGCGAAGGAGCTCTACGAGGACCGCGGCATGCGCCTGATCAACCGCCGCTTCCCGCTGATCGTGCTCGCCGGCCTGGCGGTGCCCGCGGCCGCGGGCTGGGCGGTCTCGGGCGGCACCCTCGCGGGGGCGGCCACCGGCTTCCTCTGGGGCGGCCTGGTGCGCGTGTTCCTGGTGCACCACGTGACCTGGAGCGTCAACTCGGTCTGCCACTTCTTCGGCACGCGCCGCTTCGAGACCGACGACGAGTCACGCAACGTCTTCTGGCTCGCCCTGCCTTCGTTCGGCGAGTCCTGGCACCACAACCACCACGCGTTCCCGCGCTCAGCCGAGCACGGGCTGAAGCGCTGGGAGCTCGACCCCTCGGCCATGGTCATCAGCGCCCTGGAGCGCATCGGGCTGGCCCGCAACGTGGTGAGGATCGGCGCGGAGCGCCAGCTGGAGCGCGAGGCGCGGGTTTAGGCGCCCGCCGCGCTCTCTCCGTGCCGGCCGGGCCGGGGGCCGGCGTCTTTACTGCGGCTGGGTGGGGTGTGCGGTGTCCTGTCGCGCTCCCGTCACCTTCGTGCGGTCGCCGGTTACGCGAGCGTCTTCACCGTGGCACTTGGCTACTGCTCTGTCGTACCTGGATGACACGGTGCCTTGGTGTCTAGCGGTGCTTGCGCTTCACGACCACCAGCCGCGAGCGCATGCCCTTCGCCTCGTGGCCCTCGAGCGAGCAGAAGACCACGTAGTGCCCGGAGCGGCGCACGCGCACTCGTAGCGTGTCGCCCTCGCCGGGGCTGATCTCCGGGATCGCGGCGAGCACGCGCCCGTCGCGGTTGCGGAGGGCCAGGTCGTGGCCATCTTCGCCGTAGTTGTGCACGTTGAACTTGAGGACGCCGGTGGGTACGCGGGTCCGGTAGAGGGACACGCGCCACTCGCGCTCGCCGACGCCCACGGCGGTGGTCCGCGACGGGGAGCCGAGCGCCACGGCGGCCGAGGGCACGCCGAGCGCCAGCGCCAGCCCCAGGAGGAGCGCGGCGCGCCTCACTTCAGCAGCGGCACGCGGCCCAGTCGGCGCGCGTTCGGGATCACCGAGGCGGCGTCGGTTCCCAGGTGCTGCTCCAGGAGGCTCGAGTAGACGCGCCTGAAGTCGATCGTGACCTTGAGGTTGTCGCTGCGGTCGAGCTGGTGGAGGCTCGGGTACTCGCTGTGGATCCCAGGGCGCGCCCTGTCGCCCTGCACCCAGGCGACCCCGCCGGCGCCGTGGTCGGTGCCCGAGCCGTTCTCCTCGGGACGGCGGCCGAACTCGGACCAGACGAGGGTGACCGTGCGCCCCGACACCCCGCGGGCCTCGAGGTCCGCCTGGAACGCGGCCAGGCACGCGCTCACGTCGGCGAGCGAGCCGGTCAAGGACCTCTGGTTGTCGTGTGTGTCGAAGTCGCCGTCGGCCTGCACGTGCGCCACGCGAATGCCCAGCGGCTTCGAGATCATCGCCGCGAGGTAGCGCAGCCGGCGCCCGAAGTCGCTCTCGGCCGGGTACGGGATCGACGAGGCCAGCGGGTCGTGGCCGTCCTTCTCGGCGTAGGGGGTGAGGCGGTCGGCCACGCCCTTGGCGAGGCGCACGGCGTCGCGCGAGGCCTTGAGCGCCTTGCTTCCCGCGGGCCCGTGCCCGAGGCTCGCGTAGCTCTTCATCGCCTCGTCGTACGGCTCGCCCCACACGTCGCGGATCCAGAAGCCGGCGTCACCCGGCGAGGCCACCGCCGCCACGGGCGCGCGCGCCGAGCGCAGCACGGGCGACAGGCCGTAGCCCATCGATATCCCCTGGAGCGGGTTGTCCCTGTTGCCGGCGCGGTCGAGCCAGCGGCCGAGCCACCCCGGCGCCGAGCGCTCCGTGATCAGCCCGGTCTCCCAGAAGTGGCGCGAGTGGAAGTGCGAGAGGTCGGGGTCGGGATAGTCGATCCCCGGGAGGAAGCCGATCTTGCCGCGCTCGAATAGGCCCCTCACGCCGCCGCCCACGCCCTGCGACAGCGACGGGTGGAGGCCGAGCCCCGAGCCGCCCGCCAGTGGCGAGCTCTCGACCTTGAGATCCTTGTGCAAGTCCGCGTAGCGGCCGTAGTCGTGCAGCGGCACGAGCGTGTCGAGCAGGTCCACCCCGCCCGGCAGGAACACGGACACGAGCACGGGCGCGTTGGGTGATGCCGCGGCGTCCGCGGCGGCCGCCTCGAACACGCGCGAGACCGGCAGCGCCTGGGCGGCGTAGAGGGTGAGCCCCGCGCCCAGCCCGCCGGCCAGCACCTGGCGACGCGTGAGCGGAGCTCCGCCGAGGAGGTCCCGGCGCCCCGCTTCGGAGGACCGGTGGAAGTCGTCGCATGCGTTGTGGCGAGGCATCAGTGAACGTGGGCGTCGGGGCCGGAGAGGAGCAGCTGGCGGAGCACCCGCTGGCACATGTCGGCGCGTTCCTGCTTGTCCTGGCGCCAGTCGCCGTCCCCCAGCTTGCGCTCGGTGAGCAGGCGACGGGCCACGCGCAGCAGCTCGGCGTCGGTTCGGGGGGAGGTCCAGGGGTTGCCCACGGCGCGCTCCGCCCGAGCGACGGCCCGGCGCGGCGACAGGCCCTTGGGGGTGGACCCGTCCTTCACGCGCAGCCGCGGGGTGTCGAGCAGGTAGTTGGCCACGTCGAAGCGCACGCGCATCGAGTTGGACGACAGCCAGGCGGCCCCCCAATCCCAGCCCGCCACCGACGGCGGGTAGAACGGGTACTGCCCCATGCTCTCGAGGAGCCACGACCAGCTGTCGCGATCGATGCCCTGGCCGGCGCTCCGCAAGGCGCCCGCGAGGTACACCACCGGCGACTTGACCATCGACGGCGCGTCGAGCTTCCGATAGAGCGCCGGGTGGGCGAGGATCCGCGCCACCACCGGCTTGATCCGATGGCCCGAGCGCCGGTACACGTGCGCCAGCTCGCGGCGCGTGCCCCCCGAGATCGGGGTGCCCACGAAGTAGTCCCAGAGCTTCTCCACGAGGAACGGCGCGTGCGCGGGATGGTTCACGCAGAGGCGCAGGACGTCCTGCCAGTCGTGGTGGCCCCTGTGCCCGAAGATGCGCTTGGCGCTCGCGTCGTGCGCCTCCTTCTCGTAGTAGCAGCGCGGCGGGCCGTTGTCGCGCCAGTCCACGCGAAAGCCCGTGAGCGCGCGCGAGGCCTGGCGGATGTCGGCCTCCGAGTACCCGCGCCCGAGCGTGAACAGCTCCATCAGCTCACGCGCGTAGTTCTCGTTGGGCGCCTCCTTGTCGGAGTCGGCCAGCGAGAGGAACAGGAGCATCGCCGGGTCGCTCGTGACCGAGCGCAGCAGCGCGGGGAAGCTGCCCAGCGCGTGGCGGCGCAGCATCTGGTTCTGGGCGAGCATCAGGGGCGTGTCCTGATCCGCGGTGGCGAAGTGGTCGTGCCAGAAGAGCGTGAGCTTCTCCTGGAGCGGCCGCCGCGTCCTGACCATCCGGTCGAGCCACCAGAGCACGTCGTGACCCCACTCGTTCTTGGGGTCGAGCCCGTGCCCGTCCACGCGCGGCGGCTTGAGGTGCGGAGCGGGGGAGGGTCCCCCGTTCAGGACCCAGCGGATCGTGCGCGCCTTGCCGCGGCGCGCCCAGTGCTGTGCCTCGCGCGGCGTCGCGCCGAACCCGGCGCGCCAGAACAGCCGCTGGACATGCGCCTGCGACCAGCCACGCCGACGTTTGCGGCGCGGACGGCGACGTGCGTCCGTGGCGGTGATCTGGGCGGCCATCCTTGGCTTTCGTCGGCGCGGGACGGCGGCTACCTGAGTGCCCGCCCCGACAAGGCGGCACATGTTGACCCCCGCATCCGGCGTCTCGGCCGTCTGCGCCGGATGGGGGCGGATCGGAGGGTCAAGCCCGTGCGCTTTCCGTGCGAGACCTCACCCGAAAGTGCGATTCGCCCCCGAGGGCCGGCGTCCAGGCCTTGGCAGACTGCCGGGCCGTGCTCGCCATCGCACTCGCTCTCGGCTCGTCGGCCTGTTACGGCGTGTCGAACTTCATCGGCCCCCAGCTGGCCCGCCGCCACACGATCGTCACGATCTTGGTGGTTTCCCAGGTGGCCGCGCTGGTCTGCTGCGCCGTGTACCTCGCGGGCGAGCGCGGGGCTGCGCTGCCTATCGGCAGCATGCTCCTGGCTTTGCTGGCCGGAGTGGGCAACGGGGCCGGGCTGATCGGCTTCTACAAGGCGGCGGAGCTCGGACCGCTGTCCATCGTCGCGCCGATCGGCGCCACTGGCGCCATCGTGCCGGTGGCCTACGGGCTAGCCACCGGCGACACGCTCAAGACCACCCAGGTGGCCGGTGTGGTGCTCGCGACGGCCGGCGCCGCGCTGGCCGCGCGCGCGGAGCCGCCGCGACCGCCGGCGTTGGCGCGCTACCCCGACCCGCGCGCCAGCGTGATCTGGGCGCTGGGCTCCGCCGTGGCCTTCGGCGTCTTCCTCACCGCGCTTCCGAAGGCGGCAGAGGATGGCCGCGCCTGGGCGCTGTTCGACGCGCGGCTGGCCCTGCTCGCGCTGCTCGCGCTGTGGGCCGGCCGTCGCGTCGGAGGCCTCCGGGCCACGTGGGACCTGCCGCTGATGGCCCTGCCCGGGCTGCTTCTGGTGGCCGGCACCGTGCTCTACACGCTGGCCGCCGACCACGGCCAGCTCTCGCTGGTGTCGGTGGTCGGATCGCTGTTCCCCGTCGTGACCGTGGGCCTCGGGGTGGGGCTGCTGGGCGAGCGCCTCTCGCGCGCCCAGGCGATCGGGGTCACGGCCGCGATGGCCGGCGTGGTGCTGATCGCGCTCTGACCGGAGTCAGGCGTCGCGCACGTCGAGCACGACCTTGCCGGTGGCCCCACGCGCGTCGATCAGCTCGAGCGCCTCGGCGGCGCGCTCGAGCGGGAAGCGGGCGCCCACGATCGGGCGCACGATCCCCTGCTCGATGAGGCGTGCCAGCTCCTCGCCGATCTCCTGGTTCAGGTTTGGCTTGCTCATCACGAACGCTCCCCAGCCGGCGCCCACGACCTCGGTGTTGTTGAGCAGCAGCCGGTTGACCTTGACCTCGGGGATCGAGCCGCCAGTGAATCCGACCACCACCACGCGGCCGCCCTCGCGCAGGGAGCGCAGGCTGTCGGTGAAGCGGTCGCCGCCAACCGGGTCGACCACCAGGTCCACGCCGCCGCCGGAGAGCTCCTTGGCCTCGTCCTTCCAAGGGCCGTCCGAGCGCACGACCTCGTCGGCGCCGGCGTCGCGTGCCACGGCCTCTTTGTCGTCGCTCGAGACCACCGCGATCGTGCGGGCTCCGAGACCCTTGGCCACCTGGATCGAGGCAGTGCCCACGCCGCCCGCCGCGCCGTGCACCAGCACCGTCTCGCCCTCTGCGAGCCGGCCGCGGATCGCGAGCGAGAACCACGCGGTGTGGTAGTTGAGGACCAGGCCCGCGCCCTGCGCGTAGTCGAGCTTGTCCGAGAGCGGGAAGGTGAGGAAGTCGGGCGCGGCGGCCACCTCCGCGAAGCCGCCGAGCATGCAGCAGGCGGCCACTCGGTCGCCCTCCTTAACGGCCGCCCCGTCCGGCGCGCTGCGGACCACGCCAGCCACCTCGCTGCCCGGCACGAACGGGAGCGGCGGCTTGTGCTGGTACTCGCCGCGCGTCTGGAGCACCTCGGGGAACGACACGCCGGCGGCGTGCACGTCGATCAACACGGCGGCGCGGTCGCCCGACAGCATGTGGGTGGGCCCTGGGTCGGGCAGGTCCACGAGGCTGAGCGCCTCGGCCGGCCCGGTCAGGTCCACGATCTGGAGAGCGCGCACGGCGCGGGAGGCTAACCGGTTGCGTGCGCACCGGCAGCCCTCTTCGGCTAACTGCTCGCGAGCCGCGGCCGGCTCGGCGGCCGGCGCTGCCTCGCGGTCCACCTCGCGGGGCACCATCAGCGCCGCCGCCAGCGCGAGCATCCCGCCCACCGCCGAGATCACGAACGCGGCCACGAATGCCCCCTCGGTGGGGCTCGCGCTTCCGGCCGTCAGGCTGCCCGTGAGCACCGCGGTGGCCACGCCGGCTCCGAAGGCGCCGCCGACCGTGCGGGTGACGGTGTTGATCCCGGTGGCGATGCCCACCTCCTGCTGCGGCACGGCCGCCACGATCAGGTTGGCCATCGAGGCCATCGCGAACGAGATGCCGGCACCGAGCAGTGCGCTCGACACGATGAAGTTCCACGGGTGCCCGTGCTCGAACGCCAGCCACAGGAACGCGGCCGACGCCAGGCCGGCGCCGCCGGCGAGCGTGGCGCGGAAGCCCACCACCACGCCGAGCCTGCCGGCGAGGGGACCGGCGAGAAGCTGGGCCACGGCGGCCGGCGTGAGGATCAGCCCGGCCTGGGTGATGGAGAACCCGAAGCCGTAGCCGGTGCTCTCCGGCGCCTGCGCGAACTGCGGGATCAGCAGGAAGCTCGAGAACATCGCGAAGCCCACGAGCAGGCCCGTGAGGTTCGTGGCCGCCACCGCCCGCCCGCGCAGCACGCGCAGCTCGATGAGCGGCTGCGCGACCGTGGCCTCGACCTTGAGCCAGACGCCGAGCACGACCACCCCGCCCACGAGGAGGGCGATGGTCGCCGGGGAGCTCCAGCCCCAGTCGTTGGCCTCGGTCACACCGAGCAGGAGGGCCACGAGCCCAGCCGAGAGCAGGGCGGCCCCGGCCAGGTCCAGGCGCGTGTCGGGCACCGGTGGGGAGGGGGGAACGAGCAGCCGGGAGGCCAGCGCGGCGGGGAAGGCGATCACGCAGCCGATCCAGAAGAGCCACGACACGTCCAGGTTCTCGACGATCACGCCGGCGAGGGGCAACCCGATCCCGGCGCCGATGCCGAACATCGCGCTGAGCAGGCCGATCGCACCCGGCACTCGCTCGCGCGGGAAGGTGTCGCGGATGATCCCGAACGCCAGCGGGAACACGCCGCCGGCCACCCCTTGCACCACGCGCCCCAGGATCAGAAGCTCGATCGAGGGCGCCAGGGCGCACATCACCGAGCCCACGGAGAACGTGAGCATCGTGAGGGTGAGCACGCGGCCCTTGCCGTAGAGATCCCCGAGCTTGCCGATCAGCGGGGCGGACACCGAGGCGGACAGGAGGAACCCGGTGAGGATCCACGAGGTCGCCGAGGGGCTGGCGTCCAGCTCCCTGCCGATCTCGGGCAGAGCGGGCAGCACCAGCGTCTGCGAGAGGGCGAATGCCACGCCCGCCAGCAGCAGCACCAGGAGCACCCCGTTCGTGTGATCCCTCACCTCGGATGGGGCAGCTCCACCTGGCACGCGCTCGAAGCTAGCAGCGGCCGAAACGCGCCCTCGGGCCTGCGATCCTGAGGCGCGTGAGTGCGCGCGCCTGGGTCGCCTTCGCGTCGGTCTCCTTTCTCTGGGGGATCCCGTACCTGTTCATCAAGATCGCCGTGGACGACGGCGTGCCGCCCGCGTTCCTGGCCTGGGTGCGGGTGTTGATGGCGGCCACGATCCTGCTCGCGCTCGCGTGGCGGCGCGGCATGCTCGGCAGCCTGCGGGGCCGGTGGCGCTGGATCGGGGTCTACGCCGTGGTCGAGATCTGCATTCCCTTCCCGCTGATCGCGGCCGGCGAGCAGAGCGTTTCGTCGTCGCTCGCGGCGATCCTGATAGCGGCCGTGCCGCTGCTCGTGGCCCTGCTGGCCATCCGCTTCGATGCAGGCGAGCGCGCCACCGGCCGCCGGCTCCTGGGCCTGCTCGTGGGCTTCACGGGCGTCATCGCCCTCGTGGGCCTCGACGTGGCCGGCCGCACGGACGAGCTGCTCGGGGCGGGCGCGATCCTGGTGGCCGCGCTCGGCTACGCGGCCGGGCCGATGGTCCAGAAGCGGAAGCTGGTCGACCTCGAGCCGATCGCGATGATGGGCGCGGCCACGGGGGTGGCGGCGCTGGTGCTCACTCCGGCGGCGCTGATCGCGCCTCCCGCGTCCACGCCGCCGGCGGACGCCATCGCCGCCCTGGTCGTGCTCGGAGTGTTCTGCACCGCCGCGGCGTTCGTGTTCTACGGGTCGCTCGTGGCGGAGGTGGGACCGGGGCGCGCGACGGTCATCACCTATGTCGCGCCGGTGGTGGCGGTCGGGCTCGGCGTGGCGGTGCTCGGGGAGCGGCCGGGGGCGGGGGCGGTGGCCGGGCTGCTCCTGATCATCGCCGGGTCGTGGCTCTCCACCGACGGGCGCCTGCCGCCGGGGCTGGCGGCGGTGCTCACACGTTCGCGCGGCGCCCGCCCGGCGCCCGAGCGTGCGTGATACTGGGCGCCGCATGTGGGATGAGCACGTGGATGTGGTTCGCAGGGTCTATGACGCCTTCAACAGGGGCGACGTGGACGAGGTGGCCGAGTGGTTCGCGCCGGACGCCGAGCAGGAGGCCGCGGTGGTCGGAGAGATCCACCATGGCCGTGACGAGATCAGGCGCTCCTTCGCGGCGTACTTCGAGATCGTGGACTCCCCTCACACCGAGCCGCTCGAGTTCATCGAGGAGAGCGGGCACGTGGTCGTCCCGGTCCGGCTTCACGGCCGCCTGAGGCATACCGGCATCACCGACGAGATGATCCCCACGGAGATGGTGCACGTGTTCGCCGTGCGCGACGGCAAGATCGACTGGAACTACATCTGCGCCACACGGGACGAGGCGATCGAGGCGGCCTCGGCCCGCGGCTAGTGCCGAGGCCGGCTGCATGCGGCTGGGGATAGCGCATCACCTCGGCTGGGCGGTGGCGGTCACGGCAGCGGCCGACCACCAGGTCGTGGACCGCCGTCGGATCGAGCTGATCGAGCCGGGCCTGCCGAGCGCGCCGATCCACCGCCACGAGGGCAAGCGGCTGGACGACGCTGCCACCCTGGAAGTGGTCGGGAAGGTGCGGGCGTCGGCGGCTCGGGCGGCGTCAGCCTCGCTGGACCGGCTCTCGGCCGTGGTGCCCGAACCGATCGTGTCGATGTCGCTGCGTGACTGGCCGCCGGACTTCCCCACGGACATCGCCCTCCAACGCCGTGTGCCCTACGAGAGCCGCGCCGACTCCGTCATGTACCGCCAGGTGCTGGCCGAGCTCGCACGCGCGCGCGGCTGGGCCGTCCACCTCTTCGACGCCAAGGATGTGGAGGGCCAGGCAGCCGACGTGCTCGGCGAGCGGGCGGCCGAGGTGCTGCGCGGCCCGCGGGCAGCGCTCGGACCGCCCTGGACCAAGGACCATCGGATGGCGCTCGCGGCCACGATCATGGCCGCGCGGCGCTAGTTCAGCCGGGCGCGCACCTGCTCGAGGCGCCGGCGCGCGTGCTCGCGCGCGCGCTCCTCGAACGGCAGGCAGAGCCGCAGCTCGGCGGTGGTCAGGGCGTGGCCGAGGCGTCCGTCTCGCAGCCAGAGCGGCTCGAGCTCGTCAATCAGCAGCCCGCAGGTCTCGTGCGAGCAGCGCCAGGTGAGCGGGGCGGGGAGCTCGCGTGCGTCGACGATCGTGCCGCACTCGGGCCGCAGCACGAGCGGCTCGCCCAGCTGGGTGTGGGCGTTCACGTGGTCGCGCCCGTTGCTGACCACCCCCAGGGGAATGCCCCTGCGCCCGGCCACCTCGGCCATCAGGACGCAGAGCAGGAGCGGGTGCGCGGGCTCGCCCGTCAGCGCGCTGGGCAGGAGCAGCCCGAGCGGCCCGGGCGTGTGCGCCGAGCAGGGCCATGGCCCGCGGCGCACGAGCGCCGAGAGGGCGGCCAGCTCCTCGAGCGGCTCGCGGCGGGCCGGCTCGGGCAGTGCCGCGGCGAGTCCCTCCGCGGCCAGGTCCACGGCCACCGCATCGACCGGCCCGAAGGCGCAGGCCAGCGAGAGCGCCAGCTCCGCGTGCGTAGGGCCGGCGCTGGTGGCGTGCAGTGCGAACGGCAGCGGCTCGAGCATTCGGTCTCCTCAGACGCGGCTGTAGAACTCGACGATCAGCTGCTCGTCCACCGGAGCCTGGATCTCGTCGCGGTGCGGTGGGCGCACCACCCGGCCCACGAGCGCCTCCTGGTCCACGGGCAGCCAGCCCGGCACGCGATCGGTCAGCTCGGACGCCAGCCGCGCCGCTTCCCGGACGGTGCTCCCGGCGCTGATGGCCACCACGTCGTCTGTCCGCAGGCGGCAGGAGGGGATGTCGCAGCGACGCCCATTCACCTCCACGTGGCCGTGCACCACGAACTGGCGCGCCTGCGCGCGGGTGGCGGCGAAGCCGAGTCGCATGATCACGTTGTCCAGGCGCAGCTCGAGCAGCTGGAGCAGCCGGTCGCCGGTGAGCGCGTCGACGGTGCGCTGTGCCTCCCTGACATAGCGGAGGAACTGGCGCTCGCGAACCCCGTAGAAGCGCTTGGCCGCCTGCTTGGCCTGCAGTTGCAGGGAGTAGGTGGAGGGGCGCCGCCGCGTGCGCCGGCCGTGCTCGCCCGGCGCGTAGGGCCGCCGTTCGAGGCCGCCCTTGCGCGCGGCGCGGCGCTGACCCTTCAGCTCCAGATCCACCCCCGCCCGGCGCGACAGGCGCTCGCTCGGACCGGTGTATCTTCCCATCTCCCGACCTCCTATTAGGGCACCCTAAGTTAGGGTACCCGAACTCAAGTCAGCACATAGGATGGCCGCGCCTCATGACCGACTACGTCATCGCCGGCGCCGGCTCGGCGGGTTGCGTGCTGGCCAACCGCCTGAGCGAGGACCCGGACGTGAGCGTCCTGCTCCTGGAGGCGGGCGGGAAGGACCGCAGCCTCAACGTCAAGATCCCCGCCGCTTTCCCCAACCAGTTCCACACGAAGCTCGACTGGGACTACCGGACCGAGCCCGAGGCGCACTGCCACGGGCGCTCCCTCTACATCCCGCGCGGGAAGACGCTGGGCGGGTCGAGCTCCATGAACGCGATGCTCTACGTGCGCGGCCGCCCGCTCGACTACGACCTCTGGGAGGCCGCCGGCGCGCGCGGCTGGGGCTGGGCCGACGTGCTGCCGTACTTCCTCAAGGCGGAGCACAACGAGCGCGGCCCGTCCGAGTTCCACGCGGTGGGAGGCCCGCTCAACGTGGCCGAGCAGCGCTCGCCGCGTCCGCTCGACAGGAGGTTCCTGGAAGCGGCGGAGGCGGTGGGCATCCCGCGGATCGACGACTGCAACGGGCCCGAGCAGGACGGCGCATCGATGTTCCAGGTCACCCAGCGCGGCGGCCGGCGCTGGAGCACTGCGGACGCCTACCTCCGGCCCGCGCTCGGGCGCCCGAACCTCCGGGTGATCACCGGTGCGCATGCCCTCGGCCTCGAGTGGGACGGCAGCCGGGTGGCCGGTGTGCGCTACGCGCGCCGCGGCCGGCGGGTGGCGGTGGCGCGCGCCGAGCGCGAGGTGATCCTCGCCGCGGGGGCGATCGGCTCTCCGCAGCTGCTGCTGCTGTCCGGGATCGGCGCCCCCGGGCACCTCGAGGAGGTCGGGGTGCAGGTGCGCCACGAGCTGCCGGGCGTGGGCGAGCGCCTCCAGGACCACCCGTTCGTGACCGTGCTGTTCGAGGTCAAGGACGAGCACACGCTCTATGGCGCGGACAAGCCGAAGCCGTTGGCCGAGTGGATGCTGCGCAAGAGCGGCCCGCTCACCTCCACCGCCGCGGAGGTGGCCGCCTTCGTCCGCACGCGCCCCGGCCTGCCGGCCGCCGACCTCTCCTTCCACATCGGCGCGCTCTTCTTCGAGGACCACGGCGCCACCGAGTTCGACGGTCACGCGGCCACGTTCGGCCCGGTGCTCGTGAGCACCCGCAGCCGCGGTCGGGTCTGGCTGCGCTCGAGCGACCCGCGCGACAAGCCGCGCATCCTCACCAACACCCTGTCCGAGCGCGAGGATCTGGACTCGCTCGTGGCGGGCGTCCGGCTGTCGCGCGAGATGGCGCGGAGCGCGCCGCTGGCGGACACCGTCGTGCGCGAGCTCAGGCCGGGGGGCGAGCTGACCACGAACGAGGACATCGAGGACAGCGTCCGCAGCCGCGTCGAGCTGCTCTACCACCCGGTGGGCACGTGTGCGATGGGCGTGGGCGAGGACGCGGTGCTGGACCCCGACCTGCGCGTGCGCGGGCTCGACGGCCTGCGCGTGGTCGACGCGTCGGTGATGCCCTCGATCCCGGGGGGCAACACCAATGCGCCCACGATCATGATCGCCGAGCGCGCCGCCGACCTGATCCGCGGGAGGACGCCGCTGAGCCCTGTGACCCCGCCCGCGGCGCCGGTGCCGTCGTGAAGGTGGCGATCGTGGGCGCCGGGTTCAGCGGGATTGCGATGGCGATCGCCCTGAGGCGGGAGGGCATCGAGGACTTCACGATCTTCGAGCGGGCCGACGACCTCGGCGGCGTCTGGCACCACAACACGTATCCGGGCGCCGCCTGCGACGTGCCCTCCTACCTCTACTCGTACTCGTACGAGCAGCGCACCGACTGGAGCCAGCCGTGCTCGCCGCAGGCCGAGATCCTCGACTACCTGCGGCACACGGCGCACAAGCACGGGGTGATCGACCGCGTGCGCACCGGCACGGCCGTGGAGCGGGCCGACTTCGACGACACGAACGCCCGCTGGACGCTGCGGACCCGGGCGGGCGAGCGCTTCGAGGCCGACGCTCTCGTGCTTGCGTGCGGGCAGCTCAGCCGGCCGCGCTGGCCGTCGATCCCGGGCGCCGGCGAGTTCCGCGGGCATTCGTTCCACTCGGCCGAGTGGGACCACGAGTACGACCTCGCGGGGAAGCGCGTGGCGGTGATCGGCACGGGAGCCAGCGCGATCCAGTTCGTGCCGCCGGTGGCCGAGCGGGCGGCGCGAGTGGACGTGTACCAGCGGAGCGCGCCGTACATCCTGCCTCGCGACAACGGCGAGTACCCGGCGGCCATGCGGCGCCTGATCGCGACCGTGCCGGGGCTGCAGACCGCGCGCCGCTTCGGGATGTGGGCGTTCATGGAGATGTTCGTGCTCGGCCTCACCCGCTTGCGGCCGCTCGCGTGGCTCCTGCGTGCCTGGAGCACCGCCTTCATGCGGAAGCAGCTGCAGGACCCGGAGGTGCGCAGGAAGGCCTGGCCCGACTATCCGTTCGGCTGCAAGCGGATCCTGTTCAGCTCGGACTACCTGCCGGCGCTGCAGCGTCCCGACGTGGAGCTCGTGACCGACGAGATCAGCCGCATCACCGGCGCCGGGGTGCTCACGGCCGACGGCCGCGAGCGCGAGGTGGACTGCATCGTCTACGGGACAGGCTTCCGCTCCCACGACTTCGTGGTGCCGATGGAGGTGACCGGCACGGGTGGGCGCGAGCTCCAGGAGGCGTGGTCGCGCGGAGCGGATGCGCACCTCGGGATCGCCGTGTCCGGGTTCCCGAACATGTTCATGCTCTACGGGCCCAACACCAACCTGGGCGTGGGGTCGATCATCGTGATGATCGAGGCCCAGGTGCGCTACGCGATCGACGCCTTGCTCACCGCGCGCCGGTCCGGCGCCGCGCTCGACGTGCGGCCCGAGGTGCAGAGCGCGTCGAGCGAGCGGGTGCAGGAGCGCCTGCGCGACTCGGTCTGGGCAAGCTGCCGCAACTGGTACCGCGACCAGGACACGGGGCGTGTGGTGAACAACTGGCCGGGCTTCATGGTCGAGTACGTGCGCGCCACCAGGGCGATCCGTCCCGGGGAGTTCCGGGAGGTCCGGCCCGCGGTGGCGCCGTGAACCACCACCGGCGCGGCGCCGGCGAGCCGCTCGTGCTGATCCACGGCATCGGCTCCCGCTGGCAGGTGTGGGAGCCCGTGATCGACGCACTGGCCGAGCACCACGACGTGATCGCTGCCGATGTCCCGGGCTTCGGGCGCTCGCCGTCGCTCGACCCCGGCGTGGCGCCGACGGTGTTCGCGCTTGCGGACGCCTTCGAGCGCTTCTTCGAGGAGCTCGGGCTGCGGCGACCGCACGTGGCGGGCAACTCGATGGGCGGCGGCATCGTGCTCGAGCTGGCGCGCCGGGGGGCGGTCGCCTCGGCCACCGCGATCTCGCCCGTGGGGTTCTGGACTCCGCGCGAGCGCCGCTTCAGCCAGCTCGTGCTCGGGATCTCGCACGACGTCCCCGCCCCAGTGCGCAGGAGCGTCCTGCCGCTGACGGGCGTGGGCGCCGGCCGAGTGCTCCTCATGGGGCACATCTTCGCCCGCCCCTGGCGCATCCCCGCTGCGGACGCTCGCTCCACGCTCGAGGACTTCTGGGCGGCGCCTGCCTTCTCGGCGGCGCTGGCGGCCTTCCACGGCTACGTGTTCCGCAACGGAGAGGAGCTCCGCCACGTGCCCGTCACCGTGGCATGGGGCAGCCGCGACCGGGTGCTGCTCTTCGGGCGGCAGGCGCCGCGCGCGCGCCGGGCGCTGCCCGATGCGCACCACGTGACCCTCACGGGCCTCGGCCACACTCCCTTCTACGACGATCCCGAGGTGGTGGCCGGGGCGATGCTCCGCGGCACGGGGGCGGTGCGCGCTGCGTAGGGCCGCGACGTTCCTGATCCTGCTCGCGGCGCTGCCGGCCGCCGCGCAGGCGGCGCCCGCTCCGCTGTCCGGCGAGCGCGCCCGCGTGGACATCTCCTCGACCTACGGGAGCGGCGTGTTCGGGCGCTGGTTCACCGACCGCTTCGGCCTGCCTGCCTATCGCTACCGGATCGACGAGGCACGCGACCCGCGTGCACGCCGGCCCGAGCTGGAGGACGTGGTCGACCCCACCGACGCCTGGTCGCAGCTCGGCAACGACCACGTGGTGGCCAACGCCTACAACCACGGCTACACGCAGCTGTGGAGCCAGGACCGGGTGTACGAGTGGGTGAACCGCTACTCGGCCGCCGACGGCCAGTACGCCGGCGGCTTCGGGTATCTGCGCGCCGGCGGCCGGACGATCAGCACGCTCTACGCGGACCGGCCGCGCGGCGCGCGCACCGAGCGCGTGTTCGGAGCGGGCTATTCGCGGCGCTCGCTCTCCGCCGCCGGGCTGGCTGTGGAGGAGCACGTGTACGCGCCGTTCGGCGACGACCCCGTGCTGCTCCACGACGTGACCATCCGCAACACCACCCCCAGGACGCGGAGGGCCAGCTGGTTCGAGTACTGGGGCGTGAACCCGTGGGAGCCGTCCACCGGCCGCCCGCGCGGCCTCGGGGTGCCGAGCTGGGACGGGCGGCGGCGCATCCTGTCGGTCGGCCAGGCGGCCGAGGGCGCCGACCGCCGGCCGCTGCGGATCTTCGCCGCCGCCCTGCGCGGCCCGGTGGCGGGCCACGCCACCGACGCCACGCGCTTCTTCGGCGCCGGGGGCCGCGGCGCGCCCGCGGCCGTGGCCGCGGACCGGCTGGACGGATCGCCGGCGGCCGCCGTGCCCCCCGGCCAGGTTGGGCGCACGCTCCTCGCGCTGCGCGCGCCGCTGCGGCTGGCGCCCGGCGCCAGGGTCAGGCTCCGCTACGCGTACGGCGCGGCTCAGCCGCGGGCGATCCCGGCGCTGGTGGCGCGCTGGCGCTCGGCGCGCCGGCCGCTCGAGCGCAGCCAGCGGCGCTGGGCCCGCTGGCTGCCGCAGGCCAGCCTGGGGCCGCGGCGCGACTGGCTCGCGCGCGAGCTCCAATGGGCGGCGTACACGGTGCGCTCGGGCACCACCTACGAGGAGTGTGCGGGCAACCACGTGATCTCCCAGGGCGGCTACTACCAGTACGGCGGGTTCGGCGACCAGATCGCCTTCCGCGACCCGCTCCAGCACATGCTCCCGATGATCTACGGAGCGCCCGCGCTGGCCCGCGACGTGCTGCTGTACTCGGCCCGCCAGCAGCCCGCCGGCGGCGGCCAGATCCCCTACGGCACGCAGTCGCTATGCCGCCCGGCCGAGCTGCCGCCGTCGAACGACATGGACCTCTGGCTCCTGTGGTCGGCGGCCGAGTACGGCCTGGCCACGCGCGACCTGGAGGTGTTCGACCGGCAGGTGCCGTTCCGCGGCGCGGGCAGGGCGTCACTCTGGCGCCACCTGAAGCTGGCCTACGCCCACCAGGAGTCCCTGCGCGGCCCGCACGGCGGCTATCGCACCACCTCGACCGGCGACTGGTCGGACTTCTCGGGCGCGTTCCTGGAGATGGACGAGTCCACGCTCGTGTCGGCCCAGCTGGCCTACGTCTATCCACGGCTGGCCGAGTTGGCGGACGCACGCGGCGACCGCGCCTTCGCGACGCTGCTGCGCCGCCGCGGGCAGGCGCTCCGGGCGGTCCAGCGCGGCGAGTGGGCCGGGCGCTGGTACACCCGCGGCTACGGGGGCGAGCGGAGGATCGGCACAGGCGTGATCTTCGGCGAGCCGCAGCCCTGGAACATCCTCGCGGGGGTCCCCGACCGCCGTCAGGCGCGCACGCTCGTGGCGGCCATCCGGCGCTTCCTCACCGGAGTGGGCGCTCCGGCCGCGCTCGGCGGCCCCGCACGGATCGGCTCCTCGATGTCACCGGCGGCGGCGGACCCGCAGGTAGGCGAGCTCAAGGGCGGGCCCGGGATCGGCGGCGGGAACGCGGTGTTCGTGGGCGGGGTCTGGTACGCGATCAACGGGTGGCTCACGTGGGCGCTGGGCGAGCTTGACGGATTGGTGCCGCGGGCGGGCACCTACGCGCTCGATGAGCTCGAGCGCAACACCCTGGCGGCGCACGCGGCGGCGTTCCCGCGGCGCTGGAACGGCGTGCTGTCGATCGACGACGCCTGCAACGCCTGGTTCGCCGAGGACCCCGGCGACTGCGGCATCGACCTCGACCACACCTACGCCGGCCAGATCATGCACCAGCCCGCCTGGACGCTCTACGCCACAACCCGCCTGGCCGGCATCACGCCCACGGCGCGGGGCTACCGCTTCACCCCGCGACTGCCGCTGCGGCGGTTCTCGCTGCGCCTGCCGCGCGTGGGGATCGAGGTGCGTCCCGGCTCTGTGCGCGGCTACGTTCGGCCGTCGGCCGGCGGGCCGCTGACGATCGAGGTGGCACGCCCCGGCCGCGGCCCGGTGACCGCCTGGGTGGAGGGCCGGCGGGTGCGCTCGACGGTCCGGGCGGGCCTGGTGCGCTTCCGGCTGCCCACGCGCGCCGGGCGCGCGGCGGACTTCGCGGTCACGGCCCGCTGAGGGCGGGGGAGGGCTCGGGGGGCTAGGCAGCCGGGCGCAGGCGCACGCGCGCTCGGTGGCTCAGCGTGCGTGCGCCGGGCGTGTACTGCTGCGCCGCGTTTCCCGGACCCAGCTTTAGCCTCACCTTCACGCGGCCGGCGCCATCCGCCGTCAGGCGCTCGCTCCGCACGCCGCCACCCCTCCGGCGGATCGTGGCGAGCACCGCCGTTCCCGGCTCGAAGAGCCGGGCGCTCGTCACACGCGCGCGACCGCTGCCGGTGAGCGAGAAGCCGCGCCGGCCCGCGCCGCTCAGCTCGCTCCACTCGAGCGCCGGCCGCTCGATCCGGACACGCCACCCGTGGACCACGTACTGAGGCTCGATCGTCCGGTAGCTGAACCGTGCCGGCGGCCTCGGTGGATGCGCGAAGCCCTTCATCAGCCACGGCAGCGTCCGGCGCAGGCTCCGGCGCCAGTACGGCCAGAGGTGCCCGCCCGGCCCGTAGTCGTCCCACACGTGCGGGATCCCCAGCGCGACGAGGCGACCGTGGAGCGCCGCGCTCGCCTTGTGCACCACGTACTCGACACCGTCGCCGCCGCCGAACGGGCCGCCGGGACTGCCGTTGCCGGTGCGCATGGTGAGCCGGAGGCCGCGGAGGTTGGCGGCCAGGTCCACGGGGTTCCTCCCGCGCCAGCGGATCTCCTGGGTGGCGAACGGCCCGTAGGTGCCGGGCGGGGTGAGGGCCTGGATCGCGGGTTCGGTCGAGTCGACCGCGGCGGAGAAGCCGGCGGCGGCGGCAAACCGGTCCGGGTGGCGCGCGGCGTAGCCGAGCGCGCCGAACCCGCCCATGGACAGCCCGGCCAGAGCCCGGCCGCCGCGCCGCGCGACCGTGCGGTAGGAGCGGTCCACCCACGGGACCAGCCGGGTGATGTGGAACGTCTCCCAGGGCTCGCCGTGCCACCAGTCCACGTAGCCGCCGAGCGGCCCGGTGTCCGGCATCACCACGATCAGCGGCAGCCCCGCGGTGAGCGCCGCGGCGTCGCCCATACGAGTCCAGCTGCGGTAGTCGTCGAAGCCGCCGTGCAGGAGGTAGAGCACCGGGTAGCGCCGCTCGGAGCGGGCATAGCCGCGCGGCAGCAGCACGCGCACGTGGGTGCGCTCGGCCAGGAGATCGCTGCTGAGCGTCAGCTGGACCAGGCGGTCGCTCAACCGGCGCTTGCCCACGACGTCGATGCCGCCGCGGGCGGCCTCGGCTGCAGGGGCGGCGAGCAGGGCTGCCACCGTTGCAATCAGCGCGGCGGTCGCCCACCTCCTCACCGGCGCAACCTATCGGCTTGTGAGAGGCTCGCGCCGACGATGCGCGCCACGCTCACGTTCACGCTCGCCTGCCTCGCTTGTCTCGCCGGCACCGCTTCAGCAGCGTCTCCGGACCGCCTCGACGTGCGCGCCAACCCGTACCTGCTCGGACAGGCCCCCGACTGGCTCGACCGGGGGCACGTGGTCTACCACGACCCGGTGGGACGCGACGAGGGCGCCGACGGCCAGGTGCACATCTACCGGGCGCGCCTCGACGGACGCGGGCGGCGCTGCCTCACCTGCGGCCTCGACGGGCCCAACCAGGTGCCGGTGGTGCAGCCGCGCGGGCCGTGGATCCTCTTCCACTCCTGGAACGGGCGCGCCGTCAGGCTCGGCGGCGCCGGGTTCGGGGGGATCGGCTCGGACGTCTGGGTGATGACGCGCGACGGAAGGCGCCGCACCAACCTCACGCGCGGCCCGGAGTTCAGCGACAACTTCCACGCCTACTGGTCGCCCGACGGCCGCCACATCGCCTGGACCGAGCTCAACTGGAACGCTCAGGCCGGCGGGAAAGGCCGCTCCGAGATCCACGTGGCGCGCTTCGACCCGAACGGCCCGGGCGGGCCGCGCCTCGTGGACGACCACGTGGTGCGCCCCGGAAACGGGCACTGGTACGAGACGCAGTGGTGGGCGCCCGACGGCTCCGGCTTCCTCTACACGGAGACCACCGGCACCGCCATCGACCCGGAGCTGTTCTTCTGCCGCCTGCCCGATCCGTCGCGCGGGCGCTGCCGCCCGTCGCGGCTCACCCGCAATCCCGCGTGGGACGAGCAGGCGGTGTTCACGCCGGACATGGACCGCGTGATCTTCATGTCGTCGCGCCGACTCCACGGCGCGTACGAAGACTGGTCGCGCGTGGCGCGCTTCCTCGAGCTGCCGGCTCGCTTCGACTACCTGCTGGTGCTCTCGGTGTTCAGCGACAGCTTCCTCCAGCCGGTGCTGGGCCAGGCCACGGACCTCTGGTCGCAGCGGCTCCGCTGGAGCGGGCGGCGCGCCCGAGTGAGCCCGCTCGGCCGCCCGCAGCGCCTCACGCGCACCGGCGAGCGCGGCTGGATCGTGCCCGAGTTCGCGTGGGACCCCGCGGGCAGGCGGCTGCTCTGGACGGAGAACCGCTACCCGCCGGATGTGCGCGTGGACCAGAGCTGCGTTATGCGGCGACTCCGCGCCGGGATCATCGACCGGCTGACGGGGGTGGACACGATCGGCGGGATCCCGTCCGACATCGACCGCGAGATCCGCGACGACGTGGCCGAGCTGCTGCGCGATCCCACCGGCTACACGCGCAGGGAGCCGGGCTGTGGCGGATCCAGGGAGGCCACGCCCGGCGTGTTCGATCAGCGGACCCGCATCGGGCGACTGCGGCCCGGGTAGAGAGTCGATGCGTGCGCGCAGCGCTCTTCATCACCTGCATCGGTGACACGCTCTTCCCGGGCGCCGGCCGCGCGGTGGTGGAGGTGCTGGAGCGGCTGGGCCATCAGGTGGACTTCCCGGAGGAGCAGACCTGCTGCGGGCAGATGCACGCCAACAGCGGCTACCAGCTCGAGGCCGTGCCGCTGGTGCGGCGCTTCGTGGACACGTTCGGGCAGGCCGACGTGGTGGTCTCCCCGTCCGCCTCCTGCGTGGGAATGGTGCGCGAGCAGTACGCGGACATAGCGCGCCTGGCCGGAGACAGCGGGCTCGAGCGCGAGGTTCAGGCGCTTGTTCCGCGCGTGGTCGAGCTGAGCGAGCTGCTCGTGGACCGGCTCGGGGTGGAGGACGTGGGGGCCTCCTTCCCGCACGCGGTGACCTACCACCCCACCTGCCACTCGGCCCGCCTGCTCCAGGTGGGCGACCGGCCGCTGCGGCTGCTCGCGGCGGTGCGCGGCCTCGAGCTCGTCGAGCTCCCCGACGCCGAGGAGTGCTGCGGGTTCGGCGGCACGTTCGCGGTGAAGAACGCGGACGTGTCCACGGCGATGCTGGCGGACAAGCTCCGCGCGGTGCTCGACACGCGCGCCGAGGTGTGCGTGGCCGCCGACAACTCCTGCCTCATGCACATAGGCGGCGGGCTCCGCCGCCAGCGCACCGGCGTCCGGACGATGCACCTGGCAGAGGTGCTGGCGGCCACCGAGTGACCACCGAGGGCTTTCCCGGCGCCGCGCGCACCGCTCTCGCGGACACCCAGCTGCGCCGCAACCTGCGGATGGCCACCACGACGATCAGGGCGAAGCGGGCCGGCGTGGTGGGGGAGCTGAGCGACTGGGAGGCGCTGCGCGACGCCGGCGCCGCCATCAAGGCGCGCGCTCTCGCCACGCTGCCGGAGCAGCTCGAGCGCCTCGAGCGGAACGTGATCGCCGCCGGCGGCGTGGTGCACTGGGCGCGCGACGCCGCGGAGGCCAACGCGATCGTGGCCGGCCTCTCGCACGCGCGCGGCGCGCGCGAGGTGATCAAGGTCAAGTCGCTCGCCACCGACGAGATCGGCCTGAACGCGGCGCTCGAGGCGGAGGGCATCGAGGCCGTGGAGACGGACCTCGCCGAGCTGATCGTGCAGCTCGACCACGACAGGCCCTCGCACATCCTCGTGCCGGCGATCCACCGCAACCGCGCGGAGATCCGCGCGCTGTTCGAGCGCACCATCGCCAAGGGCGAGCAGCTGCCCGAGGATCCGGAGGCGCTGGCGGAGACAGCGCGCCGCTACCTGCGCGAGCGCTTCCTCGGCGCCTCGATGGCCGTGAGCGGCGCGAACTTCGGCGTGGCCGAGACGGGCTCGGTGTGCGTGGTCGAGTCCGAGGGCAACGGCCGCTTCTGCACCACCCTGCCGAAGACCCTGGTCACGGTGATGGGGATCGAGAAGGTGCTCCCCGAGTGGCGGGACCTCGAGGTGATGCTCCAGCTGCTGCCGCGGTCCTCCACCGGCGAGCGGATGAACCCGTACACCTCGATCTGGACCGGCGTCCGCTCCGAGGGCGACGGACCGCGCGAGTTCCACCTGATCCTTCTCGACGCGGGCCGCACCCGCGTGCTGGCCGACGAGGTCGGCCGCCAGGCGCTGCGCTGCATCCGCTGCTCGGCGTGCCTCAACGTCTGCCCCGTCTACTCGCGCACCGGCGGCCACGCCTACGGCTCCGTCTATCCGGGGCCGATCGGCGCGATCCTCACGCCGCAGCTGGAGGGGCTCGACAGCGCGCCCACGCTTCCCTACGCCTCGAGCCTGTGCGGGGCGTGCTACGAGGTCTGCCCCGTCAAGATCGACATCCCGAAGGTGCTGGTGCACCTGCGCGGGCGGGTGGTGCGCGAGGAGGCCGGTGGCGGTGGCCGCAGCGAGCGCGCGACCTTCCGGCTGCTCGCCCGGGTGTTCGCGTCGCGCCGCCGCTACGAGGCGGCCCAGCGCCTGGCCCGGCTCGGCCGCGGGCCTCTCACCCGGCTCCCGTTCGGGCCGCTGAGCGGGTGGACCGGGTCGCGCGATCTGCCGGAGCCGCCGGCGCAGAGCTTCCGCGACTGGTGGAGGGCCCGCGGATGAGCGACGCCCGCACCGACGTGCTCGCGCGGATCCGGGAGGCCCTCGGCCCGGCGCCCGAGGTGCCCGACGTGCCACGCGACTACCACCTGGCGGGCACGGCGCCGGAAGGCGACCCGGTGGCGCGCTTCTGCGAGCGGGTGGCCGAGTACAAGGCCACGGTCCGGCGGGTGCCGGAGTCGCAGCTCGAGGAAGCGCTGGCCGACGTCTGCCGCGAGCGAGGCACGCGCCGGCTGGCTGCGGCGCCCGGGGTTTCCTGGGAGGTGGCGGGCACCGAGCGCGTGCATGCGCTCGAGCCGCGTGCGCTCGACGCGGTGGACGGGGTGCTCACCGGCTGCGCCCTGGCCGTGGCCGAGACAGGGACGATCGTGCTCGACTCGTCCCCGGTCTGCGGCCCGCGCGCGCTCACGCTCGTGCCGGACCACCACGTGTGCGTCGTGCACGCCCGCCAGGTGGTGCCGGGCGTGCCCGACGCCGTGGCGGCGCTGGCCGAGGCCGCCCGCGAGGCGCGCCCGATCACGCTCGTGTCGGGACCCTCCGCCACCTCGGACATCGAGCTGAAGCGCGTGGAGGGTGTGCACGGCCCACGGCGCCTCGACGTGGTGGTCGTGGACGGGTAGGACCGCCGGTCCAACACCGTTCGACAAAGCGCGCAAATGCTTTGACTCGGCCGCTTCGCGCACCTACCGTCGGCTCATGCGTGGCGTCCGGCGACAGATCGTGGCGCTCGGGGGCGGGGGCTTCTCCATGGAGGCCGGCAACCCCCTGCTGGACGACTACGTGCTCGGTCTCACCGGCAGCGAGCGCCCGCGCGTGTGCTTCCTGCCCTCCGCCAGCGGCGACGCGGATCACTACATCGTCCGCTTCTACCAGGCGTTCGCCGGGCGCTCCGACGCCGTCGCACGTGTCGCTCTTCAGGCGCGGGGGCAGCGGCGACGTGCGCGAGCACCTGCTCTCGCAGGACCTGATCTACGTGGGGGGCGGCAGCGTGGTGAGCCTGCTCGGCGTGTGGCGCGCCCACGGCCTCGACGCCGTGATGCGCGAGGCGTGGGAGGCGGGCGTGGTGCTCTGCGGGGTGTCGGCCGGCTCGCTCTGCTGGTTCGCGGAGGGCATCACGGGCTTCCACGGCCCGCCCGAGCACTACCGCGGCCTGGGTCTGCTCGGATGCAGCAACACCGTTCACTACGACGCCGAGCACGCGCGCGAGGATGCCTACCGCGCCGCGCTGCGGCAGGGGATGCGCCCCGGCTACGCGGCGGGCGACGGCGTCGCCCTGCATTTCGCGGGAGAGCGGCTGCTGCGGGTCGTGTCGTCGCGCCCCGATGCGCGGGCTTTCCGGATGCGAAGCGTGCGCGGGCGAGTGATCAAGAGCCCGCTGCGCGTGTCCTACCTCGGGGACGCGGCGCCGGCGGTGGAGCCGCAGACGCCGCCGAGGCTCGCCGCCCTGCCGCGGCCGCCCGCGCTCGCGGGCGCTGCCCTCGGCAGTCGCCGAGCCACCGGATGAGGGAGGACGGGCGCCGCATCCTGGCGATGGGCGGCGGGGGGTTCTCGACGTCGGGGGCCGACGCCCCGCTCGAGCGCTACATCGCCGGCCTGCCGGCCGTGGATCACCCGAACATCTGCCTGCTCCCCACGGCGAGCGGGGATCCCGACGACCAGATCGACCGCTTCCACCGGGCGTTCCGCGGTCTCGGCCGGCTCTCGCACCTCTCGCTCTTCCGGCTCGGCACTCACCCCGTGGCGCCGCGCGAGCACCTGCTGGCGCAGGACGTGATCTACGTGGGCGGCGGCAGCCTGGCCAACCTGCTCGCGATCTGGCGAGTGCACGGCCTCGACGACACGCTGCGCGAGGCGTGGGAGCGCGGAATCCTGCTCTGCGGAGTCAGCGCGGGCTCCATGTGCTGGTTCGAGGAGGGGGTCACGCGCTCGCACGGGCGCTCGCGGCCGGCCCAGGGCCTCGGACTGCTGCCGGGCAGCAACTCGGTGCACCACTCGAGCGACCCGGAGCGGCGAGCCTGCTATCGCGGGGCCGTGCTGGACGGGCTCGCGGCCGGGTACGCGGTGGACGACGGAGTGGGGCTGCTGTTCGCGGGCGCGGAGCTGGTGGAGGCGGTCAGCGCGCGGCCCGACGCGCGCGCCTGGGCCGTGGAGGAGCGCCACGGAGCGCTGGTGGAGACGCCGATCGTGCCGCGCCTGCTCGCGCCGTCGAAGGCGCGGGCCACGACGCCCCGGTCGAGATCGCCGAGTTCCGGGACGCCCGCAGGGAGCGCCAGGCGCGCGCCCGCCGCTCGCGTCCCGCCTGATGTAACCCGGTGGACGGGAGGGCATACACACAGCTGGGATGAACGAGATCGCACGACGCCCCGACGAGGTACGCGGACTCAGCGACTTGGCCTTTCGCGAGCTGTCCGGCTTCATGGGCGGGATCGGCTGCATCCACCGAGGCATCGCAGGGCGGGTCTTCAGCAGCACCGGACCGGCCGGCGCACCCGTCCGGCTGGCGCACGACGCGATCTCCGCGGGCGTGTACGCCGGCCTGCGGGGCGGCAGCGCCCTGCTCGGCCGCGGCGCCGGGGAGGCGCTGGCCCGGCGGGCGCGGGCCGAGGGGCGCGAGCTGTCCACCACGCCGAGGGGGAGCGCGCTGCTGGCCGCCGTCAACGGCCTCATGGGGGACGTGCTCGAACGCGAGGAGAGCGACCTCCAGGAGCCGATGGCCGTGCGCGTGTCCGGTCGGGTGGTTACGCCGGGCAGACGCGCGCTGGACAGAGCCTTCCCCGGCGCCACGCCCTACCTCGTGGTCTTCCTCCACGGTCTGATGGAGACGGAGTTCGCGTGGCGCCTCGGCGCCGCGGAGCAGGGCGGCACCTACGCGTCGCGGCTGGCCGAGAACCTCGGCTGCACTCCCGTCGACGTGCGCTACAACACCGGCCGCCACATATCCGAGAACGGGCGCTCGCTCTCGGAGCTGCTCGAGGCGCTGGTGGAGTCCTGGCCGGTGGAGGTGGAGCGGATCGCGCTGGTGGGGCACTCGATGGGCGGGCTGGTGGCCCGAAGCGCCTGCCACTACGCCCGCGCCGGGGAGGCGCGGTGGGCAGACCGGGTGCGCCACGTGGTCTCGCTCGGCTCTCCCCACATGGGCGCGCCGCTCGAGCAGCTGGTGCACGTGGCCAGCGCCGGGCTGAACGCGCTCCCGGAGATCCGTCCCTTCGGCGCCGTGCTCCGCCGTCGCAGCGCGGGCATCCGCGACCTGCGCCAGGGCTCGCTGGTGGACGAGGACTGGCGCGATTGCGATCCCGACGCCCTGCGCGCGGCTGCCGTGACCGAGGTGCCGCTGCTCGAAGGGGCCACGCACTGCTTCGTGGCGGCCACGCTCGCGCGCAGCCCCAGCCACCCGCTCGGGCGGCTGCTGGGCGACACGCTGGTGCTCGAGGCGAGCGCCTCAGGGCGCGGGCGCGACCGGAAGATCCCGTTCGGCGCTGAGAACGGCATGCACGTGGGCGGCACGCACCACCTGGCGCTGCTGAACCACCCGGAGGTCTACGAGCGGTTGCGGGCCTGGCTCGGCTGAGCGTTCAGGCTGTGGCCGAGGTGGGTGTCCTCTGAGGACAGCACCGCGAAGATGAGGGCCGCGGCCAGCCGGTGGCCGCCGTCCTCGAGCGAATCGTCCACGAGCTCGAGCAGCATCTGGACATCCGGCGCGTCGCCGAAGTGGTACCAGGCCTCGGCGGTCTCGGCGAGCAGCAGCTCGCGCGAAGTGGCCTCGAGTGACCTGAACGGGCTCACTTTCCTGGGCGGCTGGTCCACGGGGCCGTATTCGACGGCTTCCCGTACGACCCTTTCAGGCCGGCGCCGGCTGGAGCGCCTCGTCGGCCATGCAGACGCGGTCGCGCCCGGCGCGCTTGGCCTCGAAGAGGGCCATGTCGGCCTCGCCGAACACGTCCTGGTAGTCGAACTGCTCGCCCCGCGGCGAGGCGCTCACCCCGAAGCTCATCGTGAGCCGCTGGTCGCCGCTGAAGTGGACCCCGGCGATGATCTCGCGCAGCCGCTCGGCCAGCCGCTCGGCCTGGGAGGCATCCGCGCCCGGGAGCACCACGAGGAACTCCTCGCCGCCGAGCCGGTAGGCCAGGTCGAAGGCACGCAGCTCCTTGCGCATCTCGTAGGCCACCTCCTTGAGCACGGCGTCCCCGGTGGCATGGCCGCAGGAGTCGTTCACCTCCTTGAAGCGGTCCAGGTCGCCGACCACGAGCCCGATCGGCTCGCCGCTCACGATCGACTGCTGCTCGAGCTCGGCCACGCGCGTGGACAGCGCCTTCCGGTTGAGCATGCCGGTGAGCGGGTCGATGACGGTCTCGCTGCGGTGGTGCACGTCCGAGCGCATCAGCGCCGTCGAGAGGATCGCCGTGCAGACCACGAGCGTGAGCGGCGCGGCCAGCAGAACGGGGTTGTCCACGATCGCCTGGGAGTCGACGCCGAACGCGACCGCGAACATCAGGACCACCGCGACGCTCACGCCGAGTGCCACGCCTCGGGCCGAGAAGCGCGCGCTCAGCGTGACCACCGGGATCGCCAGCCACGCCAGCGTGGGGGACTCGACGTCGCCGGTAAGCGCAACCGCACCGGCGATGGCGATCTCGCTGAGCGTCCAGGCGCCGAAGAGCAGATACTCGGGCCGCGCCGCATGCGGGGTGCGCCGCTCGGCGATCTGGAAGATGCCGGCCGCAAGCGCGAGCGGAATCAGCGTCCACCAGCCCAGCCACGGCCCGCAGGCCAGTAGGACAAGGGCGATCACGCCGATCGACGCTCGGCGCACAGGCCCCAGACGTTGTTCCATGTCCAGCAGCCGCTCTCGGTCCATGTCGTCGCGGCAAAGCCACGACTTAGCAGCCATGCGCACTAGATCGGCAGCCGGCCGTGTGTCTTTAGTCGCGAGCGTGCCCGACGGTAATCTCCGCGCATGAGGCTCGAGGGGATCCACCACATCACCGCCATCACCGGCGACGCTCCCGGCAACGTCGACTTCTACGCGCGCGTGCTCGCCCTGCGCCTGGTGAAGAAGACGGTCAATCAGGACGACCCGAGCGTCTACCACCTGTTCTACGCGGACGACAAGGGCAGCGCGGGAGCGGACCTCACCTTCTTCGAGTACCCCGGAGCACGCCCGGGCCGCGCCGGGGCCGGCATGGTGCACACCGTCGTCTGGCGCGTCGGGAGCCCCGAGAGCATCGAGTTCTGGGCCGAGCGGCTGTCAGGGGAGGGGGTGGAGACCACACGTGAGGACGGGCGCCTGCGCTTCACCGATCCCGAGGGGCTGGCCCACGAGCTGACCGTGGACCAGAGCGGCGACGACCCGCTGACGGCCGAGCATCCCGAGGTGCCGCCGGAGCACGCGCTGCGGGGGTTCGACGCGGTGCGCGCCTACTCGGCCCGGCCGGACGCCAGCAACGCCCTGCTCGTGGACGTGCTCGGCTTCGAGCGCGACGGCGACGCCTTTGAGGTGCGGGGCGAGCGCCGCGGCGGCCGCTATGCCTACGACGACCCGCCCGAGTCGCCCGGGGTACAGAGCGCGGGCACGGTCCACCACGTGGCGTTCGGGTCCACGATGGACGACCACGAGGCCTGGCGCGAGCGGCTCCAGCAGGCCGGCGCGCCGGTCACGCCCGTGATCGACCGCTTCTACTTCCGCTCGATCTACTTCCGCGAGCCCTCGGGCGTCCTGTTCGAGATCGCCACGCTCGGTCCGGGCTTCGCCACGGACGAGGACCCCGAGCACCTGGGCGAGCGGCTATCGCTGCCGCCCAACTTCGAGCGCTATCGCGAGCAGGTGGAGCAGACGCTCACGCCGATCGAGAACCCGCGCGAGCGCTGGGCGGAACGCTAGGGGCGGGCCGCCAGCCCGTGAGACAGCTCACCAGCGTCGACGCCCAGTTCCTCGCACTCGAGTCCGCACGCCAGAGCGGGCACGTGGGCGGGCTCGCCATCCTCGACCCGTCCACGCGTCCGGACGGCAAGCTGACGCTTCACGCGCTGCACGACCTCCTCGCCGAGCGTCTGCCGCTCCTGCCCCCGCTGCGCTGGCGGCTGGCGGAGGTGCCGTTCGGCCTCGACTACCCCTACTGGGTGGACGACCCCGACTTCGACCTGGACTTCCACGTCCGCGAGCTGGCGCTGTCGCCGCCGGGCAACGACGAGAAGCTGGCCGAGCAGGTGGCCCGCATCGTGGCGCGGCCGCTCGACCGATCGCGCCCCCTCTGGGAGGTGTACCTGATCCACGGCCTCGGAGCGAATCGCGTCGCGATGCTCACGAAGATCCACCACTCGCTCGTGGACGGCCTGTCCGGGGCCGAGATCATGGGCGTGCTGCTCGACCTGACGGCCGAGGGGCGCGAGGCGCCCGAGCCGCTCGACGGCAGCCTGGACGGCGACCCGTCCGAGCTCGAGATGCTCGGGCGCGGGCTGCTCGGCCTGCCGCGCTACCCGCTGCGCTTCCTGCGCGCGCTGCCGTCGGCGCTGCCCAACCTCGACGAGACGGCCTTCAGCACGCTGCCCGGCGCCGGCCTGGCCGCGCGCGTGGCGGGTCGCGTCGGACACGCCATCAGCCGCGCCGAGGGAGGCCTGCTGGAGCGCTCGACCTTGAAGGCCCCGCGCACGAGCTTCAACGGGCGCATCTCGCCGCACAGGCGCTTCGTGTTCGGCCGCCTCTCGCTCGAGTCCGTCAAGCGGGTGAAGAACCAGTACGGCTGCACCGTCAACGACGTTGTGGTCTCCGTCTGCGCCGGCGCGGTGCGCCGGTGGCTGGACGAGCACGGGGAGCTCGCCGACGAGCCGCTCGTGGCCCAAATACCGGTGTCCGTGCGCACCTCGGAGCAGGCGGGCACGTTCGGCAACCGGATCATGCTGATGAGCGCCCCGCTGTTCACGAACGTCGCGGACCCCGTGGATCGCCTGCTGCGCACGCACGAGGCCCTGCGAGTGATGAAGGAGCGCCACAGGGCGCTGCCGGCCGAGTTGCTCCAGGACGTGAATCACTTCATCCCGCCGGCTGTCTTCTCGCGCGCGGCTCGCGTGACGTTCGCGCTCTCCAGCGGCGCCGCCCGGCCCACGTGGAACCTGGTGATCTCGAACGTGCCCGGTCCGCAGTTCCCGCTTTACCTGGCGGGTGCGCAGCTCGAGGCCCACTACCCGGTGTCGGTGATCACCGACGGCATGGGGCTGAACATCACCGTGATGAGCTACCTCGGCAAGCTCGACTTCGGCATCGTGGCGGACCGCGATCAGATGCCGGACCTGTGGCGGCTGATGGACTGGCTCGACGACGAGCTCCAGGAGCTCGTCCTGGTCAGCTAACAGTCGGTGCGCAGCCGGCCGAGCCGGCTGCTTCCGCTTACGGAGCCGGTATGGGGCGCTCTGCGAGCGCCCGTGCCACAGCCACGAGGTTCGCCGCGGCGGTCCGGCCGGTGGAGTGCGACCAATCCTTGCCGGCGTCCGACTCCAGGTAGCTGTCCCCGGGTCCCGGACCGCGGTTCCAGTAGGTCCAGGCCTGGCCCGGGATCGTGAAGCCGATGTCGTTGAGGCCGCCTGCCACCTCGCCGATCACGTGATGGGCTCCGTCCTCGTTGCCGGTGACCACGACCCCCGCGACACGGTTGTAGGCGACGGGGCGGCCCTCGTCGTCCTCCTCGGAGAGCATGGCGTCCATCCGCTCGAGCACCCGCTGGGCGATGCTCGAGGGCTTGCCGAGCCATGTGGGCGTCGCGATCACGAGGATCTCGGCGGCGAGGATCTTCTCGCGGATGGCGGGCCACTCGTCGCCTCCGCCCTCGTCCGAGGACACGCCCGGCTTCACGTCGTGGTCCACCACCCGCACGATCTCGGTGTCCACGTCCTGTTGCTCGAGCGCGTCGAGCACCACCCGGGCGAGCGCCTCGGTGTTCGAGGTCGCCGGGGACGGCTTGAGAGTGCAGTTGAGCGCGAGAGCCTTCATGAGACCCTCTTCTCAGGGACGGGGGCCCCGAAACTTGGGACCCGCCGCCAGCTCGTGGGCAACCAGCTCGTGCGCGCGCTCGGCCCAGTCGCACAGGAGCGGGCGCGTGTCGCGCGGGTCGATGATCTCCTCGACGCTGAAGCGCTCCGCGGTGCGGAAGGGGGAGCGGACCGCGTCCAGGCGGGCGGCGATCTCCGCGCGCAGCGCCACCGGGTCGTCCGCGGCCTCGAGCTCGCGGCGGTAGGCCGCCTCGAGGCCGCCCTCCATCGGCAGCGAGCCCCAGTCGCCCGACGGCCAGGCGTAGCGCAGGTTCAGGCGCGACCCGTCCCCGTGGCCGGCGCCGGCCACGCCGAATACCTTGCGAACCAGCACGGACACCCAGGGCACGGTCGCCTGGTAGACCGAGAACAGCGCCCTGCTGCCGTGCCGGATCGTGCCCGCGCGCTCGGCGTCGGTGCCGATCACGAAGCCGGGCACGTCCACGAGGTTGACCACGGGCAGGCGGAACTGGTCGCACATGTCCACGAAGCGCGCGAGCTTCTCGGAGGCATCCGCCGTCACGCCGCCGCCGTAGTGCTCCGGGTCGGAGGCCAGCACGCCCACCGGCCTGCCACCGAGTCGTGCGAGCGACGTGATTACCGGGCGCCCGAACGCGGCGCCCAGCTCGAACACGGAGCCGTGGTCGAGCACCGCCTCGAGGATGCGGCGCATCTTGTACGGCCGGCGGCGGTCGCGCGGCACGATCGAGATCAGCTCCTCCTCGCGGCGGTCCGGCGGGTCGGACGCGGGGAGGATGGGCGGGGCCTCCCAGACGTTTCCCGGGAGGTAGGAGAGGAAGCGCCGCAGCTGGTCGAGCGCGTCGTCCTCGTCGGCCGCGATGTTGTCGATCGCGCCTGCGCGCGCCTGCAGGCGCGCGCCTCCGAGGGTCTCCTTGTCGGGCGACTCGCCCATGGCGGCGGCCACCACCGGCGGCCCGGCCACGAACAGCTGGGCGCTGCCGCGCACGATCACCGAGAAGTGCGAGCAGACCACGCGCGCCGCGCCCAGGCCCGCCACCGGCCCGAGCGCGGCGGCCGCCACGGGCACGATCGACATGTTGCTCACCACCACGTCGAATCCCGGCAGCGGCGGCACGTAGGAGAAGCCCATGTCCTCGAGCGACTTCACGCTTCCGCCGCCGCCCGTGCCGTCCACCAGCCGGACCAGAGGGATCCGGAACTCGCGCGCCAGGCGCTCGGCGTAGATGGCCTTCTCCCAGATCGCGGCGTCGGCCGCTCCGCCGCGCACCGTGAAGTCGTCGCCCTGGATCGCCACGCGACGGCCGTCGATCCGTCCGTGGCCTACGACGGTGTTCGCCGGCAGGAAGCTCTCGAGCTCGCCGTCCTCTCCGTAGGCGCCGCGGCCCGCGAGCGCGCCCGTCTCGTGGAAGCTCTGAGGGTCGAGCAGCCGCTCGATCCGCTCGCGCACCGTCAGCCGCCCGGAGGCGTGCTGGCGGTCCACCCGCTCGACGCCGCCCATCCGGCGGGCCAGCTCCTCGCGGCGGCGGAGCTCCTCGAGCTCGGGCTCCCAGCTCATCGGCGGGGGAGCGTACCGGGGGCGGCCGCCGCGCCCGGTGGGCGGCCTACGAGCGGAACGCCTCGCCGGCAGCCCTCAGGCGGTACTCCTCCAGCTCGGCCTGCTGGCGCTCGGCCCGCTCCCGCAGCGTGTCCAGCTCGGCGGCGTCCAGCCGCGGCTCCTCGTCCACGAGCTCGCGCAGCGCCTTCCAGAGCCCGAGTTTGCCGGTCACGCCGAGCGCGAGGCCCTCCAGCTCCACGACCCTGCTCAGCGGCGAGTAGCCCGTGAGCTGCCCGTTCGGCTTCAGCCGCCCGACCTTCTCGAACATCCAGGCGCCGACCTTCTTCGGGATGTCCTCTCCGAACTCCAGCCGGCGCATGATGTCCTTGAGGCTGTCCCGGTCCTCCTCGATCTCCTTGGCCAGCTTGCGCAGGAAGGCCCCGTAGCCGGTGCCCTTGTTCGAGCCCGCGGAGCGCTTGGCCACCTCCGCGCCCGCGGTGGATCCGGCCAGGTGGTCGTTGAGGTAGATGCCGAGCAGCTTGCGGTTGATCATGTGTCCCCGCTACCCGCTTCGGCCTCCGTCACACGGAGCGTGCGGTCGGGTCCCACGCCCAGCCGGCGACGGCCGGCCAGCAACTCGCGCAGCTCGTCGCCCACCAGCTCGCGGCGCCAGCCGTCGGTCACGCGCAGGCCGTCGCCGTCCTCGCCGCGGCGCGCCGCGGTCACGAGCGCGGCCAGCTCCGACTGGGTGGCGATCAGCTCCACCGCCACGCCGCTGTCCATCGAGCGCTGGCGCACCAGCGCCTGGGCGAGCGACACCAGCGGGGCGTCGGCCCCGTCGCGCGAAGGCGGACTGGACGGGCTCGGCGGCGGTGTGCGCTCCGTGCCTCGCGCGATCGCGGCGAGCAGCTGGTCGCCGCGGCGGTGGAGCGTCTGAGGCGGCAGGCCGCGGATCTGCTCCAGGCCGTTGAGGTCGGAGGGCGCCCTCCTGGCCACCTCCATCAAGGCCTGGTCGGGGAGCACGAAGCCCGCGGGGCGGTCCATCGACTCGGCGATCTCCTCGCGCCAGTCCACCAGCTCTCGCGCCACCGCGCGGCCGGTCTCGCTGAGCCGCGCCAGCCGCGGCAGCCGCTCATACACGCGCTCGGGCGGCCGCTCGTCGCTCACGCCCTCCAGGCCGCGGCACTCCTCGCGCGCCCACTCCAGGCGGCCCTGCTCGTCCAGCCGCTCCTCCAGGCGCTCGCCGAGGGTGAGCAGGCAGCGGGCGTCGTCGGCCGCGTACTCCAGCTGCTGGGCCGTCAGTGGCCGCCGGTCCCAGCGGGTGAAGCCCTCCGAGCCCTTCAGGCGCGTGCCGAGCACCTTGCGCACCAGCGACTCGTAGCCCTCCTGGCTGCCGAGGCCGAGGAACCCGCCGGCCACCTGCGTGTCGAAGACGTTGCGCACCTCGGTGCGCCACACGCGCCGCAGGATCGCCACGTCCTGGCGGCCGGCGTGCACCACCACCTCCACCTCCGGATCCGCGAGCACCTGCGCCAGCGGTTCGGTGGACTCCGGGTCGAAGCCGTCGGCCAGCGGATCGATCACCTCGGTGCGCACGCCGTCCGGCCCCTCGGAGTCCGGCACGGCCACCTGCACCAGGCACAGGAGGGCCCGGTAGCGGCGCTCGGACACGAACTCCGTGTCGATCGCGAGCCGGCGCCCGGACGACGCCCGCGCGGCTAGGTCGGCGATCACCTGCGCGAATCTACTCCGCGAGCGGACCTCCGTGCTGGGCACGGCCGTAGGGTGGGCATACTCGGAGCGGTGCGGCCGGCCGTCATCACGCTGATCATCGCGCTCCTCGCCGCCGCGGTCTGGACGGAAGAGACCCGCGACGGCGCCGCCGTCCCGCCACGGACCGCTGCGGTCGCGCCGAGTGGCGCGGCCCCCGCCGTGCTCCTCGGGCGCAGCGTCCGCGGTGCGCCGATCCGGGCGGTGCGGGTGGGCAGCCCGCGGGCGCGCGTCACCCTGCTCGCGATCGGCTCGGTCCACGGCAACGAGACCGCCGGCCGCGAGATCGCCGCGCGCCTCCTGCGCTCGCGGCCGCCGCGCGGCACCGCGCTCTGGGTGATCACCGACCTGAACCCGGACGGTCACGCTGCCGGTACCCGCCACAACGCGAACGGGGTGGACCTCAACCGCAACTTCCCCTACCGCTGGCAGCCTGCCGGCGCCCCCTTCGACACCTACCACTCCGGCTCATCCGCGCTGTCCGAGCCCGAGTCGGGAGCGCTCGCCCGCTTCGTGGAGCGGGTGCGCCCGCGCGTGACCCTCTGGTACCACCAGGCGCTTCGGATCGTGGTGCGCGCGGAGGGCGACGCGGTGCTCGAGCGGCTCTACTCGGCGCGGTCCGGGCTCCCGCGCCGGGGTCTGCCGCCGTACCACGGCACCGCCAGCAGCTGGCAGAACCACACCTTCCCCGGCGACACCGCGTTCGTGGTCGAGCTGCCCGCCGGGAACCCCCCGGCCGGCTACGTTCGCCGGCACGCGCGTGCCGCGCTGGCACTCCTCCGGGCCGTCGCGCCGCCGCGCGAGGTGGCCACACCGATCCCGTTCGGCCAGACCCGCCGCCGCGAGATGCGCGCCTACGCGCAACGCCACTACGGCATCGACGACCACCGGCTCCGCCGCCCGCGCGTGATCGTGGAGCACTACACCGCCACCTCCACCTTCGCCCCGGTGTTCAACACGTTCGCCGCCGACACCCCCGACGTGGAGCTCGGCGAGCTGCCCGGCGTCTGCGCCCACTACGTGATCGACCGCGACGGGACCATCCACCGGCTGGTGCCCACCAACATCATGTGCAGGCACACCGTCGGGCTCAACTGGACCGCGATCGGCATCGAGCACGTGGGCACCAGCGACGGGCAGGTGCTCGGCAACCCGCGTCAGCTGCGGGCCTCGCTGCGACTCACGCGGGCGCTCCAGGGGCGCCACCGGATCGCCACCCGCAACGTGATCGGGCACAACGAGAGCCTCTCGAGCCGCTACCACCGCGAGCGCGTGGCGCGGCTGCGCACCCAGACGCACGGGGACATGGCCCGGCCCGCGATGACCCGCTACCGGCGCCTCCTCGGCCGCCTGCCCGCGCCGGCCAGCATGCGCTGACGCGCCCAGCGCGCCCAGAACACCGCGATGTCGGCCAGAGCGCTCCACGCATGGCCAGGCGGGCCTGTGACCGCCCAGGCGGAAAGTCGCTCCACGGGACCGCGACGGAGGCGGGGCACACCGTCACGCTATCTTCAGCGCCGGTATGGCAGCTCCCGTGAAGACCACCGCCACCGAGCTCGGAGACTCCCGCGTGCGCCTCGAGGTGGAGGTCCCGAGCGACGCCCTCGAGCGCGAGCTTCGCAGCGCCGCCGAGGCCATCGGGCGCGAGATGAAGGTGCCCGGCTTCCGCAGCGGGAAGGTGCCCCCACAGGTGGTCATCCAGCAGGTCGGCCGCGAGGCCGTGCTCGACGAGGCCGTGCGGCGCGGCATGCCCGGCTGGTACGAGCAGGCCGTCACGGACGCCGGAATCACCACCGTCGGCAGCCCGCAGGTGGACCTCACCGATCTCCCCGACAAGGGCTCCCCGCTCGTCTTCAACATCGAGGTTGGGGTCGTGCCCCCCGCCACGCTCGGCGACTACGACGGCATCGAGGTCGGGCGCCGCGAGCCGAGCATCGACCCCGAAGAGGTCCAGACCGAGCTCGACCGCGTGCGCGAGTCGCTCGCCTCGCTCGAGACGATCGAGCGCGAGGCCGGCACCGGCGACTACGTGGTCATGGACTTCGCCGGCTCCGTGGACGGCGAGCCCTTCGAGGGCGGCGAGGGCCGCGGGTTCGTGCTCGAGCTCGGCTCAGGGCGGCTCGTGCCCGGATTCGAGGAGCAGCTCCAGGGCGCCAGCGCCGGAGACGAGCGCACCGTCGACATCACCTTCCCCGACGACTACCCCGCCGAGCACCTCGCCGGCAAGCCCGCCCAGTTCGCGGTCACCGTCAAGGAGGTCAAGGAGAAGCGGCTGCCCGACCTCGACGACGAGCTCGCCGTCGAAGCCGGCGGCTACGACTCGCTCGAAGAGCTGCGCGCCGAGATCGAGGAGCGGCTCAAGGAAGCCGACGAGAGCTCGATCGAGAACGAGTTCCGTCAGGCGGCCGTGGACGCCGTCGTCGAGCGCTCCGAGGTGGACATCCCGCACGAGCTCGTCCACGCCAAGGCACACGAGATGTGGCACCGCACCTCACACCGCCTCTCCGCCCAGGGCGTCGACCCCCAGCGCTACCTCCAGCTCTCCGGCAAGACCGAGGAGGAGCTCGTGGTCGAGGCCGAGCCCGAAGCCGAGCAGGCGCTCCGCCGCGAAGCCGTGCTGGCCGCCATCGTCGAAGCCGAGGCCATCGAGGTCAGCGACACCGAGGTCGAGGACACCATGCGCGAAGCCGCCGGCCCGCAGGCCGACGAGAAGGAAGTCAAGCGCGCAATCAAGCGCGCGCGCTCCCAGGGCGCCGACGACGCGCTCCGCGAAGACATCGCCATGCGCAAGGCCGTCGACCTCGTCGTCGAGCGCGCCAAGCCGATCCCGCTCGCCGCAGCCGAGGCGCGCGAGAAGCTCTGGACCCCCGAGAAGGAAGCCGAGAAGGGGTCCGGCGAGATCTGGACGCCGGGCTCCTGAGAGCCCGTCCCGGCCGTCGCTAGACTGCTCCGCCCATGAGCCCACTCGTACCCATGGTCGTCGAGCAGACCTCCCGCGGAGAGCGTGCCTTCGACATCTACTCGCGGCTTCTGAACGAGCGGATCGTCTTCCTCGGCACACCCGTCACCGACGACATCGCCAACCTGATCGTCGCCCAGCTCCTGCACCTCGAGTCAGAGGACCCGGACAAGGACGTCTCCCTCTACATCAACTCGCCCGGCGGATCCGTCTACTCCGGCCTCGCCATCTACGACACGATGCAGTTCATCAAGCCCGACGTGCAGACCATCTGCGTCGGCATCGCGATGTCCATGGGCGCGCTCCTCCTCTCAGGCGGAGCCGAGGGCAAGCGCATGGCGCTCCCCAACGCCAAGATCCTGATCCACCAGGTGTCCTCCGCCTTCCAGGGGCAGGCCACCGACATCGAGATCCACGCCAAGGAGATCATCGACGTCCGCCAGCGGCTCGACGAGATCCTCGCCAAGCACACCGGTCAGCCGCTCGAGAAGGTGTCCAAGGACACCGAGCGCGACTACTTCATGAGCGCCGACGAAGCTCAGGAGTACAACCTCATCGACAGGGTCATCCACAAGCACTAGGTGCTTCTGGAGGGTGGTTAACGCAGGCGGATCGTGGCCTTGCGTGACCGGCCGACCACGGCGCCCTGGGTGGGCTTGAAGGTCGAGACCACCACGATGCTCAGCTTCTTCTTGCGCTTCGCGATCTTCTTCAGGGCCTTGCTGCCGGCCTTCGTCGGCTTGACGACCACTCCGGCCTCGCCGGCTGCGGTGAAGGTCCTGGCGGCCTTGGAGACGATCACCTGGCGGACCCGCTTCTTCTTCGCGCTGGCGGAGGCGCGGGCTGCCGAGCCGTCCGGGGCGCGGCAGACGAAGTTCTCGTAGCGGTAGCCGCGCTCGAGGCACTCGACCAGCGGGCGGGGGCAGCCGAACGAGACGCCAACCGGGTCGGGGCAGAACACCATGACCTCGCGGAACTCGCCGGGCTGGGGCACGTGGTAGCGCTGGGTGCAGCCGCGCGTCTTGCGCTGGTACCAGCGCGGTGAGCGCAGGCACGACAGGACGAACGGGTCGATGGCGTAGGTGGGGGGCAGCGCGCGCGGCTTGCCGTGCCGCGTGACCGTCAGGCACTCGCGCGCGGGCGACACCGGGGACGTGGCACAGAGCGTGCCGCTGTCACGGCTGGTGGGGAAGGTCCAGTCGGCCTTGCCCTGCCCGATGATCTCGCAGTCGCCGGTGGCGGGCGAGCGGTAGAAGGTCGCCCCGCCCTGGAACCACGACCCGTTGACGTCGGTGATCCCCTTCCAGATCTCGCGGCCCTTGCGGTTGCAGCCCTGATTGCTGAGCAACTTGCCGACGTAGGGCGGGCCGGTCTCCCCGACGCGCACCAAGCCCACGCCCTGCACGTCCCAGTCGCCGAGGATGATCGGGCGCGGATGGTTGGCCTGGGCGATCGCAGGCACTAGGAGCGAGGCCAGCAGAGCGAGCAGGAGAGTGCGTCGGGCGAGGGTCATCGGGCGGGCATCCTAAGCGCCTGGGTGTCAGCGTGCCAGGCTTGTCGGCACCTCGAGCACGCGGTCGACCACTGCCCCCTGGAACAGGGGGTAGAGCCCGGATCCCGGCGGTGTTCTGCCCGTGATCCGGAGGATCGGGATCTGACCCGGCGTGATGTCGCCGTTGCGGTCGAAGCGGAAGCTCCCGAGGATCCCGTCCTCGACCTCGGTCATCCGCATCTCCTCGAGCACCGATGCCCGCGTGCCGTCTGAGCGCGCGATCGCGTCGAGCACGACCTCCGCCGCCTGAGCGGCCGGAAGCACGAATGGGCTCGGCGAGTCGAAGGCCCCGAACCCCTGGACGAATCGATCACCGGCCGGAGTGGGCCTGCGCGCCCCGGGCGGCATGTCGGTCGAGCTCATGTAGACCCCGCGCGCGCCCGGCCCCGCGAGCTCCAGCAGATCCGGGACCGGCGCGAATATGTCCGTGACCATCAGCGTGATCCGGTCGCCGAGGCGGGCGCGCAGCGCCTTCAGCACCCGTTCGCCGCCCCCGCCCAGCCCACCCGCGATGAAGGCGCCGTCCGCACCGGAGCGCGCGGCCTCGTCCGCGAGCCCGTTGTAGCTCTCCTCCTCCGGGTCGAAGGCCCGCGACCCCGCTATTTCGACCCCGAGCCTGCGAGCCGCTCTCCGGAACGGATCGCCGTGGGTGATCCTCCATTCCGCGTTCTCGTGCAGCAGGTAGACCCGCTTCAGCCCGAGCCGCCTCGCGAGCATTGCGAGTGCTACGCCCTGCAGGTCCTCGCGCGGGGCCACGCGCGCGAAGTTTCGGACCCCCGTCGGGTAGTACACCTCTGGCTGGCCCCTACTGATCGAGAGAGGTGGGCCGCGGGTGAGCTCGGCACCCGTGTTCGATGGGCTGACCATCGCCACCGGCCCGCCCGGCGCTCGGTTCAGGATCGGGATCTCGACCTCGGCGCAGAAGGTGGAGTAGGTGCCCACCACGGCAACCAGCTGCTCGGCGTGCGCGTACGCGTTCGCATTTGCCGCGCACTTGCGGAACTCGAACCCGCCGGTCTGCGGGGTGGCCACGTCGCAGGCGTAGTAGCCGACCGAGTGTTCACCCGCCCTGAAGCCCCGGCGTTCCAATACGAAGCGGATCGCGTTCTCCATCGCCCGGGCGTCCGCGCTGTTCCCGCCCTGGAGCGGGAGGTCGGAGGCCACCAGAACGTCCGGCGAGCCGGGACCCGCCATCTCGGCACATGCCGACGGCGCGAGAGCTCCCTTTGTGGTCCCTCCGGCCACGCTCACCCAGGCCGCCCCGGCACCGGCTGCGAGCGCCTGCGGAGCGCCGATCGACGTCCGCGCGGTCACCGTATTCGAGCCGGGATCGATCCGGGACACCACGCCGTCGATGTAGTTGCCCGTCCAGGCCGCCCCCGCGCCGAAGCTCACGAACGTGACTCCCACCCCCACGTCGATCGTCCTTGTGACGGGGTCCCGCCCAGGCTCGATCCGCCAGAGAAGCCCTTCCCGCCGCGCCGTCGCCCAGACCGAGCCCGCGCCCACAGCCAGCCCCCAGATGTCCTGGGTGCCGACCGGGATCCTCTCCGACACGCGGTTCGTCCGCGGGTCGATTCTCCTGACCGACGAGTCGTCGGGGACCCAGACACCCTCGTTCCCGGCGGCGATCGTCAGGCCGCCGGACTCCACGTCGATCCTGGCCACGAGCCTCCCGGTGGCGGGATCGATGCGCGAGACCGAGCCGTCGGGGTTGATCGCCCAGACGGCACCGGCTCCCACGGCGATCCGTGGGAGGCCCGCGGTGGGCAGCACGCCATGGTCCCCGCCCGGGAGCTTCACCGTCCGGGTCACCCTGCTCGACTCGGGATCGACCCGCGAGACGCTGACGACCGCGTTGGTGATGTCGCGTCCGCCGGCGTTCCCGATCCACACCGCGCCGGCCCCGGCGGCCAGCTCGGCAGGCAGGCCGCCGGGCTTGAAGGTCCTGACGATTTTCCTCGTCTCCGGATCGATGCGCGACACGCTCTCGTCGTTGTTCAGGACCCAAACGGCCCCCTCGCCGACGGCCACGTTCCCGGGCGTCGTCTCGGACTCGATCAGGGAGGCCACGCCACCCTCGCGGGCGTCGAGCGCGGCCACGCCGTCGCCCAGCGAGGCCGCCTTGGAGTCGCCCCCCGTCGTTAGCGCGATGACGCCTGCCGTCACGGCTGCGGCGAGCACGAGCAGCCCCGCCGCGAGTACCGATCGCCGCCGGCGAACGAGCGCGGGCGGGGCGAGGCGCTCAGCCGCCGAAGGGCCGAGGCCGAGCGCTTTGCGTGCCGCGTCGATCGCCTCGGAGCACGTCGGATAGCGCTCGTCGCGCTCCTTGGCGAGTGCCTTTCCGAGCACCGGCGCAAGAGCCGGGTGGCCGCGCAGCGGAGCCGGCTCCTCCTGCATGTGAGCCCACATGGTCTCCGCCTCGGTGTCCCTGCGGAACGGCGGCGCCCCGGACAGGCACTCATACAGGACGCAGGTGAGCGAATAGCAGTCGGTGCGCCCGTCGATCGCCTCTCCGCGAATCTGCTCGGGCGCCAGGTAGTCGAGCGTCCCGACCAGCCGGCCGGTGTCGGTGGACCTGGCGCCGAGCTGCTTCGTGATGCCGAAATCGGTCAGGTAGGCGTGGCCGCCCTCGTCGATGAGCACGTTCGCCGGCTTTACGTCGCGATGAACGAGGCCGCGCCGGTGCGCTGCGTCCAGCGCGCCGGCCACCTGGGCCAGGATCCCGAGCGCACGCTCCGGCCCGAGCCTGCGCTCGCGTTCGAGAACCGTCTTCAGGTCGTCCCCCTCCACGTAGCGCATCGCGAGGTAGAGCTGTCCGTCGCGCTCGCCGGCCTCGTAGATGGGCACCACGCTCGGGTGGTCGAGGGCAGCGGCGAGCCGCGGCTCCTTCAGGAATCGGTCCCGGAAGCGCTGGTCCTCAGCAAGCTCCGGCGCGATCAGCTTCAACGCCACGGGTCGCTCGAGGGAGAGATCCGTGGCGAGGTACACCACGCCCATGCCGCCCCGACCGATCAGCGACTCCACCCGGTAGCCGCCGAACATGGCGCCGGGGGCGACGCCGCCGATCACGGCGCGCCCCCGGTCAGGGACCAGCCGAAGCGCGTGCGCGTCTCCGCCGGCGCGAGCCCGCCCGGGCGCGGCCCTCTCCGGATCAACACCAGCGGGGCGGGAGGAGCGTTCACGAGCGCGGAGCGCACTTGACCGAGGCCCTCCTGGCGCCAGCGCTCGGAGAGGCCGACCACCAGCAGGCCGGCTCCCTCGGCCAGTGCGGTTATGCCGCTTCGGCCGGGGCTTGCGAGGAGCGGCTCGGCTACGACTCCCGCGCTCTTCTGCACGATCAGCGACGCGTCGGCAAGCAGGCGGCTCGCACCGGGGTCGTCCTCGCTCTGTGCCGTCGCGGCGCCCATCAGGTGCAACGGCGCGCCGGTCGCGCGGGCCACCCAGGCTCCAAGCTCGAGAGCCGCCCAGTCGTGCCACGCGGCGCCGAATGGAAGCACCACAGGCCCCGGGCGGAGCGAGTCGCCCGACCGCACGAGCAGAGCCACGTCGCAGGGTGCCTCCTCGAGCACCTTGCCCGCCTCCCCCTCGAGAGGTGCCTCGGACGCCTCCATGAGCAGGAGGTCCACCTCCTGCTGGGAAGCGACCCGAACGATGTCCCGCGCCGGCGTTGACGACGCAAAGGCGGCTGTCCGGACCGCGAGGCCGTCGGCGAGCAACCCGTCCCTGTGACCGGAAAGCGTCGCGGTGGCGGTCCCCAGGTCGCCGCGCTCGACCACGCTCGCGATGATCAGCTCGTGCGGCCTGTCTGACGACGCCAGCGGCCGCGCGAGGCGCATCAGCCGGTCGAGACCATCGAGCGCCTCGGGCACGACCAGGATCGAGCGGTCGACTGGCGAGGTCGCCGCCGCGGGACGCCCCTCGGCCGGATCGAGGGCGGAATCGTGCCGGAGGATCGCCTGCTCAAGCTGCCTCAGCTCCTCGCTCGGCTCGAGGCCGAGCTCCTCCGACAGCAGGGTGCGCGCCGCTCGGTAGGCGGCCAGGGCCTCCGCCTGCCGTCCGGAGCGGTACAGGGCGAGCATCAGCTGCCAGAGCAGTCGCTCCCGCAACGGATGGGCGGCCACGAGGACCTCCAGCTCACCCACGATCTCGGCGTGGCGGCGGCCGGCCAGATCGGCATCGATGCGCTGCTCGAGCACCGCCAAGCGGAGCTCTCCGAGACGGGCGATCTCCGCCCGCGCGAACGGCTCGTACGCCAGGTCGGCAAGCGCCTCGCCGCGCCAGAGCGCCAGCGCCTGCCCGAGCTTCTTCGCTGCCTGCTCGGGATCGGCGCCGCGCGAATCGCCGACCAGCCTCTCGAAGCGGGCGAGGTCGAGCTCGGAGGGATCGACCTGGAGGAGGTATCCAGGTGTCCTCGTCACCAGCCTGCCGTCGCCCATCTGCTTGCGGAGCTTCGAGATGTGGACCTGCAGGCTCTTGGCGGCCGTGGCCGGCGGCTGATCCCCCCAGAGGGCGTCGATCAGGTGATCGGCGGACACGACCTGGTTCGCGTGAAGCAGCAGCAGCGCGAGGAGCGAGCGCGGCTTCGCACCGCCGAGCGCCAGCGAGCGATCGCCCTCAATCACCTCCAGGGGGCCGAGAAGCCGGAATTCCATTGTGCAAAGAAGTGTCGAGCCGGCGCGACCGTACCATCGCGCCGGCCGACAATCGACCACCCTCAGGTCGTCGCGGTACGGGCCTTGCGGTGGACCACGCCGAACATGGCGGACGCCGCGATCATCAGGAGCCCGAGGACGCTGCCTGCTCCTATCGCCGCATCGCCCCAGTCGAAGCCCGGCGACGCCACGATCCGCGGCGGCGTCGCCACGTCCTCGGCGCGGTAGCTGCGGGCGGACGTCGACCGGATCCTGTTGATGTATGCGCGCTCCGATTCGATCGCGTCACCCCTGGTGTCCGGGTTGCGGAGGTCCCGTGCGGCTCGCTCCGTCTCGATCGCGGCACCCCGGGTATCCGGATTGCGGAGGTCCTGGTAGCCGGCCGACGTGGCCGGGAGTGCGAGTGCCAGCGCCGCGACGGCCGCTGCCACGTACCTGGAATGCGCTCGTGTGCTGCTCGACATGCTCGTTCCTTTCCGCGGCGAGAACGCTCCGTGCGATCTCTCGTGCCGCGAGCTTCCGCGCAGGCGGTAAACAAACGGGTAACGACCCGGCAAAAGGTGCCCGGGGCCGATGCGTATCGTCGGGGCAGATGCCCGATACCCGCTCCGCATACGAACGCAGATGGCAGGCCCTCGCCCTCCTCGCGACCACGCAGTTCGTGGTCGTGCTCGACGCGGCCATCGTGAACGTCGCCCTCCCTTCGATCGGCACCGCTCTCGACTTCTCGCAGCAGAACCTCCAGTGGGTCGTCAACGCATACGTGCTCACCTTCGGCGGCTTCCTGCTGCTCGGCGGCCGCGCGGCCGACCTGCTCGGCCGGCGGCGCATGTTCGTCCTCGGCCTTGTCGTGTTCGCTATCGCCTCGCTCGCGGGCGGCCTGGCCCAGGACGACACGCAGCTGATCGTGGCGCGCGCCGTGCAGGGCCTCGGCGGCGCCATCCTCGCGCCCGCCGCCCTCTCGATCGTGGCCGCGACCTTCACCGAGGGGGCCGAGCGGAACAAGGCGATGGGCGTCTGGGGAGCCGTGGCCGGCAGCGGCGGCGCCGCCGGAGTGCTCCTCGGCGGCATCCTCACGGAGTGGCTCGGGTGGGAGTGGGTCTTCTGGGTGAACGTGCCGATCGCGCTGGGCGCCGCCTTCCTGGCGCCGCGGCTGATCGCGGAGAGCCGCGACCAGAACCTGGAGCGCCGCTACGACGTGGCCGGCGCGGTGACGGTCACCGCGGGCCTCTCGATCCTCGTCTACGCGCTCGTGGATGCGGAGGGCGCGGGATGGGGGTCCACGCAGACGATCGGACTGCTCGCGCTGGCGTTCGCCCTCCTCACCGCCTTCGTCGCGATCGAGCTGCGCTCGAAGCAGCCGCTCGTGCCGTTCCGGATCTTCCGAAACCGCCCGCTGCTCGCCGCCAACCTGACCATGCTCGTGTTCGTCTGCGCCCTGTTCGCGATGTTCTTCTTCATCTCGCTGTACATGCAGCAGGTGCTCGGCTTCGAGCCGCTCGAGACAGGGCTCGCGTACCTGCCGCTGTCGGCCGGCATCATCATCGCGGCCGGCGTGGCGTCGCAGCTGACCACCCGCTTCGGGGTCAAGCCGGTGCTGGTGCCGGGCCTGGTGCTCATCACGCTCGGACTCGCCTGGTTCAGCCAGATCTCCGCCGACGGCAGCTTCGTGGCGGACGTGCTCGGCCCGTCCGTCGTGTGCGCGGTCGGCGCCGGGATGGTCTTCGTGCCGATCACGATCGCCGCGGTCGCCGGCGTCGAGGAGCGCGAGTCCGGCCTTGCCAGCGGGCTCATCAACACCTCTCAGCAGATCGGAGGGGCGATCGGCCTGGCGATCCTCGCGACCCTCGCCAACACCCGCACCGAGAACATCGCGGGTGGCGGCAGCCCCGATGCGTATGCGCTCACAGAGGGCTTCCAGCTCGCCTTCCTCGGCGCCGCGGGGTTCGGGTTGCTGGCCACCGTGATCGCCGTGGTGCTGACACCGCGGGTGCGCGCAACGCCGGAGCGCGAGGCGGTCGTGGCGGAGCCGGCCGTCGACGCAACCTGAGCCGCGCTTGAAGGGACGCCACCCCCGGCCGAGTAACTAGCTGGGGACCTGGGCTACCGCCCGCTGGTACCTTTGCGACGGGGAGACTCTTGCGTGGCGCGACCCACTGACTCCAACGAACAGCTCCTCTGCAGCTTCTGCGGGAAGTCGCAGCGGCAGGTGAAGAAGCTAATCGCCGGTCCCGGCGTCTACATCTGCGACGAGTGCATCGACCTCTGTAACGAGATCATCGACGAGGAGCTGACGGGCGCTCCGACCTTCGACCTCGAGAATCTCCCGAAGCCGAAGGAGATCTGGTCGGTGCTCCAGGAGTACGTCGTGGGACAGGAGCCGGCCAAGCGCACGCTCTCGGTCGCGGTGTACAACCACTACAAGCGCGTCCAGATGATGCAGTCCGAGGCCGAGCAGGACCTCGAGCTCCAGAAGTCCAACATCCTGTTGCTCGGTCCCACCGGCTGCGGCAAGACCCTGCTCGCTCAGACGCTGGCCAAGATCCTCAACGTGCCGTTCGCGATCGCGGACGCGACCGCGCTCACCGAGGCCGGCTACGTGGGCGAGGACGTGGAGAACATCCTCCTCAAGCTGATCCAGGCGGCCGACTTCGACGTGAAGAAGGCCGAGACCGGGATCATCTACATCGACGAGGTCGACAAGATCGCGCGCAAGGCCGACAACCCCTCGATCACGCGCGACGTGTCGGGTGAGGGAGTGCAGCAGGCGCTGCTCAAGATCCTGGAGGGCACAGTGGCTTCGGTGCCGCCGCAGGGCGGCCGCAAGCACCCCCACCAGGAGTTCCTCACGATCGACACCACGAACATCCTGTTCATCTGCGGCGGCGCGTTCGCCGACCTCGACAAGGTCGTCGAGCGGCGGATCGGGCACAAGGGCGTGGGCTTCGGGGCGTCGGTGCGCTCGAAGCACAACAAGGACACCGGCGAGCTCTTCGAGCGGGTGCTCCCCGAGGACCTCGTGGAGTACGGGCTGATCCCCGAGTTCATCGGCCGCCTGCCGGTCTGCTCGGTGATCCACCAGCTCACCCGCGACGACCTCGTCCGGATCCTCACCGAGCCGCGCAACGCGCTCGTCAAGCAGTTCCAGCGCTTCTTCCAGTTCGACGGAATCGAGCTCGTGTTCGCCGAGGACTCCCTGGGCGCGATCGCCGACAAGGCGCTCGCCCGCGAGACCGGCGCCCGCGGCCTGCGCTCGATCCTCGAGGAGACTTTGCTCGACGTGCAGTTCGAGCTGCCCTCGCGCCGCGACGTGAAGAAGTGCGTGGTCACCAAGGAGACGATCGAGAAGGGCCTGAAGCCCACCCTGGTGACCGAGGCCGCGCCGGAAGAAGCCGGCGAGCAGCAGGCCGAGTCGGCCTAGCCAGCTCCACCTCGATCCGCTCGTCCGTCTCGCCGAGCACCCACCAGCGCTGCACGCTTGCGGCATAGAGCCGATGGCGCGCCGGGGCTCGCACGTCGTCGGCTGACCAGGCGTCCCCGCCGCCCTCCACCGACACCTTCGAGAGGCTCTCGATCGCACGGTCCAGCTCCGGCTCGCGCACCTCGGCGGCGGTGGCCTCCATGTAGAGCGCCTGGCCGGTGTACGGAGGTACGGTGGAGTCGAAGATCACGATGCTGATCTCAGGGCGGACGACGAGGTTCCGCGAGTGGAGAGCGCCGGGGTGCGAGACCCAGAGCAGCTCCCTCGGCGAGGGCGCCGCGAACCAGACGGGCGAGACCCAAGGGCTGCCGCGCTCGTCGGCGGTGCCGAGGGTCATGTAGGTGTTCGCTGCGAGCAGTCCCCGGGCGATGTCCTCGCGGTCGGCGCTCATGGCTACAGCTCGACCGCGATCCGCTCGTCGCGCGGCCCGAGCACCCAGTGCTGCGACACGCGCGCCCGGTGGAGCCGGAGCCCGGCGGGTGGGCGCACGTCCTCCGCGCTCCAGTCGCCCGCCCCGCCGACGAGCGACGCTCTCGAGAAGACTTCGATCGCGTCGCCCAGCTCGGCCCCGCCGACCTCCTCGGCCAGCGCCGCCATGTAGACAGCCTGGCCCTGGAACTCCGGCACCTGGGAGTCGAACACCACGATGCTCAGCTCGGGCCGCGCCGCGAGGTTGCGCGAGTGCCTGGTCTCCGGCGAGGACACCCAGAGCAGCTCGGTATACCCCACCGCCGCGAACCAGACCGGCGACACCCACGGCCTCCCCTCGCGTCGGCGGTGCCGAGCGTCATGTAGCTGTTCGAGTCGATGATCTCCTCGCCCGACTGCGGCGAGGTCGCTGCGATCGTCGGTCATGGTCGGATAGCTTGCCGGTTGGTGAAGGAGCTCGCACCCGGGGTCTGGCAGCTGTCCGGGTTTCCCCCTAACGGCATCAACGTCTTCCTCCTCGAGGACGTGCTCGTGGACGCCGCCAGCCGCCACGCCGGGCGCCGGATCCTGCGCCAGCTGCGCGGGCGCACCGTGACCGCCCACGCGCTCACCCATGCGCACCCCGACCACCAGGGCGCGAGCAAGGAGATCTGCGAGGCGCTGTCCATCCCGTTCTGGGTCGGCGAGCGCGACGCCGACGCCGCCGAGAACCCGGACCTGATCAAGGAGCGCCAGCCGGACCATCCGGTCGCGCGCTTCTACGACCGCATCTTCCGCGGCCCCGGCCGGAGGGTCGATCGCGTGCTCCACGAGGGCGACGAGGTGGCCGGCTTCAAGGTGCTCGACTCGCCCGGTCACTCGGCCGGCCACGTGTCGTACTGGCGCGAGTCCGACCGGGTGCTGGTGCTCGGCGACGTGCTCAACAACATGGACGTGATCACCGCCGTGCCGGGCCTGCACGAGCCGAAGCCATTCCTCACGCCGGACCCCGCCGAGAACCGGCGCTCGATCCACAAGCTCGCGGCGCTCAAGCCCGAGCTGGTGCTCTTCGGTCACGGCGCTCCGCTCAGGGACGCGGATAAGCTGCAGCGCTTCGTGGAGAAGCTGCCCGCATGATGGAGGTGTCCGGCCACGCGGTGGTGCCCGCGCCGCTCGACAAGGTCTGGGAGCTCGTGTGCGACACGAGCCGCTACGCCGAGTGGGTGGAGGGCACCGACGCCGTCACGCGCACGGACGGAACGGCCGCGCTGGGGTCCACCTATGACGAGGTCAACCCGATCCTCGGGCCGTGGAAGGCGAAGACGCATTGGACCGTCACGGAGTTCGAGGCACCGCGCCGCATGGTGCACCGCGGAACCGGCCTGCCGCTGTCGGAGGAGTTCGACGTGATCTTCGAGCTGGCGCCGGAGGGGGACTCCACGGGGCTCACGCAGACCCTGCGCGGCAAGCCGTCCATGGGACCCGTCGGCGCGGTGTTCGTCCGCCTGATGGAGGGGCAGGTCGCGCGCGACAACCAGAAGTCCGTGGACAACCTCGCGGCGCTGGCCGCGCGCGAGCTCCAGCCTCAGCGCATCTAGTGCCCTGAGTCGTTAGTTCGGCGCACCTTCCCGGCGTCTGGACGCGCCTGACGACCGCCGGCGACCTCGCCGTACTCTCGAGTACGGCTTCGGTCACCGTCGACCGTCAGCCACGCCCAGCCGGCCGGCAGGCTGATGCCGAACTTCCGACTCAGGTCACCAGGTCGCCTTCGTCGGCACCGGTGGCGGTAGCGCGCTGCTGGCACACTTGCGCCCCGATGGCCGACGACAGACTCAAGCGCACTCGCTACGACCCGGCGGCGGTGGAGGGGCGCGTGTTCTCACTCTGGGAGGACGCCGGCGTGTTCCACCCCGAGCCGGGCGGGGACTCCGGGGAGAGCTACTCGATCGCGATCCCGCCGCCCAACGTGACCGGATCGCTCCACATGGGCCACGCCCTGAACGGCACTCTCCAGGACGTGCTGGTGCGGGTGGCCCGGATGCGCGGCCTGCGTACCAAGTGGATCTACGGCACCGACCACGCGGGCATCGCCACGCAGCGCGTGGTGGAGCGTGCCCTCGAGGAGGAGGGGCTCACGAAGGAGGACCTCGGTCGCGACGGCTTCGCCGAGCGGGTGTGGCAGTGGCGCGAGCAGTACGGGTCCACGATCACCGGGCAGTTCAAGCGGCTGGGCGCGTCGCTGGACTACGGGGACGAGCGCTTCACGATGGATCCCGAGTACGTCCGCGCCGTCACGGACGTGTTCGTCGCCCTGTACGAGAAGGGCTACGTCTACCGCGACAACTACATGGTCAACTGGGATCCCGGACTGAGGACCGCGATCTCCGACCTCGAGGTGGAGCAGCGCACGGTCGAGGACACGCTCTACCTGATCGACTATCCGCTCGAGTCGGGGTCGGGCGCGGTCACGGTGGCCACCGTCCGTCCCGAGACGATGCTCGCCGACACGGCGATCGCGGTGAACCCCGACGACGAGCGCTACTCGCGCCTGATCGGAGAGGCGGCGATCCTGCCCCTGGTGGGCCGCCGGCTGCCGATCCTGGCCGACGACTACGTGGACCCCGAGTTCGGCACCGGCGCGCTCAAGATCACTCCGGGGCACGACCCGAACGACTTCGAGATCGGCCGCCGGCACAAGCTGGAGGAGGTGACCGTGATCGGCGAGGACGGGCGGATCACGGACGCCGCGCCCGAGGCCTTCCGCGGCATGGACGTGGACGAGGCGCGCGCGGCGGTCGTGGCCGCGCTGCGCGAGCAGGGGCTCGTGTCGGGCACGCGGCCCTGGGTCCACGACGTTCCGCACTCGCACCGCTCCGGCCGGCGCATCGAGCCGCTCATCTCGCTCCAGTGGTTCTGCGACATGTCGGAGCTGGCCAAGCCCGCGGTGGCGGCCGCCCGCGAGGGGCGCCTGCGCTTCCACCCCGAGCGGCCGTGGACCAAGGTCTACCTCGACTGGCTCGACAACATCCGGCCCTGGTGCATCTCGCGGCAGCTCTGGTGGGGCCACCAGCTACCCGTCTGGTACCGCGGCGACGAGACGCACGTGGGCGCCGAGCCGCCCGAGGGCGAGGGCTGGGAGCGCGATCCCGACGTGCTCGACACGTGGTTCTCCTCCGGGCTCTGGCCGTTCGCCACGCTCGGCTGGCCGGAGGACACGCCGGAGCTGCGCACCTTCTATCCCACGGACGCGCTCTCCACGGCGCGCGACATCATCTTCCTGTGGGTCGCCCGGATGGTGATGTTCGGCGTCGAGCTCACCGGTGAGCTGCCGTTCACCGACGTGCCGATCCACTCCGTGATCCAGGCGCCCGATGGCCGGCGGATGTCGAAGTCCCTCGGCACCGGCATCGATCCCCTCGACCTGATCGACGGCGGTCCGCGGCCGCCCGTATACAAGGAGGGCGGCGACTTTCCCGCCTACGGCGCCGATGCCCTGCGCTTCGGCCTGCTGGCCATGTCCTCGTCACAGGACGTGCGCTTCAACGAGGAGCGCGTCAGGCAGGGCCGCGACCTGGCCAACAAGCTCTGGAACGCCTCGCGGCTGATCCTGCTGCGGGTGGGCGACGTGATGCCGGACGCGGGGCCCGCCGAGACCGTGGAGGACCGCTGGATCGTGTCCCGGCTCGACCGGCTCACCGAGAGCGTGACCGGGCAGTTCGACACGTTCCGCTTCTCGTCGGCCACGCTCGAGCTCTACGGGGCGTTCTGGTCGGAGGTCTGCGACTGGTACCTCGAGCTGGCCAAGCCGCGGCTGTACGAGGACGACAACGCCCGTGTGTCGGCGGTCCTGCTGCATGCGCTCGAGCGGATCGTCGTGCTGCTCCACCCCGTAATGCCGTTCGCCACGGAGGAGATCTGGTCGCTGCTGCCGGGCGAGCGCGGGCTGCTCGCCGGGGCGGAGTGGCCCGAGGCCGACGCCGCCCGGCGCGACCCCGAGGCCGAGGCCGTGCTCGAGCGCCTGATCGAGGCCGTGGGCGCCCTGCGCAGCTACCGCGACGACGTGGGCGCCAAGCCGGGGGTCGCGCTGCGCGGGGCGCTGGCCGCGGAGGGCTACGACGATCTGCGCGAGCAGCTCGCGCGCCTCGGGCGCTTCGAGCTGGTGGACGGCGATCCCGGCGAGGAGGCCGTGGCGGAGGTGGAGATCCCGGGCGGCGTGATGAGGGTGCTCCCATCCGACGCGTTCGACCCGGAGGAGGAGCAGCGCCGGCGCGCCGCCGAGCGCGAGCGCCTCCAGGGCGAGATCGAGCGGCTGGAGCGCAAGCTCGCCAACCAGAGCTTCGTGGACAAGGCGCCGGCCGAGGTGGTCGAGGGAGAGCGGCGCAAGCTCGAGGAGTACCGGGAGGCGCTGCGGCGCCTCGAGGACGAATGACCTTCCGCCAGGCAGAGGAGTACCTGCTGGGCCTGGAGCTGTTCGGCATGCGCTTCGGCCTCGACCGGATGCGCAGGCTGATGACCGTGCTCGGCCTGCCGCAGCGGCGCTTCGAGTCGATCCACGTGGTCGGCACGAACGGCAAGTCGTCCACCGTCCGCTTCACCGCCGCGATCCTCGAGCGGCATGGGGTGCACACCGGCAGCTACACCTCCCCGCACCTGCGCTCGTTCAGGGAGCGGGTGGAGGTGGGGGAGGCCCCGGTGTCAGAGCAGGACTTCGCCGCGGCCGTCGAGCAGGCCGCGCACGCGGCCGGGCTGGTGGACAGGACCGCGGATCCGGACGACGTGGTCACCCAGTTCGAGGCGCTCACGGCCGCGGCCTACCACGAGCTCGCCCGCCAGGAGGTGGAGGTGGCCGTGATCGAGGCCGGCCTCGGTGGGCGCTACGACGCCACCAACGTGATCCCCTCGCGCGTGCAGGTGCTCACCGGCATCGACCTCGAGCACACGCGCTGGCTCGGCCCGCGCATCGAGGACATCGCGGAGGAGAAGCTGGCGGTGGTGAGGGACGGCGCGACGCTGGTGGCGCCGCCGGACCTCGATCCGGCCGCGTCCGCCGTGGCCGAGCGGGTCGCGCGCGAGCGCGGGGCCCGCCTGGTGCTCGCTCCGCCGGCCGATGACACCGGTGTCGACCTGCGCGCCGCCGGGAGCTTCCAGCGCGCCAACTTCGCGCTCGCGGCCGCTGCGGCGGAGGCGTTCCTCGGGCGTGCCCTCGATCCCGCCGCCGTGGCCGCCGCCGGCAGCGAGACGCGCGTGGCGGGCCGGATGGACGTGGTCGGCCAGGATCCGCTCACGATCTACGATGGCGCCCACAATCCATCGGGGGCCGGCGCGCTGGCCGCCTCCATCGACGACGCGCTGGGAGGGCGAAGCCCACGGGTGGCGGTGATCGGGGTGCTGGAGGACAAGGATGCGGCCGCGATGCTGCGCGCGCTGCTGCCGCGCTTCGATCACGTGGTGTTCACCCGCCTGGCGAACCCGCGCGCGCTCCCGCCGGCCACTCTGATGAGCCTGGCCGAGAAGCTGGCGCCGGCCGTGCCGGCCGAGGCGGCCCCCGACCCGCGCGCCGCCCTGGAGCGCGCCCGCGCCGTGGCCGGCCCCGGCGGAGCGGTGCTCGCCACCGGATCGATCTACCTGATCGCCGACCTGCTGCGTGAAGACCCCGACGCGCGAGCGTCGACGCTATGAGGGTCTTCCTCGCGGGCGGCAGCGGAGTGGTGGGCGCGCGGCTGATTCCGGCGCTCGGGCGTGCCGGGCACGCCGTCACGGCGCTCACGCGCTCGCCTGAGAAGGAGGACATGATCAGGGCGCTGGGCGCCCAGCCGGCCATGGCCGACGCCCTCGACCGCGAGGCCATCGTCGCTGCGGTGCGCGCCGCCGAGCCCGAGGCGGTGATCCACCAGCTCACGGCGATCCCCGATCGGCTCAACCCGCGAAAGATGGCGCGCGACTTCGAGCTCACCAACCGGCTGAGGAGCGAGGGCACCGACAACCTGATCGAGGCGGCCCGCGAGTCGGGGGCCCGCCGGCTGCTCGCCCAGAGCTTCGCCGGCTGGCCATTCGCCCGCCAGGGAGGCCCGGTGAAGAGCGAGGACGAGCCGCTCGACCCGAACCCGCCCGGCGACCTGGCGCTGCTCCTCGACGCCATCCGCCACCTCGAGTCGGCCGTGACCGGTGCCACCGACCTCGAGGGCATCGTGCTCCGGTACGGGTTCTTCTACGGCCCCGGCACTGCGATCGCACCCGACGGCGGCACCGGCGTGGAGGTGCTCCGGCGGCGGTTCCCGGTGGTGGGTCGTGGCGGCGGGGTGTGGTCGTTCATCCACATCGACGACGTGGCCGAGGCGACCGTGGCCGCCCTCGAGCGCGGGAAGCCCGGGATCTACAACGTCGTGGACGACGAGCCGGCCACGGTCTCCGAGTGGCTGCCCGAGCTCGCGGAGGCGCTCGGCGCCGGCCCGCCGCGACGGGTGCCGGGGTGGGTGGGCCGGCTCGCCGCCGGGGCCGGCGGCCTGGCGATGATGACCGAGGTGCGCGGCGCATCCAACGCCAAGGCCAAGCGCGAGCTGGGCTGGAAGCCGCTTCATCCGACCTGGCGCGAGGGGTTCCGCACCGCGCTCGGCTGAGCCGCCGTGCGAGGATCAGCGCCGATGGACGGCGGAGACGGACCGCGCTTCGGCGCGATGATCGGCCTCGTGGCCGTGGTGGTGGCGACGGTGATCCTGGTGTTCTTCGGGATCGGATACGCCCTTGGCCGCCTCTTTCTGTAGGGACCCCCCGGTACACTCGGCGCCTCGTATGGCCGTCCTCGCCGTCTTCGGCATCGAGAACGACGGGCTGAACCTGGCAGTGAACCTCCTGCTGCTGTTCCTCGTCGTGATCTATGTCGCCTTGATCTACTGGACCTGGGCCGATGCCCGGCGCCGGATCGACGACCCCATGCTGGTGGCCTGCGCCACCGCGGCGTCGCTGTTCCCGTTCATCGGGACGATCATCTACCTGATCGTGCGCCCACCCGAGTTCCTCGACGACGTGCGCGAGCGCGAGCTCGAGATGGCCGCCGCCGAGGCGCGGCTGGCCACCTTCGACCAGCTCCAGTGCCCGCACTGCGGCTTCGACGTGGAGAAGGCGTTCCTGCGCTGCCCCAGCTGCCTGCGCCGCCTGAAGGAGCCCTGCAGCGTCTGCGGCAAGCCGCTGGACCCGCGCTGGAAGATCTGCCCGTACTGCGAGGCGGAGGTGGGTGCCCCCGCCGAGCCGCGACGGCCGCGCGCCAGACGCAGCCCGGCGGCCTCCCGGCCGGCCTCGGCCAGGCCGGCAAGACAGACGCGCCCGCCGGACGAGACCGAAGAGATCACGGCCACGAGCAACGACAAGCCGCCTTCCGAGCGAGAGCGGCCCGCCCGTGCGGCCCGCGAGCGCCCCGAATGACATCGGTGCGCAGCCGGCCGAGCCGGCTGCTTCCGCACTGAGCTCCAACACTAAGAAGGAGAAGCAATGGACCGGACCCTGATCCTGGTGAAGCCCGACGCCTTCGAGCGTGCCCTGACCGGCGAGATTCTCGCCCGCTTCGAGCGCAAGGGCCTGCGGATCGCGGCGATGAAGCACATGACCGTCGAGCGCGACCTGGCCGAGCGCCACTACGCCGAGCACAGCGAGCGGCCGTTCTTCGGCGACCTCGTGGACTTCATCACCGGCGGGCCGCTGGTGGCGCTCGTGCTCGAGGGGCACGAGGCCGTGGTGGCCGCGCGCCAGCTGATCGGGGCCACGAACCCGCTCGAGGCCGCGCCCGGCTCGATCCGCGGCGACTTCGGGCTCGAGGTCCAGACCAACCTCGTGCACGGATCCGACTCGCCCGAGTCGGCGGAGCGCGAGATCGGCCTCTTCTTCCCCGAGCTGTAGTCCCACGTGGCGGCCGAGCCGCTGGTCCTCGCGTCGCGCTCGCCCCAGCGGCGGGCGCTGCTGGAGCAGCTCGGGGTGGATTTCCGGGTCGAGCCGGCCGACGTGGAGGAGCTGGGCGAGGGCGACCCGCGCGAGGCGGTGCTCGAGAACGCGCTTCGCAAGGCCCGCGCCGTGGACGGCGCGCGCGTACTCGGGGTTGATACCGAGGTCGTGCTGGGCCGCGATCTGCTCGGCAAGCCGCGTGACGAGGGGGAGGCGGAGGCGTGCCTGCGGTGGCTCTCGGGACGCGAACACGAGGTGATGAGCGGGATTGCGCTGCGCACCGAGGAGGCGGAGCTCACCGACGTGGTGGTCACCCAGGTGCGGTTCCGCCCGCTCTCAGAGCGGGAAATCGCCTGGTACCTGGCCTCCGGCGAGTGGCGCGAGCGGGCCGGCGGCTACGCGATCCAGGGCCGCGGAGCGGCGCTCGTGGAGTCGATCAGCGGCGACTACTCGAATGTGGTGGGACTGCCGCTGGCGGCCCTGGTGCGGTTGGTCCCCGACATCCTCGGTTAGCCCGCCACTTTGCAGGGATTTCGCCTTGCAAGCGCCCAAACGGACACAGGTGGTCGGCTAGACTCCCGCGCGCCGGCCGGCGCGTTGATCGCGCCCGCCCTCCAGTAGGCGCCGGCGTGGTGCACACCCGCCCCGGCGCCTATCCTCACGTCCGACTTCCAATGGGATTTTTCTCACTACTGACCGGTATGGGCGGCCGCGACATGGCCGTGGATCTCGGCACCGCAAACACGCTCGTATACGTGCGCGGACGCGGGATCGTGCTCTCGGAGCCATCGGTGGTGGCCATCGACTCGCGCAGCGGCGAGGTGCACGCGGTCGGGATCGAGGCCAAGCGGATGCTCGGCCGCACGCCGGGCACGATTCAGGCGATCCGGCCGCTCAAGGACGGCGTGATCGCCGACTTCGACGTGACAGAGCAGATGCTGCGCCACTTCATCCAGAAGGTGCACCAGAACCGCTGGGCGCACCCGCGCGTGGTGGTGTGCGTGCCCTCGGGGGTGACCGGGGTCGAGAAGCGCGCCGTCGAGGAGGCGTGCCTGTCCGCCGGAGCGCGCCAGGCCTATCTCATCGAGGAGCCGATGGCCGCGGCGATCGGCGCCGGGCTGCCCGTGGGCGAGCCCACCGGCAACATGGTGGTGGACATCGGCGGCGGCACCAGCGAGGTGGCGGTGATCTCGCTTGGCGGCATAGTCGTGTCGCAGTCGATCCGCATCGGCGGCGACGAGCTCGACGAGGCGATCATCAATTACGTCAAGCGTGAGTACAAGCTGATGATCGGCCAGCAGACGGCCGAGGAGGTCAAGCTCGAGATCGGCTCAGCCTTCCCGCTCGCCGAGGAGGTGCAGGCCGAGATCCGCGGCCGCGACCTCGTCTCCGGTCTGCCGAAGACGGTGATCCTCACGAGCGAGGAGGTGCGGATGGCCCTCGAGGAGACCCTCCAGGCCATCATCGACGCCGTGAAGGAGACCCTGGACCGCACCCCGCCCGAGCTGGCCTCGGACATCATGGACCGGGGCATCATGCTGGCCGGCGGCGGCGCGTTGCTGCAGGGACTCGACGAGCGCCTGCGCGACGAGACCCAGATGCCGGCGCACCTGGCCGAGTCGCCGCTCACCTGCGTGGCGGTGGGATCGGGCCGCAGCCTCGAGGAGTTCGAGGCCATCCACCGCAGCAACAAGAATTCCCGAAACAACCGGCGGCGGTAGTCCCGCCGCGCGAGAGGCGCAGCGTGTTCGACAAGAAGGTGGTCCGCCGCAGGAGGGCGGCGCTGGCTGTATTCGTGGCGCTCTCCATAGCGGTGCTTACCGCCTACTTCGGTGAATCCGGCAACGGGCTGTTCCACGCGCTCCAGCGCGGTGCGCAGGAGGCCTTCGCCCCGGTCGAGACCGGTGCCAGCAGGGCTCTCAAGCCGGTACGCGACCTCTTTGGCTGGGTCGGGGACACCTTCGACGCCAAGGGCGACAACAAGGAGCTGAAGAGCGAGGTCGAGCGGCTGCGGGCGGAGCTGGCGCGCTCGCAGACGGCCGAGCGCGACGCGGCCCAGCTCAGCCAGCTGGTGGGCCTGCACCGGGAGGACGTGTTCCCGACCGGCACGGAGCCGGTGGCGGCGCGGGTGATCGCGCGCGCCCCCACGGTCTGGTACTCCAGCGTCAAGATCGACAAGGGCTCGAGCGACGGGCTGCGCGTGGACCAGCCCGTGATCGCCGCGCGGGGCCTCGTCGGCAAGGTCACCCAGGTCACCGGCGGCACCGCCGAGGTGCGCCTGATCACCGACGCGTCGAGCGCCGTGACCGCGCAGGTCATGCCGGCCGGCGCCAGCGGCGTGGTGCGTCCGCAGGTGGGCAACCCCGACGACCTGCTGCTCGATCTGGTCGAGGGCGACCGCCGCGTGACGGAGGACACCACCGTCGTGACCTCCGGGTTCACCTCCAGCAAGGTGGAGTCGCTGTTCCCGCGCGGGATACCGATCGGGCGGGTCACGAACGTGGACCTGGACGAGTTCGAGCAGTACCAGCGCGTGCACATCAAGCCGTTCGCCAACCTGCGCCGCTTCGACATCGTGCAGGTGCTCACCCGCCGACCGGCCAACGCCCAGGCGGCCGCCCTGCCGGAGGGCTCGACTCCGTGATCCTGTCTCCGCTTGCGTTCGTGCGGGTGGGCGGCCTGCTGCTGCTGGCCGTGATCCTCCAGGTCTCGGCGCTGAGCCAGATGACCCTGTTCGGCGGGCATCCCGACCTGGTGGTGCTCACGGTGGCGGCGATCGCCTTCTACGCCGGCAGCATCGCCGGCTGCGCCACCGGCTTCACCGCCGGCTTCCTGATCGACCTGGTCGCGGGCGCGACGATGGGGGTCTCCTCGCTAGTGCTCACGGCCGTGGGCTACGCGGTGGGGCGCTTCCGTGAGGTGCGCGACCCGAGCCACGGCCTGATGCCGGTGCCGGTGGGCGCCGCCGCCACCGCCGGCTGGGTGCTCATCTTCGCCGCGGTGTCGTTCATGCTCGACGTGGGTGCGCGCGTGAGCCCCCTCGTGATCCGGGACATGGTCGTCACCGTGCTCCTCAACGCCCTGCTCGCGATCCCTGTGTTCGTGGGCATCCGCCGAATCCTCCGGCCCTCGCTGGCGGTCGACCCGGTCGAGCTCGGCCGCCGCCGGCAGGCCCCTCGCGCCACCGGGCCGCTCGGCCTGCGCGGGCTCGAGATCTGATGTATCTCGACAACGACAGGCGTCCGACCCTCACCCCGCAGCTGGCGGTGCGCGTGGCGCTTATCGGCGGGATCGCGCTGGTGGCGTTCGCCGTCATCTTCTTCCGGCTCTGGTATCTCCAGGTGCTGTCGGGCGACCGCTACCTGGCAGAGGCGCGCGACAACCGCGTGCGCGAGATCAAGGTCCAGGCGGCGCGCGGCGAGATCGTGGATCGCGACGGCCGCAAGCTCGTGGACAACCGGCCGGCCAACGCGGTCGTCCTCAGCCCCGACAGGCTGCCGGAGGACCTCGACGACCGCCAGGCCCTCTACCGGCGCCTCGGCAAGCTGCTCGAGATGAAGCCGCGCGCGATCGAGCGGGACGTGGAGCCACAGCTCTCGGCGCTGCCCTACTCGACCGCCACCGTCAAGCAGGACGTGTCGCATCAGCTCGCCTGGTACCTGCTGGAGCACCGCGACGACTTCCGGGGCGCCGACGTGGAGCGCGTGTTCCTGCGCTCCTATCCACACCACGAGATCGGCGCGCACCTGTTCGGCACGGTCGGCGAGCTGAACGCGGACCAGGAGAAGGACCCGCGCTACCGGGACGTGGCCCTCGGCGACCGGGTGGGCCAGACCGGCGTGGAGTTCCAGTACGACCGCTACCTGCGCGGCAGGAACGGGGCCAGCCGCCTCCAGGTGGACGCGATGGGGAACCTCAACCGGCGGCTCAACAAGCGCGACCCGAAGCAGGGCCGGCAGCTACGGCTGTCGGTGGACCTGGATGTGCAGGAGGCCGGGCAGGAGGCGCTGGCCGGCGGCACAGGCAGGGGCGCCTTCGCGGTCATGGACATCAAGAGCGGCGAGGTGCTGGGCCTCGGCTCGCAGCCTTCCTTCGACCCGAACATCTTCTCCAAGGGCATCAAGAAGCGCGACTACGACCGTCTCCTGGACGAGGACAACGGCGCCCCGCTCACCAATCGCGCGATCCAGGGCCTCTATCCCACCGGCTCCACCTTCAAGCTCGTCACCGCCGTGGCGGGGCTCGAGGGAGGGCTGATCACACCGGACACCCCGATCCACGACCCGGGCTCCTACACGGTGGGCGACACGGTGTTCGAGAACGCCGGCAAGGTGGCCCATGGCACGCTCGCGCTGCGGCAGGCGCTCACCGTGTCGAGCGACGTCTTCTTCTACCAGCTTGGTGACCAGCTCAACAGCACCGGCGACGGTCTGGGGCTGCAGCACTGGGCGCGCCGCCTGGGCATGGGCCGCAACACCGGGATCGACCTGCCGGAGGAGCTGCCCGGGCTGCTGCCCACGCCGAAGTGGCGCAACGCCCTCTACAGGAACAAGGAGACCCTGGAGCCGTGGACTCCGGGCCACAACGTGAACCTGTCCGTGGGCCAGGGCGACCTGCAGGCCGATCCGCTCCAGATGGCGGTGG
>CAVXTL010000026.1:0-263313 GCA_963764665.1 uncultured Thermoleophilaceae bacterium | reverse complement strand
ACCAGTTCTCGACCATGATCGTGTCGAACGGATAGATGGGCTGCGGGTTGTGCATCCCGTCGAAGAACCAGGAGCGGCTCTCTTTGAGCTCCTGCTCGTCCTCACGGAACCGCGGGTATTATGGGTAGAGCTTCTTCCCAGCCCTGGCACCCTGGGGCGTGGGGACGGAGAAAGAACTGGGAGGGTGCGTTCCTTCGTCGCCGTCGGCGGCTCCTTATGCCTTGCTGGGGGTGCGGGACTTCATCTCGTCGACGACGATGTCGCCGTCGACGACGATGGGCTGATCGTCCAGGTACGGCGAGCAGTTGCACATCGGTATGTCGACGTGGCGGAGGGTGTCTGTTGGTTCCCCGAGTTCACCGTTGGGGCCGTCGAGAAGAGGACGTTCCCGTGGAAGGAACGGCCTGCATGCCGATTCCGCGCCGGTCCGTCGCAAGGATCCCCAGCTCGCGGATTCCGGCATGCCCGGGCCGATGTGCGGGGGCGGGTTGGCCTTCTCGTCGTCGAAGCCGGCCATGTAGTCGCGCAGCAGGTCGGCGTCGAACTCGCCGCTGATGTCCTGGATCAGGCCGTCCTCGATGGTCAGCTCGACCGGGGTGCGCACGTAGTCCTTGAAGGGGAAGACGATGTCGCCGGGAGCGAGCACGACCTTGCCGTTCACGCCGTCGTCCTTGCCCCCGGTGAACAGAAACCCGGAGGGCCAGTGATCCCAGCGGCCCGGCGTGTCCGTGTACCCGTACTGCGTGATGACCGGGTAGGCCCCGAGCTGGTAGGTGACATCCGTTCCGAACGCGTTGGTGAAGCGCAGCTCCGAAGCCCTCTGCAGCAGATGCTCGCCATACTCGACGCGCTCGCGAAGCGCCGGCGTGGGGAACATGTCGCGCAGGTGCTCGATCGGCTCGATGCAGAGCAGGATGCGCGTGCCGGAAGCCTGAATCTCGAGCTGCTCCTTCGAGAACAGCAGAAAGATCGTGTCGATCACGAGGTCGGCGCCCTTGAGCGCCTCGATCGCCGGCTGGTTGCCTGCCAGGGGCGTGTCGCCTACCTCCCATACGCCCACCTCCCCGTCGAGGCTGGTGCTCTCCTGCCCCAGCCGGACGTTGTACGCGGTGGCGCCGAGGTCTTCTGACGCCTGCAGAAACGTGTCCACGTACTGCATCCGCTGCCGCCCCTGCGAGAGGACGGCCACCGTGGTGCCCTCCTCCACGCCGCAGAGCTGAAGCTCCGCTCGGCACATCTCAGCGAAAGACGAACCACTACTCATCTGACCTCACTCCTTCGTGACGGTGAACGTTTCATGCAGAAGCTTGCCCGGCAGCTCGCGCCCCAGCAGCTCCTCCAGCCAAGCCACCACGTCGAGCAGGGCGTCGAGGTCCACCCCGGTTCGGACGCCTTCCCCCTCCAGCCGGTGGACCAGGTCCTCGGTGGCGACGTTGCCGGTCGCGCCCGGCGCGAACGGGCAGCCGCCGATGCCGCCGGCGGACGACTCGAAGATCGTCGCGCCCGCCAGCAGGGCGGCCCACGCGTTGTCGTAGCCGTTGTCGTGCGTGTCGTGGAGATGGACGCCGAAGGGCAGACCCAGCCCGGCGACCGCCGAGCACAGAGCGCCCACCTCGCCCGGCACGCCCACCCCGATGGTGTCGGCCAGGATCAGCTCGTCCACCTCGGCCCCGGCGAGCCGCTCCGCAAGCGCCACCACCCGGCCCGGGTCGACCGCTCCCTCGAACGGACAGCCGAACGCCACGCTGATCGCGGCGGACACTCGCACCCCGACGGCACGTGCGCGCGCGGTCATTGCGACGACGCCAGCCAGAGAGGTCTCCACGTCGGCGTTCAAGTTGCGCCGGCTGAAGGTGTCGGTCGCCATGACGGCGAGGTGCAGCTCGGTCACGCCCGTCGCGAGGGCGCGGTCCAGACCGCGCTCGTTCAGCACGAGCACCGCGGACCGGCCGCGCTCCGCGGGGTCCAGCTCGGCCAGCACCTGCTCGCCGCCTGACATCTGCGGCACGCGGTCGTCCCGAACCAGGCTGGCCGCCTCCACCACCGGAACGCCCGCACGGAGAAGGCGTCGGCACAGCTCGGCGCGAGTCTGGGGCGCGACTACGTGCGGCTCGTTCTGAAGGCCGTCGCGGGGGGCCACGTCGCAGATGCGGACGGCGCTCATATGACCCCCTCGGCCCGCAGCTCGTCGAGCTCTCTCGCCGTCTTCCCGAGGAGGCCGGCGTAGACGTGGTCGTTGTCGGCGCCCGGCTCCCAGCGCCCGGACCAGGTGAGCCGGCCCGGGGATGCGGACAGCTTGGGCACGATGCCCGGCGTCTTGTACGGCCCGATCTCCTCGTCCTCGGCGTCCAGGAGCATGTCGCGCGCGGCGAACTGCGGGTCCTCGAAGATGTCCGCGATCGTCGCGACCACCCCTGCCGGCACGCCCGCGTCACCGAGGACGCCGGCGATCTCGAGGGCATCGCGCGCGCCCGCCCAGTCGGAGATGAGGCCCTCGATCTCCTCCTGGTTCGCCGCTCGAGCCGCGTGCGTCGCGAAGCGCAGGTCGTCGGCCAGCTCGGGCCGGCCCATGGTGGTCACCAGCCGGCGGAAGACGTTGTCGACGTTGGCGGAGATGATCACCCAGCGCCCGTCCCCGCTGCGGAACAGGTTTGACGGGACGATGCCGGGAAGGCTGGTGCCGGACGGTCCGCGCGCCTTGCCCGTACGGTCGTACTCAGGCACGACGCTCTCGAGCATCGCGAAGCATGCCTCGGTCAGGGCAACGTCCACCACCTGCCCGCGCCCGTTGCCGGCGCCGGCCCGCCAGACCAGCGCGAGCAGCATCCCCTGGAGCGCGAACATCGCCGCGAGCGAATCCCCGAGCGAGATCCCAAGCCGCGGCGGCGGCCGGTCAGGGAAGCCGTTCAGGTGGCGCAGGCCGCCCGCCGCCTCGGCCACCGATGCGAAGCCGGCCCGGTTCGCGAGCGGACCGGTCTGGCCATACCCCGACACCCGCGCGAGGATCACGCCCGGGTTGACCTCGGCCAGCACGTCGTAGCCGAGGTTCCAGCGCTCGAGCGTGCCGGGCCTCATGTTCTCGATCACCACGTCGGCGTCGCGCACCAGGTCGAGCATCAGCTCCTGGCCGCGCTCCTGCCGGAGGTCCAGCGTGATGCAGCGCTTCCCGCGCGCCTGCACCGGCCAGAACAGCTTGCGCCCCCGGTAGTCGCCGTTGCCCCACTCGCGCAGCTGGTCGGGCTTGCCGGGAGCCTCGATCTTGATCACATCGGCCCCGAAGTCGGCCATCAGGCGCCCGGCGAACGGGCCCGCTATGAGCGAGCCCACCTCCAGGACCCGGAGGTCCGCCAAGGCGCCGCTCACCGGTCGCGCTCCGGGCACTCTGTGCCGTGGAAGTAGAGGCAGAGGTTGGCCGGCGGCAGCTTCTGCTCGTCTGCCGGGACCGTCTTGCCGTCGACGTCCATGTACCAGCGCTGCTCGCCGGAGTGGTACTCACACCGGTTCGAGAGCTTGGCGTTCTCGTAGTCGCTGAACCAGCACACGCGCGGGATCGGCGCGCGCGGGCCGTCGTCCTGGCTCGCGATCCCAGTGGCCACGCCGCCCGCCAGGGCCATGCTCGCCAGCACCCCGGCTCCGATCGCGACGCGCAGCCTCATGCCTGGCGGACGAATGGCTTGAGGAAGGCGCGCGGATGCCGAACGCGGCCGAGGATGCCGGCGAGCGCGATGATCGTGACCACGTACGGCAGCATCGCCAGCAGGTGGCGCGGGATGTCCACGTCGGCCGTGGGCAGCCAGAGCTGTAGCGACTCGGCGAGCGCGAACAGGAGCGCAGCCGCGAGCACGCCGAACGGGTGTCGGCGCCCCACGATCGCCACCCCGAGCGCGATGAACCCGCGCCCGCCGACAAGCCCCTCGTCGAAGGTGTCCGTCTGGCCTATCGACAGGTACACGCCGCCGAGGCCGGCGAGCATCCCCGTCGCGACGACGCAGAGGTAGCGGATCCGGATCACGTTGCCGCCGGCGCTCTCGAGCGCCTCCGGGTGCTCGCCTGCTGCACGCACCTTCAGTCCTTGGCGGCTTCGCATCAGAAGCCAGGCGCCCGGCACCACGAGCAGCGCAAAGTAGACGAGCGCCACGTGGTCGAAGAAGATCTCGCCGACCCATGGGATGTCGGCCAGGCCCGGTACCGCCCACGAGCTGAACGACTCGACCGGCACGCGCGTGGTCTGCGTGGCGTTGCCGCTCGTGAAAACGATGCGGTAGAGCACCCCGACGAGCCCGGTCGCCAGGATCCAGATCGCAAGCCCGGTCACGATCTGGTCGGCCCTTCGCGTGATCATCACGTAGGCGGCGAGCAGGGCAATCAGGCCGCCCCCGGCGATCCCGCCGAGCGCCCCAAGCCAGGCGCTGTCGGTGTAGTGCGAAACCAGATAGCCGAAGAATGCTCCCATCAGCAGGTAGCCCTCGAGGCCGACGTTGATGACTCCCGAGAGCTGGCTGAAGGACTCCCCTATCGCCGCCAGGATGAGCGGTGTGGCCGCGCGCACCGTCGTGCCCAGCAGACCGAGGATGAATGCCTCCGTGAAGATCTCGGACACGCCTCAGCCCTCCGCTCGTCGCCGGGCGCGCAGGGCGCTGATCCGGCCCGACCGGCGCCGGCGGGTCAGCGAGAAGGGGATGCTCAACAGGAAGAAGACGAGAATCAGCCCCTCGATCAGCCCTCCGACCGAGGTCGGCACGCCCGCCGCGTATTGCATGTTGGTCGCGCCGATCTCGAGCGCGCCGAACAGGACCGCGGCGAACAGCACGCCGAACGGCATCAGCCCTCCGAGCAGCGCCACCGCGATCGCCGTGTACCCCCACCCGGGCGAGAAGTTCGACAGCAGCACGTGCTGCACGCCGAGGATCGCGTTGGCACCGGCGAGGCCGCAGAGGCCGCCCCCGAGGAGCGACACGCGGGTGATCAGCCAGTTGATCCTGATGCCGGCGAAGCGGGCCGCCTCGGGGTTGCCGCCGACCGTGCGGATCTCGTAGCCGAACGTCGTGCGCGTGAGCAGAAGCCACACCACCACGACCGCGACCAGCGAGATCAGGAAGCCCATGTGCAGGCGCGAGTCGCTCGCGAACAGCAGCGGCAGGTCGTGGTCGGCCGGGATCCGCTCGGTCTGGCCGGCTCGGTAGGCCTTCATCGGGCCGAACGTGAGGTAGCCGATTAGCAGGATCGCGATGTAGTTGAGCATCAGCGAGCCGATCAGCTCGTCCACGCGCAGGAAGATCTTGAGCAACGCGACGAGGAGCGACCAGAGAGCGCCGAAGACGAACCCGGCGATGAGCGCCACGCTCACCACGAGCAGGCCGGGGCCGTCCCAGTAGAGGGTCACGATGGTGGCGCCGAGCGCCCCCAGCCAGAGCTGGCCCTCGGCACCGACGTTGAAGAACCCGGCCCGGATCGAGACCGCGATCCCGAGGCCGAGCAGCACGAAGGTGTCCGCGCGGTTGAGCACGTCGCCGAAGGCGCGCCCTGATCCGAGCGAGCCGTCCCACATCGCCTGGTAGGCCTCGACGGGATCCGCTCCCGCGGCCAGGATGGCCGGCACCGCGACGATCAGGGCGAGCAGGACCGCGGCAACCCGCGCCCAGACCGTAGACGCGACCACCGACGAGACGAGCCGCCCCTTCCACGCGGACGCCGGCGAGGGATCGGGCGCGGAGCTGGGGGTGCCGAGCGCGGGATCGACGGGTGTCCCGCTCGCGCTCACAGCTTGGGAGCGGTCGAGGAAGCGGAGCTGCCACCCATCATCAGGCCGAGCTTGGACGAGTCGGCGTCGTCCGAGTCGACCTCTCCCACCACGCGCCCCCGGTACATCACGATCACGCGGTCGCTGAGCTTCAGCAGCTCATCGAGGTCGAGGCTGACGAGCAGGATGGCCGCACCTTGGTCGCGCTGCTCGATCAGGCGGTCCTGGACATAGGCCGCGCCCGCGATGTCGAGGCCGCGCGTCGGGCCGCACACGACCAGGAAGCGCGCCTGCTTGTGCAGCTCGCGCCCGAGCAACACGCGCTGCTGATTGCCACCGGAGAGCGCGTCGATCTGCTGATCGAGCCCGACCGAACGCACGTCGAGGTCGTGGGTGAGGCGCTTGCCGTGCTCGGAGATCCGCCGGCGGCGCTGCCAACCGTGCCGCTGGAAGTCGCGCCAGCGCTGCAGGCCGAGAATGAAGTTGTGGCGGATGGTGGACGAGCCGACCAGGCCGTTCGCGCGCCGGTCCTCCGGCACGTGGGCCACCTGACGCTCGATCAGGCTGCGGCGGCCGGCGTTCGTTACGTCGTGGCCGTGCAGGTGGATCTCACCGCCCGCGGCTGAGCGCAGGCCGGTGAGACACTCCGCCAGCACGTCCTGGCCGTTGCCGGCCACGCCCGCGACGCCGAGGATCTCACCCGAGCGCACGGTGAGGGACACGCCGTCGACGAGCGTGTGCTCGCCATCGACCACCAACAGGTCGCGCACCGCGACCACGTCCTCGCCCACCTCCTCGACCTGCGCCACGCGGCGCTCGGGCAGGGCGCGTCCCACCATCAGCGTGCCGAGCTCCCCGGGCGACGTCCCTTCGGTGGGCAGCGTGCGCACAACCTGCCCGTCTCGTAGGACGGTGACCCGCTGCGAGACCTCCATCACCTCGTCGAGCTTGTGGGTGATGATCACGACCGCGGTTCCATGCGCCGCCAGCTCGCGCATGATCGCGAACAGGCGCTCGATCTCCTGGCGCGTGAGCAGGGCGGTCGGCTCGTCCAGGATGAACAGCGACAGACCGCCGCGCAGCTCCCCTTGGATCAGCGCCTTGACGATCTCGAGCCGGAGCTTCTCCCCCACGGAGAGCCCGTCGATCAGCGCTTCCGGCGCAAGCTCGAGGCCGTAGCGCTCGCCCAGCGTCCTGATCTGGTCGGAGACGTCGCGCAGGGACATGTGACGCCCGCGCTCCGTCCACATGACGTTGAGCAGCACGTTCTCCGCCACGGTCAGCGTCGGCACCAGCATGAAGTGCTGGTGCACCATCCCGATACCGCGCTCGATCGCCTCGCGCGTCGAGAGCCATGGGCTCTCCTCGCCCTCGATCTCCATGGTTCCCGAGTCGGGGGCCACGGAGCCGAAGACGATGTTCATCAGCGTGCTCTTGCCGGCTCCGTTCTCTCCCAGAAGAGCGTGGATCTCGCCCGAGAAGAGCTGTATCCCGACGTCGTCGTTGGCCAGCAGGTCACCGAAGGCCTTGGACACGCCGGACAGGCGCAGGGCGGGGACGGACGCATCCGTCCCCGCCTGTACCGCCTGCGGCGTGTCCTCAGGCCTCACGTCGATTGCGCCTGCCGTCGTCCTACTTGCTCTTTCCTGTGACGGGGTCGAGCGTGCCGGCGATTATCGCCGCCTGCGCCTCGTCGATCTGGGCCTTGACGTCCTCGTCGAGCTTGTCCTCGTAGTCGTGATACGGCGCCAGCAGCACGCCCTTGTTCTTCAGGTCGGCCACATACACCCCGAGACCGCACTTCTCCGCGCCTGCGGAGCGGACCTTGTCCGCCACCTGCGTGAGGATCGGAGCCCAGTCGGTCACGAAGCTCGTGATCATGAGCTCGGGTGCCAGCTCGTACTGGTCGAACCACGCGCCGATCAGCGGCACGTTCTTCTCCTTAGCCGCTTCCACCGTGCCCAGGCCCGTGCCGTCGCCGTAGGCGTAGAGCACGTCCGCGCCTCGCGAGATCTGCGCCAGGCCCGCTTCCTTGCCCTTCAGCGGATCCTCGAAGTCGCCGACCCACGTGACGAGCACCTTGGCGTTGGGCTTGATCTTCTTGGCGCCGTTCTCGAACGCCTCCACGGTCTCGACGATCTCGTCGAGGTCCACGCCGCCCACGACGCCGATCGTGCCCGACTTCGACACGCTCGCCGCCGCCATGCCGGCGAGGTAGTTCGCGCCGCTGGCGTCGTCGAAGTAGAACGTCGTGCTCGGTCCGGGCTTGTCCGTTCCGAACGCCTGCAGGTAACAGACCTCGGGATGCTCGGCCGCGACCTCCTTGGTCGCCTGGTCGAGTGCAGAGGCGTGCAGGACGACCAGCTCGGCACCGCCCTGCTCGATGACCTCGCGCATGGCGCGCGCGCCGTCTGCCGGGGTCACGGATTCGAGCGTGTTGATCACGTCGAGGCCGGCGGACTCCTTCACCCGCTCCACCGAGTCCGACATGCTCGTGTTCCACGTCTGGTCGTCAGCCTTGCCGTTGAGCAGGACGGCGGTCTTGACCTTCTCGGGACCGCCGCCGTTGTCACTCGCGGCGTCGCCCGACCCACCGCCACCCCCGCCGTCATCGTCGTCGCCGCAGGCGGCGACTCCCAGCGTGAACAGCACGAGCAGCAGCGCGACTAGGCCGCTGCGGATACCGGATCTGCGCATCCCTATATCCCCTCTTGTCGCTCCGAACCCGAAGCGGACGGTTGCCTGGGCGGACCCTACAGTGGTGTGCATGTTGTATGCAAGCACCGGGGCGACAGCACACATCCCCTTAAAAAAGGAAGGCCCGATCAGCCTGCTCCGGGCGCCCTCAGGTGGACTGCGGGAAGTGCTTCATCGCCAGGTCCCGCGCCCAGATCACGTGTGCCTGCATCAGCTCGGCCGCATGCTCTCCGTCGCGGTCGGCGAGGGCCCGGGCAATCGCCCGATGCTCCCGCTCGACGGTCTTCCGGTGATCGTCGGAGTAGGCCATGTAGGACCGGTATATCGGCGGGACGGCAGTCACCTCGCGCACCATCCGCGTGAGCTTGTCGATGTTGGCGGCGTGCAGAATGACCTCGTGGAAGGTGAAGTTCTCGTCCGCGAGCCGGGTGAGGTTCTCCTTGGAGGTCCGCAGCTTGCTGAAGCGATCGCAGCTCTCCTCGAGCCGCTCGAGCTCGCGGTCGTCAATGCGCTCCGCGGCGGTGCGCGCTGCGTGTCCCTCGAGCACCGCGCGCAGCGTGTAGAACTCCCTGAGCTCGGCCGGCTCGTACCCCTTCACCGTCGAGCCGCGGTTGGGGGCGCCCTCGATCAGGCCCTCGCGCTCGAGCAGCAGCAGCGCCTCCCGGATCGGGGTGCGGCTGGTGCCCAGCTGGCGTGACAGCTCGACCTCCGGGAGGGCCTGGTAGGGCTCGAGGCGTCCGTCGAGGATCGCGGCCCGGATCGTCCGGGCAAGCGCGACACTCGTCCTCTCGGGAACCTGGCGCTCGTTTGGGGAGAAAATGCTCACTGGTCGGTAAAGACTATGCCGGTGCCCGGATCCGATCCAACCGGTTGCACTTGGAAATATACTTGTGCATGCCTGTATGCACGCCCGTACGACGGAGGCGTTTTGACCCCCAGCCAGGATGTTTACGAACGCGCCGGCTTCGGCCACTCGATCGAGCGCGGCACTCGACCGGCGCTCGTGGTCGTCGACTTCACCCGCGGCTTCACGGACCCCGCGTTCCCCACCGGCGCCGACCTGACGGCCGAGGTGGGCCGGACGGCGCAGCTTGCCGAGGCGACTCGGGCCAAGCAGCGGCCTGTCCTGTTCACGCTGATCTCGTTTCACCCGAGCCTGCGCGACGCGGGCGCCTGGCCGACCAAGTTCCCGGGCGCCACCGCGCTCGTGGAGGGCACTCCCGCCGTGGAGCTCGACCCGCGGCTGCAGGTCGCCGCCGAGGATGTCGTGGTGGTCAAGAAGGGCGCCTCGGCCTTCTTCGGAACCAACCTCGCCGCGATCCTCGCCGCCCACGAGGTCGACACGGTGATCGTCTGCGGGGCGACCACGAGCGGGTGCGTGCGGGCGAGCGTCGTAGACAGCATGCAGTACGGCTTTCAGACACTCGTGGTCCGTGACTGCGTGGGCGACCGCGCGGCAGGACCTCACGAGGCGAACCTCTTCGACATGCAGGCGAAGTACGCCGACGTCATCGGGTCCGAGGAAGCGCTCGAATACCTCGCCGGCCTGCCCGACCCTGCCGGCACCACGGTGGTGTGAGCTCCCCCGCGCTCTCGGGAGCGCCACCGCCGGGCTGGCTGCCGGAGCGCCCCCTTAGCGACGAGTTCCGCCGGCTGCGCGCGGACGCGCTCGCCTGGATCGCCCCGTACTACGACGGCGAGCACCTGTCGCGGTCGGCTGACTGGCTGCTTGCGCTCGAGCCGGAGGCGTCCGAGCCGCTTGTGATCGCCGTGCTGACCCATGACATGGAGCGGTCGGTCCCGGGTGGCCCCGTCCTCGACAAGGCCGGCACGGCCTGGGACGACCCCGTGTACAACCGGCGGCATTGCGAGCGCTCTGCGCAGGTGGTCGCCGACTGGCTGCGCGACCGCGGAGCCTCCGCTCGTTTCGTGGAGGGCGTGGCCGTGCCGATCCGCGAGCACGAGTTCGGCGGCAGTCCCGAGGGCGACCTTGCCCAGGCCGCCGATTCGCTGTCCTGGCTGGAAGTCAATGCCGCACTCGCGGCGACATGGGTCGAGCGCGGCGAGTGCGACCTTGCCAAGGCCGCCGAGAAGCTCGACTGGATGGTCCAACGCGTGCGTATCGAGCGGGCACGCGAGCTCGCGGCCGAGCTGCACGGACCCGCGCTGTCCCAGCTGCGAGCGGCAGTGGGCTAGCCGCCGTCGATCAGGTCGATCGCAGCCCCAACGATGGTGTCCGCGTCGATGCCGAAGTGCTCGTAGAGGTCCTGCACGTCACCCGATTGGCCGAAGTCGTCGACCCCGAGGCAGGCGATCGGCATGCAGCGAATCGCCGAGAGGAAGCTGAGCGTGTGCGGGTGGCCGTCGAGCACTGACACGATCGGTGCGGCGCGGTCGGCCGGGAACAACGCGTCCAGTACATCGTCGGCGCCCTCGGCCAGGCCGTCGCGGGCGCGCAGAGCGCGAAAGACCAGGTCGGCCGATACCACGCAGACCACGTCTGCCGGAATCCCGGCTGCCTCCAGCTCGTCGGCTGCCGTGAGCGTCTCGGGAACCATCGCCCCCATGCACACGAGAACCACCTGCGGGGCGGCTTCCGCCGCTCGCAGCCGGTATCCGCCGCTGACCGCGAGCCGCCGGCGGCCTTCGCGTAGGTCCGGGTCATCGGGCACGGTGGCCAGCGCCTGATCGATCGGCCGTGTGCTCAGCCTGAAGTACGAGGAGCACCCACCTGGACGGCCCAGGAGGGACAGGGCGTGCAGAAGCGTCCACTCGAGATCCTGGGCGAAAGCCGGTTCCCAGGCGATGCAGCCGGGCTGCTCGAGACCCACGGACGGCGTGATGATCGACTGGTGGGCCCCGCCTTCGGGCGCGAGCGTCACTCCCGAAGGTGTGCCGACGAGGATCGACTGCCCGCCCGCGTACATGCCGAACGACCAGGGCTCGAGTGCGCGATTCACGAACGGGTCGTAGATGGTCCCGATCGGCAGGAGTGTCTGTCCGTCCCGGGACCAGGTGAGGCCCAGCTCACCCAGCAACCCGACCAGGTTGCCCTCGGCGATGCCCAGCTCGATGTGCTGTCCGTGTTCGGTCTCGCGCCAGCGCACCAGCGTGTCGGTGTCGTCGGCGAACCAGTCGATCCGCTCCCCGGGGTTCCAGATCCCGGCACGGTTGATCCAGCCACCCAGATTGGTCGAGGAGGCGACATCGGGGCTGACCGTCACGACGTGGGCGGCCACTTCGGGCGCGCCGTGCACCAGGTCGACGAAGAAGCGGCCGAAGGCCTGCTGAGTCGATGCCGCACCGGTGTGCTCTCGACCGAGCTGCGCCGGCACCGCGGGCGCCGGGCTCGGCTTCGGCTGCTCGCGCTCCAGCCGCTCCGTCGCTCGCCTGCACAGCAGCGCCTCCGCGGAGTCGTCGTCGAACAGGGCCCAGGGATCGGCCGGGTCGGCTCCCAGCTCGGAGCCGAGTTGCTCCCACTGCGCATTCGACAGCAGGGCGGAATGGTTGGCGGGATGCCCCTCGGTCATCAGGCGCCACGCCTTGATGGTGAAAGCGAATATCACCGAGGGCCGGTCCGTGACCTTGTCCGCTTCGGCAAGCGCCTCGAGGAGCATGGGGAGGTCATGGCCCCCGAGATCGCGGATCGCGCGGCCGAGATCGTGGTCCTCCACTTCCCCGAGCAGCTTCTCCACCTCGCGACGGCCGCGCCCGGACCCGGGCAGCCTCTCGCGAAGCTCCTCCGGACCGGCGCGTAGCAGCCGCTGATACTCCTCGTTCGGCATCGCGTCGATGCGGCGACGAAGCATCGGGCCACCTTCTCGCTCGAACAGCTCACTGAGACGGCGGCCGTACTTGAGCGTGATGGTGTGCCAGCCGGCGGCCTCGAACATCGAGGCCAGCCGTCCTGCGGCGATCTGGGGCACGATGCGGTCCAGCGACTGGCGGTTCAGATCCACGATCCAGAGCACCTCGCCGAGCTGTGGCACCACGGGGTCGACGATGGCCTCCCAACACGCCCCCTCGTCCAGCTCGGCGTCCCCCAGCAGCGCGATATGCCGGCCGCCCTGCGGCACCTCGAAGTGCCCGGCGACGTACCGGTGGGCGAGCGCGGCCCAGACTGGGGCGGTGGCGCCGATGCCCACGGAGCCGGTCGAGAAATCTGCCGGCACCGGATCCTTGAGCCGGCTGGGATAGCTCTGCAGGCCGCCGAACTGGCGGAGGGTGGTCAGGTAATCGCTGTCGAGCCGGCCGAGCAGATATTCGATGGCGTGGAGTACCGGCGCGGCGTGCGGCTTGACCGAGACGCGGTCGGGAGCGCGTAGGTGCTCGAACCACAGCGCGGTCATGATCGACACGATCGAGGCCGACGACGCCTGGTGGCCGCCCACCTTCACGCCCGACGCCGTATTCCGCACCCTGTTGGCGTGGTGGACGATGCTCGTGGCGAGCCAGAGCACACGGCTCTCGACCTTCTCGAGCACCGAGAGGTCCGGCTGGGGTGGCGGTGCGGTCGCAGTCATCTGAAGAAAAGTGTCATCTCGATGCCGTCCAGGTCAACGTATTCGCTTCACAGGAACACGACACACACAAATTGAGCGTCGGAGAGCCTCGGAGCGATAACCTGCCCCCATGGCGCGAACAGAGGTTGACGATCTCGACCGCGCCATCGTGGGGTTGCTCCTCGACGACGGGCGGCGGTCCGCGAGTGAGATCGGACGACGAGTGGGACTGTCGCCGGCGGCCGCCAAGCGCCGGATCGATCGCCTGGAATCGCTGGGCGTCATCACCGGCTATACCGCGGTGCTCGACCACACCAGGCTCGGGAGCGACGTCGAGGCATTCACCGAGCTCCGCTTCACGGGGACGACCCAGGTGGCCGACATCGACGGCACGGTCGCAGATCTTCCGGAGCTGGTCGAGGCGTTTACGATCGCCGGCGACCCGGACGCGCTGGTTCGACTCCGAGTCACGGATCTCGACCACCTCAAGCGCGTGATAGATCGCATCCGGCGCAGCGGGAACGTGACCGGCACCAAGACGCTGATCGTGCTTGGGTCCCGGTCGGGCCCCGCGGGCCGCTCGCGACCCTGAGCAGGGTGACGCGCGTCCCTCCGGTCTACCGCGCCCCGATGCGCGCCCGCGACCGCGACGCCCCCGATGGAGCGGGCGCAGAGCACGGGGTCGAGCAGGGCCTGGTCGGAATCGGCGACGCGCTCCCGACGCGCCCGGCGACCGTCGGCGAGGCGGTCGCCGCGGCCGCCGATGCTCATGGCGACAAGGCCGGCCGGATGCTCCGCCGCTTCGCAGAGCTGCCCGAGGGTGCGCTCGTCTGGACCCGCACGGCCGACGGGACCTATCGCCTGGGACGGATCGCCGGCCCCTGGCGCTACGACGACTCGGCCGCGGCCCGCGAGGTCGGCATCCACCACGTGAGGCCCGCCACGTGGCTCGACCGGCGCTTCGGCGAGGACGAGGTGCCCCCGGCGGTGGCCGCAACCTTCGCCCGCGGCGGCCGGAACTTCCAGCAGACCCACGACGAGCGGGCCGAGGTCCGGACGGCTGAGCTGTGGGAGGAGCACGGCCCAGGGTGACGGCCGCCGGCCCGGGTATGAGGAGCCGAGGCGAAGGCAACGGAAAGGGAGCCAACATGGCCACGGCCACGAAGCTGGGACAGGCCGGTCTGCAGGGCTGGCGGGAGAAGGTGGCGGACGGGATAGCCGACCCGGTGGCAAAGCGCGCGCCACTGGAGGCGGATCAGGTGCGCGCCCTTCTGGGGGGCATCTTCTTCGTGCTTTCGGTGCTGTACGTCTTCAAGACGATCAGCGCGGCGTCGCGCGAGGCGCGGCAGGGCTGAGCGCCGCGCCACGGCGCGACCGGTCTGGTAGACAACGCCCATGCGCATCCTCGCCGGGCTCATCTCATTCGGCCGGTTCGTCTTCGGCGTCGCCTTCATCGCGCAGCCGGAGCTCATGGAGCGAGGCTGGATCGGGAAGCAGGCCCGGCTCCCCGGCGCACAGGTGCTCGCGCGCGCCGTGGGCGCTCGCGACCTCGCGGTAGGCCTCGGCGGCGTGCAGGCGGTGGCGCGTAATGACGGCTCGGCGCGGCCGTGGCTTGCTGCGGCGGCGGCGTGCGACGCGGTCGACTTCGGCGCCAGCTGGGCGGCCGGCCGGGGCATACCGCGCCAGGCTCGTACCGGAGTGCTCGCGATAGCCGGCGTCTTCGGTGTGCTGTCGGCGGTCGCGGCCGCGGGAAACGGCCGCCCCGCTCCGGACCCGGGCGCGAACGCCCCCAGCTCGCCGTAGATCAGTCCGGATCATCTCCTTCACCTCAGGGCGTGCCGACCAATATGTTGCACGCCGTGACCTCAATCGGCGCGACGGGCGCGGGGGCGATCCCCGAGGATCTCTCGCAGTTGGAGGAGAGGGCCGTCCAGGTGCTGGAGCCGGAGCCTCTGGCGTACATCCTGGCCGGCGCCGGCAATCGCGAGACCATGCGCGCGAACGCGACGGCTTTCCGGCAGTGGCGGATCAAACGGCGGCGGCGGCGCAAGCGCCCGGCCCGCGATCTGTCGACGACCGTTCTCGGGACCCGCATGCCCGCCCCTGTGCTCTTCGCACCCGTGGGGGTGCAGACGCTGGCGCACCCGGAAGGTGATCTGGCCAGCGCCCGCGCCGCCGCGGACCTGAAGCTCACGTACATCCATTCCACTCAGGCCGCCTACTCCATGGAAGAGGTGGCTGCGGCCAACGGCGAGGGATCGCGCTGGTACCAGCTCTACTGGCCGCGCGACGACGAGCTCACCGTGAGCTTCCTGCGACGTGCTCGCGCGGCCAAGTACACGCACCTCGTCATCACCCTCGACACGACCCAGTTGGGATGGCGACCACTCGATCTGGACCGCGGCTACTCACCGTTTCTCGAGAATCTCGGGATCGCGAACTACACCAGCGACCCGGTCTTCAACCGCCGCCTGACCGTGCCGGCGGCCCAGGACCCGGTGGCCGCCGGCATCACCTTTGCGACGCTGTTCCAGAACCCTGGACTGAGCTGGAAGCAGCTGCCGCTGATTCGCAGGAACTGGGACGGCCCGATCCTGCTGAAGGGAATCCAGAGCGTCCGGGACGCGAAGCTCGCGGCGAAGCACCGCATCGACGGAATCGTGGTCTCGAATCACGGCGGCCGCCAGGTCGACGGCGCGATCGCGTCGCTCGACGCCCTGCCCCCGATCGTGGACGCGGTCGGCGATCGGCTCGCCGTTCTGTTCGATTCCGGCATCCGCACGGGCTTTGACGCCTACAAGGCGCTCGCGCTGGGCGCAGACGCCGTGCTGATCGGCCGCCCGTACGTCTATGGGCTGGCCCTGGACGGGCAAGCGGGCGTGGCGCGTGTCATGCGGACTCTGCTGGCCGAATTGGATCGCACGCTCGCGAGGAACGGCTACAGGAGCCACCGACAGCTCAGCCGGAGCTCTCTGACCAGGGCTTGGCTGAGCGAGTGGCCACGCGCATGCCCAAGCACACCCGTCGCCAGTTCATCGGTTCGGTCGGCTCGGTGGCCGCCACCACCGTGCTCGTCCCCGGAGCGTTCGCCGCCGGCCGCCCGGTGCCCGGGATCGCGCGATTCCGCTCAGGCGAGCCCGCCGGCTGCTCCGTCCTCCTACTACACGTATCAATCGGAGATCTATCTCGAGGGAATGGCCCAGGGCCAGGTTCCGAAGGTCACCACCAATCTCTCCAAGCTCGAGACCCGGGCCGCTCGGGTGCTCGACCGCCGGGCACGGGATTACTTCCTCGCCGCGGCGGGAGGCGCGGAGGCCGCACGCGCGAATGCGAGAGCGTTTCGGGGCTGGCGGATCATCCCGCGGATGTTCATCGACCGGGCGGAGCGCGACGTGTCCACGACCATCCTCGGCACGCGCATGCCGGCGCCGGTCATCTTCGCGCCGGTCGGGCGCCAGCGGCTGGCTCATCCAGAGGGGGAACTGGCCAGCGCGCGAGCCGCCGCGGACCTCGAGCTCACGTACATCCAGTCGGCGCGGGCCGGCTACTCCATCGAAGAGGTCGCCGCCGCGAACGGCACGGGGTCGCGCTGGTACCAGATGGACTGGCCCGGGGACGGCGATCCGAACCTGAGCTCCCTGCGGCGCGCCCGCGCCGCCGGGTACACGCACCTGTTGATCACGCCCCCTCGCCCCGGCCGGAGCTGGAGGCCGCTGCGGCGGATCCGCAAGAGCTGGGACGGCCCGATCCTCCTGCGGGGAGTTCGGACCGCGAAGGACGCGAAGCTCGCCGCCAGGCGCCGTTTCGACGGCATAGTGGTCTCCAACTACTGCGGCCGCCAGGGCGACCGCGCGATCGGGTCGGTCCACGCCCTGCCGCGGATCGTCGATGCGGTGGGCGACCGGCTTGCCGTCCTGTTCGATTCCGGCGTTCGTACCGGCACGGACACCTACAAGGCACTCGCCCTGGGAGCCGACGCCGTCCTCGTCGGCCGCCCCTACGTCTACGGCCTTGCCCTGGACGGGCAGGAGGGTGTGCGCCATGTCATGCGGACACTGCTCGCAGAGTTCGACCTCAGCCTCGCCAACGGCGGCTACAGAAGTCACCGCAAGCTCAGCCGCGACGACCTCTCCCGCTTCCGGGGTTGACCCCGGGACTGGCTACTTGCCCCGGAACGACGGCTGGCGCTTCTCCGCGAAGGCGGCGGCCGCCTCGCGGTGGTCCTCGGTGAGCATGGTGCGCAAGTGGTGGGTGGCCTCGAGGTCCATGCACTCGCCGAGCTCGTCGCCGTTCTCGGCGCGGTTGAGGTTCTCCTTCATGTAGGTGAGCGCGATGCGCGGGCCGGCCGCGATCCGCGCTGCGAGCGACAGCGCCTCCTCCTCCAGCCGCTCGTCGTCCACGACGCGGTTGACGATCCCGAGGCGCTCGGCCTCCTCCGCCGAGAGCCGCTCGGAGAGGAAGTACAGCTCGCGGGCGCGCGCAGTGCCGACCAGCCGGGTGAGGAACCAGGTCCCGCCGTAGTCGCCGGCCAGGCCGACCCGGGCGAACGCGGTGGTGAGGACCGCGCCGCGAGCGGCAATGCGCAGGTCGCACGCGAGCGCAAGCGCGAGTCCCGCGCCGGCCGCGGCTCCGGGCAGCGCGGCGATCGTTGGCTTGGGCATCGCGTGCAGGCGGCCGGAGGTTGCGCGCTGGCTGCGGCGCTGGACCGCCACTCGCGCGTCGTAGTCGATCTGTGCGCCGTTGCCCTCGGCCATCGCCTTGACGTCGCCGCCGGCACAGAACGCGGAGCCCGCGCCGGTGAGCACGACGCACGCCACGTCGTCGTTCTCCTCGGCCTCCTCGAGTGCCCTGCCGAGCGCCTCGAGCATCGCGGGCGAGAGCGCGTTGCGCCGCTCGGGGCGGTTCATCGTGAGCACGGCCACGCCGTCCTCGACACGAACCAGAAGGTCCTGCGTGCCGGTCTCGATCGCAGCCATCGACGTAGGGTATTGGAGGTGTCCGGCTCGCAGTCAACGGGTGTTCGCCTCCGCCAGGCGGTGCTCGTGGCGCGCGACCTCGAGCCCTCCTACGCGCGCCTGCGTGACGCGTTGGGACTCGGCGAGCCGTTCCGCGACCCGGGCGTCGGCCTGTTCGGGCTGCACAACGTCGTGTGCGCGCTGGGCGAGGACTTCCTCGAGATCGTCTCCCCCACCCAGGAGGGCACGGCCGCCGGGCGCCACCTCGAACGCCGCGGCGAAGGCGGGTACATGCTCATCTTCCAGCTCGACGATCTCGCGGGCGCGCGCGAGAGGGCGGAGGCACTCGGGGTGCGCACCGTGTGGAGCATCGACATCGACGACATCTCCGCCAGCCACCTGCACCCCGCCGACCTCGGGGGGACGATCGTCTCGATCGACCGGCCGCTGCCGCCGGAAACGTGGCGCTGGGGCGGCCCCGACTGGATCGGCCGTGCCGGTCAGGGCGCGCCCGGCCGGCTAGCCGGGGTGACCGTGCGCGTGCCCGACCCCGAGGCGATCGCGGCGCGCTGGGCGGAGGTGCTCGGGCTCGAGCGCGACGGAATGACCCTGCGCCTCGACCGCGACCAGCATGTGGCGTTCGAGCAGGGCGACGAGGGACTCTCCGAGATCGCGGTCGAGCTGCCCGGCGGCGCGGCCGAGCGGCTCACGTTCGGCGCCGCGCGCGTCGTCCGGTCCTAGGGCCCTAGGGCCGCCTCCACGATGCGAAGCGCCTCCGAGCGGTCGAGGAAGACCTCACAGCGGGTCACGTAGCCGTCCGCGATGTCCCAGATATGCGCCGTTTCGCGATCGACGCGGACACCGCTCAGGTGCCCTTGGGCGCTCACGCACACGAGGACCACCACCTGCTCGCCGGCGACGAGGAAGCGCTCTGCGACCAGCCGCCACTCCTCCCAGATCTCCTGGGTGACGGCGATCCAGCGCTTCAGGCCGGCCCGGCCGCGGAATGCCCGTGGGCCTTCCGGATAGCTGGGCGGCGGGAGCAGCTCGAACCTCTCGCGAACCACTCGCCGTACGCGTCGTCGAAGTCGTTGCGACGACCCTCCTGGATGTCCTCGATGAACCGGTAAGCGTCGCGCACGAGCTCGATCTGGGTCGCGGGTTGGTCGGTTCTGGTCAACATGCGACCGTTCAGTATTCCCAGCGGGGCCGCGATGCCATATACGGCTGCCCGGCAAAGGAGAGGTGTGGGCACCCGTACGGGCCGCCGGCGTCGGGCCTGCTACGCCATGTTGATCTCCACGTCGTCGGCGACGTTGCCGAGCAGCGTGTAGTCGCACCGGGTCTCCTGCAGCAGGGAGCCGGGCACGAACTCGTTCACCGGTCCATGGGCCACCAGGCGGGCGATGAAGCGCTGCCACGAGACACCGCCCCCGAGGTCACCGTCGAGCCAGAACGAGCGGTGGCGGGCGCCGAGCACCTCGCGCGGCCCGATCGTCGCCGCCTTCGGGGGCACCCACGACCAGTCGCCGCCGAACGAGTGCAGCGCGTTCTGCATGACGGTCATCGGGTGCAGCTCGACGATCCGGGCGCCCGCCTGCCTGTAGGCGTCGAGGTCGCCTTCGAACTCGTGCCCGAGTTGAGGCTCCCAGAAGGCGATGTGCCCACTCCAGCCGATTCCGCCGTAACAGACGTCGGCGCCGCCGCGGTCCTCGATCCGCTTGGAGTAGTCGCCGATCGTGTCGTGGCTGGGGAAGTGGATCTGCGACTCCGGCGGACGCAGCTCGGCGTCGATGCGCCCGAAGAAGTGCTCCTGCATCGCCCGCGCGAACGACCCCGCCCATGTGGCCGGCGCCGTCCGCCCGTCCTCGTCGGCGTACTCGTCCATGTTGAACGTATGCACGTGCTCCAGCGAGAGCCGCTCGTCGTTGATCCTGCGGACTGCGAGGGCGTACTGTGGCATGGGCCCGACGGGGAGGATCAGCGTGAGCTCGCGGCCCTCCTCGCGCGTTGTCCGTATTCGGCCGACGAGATCGTCGGCGAATGCCGCATAGAAGGCAGCCGGTTCCTCCTCGAGCCGGATCCGGAAGTCCCCGTTCGGGTGGTCGGCGATTCGTTCACGCGGAATCGCGCGGACGCGCGCGCATGCCTCGGCGTCACGGAAGCTGATGAACGGGGCGAGCGTCGTCAGCGGCTAGCGATTCTCCGGGCAGTAGCGCTCATACTCGCCGACGCACACGTCATCCCACGACGCGAAGTCGTCCGCGATCACCGTCTCCCCGATGTTGTCCTTGCGAATCGGTCAGCGGCTCGAGCAGGATCGTGGGCACCTTCGAGGTCTCGTTGTCCACCTTGGCATTGAGGCCGGTGGGCTCCTCGCCGCGAGCCAGCTGCACCGCCAGCTTGGCGGCCTTGGTCGCCTGGTCCTTGATCGAGAAGTAGACCGTGAAGGTCTGCTCGCCGGCCAGGATGTGCTGGAGCGCCTCGGTCGTGGCGTCCAGGCCGCTGGTCGGGTATCGCCGGGAGCTTGCGGGACTTGCGCGCCGCGATCGTCGAGTTCGCGAGGGTGTCGTTGGCCGCAAGCGTGCCGTCGAAGTCCTCGGACGCCTGCAGCATCTGCTCGTAGATCGTCAACGCCTTCTGGCCGTCCCAGTTCGGCACGGCCTGCTCGGCCTCGACTTCGATGTTCTCGCCCTTGCTCTCGAGGACTTCGGTGTTGCCCTTCTTGAGATCGGTGGCGAACGAGTCCGTGGGGGCCCCGTACAGGATCGCGATCCGCGCGGAATCCTTGCCCTTGAGGTCCTCGATCAGCCCCTCGGCCTGCAGCCGCCCGGCCTGGGTCGCGTCGCCTGAGACGTAGTAGTCGGCGTCGCCGCCGACGGTCAGGCGGTCGTAGTCGATCATCGTCACGTCCTGCGACTTGGCGTCGTCGATGATCGCCGCGCCGCTGCCCGGATCGAGGTTGACGAGCAGGATGACCTTCGCGCCCTCCGTGATCGCCTGTTCGGCCTGGCTGCGCTGCGTCGAGGGGTCGCCCTCGGCGTTGCTGATGATGTAGTCGTCGCTCGAGAGGCCGGCGGCCTTGAACCCCTGCTCGAAGAAGCGCCGGTCCGCCGTCTCCCACCGGTCCGAAGACTTCGAATCGGGGAGGAGGACGGCGATCTTGCCGCTCAGCTCGCCGCCGGACGTGCCTCCGTCGCCACCGTCGTCGGAGTCGTCCCCGCACGACCCCATCGCGAGCGCCAGCAGGGCCGCCGCGATCACCGCGGTCAGTCGCCTCGTGCTCATCCCTCGATCCTCCTCTTTCGACCGCGGACGTTAGGAGTCTCTTACCCGACAGGCGCGCCCAACACACGTACGTCGGCGGCGGGCGAGCTAGCCGCCGGTGGCGAGGAGCCGGGCCGCCAGCCGCCACACCGCCGGGTCGATTCCCATCCCGAAGTGCGAGCTCCCGACCTCGACGTTCGTGACTCGCGGGTTGAGGGTGTCGAGGCATGCCTGCCAGCTCACGATCCCGTCCCGCTTGCTGTAGACGGACGTGATCGGGATGCTGATCGGCACCCTGTGGCGCTCGCGCATCGTGGCGTCGATCGCCGCGAGGTCCTGCGCCGGGTAGCGGCGGTGCAGGGCCGTGTAGGCCGGCCCACCGACCACGGGAGTGCCGAGCGTGAGCACCTGGGCCACGACATCGGGGGCGTCGCGGGCCACCTCCCGGGCGAGCACGCCGCCCAGGCTCTGCCCGATCAGGTGGACCGGCTCGCCGTGACGCTCGGAGAGGTCCCGCGCCAGCGAGGTCACCCGCGGTACGAGCCCGGCCACGTCGCCCCGGTTGCGGCCGAACCCCCAGCCGGTGACCGAGTGGCCCAGCCGGCGCAGAAACGCCCTCAGGGGCAGCGTCGACGCGTCGTCCGCGGCAAAGCCGGGCAGTACGAGCACGGCTCGCTCGCCCCTGGGCGCGCGAGCCAGCCCGGGGCCGGCCGCCAGCAACCGGGCGAGCTCGAACCCGGTCAGCACCTCCCATCCGAGGCGGCCGAGGGGCGGCGGGCGCAGAATCGGGGCCATGCACCAAACGTACGCGCCGTGGGGGCGGACGCCGGCGTTGGTACGTTGATGCGGTGGCGGAGGCCCCGGATCGCCAGGAGCTTTTGACCGCCCTGACCACCGAGCACTTCACGCTCCAGGGCGCTCGCTCGCAGACCGCGAGCGAGAGCGCATCCCGCGCCTCGCTCTACATCCTCTCCGTGTCCAGCGCGCTGGTCGCGCTGGGGTTCATCGGCCAGGCATCGCAGGTCGGCACGACCTTCGACGTCTTCGCCCTCACCGTGCTCCCGACGCTCTATGTCCTCGGCGTCTTCACCTTCGTCCGAGTGGTCGAGTGCGGCGCCGAGGACTTCCGCTACGGCGTCGCGATCAACCGGATCCGCAACTACTACAAGCAGATCGCCGGCGACCAGGCGAAGCTCTTCCTGCTCTCCGGGCACGACGACGGACGAGGGGTGTTCGAGAACGCCGCGGTGCCGCCCGAGAGGCGCAAGCAGTTCTTCACCTTCGCGACGGTCGTCGCCGTCGTCAACAGCGTGGTCGGTGGCAGCGCGATCGCGATCGCGCTCGGTGCGATCGCCGATGCCTCGCTTGGCGTGGCCGCGGGCGTGGGCGGCGTCGCGGCGCTCGTTTCCCTTGCTGCTCTGCTCCGGTACGCCGACCGGCTGCTCGAGGAGCGCACGGGCCGCACCGAGTCGATCTTCCCTTCGCCCCGCTAGCGACTGCGTCCGCGCAGGACGAGCGCCCAGGCGAGGCAGCCGAAGGCCGCCGTCGTTGCCAGCGTCCGGACGATGTTCCAGGCGACCCAGGGGGTCACGAAGTCGTCGCGCACGGCGGCCAGATCGTCGATGCGGGCGGGGTCACCCGCCTGCTTCAGCTCATCGTTGAGCGGGAAGTGGAACGCGAAGGTGACGACGACCATCACCGTGTAGAGGGCGAGGCCGGCGGCGATCCAGCGTGCGGTCTCGGCCGAGCCGGAGCGACGCGCCTGAACGAGGGCGACCGCGCCGAGCGCCGGCGCACCGAGCAAGGTCAGGAAGAAGGCCGGATTCTCGATCTTGTCGATCATCTGTTGCATCGCATCGACGAGGGTGCGGTCGTCGGCCGCTGTCAGGGCCGGCATGACGGCGATGTCGAAGGCGTAGAAGAGCCCCGCCAGCAGGCCCATGGCGATCACGGCCCCGCCGAGCACGATGTCTGGAGAGCGCCGGTTCATGCTCGGACCTCCACCGGCCGCGGTGCCGACCGCGGCTGACGGCGGCGCCTCGCGAGCCACGCCAGAGGTGCGAGGACGACGCGCTGCAGCCAGCGGGGCGGGAACGCTCCCCGTACCTCGTCCTCGAACTCATAGGTGAACAGGGCGAGATCAAGGGGCCTCGGGATGCCGCCCAGCATCGTGCGGCCCTGCTCTGCGAGGCCCACGGCGGTCTCGAAGAGCTGCTCCATCTCCAGCGCCGGGCGCACCTCGACTCGGACCAGCGCCTCATCGTCGCCGACGTTCGCGAAGTCGTGCTTCTGGCCAGGCGGGACCACGACCACCTCGCCGGGCCCCGCGATGACCCGCTCGCGTCCCATCCGGAAGCGCATCGTGCCCTCGACCACCTCGAAGCGCTCCTCCTGGTTCGGGTGTATGTGCTGGCCACCCGGGACCCGTCGGTTCACGGGAAGCTCGAGGTCGATGGCCAGGAGTTCGCCACGCGTGTCGGCCGACGTCCGGCGGAACGTGATCCGCTCTCCGCTGGCCGGGTTCTCGAGGGTCTGTCCGGTGTGTGCCATGGTCGCTCCGATCTGGTCGTAGATGCAGTGCGTCCAGATTCCCGCATTGCTGCAGGACTGGCTATGACCCAACCGCGTTGATTCATGCTCATCCGTCCATCACGCTGGATGAAGCGAGCACGGCCGTGCATACTGGGCGCATGGAAACGCTCGACCCCTTCCCGCCGGCCGATCCGCTCGGCGAAGCGCTGCACTTCCTGCGGATGAACGGCGCCTACTACTGCCGTTCCGAGCTCACCGCGCCCTGGGGACTCACGCTGCCGCCCATGCCGGGATACCTCTGGTTCCACGTGGTCACCTCGGGCCGGCTCTGGCTCGAGACCGAGGAGGAGGAGCAGGGGTGGATCCAGCTCGGAGACCTCGCGCTCGTGCCGCACGGGGAGGGTCACGTCCTGCGCAGCGAACCGGGCGCTCCTGCACCGGGGATTCTCGACCTCGAGCGTGAGGCCGTCAGCGATCGCTACGAGGTCCTTCGCCACGGCGAGGGCGGTGCCCCCACCGGCCTCATCTGCGGCGCCGTGCGCTTCGCGCACCCGGCCGCCGGCAACCTCATCCGAATCCTCCCGAGCACGATCCACGTCGAGGCGTCCGGCTCGCCCAGGCTGGCGTGGATGCAGAGCACGCTGCGGCTGATGGCCTCCGAGGCCGGCGAGCTCCGGCCGGGCGGCGAGGCCGTGATCACGCGCCTCGGGGACATCCTCGTGATCCAGGCAATCCGAGCCTGGATGGAGGGCGATCCGGCCGCGCAGAGGGGCTGGCTGGGAGCGCTCCACGACCCCCAGATCGGCCGCGCCATCTCACTTGTTCATCGCGACCCCGCACGTAACTGGACCGTGGCCTCGCTGGCCGACGAGCTGGCGATGTCGCGCTCGGCGTTCGCTGCCCGCTTCACCGAGCTCGTAGGCGAGCCGGTGATGAGCTATGTCGCCCGCTGGCGCATGAACGTCGCGGTGGCCGCGCTGAAGGAGGAGGGCGCCACGGTCGCCCAGCTCGCGGACCGGCTCGGCTACCGGTCCGAGGCCGCGTTCAGCCGCGCCTTCAAGCGCGTGATCGGCCTCTCCCCGGGCGCGATCAGGCGAAGCGCCGGCGAGCAGGACCGCGCGCTGATCGCCGCCGCGAGCTGAGGAGGAGAGCGCCTCTCCTCCTGGTCGAGGAACCTGCTGAAAGGGGCGCTGCCGGATCGGCAGCGCCCAGTGGCCCGGAGCCTCAGGCGTTTGAGAGCTGCCGGTCGGTCGCCTGCAGCACGCCTGCGCGGTTCTTGTGCTTGCGCTCGTACGTGCGAACGGCCTTGATGCGCGTGTCGTCCCCTTCGGCGAGCACGGCGCGGACCTCGTCCACGGCCAGCTCGTCGTATCCGGCCCACGGCTCGTCGGCCTGGAGCGAGTCGATGCGGCTGGTGACGGTGGAGCGGTTCTGGTTCTTGCGCTCGTAGGCGTTGACCTTGGCGAGGTCGACCTGCGAGAGCTCGGCCAGCTTGCCGACGATCTCGTCGACGCTGAGCGAGTCGTAACCCGAGATGGCCAGATCGGACTCTGAGGCCACCGCGCCCTTGACCGTTCCCTCGGCCCTGGCGACGCCAGGGACCTTGCGGGCCTGGCGGGCGCTGCGCTTGGCCTGGCCGGTGCTACGGCGAGCCGTGCGCTTGGCCGTCTTGCCGACCTCGCGGACGGCGTCGGCCGCTCCCGTCTCGGTCACGTCGTAGGAGCCTTCGCCCTCGAACTCGGCGCGCGCGACGGCCTCCGTGAGCCGCGGGATCTCCCGGATCAGCCGATCCAGCATCCGCTGCTCGTCGGCGAGCACGGACTGGGCCAGCTGCTCGGTCTCGCGGTCTCCAGCGATCCGCGCTAGGCGTGACAGGGCGGTGTAGGTCGCGATCTCCTGTGCCTCTGCGGCGCACGAGTCCTTGGCGTTCTTCAGCACCTTCTCCTCGCCGCCGCTGCCGCGGACGAGGTCGATCGGCGTCTTGGTCAGAGCCAGGGCCTGGCCGATCACGGACTGGATGAGGCCGAGGCCGGCCTGGAAGGGGTTGTCGCCCTGGTCGAGCTCGGCGAGCCGGCGCTGGATGCGACCGGCGTGCCGGCGGGTCTCGTCGAGGTGGGTTTCCAGGCCGTTGCGGTACTGGCCGCTCGGCGTCATGGCGATCTGGGCCTGGAGCTGACGCACGAGGGCGATCTCCGCGCCGTGCGCCTCATTCAGGTACTGGACGATCTTCTGCTGCTGCTGGGCAGTCACGTGGTGCGAACTCCTTGAATTGGAACTGCGGAAAAAGACCGGTGTTCCAATCGTGGCCCCGCTAAGAAGCCCGTCAGCCCTCCGGGTCGATGAGCGAACTGCACGGCTCACCTGACGATGTACTCATGCCCGAGCGAAGGGCCGCCAAACCATGAGTGACGAGTGATCCATCATGTGCATTTCGAGCGCCGTGGTCGGCCAGCCGCAGTCGCCCGTCGACTGTCTGAGCCAAGTCGGATACGGTCGCGCCGAATGACGACGGTGAAGATCTGCATCGACGTGGCCGACCTCGACGAGGCCGGCGCGTCTACTGCCAGGCGCTCCAGTGCACCGAGGTTGGGCGGAACTCGCGGTCGGTGAAGCTGCCTGCGGGTGGCAACGAGCTCTACCTGATCCTGCGGCCTGAGGGCTCGATGCCGTTCCTCGCGGCGACGGAGGGCCGTTCATTCGCCAGACACTGGACGCCTGTTCACCTCGATTTTCCGTTGAGGACGTCGGGCGGTCCACATCGGAGATCACCAGGCTCGGCGGAAACGTCGAGGGCCAGGAGTCGGGCGACTGGGGCAGCCTGACGCGCTGCGCAGATCCCTTTGGCAACGGCTTCTGCCTGGTCACGACGTAGGAACCAGGTCAGGCAGCGAAGGCTATGGCGGCACCCCGGCGGCCTCGCGCGCACCGTCCGGGTCGGCAAACGATTGGACTAGAACAACCCGCCCATCGCGGAGAGTCAAGAGCGATGATCGAGTCTCGTCGACTTCGAGTTCGTGCGTCCGGCCGGTGATGTGCACCACAACCGCCACCTGATCACCGGCGTCGTAGAACCTCAGCGGCTCAACCTTGTAGCTCTCCCAGGTCGAGAGGAACTCGCCCCAGAAGCGACGCACGCCGTCAAAGCCCCGATAGCTCTCGACGGCGAGCAACGAGTGAGCGACCGGGACCCACTCGATCCTTGGATCCAAGAACTCACCAAGAGCCTCATCGGTCAGACGCTGATCGAACTCTGGAGGGGAACCCTCGCTCGCAAGCTCTCCGTAGAGTCGGCGGACCAGCTCGACGTTCGCCCGTGACATCTCGGTCCAGTGTCTCGTATCTGGTCAGACCTGCGGGGGTTCCAGGCGCGGTTGACCGAACTGCGGAACGACACTCCGGCGTCGTAGCCAATCAGCGAGACGCCGGGCCCGCTCGGATCCAGCCAGAACCCGAGCCCGTACCGGGACCTCTCCTCTGGAACGTCAGACCGAGGCCGGGCCATCTCCTGGATCGTGTCGCGCGGCAGGATCCGGCCTCCGAAGAGCGCGCTCCAGAAGGCAACCATGTCGTCCAATGTAGGCGAGGTAGGCGTCGGGGCCACGGACGACCCGCTCAGCGTCCATCCCCCCGCGGCTGCCGTACCAGACAACATCGGGATCGAGCAGTTCGGCGACTGCCCCGTAGTCGCGCGCCGATGCGAGCGCAATGAACCGACGCGCCAGCGTCTCGTGCTCGAGAGGTTCGACCAAGGTTCGCATTCTGCCCAGAACGACGAAACCCCCGCGGTTGCGAGGGCCTCGGGAGTAGCGGGGGCCCGATTCGTCCCTCCGAGCGACGCCCGCATCGTGCAGCGATATCGGCTGGCGGCCTGAGCTAGCACCGCGGCAGGCTGCCAGTGGCATCCGCGAGAGTGCTGCTGTTCGCGGGAAGCAGCACTGAGCCGGACGGCGGTACCCGGCGGTTCCGCCGCTCGGCGACCGGCTGTGGCTGTTCCACCGCGGCAATACCGAGCAGGGGCTCAACATCGTTGCAGAGGTCCCGCTCGACGACTTCCTCGCCGGCGTTCAGGACAACGGCCGGATCGAGTGCGGCGAGGAGGTGACCACCCGCGCTTACGAGCTCGGCGAACTCGACGGCGTCCCGCTCACCTTCAGCGACGCGACGCCGCTCGCGGACGAACTGGTCGTCTTCACGGCGTCGGCGGAATCCGGCTCCGATCCACACGGGACCGACGGTGCGATTCGCGGCTCGGTGGTGGGAACGATCGACGGCGACGGGCGGGTCGAGCGCCTGCGCACGATCGACAGACGATGGAAGGTCGAGGGGGTCTACGCCTCGATAGACGCGCGTGTCATCGACTTCCTCTTCGTCTGCGATCAGGACGACCCGGACATCGCCTCGCCCCTGCTATCCGCGGCGATGCCAATCGAGTCGCACTTCGAAACGGAGGACAGGTAGCTGCCACAGCGCCAGGGCACTTGCATTGACTCATGTCGGCTGGCAGGGTGGCCTTTCCCTGGCCCGGCATTCTGTCGGACCGCGAGTGGAAGGAGACAGCATGGCGGATCGCGTGCTGTTCATCAGCTGGGGCTCGCCGATTCCGGGGCGCGAGGAGCGCGGGCTCGAGGTGTTCAACGAGGCCATTGGCCTGCACGGCCGTCTGCAGCAGGACGGCCGCACCGAGCGCTTCGACGTGGTGCTGCTCGGAGCCAACGGCGGCGGCATCAGCGGCTACATCGAGGTGAGCGGCTCGGCGGAGCAGCTAGCCGCGCTGCGTGAGGACGAGGAGTTCGGTCGCAACCTTGTCGACGCCAGCCTTGTAGTCAAGGATCTGCAGGTGAGCGAGGGCTACACCGACCAGGGGATCGCCCGCCAGATGGAGATCTATCAGGAGGCGGTCGGGAAGGTCGCCCAGACCGTCTGAGGCAGTACGGGCTCGATGGCGTCTCTCCGGGGCGAGACGCCGCAGCCCCTCCGGGTCGCGCCCGAGCGTCCGCCGGCGACGGTAGAAACACGCGTGCCCGTGGACGAGAAGCCCACCACCGCATTTGTTGCCGCGCTCGTCGACTCGATCTCCAGTCGTACCGCCTCCGAGTCCGACAGCTTGGCGTCGGCGCTGATGCGCCGTCCTTGGTCGGGCGCTGGGTCGGACCGCACCGACCCGACCGCGCTCGACTGGCTTCGCCGCTGGGGGCCGAAGCGCTCGGCTCATCCGCTACCGATCTGCTCGTGCCCCGAGGGGCCCTGCGGCCTATGTAACTGATGGTGATGACCCGTACGCCGGAGGGTTTGCCGAGCTCAGGCCAGATCGCGACTGAAGGCGGTGTCGAGGCGCGGGTGATGCCACGTGTCGTCGACGACGGCTTCGACCCGAATGTGTGACCGGTCGCGGTCGATGGTGAGGGTGGCGACCTGGTTGGCGTAGGCGGGACGGTCGACCACCCGCCACTTGAACGGCAGCGGCGAAACGCCCGCGGCGCGAGCAAGTAGACCGGCGAGGCGTCCCGCTAGACGCGAATGGCCGAGCCCGATGATCGCTCGCTCACGCGGGGCGAGCTCCTTGCGAAATGCCGAGCAGACGACCTGCCAAACCGTACTCCGAGCGCCGCTTCCAGGCCGGAACCCGACTTCGGCGAGGTAGCAGTGATGCACATCGCCCGACAGCATCACGATCGAAGCCGGCGGCTCCCCCTCCCGGCCGTGCGCCACGTCGTCGACTAGCTCGGCGAAGCACCGATGGGTGTGCTGGAAGGAGGCCCAGTGGTCCATGACGGCGCGGCGCCGTGCCCACTCCCCCAGCCGCGCGGCGATGGCGCCCCAAGCTCCGTCTGTCACTGCCTCGTCCCAGGCCTCCGTGTGATGAAGGCCGGGCGCGAGGAGAAAAGGAACCGAGCTGGCCAGGAGCAGGTGCCGGGCCGGTCGCCGCGCCTGCTCGGAGATCCACGCCCACTCCTCGTCCTGGATGAGCTGACGGCGCCCCGGCGTGACGTCGCGGCCGGCGCGGGAGTCGATGACCACCAGCCGCGCATCGCCGATGTCGCGGGCGAAGCTCCAGCGGCTGTGGCCGACTTGGCGCCCCTCCGTGTCCATCCGCGAGGCGAGCAGCGCTGCGGCGTCCTCCGACTCCTTTACCGCTTCGAACAGACCCCCTTGCCCCAGCTCGCCCGGGGAGAGATTGCCGAGGTGCTGGAAGACCCAGTACGCCACCAGTCCCGCGCGGATGTGCCGGTCGAACCACGGCTCGGCGTTCATCTCGTCCATCCACCCCTGCGAGATGCGCCACTCTGCGTGGATCTCGTGATCGTCGAAGACCATGGCTGTGGGCACCGTCGACAGCAGCCAGCGGATGGCCGGATCCCGCCACGCTTCGTGGTAGGCGAGCGCGTATTCGGTGAAGTCCGCGAGCTCGTCAGGGGGTACATCCGCAGGCCGTTCTCGGCGGGCGATCGCCTTCTCGAGAGCCGGTGAGGGCTGATCGGCGTAGATCTGATCGCCAAGCATCAGCAGCATGTCTGGGCAGGCCGGCCCACCTCCCTGGCGGGCAGCGCGCAACGCATAGGCACGAAGTGCGTCGATGCCCATCCCGGACGGGTGCTCAGTGGCGCGCAGCACATAGGGCGGCTCGTGGGGCAGCGTGACGCGGCACGACCCGAAGACCAACTCGTGGGCCGCGTCGGGGTCAAGCAGGCGGATCGTGCTCAGGGGAAAGGGCGATCCAGCCTCGGGCCACGCCACCTCGCCGTCGAGCCGAACGTCGTACGGGTGGTCGGCGCCGGTCGTCAGGCCCTCCAACGCGATGAGCGCGAAATGCGCGTCGCCGACGCGCCACGTCAGCTCGCGTCTGCCGAGGATCTCGACCTCACACGGCGCGTCGGTCTGCACCCAGATAGTGGCCACGCGCTCGTCGACGTAACGCAGCATGGGCCCGAGGACGAGGGAGGTCACAGCGGCGAGCCTAGATGGCGCCGCCGTGGGGGGTCTCCAAACGCCGAAAACCCGCATTGTGCGGGCTTCGAGGAGTATCGCCTTCGCGTGAAAGCACAAGCAGTCGCGCCGCGCGGCGTGTCCAGTCGGCGGCCCGATTCGTCCCTCCGAGCGACGCTCCCATCGTGCCCGCGCCGATCGCAATCGGGACCGTCGTCAGCTGGTATTCCTCGACCAGGCCCAGGCGGGTCAGCGACTTGGGGAAGTCGGGGCCGCCGTGGACTAGGACCGTCCCTGCGTCGTCCCGAGCCTTCAGATCCGCGATCTCTGTGCCGGCGAGCTGGCGGCCTCAGACACCAGCAGAGGCAGATTCCGAAAGGACTAGTGTCTGTCTGGATTGATCGCTCGTTAGGTCTCGCCTTCTCTCCTTTCGCGCGTCCCCCAGAGAGGGACCGAAAGGTGGACGATGACAAGCGATGCAAGCGAGAGCGGCGTACAGCGGTTAGCCGCAGCGGTGCTCGAGCAAGAGCGTCTCAATGAGCGCTACGAGGCTGCGCTCGGCACATCGAGTGAGTTCGGGGCTTACGTCCGACTTCGCGGAGCGAACGACGAAGTCGCAGCGCGACAGGTCTGGCTCGACCTAATCGACGATGGTCCAGTTGGCGGGCGGGCTTGGGTCAACGGCCGTGAGATCGGCGGGACAGACCCTCGCTTTCTACGGCTCGAGGAATCGCACGACTGAAGCCACCCTAGGGGGGTGGACTTTGTGGCCAACCTCGCCCCGGCGAACAGCTCTCGCAGTAGGATCGCTCGCGATCCGGTACGCGCGCCAGCTCGAGCACGAGCTCGTCGGATCGCGCGGTCCATTCGCCGACTCTAGGCAGCGGCACCACGGCGCCGGCCGTCAGCGGTTGAGTTCGCGCTCGAGCCCCGCCTTCGCGTTGTCCCCGAGGCGCTTGAACATCAGGGCCAGGATCGGATCGGCGAGCTTCAGCAGGCCCTTGGGACGCAGGTCGGCGTCGTAGGTGACCTCGGAGCCGCCGTCTGCGGCCGGGCCGGAAAGTGATCGTGTCTTCGGAGACGACCGTCGAGCTTTCGGCCCGGACGACGATTCGCTCCGGCCGCTCGAAGGTCGTGGTCCGGTAGACGAACGGCAGCTCACGGCCTGCGAAGCGAACGACGACCTCGAATTCCGTGCCGAGCCCGGGTTGCTCGCCGAGCATCCGGGCGCTGACCGCGGTCTCGTCCCACTCTCTGACGGAGCTGAAGTCGGCCAGGTAGTCGAAGGCCTCGCCCTGGGGCTTGCGTGAGTGCACGGTGGCCACATAGCGGGCCATCAGGCGGTCGCCCCGCCGCCGGAGGCCGTTGCCGGCACCGCCTCCTCGGTCCAGCCGGAGAGACGGGCGCATTCGTCCCAAAGTCGCTCGCGGTCAGCCTCGGACTCGCGCGTCCACGGCACCCGGTGGGTGGGCCGGGGCGCCCGATCGTGCCAGAACAGACCCGTGCGATCGGCAGGCTCGGCGGCCGTCGCGAGCCAGACGATCGTGTCGGCCGCCTGGTCGGCGCTGCGGAGCACCGGGCGCATCAGCTTCCGAAAGCGGGGCAGTGAGGTCTGCACGCCGGGCGTGTCCGCCCAGCCCGGGTGCATGGCGTGGACGCCGATCCCGGTTTCGCGCAGCCGCTCAGCCCAGAGCTCGGTGAGGATTACCTCGCAGCGCTTGGTGTGGGCGTAGAACCCCGGCGGGTCGTATTCGCGCCGCTCCAGCTGGAGGTCCTCCCCGCACAGACGCTGCATGTACATGCCGCCGGAGGAGACGTTGATCACCCGCGAAGGTGCGCCGCGGCGCAGGGCCGGCAACAGCAGGTTGGTGAGCAGAAACGGGCCGAGTACGTTGGTCGCGAAGGTGAGCTCGAAACCCTCCTCGGTGTGAGTGCGCTTGGACGGCATCACGCCGGCGTTGTTGACGAGCACATGAAGCTCGCCCTGCTCGCTGACGAAGCGAGAGCTGAACTCACGCACCGAGGCGAGGCTGGACACGTCGCAGACCTCTACCTGCAGACGGTCGGAGCCGGTGCGCTCGGCGATCCGAGCCCTGGCCCTTTCGCCCTTCTCACGGTCGCGCACGAGCATGTGCACGGTGGCGCCAAGGAGCGCGAACCGCTCGCACGCTGAGGCGCCGATCCCCGCTCCGGCGCCGGTGACCAGCACCGACCAGCCGGCCGGTGCCGCATTCGGCTCGGCGTCGTTCCAGAGCCGCTCCCGCACCGCATATCCCACCCTGCTGTAGCCGGGCAAGACGGTCCAGTCGAGCGCCTTGTCGAGGAGGCCGGAGATCAACTCGTGCTCACACTACCTCGCAGCGTCCACGTGGTTCGTCCAGCAACGGCGACTCGAGGTTGACTCCGCGACGCGAGCGATGTTACGGGCGATCAGACCGGCAACCGGCGCATAGGCGACGGCCACGAGCGACCAGGGCGCGGCGGCGCCCTCGACGGCGAGTTCGATCCGCGAGCCGCCGGCGTCCGGTCGAACGGCATGGCGAACGTGCATCCCCGCCACCTGCCACGACCACGACTCGCCCGGTATCACCTCCGTCACCCGCGCCGGGATCCGTAGGCCGCCGCGGAGCACCAGGGCACCGCTCGCGCCCTCCTTCACCTCGGGTGTTCCCAGCCCCTGTGCGCCCTGCACGTGAGGCGACCATTCTCGCCAACGCTCTGGGCGGGAGATGAGCGCCCACACGTGGTCGCGCGGAGCGCTGCACTCGACCGCGCGCAGCCTGGGCACCCCTCCCATGCGGGGGCGAGAGCGGCTCACCAGCCGAGCGTGCCGCGAGGGCCCTTGAAGGGGCCGACGAGCTCGGCCGTGATCCAGCCCCCGTAGAAGTCGCCCTCCTGGGCCTGCACCCGCTCGTCGTCCATCCAGGCGGCGTCGACGCGGCCGGGGTAGAAGGCGATGTGGTCGCGCAGCGCCTCGTAGCCCAGCGAAGGGCTAGGGTAGGTCCAGGCGACCGCGCGAAAGCGCCGTCCGCCAACGGCCACGTCGAGGTAGCGCGCCGCGCCCTTGAACTCGCAACACGTCGATCGTGCGTCGCTCGCGGCCATGAGATCGCCGCGGACGGCATTCGGCGGCACGTAGACGGTCGGGGGGTGGCTCGTCTCGAGCACCCGCAGGGCATGGGTCGAGTCGGCCAGCACCTCGCCGCCGAGCTCCACTCGGACACGGTGCTCGCACGCCACCACGGCCGGCGGTCGGGGGTAGTCCCACACGCGCTCCACACCCCTGGTACGGCGGTCCGCCCGCGACGGATGCATACGCAGCGCCCCAGGGTCCGCGGAAGCCGCGGGCGCCTGTGGTCAGCTGGCCCGGACGTGCTCGTCTCCACCACCGATCGCCTTGCTCACACGCCCTGACCGAAATCCGAGGGCTTCGCCGACGCGGACCCACGACCGCCATCCATACAGGAGCTCGCGCTCTTCGCGCAAAGCGGTAGCCACAAGGCATGGTCGCTAGGGGGCTTGATGCTGATCCAAGGAAAGGGACCGCTCGGGACCCCGGGGCTAAGGACTGGGCGCTACACGCTTTCCGCTGAGCGCAGCCTATTTCGTATCGCTCCCCCAAGTTTTGGGTACGCTCAAAGCACCTGCTGGTGGGGCTTCCTTCGTTTCCTCTCCCTTCTCGTGGTTAACCCCGAACTGAGGAAACGGGCCTGGAGGCCCTATGACCCAGCAACGCGACGATCCCTCACGCGCGTCTGGGGAGCGTGCCCGAGCGGAGGCGTCGGTGGAGCGTGCCCGAGCCGAGCGTTACAAGCTCCGCCAGCGCAACATCAGGCGCGGGGCGAGCGCCTGGGATGGCCGCGTTCATCCGTCGGAGCGCGAGGCGAGAGCCGTTTCGATCCGACGGCTTGGCTCCGGATTCGTCCGGCGCGTCGGAAGGTTGATCAATGGCAATGATTCTGTCCGTCGGTCACTAGCACCAGACCGGGGCGCGGCCGCCGCTGCACGACGGGCGCTTGACGGATTTCGTGGACAGCTCGAAGACGATGTCATCGAGCGGAGCGCCCTTGTCGTCACGGAGGTCGTGACCAACAGCGTCAAGCACGCCGGCCTGACGGCAGCGCAGCCGATTGACTTGAACATCCGGGTGCTCGCCGGGTGTCTGCGAATCGAGGTAACGGACAAAGGCACCGCGGGCTTTGACCCCGTTGCAACACTGCCCAACCCCAGCCAGAACTCAGGCCGGGGTTTCTGGATGGTCGACCAACTCACCGACCGTTGGGGCATCGACTTCAGCCGCAGCACCCGCGTATGGTGCGAATTCGACCTGGACCGGCTTTAGCCCAGCGCGGTCATCACACACCACTGAAGCACCGTCAGACCGAGCTTGGTCCGCTTCGCCACCGACGGCCGGGTACCGCGCTCCCGATTTCGCGCGAAAGCAGAGGCCATCCCACTCGAAGGGCCACCCGGGTTTCACGTCCCCTGAGCTGAGGTGACTTTCGCTCGGTTTGGTACACCAGGTGGTACCTCGCCTCCGTTGTCCGCGGCTGTCGCGGAAGGGTGCTCTTCGGTCCCCCCGCCGTTCGCGCCGGGATCCGCGCGACCGCTTGCAGCATCTCCGCGTCTTGGCGTCGTCGTTCTGGTACGCCTCGTCGAAGGCCTCGAGCTTCTACGCCACTCGGGCGCGTCCGTCTCAGCGGGCTCTCAGGTTCCCGGCCATCATTGAAGACGTGAGGGTGCTGGTGGTCGAGGACAACGTTCGGATGGCGGCGGCGATTCGGCGCGGTCTGCGCTTCGAGCGGCTCGTGGTGGACCTCGCCGGCGGCGGCGAGGAGGCGCTGCGGCTCGCGCGCGCCACCGACTACGACGCGATCGTGCTCGACGTGATGATGCCCGGCCTGGACGGCTTCGAGACCTGCCGGCGGCTGCGCGCGGACGGCGTCTGGATTCCGGTCCTGATGCTGACCGCCCGTGACGCCGTGGAGGACCGCGTGCGCGGGCTCGACGGTGGCGCGGACGACTACCTGACCAAGCCCTTCTCGCTCGTGGAGCTCACGGCCCGGCTGCGCGCCCTGGCCCGTCGTGGCTCGGTGGAGCGGCCGGCTCTGCTTGAGGTGGGCGTTCTCCGGCTCGATCCGGCCAGCCGTGAGGTGCATCGGGGCGACACGGAGATCGAGCTCTCGGCCCGGGAGTTCGCGTTGCTCGAGACCTTCATGCGCCGGCCGGGCCAGGTGCTGTCGCAGATGCAGCTGCTCGAATCGGCCTGGGACCTCGGCTACGAGCAGCGCTCCAACGTGGTCGAGGTGTACGTGCGGTATCTGCGCGAGAAGGTGGACCGGCCCTTCGGGGTCAGGTCGATCGAGACGGTACGCGGCGCCGGCTACCGGCTGCGCAAGGACGGCGGCAAGACATGAGCCGGCTGCCGATCCGCGCCCGGCTGGCAGCGATCTTCGCGCTCGCCATGGTCGTGGTGCTGGCGGCCGCCGCCCTATTTGTGTATCTGCGCCTGGAGACGGACCTCGACGAGAGCGTGACAGCCGGGCTGGAGAACCGCGCGACGGCGGTGGCGGCATCCGGGCAGGCGTCGGCCGGCAGCGCCGGCGACGACGAGGAGGGCTTCGCGCAGGTCGTGGCGACGGACGGAGAGGTGCAGGACTCAGTCGGCGGGGCCGGCTCGCGCTCGGTGCTAACCCCGGGGGAGTTAGAGAGCGCCGCTGGCGGCGAGGAGGTGCTGGTCGAGCGGCGCGTGCCCGGTATCGAGGGCACCGCTCGGGTGCTGGCCCAATCCGCCGGAGGGCCGGAAGTCGTGACCGTGGGCCAGTCGCTCGATGACCGCGACGAGACGCTCAGCGGCCTCGTCGCGTCCTTCGCGGTTGGCGGGCCGATCGGAGTGCTTGTGGCCTCGCTGCTCGGCTACGCCCTGGCGGCCACCGGGCTGCGCCCCGTGGAGGCAATGCGGCGGCGGGCGGCCGAGGTGTCGCTGGAGCGGGCCGGCGAGCGCCTGCCGCTGCCCACCGCGCGCGACGAGATCCGGCGCTTGGGGGAGACGCTGAACGCGATGCTCGACCGATTGCATGGCTCCTACGAGCGCGAGCGCCGCTTCGTGGCCGATGCCAGCCACGAGCTACGCACGCCGGTGGCGGTGATCAAGACGGAGCTCGAGGGGGCGCTGCGCGCGGGCGGACACGACCCACCGGTGCGTGAGGCGCTCGTGGCGGCGGTGGAGGAGTGTGACCACCTGGCCCAGCTCGCCGAGGATCTGTTGGTCCTCGCCCGGAGCGGCGAGGACCGGCTCCCCGTGCGACCCACCGAGCTGGCCGCGGAGGAGCTGTTGGAGGCGGTGCGCGAGCGGTTCGCGGACCGGGCGCTTGCCCGTGGCCGCGCGATCAGGGTGGAGGCCGCGGAGGGACTGCGCCTGGAGGCGGATGCGCTGCGCCTTCGCCAGGCGCTCGGCAACCTGGTGGACAACGCGCTGCGCCACGGCGACGGCGACGTAGTGCTCCGCTCGCGCGCCGTCCACGGCGCCGCCGTGCTCGAGGTGGCCGACTCGGGCCCCGGTTTCCCGCCGGAGCTGCGCGAGCGCGCCTTCGAGCGCTTCGCCCGCGGCGACTCCGCCCGCACACGCGGCGGCACGGGCCTGGGCCTGGCCATCGTGCGCGCGATCGCGGATGCCCACGGCGGAAGCGCCACCATCGAGGCCATCGGGCCCGGTGCCACGGTCACCATTTCCCTTCCGCCCCACCAGGCCGCCTTCTCCGGATCGAGCTCTCAGGGCCCTCTCAGCGGCGGGTCGTAGCTTGCGCCCACAAGGTCAAGCGGACGCCGAGGAGGCACCGAATGAACGACAGGATCAAGGTCGCGGTTATTGGTATCGCCACCGTCGCGGCTCTCGCCGCGGGTGGTGCGACCATCGCCGGCGCGGCCGGTAGCGGCGACGACGATGGAAGCGACGACGCGATCAGCGGCCAGGCCCTCCACCGCGCTAGCGCAGCCGCGCTGAAGGAGACCGGCGGCGGCAGGGTCACGGAGACCGAGGTCGGCGACGAGGAGGGCGCTTACGAGGTCGAAGTCACCCGCCCCGACGGCAGCCAGGTCGACGTCCACCTCGACAAGGACATCAGTGTCCTGGGCTCGGTGAGTGACGACGATGGCTCCGGCGACGACGACGACGCGAGCGGCGACTGATGCGCCCCGCCGCAGTGACAACCACGGCCGCCGTCCTCGCGCTGGCGGCGGCGGCCGGCGGCGCCATCGCGGCGCAGGGCGGCAACGGCAGGCTGCCCAAGGGAAGCGAGACCGTGCACCTGAACCCGGCCGACTTCACGACCAGGATCGACAATCCGTACTGGCCGATGAAGCCGGGCACCCGCTGGGTCTACCGGGAGACGGACTCGCAGGGGACGAGGCAGAAGGTGGTGGTCACCGCCACCAACCGGACCAAGCGGATCGCCAACGGGATCACGGCGCGCGTCGTGCGAGACGTGGTGACCGAGAAGGGCCGGTTCGTCGAGGTCACCGACGACTGGTACGCGCAGGACAGGCGGGGGAACATCTGGTACCTGGGCGAGGACACGACGGAGTACGAGAACGGCGAGCCCGTGTCCAAGGCGGGCTCCTTCGAGGCCGGCGTGGACGGCGCCCAGGCGGGTGTCATCATGCCCGCGCACCCGCGCTCGGGCCTGACCTACCGTCAGGAGTACTACAAGGGCGAGGCGGAGGACAAGGCGCGGATCGTGAGCCTCGGCGAGCAGGCCGAGGTGCCGGCCGGCCATTACCGCCGGGTGCTGATGACGCGCGACTGGAACCCGCTGGACGAGAAGGTGCTCGAGTTCAAGTTCTATGCCCGCGGGGTGGGCCCGGTGCTCGCCGTGAGCGTGTCCGGCGGGAGCGACCGCGAAGAACTGGTCCGCTTGAAGCGGGGGTAGGCGGCCGGTATCGCGACTCCACCTCTACGGCGAAAGGCCCGCCTGAGCGGACCTTTCCGAGTAGCGGGGGCCCGATTCGTCCCTCCGAGCGACGCGCGTGTTCTACAGCGCTACCGGCTGGTGGCCTGAGATGGTCGCCGCGGCAGGCTGTCGGCATCCCGCCGGCTCGGCCTGGCTGGCGCTCGACGCTCCCTTCTAGCCCGCGTCAGGGGTGGCGCGCATGGGGGCGGGCACGAGTGCTGCGCCGGCGATGACCAGGCCGAACGCGATGACGCGACCGGCGACGGCCGGTGTGCCGGAGCCGATCGGCTCGTGGAACACCAGGATGCCTCCGATGATCGCCGCGGCGTTCGCGGCCACAGAGGTGAGCGCGATCACCTCCACGCCTTCGCCGATTTGGAGGCTGGTCAGCGTCCAGGGGCTGAGCAGCCCGAGGAGTGGTCCCGGGGGCGCCTGGGTGAGGTACTTGATCGCGACGTCGGAGACGCCCCAAAGCGCACCGGCGGCGGGTCGAGACCCTCACCGCCAGGAAGACGAGCCCGCCGGAGAGGACCGCCTGCACGATCGACAACGGCGCGAGCGAGAGCGCGCCGACGTGCAGACCCCAGGCCACGATCGCCACGAGCCAGCCGATGGCAAACCACTTGGAGCGAAAGAGAGCCGCCGCGCTTCGCAGCGGATGGCGGACCTCGATCGGCGGGGCGAGCACCGCGCCGCGGTGCTTGAACAGAAAGGCCAGGTTGGTGGCCAGCGCCGAAGCGAGCGCGAGCGTCAGTCCGAGAATCACGAGGAGCGGCTCCCAGCCGGGTTGGGCGGGCCGGGCCGGTTGCTGGGTTTGGAGGCAGGGCCGGCCGCTGGATTAGTCGCGCGCGCGTCGGGGCCCCTCCGATAGCACCCTTCGCTATCAGGCGTGCTCGCTTCGATCAGCGCGTTCCACCGTGCGCGCCACCTCGACCCGCGAGGAGACGTTGAGCTTCCGGAACATGTTGCGCATGTGGGTTTCCACGGTCTTTACGCTGAGGAACAGCTGCGCGGCGATCTCGGCGTTGGTTTTGCGGTCGACGACGAGCCCCGCCACCTCGAGCTCGCGCTCCGTGAGCGTCTCGAGACCACGGCCGTCCGGCATGCCGGGTCGGGTCCGGCGATAGATGTGCTCGCCATGTTTTCGTAGCTCGCGCTCCGCGGCGTCGCGGTAGTGCGATGCGCCGCAAGCGTCGAGCTCGGCGGCCGCGAGCCGGAGCGCGATCACCGCATTGGCCACATCACCGGCCTGCGCGAGCGCCCGACCGGCGAGCGTGCGTGACAACGCTGCCTCGACCGAGGCGCCGGCCCGCTCTGCTGCCACTGCCGAGGCGAGCGCGCGCTCGGCTGCCACCGCCGGCTCCCCCGCATCGAGCGCCACGGCCGCCGCGGCGCGCTTCGCCCACGCGTTCGCCATGGGCAGACCGACGGCCGCGGCTGTGGCGTCGGCGAGAGCCGCCGCGCGGGCCGCGTCCTCGCGGCGGCCAAGCTCCAGGTAGCACTCCGCGATGAGCCCGTGACCCATCGCCCGCCAGCCGCCGGGAATCAGCGGCAACTCGCCCCCGCCGGCCGAGCCCGTGAGGACCTCGACAGCGCGGGCGGCTCGCCCGGACGGGAGTAGGGCGGCGGCCAGGCCGAGACCCGGATACGCCGAGATGAAGTTCTCCTCCTCCAACTCGCGAGTCAGCTCCATGGCCTCCTCAGCGGTGGCCACCGCCGTGTCGAGGTCTCCGGCAGCCAGCGCCGCAGACGAACGCACGTGCAACCTCCACGCCAGATCCTGGACGTTGCTCGCCAGTCGTGCCGACTCGACGCCGCCCTCGATCAACTCGGTGGCTTCCACAAGCCTGCCGCGCATGAAGTACGCGGTCGCGAGGGTTGGGACCAGCGTCGGAAACACTTGCCCGGTCGCGCGGCCGACCTCCAAGGCTCGCTCGGCATGCGTGATCGCCTCGTCGTAGCGGTCCATATAGAGCTCCGCGGCCGACAGGTAGGCAGGGGCGTCGATACGACCGGCCAGCTCGTCCTCGGACATGGCTTCGACGAGGGCCACTGCCTCCTCGCGAGCGGCCTCGGCGTCCGAGGTCCTTCCGCCCCACGCGCAGGCGAGTGTCAGCACCGAAGCTGCAGTCGCCTTGAGGGGCTGGCTACCGCGATGTCTCGCCGCCGCAAGTGCACGCGCAGCCGAGTCGCGCATGGAGTCGAAGTCCGCCCGAAACAGGCCGTCGAACGCGAGCACGATCATCAGCTCGACCGCCTCCGGTGCCGCAGGGTCCGAGATTCCCTCAAGAGCGGCCATGATGCGAGCGCGGGACTCCCTGTGGCGGCCGAGCATGTGCTCCACGCCGGCACAGGCGACCGTGAGCCTGACACGCACCGCGACCAGCTCGTCCGGAACGAGGCCGATGCTCTCGATGAGGTCGTTGCGGCTTTCCTCGAGTCGGCCGGTGGCGCCGAGGGCCTCGGCGCGCGCAAGCAGTAGCTCGACTCGCGCCTCAGGCGGCGCGCTGTCCGGCACGAGGCGCAGCGCAGCGCCAAACCATCGTGCGGCGCTCGCGGGCGCACGAAGTGCGGACGCCTGTCCCGCCTCTAGCAGGACCGCCAGAGCTGCGGCGTCGCCGTGGCGGGCCGCATGCTCGACGTGGTGCGCTCGAGCCGGCGCCGAAGCGCCGCGCTCCGCCAGCGCCGTCGCACAGCGCTCATGCGCGCCCAGAAGCCAGCCGCCGGGCGCAGTCTCGTAGACGGCCCTGCGCACGAGCGGGTGGCGGAACCGGAAACGGCGGGGCACATCGGTGGGACGGACAAGTTCGAGCGTGAGCAGCTCATCGAGGGCAAGCACTGCCGATTCCTCGCTCACGCCTGCCGCAGCGGCAGCCAGCTCAGGCTCGAACGGGTCACCTGCGACTGCGGCGCCGCCCAGCAGCGTCCGCGTCGGCGTCGACAGCAGTCCCAGCTCCCCGGTCAGGGCAGCCACCACCGCCGGTGGCACCTCCACGCCTCCCAGGGTGGGGTCCTCGTCACCCTGTAAGGCCCCCGCTGCGAGTCCCGCGGAGCGAGCCAGCTGCTCGAGGTAGAACGGGTTGCCGCCGCTCTCCTCGAAAAAACGGTCCGCCACCGCGCCGTCGACGCCTCCGCCCAGGAGCTCGCCCGCCTCGCCGCGCTCGAGGCCGCCCAGCTCGAGCCGGAGGAGCGAGCCGTTGCGATGCGCCCGCTCGAGGGCGCCGGCCAGTCGCTCGGGGAGCTGCCTCGGCCGGGCACCCATCGCGACCAGTACCGCCGCTGCGGGCGGCCGGCGCAGTAGGGCGCCGAGAAGCTCGATCGACGCGGAATCAGCCCAGTGCACGTCGTCCAGGAGCAACACCAGCGGTTTGGTCGCCGCCACGCGCTCGAGCAGCTCGCGCACCGCGCGATGCGCGCGGTAGCGCTCGTCCTGGAGCACCGGCTGGCCGTCGTCGGCGAAATGGGACAGCGACGGGAAGACCCGCGCGAGCTCGGCGCGGACGTCGTCTTCGAGGGAGCCGAGGCGGCGTGGATCGAGCCCGGCGGCATATTCGTCCAGGGCGTTCACAAAGACCGCGAACGGCAGGTCGAGCTCCAGTTCGGAAGCGCTACCGGAGAGCACGATGCAACCGTTCGCGTCGCCGCGCGCGGCGAGCTCAGCGAGCAGGCGGGTCTTGCCGATGCCCGGCTCTCCGACCAGCACGAGCGCGGCCGGTTCACCGCGCTTGATTCCGGCCACGGCAGCGTCCAGAGAGCTCAGCTCCGCGGCGCGCCCAACGAGGTGCTCAAGGACCTTGGCCAGCCTGGCATTCCCTTCGCAGCGAGCATAAGGCGTTTCAGGCGCCCCCGACACAACCAGGGTCAAATCAGGGTCTGACCCCGATGTCAGGGCTGGCGTTCGCTGGGACGCTCGTCGCATGCCCTGTTACCTGGTTCACCACCGCCACGGGCCACACGAGTGCGGTGTCGCGTTCACCGCCTTCAAGGGGCACGAAAGCCCGCTGCGCCGACAGGCGACGCTCGCTTCGTGCGCCTCCGGCGGCCACGCGATCTGGTGGGCAGTCGAGGCCGCGACGGAGGCGGAGGCGCTCGCGCTGCTGCCGTTCTTCGTGGCCGAGCGCTCCACGGTGACCAGGGTCAGCGAGGTCGAGATCCCATGAACAAGGAGGCCGCAATGACCGAGACCAACCCCTACCCCCGCCGCTGGCTAGCGCTCGTCGTGCTGGCGTTCAGCCTGCTGGTGGTGACGGTCGACAACACCATCCTCAACGTCGCTCTCCCCACCATCCGCGAGGAGCTCGACGCGAGCTCGAGTCAGCTGCAATGGATCGTGGACAGCTACCTGCTCGTGTTCGCCGGCCTTCTGCTCGCGGCCGGAAGCCTCGGCGATCGATTCGGGCGCAAACGCACCCTGTTCGTCGGCTTGGGGATCTTTGGCGCCGGCTCGCTGCTGGCCGCGATCTCGAGCAGCTCGACCGAGCTGATCGCCTCGCGGGCGCTGATGGGCGTCGGTGCGGCGGCGATCATGCCGACGACGCTCTCGATCATCACGAACATCTTCCCCAAGGACGAGCGGCCCAAGGCGATCGCCGTCTGGGCGGCCGTGGCCGGGATGGGCATCGCAATCGGCCCGATCTCCGGCGGCTGGCTGATCGAGAACTTCGCCTGGAGCAGCATCTTCCTCGTCAACCTGCCCATTGTGCTCGGCTGCCTCATCGCCGGCGCTGTGCTGATCCCGGAGTCGCGTGATCCGGAATCGCCACGGCTCGACTTCCCCGGCATCGGCCTTTCCGTCTCGGGCCTGACGGCGATGGTCTGGGGCCTCATCGAGGCGTCCGAGCGGGGTTGGACGAGCACGACCATCCTGGCGGCGTTCGCGACGGGCGCGGCGATTCTGGGGGCATTCGTTGCCTGGGAGCTGCGCGCGAAGCAGCCGATGCTCGACGTGACCGTGTTCCGCAACCTGCGCTTCAGCGCGGCAAGCATCTCGATCACCTTCGTGTTCTTCGCGCTGATGGGCGTCATGTACTTCCTCACCACCTACTTGCAGTCGGTGATGGGCTACAGCGCCCTGCAAGCCGGCGTTCGGATGGTGCCGATCGCGATCGGCCTGATCCTCGCCTCGAGGCTCTCTGTCGCGCTGACCGCGCGCCTCGGCACAAAGGCGGTTGTGGCGGGAGGGCTGGCGGTCGTTGCCTTCGCGCTTGGGGCGTTCACCGCCGTGGACGCCAACACCGAGTATTACTGGAGGGTCTTCGGAGCCCTGTCGCTGATGGGCGTCGGCATGGGCCTGGCGATGGCGCCGGCCACGGAGGCGATCATGGGATCGCTCCCCAAGGCCAAGGCGGGCATCGGCTCGGCCATGAATGACGTTGTCCGCGAGCTGGGCGGGACCTTGGGCGTCGCGGTGCTCGGCAGCGTCGTGAGCACCACGTACGCATCGGGCATCGACGGCGCCACGTCGGGGCTACCCCACGGCGCCGCCGAAGCGGCGAGCGACAGCGTGGGCGGGGCCCACGAGGTCGCAGCTCAGATGGGTGGCGGGGCAGGGGCCAAGCTGATCGCGGCCGCCGACCAGTCGTTCATCGACGCGATCACGACGGCCGCCAGCATCGCCGCGGGCGTTGCCGTCCTGGGAGCGTTCATCGCCCTGGCCCTCCTGCCGTCACGGTCCCGCTCCGAAGCCGCCGCCGGGAGCGCCGAGGTGGGCGAGGCGGTGGCGGCATGACGCGCGAAACCTGAGCAACGAGGCGGCCGGCACGGCGGCTCAAGACAAGGAGCGGCCCCGAACGGGGCCGCTCCGTCGTCCATCACTGCTCGGAGATGCCGGCATAGTCGTCCGCTCAATGGATCCGACACTCTCCACGCGAGCGTGCCGAGCGCCGTCTCCGTGGTACCTCAACGCCTCCTCCGTCTCGTCCCCAGAAAAACGAAACCCCCGCGGTTGCGGGGGCTTCGGCAGTAGCGGGGGCGGGATTCGAACCCGCGACCTTCGGGTTATGAGCCCGACGAGCTACCTGACTGCTCCACCCCGCGTCGCTTCCAGCGAGGTTACCAACCTGTCTAGGCCACCTCAACCAGCGGTCCAGGGTTTTCTCCGCGAAATGCGGCGGCCCGGCAGGTAGCGTCCCGTCGCGTGAGCACGCGGCGCGTCGGCGTCATCGACCTCGGCACCAACTCATCGCGACTCCTCGTCGCCGAGGTGCCCGACGGCGAGCTCACGGAGGTCGAGCGGCAGACCACCGTGACCAGGCTGGGTGAGGGTCTCGAGGCCGCGGGGAGGCTCAGCGACGCCGCCATCCAGCGCGTCGTGGACGCCGTGGCGGGTTACCGGGAGCTACTCGACCGGCACGGCGCCGACACCGTCGTCTGCGTGGCCACCAGCGCCATGCGCGACGCCGAGAACGGACAGGAGCTCGCCGACATCCTGCGCCGGCGCTTCCAGGTCGACCCGCGCGTCATCTCAGGAGACGAGGAGGCGAGGCTCACCTTCCTGGGCGCCACCCACGGGCGGCCTCCGGGCGACCCGACGCTCGTGATCGACATCGGTGGCGGTAGCACCGAGTACGTCGTCGGCCGCGCCGGCGAGGAGCCCGCCTTTGAGGAAGCAGCCGGCTCGGCCGGCTGCGCACCGATGGGGTTCCATGTGTCCACTCGCATGGGCTCGGTGCGCCACACCGAGCGCCACCTCCACAGCGACCCTCCCACCCCCGCCGAGCTGGCGGCGCTCGCCGACGACGTGGACCGCGTCATCGCCGGCGACATCCCCTCGGACACACGAGCCGAGGTCGACCGGGCGATCGCGGTGGCCGGCACCGCCACCTCGCTCGCCGCCATCGACCTCCGGCTCGACCCCTACGACCCCCGCCGGGTCCACGGGCACCGGCTCACACGCGAGGCCTGCGAGCAGCTCCGCGACATGCTCGCGTCCCTCCCGCTCGCGGAGCGCCGCCAGGTCACCGGCCTCCATCCCGACCGCGCGCCGACGATCGTGGCCGGGGCCACCATCCTGGTGCGCTCGCTGCATGCGTTCGGGCTGCAAGAAGTCGAGGTCAGCGAGGCCGACATCCTCCACGGCGCGGCCCTCGACGCGGCCGGGAACGCGCTGCAAATGAACCCGCAAATAGCCCCTTCCGCCGAGCCGCACTCTGCTCTATAGTCCGATCCGCCGGGTGGAGAAGCCGTGCGGCTTAACGTCGTCGGCCATCGCTCGGTACATAGGTTCGGGCGAAGCCGCTTTCGTATCGGCGCCTCCCGCCGCTCGAACCGCAAGGCCCTTTCAAGGCACGTACCCCTGCCCGTCCTGATGGGGCCGTTTATGGGACCGCCCGGAATGATTCCGGGCGGTCCCTTTTTATGCCCTAGGGACCACCCCGGCCGGCCGCGACTGCCCGCCGCGCGCTACGCCAGGTTCGACTTGCGCGGGTAGACGACGCTCGGGTCGGTCAGCACGTTCACGAGCGCCGGCTTGCCGGAGGCGAAGGCGCGCTCGAGGGCGGGCTGCAGATCGTCCGGGCGCTCCACCAGCTCGCCGTGCCCGCCGAGTGCGGCCACGACCTCGTCGTAGCGGCAGCCCGGCTGGAGATCGGCTGCCACCGAGTAGCCGTAGAGGAACTCCATCGGGTGCTTCTCGAGCGCCCAGATGCCGTTGTTGCCCATCACCGCGACCACCGGAACTCCATGCCGCACGAGCGTGTCGAACTCGAGCCCCGAGAAGCCGAAGGCGCCGTCGCCGAGCAGCAGGCAGACCTGGCGGTCCGGGTGCGCCAGCTTGGCCGCCAGCGCATAGCCCGGCCCGGTCCCGAGGCACCCGTATGGGCCGGGGTCCATCCAGCAGCCGGGCTGGTAGCTGTCGATCACGCGGCCGGCGAACGACACGAAGTCGCCGCCGTCGCCGATCACCACGGCGTCCCGGTCGAGCACTCGTGAGAGCTCGCGGTAGAGGCGCATCGGGTGGAGCGGCGAGCGGTCGTCGTTCAGGTCGTCCTGCTCGGCTGCGCGGCGCTCGTTCTCGACGTCGCGCAGCTGCTCGGTCCACGCCGAGCGGTCGGGCCCTCCGGCGCCGGCCTCGCGCAGCGCGCGGAGCGTGGCGGGAACGCCGCCGAAGAGCTCCGCCGCCACCTCGCGCGGGTGGGGGCGCTCGGGCGGGGCCGAGCCCATCACCACGATCTGGGTCTCGTCGCCGAACGAGGCGCCGAAGCCGAGGCGGAAGTCCATCGGCACTCCGACCACCAGCGCCACGTCGGCGCCCTTCAGCCCGGTCCCGCGCGCACGCGAGAAGAACTGCGGGTGGTCGGCCGGCACGCAGCCGCGCGCCAGGCCGTTCAGGAACACTGGGATCCCGAGCTCCTCAGCCAGCGCCCGCAGCTCCGCCTCGCCGCGTGCCCAGTAGAGCCCGGTCCCGGCCATGATCACCGGGCGCTCTGCGCCGCGCAGCAGCTCGGCGGCACGCGCGATCGCGTCGCCGTCGGCAGCCGGGGCGCTGCCAGGGTCCTGAAGCTCGGCGGGAGAGTCGGCGTCCACCTCCGAGTCCATGAACACGTGGTCGAGCGGGAAGTCGAGGAAGGTCGGACCCGTGGGCGCCTCCACCGCCACGCGGAGGGCCTCGTCCACGATCCCGGGGATGTCGGCGGTGGATTCGGCGGTGCGCGCCAGCTTGGTCACCGGCGCCACGAACGGCACGTGGTCGATCTCCTGGAGCGAGCCCTGGCCCCAGCGCATGGCCGGGGCGCGGCCTCCGAGCACGAGCAGCGGGGATCCGTTCTGCAGGGCCGACGCCATCCCGCTCATGCCGTTGGTGACGCCCGGACCGGCGGTTAGCGCGCACACGCCGGGCTCGCGGGTGGCCTTCGCCCAGCCCTCGGCGGCGAACACGGCCGTCTGCTCATGGCGAACGTCGACGATGTCGATGCCCTCCTCGCGACAGCCATCGTAGATCGAGAACAGGTGGCCGCCGGAGAGCGTGAAGAGCTTGGTCACGCCGTGCGCCTTGAGGCGCTTGGCCACCAGCCGGCCGCCGTGGAGACCTACGCGCTGCTCGGTCTGCGCTTCGGTGGACACGGGCGCGAGGCTATCCGATTGCTATACGTGCGGAGCTCATGAGCCATCGCCTCGACGGAGACTTCGACGGCACGTTCCCCTACGCCGCGGGATTCGTGCAGTCGGACTCGGTGCGGCTGCACTACGTGGATGAGGGTCCGGCGGACGCCCCGCCCGTGCTCTTCGTCCACGGCAACCCCACCTGGAGCTACCTCTGGCGCCACCAGTTGCGCGATCTCCCCGCGGCGGGACACCGCTGCGTGGCCTTCGACCACATGGGCTTCGGACGCTCGGACAAGCCTCCGCACATGTCCGCGTACACATTGCGCAGGCACATCGACAACGCGCTGGCTGTGATCGACTCACTCGACCTGAGTGACGTCGTGCTGGTCGTGCACGACTGGGGCGGCCCGATCGGGATCGGGGCGATGCTCGAGCGCATCGAGCGCCTGCGCGGCCTCGTGATCATGAACACCTGGGCCTGGGAGCTGCCGAGCTTCCTGCCGCCCTTCGTGCGCGAGTTCCGCAACGAGGGGCTGGGTGAGATCCTCGCGCTCGGCGGCAACCTGTTCGTGGAGTCGATCCCCGGGGGGATGGCCAGACGCGATACCGAGCCGCTCATGATGGACGCCTACCGCGCGCCCTTCCCGAACTACTGGTCGCGCGTCGGCACGCTCGCGTTCCAACGCGACATCCCACTGACCGAGCGCGACCGCAGCGCGGGCCTGATCGCGTCCATCCACGAGCGGCTGGACTCCCTGAAGGTGCCGACCCTGCTGGTCTGGGGCATGCGCGACCGCGTGTTCCAGCCGATCTTCCTCGACCAGTGGCGCGAGCTCTTCCCCCACGCGGACACCGTGGAGCTCGAGGACGCCGGCCACTTCCTCGTCGAGGATCGCCCCGACGCGATCACGTCGGCGCTCGAGAAGTTCCTTACGACCCGCTGAGGTTCCCGCCCCAGCGACGCTCGGTGCGACGTGTGTGGGCTTCGGCGCGAGCCTGCTTCGAGCGGTGGAGTGCCGCGTCGGCCTCGGCGTGCAGCGCCCGCGGGTCCAGCGAGCGCGCCTCGGCCAGACCCATCGAGAGCGTGGCCTGCCCGGCGATCTGCACGCTCCCGGCCACCGCCTCGACCATCCGTCCAGCCACGAGCTCGGCCTGGCTCAGGCCGGTCTCGACCAGCACGAGCGCGAACTCGTCTCCTCCGACGCGAAAGGCCTGGTCGCCGCTTCGCCCACTCCCGAGGATCCGGCCGACCTCGGCGAGCACGGCGTCGCCGCGCGGATGGCCGTAGCGCTCGTTGACGGCCCGGAAGCCATCCACGTCGAACAGCGCGAGCGAGAGCAGCGAGCCGTAGCGGGCCGAGCGCCCGGCCTCGCGGACCAGCGCCTCGTCGTAGGCGCGCCTGTTGCCGAGCCCGGTGAGTGCGTCGCGGCGGCTATCGTCGCGCACGGCCGCGAACCGCGTGGCGTTGGTCAGGTGCGCGGCGATAACACCGCTGAGGAGGCCGAGCATCTCCTCGTCGGCCGCGTCGAACGCCTCCCGCTGCGACGCGTAGAGCTTGAGCACGCCCACGGTTCCGCCGTCGGGATGCTGAAGCGGCACGCAGATCATGGACACCGCCCCCAGGAGGTGACATACCTCGGCGTTCACCCGCGGATCGGTGCTCGCGTCGTCGCAGCGCAGCAACTGGCCGGTGTCGATGCACAATCCGGAAAGGCTCTGTGCGGCCTCCATCCGGAGGCCGAGGAACTCCGTCGCGGTGCCCGACGCGGCCCGATAGACCAACTCGTCGCCATCCGCGATCTCGACCACGGCCGCGGCGGCATCAGTGATCTCACGGGCACGTTCCACCACACGCCGCATCACCTCGTCCGGATCGAGCCGCGAGCTGGCGATCTCGCTCTGGGTCTCGACGACCATCCGCAGGCGATCGGCTTCCGCACGTTTGCTCATTCCTTCCTTATCGGACGCTGTGGCGAACGATTAAGGGGAGCCGTGCCTAGCGAGCGGCTGCGCGCCGCGAAGCGGCCTCGATGCTCTCCACGTTCCGCGGGAGCACCTCCACGCGCCGGCGGTTGCCGAACACCACGTGGAGCACCACGCCGCCGAAGCGCTCGGCGAGTCCGCGCGCCTCCCGCTCGGCCGCGTCCACCTCGTGCTCGCTCAGGCCGCACGACTCGAGGAACCGGCGGGCCATCGGGCCCTCCAGCTCGCGGGTCGAGAGCTCGAGCTGCTCGGTGCGGAAGAGCCCGGCGGTCACGCCGGCGGTGGGCGAGATGACCACCGCAGCGATGTCGTCGGCGCTCACGCGCGCCTCGCTCGCGGCGCGTGCGATCAGATCCTTGGCGGTCGTGGTGGGGCCGAGCTCGTCGAGCATCTCCGTGAGTCGTTCGCGTCCGAGCACGCCGTCCGCGGTCCGCGCCTCGATCAGGCCGTCGGTGAACAGGCACGCCACGGACCCGGGCACCAGCGGCACCGTGGTCTGGCGCAGGCCCGTGCGCTCCCCCACTCCGATGGGCGGCGATGAGCTGGCCGTCACGGGATCGTGCGGGTGCGGACCGACCACTATCGGCGCCGGGTGTCCGGCGGTGGCGTAGGTGAGCGAACCGGTCTCAGGGTCGTGCACCGCGAGCAGCACGGTGGCGAAGTCGCCGCCGAGGTTCTCGTCGATCACGCGGCCGGCCACCTGGAGGGCAACGCGCGGCTCGAGGCCGGCCTCGAGATAGGCCCTCAGCGTGTAGCGCATGAATGCCGTGCGGGCCAGCGCGCCGCGCCCGTGCCCGGACACGTCGCCGAGGATGAAGCCCACGCGCCCGCCCGAGAGCGGGAGGGCGTCGTAGAAGTCGCCGCCCGCCCCGGGGCCGTCGGCCGGGCGGTAAGCCACCGAGGTGCGGAGGGCGCCGAGCCGCTCCGGCACCGGGGGCAGCAGCGCTGTCTGGAGAAGACCGACCTCCTGGAGCAGCTCACGGCGCTGGCGGGCGAGCCGGCGCGCGCGCATGTGGGCGAAGAAGTACCCAGCGCCGAGAAGGGCCGACAGCGCGGCCAGGGCGGCCAGCGCCACCTTGAGCGAGTCAGGCACCACCTCGACGATGTCGCGGACGGTCCTCACGATCGGGGTGCTGTCCTCGCTGGGAGTCCGGTCCTGGATTCCACCGTCGCCGCCTCCGTCGTTCGCGCCCACGCGCTCGAAGCCGCCGGTGCCTGCCGCGGGCGCGGGCTCGGTCGTGGCGGCGCCTCCGCCCGGATCGGCGAGCACCGCCGAGACCGGGACCCCCGTGGCCCGGGCGAATCGCACGGTCCGCTGGGCTGCGTCGCCGGGGCCGCCCTCGGGGCGGAGCTCCTCGGCCGAGTCCCCGCTGTCGTCGGTGCCCGGTGCGCTGCCCCCCTCCGTGACGTTGTTCCCGCTACCGGGTAGCGCTGCGATCGGCGGCGTGCTCGGTACTGCCGGCGCGACCACCCCGGGCACCAGCGGGCCACCGGACGCGTTGTTCGGGTCGATCGGCGGCCGGAAGCTCGGCGGGGACCTCCATAGGAGGCTCCGGACTCGTCACGGGCGGCTCCGCCGGAACCCTCGGGCACCTCGCCGACTGGGGGGAATCTCGTTCGGATCCGGGTCGACCACCGGAGGCTCGTTGGGCTGCTCGGCAGGACCCTCGCCGTCGTCCGGGACGTCCACGGGGGGTGGCTCCTCGACCTCGGGCTCCTGATCTGGATCCGGCGCCGGCTCGGTGGGCTCGGGATCCTCGACGCCGGGCTCCGAAGGCGCGGGCTCCTCCACGTCCGGCTCGGCGGGGGGATCCTCGACGGGGCCGGCCGGAGGCAGGTCCTCGCCGCCGAGCACGGGCTCCGGCTCGATCTCGGGCAGGGTCACCACGGGACCGCCGTCGCCGCTGGCCTGAGCACTGGCCAGAGGGCCGTGGCTACCGCCGGCCAGGAGGACCGCCGCTATGCCGATGAAGAGCGCCATCGCCGCGGCCCACGGGGCAAGTTGAGCCCGCGCTCGGTCACGCAGCAATTGGGGTGGGCGCATGTGGTTGTCCTCGGCTTTTCAGACGTCCGCGACGAGCGGGGGTGTCGAGGGCGTAGGACGTTCGTCTACAGGGGTACTAAAGGGTGATGGGAGGGCGTAGAGCGACACTGGTTCGGTGATGCCCTTGAACTCCAGGGCTCCTCTCGGGACGAGGTTCTCGCGACCGCGCGTAAGCAGCGCGCGGGTGGCCTCCGTGATGAGGACCACATCTCCAGTATCTCTCGTTGCTCGCTCAGCGCGAGCAGAAATATTTACGGGGTCCCCGATCACGGAGTACTCGAGCCTCCCGCCGCCCCCCACGGACCCCACTACGACGGGCCCGGAATTGAGCCCGATGCCCACGCTCACCTCGCCGCCGAAGTGCCGCTCGACGGCCGCCACGATCGTCCGCGCGGAGGCCACCGCCCGGTCGGCGTGGTCGGCGTGGCGGTCCGGCGCTCCGAACACTGCGAGCAGCCCGTCGCCCAGGAACTTGTTCGCGTGCCCGCCCTGGTCGAGCACGAGCGGCACCACGAGGTCGAAGAACTCGGTGAGGAACTCGACCGTCTCGCGGGCGGTCGAGCGCTCCGCGCGCGGGGTGAAGTCGCGCACGTCCACGAACATCACCGTGACCTCGCGGTCCTCCCCCTCGAGCAGCTGGCCCTCCTCGAGCACGCGGTCGGCCACGATCGGGTCCACGTAGCTGCCGAACGCGCCGCGCAAAGCCTCGCGCTCCGAAAGGCCGCGCATCATCGCGTTGAAGCTCACGGCCAGCTCGCCGAGCTCGTCGCCCGAGGTCACCGGCACCCGTGCGTCGAGGTCACCCTGGGCCGCGGCCTTGGTGGCCACGAGCAGATCGTCCACCGGCCGCAGGACGGACCTCGTCACGAGCACGGTGAGCTCGAGCGAGATCGTGAACGCCACGAGCAGCGCCACCACCACGTCCACACCCAGATCCTCGAGCGAGGCGGTGCCGTTGGTGGACAGCCCACTCACCACCACGCCGGTGATCACGTTCACGATCGGCAGCGCGCCGAGCAGCTTCCAGCGCAAAGGCACGCCTGCGGCCGCCCCCGCGAAGTCGGGTGGCAGGCGCTTGACCAGGTCGTCGATCACCGGGCGCAGGAACTGCTCTGCAACGAAGAAGTGCAGCACCTCCACGTAGGCCACGGCCACCACGGCCCCGGCGAAGATGATGAGCGCGCCGTATGCCGGCAGGTCGAACTCGATCGCGAGGAACAGGCTCGTGGGAAGCCCCACGATCAGCACCGGCTGCCAGCCGTTCCGGACCACGAACTCGCGCGGTAGCGCCACGGCGGCGAACCACGCCTCGCGCGCACCCTCCGTGCCGCGACCGTTCCGCAGCCAGTCGGTGACGGGGCGGCCCAGCGCCGCGGTCTTGAAGATCGTGTACCCGCAGGCCGCCGCGGCGCAAAGCTCAGCGAAGAGCGTCACCTTCACGAACTCGGACGCGTCCATCTCCGTGTAGAGGGAGAACATGCCCACGGTGGCGAGGCATACGAGCAGCACGGACACGACCTCGAAGGCCATGCACAGCCAGAAGTAACCAGGCCCCAGCCGCCCATAGAGCCTGCCCAGCAGGGAGGGCATGCCTCGATTCTCGCCTATACCCCGCTGTCTTGGAGCCGGTTTAAGGCCGCAAAGTGCGGGGTGAGACGCTTACTCCGGCTCCGGGCGCTCTTTGCCCGGCCAGGTGCCGGTGGTGCGGGCGAAGGCCTGGCGGCTGTAGTGGTCCGACGCCGCCTTTACGCCTCGGAAGATCGCGCCCTGCAGAATCGCCGCGCCGATCAGCTTGCCCCACTGCACGTCGCGGTGCTTGCTCTCGGGGGGCTCGTCGTCGTCGATCAGGCCCCAGATCTGGTCGAACAGCTTGCGTGACAACGCGCCGGCCGCGAGGCCGCCGATGATGCTGACCGGGATGAAGAGGAGCTTGGCCATTTTCTTTCGTCCGCCTGTATATCGAGGTGCCCGCCGGGATGCGGCCTCAAACAGGAGCCGGCCGATGCCCGGGGTGGGATTCGAACCCACACGTGAGCCGGGTTTAAGCCGGCCGCCTCTACCATTGGGCTACCCGGGCGCGGACTAGTCTAGGACCGCTCCCAGACCCGCCGCGAGCGCAACTTTCGCACTGCTACGGTGTCTCTGAGGCGGGTACCCATTACGGGGTAGGGATCATGGAAGCCTCAGCGTTACAACACGCGGCACGGCTGCCGGCGCTCGCGGGGCGCTCGCCGCTGCTCCGGCTTCAGACCGATGAGAAGCTCGTGGCGCTCATCCGGCGCGGCCATCACGGCGCCTTCGAGGCGCTGGTGCAGCGCTACCAGCCGCGACTGCTCGCCTTCTGCCGGCACATGCTGGGCTCGCGCGAGGATGCCGAGGACGTGCTCCAGGAGGTCTTCGCGGCGTCGTTCAACGCGATCTGCGCCGACGAGCGCCCGATCAACGCGCGCCCCTGGCTCTACCGAATCGCGCGCAACCGCTGCCTGAACCACCTGCGCCGGCCACAGCACGCGGGCCAGGACTCGATGGACGTGTTCGAGCGCGACGGCGGCGCCACCACCGCGGACACCGTTCACAGCCGCGAGGAGTTCCGCAACATCGTGGCCGACGTCCAGGAGCTTCCCGAGACGCAGCGCACGGCGCTGCTGCTGCGTGAGATCGACGCCCTCACCTACGAGCAGATCGCGGAGGCGATGGACACGACGGTGCCGAGCGTGAAGTCTCTGCTCGTGCGCGCGCGCGTGGCGCTCGCCGAGGCGGCCGAGGCGCGCCTGCTCACCTGCGACGAGGTGCGGCTGGAGCTGGGCAGCGTGGCCGAGGGAATCACCCGCACCTCACCGCCGATCCGCCGGCACCTCAAGACCTGCGAGCGCTGCCGCACCTTCAAGTCGGAGCTGCGCAAGACCTCGAAGGCGCTGGCTGCGATCTACCCGATCGGGCCGCTGCTGATCTTCAAGAAGCTGTGGATCGCCAAGCTGGGCTTCGGCGGCGCGGCGAGCGCGGCCGTGTCTTCATCCGGCGGCGGTGCCGCCGCCGGCGGCGTGGCCGGTGCGGCCGCGGGCGCGGCCGGCGGGATCACCGCCGGCGGCGCGATGTCCGCGGGCATGTCCACCCTCGCGACCAAGGCCGCTGCCGGCATGGCCGCCGCGGTGATCGTGACCGCCGGCGCGGTCGAGGTGAAGCACGTTGGCGACCGCCAGGCGACCCCGCCCGCGCAGGTGGCGCTCGCCCAGCCGGCGGTGGCGCCCGCCGCGCCCGCGGTGGCCGTGCCGGAGCCGAAGGCCGTGACGGAGACCGCCCGCAAGAAGGTGACCGTGCGGCCGCTCGACCAGGACGCCAAGCCGGCCGTGCCCGCCGCCGCCGCCACGCCCGAGGACGGAGCGGTCGTGGCTCCCGAGCACGCCCCGGTCCAGGAGGACGGCTCCACGGTCGTGCTTCCGCCTCGCGACGAAGAGGTTCTGACGCAGCCCGGCGTCCCGCTCGAGCCCGCGCCTCCGGCCACGGAGCAGCCGCCGGGTCCCATCGCCCCGGAGGCGCCCGCCGCCACGCCCCCGGCGTCCCCGGTGCCGCCCACCGGCCAGACCACGCCCGCGCCGCCCACTCCGCTGCCCCTGCCCAGCGTGCCCGACCCCACGGTGCCGGCCCCGGAGCCCCCCGCTCCGCCGCCCGCGGCAGACACGCCCGCCCCCTGATCCAGGTCGTCTAGGCTGCCGCGCGCGGTGGCCACGTTCGACCAGTTCCTCGAGATCGACATGCGCGTCGGCCGCGTGACCGCCGTGGACGACTTCCCCGAGGCGCGCAAGCCGGCGTGGAAGCTCACGATCGACTTCGGGACGGAGATCGGCGTGCGCCGCTCCTCGGCCCAGGTCCGGAACTACACGCGCGAGGAACTGGAGGGACGGCTGGTCGTCGCGGTGGTGAACTTCCCGCCGCGCCAGATCGGCCCGTTCATCTCCGAGGTGCTTGTGCTCGGCGCCCCCGACGACGAGGGCAACGTGATCCTGCTGCACCCCGACCAAGAGGTGCCAATCGGGAGCCGCGTCTTCTAGGCCGTGGCGGGCGCGAGCCCGATGACCTTGAGTCGGCGCTCGAGCGCCTTCATCGCGAAGGCCCGCGTCTCCTCGATCGTGTAGCCGAACACCTCGGGCTCGTTGTCCTCGTCGTACCAGGGTGGCGTGAGCACGCCGTCCGCGGCGGGCCCGCACTCGACGAGCGTTCGCTGGATCGCGTCGCGGTAGCGCGTGTCCTCCTGGGCCATGTCACGCAGGAAGCGCGCCCCGAACGCCACGTGGCGATGCTCGTCGCGCGAAATCTTCGTGAAGCCCTCAACGAATCCCGGGAGCGTGCCCTGCTCCTCGTTGTACTCGATGATGAAGTGCTGCCCCGTCAGGGCGAGCATCCCCTCGATGATCATGTGGTAGAGCGTGACCGTCTCCACGAGCACCTCGAGGTCCTCGGGCTTGCGCGCGAGGTGGTCCACCCGGCTCTTCAGATGCTCGTCGAAGAGGACGTTGAACTGCGGGTTGAGATGCTCGCTCGTCTCCGCCAGGCGATCCTGGAGGTTGTCCGACTCGAGCACGCCCACCTCGTCGTAGAAGCGGTTGAAGAAGCGCACGTGGCGCGCCTCGTCGGCGATCTGCGTGCAGAGGAAGATGCGCATCTCCTCGGTGGGCGCGGCGCGCATCATCGGGCCGAGCTCCTCGGCGACCTTCTGCTCGCCGATGAAGAACGAGCTGAGCCCGTACATCCGCTGGAAGCGCTCCTCCGGAGGGATGCGCTCGTGCCAGTCGATGCGGTCCTGCGTGAAGTCGATGTCCTGGGTGGCCCACTGCTGGCGCTCCCACAGGTTGTAGAGCTCGTTGTACCCCAGGAGGTTCACCTCGCCGCGGTCGGCGGACTCCTGGAGGGCGGGGTCGGTGGTGGCCTGGTAGTCCGCGCGCTCGCTCCGCTGTGTGACGGGGTCGGTCAAGGCGTCTCTCCTCTCGTGCTCCCTGGTGTGGGGCGCAGCCTAGCGCAGGCTGGCTGGCCAGCCAAAAAGGTCTGTCCCCCTACGGGCCCGGCTCTGCGGTGGCCTCGATCCGCACCGGGTTCCCGGCCCCCGTGGCCGACCGGCCCACCAGCGCCGCGCCGGGCCGCAGGCCGTCGAACCTGCGCGAGACCGTCGGCAGCTCGGAGCGCACGGCGAGCGTGCCGCCACCGAATCGCAGCACGTACGGCCCGCCGTCCTCTGAGCGCAGCTCCACGCGGATCGAGATGAACGCAGGCACCCGCACCACGCGCGGCGTGATCCGCCCGCCACGGCCGGTGAGCTGCGCCAGCGACTCGGCCGGGACCTCGTCGCCCGCGCCGCCGGTCTGCGTCTCGGGGGAGGTGGCCGGCGCCGTGGATCCGGGCTCGATCTCGGACTCGCTGGTACCCAGTGGGCCGTCCTCCGGCTCCGTGGTGGTGGCCGTCTCGGTGGCGGTCGGGGTGGTGGCCGCCGGGGGCGTGGCCCCCTCGTCGTCGTCGCCCCCGCAGCCCATCACGGCCAGCAGCAGCCCAGTGGCGCATATGGCGCAGGAGCGCCGAATCGCGTTTACGGTTGGGAGGCGGTATGTCAGGGCGACCATGGACACACGGTAATCGCCTGATCGGGCTCGACCCGTACCGCCGGCGCGTGTGGATCGCGGGACAACGGGTTCACCACGGCGCCACCGGCGTGATCCTCGCAGTACTGGGCACCGTGCTGATGGCGCACGACCGCAAGGACTATCCGATGTGGTTCCAGCGCGGAGCGGGCCGCCAGCCCTAGACGCTCAGCGTCCCACCCGGCTCGAGCACCTCCACGGTGGTCTTCCCGCCGGTGCGGGACTCCACATCCGACTTGAAGGCCTGCGCGTCGGTCTCGATCGGCGGGAAGGTGTCGTAGTGGCACGGGATGACGGTGCTCGCGCCCACTATCTCCGCGGCGATGGCGGCATCGTGGCGGTCCATCGTGTAGTGGCCACCGATGCACACGAGCGCCACGTCCACCGGGTCGCGCTCGCCCACGAGCCGCAGATCCGAGAACAGGCAGGTGTCCCCGAGGTGGTACACGATCTTGCCGCCCAGGCTGATCACGAGGCCGGCAGGGGTGTTCACCGTTCCCTTCGGCGTAGTGGAGGTGTGCCAGGCGGGTACGAGCCGCACCCAGCCACCGTCGAACTCCACCGTGCCGCCCAGGTTCGGGTCGGCCACGTTCTCCACACCCTCTTCGCCGAGCTCGTTGGCGATCTCCACGATCGCCACGGTCTGCGCTCCAGTGCGCTTGGCGATCTCGACCACGTCGCCGTAATGGTCGGCGTGTCCGTGGGTCAGGAAGATATGTGTCGGCTCGAGCTCCGACGCCTCGACGGCCGCCTTCGGATTGCCGGTGAGGAACGGGTCCACCAGCACCCGCGTGTCGCCCTCGGTCAGCTCGAAGCAGGATTGCCCCAGGAAGCGGATGTCCACGTGTCAGTCTCCTCTGTCGTTGGTCTCGAGTTCACGGGCGAGCTCCCAGCCAACCGCAACCCCGATCAGCATGCCCATCCGGGTCTCCTCCGCGATCAGCGTCTGGATGAGGGTGGCCTGCTCCTGTGGGTCGGGCTCGGCGAGCGCCTGGCGCAGCTGCGAGTCGTGCGCCTCGCCGAACCAGCCGCCCTCGTTCAGCGCGTGGGCAAGTATCTGCTGCAGCTGCGGCGCGATCGCCGACACGCGCCGCTCCGCACCCGCGAAGCGCTCGGGTTCCGAGAGCGCGCGAACAGCGGCCTCCAGCTGCTCGTCCGTGAACACGGCGGGGATACTAGAACGCGCTCTTGCGCGTGAAGAGCGGCAGCGCCAGTCCGAGCACCGCACCCGTCACGGCACCGCCCAGCGCCGCCGCCACGTTCGCCTCGATCGCAGCGAACGACAGCAGCACCAGCACCGCCGCCACCACATAGACGCCGATCAGGTCATTGCCGCGCTCGTCACCGCGGCGCGCCGCAAGCCGGTCGTCCACGAGCCAGGCGAACAGCAGCCCCAGCGCCGCCCCGTTGGCCCCCAGCACCGGGTAGAGGACCCGGTCGTCGAGCAGCGGCGGCACGTCGAGCGTGACCGCGAGCGCGGCGCCGGCCGCTCCCGACAGCACGAAGATGAGCACCACCGGCACCGGCCCGAACCGGCGCTCCAGCAGGGTGCCGAAGATCCCCGCGCCCAACAGCGCGGCGAACTGATAGCCGAGGCTGTCGTGCACGAACGGCGTGGCGAAGTAGCGCCACACGTCGTCGTCCAGCGGGACCACGATCCCGCCCACCTCCCTCAGGGAGACCTCGCCGGTGGCCAGGACCACCGAGATCACCAGCGACACGGCGATCACGACCAGCGTCGCGTACGGACGGGCGTCCGGGGCGATGCCCACGATCTCCTCGGCTCGCAGACGCGGGAGCTTCGCGCGCGCCCGCTTCTTGGGCTCCGCCGTGCCTCCCGAGCGATCGATCTTCGGAGCGCGCTTGCGCACCCGCTGCCCGCAGTACGGACATTCGGTGACGTACGGGCTGACCTCGGACCCGCAGTTCTTACAGACGACGAAGAGGTCCGGCTGAGACACTCCCAGGGAGGGTACCCGGCCAGAGCGGGCTACTCCGTCGGTGCGCATCCGGCCGAGCCGGATGCTTCCGCACTACTCGTGCGGTATGTCCGCCTCTTCGGGCACCGTGGCGGCCACGATCTCGCTCACGACCTCGCGCAGGTCGTGGTTGGCCTCGTAGACGACCGCTTGGCGCGACGCGCCGTTGCCGTTCTCGAGAATGTCCTCGATGCACTCGAGGTCCTCCGTGGAGCCCAGCTCCTCGGCGTGGGGTGCGAGCCGCTCGAGCAGGCGCCGCGCAAGCTCCGGCACCGGTACGCGGCCGATGTCGGGCAGGTCCACGAGCGAGCCCCCCAGCCCGTGCCGCGCGGCGAGCCACTTGTTCTCGTCGAGCATCTCGTACGGGTAACGCGAGAGCTGGCTGCCCGCGTCGTAGTGCTCCGCCAGCTCCTTGACCATCGCCTGGATCAGGGCGGCCAGCGCGATCGTGTGCTCCACGCGCGTCTGAGAGTCCATGACCCTCACCTCGACGGTGCCGAAGTTGGGGTGCGGGCGAACGTCGTACCAGAGGTAGGTGTAGTCGCGGATCACGCGGCTTCCGGTCATGAAGTCGATCCGCGCCGTCCAGTCCTCGAAGTCGTCGTAGCGCGGCGGTATGCCCACGCGAGGGAACGCGCGGAAGATCGGCGTGCGCGTGGAGTCGAGCCCCGTCTGGTCGCCGCGCCAGAACGGCGAGTTGCCCGAGAGCGCGAGCAGCAGCGGCAGGTGCACCCGCATGCCGTTGGTCACGTGGATCGCCTTGTCGGGATCGTCCACCCCTACGTGCACGTGGATCCCGAAGATGATCTCCTGGCGCGCGACGAACTGAAGGCCGGCGATCAGGTCGCGGTAGCGCGGCCGGGACACGATCCGCTGGTCCTCCCACAGCGCGAACGGGTGGGTACCCGCCGACCCGATCCGCAGACCCCGCTCCGTGGCCACGCGCTGGACGGTCCTGCGAAGGGCGCGCAGCTGGTCGCCGACCTCGCGGGTGTTGGTGCACGGCGTTGTGGCGATCTCGCACACCGACTCCATCAGCTCCGGCTTGACCTCGCCCTGAGTACCGGCGTCGCGGAGGTCGGCGAGCAGACCCTCGATCGAGTTGGACAGATCGAGCGTCTCCGCATCGACGATCATGAGCTCCTCCTCCACGCCGAGCGTGTAGGAGGGGCCGGAGAAGCGATGCTCCACGCGCGCATCGTAACCCGAGCGTCCGTCGCGCACAGCACCGCGTAGTAGCCTTCCGCGGCGATGAGGATGCGTCAGTCCCTAGCGCAGTTCGAGCGCGCCTTCCTGGAGGAGGCCGAGGAGTCGGTCGTACGCCGGGAGCGGCTCCGGAAGACGGCCGCTCAGCGCTCGCGGGTACGCCGCGTGGAACGAAGCCGCAAGGCCGGCAAGGCGCGCTTCGTACTGCTCGCGCTGACGCTCGTGGCCACGGCCGTGCTGGTCACGATCGCGATGTTCGAGACGCTCGCGCGAATCGCCGGTTAGGGCGAGGGGCCGGGCTTGGCCCGGACCGGAGCGATCGTCTAGCTGCTGCCCGCGTCGGACGGAGAGCTCAGCTGGCCGAGCGCCTCGTCCACCTGCTTGCGGTCCTCCGCGGGATCGCGACCCTGCTGGATCTCGACGTACACCTCTTTGCGGAAGACCGGGACCGACCGCGGCGCCTCGATTCCGATTCTCACCTTTTCACCCATGATCGCGAGAACCGAGATCTCGATGTCATCGCCAACCATGATGCTCTGATTTGACTTACGGGTGAGAACGAGCACGCTGCGGTGCCTCCCCTGCCTGGTGAAGGACGGATACGTCACTAAAGCAGGCATTCACTAGCGGCGCAAGCGAGTACGGCGGCCCCCGGCGCCACCCGGAGGCCGTAACCCAGGTTGGTAGTCTCCGGCCCCCTTGGCGCGACGATCGCTAAAGCCCCAGTTGAACCAGATTCGCACGTGGGTGCGGCAAGGCCGCACCGACGCGTGGATCGCCCACCAGCTCGACGTCTCCGTCGGCGACATCCGCTCCTTCAAGCGCGACCACGATCTCGCCCCGGAGAACGACGCCGAGGGCGAGACCTCCGGCGCCGTCGAGTTCGACGAGCCTGATCTTCGCGCCGAGGACGACGCCCTCGTGGCGGCCGCGCTCGAGGCGGAGGCCGAGGAGGACGACGAGCCCGAGGAGGACCAGCCTGAGTCCGACGGCGAGGCCGCCGCCGACGACGACGAGGACAACGGCGATAAGCCGCGCAAGCGTCGTCGCGGACGCCGCGGTGGGCGCGGCCGGCGCAAGCGCACGGGCGCCCTCGAGGGAACCTTCGACCATGGTGACGAGGGCTACGGGCTCTGGCTCGACCCGGCCGTGCAGGACGACCCCGTCTACGCGGAGCACTGGGCCGGCCATCGTCCGGTGACCGTCATCGTCGAGCCCGAGCGGATCGTGATCACCCGCTCCGGCGAAGACGATCCCCCCGCCTCGCGGAAGCACCCGGCTCGGCCGGGTGCGCCCCGATGCCCTCGACGGGCTCTCCAAGCTACGGCCGGGCGTGCGTCTCGCGTGCGCGGCCGCCGGCGAAGTCCGACGCCTCACGCGCATAGCGGCTGAACGCGGCGTCCACCACGGTGGCCGCGTCGGTCCCGGCGGCGTGGCGGCCGGCGAGGCCCGTGGCCCAGTCGGTGTCCGCACCGTAGAAGTCCACGAGCTCGCCCAACACGAAGGCCGACCCCAGCCGGCGGCGCAGCTCCTCGACCACCGCGTCGGCGGCGCGCTCCAGGTCGGCGCGCGCGGGCTCGCTCGTCTCACGCACCCTTCGTTCGCCCTCGCGCCATTGGTAGAGGGCGTTTTCCACCGAGTAGCTCACCGGCTCCGAGGCTACAGATCGGTGCGCACCCGGCCGAGCCGGCTGCTTCCGCTTAACGAGGAAGGCCCGCACCACATACGGGCGCTCGCCCTGGCGCACCATGCCCAGGCGGCGAGCCTCGCGCTCGAGCGCCCCGGGATCGCGCAGAGCGTGCACGCGCTTCTTCAGCGTCTTGTTCTCGGCGGTCAGCGTCTGCAGCTCACGCGTCTGCTCGCCCGCCGTGCGCGACTGCTCGATCCAATGACGGGCGGGCGACACGTAGAGGCCCACGATCGCCACAAGGGTCGCGAGCAGAGCGATTCGCCCCACCCGGTCCCAGCGAATGCCCGCGGACCGGCGGGGACGAGCTGCTGCTGCATACGCCATTCGGTCCCCGTTCGGCGCTCCACCGGGGACTCCTTCAACGGAAAGCGGCCCGCCCGGGGTATGTCGCGTCGGCTCCCAGCGCCTCCTCGATCCGGAGCAGCTGGTTGTACTTGGCCACGCGATCGGAGCGCGACGGAGCGCCCGTCTTGATCTGCCCGCAGCCGGTGGCCACGGCGAGGTCGGCGATCGTGGTGTCCTCGGTCTCGCCCGACCGGTGCGACATCACCGCGGTGTAGCCGGCCTCCGTGGCGGTGCGGACGGCGTCCAGAGTCTCTGTGAGCGTGCCGATCTGATTCACCTTCACGAGGATCGAGTTGGCCACGCCGGAGTCGATACCGCGACGCAGCCGTTCGGTGTTGGTCACGAAGAGGTCGTCGCCCACCAGCTGGACGCGATCCCCGATCCGCTCGGTGAGCGTGCGCCAGCCCTCCCAGTCCTCCTCGTCCATGCCGTCCTCGAGTGACACGACCGGGTAGCGCCCGGACACGTCCTCCCAGTACGCGGCCAGCTCGGCGGCGGACAGGGTGCGGCCCTCGTGCTCGAGCACATAGCTCCCTTCGTGCGCAAGCTCGCTGGTGGCGGGGTCCAGCGCGATGGCCACGTCGTCGCCGGGCCTGTAGCCCGCGGCCTCGATGCCGGCCACCAGCACCTCCAGCGCCGCCTCGTTCGATTCCAGATCGGGTGCGAAGCCGCCCTCGTCGCCCCCCGCGGTGCCCAGCCCGCGGTCGTGAAGGATCCCCTTGAGGGCGTGAAAGACCTCGGCGCCGGTGCGAAGGCCCTCGCTGAAAGTGGGCGCGCCGAGCGGCACCACCATGAACTCCTGGAAGTCCACCTTGTTGTCCGCGTGCGCGCCGCCGTTGAGCACGTTCATCATCGGCACCGGCAGCACGTGGGCCGCCTCGCCGCCGAGGTAGCGCCAGAGCGGCAGTCCCGCCTCGGCAGCCGCCGCCTTCGCGCCGGCGAGCGACACGCCGAGGATCGCGTTGGCGCCCAGGCGCCCCTTGTTCGGGGTTCCGTCGAGCTCGATCATCGCCCCGTCCAGCGCCCCCTGGTCACCTGCGTCCAGGCCCTTCACCCGCTCGGCGATCTCACCGTTCACGTGGCCCACCGCGCGCTCCACGCCCTTGCCGCCCCAGGCCTTGCCGCCGTCGCGAAGCTCCACCGCCTCGAACTCGCCCGTGGAGGCGCCAGACGGCACGGCGGCGCGCCCGGCCGCGCCCGAGGCGAGCACCACGTCCACCTCGACGGTCGGGTTGCCGCGGCTGTCCACGATCTGCCGCGCATGCACCGCCTGGATGTCGCTCAAGTCTCCTCCTGGGATCCGATGATGCTCTCTCTGTATCTGACAGCGGCCGCGCGCAAGCTCAGTTCCGGGTCCACGCCGGCGTCCACGGTCTCCTGCACGGCGGCGAGCAGACGGTCGCCCGGATCGTCCCCGGGCATGGCCCATTCGTGCCCCGCGCTCCTCGCACGCTTCAGGACCTTCTTCGCGTAGATGGTCGCGGGCAGCGTTTCGGGCAGGTGGCCGAACGGATCGCCGCCCTGCTCCTCGTCGCGCTTGATCTGATTCCAGTTGCGCACCACGTCGCCGGCGGTCTCCGCCTCGCGCTCCCCGAACACGTGCGGGTGCCGGCGGATCAGCTTGAGGCGGCAGTGTTCGGCCACGGTGGCGAGGTCTCCCTTGCCGCGCTCCTCGAGTAGGAGCGACAGGAAGTACACCTGGAAGAGCACGTCGCCGAGCTCGTCGAGCATCTTGGCGTCGTCACCCGACTGGGCCGCGTCGGCCAGCTCGTAGGCCTCCTCGACGGTGTGCGGGACGATCGAGCGCTCGTCCTGCTCGCGGTCCCACGGGCATTCGCGACGCAGCAGCCGCGTGATCTCGTCGAGCCGGGCGAGCGCGGCGAGAGGCCCGCCCTCGTCAGCCGTCAGCGCCCGCCACCTACGGCTGGGGCTGCGGCGCGCTCGGCGCCTGCTGCTGCGGGGGCGCCTGTCCCTGGCCCTGGGGCTGCCCGCCCGAGGCCGCGCCGGTGTCCGTGGGCTCGTCCGGGCCGTTCTTGCACTCGGCGACCTCGTAGTCGGACGCGCAGTTGGTGTCCGCCTTGTAGTCCTCGCGGAAGTTCTTGATCCAGTCGTCGAGCGTCTTCTGCTGACGCTGCGAACGGAGCAGGTTCTTGATCGTCTCGGTGGCCTCCTCGAGCGACTGCTGGGAGGCGGGGACGACCTTCGTGACCTCGAAGACGTACCAGCCGAACTGAGTCTTGACCGGACCCGTGAGCGTGCTCTTCCGGGCGGTGAACACAGCCTCGTCGAGCGACTTCTCCTGCTGGCCCTTGGCCACCGAGGGAAGCTTCCCGCCCTGCGCCTTGGAGGCCTCGTCGATCGAGTATTCCTTGGAGACCGTCTTGAAGTCCTGGCCGCTCTCGAGCGCTGCCTTGGCCTCGTTGGCCTGGGCCTCGGTCTTGGTAAGGACGATGCGGAGGTCGCGCCGCTCCGGCTGGGCGAACCGCTTCTTGTTCTTGTCGTAGTACGCCTTGACGTCCTCGTCCGAGATCTTCGTGGCGCTCTTCGTGATCTTCTGGGTGAGCTTCTCCTGAAGCTCGTTCAGCTTGACGCGGAAGAGGATGTCCTCCTCGCTCATGCCGGAAGTCTTGAGGAACTCCTGGTAGGCCTTGTCCGTCGGGAACGAGGCCTTCCGCTGGTCGGCGAACGAGCGCTTGACCTCGGCGTCGCTGACCTTGATGTCCTGCTTCTCGGCCTCCTGCTCAACCCACTCGGCCTGGATCAGGAACTGCATGACCTCACGCTTGAGCGTGTCGTACTCGGTCTTGCACTGCTTCTTGAGCGCGGCGGTGGTGGGCTTCTTCGTGCCGCTGGGCACGGGAGCCTTGGCCTTGGCCGCCACGCACTTCGTGAAGTCGGGGGGATCGGGCACGGCGGTTTGTCCGGCCTGTGCCTGACCGCTGGCGGCGGTCTTGAACCACTTGTCGAACTCTTCCTGGCTGATCGTCGAGTCACCGACCTTGGCCACGGCGCCCGTGGGCACGTCGTTTCCGCAGCCGGCGAACGCGGCTGTACCGAGGCCGACGACGGCGAGGGCAGTTAGTGACCTGATGGAGGCGTGAATCATCCGAAGCATGTTTAGGGCGTGTTCGTAAAGCTCGCCTAAGTGGCTGTAAGTGCGAGCAGGCGCGAGCCCGGTGCCCTGCGCGGTGGGGAAGGGTAGCAATCGCTGCTCAACCTTCCTCCGATAGGTCGGGCCGCGTGGCCACCTCCAGAATCGCCTCCGCCGCAGCCACCACCGCCGGGAAGCGCTCGGCGGCATCCTCGGGCACGCGGACGCGCACGGTGCTCCGGCCGGACTCGTACACGGCCTCGGGGACCGCCTCGCGCAGCGCACGCGCCCCGCGTGAGTCCAGCTCGATCGGGGCCACCGCCAGGCGGCCGCCCTGGAAGTCCACGGTCCGCGCCCCCGCGCGTCCCAGCTTGATGCGCGCGTCCTGGAGCTTGATCAGGTTGTCGAGCGGCTCGGGCACGGGCCCGAAGCGATCCTCGAGCTCCTCGCGGAGCAGGATCAGGTCGGCGATCTCGCGGGCACCCGCCACTCGCCGGTGCAACTCGATCTTGGCCGCCTCGTAGGGCACGTATTCACCCGGCACGTAGGCGTCCACCGGCAGGTCCATGCGCACGGGCTCGGCGGCCTCCTCGGCGGAGTCGGCGCTCAGCAGGCGCACCGCCTCGTCGAGCATCCCCATGTAGAGCTCGAATCCCACCGCGGCCACGTGCCCGGACTGGTCCGCCCCGAGGAGGTTGCCGGCGCCGCGGATCTCGAGGTCGCGCATTGCGATCTTGAAGCCGGACCCGAGCTCCGTGTAGTCCGAGAGCGTGGAGAGACGCTGCGCCGCCTCCTCGGACAGGGCGGCGGCCGACGGGTAGAGCAGGTACGCGTATGCACGCTCGCGAGAGCGGCCCACACGCCCGCGGATCTGGTAGAGCTGGGCCAGGCCGAGCTCGTCGGCGCGCTCCACGATCAGGGTGTTCGCGCTCGGGATGTCGAGCCCCGACTCGACGATCGTGGTGCACACGAGCACGTCGGCGGCGCCGCGGAGGAAGGTGAGCATCACCTGCTCGAGCTCGCCCTCCGGCATCTGGCCGTGTGCCACCAGCACGCGCGCCTTCGGAACCATCGCCCGCACCCGCTCGGCGGTCTCGTCGATGCTGCTCACGCGGTTGTGGATGAAAAACGCCTGTCCCTCGCGCTCGAGCTCGCGCTCGATCGCGCGCCGGACGAGCTCCTCGTCGTAGTCGCCGACGTACGTCTTCACGGGGCGGCGGCCCTCCGGCGGCGTCTCGATCACCGAGATGTCGCGCAGTCCGGCCAGCGACATCTGAAGCGTTCGCGGAATCGGGGTGGCGGACAGCGAGAGCACGTCCACGCGCAGACGCAGCTGCCGCAGCAGCTCCTTCTGCTTCACGCCGAAGCGCTGCTCCTCGTCCACGATCAGGAGGCCGAGGTCCTTCGGGCGCACGTCGCGCGACAGGAGCCTGTGGGTTCCGATCATCACGTCCACCGAGCCGTCCGAGAAGCCCTTGAGCGCGTCGCGCACCTCCTTCGCCGACCGGAAGCGCGAGGCCACCTCGATCCGCACCGGGTAGTCGCGCATCCTCTCGGTGAAGGTGCCGAAGTGCTGCTGGGCGAGCACGGTGGTCGGCACCAGGAACATCACCTGCTTGCCGTCCTCCACCGCCTTGAAGGCGGCGCGCAAGGCCACCTCGGTCTTGCCGTAGCCCACGTCGCCGCAGATCAGGCGGTCCATCGGCCGCGCCTCCTCCATGTCCGCCCTCACCGCCTCGATCGCGTCCATCTGGTCAGGCGTCTCGCGGTAAGGGAAGCGCTCCTCGAACTCCACCTGCCACTCACCGTCGCCGGCGAACGCGTAGCCGGCGCGGCGGCGGCGCTCGGCATAGAGGTTGATCAGCTCGCCGGCGAGCGCCTCCGCGGCGCGACGGGCCTTGAGCTTCATCTGCTCCCACTGCTTGCCGCCGAGCTTCGACAGCGGCGGGTCACCGGCGTCGGCGCCCACGTAGCGCGCGACCTTGTGCAGCTGGTCGCTCGGCACGAACACCCGGTCGCCGTCCTTGAACTCGAGCTCCAGGTAGTCGCGTGTGATGCCGCCGACCTCCTTGGTCTCGAAGCCCACGAACTTCGCGATGCCGTGGTCCTCGTGGACCACCGCCCCGCCGGCCCGCAGCTCTGTGAACGAGGCGATCACGGCACCGCCGCCGTGCCGCTGCGATGAGCGCTCGGAGCGCCGGTTGCGCAGCAGCCGGTGCTCGGGCAGGATCGCGAGCTTGAGCCCGGGAGCGAGAAAGCCCTCGCGCAGCCCGGCGTGGGCGAAGGTGACGCCCGGCTCCTGGGACGCGGGCTTGCCGTCGAGGAACTCGGCGTGGAGCCTCGTCAGGTTGTAGCGGGCGCGCTCGGCCTCGCCGCGCCGGTTCCAGGCCACGAACGTCCGGTAGCCGGAGCGCACCAGCTTCTCGAGCTCCGGCTCGGCCTCCTTGAGCGAGCGCGCGGCGGTGTCGGCGCTCTGCGCGCGGAACTCGTGTGGCTGGTCCTGGGAGATGCTCGAGAGCCGCAGCTCGGCCCGCTCGTCGAGCGCCTGCGACAACCGGTCGGGCGGCACGTACAGGTGATGCGCGTCCGCGTCGTGGAAGCTCGTGGTCACGTCCTCCCAGTAGTCCCTCAGCGAGGGAGCCAGCTCCTCCTCGGCGGCCACGGCGATCAGCGCGTTGTCCGGCACCAGGTCGAGGAGCTCGCGGAAGCGGTCCACGGGAAGCACGTCGGCCACGTCGGGACGCTCGGACTCGTCGCTCGTGGCGGCGATCTCCGCCAGCTCGCGCTGCTCCGGCGCCAGCTCCGCAGCCGGGGCGATCTCCACCCGTTCGGCCTCCTCCAGCGAGCGCTGGGTGAACGTCGAGAACCAGGTGAGCCGCTCCACCTCCACGTCGAAGAGCTCGCAGCGCACGGCGCGCTCCTCGGTGGCGGGGTAGACGTCGAGGATGTCCCCCCGGAGGGCGAACTGGCCGCGGTTCTCCACCTGGTCCACGCGCTCGTAGCCACAGGCCACCAGCTGATCGGCCGCCTCCTCCAGGTCGAGCAGGCCACCCTTCTCGATCTCGAAGCCGTGCGGGCGAAGCTCGGGATCGGGCACCTTCTCGGCCAGCGCCACGGCAGACGTGACGAGCACCGCCGGCTCCTCCCCGAGCAGCGCGTCCAGCGCCGCGATGCGGAGCCCCACCAGGTGCGGCGGTGGTGCCAGGTGGGACTCGTAGCGGACGCCCCGTGCCGGATAGAAGCGCACCTGGCGCGGCGCCAGGAAGGTGCGCAGGTCCGCCGCGAGGTCGCGCGCCGCGCGGTCGTCCCCCGCCACCACGAGCGCGGGCCGGTCGGGCCCGAGGTCGATGAGCGCGGACAGCAGGTACGGGCGCAGGCTGGCCGACACGAAGGCCCGCTGGGGCTCACTGCGCGCAGCGTCGGCCAGCGCCGCGACGTCGGGCGCCTCACGTCCATATGCGAGCAGGGAGCGGAGCATCGATGGCATGGAATGTGTCGGTGCGCACCCGGCCGAGCCGGGTGCTTCCGCGACAAATGGCCGCCCGGGCACGCCGCGCGGCTAGCTCCGAACGATTCTAGGCGCCGCCCTCGAGGCCGGCGGCCGCCAGCGCGGCCGCCCGGTCGCCGAAGCTCTGGAAGCGCACGATCATCCCGTCGCGGAACGTCCACACGTTGGCCCGCTGCATCGTCACCTCGGCGCCGCTGCCGCGTCCATGCCCATGTTCGGTCACGAAGGCCACAACCTGGTCCTCACCCTCGAACAGCTCGTCGAGCTCATAGCTCCAGTCGCTGAAGGCACCTGACCACTGCCGGTAGAACTCCCGCACGGCGTCGCGGCCGTGGTAGATGCCGGCCATCGGGCTGGAGCTGTCGCGGATGTCCCACTCCACGTCGGGGTGGACGATCTCGAAGAAGGCGTCCGGGTCCGAGTAGGCCTTGCCCATCCGCTCCCTGAGCACCTCGAGGTTCGAGGCGGCGTGCACGCGAGAGAGGCTAGTCCTCGCGCAGCAGGCGCTCGAGCGAGTCCGTGGCGCGCTCGATGAGCGCGTGGACCTCCCCGGGCGGCTCGCGGAAGCGCCCGAGCACCCAGGCCGACACGATCTCCGGGTCGGTGGAGTCGGGCCGGCCCACCCCCACGCGGATGCGCCGGAAGTCGGGGCCGCCGAGCTCCTGCTTGAGCGACTTGAGGCCGTTGTGTCCGGCCAGGCCGCCGCCGAGGCGTGCCTCGACCCGGCCGAACGGCAGGTCGATCTCGTCGTGCACGGCCACCACCCGGTCGAGCGGCACCCCGAGCTGACCGCGCGCGGGCCCGGCTGCCCGGCCTGAGTCGTTCATGTGGGTCTGGGGGAGCAGCACTCCCACGCGCGGGCCGCCGACCCCGGCGCGGCCGTCCGTGTAGAGGCCCCCGTACTTCGACTTGGCCTTCGACAGGCCCCAGCGCTGGGCGGCCTCGGCCGCCACCTCGAAGCCGATGTTGTGGCGCGTGGCGGCGTAGCGGTCGCCGGGGTTGCCGAGCCCGACAACCAGCCAGTCGACCTTGCCGCCGCCATCGCCTGAGCGGCGGCGGCGGAGAAGGCTCAGGACTCCCCGCCCTCCTGCGGCTCGTCGCCCTCGCCTTCCGACTCCTCCTCGGCCGAGGGCTCGCCCTCCTCGCCCTCCTCGCCGACCAGCTCGGTCTCTTCCTCGACCTCTTCCGGCTCCTCGACCTCGGTGGGCACGACGATCGTCGCGATGATCGTCTCCTCCGGATCGTCGAGGTACACCACGCCGGCGGGCGGGGTGATCTCCGACAGGTGCATGGTCGCGGCGATCTCCATCCCGGAGACGTCGACGGTGATGAAGTCGGGGATGTCGGTGGGCAGCGCCTCGATGTTGAGCTGGTGGGTCACCTGCTCCATCACGCCGCCCTCCTTGATGCCCGGGGCCTCCTCGGCGCCTTCGATGTGGACCGCCACCGGCGCCTGGATCGTCTCGTCGAGGCGCACCTCGAGGAGGTCGATGTGCATGACCTCGCCGCGGACCGGATGCAGCTGCTGGTCCTTGACGATCACGGGACGCGCCTTGCCGCCCTCGACCTTCAGGTCGATCAGCGCGGAGCCGTCCACGAGCACCTGGCGGAGAGCCCGGTACTCGACCTTGAACGACGTGCACTCCCCGTCGGCGCCGCCGTAAACCACGCCGGGAACGACGCCCGTGCGGCGCAGCCGGCGTACGGCGCGGCTGCCCTGCTCGGGCCGGTCCTCTACCGCAAGTGTGGGTCTCTTGGAGTCGGCCATCCGGCGCGCCAGTGTAGCGGGGGCTCGTGGGCCGACCTATCCTCATGAGGGGAGTGCCTCGCCGCGACGACAGCTCGATTCCGGCCGGACGGGTCCGCAGGACCGCCGAGGTCGGATCGGTGCTCGGGACTCAGGGCGCGCGCTACGCCGGCACCCGCGCCGCCAATCTCACGCGCTCCCCCGAGGCGGCCGCCGAGGCACTCGACCGCCGCCATCTGGAGGCCGCGGAGCGGATGGTGGAGACGCTCGGGCGGATGAAGGGCGCGGCCATGAAGATCGGCCAGCTGGCCTCGTTCATCGACACGGAGTTCCTCCCGCCCGAGTACCGCGAGCTGTACCAGGAGCAGCTGGCCTCGCTTCGCACCTCCGCCCCGCCGATGCCGTGGAAGAAGGTCCACCAGGTGCTGCGCCAGGAGTGGGACGAGCCGGTGGATGAGCTCTTCTCACGCTTCGACCATGAGGCCGCGGCGGCGGCTTCGATCGGGCAGGTGCATCGCGCCGCGTTGCCCGACGGCCGCGAGGTGGCGGTGAAGGTGCAGTACCCCGGCGTGGCCCAGGCGATCCGCGCCGACATGCAGAACGCCGGCCTGATCATGCGGATGGCCAAGGCGCTGGCACCGGGGCTCGACGCCAAGGCGGCCGCCGAGGAGCTCAAGGAGCGCGTGCTGGAGGAGCTCGACTACGAGCTGGAGGCGCAGAGCCAGCGCTCGTTCGCACGCGCCTACCGCGACCACCCGTTCATCTACGTGCCCGACGTGGTCACCCGGCTCTCCACCACGCGGGTGCTGGTGTCGGAGTGGGTCGAGGGTGTGGGCTTCGAGCAGGTCGCGGTCCTTCCCGACGAGGAGCGCGACCGCTTCGGGGAGATCGTGTTCCGCTTCTGCTTCGGCTCGATCTACCACCTCAGGCACTTCAACGCCGACGCCCATCCCGGCAATTACCTGCTGATGCCGGACGGGCGCGTGGCGTTCCTCGACTTCGGCATGACCAAGCAGCTTGACTCGGATCAGATCGAGCTCGAGGTGGCGGCGCTGGCGGCGGTGTTCGACGACGATCCCGAGCGCCTGCGGGTGGCGCTGCACGACCTCGGCTTCCTGCGCGACCCGAAGAAGGTGGACGCCGAGCAGCTGATGCAGCACGTCCGGGCGATCGGCGGCTGGTACATGGAGGATCGCGAGGTGACGATCGACTCGGCCCGGGTGATGGACGCCATCGCCGCCGTGTCCGACCCGCGCTCCGAGTTCTACCGGCTGGTGCGCCGGGAGAACCTCCCCGCCAACGAGCTCATGGGGCGGCGCATGGAGACGGGCGTGCTGGCCGTGCTCGCCCAGCTCCGGGCCACGCGCAACTGGCACCGGATCGGCCGCGAGTGGTGGTTCGGCGACCCGCCGGCCACCGAGCTCGGCGAGAGCGAGGCGGCCTACTTCGAGTCGCGCGGCGAGCGCCGCGGCGGCGTCCGCGGCTGACCGGATTTCTTAGAAGAGCTGGTTCTCGCCAGCGAAGATCTCCGACACCGAGTCGTCCAGGAAGATCCGCCGGATCGAGTCGGTGAGGATGTCCGCCGAGGTGAGCTGGCGGACCATCTCGGGCGCCCCGCTGCGCAGCGGGACGGTGTCGGTCACCACGATGCCCTCGAGCGGCGAGCGGTCGAGCGTCTCGAACGCGCTGCCCGCGAACAGACCGTGGGTGGCGACCGCGTAGACGCTGGTGGCGCCCTCGTCGATCACGGTCTGGGAGGCGGCGGCGAGCGTGCCGCCGGTGCCGATGATGTCGTCGACGATCACGGCCGTCTTGCCCGACACGTCGCCGATCACGTGCCCGATCTCGGCCACGCCCTGCGCGGGACGCTCCTTCTCGAGCAGGGCGTAGGGCGCCCCCACCTTGCTCGCGAAGTTCTTGACGAGCTTCACACGGCCGGCGTCGGGGGCGATGATCACGAGCTCGTGATCGCCGATGTGGTCCTGCACGAACTGGCTGAGGATCGGCATGGCCGTCATGTGGTCGACGGTCTTCGAGAAGAAGCCCTGCATCTGGCCGGCATGAAGGTCCATGGTCACCAGGCGGTCGATGCCGGCGACCTCCAGGAGCTCGGCCACCAGCCGCGCCGAGATCGGCTCCCTGGGCGCCGACTTCTTGTCCTGGCGTGAGTACCCGTACCAGGGGCAGACGGCGATGATCCGGTGCGCCGAGGCATGCTTGGCCGCGTGGATCATGAGGAGCAGCTCCATGAGCGAGTCGTTCACGGTCAGGCCCTCGCGCTCCGATCCGCAGATCGACTGCACGATGAAGAGATCGGCGCCGCGGATGGACTCGCCGTAGCGGCAGTAGACCTCCCCGTCGGCAAACGTCTTCAGCCCGGCGTCCACCAGCTCGAGGCCCAGACGCCCGCTGATCTTCGCGCCGAGCTCCTTGCTGGCACGCCCGGCCGTGACCATCATCTGCTTCTCGTAGCCGGCCGTCATCGACGTGCCGAGGGTGGGCGCCGTGGCGGTGTCGAGAGGCTTGCTCATTTAGGTTCGTCGGTGTCTTCCACGCGGTCGGCGTACCCGTCGATGTTCTTCTGCTTCGAGCGGCCGATCCCGAGCGCTCCGTCCGGGACGTCTCCGGTGATCACCGAACCGGCCCCAGTGTACGCCCGGTCGCCGACGTCGACGGGAGCCACGAGCGAGGTGTGGATGCCCGTCTTCACGCCGTCTCCGATGGTGGTCCGGTGCTTCTTGCGGCCGTCGTAGTTCGCCGTGATCGTGCTCGCGCCGAGGTTGCTTCCGGCGCCGACGTCGGCGTCTCCCACGTATGAGAGGTGCGGGATCTTCGCCCCCTCGCCCACATCCGAGTTCTTGACCTCCACGAACGTGCCGACCTTCGATCCCGCCCCGAGCACGGCACCCGGGCGGAGGTAGGCGAATGGCCCGACGGTCGCGCGCTCGCCGACCTCGGCCTCCACGACATAGGAGTGGACGACCCGCGCTCCGCTCCCGACGCGAGAGTCGATCAGGGTGGTGTGCGGTCCGATCTCGGCGCCCTCCCCGACGCTGGTCGAGCCCAGCAGGCTGACGCCCGGGCCCACGACCGTGTCCGCGCCGATCGCGACACCGGCTTCCACGCGTGTGGTGGCGGGCTGGAGGAAGGTCACGCCGTCGTGGGCGTGGCGCTCGATGATGCGTGCCTGGGCCACGGCCTCGGCCTGCATCAGGTCGGCGCGATCGTTCACGCCGAGCGCGCCGCCGGCGTCGTCGGTCAGGTAGGTCACGATGCCCCGGTCGCGTTCCCGGAGGACCCTGATCGCGGCGGTCAGGTAACGCTCGCCGCCCTCGGTCCCCACGGTGTCGAGCGCCGCTACGAGCGCCTCCGGCTCGAACGCGTAGGTGCCGAGGTTGATCTCCCTGATCGCAAGCTCCTCCTCGGGCACGCCCTCCGGATACTTCGTCTCAACGATGCGCTCCACGTGGCCGCCGCCGTTCCGCACGATGCGCCCGTAGCCGGTCGGGTCGAGGCGGTCCGTGGTGAGGATGGTGGCGGCGGCGCCGTCGGCGCGGTGCGCGCCGAGCAGCCCGGTCAGGTGCTCGGCGGAGACGAGCGGGTGATCGCCGGAGAGCACGACGACCGGTCCACCGGCGGACTCGAGCACCGAGCGCGCCGCCAGCACCGCCGACCCCGTGCCCTCGCCCTCGGTCTGCTCGGCCACCTCGACACCGTCCGGCACGCCCTCGGCCACCCCGTCGCCGGGCCGGACCACGCAGACGATCTGGTCGGCGCCGGCCTCGCGACCGGCGTCCACGACCCACTCGAGCATGGGCTTCCCGCACACCCGATGGAGCACCTTCGGCAGCTCCGACCGCATGCGCGTCCCCCGCCCGGCGGCCATGATCAGGACCGTGAAGGGCTCAGCCATTGAGTCTTGAGCGTACCGTCGAATGGCGCCCCTACGCGGCGTTGTCTCCGTTAACGCGCTCGCCTTCCCGCTCGTACCAGCGCAACCACTTCCGAACGGCGTTGTCCGAGACGCCGTACTTGCGGCCGACGGCGACGCAGCTCATGTGGCCAGGTCCGCAACGAGCTGATCACGGCTGGGACGCTCGACCTTCCGGGTGTGGGGACGTGGCCCTCGCAGACGTGTGCGGTCGTGGCGGATGCCGCACTCGTAGGAGCAATGCCCCTGTTTCGCGTAGCGCGGGCTGAACTCCTCGCCGCACCGTGCGCACGAACGCTCTTCCCGAAGCAGCATGTTGCGGCCGCAGTGGGTATCGAGGGTTGCGGCACAGTTCGGGCAGACGATCCTGAGATTCTCGATCCGATTGTCAGTGGCCACGCCATTGATGTGGTCGAGGATCAGCGCCATGCGCTGCCCGTGCCAGGTCCCGTCCTGGCCACACAGCTCGCATTCCGGGCGTTTCAGGCCTTCCCTGTAGAGCCTCTGCTTCAGGCTCCCCCTCGAGTACGTCGAGCCGGTGACCAAGATCTCCTCCAGCGGTCTGACGGTCCGCCCCACGCGATTACGGGCCGCCCAGTACGGGTCGAAGTGCTCGACCGATATTCCCCACGCCTGGACCCATTTGCGTAGAACGCCGGCGCCGCCACCGCTGACACACATCCCGAGCCGGCGAAGGGTCTCGGCATACGAACGCGAGGCGGCTACTGCCTCCCGGGCCTCGGCCTCCGAGTAGCGTGTTCGGGCAGCTCAGCATACGAACGTATGTTCCCATGCGTAGCGGACGGATTTAGGCTGGGGAGGGGGGAATCGAACCCGGACCATTTCGTGGACCAAAACCACGCGTCATGCCATTAGACCACTCCCCAACGAGGGCCCGGCGAAGGTACCACCGCTACGTCGTTCAGCGGTCCTTACGCTCGAGTGGCACGCGGCCGGCTTCGGCGCCCTTCTCCTGGGCCGGTCCGCCCGGCGGGTGTATCCCCAGGACCCGCATCGCCTTGAGCCCCAGCGAGAGGCGCTCGCGGCCGTCCGTGGAGGACACGTCGAGGCCGCTCAGCTCGCGCACGCGCTCGAGCCGGTAGCGGATCGTGTGCCGGTGGGTGAAGAGGCGCTCGGCGGTGCGCGCCACGTTCCCGTCGGCGTCCAGGAAGCTCTCGAGCGTGCGGACCAGCTCGGTCTCGTACTGCTCGTCGTAGTCCACGAGCGGCGCGACGGTCTCCTCGAAGAAACCCTGGAGCTCGCTCGGGTCCTCGCTCATCGCCGGCAGCAGCAGCCGGTAGGCGCCGGTCTCCTCGAACGAGAGCTGCTCGAGGCCGCGTGCCTCGGCCACGTTCGCCGCCAGCAGCGCCTCGGTGCCCGCTCGGTGCAGGTCGGCCGGGTCGTCGGCGTGGCGGCTGATCGCAACGGTGAGCGCGTGCGCGGGCAGGCCCGCCTCGAGCTCGCCGTGCACGGCCTCGGCCACGCGGCGTCCCGCCGCGGCGTCGGGGCCGGGCGCGATGATCACGAGCTCGCGGCTGCCCGCGGCCGCCGCCTCGCCGGCCTTGGACCGGCCCTGGCGCGCCACCCAGCCCGGGGAGACGAGCGCCGTCAGGGCCGTGCGCTCAACCGCCCGGGCACCCCGCTCGGCGACCGTGAGCACGCGCGCGCGCCAGTCGCCCTCCTCCGGATGCTGCGGCCGGGCGCGGGCGACGAGCACGCTCGCTCCCGCCGACAGGTCGCAGCCGAGCTCGGCCGCGCGCGCGGCCACCGTCTCCCCGTCGGGGATCCGGCGCGCGAGAAGGTCGTTGACGAAGTCCGCCACGGCGGCCTCGCTGGCGCGCTCCGGCGCCTGAGCGCGGTCGACCTCCAATCCGATGAGGTTGGCCACGACGCGAAGCAGCGAGGGAACAGGCTCGGCGGCCCGTACGCGGTAGCGGAGCTCCCCGACCGCCACCTCGGCGACCGTGAGCTCGACGCTCCGGGCGTCTCCCTCGAGCGCCATCACGGCGCGCTCGTCCTCCGGCGACGCGCAGGCCACCGCCAGCACGCTGCTCCTCGAGTCGAGCACGATCACGCTCGCGTCGATGGCCCGGCCCGCCGCGCGGGCCACGCTGGGCAGGCCGGCACCGGCCTCCACAGCTTCGGAGACCTCTCCCAGCGCGTCCAGGAACGAGCGCGGCTCCACGATCAATGCACCGGCCGCGCCCGCCGGTTCGTGCGAGACCGACATGCCCCGATCGTACCGACGACCCGCCTCCGAGTCACGGCGCTTTCCGCCCATTTACCGGCTTGAATGCAGGCTGGAGCGCGGTTGCCGAGCTTAGGCGTAGCGGTCGTAGCTCCACACGACCGCAAGTCCGATGACGGTGCCCGTCCCGAGCAGCGTCGCGAGGATGAACAGCGTGAGGAAGCTCGCGGCGAGCTTCTCCCACAGCCGCCCGTAGCAGCGCCAGGCCGGCATCACGATCAGAGCCGCGTAACACGAGACGGTCAGCCCGATGGCCAGCGCGATCGTGATCTCGGTGGTGGTGAAATCAGTCATGGGGACGAGGCGGCGGTGTCGCGCCCATTGTTGCGGACCTGCTCGACGACCAGGACGATCGTGGCCAGCAGGCCGAAGATGCCGAGGCCGAGCGCCCAGCCGGCCGCCACGTCCGACCAGTAGTGCGCACGCAGATAGACCCTGGTCAGACCGATCGCGGCCGCGAGGACGATCGCGCCCGTGACGATCGCCGCCTGGCTGGGCAGCCCGCGTTCGCGGGTGAGCGCCACCGCCGCGGCGATCCAGGCGGTGGCGTATGCGGCGTGCCCGCTCGGGAACGAGGCCTCGCTCGTGTCCACCAGCGGCCCGGCCGGCCGCACGCGGTCGACGGCCTCCTTGGTCACGTCCACCGCGACGACCACAAGCGCGAACCCGAGCAGCAGCAGCGCCGCGTCCAGCGGCCGCCCGCGCGCCAACAGCACCACGCCGGACACGACCAGCATGGCCATGACGCTCGGGAACGAGCCCAGCTCGGTGATCACCTTGGCCACGTCGACGCCGAAGTCCGTGCGCAGATGGCGACCGACGTCGAACAGCTCGCGGTCGAGCGGCGTGAGCGCCGTGGACCCGTAGACCACCGTGACGTAGAGGACGAAGACGTAGATGCCGGCGCCCGCCACCGCCATCGCGGTCACGAGCTTGATCGAGAGCCGGTCCATCAGGAAGCGCACCTCGGGCGCCAGGACCACCACCACCGGCCGAACGAGGAGCCGGTACGCGGGGCGCCCGATCACGAACAGAGGGCGCACGAGCGGATGGCGCTCGTGCGCCTTGAGCCAGGCGCGGATCTCCGCGCGCCGCCGGTAGGCCGTGACGATCCCGACGATCACCGCGACGGTCAGGCCGAAGCCGAACACCGCCTGGCCTGCGATGTGCGCCACGCGGTCGAACGAGCGCCAGAAGACGTAGCCGAGCACGCAGAACGTGGTGGCCCAGAGCCCTGTGCCCACGACGCTGAAGGGAAGGAAGCGCCTGTACGCGAGCCCCGACGCGCCTGCGATGAAAGGGGCGAGAGCCCGCACCAGGCCGATGAAACGGCCGACCAGGATCGTCTTGCCGCCGTGGCGGTCGAAGTAGCCCTCGACCTGGTCGAGCCGCTCGTGCGTGATCTTGACCCTCGGGCCGTGACGCTCCAGGAAGCTCCGGCCCAGGCGTCGCCCGATGAAGAAGCTCGTCGTGTCGCCGAGCACCGCGCAGACCCACACCAGCCCGATCAGCGGGAGCAGTTCGATCTCTCCCTGGCCCGCGATCACGCCGCCGGCGATCACCACGGTCTCGCCAGGCGCGATCAGGCCCACGAAGGCGCCGGTCTCGAGGAAGGCCATGATCCCCACGAGCAGATACGTCCAGGCGCCAAGCGTCTCGGCGATGTCGCCGATCAGCTCCTTGGGATCCGGCAGGGCCGACAGGACGCCGCTCGCGTACACCGCGAGTGCGACCGCGCCCAGCAGGAGGCCCAGCTTGCGCTCGAGCTCGAGGCGCCGCCAGCGCCACACGGCGTACGCCGCCAGCAGCACGGCCACGACAGCCGCTGCGATATGCCCCGCTGACACGTGCCGGACTGTAGGTGGCTCAGCAGCGGCGGAGCCGCGTGGCCACCGCGCCCGGAATCGCGGCCGCCGCCCCCGCGGCCGCGGCCTCGGACTCGAACAACCCGAAGCAGGTGGGACCCGAGCCGCTCACGCCGGCGCCCAATGCACCCGCGGCCCGCAGCGCCTCCAGCGCGCCGGCCACATCGGGTAGGAGGGCGGTGGCCGCGGGCCCGAGGTCGTTGTCGAGCACCCCCGCGAGCGTGCGCGCGTCGGCCCCGGCGAGGTGCCGCAGCGGCGCCGGGTCGAGCCGTTCGCGCCATCCCGCCCGGCGGTCGAGCTCCGCGTAGACCTCGCCGGCGGAGAGCCCGCGCGGGTGCGGCACCAGCACCACGTCGACCGGCGGCAGCTCGATCGGCTCGATGACCTCGCCGGTGCCGGTCACGATCGCGTGACGGGGCTCGACCTGGCTCGGCACGTCCGAGCCGAGCCCGGCGGCAAGGGCTCGCAGGCCGTCCGCGTCGAGCGGGGAGCCCGCCATGCGGTTGGCGGCTCGCAGCGCCGCCGCGGCGTCGGCGCTGCCGCCCCCGAGCCCAGCGGCCACGGGTATGCGCTTGTGGATGCGCACGGCGAGCGGCGGGAGCGTCCCGGCGCCGCGCTCGCGAAACGCACGCAGCGCGACCGCGGCGAGGTTCTCGCCCTCGACGCCCGGACAGTCCACGGTGTCGGCCGCACCCGGCGCCTCGTCCACCTCGAGCCCGTCGGCGAGCTCGAGCGACGCGAACAGCGACGCGATCGGGTGCATCCCGCCGTCCGGCGGCCCCACGTGCAGCACCAGGTTGAGCTTCGCGGGGGCGACCTCGTGGAACATGCGCCGCAGGCTACGTGGCGCCGCTCAGCCCCGGGCGAGCGCCTGGGCCAGTCGGGTCCAGTGCTCCGGGTGGAGCCGCTCGGCGCGGGCATCCGCCGGGAGCTCCATCAGCTCGAGCTCGGCACGCACCGAGTCGCGCAGCCCGGGCGGCGCCTCCGCCGCGAGCGCCAGCGAGCCGGCCAGCGCCTTGCGCCTGTGGGCGAAGCCCGCGTGGACGAGGTCGCGCACGTCGTCGTCGGGGGCGGGGCCGCGGCGGCGCATGGAGAGGAGCACGGAGTCCACGTGCGGCACCGGGTGGAACACGGTGCGCGGGACCTTGCGGATCACACGGACCTCACATGCGAGCTGGGCGAGCACCGAAGTGGCCCCGTACACCCGGCTGCCGGGGCCGGCTGCCAGGCGCTCGCCCACCTCGCGCTGGACCATCGCCACCCAGAGGCTCGCGTCCGGGAGCTCGGCGATCGACTTGAGCAGGACCGTGGCGGCGACGCCGTACGGCAGGTTCGCCACGACCTTCGTCGGCGTGGGCAACAACGCCCCGAAGTCGAGTTTGACGGCATCGGCGAGGTGGAGCGTGGCGTTGCCGAACGGGGCGAGCGCCTCGGCCAGGGGCGGCTCGAGCGAGCGATCTACCTCCACCACATGGAGGTGCGCCACCTGAGGCGCCAGGTGCTCGGAGAGCACGCCCAGCCCGCCGCCAACCTCCAGCACCACGTCGCCGGCGTCGAGCTCCGCGGCGCGGTCGATCACGCCCAGGAGGTTGTCGTCGATCAGGAAGTTCTGGCCGAGCTCGCGATTGGGCCTGACGTCGAACTGGCGCAGGCGCCGCATGCTCGCCTGGCGCGGCTCGCTCACCAGCCGAACACCCGCGCGGCGTTGGCCTCGACCGCGCGTTCGACCTGCTCGTAGGCCACGCCGCGCAGCTCGGCCACCCACCGCGCGGTGTGCGTCACGTGGGCCGGCTCGTTCGGTTTCCCCCGCAGCGGCTGTGGCGCGAGGTAGGGCGCGTCGGTCTCCATGAGGAGCAGCTCCTCCGGCACGCGCCGAGCGGCCTCGTGGAGCTCCACCGCCTTCGGGTAGGTGACGTTGCCGGCGAAGGAGCAGAGGTAGCCGCGCTCGACGCACTCGTCGAGCCGGTCGGGCGCCGAGAAGCAGTGAAGGATCACCGCCGGGATGGCGCCGGCGTGCTCGCGCAGCAGCGCGAACGTGTCGTCCTCCGCCGCGCGGGTGTGGATGGCCACGGGCAGCCCGAGCCGGGCGGCGAGCTCCAGCTGCGCCTCGAAGGCGCGGCGCTGGTGGTCGCGCGGCGCGTGGTCGCGGTAGTAGTCGAGACCCGTCTCGCCGATGGCGCGCGCCACGGGATCTGCGGCCGCCCGCTCGATCTCCTCGAGGTCCGCCGCTCCGAAGCCGGCGGTCTCGTGGGGGTGCCGACCTACGATCGCCGCCACGTCGGGGTGCTCGTGGGCCGCCGCGAGCGCCCGCTCGATCGAGGGCCCGTCCGTGCCCACGGTGGCCACGCGCCTGACGCCGGCGGCCCGGGCGCGCTCGAGGAGCTCGGCGTCGGGCGACTCGCAGAAGTCCAGATGGCAGTGGGTATCGACCACCGGGCGGACCCCTCGCCGGGCCGCTAGGCGGCCGAGACCTCGGAGGGCTCCACGCGTGGGAAGAGCTGCGGGAGCTCCGTGATCCGCTCGCCGCCCGGCAGCGCGCCGAAGCGGGCGTTGTCGAGTGAAGGGTCCTCGCGCCCGAGCGCGGCAAGGAGCCGCTCGGCGGATGCGGGCATGAACGCGAGCAGCAGCACCGACACCACGCGCAGCCCTTCCGCCAGCGAGTAGAGCACCTCGTTCAGGTGCTCGGTCTCGGCGTCGTCCTTCGACAGCTTCCAGGGCTCCTCGTCCTGCACGAAGCGGTTGAGGCGCTTGACGCGCTGCCAGATCTCGTCGAGCGCGAGCGACGGCTCCACCCGGTCGAGCAGGTCCTTGACCGTGTCGGTCAGGCCCTCGAAGTCCTCCGCCAGCTCGGAAGCGGGCTCGGCCTCCGGCACGACCCCGTCGCGGTAGCGGTCGATCATCGCCAGGGTGCGGCTGGCGAGGTTCCCGTATTCGTTGGCGAGCTCGGTGGTGTAGCGGGTCTCGAAGCCCTCCGGGGAGACCTCGCCGTCCTGTCCGAACCGGACTTCGCGCAGCGCGTAGTAGCGCAGGGCGTCGGCCCCGTAGATCTCGACCACGCGGAACGGCTCGATGACGTTCCCGAGGGACTTGGACATCTTGTGCTCGCCGAGCAAGAGGAATCCGTGGATCCCCACCTGGCGCGGCACCTCGAGGTCGGCCGCCATGAGGAGCGCCGGCCAGATGACCGCGTGGAACTTGAGGATGTCCTTGCCGATCAGGTGGAGCGACGCGGGCCAGAACCGATCGGTCAGGTCCTCGCCCTCACGCGCGTACGAGAGCGCCGTGTAGTAGTTGAGGAGCGCGTCGATCCAGACGTAGATCACCTGCGACTCGTCCCACGGGACCGGCACCCCCCACTTCAGCCGCGACCGGCTGAGTGACAGGTCCTGCAGCCCGCCCTGGATGAACGAGAGCGCCTCGTTGAAGCGCTCCCGCGGGACCACGAAGTCGGGACGCTCCGCGAAGAGGCGCTCGAGCGGCTCCTGGAAGGCGGACAGCCGGAAGAACCAGTTGTCCTCGACCTCCCAGTCGAGCTCGATCTTGTGGATCGCGCAGCGATTGCCGTCCTCGATCTCCGAGTCGGTCTTGAAGTCGGCGCAGCGCGGGCAAAACCAACCCTCGTAGGTGCCCTCGAAGACGTGCCCGTTGTCGTGGATCCGCTGCACCACCTCGGCGACCTTCTCGAGGTGCTCGGTGTCGGTCGTGCGGATGAAGAAGTCGTTGGTGGCGTTGAGCGCAGCCGCGAGCTCCCGGAAGCGGACGGCGTTGCGGTCGCCGAGCTCACGCGGCGTGATGCCCTCGCGCTCGGCCGCCAGCGCGACCGGCTCGCCGTGCTCGTCGGTGCCGGTCAGGAAGAACACGTCCTCGCCGCGCTGGCGCATGTGGCGGGCCAGGACATCGGCCGCGATCGTCGTGTAGGCGTGCCCGAGATGAGGCTCGCCGTTCACGTAGTAGATCGGCGTCGTGACGTAGTAGGACATCGCCTCTTCGATGCTACTCGCGGGTCCTCGGACCCCGCCCGGCGAGCGCCGGCAGCAGTGCCGCCAGCCCGGCCCGCGGACGGGCGCCGGCCCCGGTGCGTCTCCCGCCCCGACCGAACGACAGCGCCAGCGCCGTGGCGATCAGGCCGGCGCAGGCAGCCACCCACCCGATGTCCGTACCGCCTTGGCTGCGCGCCGTCCGGGGTCGGGAGTGCTCGCGGGCACGTCCGGGCTCGAGCTTCCGGCCCGCGGGCGGCGCGCCGAGCCGCGGGCCCTGCAGGGCGGGCACCCCTGCGGGGGCAACGGGGCGGGCGGGCGCCGCCGGTGCGGGCGCGTGACTGGGAGCGAGCGCCGGGAGCCGCACCGCGACGGGACTCGGGACACGCAGTCCCGGCGCACGCGGCGCCGGGACGGGTGCGGGCGCCGGGGCGGGCCGCGCTGGGACCGCAACGGGCACGGGCACGGCCTGCGGCGGTGTCACACGGGGCGTGGCGACCGGCGGGAGAAGCGTGAGCGGATCGACGTAGGCGTGCCGGGTGCCGGCCGCGCGCACGCCGAAGTGCAGGTGCGGAGCGTCCGCCGAGCGGACGCCGGTCATGCCCACGGTGCCGATGGCCCCACCGGTCCCGACATGGGCGCCGGGCCGGACCGCGATCGAGCCGAGATGCAGGTAGGAGACGTCGTAGCGCCCGTCGTCGCTCCGCACGCTCACGGTCGCTCCCGAGGAACCCGCGGTGCCCGCGAAGCGAACGAGTCCCGGCGCCGCCGCGGCCACGGGGGCGCCGACGCGGCCCGCGATGTCGATGCCGCGGTGCTGGCCGGCGGCGTACGGGTCGGCGCCGTTGCGAAACGCCGTGACCACCTCGCCGCCCAGGGGCCAGGTCCACGCGGCTAGCGCGGACGACGGCACGAGGAGGAGGGCGCCAGCCGCCACGGCCGCCGCAATCACGAGTCGGGTCATGGCGGCCACCATAGGTCCGCGCCAGCCGGCCATGGCGCGGGTTTTTGCGTTCCGTGCGCCGCCGTAGCGGAGCCGTGACGTTCGTGTCGGGCGCGTCAGTCGTCCGAGGTGAGCGCCCGGTAGAGCGCATTCGCGCTCCCGCCGGTGAGCTCCGCCACCACCGCCGCGGCGCGGCGCGGCTTGGCGCCCGCGTCCACCAGCTCCCGCAGCGCGTCGAGTGTGGCCCCCTGGGGTCCCGCATCCGGTTGCGCCGTCGACGCGATGACCAGCACCACCTCGCCGCGCGGCGGCGCGGCGCCGTAGCGCTCCGCGAGCTCAGCGGCGGTGCCGCGCACCACCTCCTCGTGCGCCTTCGTGAGCTCACGGCAGACCGCGACCTGCCGCTCGGGCTCGAGCTGCGCGACCGCCGCGAGAGTCGCGGGAACCCGGCGCGGCGACTCGAAGGCGACGAGCGTCCCGCCCGGCTCGCGGAGCACCGCCTCCAGCTCGGCCTTCTTGCGCGGGAGGAATCCCTGGAAGCGCCACTCGGCCGCGGGCAGGCCCGATGCCACGAGCGCCGTGATCGCCGCGGACGGTCCGGGCAGCACCTCGACCGGCAGCCCGGCGGCCACGCAGCCGCGCACGAGCAGGAAGCCCGGGTCCGACACGAGCGGCATGCCGGCGTCGGACACGAGCGCCACGGTCGCGCCCTCGCGCATGCGCTCCACGAGCTCGGCCGCTCGTGCCCGCTCGTTGTGCTCGTGGTAGGACAGGAGGCGCGCCTTGACGCCGTAGCGGTCGAGCAGCACGCGGGTGCGCCGCGTGTCCTCGCAGGCCACCACGTCGGCCTCGCGGAGTGCGGCAAGCACGCGCAGGGTGATGTCCTCGAGGTTCCCGATAGGGGTCGGGCAGACCACCAGGCGGCCGCTCACGACACGCCGCCGTCCAGCGCCAGCAGCGCCGCTCCGAGCATGCCCGACTCCGCGCCGAAGTGGGCGGGCACGATCTCGACGAGATCGCGCGATGGCGGCAGCGCACGCTCGGCGACCACCTGCCGTGCCGGGTCGATCAGGAGATCGCCGGCCGCCACAGCTCCACCGCCGATCACGATCATCTCCGGATTGAGCGCGTTCACGAGGCTCACCAGCCCGGTACCCAGGTGACGGCCGATATTGGCGAGCGCCTCGCGGGCGTCCTGGTCGCCCTCGTGGGCCAGCTCCGTGGCGGTCGCGCCGCTGATCTCGCCACCCGACGCCAGCCGCCGGCCCAGGGCCGACTCCGGGCGCTCGGCCGCCAGGCGCTCCGCCTCGCGCCCGATCGCCCTACCCGAGGCCATCGCCTCGAGGCAGCCCCGGCCCGGGCAGGCGCCCTGGCAGTCGGGGCCGTCGTAGTCCACGACCATGTGGCCGAGCTCGGCGCCGGTGCCGGTGGCTCCGCGGTAGATCCGTCCGTTGATCAGGAGGCCGCCGCCGATGCCCGTGCCGAGCAGAACCATCGCCGCATGGTCGCGCCCGGCCGCGGCCCCGTGGCGGTGCTCCGCCAGCATCGCGACGTTGGCGTCGTTGTCCACATGCACGGGAACGCCCAGCCGCTCGCTCATCAGATCCCGGAACGGGACGCCCTCGAGCGGGAGGTGCGTGGACCAAGCACTCGAACCACTCCCCTGATGCACGAGAGCAGGAAGACCGAAAGCCACCGCATCCACTTCGGGAGCGGCAGCGCGGATCTCCTCGACGGCCTCGACGAAGATGTCGAGCGTCTCCTGGCGGTCCGACCCGCGCCACAGCCGATGCACTCTGTGGTGCACCACAAGCTGCTCGTCGACGACGCCGCCCAGGAGCTTCGTGCCCCCCGCGTCGACGCCGATAACCCGTCTCGGCGGCATGGCCGGACGATATACAGGGTCTGGTGAACGACCCTCCGCGCAACCCGGCCGAGCCGGGTCCGCCCGAATACAACGTCTACCGCTCCCGCCGCCGGGCGCCCAGCCGGCTGTCGCGCGGAGGCGATCTCGACGCCCTTCGCAAGCGGCTCTCGCGCTTCCGTGACCGCGAGCCGCGCGAGCCCGGCGAGCGCCGCGGCATCACCGCGGGCCGGGTCATCAAGTGGATCGTGCTCGCGGTCGTGGGCTGGCTGGTCCTGTCGCTGGTGCTGTTCATCGTCAGCGCCCAGACCCAGGAGGGCGTGTCCGACAGCGCCGAGCGCGCGCTGTCGAGCGACGGCAGCCTGCTGTCCGGCAGCACGATCCTCGTGCTCGGTTCCGACGCGCGCACGGGCGAGTCCATCGACGAGTCCCAGCAGGGTCCCTCCCGGGCCGACACGATCATGCTCGTCCGCGCCGCCTTCGGCGGCGTGCGCAAGCTCTCGATCCCGCGCGACTCGTTCGCGGAGATCCCCGGCCACGGGGGGCAGAAGATCAACGCGGCCTACGCGCTCGGCGGGCCGGCGCTGATGATCCGGACGGTCGAGCAGTTCATGGGCAACGGAGTGCAGGTGAACCACCTGATCGAGGTCGACTTCAAGAACTTCCCCAAGCTGATCGACGCGCTCGGGGGGATCGACGTGCAGGTGGACCAACGGATCTGCTCGCCGCCGTTCGACAACTTCTGGAAGGGCCTTCGCTTCAAGAAGGGTGAGCAGCATCTGGACGGCGAGCGGGCGCTCGGCTTCGCCCGGATCAGGAAGAACAACTGCGCTCCGAACGAGACCGACATCGAGCGCGCCCAGCGCCAGCAACAGGTGCTCACCGCGCTCAAGGACAGCGTCGTGTCCCCGAGCACGTTCTTCCGGCTGCCGCTCGTGAGCTGGCGGGCGCCGCGGGCGCTGAAGACGGACATGAACGGGCCGCAGCTGCTCGCGCTGTTCGCCGACTTCGCCACCGGCAGCGGCGACCAGACCATGGTGCTCGAGCCGTCCTGCCTCTCGTGCGGACCGGCAGGCAGCCTCGTGGTGTCGGCGGGCGCCAAGGCGGAGGCCGCCGACAACCTGCTGAACGGCGACTGAACGAGGAACTTGCAGCCCGACTGCGGGAATCTGCCAGTCTTGGCGCCTCGGACCCGCACCTGAGGAGAGAGATTGTCCCGCCCCGTCCGCATCGCCCTGCTGTGCCTGCTCGCCCTCGTCGCGGCCGCACCCGCCGCCGAGGCCAAGGTCCCGAAGGCCCCCGCCGGCCTGAAGCTGTACAAGCCGCCCAAGGCGCTGGCCAAGTACACGCACGGCGACCTGATCTGGGCGCGCAAGGTCGGCAATCCCCTGCCGCAGGCCGGACGAACCTGGACGCTCCTCTACCGCTCGACGAGCATCCGCGGCAAGGCGATCGGGGTCTCGGGCTTCGTGATGCTCCCGCGCGGCAAGCCGCCCAAGGGCGGTTGGCCGGTGGTGAGCTGGGCGCACGGCACGAGCGGCATCGCGGACTCCTGCGCTCCCTCGCGTGAGCCGAAGGGCCCGTACACCTTCTACGCGGCGCCCCAGTTCGGCGCCTGGCTCAAGGCCGGCTACGCCATCGCCAACACCGACTACGAGGGCCTCGGCACGCCCGGGGTCCACCCGTACCTGGTTGGTCGTTCCGAAGGCCGCGGCGTCGTGGACATCGTGCGCGCCGTGCGCCAGCTGGACGGGCGCCTGGGCCGGCGCTACGTGATCGCCGGACACTCACAGGGCGGACACGCGGCATTGTTCGCCGCCGCCCTCGGACCCAAGTGGGCCCCCGAGCTGCGCCTGCGCGGCGTGGCGGCGTTCGCTCCCGCCTCGCATCTCGGCCTGCTCAGCCGCGCGCTCCCGGGCTTCACCACTCCGAGTGGCTTCTCAGGCCTGGCCGCGATGGTCCTGCGCGGGATCTCCTCGACCTACCCGCAGATCGACCCGGACAAGATCGCCTCCGATCAGGCGCTCGCGCTGCTTCCCAAGGTCGACCAGGTGTGCCTCGGCGAGCTGAACAGCCCATCGCTCTTCGGCGGGCTGGCGCCTTCCTCGCTGATCCGGCCCGGAGCCGACATGTCGAAGCTGCACTCGATCCTGGACGCTCAGAACCCGAACCTGAAGATCGCCACGCCGATCCTCATGGCCCAGGGGCTCAGCGACACCACGGTGTTCCCGTTCATGTCGAACCAGCTCGACACAGAGCTGCGCGACGGCGGGAACAAGGTGACCTACGTGACCTACCCCGACGTCTCGCACGTGGGCGTCGTGGGCGCGGCGGATGCGCCGACGAAGAAGTTCTTCGCGGCGCGCCTGAAGTAAGGGCTCAGTCGGAGCTGGACTTCGAGGACGAAGAGGACGAGGACGAGGTGTCCGACTTGGAGTCCGACTTCTTCGAGTCGGACTTCGAGTCCGAGTTCGAGGACGTGGTCGACGACGAGGACTCCTTCGAGGAGTCAGCTCCGGCCGCCGGCGCCTTCTTCTTGCCGTAGTCGGTGTTGTAGAAGCCCGAGCCCTTGAAGTGCACCGCCACGGGGTGGAAGACCCGTTGCACCGTCGCGCCACAGATGGTGCACTCGGTGATTGGATCGTCGGTCATGCGCTGCATGACCTCGAAGGTGTGGCCCTTCTTGCAGCGGTATTCGTAGATGGGCATGGCACTCCGAGTATATGAGTGCCAGGAGAGCGCTCAGGGGGCGCGCGGCGGGCTCGGACGCTCGAGATCGTCGAGCAACGAGACCCGTGCGGCGTGCCATACGAGCCAGGCAGCCAGATGCCCGAGCGGTCTCAGCGCTGTACCCACCACGACTCGACGGTACCCCGCGGGCCGCGCCGGTCAACAAGCGGCGCACCGGCCACTCCGGAAATACCGGGTCCCTTCTGGACCCGGCGCTACTCTGGCGGCCGTGGCGACCGATGTAGTGACCATGGACAAGATCGTCGCGCTGTGCAAGCGGCGCGGGCTCATCTTCCCCGCCTCCGAGATCTACGGCGGGATCGCCAACACCTACGACTACGGGCACTACGGCGTGCTGCTGAAGAACAACGTCGTGAGCGCCTGGTGGAAGGCCATGATCCAGGAGCGCGACGACATCGTGGCGCTCGACTCGGCGATCATCCAGCACCCGCGCACCTGGGAGGCGTCGGGCCACCTGGCCGGCTTCACCGACCCGCTCGTGGACTGCCGGACCTGCAAGCGCCGCTTCCGGGCCGACCACCTCGAGGAGGTGCGCAACGGCACCGCCGAGCACGAGGGCATCCAGTGCGGCAAGGCTCCCTCCAAGCTGCCGGGCGACCATCCGGACTGCGACCTCACCGAGGCGCGCGAGTTCAACCTGATGTTCGAGACGTCGATCGGTCCGGTGAAGGACGCCGGCTCGGCCGTGTACCTGCGGCCCGAGACCGCCCAGGGCATCTTCCTCGCCTTCAAGACCACGCTCGGCTTCGCGCGCAAGAAGCCGCCGTTCGGCATCGCCCAGATCGGCAAGTCGTTCAGGAACGAGATCACTCCGGGCAACTTCATCTTCCGGACGCTCGAGTTCGAGCAGATGGAGATGGAGTTCTTCGTGCCCCCGGCCGAGGCCGAGCAGTGGCACGAGCACTGGATGCAGCAGCGGATGGCCTGGTACGTCGCGCTCGGCGTGGACCCGGACAAGCTGCGCCTTCGCCCGCACGAGGCGGACGAGCTGTCGCACTACAGCTCCGCCACCAGCGACATCGAGTACCTGTTCCCGATCGGCTGGTCGGAGCTCGAGGGCATCGCCAACCGCGGCGACTTCGACCTGAGGCAGCACGCGGAGCACTCGGGCCAGAAGCTCGAGTACGTGGACACCGCCAGCGGCGACCGCTACGTGCCGCACGTGATCGAGCCGGCGGCCGGCCTGGGCCGCACCGTGCTCACGCTGCTGTGCGACGCCTACGACGAGGACGAGGTCGGCGGCGAGCAGCGCACCGTCCTGAGGCTGATGCCCAAGATGGCCCCGATCAAGGTGGCCGTGCTGCCGCTGGTGAACAAGGAAGGGCAGCCGGAGCGCGCGCGTGAGATCTACGAGGAGCTGCGCGAGCTGATGCCCGCCGAGTTCGACACGGGCGGGTCGATCGGCAAGCGCTACCGGCGCCAGGACGAGATCGGCACGCCGTGGGGCGTGACCGTGGACCACCAGACGATGGAAGACGGCACCGTGACCCTTCGCGACCGCGACACGCTCGAGCAGGTGCGGATCGCGGCGGCCGAGCTCGGGTCAGAGCTCGAACGGCGCCTCGCGGCGCCCTGGACCTCCCCCAAGCGCGGCTAAGTCGCGGCGCCGAGCAGCCGGCGCGCCGTTCGCACACCGAGCTGGAAGGCGGCCTCCCGATCCCACTCGGGATCGGAGAGGACCTGGATGCCGAAGCCGTCGCCGAGCGAGAACAGGATCGACGCCACCGCCTCGGCGTCCGCCTCGAGGGTGACCACGCCCTCGCTCTCCTTGCTCCGCAGCCCCTCGGCGAGGTTGGCTCGCCACGAGCGGTACAGCTCCGCCATCTCGGCGCGGATCTCCTCGCTGTGGCGCGACGCGCTCAGGAGCTCGTAGAGGACCGAGCGATTGGCGCGCTCGTCCTCGATGAACTCCTCCAGGCCGACCACGAGAGCGCCCACGATCGCCTCGACCGTGTGCGCCTCGGCGAGCCGCTCCGACATCGCCTGGTTGCGAACCTCGCAGTCCTGGCGAACGACCTCCACGAGGAGCCGCTCCTTGGAGCCGAAGTAGTAGTGGAGGAGACCGCGCGACACGCCGGCCTCGCGCGCCACGTGGTCGAATGTCGAGCCCGCCGCGCCGCGCCTGCCGACGCTCGAGCGCATGGCGGCGATGATCCGCTGCGCCTTCTCTCCCTCGAGCCTTCGAGGCGTCTCGACCGAGGCTTCCACGGCCGCGAGTCTAGCTGGCTGGCCAGCCGGGCCGAGCCCCTCCTACAACGAAGAGGGGGCGCCAAAAGGCGCCCCCTCTCACGCTTCAAACCGGTTGAGGCCCGTTAGGTCGTGCCCACGGGCTGGCCGGTGGTAGCGCTCGCGTTGGGCGAGGGCTCCGGCGTGGTGCTGGCCGTGTACTCGAACTCCTCCTCGGCGCCGAACAGCGCGTCCAGGACCTTCCTGCGCAGACCCTCGCTGAGGGCCAGCGCAAGCACTCCGCCGACCAGGCCGACGAAGAGCAGACGCCCGCGCTTGCCGCGCTTGCGCTTCTTCGTACCGCGGAGACCGTCGGCCGCCTCACGCAGTGAGGTAGCGGCCTCGCGCAGCTCACGCTGCACCTTCTTGTCCTCCAGGGCCTTAGTCGGACCCTTGCCGTTCATCCGCCCGTACGCCCTCTTCGCGGAGTCGAAGGCCGTGCGCAGGTTCGCGCGCAGCTCGTCGTCCTCGATAAGTCTCTGAACGTACGCATTCGAGCGGACCGCCTGACCGGCCGCCACCGCGCCAGCCCCGGCCTTTGCAGCCTTTTTTCTCGATGCCATCTCTCTCCTAGGATCCGCTTGCCTGTGGACACTGTACCCGGACGAGGGCGCCGGGAACAACGCCGGCGGCCCAAATTTCAGCGGGCTCGCCCGCGTTTGCTCCGCGCCGGACTCTCGAGCGCAGCGTCGAGGACCTCGTCGGCGTCGTCCACCAGCACGAACTTCATCCGCTTCCGGAGGTGCTCGGGCACGTCGTCGATGTCCGCCTCGTTGCGTCTCGGAACGATCAGCCGGTGGATGTCCGCGCGCTGCGCGGCCAACGCCTTCTCCTTCAATCCGCCGATCGGCAGCACCTGGCCGGTGAGGGTGATCTCGCCCGTCATGGCGGTGTCCGCGCGCACCGGGCGCCCGGTGATGCTCGACGCGATCGCGGTGGCCATCGTGATGCCCGCGCTCGGCCCGTCCTTCGGGATCGCTCCCGCCGGCACGTGCACGTGCAGGTCGTGGCTGCGGAACCAGTCCTCGGCCAGGTCGCCGTTGAGCGTCGCCGGCGCCGCGTTCTTGACGTACGAAAGCGCGGCCGCAGCGGACTCCTTCATGACGTCTCCGAGCTGACCTGTCACCTGGAGCTTCCCGTCGCCGGGGAACGAGGTGGCCTCCACGAACAGCACGTCACCGCCCACGGGGGTCCACGCCAGCCCGGTGGCCACGCCCGCCTCGCCCGTGCGGCGAACCGTCTCCGGCACGAAGCGCGGCTTGCCCAGCAGCGTCGTGACGGTCTGCGGCCTGATGGTGCGCTTCGAGCGCCTCTTCCCCTCCGCGAACTCGCGCGCCACCTTCCTGCACACGGAGCCGATCTCGCGCTCGAGGCCGCGGACGCCCGCCTCGCGCGTGTAGCCCTCGATGATCGCGTCGACCGCCGCGTCGGTGAACTCGATCTTGGAGCGGCCGACCCCGTTGCGCTCCATCTGCCGAGGCACGAGGTAGCGCTTCGCGATCTGGCGCTTCTCCTCGTGCGTGTAGCCCGACAGCTGGATGACCTCCATGCGGTCGCGCAGCGCGGGCGGCACCGTCTCGAGCTGGTTCGCCGTGCAGATGAAGAACACGTGCGAGAGGTCGTACGGCAGGTCCAGGTAGTGGTCCCGGAAGGTCGTGTTCTGCTCCGGGTCGAGCACCTCCAGCATCGCGCTCGCGGGATCGCCGCGGAAGTCCGTTCCCATCTTGTCGATCTCGTCGATCATCAGCACCGGGTTGCTGGTGGCGGCGTCGCGCATGGCGCGGATGATCGTGCCGGGCATCGCCCCGATGTACGTGCGCCGGTGACCGCGGATCTCGGACTCGTCGCGCACGCCGCCCACCGAGATGCGCTCGAACGAGCGCCCCAGCGTGTCCGCCACCGACCGGCCGAGCGAGGTCTTGCCCACGCCCGGCGGACCCACGAAGCAGAGGATCGAAGAGCGCGCGTCGGGCTTCAGCTTGCGCACCGCCAGGAACTCGAGGATGCGGTCCTTCACGAGCTCCATGTCGTAGTGGTCGCGATCGAGGTGCTTGCGCGCCGCCTTGAGATCGAGGGTGTCCTCGCTGAAGCTCGACCAGGGAAGCGTGGCCAGCCACTCGAGGTAGGTGCGGATCACCCCGTGCTCCACGGACTGCGCGGGAAGCCGCTCGAAGCGCTGGAGCTCGCGCTCGGCCGCCTTGCGGGCGTACTCGGGCAGGTTGGCCTCGTCCAGCTGCTCGCGCAGGTCCGCTGCCTCGGCCTGCGCCTCGTCGACCTCGCCGAGCTCCTCTTGGATCGCCTTGAGCTGCTGGCGCAGCCAGTACTCGCGCTGGCCGCGGTCCATCTCCGACTGCACCTGTGACTGGATGCGAGTGCCGATCTCGACCAGCTCGAGCTCGCGGGCCAGCATCTCCGAGAGCATCCGGAGGCGACGGGCCACGTTGCGCTCCTCGAGCAGCTTCTGCTTCTCCTCCGTCTTTATCCGCAGCGCGCCCGCGATCATGTGCGCGAGCTCAGAGGGGTCGTCCAGATTCGTGACCGCGATCTGGAGCTCCTCGGGGAGGTAGGGCACCTCCTCGATGATCCGCGAGAACGTCGTCTGCACGTTGCGGTGGAGCGCCTCCAGCTCGGGCGAGGGCTCGATCTCGTCAGGCGCCTCCTTGATGCGGGCCACCATGTAGGGCTCCGGGGTCTCGAACTCCTCGATCACCACGCGCTGGGCGCCGTGCACGAGGATCCGCAGGGTGCCGTCCGGCACCTTAAGCATGCGCGACACCACCCCGGCCACGCCCACGCGGTACACGTCGTCGGGCCCGGGCTCCTCGATCTCCGGGTCCTTGCTCGCCACCATCACGAGCATCCGGTTGCCGCCGAGCACGTCGTTCACGAGGCTGATCGATCGCTCCTGACCGATCGCCAGCGGAGTGAGAGTCTCCGGGAAGGGCACGGTGTCGCGCAGGGGAAGCACCGGCAGGACCTCGGGCAGGCTCGTATGGACGACGGCCTGAGCGGCCTCGCCATCTGCCGACGGAATATGGATGCTCACTCGAGCTCGCCCTCTTCGATCGGCACGCGCCGGGCCTTGTTCGCGGGAGCGAGCGGAATCTCAACCTCGAGGATTCCGTCCTCGTAGCTGGCGCGCGCCTGGTCGGCCGCCACCTCGGCGCCCAGCTCGACCACTCGCCGGAACGGGCCGTGCTCGATCTCGATCTGCTGGTAGAGCCGCCCGGCCGCCTCGGCCGGGCGCCGCTCGCCGGCGATCAGGAGCTGACGGCCCCGGATCTCGAGTCCGATGTCCTGGATGTGGATCCCGGACAGATCGGCCTTGACGACGGCACGCGCGGGGTCGTCCACGTAGTAGACGTCGACGGACGGCGAGAAGCCGCCACCGCGCAGACCGGTGGCGCGCTCGAAGACGTCGCCGAAGAGCTCGTCGATCTCCCGGCGCATGCGTTCGAAGTTTGCGAAGAGGTCCCTGGAGCGGGCCATCCCTCCGAGAATAGGACGCTCGGCCGGCTCGTGTGGCTCAGACCTCGTACACGGCGCCCTCGACGGCCACCTCGATGGGCCCGTCGTACTTCCCCGCCGCCTGCTCGCGCGCCCACTCGGGATCGAGCTCGTCCGAGATGTGAACGAGCACCAGCCGTGCCGCGCCCGCGGCGCGAGCGTGCTCGCCCGCCTCCTCGGAGGTGAGGTGCCCGCGCACGCCATCGCGTTCGGGACGCGGGAGCGTGGCCTCGAGGAGCACGACGCTCGCTCCCTTCGCGAACTTCACGAGGTCCTCGGTCGGGCGGCAGTCCGCGCCGTAGATCAGCCGCCCGCCGCCGGCGGTCGACGTGAAGCTCATCGCGAACGTCTCGGTGAAGTGAGGCACCGGCTGGAAGGCGATCCGGATCGGGCCGATGTCGAGCTCCTCGGCGGGGTCGTACTCCCTGAGGTCGAAGGCGTTCTCGATCAGGTCGTCGTTGCCCCAGGCGCCGACCACGCGCCGGAACGTGTCGCGCGCGCCGGGCGGGGCGTGCAGCACGGGCCGCGCCGGGTTGTCGGTGCCCGGCCAGGTGTGCACCGGCACGGGCTGCTGGCGCGGCGCGTAGGTCAGCGCGTACGAGTATGGGACGAGGTCCAGGAAGTGGTCCGCGTGCAGATGCGAGATCACGACGGCGTCCACGTCCACGTAGTCCATCTGCTCGCGGAGCTTCGCGAACACGCCGTTGCCGCAGTCGAGCAGCACGCGCGTGCCGTTGTCTTCCACCAGATAGCCCGAGCATGCCCCTCCCGCGTCCTGCCAGGACGGCGACTTGCCCAGCACCGTGAGCCGCATGCAGCGACTCTAAGCGCTCAGCGGCCCCCCTGTGGAGGATCAGCCGTTCGGCTGCGGGAAGGCGTAGGCCGCCGTCAGGCGCTCGGCGCGGAAGACGAAGGTGAGCTGACGCTCAGGGGCAAGGCCGCGGTCGGCAGGCCTGAACGTGGTGCAGGCCTTCTCGAGGTCGAGTGCGCAGAGCTGGTTCTGGTGGAAGAAGCAGTCCTCACATTTGGCGGGCTTGGTCTTCGGCACGGGGCGGGATGGTGCATCAATCGAGGCCGCCGCGCCAGCCTCGGTTCCGCAAATCGCTGGCTTTTCCGGGCCCCGCAATTTCCAGGATGTTCACGTGAGGCCCCGCTGCTTGCGGGTTTTCCCGGGGGCGAGATTGGGCCGGCGAGGTGCCGGACCCCGTATGGGGAAGGATGTGGGCCTGATGGAAGTGGTCACCGGAGCAACCGGGTATGTCGGCTCGCGCCTCGTGCGGCATCTCGCGGCGGAGGGCCGCAGCGTGCGTGCGCTCGCGCGGCGACCCGAGAGCGTGGAGCGCCTGCCCGGCGTGGAGGCCGTCGAGGCCGATCTGCTCGGGGACACGCGGCTGGCCGGCCTGCTCGAGGGCTGCACGACGGCCTATTACCTCGTGCACTCGATGGAGGGCGGGAGCGCGAACGGGGGCGGGTTCGCCGCCCTCGACAGGCGCGCGGCCACGACCTTTGCCGAGGCGGCGTCGGAGGCCGGTGTCGAGCGGATCGTCTATCTGGGCGGCATCGCCCCGGCGGGGGCCAGCTCCCCGCATCTGCGCTCGCGGCTCGAGGTGGAGGAGATCCTGCTCAGCGCTCTGCCAGCCTCCACCGCTCTGCGCGCGTCGATCGTGATCGGAGCCGGCTCCTCCTCCTTCCGGGTGCTGGTGCGGCTGGTGGAGCGGCTGCGGCTCCTCCCCATGCCGCGCTGGCGCTCGAACCGCACGCAGCCGATCGACGAGCGCGACGTGATCGAGTTCCTGGCGCGCACACCGGCGGTCCCGGAAGCGGCCGGGCGCTCGCTCGACATCTGCGGGCCGGACGTGGTCACGTTCGCGGCCCTGATCGAAGGGATCGCCGAGGGACTCGGCGTGGGACGACTGCCGGTCGGCCTCCCCGCCTCGCTCACGCCACCGGCCAGCGCGGTGGTGGCGGCGGTGAGCGGCCAGCCGCTCGAGCTCGTGCGCCCGCTGATGGAGAGCCTCGAGTCCGACGTGCTTCCTCGCGACCCTCACGAGGCCACCCGGATCTACGGCATCCGCCCGCGCAGCTTCGAGCGCGCCGTGGAGCACGCGCTCGCCGAGTGGGAGTCGCTCGAGCCGTTGGTGGCCCGATGAAGGTCGAGCGCCAGGTGAACGTGTCCGCGCCACCTCAGAGCCTCTACGACGTGGTGATGGACTCCACCCGCCTGGCCGACTGGGTCACGATCCACGATCACCTGGTTGGCAACCCTCCGCAGCGACTGAAGAAGGGGTCGAAGCTGACGCAGTGCCTGAAGCTCGCGGGACGCCGCTTCAAGGTGCGCTGGACCGTGGTCGAGAACGATCCGTCCCGCAAGGTCGTGTGGGAGGGACGGGGACCCGTGGCGTCACACGCCATGGTGGAGTACCGGTTCGAGCCGAACGGGGACGGCACCCGCTTCACGTACGTGAACCAGTACGACCTCCCCGGTGGACCACTCGGCCGTCTGGCCGAGAAAACGGTGGCACGGGCCACCGGCCGTGAGCTCGACGGCTCCCTTCAGCGCCTCAAGGCGCTTGTGGAGTAATTGTCAGTTCGCTACTTTTCCGTTAATGGCTGATTTCTTGGATGAGAAGCGGAGGGAGATCGACTCGCGGCTGAAGGAGCTGCGTCCGTTGGTCGACGAGTACAACCGGCTGGAGAAGGCAGCCGCGGCGCTCGCCGGCGTGGGAGGCACCTCCAACGGGTCCACCTCCGCGCCTCGCCGCCGTCGCGGCACCGCGTCGCCCGCCCGCAAGGGCCGTGGTCGCGGCCGCCCGCGCGGCAGCGGAGCCCGGTCGAAGCAGGCTCTCGAGCTGGTGCGCGCGCGCCCCGGCATCACGATCGCCGAGCTGGCCGACGCCATGGGGATCAAGGCGAATTACCTGTACCGCGTTCTCCCCAGCCTGGCCTCCGAGGGCCAGGTCAAGAGGCGCGGCAAGGGCTGGCATCCCGCCTGACCCGGCGCCTCACCCTCCCGCGCTTTTAACGGTTAACTGTTGTTGAGTATTCGGTCTCAGATGAGACCGAGCTCATTGACGGCGTCGCGCTCCTCCTTGAGCTCGCCGACCGTCGCGTCGATGCGCGCACGCGAGAAGTCGTCGATCTCGAGGCCCTGCACGATCTCGTAGCGCCCGTCGGCCGTGGTGCACGGGAACGAGGAGATGATGCCCTCGTCCACCCCGTAGGAGCCGTCGGAGGGAATCGCCATCGACACCCAGTCGCCCTGCGGCGTGCCCAGCGTCCAGTCGCGGACGTGGTCGATGGCGGCGTTGGCGGCCGACGCCGCGCTCGACGCGCCACGCGCCTCGATGATGGCCGCGCCGCGCTTCTGCACCGTGGGGATGAAGTCGTCCTCGAGCCACGCCTGGTCGTCGACCCGCTCGGCGGCGTTCTGGCCGCCCACCTTCGCGTGGAAGATGTCGGGGTACTGAGTGGCCGAGTGGTTGCCCCAGATCGTCATGTTGGTCACGTCGGACACCGGCACCTGCAGCTTGTTCGCCAGCTGCGCGATCGCACGGTTGTGGTCCAGCCGCGTCATCGCCGTGAAGCGCTCACGCGGCACGTCCGGCGCATTGCTCATGGCGATCAGGGCGTTGGTGTTCGCCGGGTTGCCCACCACCAGCACCTTGAGGGAGCTGTCGGCGTGCTCGTTCAGAGCCGCGCCCTGCGGCTTGAAGATCCCGCCGTTGGCCTCGAGGAGGTCGGAGCGCTCCATGCCCTTGGAGCGTGGGCGCGCGCCCACGAGGAGCGCCACCTGGACCCCGTCGAACGCGAAGTTCGGGTCATCGGAGATGTCCACGCGCGACAGCAGCGGAAATGCGCAGTCGTCCAGCTCCATCGCCACGCCCTCCGCGGCCTTCACCGCCTGAGGGATCTCGAGCAGGCTGAGCTCCACCGGGGTGTCCTCGCCGAGCATCTGGCCGCTCGCGATTCTGAACAGAAGGCTGTAGCCGATGGCGCCGGCAGCGCCGGTCACGGCCACCTTCACTGGACTTGAAGCGTTCACTGGTTGTGCATCTCCTCAATGACGGCGTCTGCATATTCACTTGTGCCCACGGCGCTCGGATCGTCACGCGAGGGCTTCAGGTCATAGGTCACCTTGTCGCCCTTCCGGATCACCTCGGCGATCGCGCCCTCCATGCGATCCGCCGCCTCGGTCTCGTTCAGGTGCCGAAGCATCAGCACGCCCGAGAGCAGCAGCGCGGTGGGATTGACCTTGTTCTGGCCCTTGTACTTGGGGGCTGACCCGTGGGTCGCCTCGAAGATGGCGCCGCTCGTGCCGATATTGGCGCCCGACGCCAGGCCCAGCCCGCCGATCATGCCGGCGCACAGGTCGGACACGATGTCGCCGTACAGGTTCGGCAGCACGATCACGTCGTACTCCTCGGGACGGGACACGAGCTGGTTGCACAGGTTGTCGATGATCCTGTCCTCGAACTCGATCTCCGGGTGACGCTCGGCCACCTGCCGGGCCACATCCAGGAACAGGCCGTCCGAGAACTTCATGATGTTTGCCTTGTGCGCGGCCGTGACCTTCTTGCGGCCGTTCTCCTTGGCATAGGTGAACGCGGCCTCGACGATCCGCTCTGACCCGAACACCGAGATCGGCTTGATCGAGATGCCCGACTCGTCACGCGTGGGCGAGTCGAGCTCGTCGGCCAGGAACTTGCGCAGGCGCTCGACCTCGTCCGACCCCTTCTCGAACTCGATGCCCGCGTAGAGGTCCTCCGTGTTCTCGCGAACGATCACCAGGTCCGTCTCCGGAAAGCGCGTGCGCACGCCCTCGTACGCCTTGCACGGGCGGATGCAGGCATAGAGGTCGAACTCCTTGCGGAGAGCCACGTTGATCGACCTGTGGCCGGAGCCCACCGGGGTGGTGGTCGGCCCCTTGATGGCAAGGCCGCGCTCGCGGATCGAGTCGAGGGTGCGGTCGGGAAGCGGGTTCCCCTCCTCCTCGTACACGTCGATCCCGGCATCCTGGAAGTCCCATTCGAACTCGACGCCGGTGGCCTCGAGCACCCGCCGCGTCGCCTCGGCGAGCTCGGGTCCGGTCCCGTCGCCGGGGATGAAGGTCACGCTATGTGGCAACTGATTCCTTTCGGTCCATTAGAGGGCACCATTATGAGCAGGCCGTTAGCTCAGGCAGGTGGGCCGGGGGCGGTCAGATCTCGATCCCTGATGAGCAGCAGCGAGAGCACGGCCCCCGCGAAGGCGATGACGGCGGCCACCACGATGATGTGGTTGAAGCCGTCGAGGAAGGCCCGGGTCGCCGCTTCCTCCACCACCCCGCGGGCGCTCGGCGGCACCGATTCGATCGCCTGCTGAGCGCCGCCGGACGCCACCGCCTCACCAAGGCCCCTGGCCGCGCCGGGCGGCACCGGCGCGCCCGCCAGCCTCGACTCGAGCTGATCCGTCACGTGCGACTGGAACAGCGCGCCGAGCCCCGCGATGCCGGTGGCGATGCCCACCTGGCGGAAGGTGTTGTTGATCCCCGATGCGGTGCCGCTCAGGCGCTGCTCGACCACGCTCACCGCCGCGTAGCTCAGCGGCGCGTTCACGAACCCCACGCCGGTCCCCGCGATCACGAACCCCGCCAGCAGCGTCGTCCACTCGGAGGAGGGCGACACGCCCCCCATCAGGAGCAGCCCGGTGCCTACCGCTGCCAGCCCGCCGAAGATCAGCACCCGCACCGGCACCCGGTTCGTGAGCCGGGCGGCCAGCGGCGCGGCGAAGAAGGACAGCACCGACACCGGCAGGAAGCGCAGGCCGGCCTGGAACGGCGAGTACCTCAGCACGTTCTGCATGTAGAGCGTGAGGTAGAGGAACATCGAGAACATCGACGCCGAGATCGAGAAGGCGGCGATCTGGGCGCCGGTGAAGGCCGGCTTGCGGAACAGCGAGAGGTCGAGCATCGGCTCCGGCCCCAGCCGCTCCACGACCACGAATGCGATCAGGAGCGCCACCGAGGCCACGAGCAGCGCGACGATCGGGGCGCTGCCCCAGCCCTCGGCGTTGCCCCGGATCAGGGCGAACACCAGGCAGAAGAGCCCGCCGCTGAAGGTGACCACCCCGGGCCAGTCCACCCGCGGCCTAGTCTCGGGGCGGTATTCGTGGAGCTTGAGCAGGGTCACGACGATCGTGAGCACGCCGATCGGCACGTTCACGAAGAAGATCCACTCCCAGCCGAGGCTCTCGGTGAGGGCGCCGCCCACCAGCGGGCCCACGGCCACCGCGGCTCCGATCGTGGCTCCCCAGACGCCGAAGGCGCCGGCCCGCTCGCGTCCCTCGTACTCCTGCGCGATCAGCGCGGGAGCGCAGGCGAACATCACGGCGCCGCCAAGCCCCTGGAAGCCGCGGGCGAGGTTGAGCACGGTGGGCGTGGCGGACAGTCCGCAGAGCAGCGACGCCAGGCTGAAGAGGGCGAGGCCGATGGCGAACACACGCCGGCGGCCGAAGAGGTCGGCGAGCGAGCCCGCGGTGAGCAGCACCGAGGCCAGCATCAGCGAATAGGCGTCCACGACCCACTGGAGGTCGGTGAAGCTGGCGTCCAGCTCGCGCTGGATGTCCGGCAGCGCCACGTTCACCACCGTGATGTCCAGCAGCAGCATGAACGTGCCGAGGCACACGGCCAGCAGGGTCCAGCGCTTGGTGCTCACCTCGGGTGTATTCCCCGTCCGGCGCTCCCTACGCGCGGCGGCCGGTCGGGCACGTGCGACCTGCCACCATCCCCGTGCATGTTCGGGGGCAGCTCGATCCAGCTCGCGCGGATATTCGGCATCAGGATCGGGGTGGACGTCAGCTGGTTCTTCGTCCTGTTTCTGATCATCTGGTCGTTCTCCGGGGACTACCAGGACCTGTTCCCGGGCGATGACGCTAAAGCGTTCACCCTCGCGACGATCACGGCGCTGCTGTTCTTCGCCTCGATCCTGCTGCACGAGCTGGGGCACGCGGTGGTGGCGATGCGCAACGGGATACCGATCTCGGGCATCGACCTGTGGCTATTCGGCGGCGTGGCCAAGCTCGAGCGCGACACCGACTCCCCCGGCGTGGAGTTCCGGGTGGCGATCGCCGGGCCGCTCGTGACGCTCGCCATCGCCGTGATCTGCTTCCTCGGCGCGATGGCGCTGTCGGGCACCGACGAGGCCGTGAACGCCTCGTCATTCGACATCGGGAACTTCAACGAGGCCACCGCCGTGCTCGGCCACCTGGCGTCGATCAACGCCTTCGTCCTGATCTTCAACCTGATCCCGGGGTTCCCGCTGGACGGCGGACGGATCGCGAGGGCGATCGTCTGGTGGCGCACGGGGGACCGCACCAGGGCCACGCGCCTGGCGGCCCGGCTGGGCCGCGGGGTCGCCTATCTGATGATCGGCGCGGGCGTGTACCTGTTCCTGGTCACGGGCGACCCTATCGGCGGGATCTGGCTGGCGTTCATCGGCTGGTTCCTGGCGCAGGCGGCGCGCTCGGCCGAGGTGCAGGCGGCGTTCGTCGGGCGGATCGAGGGTCTGCGGGTGGCCGACGTGATGGACGGGGAGCCGGTGGCGATACCGGAGACGCTCCCGCTCGACCGCGCGGAGGAGGAGTTCTTCCTGCGCTACGGCTGGCCATGGTTCCCCGTGGTCGACGCCTCCGGGCGGCTCGTGGGCGTGGTGTCCCGCGAGGCGGTGGACAGCGTGGCCGAGCAGGTGCGCGCGACGCGGCCGGTGGCCTCGGTGATGGCACGCGACGAGGGCGAGAGCGACCTGCGCGTCGGGCTGGAGGACCCGCTCGAGACGCTGCTGAGCCGCGAGGGGCTCGCCCGCCTCGGGGCGATCATGGCCGTGGACGGGGACGGCGTGCTGCGCGGGATCGTGACCATCGACCAGGTTCGACGGGCGCTCCGGCCCGCCTGAGCTCATCCGCCACCGCGGCGGGATCGCGGTCCAGCCGGAGCTGGGTGAAGCGCATCACGCGGTAGCCGGACGCAGTGAGCCCGGCGTCCCGGGCGCGATCGTTATCGAAAGCGCGGCGGGTGTGGTGCGCGGCGCCTCCGTCCACCTCGACGACCAGTCGCGGCCCTCGCCAGATGAAGTCGACCTCGTGGACGTCCACGTGGGCATTCGTCTCGGGCTGGGTGAGCAGGTGGCTGCGGCAGAGGATGTGGCTGCCCCCGGCGCCGCGGCGGCCCCGGGATGGGACGTAGACCCTGGTGGTCGAGCCGCAGGAACTCGGCCTCGTCCAGGGCTCGCTGGAGGCCCCGTCGGGTGAGCACGTCGGCGAGGTCGATGAGCGTGCGGGCCGGTGAGGTCACCGGGATGCCCTCGATGACGCCGCGGTGCTCGGCGGGCACGTTGGCGCGGTGGACGAGGATCTCCCCCGCTCGCCAACCCCTCCCGCCCGCCGCGGTCAGCTCCACAAATGCCGCAGGCGGCCCGATCCGCAGGAGCTCGGCGGCACTGCGATGGCTGAGGACCGCCCCTTGGCCGCAGGCGAGCACCGCCGCCATCAGCCGCCCATAGCGGGGAAGAACAGGGTGGCCGACGGCATGCACCCCTCGATGGACTCGATGCAGCCGGCCTTCCCGGACTCGCCACGCGATCGCACCCTCTCCCACGCCAAGCCGGTCGAGCTGCGGGCGGGAAACGACGGCGTGCTGGCGCGCGGCAAGGTCCGCGATCCGGCGATCTGTGGGGGGTTGTTCGTCTTTTGGATGTATGCCAACCAGAAGACGAACGACCCCCCGGTCAGCCCCCGCTCCGGGCGCCCCCGGCGGGTCGCGTCCGTCCGTTCCCTAGAATCGCGGGCCGCCATACCCCATTGATGCCTCAGCACGACGTCCTAGTGATCGGGGCCGGTCTAGCCGGCCAGCGCGCAGCCCTCGCAGCAGCGGAAGGGGGCGCGTCTGTGGGCATCATCTCCAAGGTCCACCCGGTTCGCTCCCACTCGAACGCGGCCCAGGGCGGGATCAACGCGGCCCTCCAGGCCGAGGACACCTGGGAGTCCCACGCCTTCGACACCATCAAGGGCTCGGACTACCTCGGTGACCAGGACGCCATCGAGGTCATGTGCAGGGAGGCCCCCTCGGAGCTGCTCGAGCTGGAGCACTGGGGCGTGACCTTCCACCGCAACGAGGAGGGCCGGCTCGGCACCCGTGCCTTCGGAGGCGCGTCCGCGGCACGCACCTACTACGTGGCCGACATCACCGGCCAGGCGATCCTCCACGTGCTCTACGAGCAGCTCATGCGCCACGAGGAGGTGTTCCGCTACGAGGAGTGGTTCACCACCGCGCTCGTGCAGGACGACGAGGGCCGGATCGCCGGGGCGATTACGCGCAACATCCGCGACGGCTCGCTGGAGCTTTTCTCGGCCCGCGCGGTGATCCTCGCCACCGGCGGCAACGGACAGATCTACGACCCCACGACCAACGCCCTGATCTGCACGGGCGACGGCATCGCCATGGCCTACCGGGTCGGCGCCCCGCTGATGGACATGGAGATGATCCAGTACCACCCGACCACGCTTGCCGGCCTCGGACTGCTGATCACCGAGGGCGCCCGCGGCGAGGGCGCGCACCTCTACAACGCCCAGGGCGAGCGCTTCATGGAGAAGTACGCGCCGAACAAGATGGAGCTCGCCTCACGCGACGTGGTGTCGCGGGCCGAGCAGACCGAGATCAACGAGGGGCGCGGGTTCCCGGACGGCACGGTGGCGCTCGACATCACGGTGGTCCCCCGCAAGCGCATCCACGAGGCGCTCAGGGAGATCGTGAACGTGGGCCGCGACTTCGCCGGCGTGGACATCACGCGCGAGCCGATCCACATCAAGCCGGGCAACCACTACACGATGGGCGGCGTGCGCACCGACGTGGACGGGCAGACGCCCATCCCCGGCCTCTACGCCGCCGGCGAGTGCGCCTGCGTGTCGGTGCACGGCGGCAATCGCCTCGGCGCCAACTCGCTCCTGGACACGCTCGTGTTCGGGCGCCGCTCGGGCGCCCATGCCGCCCGCGTCGTCAAGGGCCTGGCCCCGTCGGAGCCCTCGCGCGAGTCGCTGCTCGCGGAGGAGCGGACCATCCAGGAGATCGTCAGCCGCGACCGCACCGGCCGACGGGTGTCCGAGGTCAAGGCCGAGCTGGGCCAGACGATGGACAAGTACGTGGCCGTCTTCCGCGACGAGCAGGGGCTGAACACCGCCCTGGAGATCGTGCGCCGCCTCAAGGAGGAGGCCAAGACGGTGGCGGTGGACGACAAGGGCAGCGTCTTCAACCAGGACGTGCTCGGCGCGCTGGAGCTCCAGTTCATGCTCGACAACGCCGAGGCGATGGTGGTGTCCGCGCTCGAGCGCAAGGAGAGCCGCGGGGCCCAGTACCGCACCGACTTCCCGGCCCGCAACGACGAGGAGTGGCTCAAGCACATCAACGTGGCGGCCAACGGCGACGAGCCGGATGTGTCCTACTCCGAGGTCACTCTGACACAGTGGCAGCCCGAGGAACGTACGTACTGAGATGGCCGAATACACGCTGAAGATCCGCCGCTTCGACCCCGAGTCCGGGGAGCCCGCGTACTGGGAGAACCGCAGCGTGGACCTCCCGCCCGAGCGCTCGGTGCTCGACGGCATCCTCCAGGTGAAGGACCGGGAGGACGCCTCGATCGGCATCCGCTGCTCGTGCCGAGCCGCCATCTGCGGGTCCTGCGGGGTCCGCATCAACGGCAAGTCCGCGCTCGCCTGCAACACCCAGATCGGCGAGGCGTCCGAGAAGGCGCGCGACGGGGCGATCACCGTCGAGCCGATGGGGAACATGCCCGTGATCAAGGACCTGATCACCGACATGGAGGCCGTCCACTGGAAGAAGATCCGCCGAGTCGTGCCGTGGCTGCTCCCCGCCGACGAGCCGCCCGACAACAGCGAGTACATCGTGCCGGCCGAGGCGATGCTCGACGTGACTCAGGCGATGGCGTGCATCCAGTGCGGGGTCTGCGTGTCGGCGTGCCTGTCGCTGGAGGTCGATCCGGAGTTCATCGGTCCGGCCGCCCTCGCGAAGGCGTACCGCTTCATGGGCGATCCCCGCGACGGCGCCCACGAGGCGCGGCTGAAGGACCTGGCGGCCGATCCGCACGGCATCTACGACTGCACCCACTGCTTCGCGTGCGTGGAGGTCTGCCCCAAGGACGTGGCGCCGATGAACCAGATCATGCGCCTGCGCCGCAAGGCGGCCGACGACTACGAGATCAAGGACGACAACAACGGCTACGGCCACGAGAAGGCCTTCGTGAAGCTCGTCGAGAAGTACGGCACCCTGCACGAGGCTCAGCTACTGCCGCGCTCGTTCGGCCAGGGCAGCCTCGTCCGCGGCCAGCTCGAGCCGGGCGCCGTCAAGCAGCTGATCCGGGAGCTTCCCACCGCTTTCCGCGGCCTCGCGTCGGGCAAGGTCACGCCGAAGAAGGCGCTGCTCCACCCGAAGCTGCCGGATCAGGATCAGGTACGCCGGATCTTCAACGAGATCGAGTCGCACGGCGAGCGCATCGAGCTCAACCTCTACATCGTCGGGGAGTCCGCCGGCGAGGAGGAAGGCGCAATGGCCGAAGGAGGTCTCGAATCGTGAAGCTCGCGTACTGGCCCGGTTGCGTGTCGCGCGGGTTCACGCCCGAGCTGCACGGGTCTGTGTCCAAGGTGGCCCCGCTGCTCGACCTCGAGCTGGTGGAGCTCGACCGCGCCAACTGCTGTGGCGCCGGTGTGGTGGCCGAGCACAACCAGGAGCTGGCCGACTCTCTCAACGCCCGCACGTTCGCCATGGCTCAGAAGGTCGAGGGCGCCGCCGGCATGATGAACATCTGCTCCACCTGCCAGGGCGCCCAGTCCGAGTGCCAGGAGCGGCTCGACGCCAGCTCCGAGTACCGCGCCGAGGTGAACACCCACCTCAAGCCCGAAGACCTCTCCTACGAGAAGTCGGACCGCTGGTGGAACAAGAACTTCCTGTGGATCCTGGTCGAGGAGATCGGCCTCGACAGCCTGCGCGAGCGCGTGAAGCGTCCGCTCGACGGGCTCCGCATCGCGCCGTTCTACGGCTGCTACATCGTGCGACCCACCAAGCGGCTTGGCTTCGATCAGCACCCCGGCCGCGACGTGTACCTCGAGCAGCTGATCGAGGTGCTGGGCGCGGAGCCGGTGGACTACGCCGGCGCGCGCAAGTGCTGCGGCTTCCCCGTGATCACGATGAACCGCACCACCTCGCTGCGCCAGGCCGGCCGGCACCTCGCCGACGCCATCGACGCCGGGGCCGACTGCCTCGTGACCCCCTGCCCGCTCTGCCATCTGAACCTGGACATGCAGCAGCCGGCGGCGGAGCGCTTCGTCGAGCGGGACCTCGGCGTGCCGGTGCTCCACCTGCCGCAGATGGTCGGGCTCGCGCTGGGACTCGAGCCCAAGGAGCTCGGGATGGGCAAGCACGTGGTGTCCACCGGTGACGTGCAGCGCAAGGTCGCACAGCTCGCCGCTGCCTGACTCACAACCTCCCAATTTCCGTAGTCACCGGACGAAAGACGGTCAGGATTCGCACCCGGCTTCACACGCGCTCCTAGACTCCGCCCGGATGCCAACCGTGGTTTCGGCACGGTTCGAGGATCTCGTCGCGCTCGCCCTGAGCGTCCTCATCGCCGAGGACCCGAACCTTGATCTCGTTGAGTCCGACGTTTCGGTCGAAGATCTCGACGAGACGATCGAGCGCCACCACCCCAAGGTGGTACTCCTGAACCACGGAACACTGCGCTCGCCGACACAGGTGTTCTCGCTCCACAGGAGCTATCCGGACACCGCGCTGGTGGTGCTGGCCAACAGCCCCACCGCCGCGGACTTCAACCAGATGCTCTCCTACGGCGCCACGGCCTGCCTGTCAAAGGAGACGGAGGCCCGCGACGTGATCAGCGCGATCCACCTGGCCGCGCGCGGCATGCACGTGCTGCCCCAGACGGCCACCGCCCACCGCGGCGACCCCGTGCGCATCAGGGGCGTGGACCAGCTGACGCCCCGCGAGGGCGAGGTGCTGGAGCAGCTCCAGGGAGGCGCCACCAACGCCGAGATCGCCGAGCGCCTGGCGATCGGCGTGGAGACCGTGCGCACCCACGCGCGCAAGATCTACCGCAAGCTCGGGATCGCCTCGCGGCGCGAGCTGGCGCGCCTCGAGCGCCAGGGCCTGGTTACGCTCGAGCGCCGCGACGGCGTTCCGACCTCCTAAGCGGAAGCACCCGGCTCGGCCGGGTGCGCACCGACCTCCTAAACGGCGCGGGCGGAGCCCAGCAGGTTCCGCACCCGCAACAGCTCGGCCACCTGTACCGCGTTGGTGGCGGCCCCCTTGCGGAGGTTGTCGCCCACGATCCACAGGTTGAGGCAGCGCTCGTGTGAGGGGTCGCGGCGGATTCGCCCGACGAGCACGTCGTCGCGGCCCGCCACGTCGAGAGCCAGCGGGTAGAGGCCGTTGCCGGGGTCGTCCACCACGGTCACCCCCGGCGCCCCGGCGAGCAGCTCGCGGCACTCCTCCGGCGAGAGCGGGTCACGGGTCTGCACGTTGGCCGACACGGAGTGGCCCGTGTACACGGGCACGCGCGCGCAGGTGGCCGAAACGCCGATGTCGTCGCGGCCGAGGATCTTGCGCGTCTCGCGCATGACCTTGCGCTCCTCGGTGGTGTAGTCGTCGCCGTCCTGGAACTTCTCCACCTGGGGCACGACGTTGAAGGCGATCTGGTGGGGGTAGACGCTCGGCGGCGGCACGTCCTTGGCCTCCAGCGTCGCGAGCGCCTGGTCGTGCAGCTCCTCAACGGCGCGCTGGCCCGTTCCGGACACCGCCTGGTAGGTGGAGGCCACCACGCGCTCGATGCCGGCGGCGTCGAGGATCGGCTTGAGCGCCACCACGGTCTGCATGGTCGTGCAGTTGGGGTTGGCCACGATGCCGCGGTGGGAGTCGAGCGCCTCGGGGTTGACCTCGGACACCACGAGCGGCACGTCGTCGTGCATGCGCCAGAAGGACGAGTTGTCCACCACCACAGCGCCCGCGTCGGCGAAGCGCCTACCCCACGCCTCGCTGATCGAGGAGCCGGCCGAGAAGAGCGCAAGGTCGAAGCCCTGAATGGCCTCGTCGGAGAGCGCCTGCACGCGCAGGTCGGTGTCCCCGAAGTCGATCGAGCGGCCGGCAGAGCGCTCGGAGGCGAACGGCACCACCTCGTCGGCGGGGAACGAGCGCTCGCGCATCACGCCGAGCATGGTCGAGCCCACGGCGCCGGTGGCGCCCACCACGGCGACCCTCATGACGGGGCCTCCTCGCGCACCTTGGGCCGGTGCACGCCGGCCACGTCCTCGGGATGGACCGACTCGCGCCCGAGGTCGAAGGCCGTGTGCAGCTGGACCACCGCTGTCTCCACGTCCTCCTCGCGCACCACGCACGAGATCTTGATCGGCGAGGTGGAGATCATCTCGATGTTCACGCCGGCCTCGCCGAGCACGGTGAGCGCCCGGGCGGCCACGCCCGGGTGGCTCTTCATCCCGGCGCCGACCAGCGACACCTTGCCCATCCGGTCGTCCGAGTGGACGTCGCCGAACCCGAGCTCGTCCTTCAGCGGGGCCAGCGCGTCGATGGCCATTGCGAGGTCGTCGCGGGGCACGGTGACCGACATGTCCGCGCGCTGACCCTCGCTCATGGGCTCGTTCTGGATGATCATGTCCACGTTCACGCTGGTGTCGGCCAGCGCGGTGAGCACGCGGCCGGCGATGCCCGGCTGGTCCGGAAGTCCGGTGAGCGTGATGCGCGCCTCCGCGGTGGAGTGCGTCACGGCTGTGACGAGTGGTCGTTCCATGGTCTGCTCTTCGTCCTGGACGACGGTACCGGGTCCATCGTCGAAGCTCGACCTGCAGTGGATCGTGACGCCGTAGTTGCGCGCGTACTCGACGGAGCGCAGCTGGAGCACGCCCGCTCCCGAGGCGGACATCTCGAGCATCTCCTCGAAAGTGACCACCGGCAGCTTGCGAGCGCCCGGCACCATGCGCGGATCCGCGCTGAACACCCCGGCCACGTCCGTGAAGATCTCGCAGACCTCGGCGCCCAGCGCCGCCGCCAGCGCCACCGCCGTGGTGTCCGAGCCGCCGCGGCCGAGCGTGGTCACGTCGAGCGAGTCGTGGGACACGCCCTGGAAGCCCGCCACAAGCACGATCCGGCCGTCGTCGAGCGCGGCGCGGATGCGGTGCGCCTTGACCTCGAGGATGCGCGCCTTCGTGTGGGTGGTGTCCGTGACGATCCCCGCCTGCGAGCCCGTCAGGGAGATCGCCTCGTGGCCGAGGTCGTTGATCGCCATCGCGGCGAGGGCGCACGAGACCCGCTCGCCCGTGGAGAGCAGCATGTCCATCTCGCGCGGATGCGGCCGCGGCGAGACCTCGTGGGCCATCGCGATCAGCTCGTCAGTGTGCTTGCCGCGCGCCGACAGCACCGCGACCACGCGCGCGCCCTCCTCGGCGCGCTGGACGATGCGGCGCGCGGCGTTCTTGATGCGCTCGGCATCGGCCACCGAAGTGCCCCCGAACTTCATCACCACCGTGTATGCGGTCTCGACCGGCATCAGAGGCACAAGATAGTCCTGGACGAAGAGACCCTTGCGCGCGAGGCGCGCCGGAGGTAGCTTGCGCCCATGTCCGCTGGCCCGCGGAGGAGTAGAGCGGCCACCGCGATCGTGGCCGTCGCAGTGCTCTCAGGACTCGTGGCCGTGGCCGCGTGGGGAGCGAAGGACGACCTGACGCTCCTGAGCCGGGTGAGCGGCGCAAACGGGGCGGCAGCCACCGCAGCGTCGTACTACCCCTCGGTGTCCGGCGACGGCCGCTACGTCGCCTTCACGTCGTACGCGAACAACCTGAGCGGGGAGGACGTGGACGCGGTCTACGACGTCTTCGTCAGGGACGTGCAGACGAACGTGCTGACCCTGGCCAGCCGCGCCACCGGCGCCGGAGGCGCGGGCGGCACCGACGGGTCGACGGACGCGTCGATCTCGGCGGACGGCCGCTACGTGGCCTTCAGCTCGGTGGCCGACAACCTCAGCGCCGTGGACGACAACCTCTCCACGAACATATTCGTCCGCGACCTCCAGGAGAGCACCACGACGCTGGTGAACCGCGCTTCGGGGGTGGCCGGGGCAGTGGCGAACGACACGGCCTACGACCCGCAGATCTCGGCCGACGGGCGTCGCGTGACTTTCATCTCGAGCGCCGACAACCTCAGCGCCGAGGACAACAACACCTACTTCAACGTGTTCGTCCGCGACCTCGAGGCGAACACGACGACGCTCGTGAGTCGCGCCGCGGGGGCCGCCGGCACCGGGGCGGACGCCAGCTCCTACAACCCATCCGTGTCGGCGGACGGCAGGTACGTGGCGTTCCAGTCGAACGCCGACAACCTCAGCGCCGACGACAACAACACCTACAGCAACCTGTTCGTACGTGACCTCCAGGCGAACACGCTCACCCTCGTGAGCCGGGCGGCCGGCGCCGCGGGCGCCGCGGCTGACGGCGGCTCCTACACCCCGGCCATCTCCGACAGCGGGCGCCGGGTGAGCTTCACCTCGGACGCCGACAATCTGAGCAGCGACGACAACAACGCGTACCAGAACATCTTCGTCCGCGACCTCACGGCGGCCACGACCACGCTCGTCAGCCGGGCGGACGGCGCCAGCGGTGCGGGCGCCGTGGCCAGCTCCGACGACTCGTCCATCTCCGGAGATGGACGCCGGGTCGGATTCACCTCCGGCGCCAACAACCTGAGCGCCGAGGACAACAACGGCTACGACAACATCTTCGTCCGCGACCTCGTCGACGACACGCTCACCTTCGCGAGCCGCGCCGCGGGCGCCGCCGGTGCCGCGGGGGACGGGCACTCTGAGGCGTCGTCGCTCTCCGAGTCCGGCCGCTACCTCGGCTTCGCGTCCGACGCCAACGATCTCAGCGACGACGACAACGACACCTACACCAACATCTTCCTGCGCGACCTCGGGCCGATCCCCGTAGGCGGTGGCGGTGGCGGCGGCGGAGACGACGCGACCAAGCCGCGCGTGTCCCGTGTCGGGATGAGCCGCAAGCGCTTCAAGGTCGGCAAGAAGCGCACGCCGATCAGCGCCGCCGTCAAGGCCGGCACCACCTTCCGCTATTCGCTCAGCGAGGAGTCCACCGTCCGGATCACGATCGAGCGGGCGCTGCCCGGACGCCGCGCGCGGAAGCGCTCCGGTGCTTGCCGCGCACCCACCAGGAGCCGGGCGAAGAATCGCAAGTGCACCCGCTACAAGCGCTCGGGCACGCTGATCCGCAAGGGCGAGGGACCTGGCCGGGACTCGACCGCCTTCAGCGGGCGCATCGGGCGCAAGGCGCTCAAGCCGGGGCGCTACCGGGCCACGCTGCGTGCCACGGACGCCGCCGGCAACCGATCCAGCGCCAAGCGGCTCAGGTTCACCGTAGTCGCGCCCTGAGACCTGCCGCCGACGGGATCCAGCGCTAGCCTCGGCGGGTGTCCCGGGGCCGCCGCCTGCTGATCGCCCTTCTCGTGACCGTGGCCGCCGGCGCCGCCGTGGTCGGAGCGGTGCTCGGCGCGGGCCAGGACGACGGATCTGAGCCTGTCGACGCCGCCGCCGAGCCCGCCGGCCGGTCCTTCCTGGCGGGCATCGTCCCGCGGCCGGCCAAGCGCGAGCGCGATGCCGAGCCGCCGCCCGTGCCGCGCAGCGCCTCGGATGCCGTCCGCTCGCTCTCCCTCGAGCGCAAGGTCGCCCAGCTCTTCCTCGTGGGCTTCGACGGCACCGACCTGAATGCGGAGGTCTTCGAGCGCCTGCGCCGGCTCGACCTGGGCGGGATCGTGATCGGAGCCGAGAACTACACGAGCTCCGACCTGCTCGGCCAGCTGGCCGGCGAGACGCGGGTGATCGCGGACGAGGAGGGGCACGTGCGGCCGTTCGCCATGGTCAGCCAGCCCGGCGGCGAGCTCAACTCCTTCCCCGACCTGCCGCCGCCCACGGCGCCCGCGGACCTCGAGTCGGCCGACGCCGCCGGCGTGGAGGCCGGCGAGTCCGCCGGCGCGCTCGCGGCGCTCGGGGTCACCGGGGTGATCGGCCCGGTGCTCGACGTGAGCCCGGAGGGCGGCTCGGCGCTCGGGGCGCTCGCGTACTCGGACGACCCCGCGGAGGTGGCCGCGTTCGCGGACGCGGAGCTGGCCGCCTACGGCGAGGCGGGGCTGTTCACGGCGGTCGCGCACTTCCCGGGCCTCGGCTCGGCCGACCAATCCACCGACGACGGGCCGGCCAGCGTGGGGCTTGGCCTGCCCGAGCTGCGCGAACGTGACCTGCTTCCGTTCCGCGCGGCCATCGAGGACGGAGCGCCGGCCTTCGTGATCAGCCACGCGCTCTACCCCATGAACGACTTCACCGCGCCGGCCTCCCTGTCGAGCGAGGTGGTCACCGACCTCCTGCGCGACGAGCTGGGCTACCAGGGCGTGGCGATCACCGACGACCTGGCCGCGCCCGCCGTGGAGATCGCCGCCTCGGTGCCCGACGCCGCGGTGGAGGCGCTCCGCGCGGGCGCCGACATGCTGATGATCTCCGGGCCCCTGGAGGACCAGGAGGCGGCCTACGCGGCCGTGCTCGCGGCGGCCCGGCGCGGGCGCATCCCGGGCACCCGGCTCAACCAGGCGGTGGGCCGGATCCTGGCCGCCAAGGAGGACTACGGCCTGCTCGGCGGTTAGAGCGCCACGACCTCCACGCGGTTGTCGTTGAAGATCGGCGCGTGGCCCTCCTCGGTGAGGCGCTGCGACGTGGTGGCCTGGCCACTGCGCCCGCCCTCGTAGTCGCGGTTCCACCAGCCCATCGGCGCCACCAGAACGCCGGGACGGGCGTCGTCAGACACCCGCGCCGCGCAAGTGAAGTCACCGCGGTCGTTGTACACCCGCACGCGCGCGCCGTCCGCGATGCCGCGCTCGCCGGCGTCGTCGGGATGCACGCACACCGTCGGCTCCGGCTGCGCCGAGTGCTGGCGGCCCTGGTTCGCGAAGGTGGAGTTGAGGAAGAGGTGCGTCTTGGGCGTGACCAGAGCCAGCGGGTAGCGCTCCGCCAGCTCCGCGTCGGCCACCTCGAGCGGCGGCTCGTAGCGCGCGTGGAGGGTGGCCTGCCCGCCGGCGGTTCCGAAGCCGCCCTCGGCGTGCGGTGTGTGGCCCTGACCCAGGTCGATCTTGAGCCAGCCGCGCTCGCGCAGCTCGACCACGCGATCCGCCACCGCGGGCGATCCGCCGAGCATCGAGGCGATCAGCTCCTCGTCGCTCTCGCGGAAGACGGGGGCGTCCAGTCCCAGGCGCGCGGCGAGCAGCCGGAACGCCTCCGTGTTGGGCCTGGCCTCCCCCACCGGCTCGACGGCCGGCTCGTTCCAAGTGAGGTAGTGGTGGCCCCACGAGAACACCACGTCCATGTGCTCGAGCTGCGTGGTGGCGGGAAGCACCACGTCGGCGTGGATGGCCGTGTCGGTCATGAACTGCTCCAGCACGACGGTGAACAGGTCCTCGCGGCGCAGCCCCTCGAGCACGCGTTCCTGATCCGGGGCGATCGACGCCGGGTTCGAGTTCCAGCAGACGAGCGCCTTGATGGGCGGGTCGAGGCCGGCGTCGGTGAGAGCGTCGCCCAGCTGCGCCATGTTGATGGTCCGCACCGGGCCCGGAAGCAGGTCGTGGCCCTCCAGCGGGTACGAGCTCACGGCTGCCGCCGTGGCCATCGGGATGTAGGAGCAGCCGCCTCCGCGCTCGCGCCAGGCGCCGGTGAGCACCGGCAGCGAGGCGATCGTGGAGTAGGCGGCCGGCGCGCCCAGATGCCGCTGCGCGCCGACCCCGAGGCGGAGCAGCGCGCGGCTTGGTGGTGGCGAAGTCGCGTCCCGTGCGCGCGATCGTCTCGGCGTCCACGCCGCAGATCTCCGCGCAGCGCTCGACGGGGTGGTCGGCCAGGACCGCGAGCAGCTCGTCGTAGCCCTTCGCGTGGGTGCGGCACCAGTCCTCGTCCTGGAGGCCGGCGTCCACCACCGCGCGCATCATCCCGATCGCGAGCGCGGCGTCGGTGCCGGGGATCGGGCGCAGGTGCTCGTCCGCCACCCGCGCCGTGCGGCTGCGGAACGGGTCCACCACCACGAGCCGAGCCCCGGCGCGGCGCGCCTCGAGCAACTTGCGCCACAGGTGGGGCGCCGTGGACATCGGATTCCAGCCCCACACGAGCAGATGGCGGGCGTGGTGCCACTCGTCGGGATCGACCTCGGGCGAGATGCCGTGCGTGGCCGCGGCGCCGACCATCCCGGCGGTGGCGCAGATCGTGCGCTCGAGTGAGGTGGCCCCGAGCGCGTGCATCACGCGGGCGCTCATGGTGTTGCCCTGGATCAGCCCCTGGGTGCCGGCGTAGCTGTAGGGCAGGATCGCCTCGCCGCCGTGGTCGTCGCGCACCCGGGCGAGCTCCTGCGCCACGCGATCGAGCGCCTCGTCCCACGAGACCTCCCGGAACCGGCCTTCGCCCTTGGCGCCGTCGCGCACCAGCGGGTGCAGGAGCCGGTCGGGCGCGTACACGCGGTCGAGGTAGTTCGACACCTTGCCGCAGAGGAACCCGGCCGTGATCGGATGCTCGGGGTCCCCGTCCACGTGCACCGCCCGGCCGTCCTCGACGGTCACGAGCATCGCGCAGGTGTCGGGGCAGTCGTGCGGGCAGGCCGCGTGGACCACGCGAGGGGCCATGTCCTGCATCGTCCCGCTCCGCGCCGCGCCGCGCAAGTTCCTAGCCGGTAACAGCGGTCACAGCGCCAGGCGCCCGCGGAACGCCCGGCCCAGCGTGATCTCGTCGGCGTACTCGAGGTCGGAGCCCACGGGCAGGCCGCTCGCCAGCCGCGTGACCGCCACCTCGGGCGCGCGCTCGCGCAACGAGTCGGCGAGGTAGAGCGCGGTGGCCTCGCCTGTGGTGGTCGCGTTCGTGGCGATCACCACCTCGCGCACACCGTTGCCCGTGGCACGGTCAAGCAGCTCGGTGATGTGGAGGTGCTCGGGGTCCACACCGTCGATCGGCGACAGCGCCCCGCCCAGCACGTGGTAGCGGCCGTGGAACTCACCGGAGCGCTCGAGCGGGATCACGTCGCTCGGCTGCTCCACCACGCAGATCGTGGTCGGCTCGCGGCGCTCGTCCTGACAGATGCGGCAGGTGGCCTCGGTGGCGAGGTTGAAGCAGATCTCGCACTGGCCCACGGTCTCCTTGACCTCGCGGATGGCGTCGGCCAGCGCCAGCGCCTCCTCGTCGGACACGCTCAGGATGTGGAAGGCGAGCCGCTGGGCCGTGCGCTGGCCGATGCCCGGCAGGCGCGCGAGCTCGGCGATCAGCCGGTTGACCGGCGCCGCGAACAACTCGGTTAGAGCCCGGGGAGTCCCAGGTTGCCGAGGTTGCCGGCGAGCCCGCCGGTGGCGGCGCCCATCTTGCTCGCCGCCAGCTCCTGGGCGGAGCGATAGGCCTCGTTGACCGCGGCCTGGATCATGTCCTGGAGCAGCTCCACGTCCTCCGGGTCCACCGCCTCGGGGTCGATGCGGAGCTCCCTCAGCTCGAGCGAGCCGGAGACCTTGACGGTGACCATCCCGCCTCCGGCGCTGGCCTCCACCACCTCGTTCTTCAGCTGCTGCTCGGCCTTGGCCATCTCGGCCTGCATCTGCTGGACCTGCTTCATCATCTGTCCCAGATTGGGCTGTCCCGGCATGGCTACTCCTCGTCCTCGAAGACCTCTTCGGCGGCGAACTCCGCGCGGAGGCGCTCGATCAATTCGGCCTCGTCGAGAGTAGTCGGCTCGGCCTCCGGGCCGCCGTCACGAAGCTCGTACACAACGATCATGCCGCTTCCGGTGAGCCCGCGCACCGCCTGCTGCACGAGATCGGTGTTGGCCTCCGCCTTCTTCTTCACGAAAGCGGCATCCGCCGGGAAGGCGACCGTCAGGCGATCGCCCTGCAGGCTCACCGGCCGGGCGGCGCCGAGCGCCGCCCCCAGCATCCCGTTGTCCTCGGCCACCGCCTGGCCGACCGCGGGCCAGAGCGCCAGCACGTGCTCGAGCTCTACGGCGGTCACGGGCTCGGCCGCCTCCTCCACCGCCACGGCGGTCGCAGCCTGGCCGCTCGCGGCGCGTGAGGCGCTCGCCGGCCGCGGCGGGGCAGCGGCGCCGCCCGACGGCATGTCCGGCACCTGCGCCTCCGGCTCGGGCGCCTCCGGCGTGGCCGGCTCCGGCTGGGGCGCGGACCGCTCGAACGCCGCGCCGAGCCCAGACTCGAGCTTCTCGATGCGGTGAATGAGCGCCTGAAGCGAGAGGTCCGAGCTCGGCTGCGTGGCCTTGAGGAGCGCCATCTCCAGCTGGATGCGCGGCTCGGAGCCGTCCTTGACGGCCGCGATCGCCGCGGCCAGGAAGTCGATCGCGCGGAGGAGCTCGCCCTGCGACACGCGTCCGGCCTGTGAGGCCAGCCGCTCGGTGTGGTCGGCGGTGACCGAGAACGAATCGGGCACCTCGCCCAGCGTCTGGACCACGAACAGGTGGCGCAGGTGGGCCGAGAGGTCGCGCATGAACTGAGTGATGTCTCGGCCGGAGTCCGAGAGCGCCTTGACGGTGAGCAGCGCGACCTTGGGATCGTGGTCCGCGAGCGACTCGGCGGCATCGAGCACCAGCTCGGCGTCGGCCACGCCGAGGATGTCCATCACGTCCTCGAGCTTGACCTCCGCGCCGCCGTAGGTCACGAGCTGCTCGAGGGTGCCCAGCGCGTCGCGGAAGCTGCCTGTGGCGGAGCGCGCGAGCATCCCCACCGCGGCGGCCGGCAGCTCGATCTCCTCCTCGGCGGCCACGCGGTCAAGCACGCCCGCGATCTGCTCCAGGGACGGGCGGCGGAAGTCGAAGCGGTGGCAGCGGTCCACGATCGTGGCCGGCACCTTGTGGGCCTCGGTTGTGGCGAGCACGAACACCACGTGGGAGGGCGGCTCCTCCAGCGTCTTCAGGAAGGCGTTCCAGGCGGCCGCCGAGAGCATGTGCGCCTCGTCGAGGATGTAGATGCGCTTGCCGCCCTGCATCGGGGCGAGCGCCACGTTCTCGCGCAGCTCGCGGATGTCGTCCACCGAGTTGTTCGAGGCGGCGTCCATCTCGACCACGTCGAGCGAGGTGCCGCCGAGGATGGCCTTGGCAGTGGCCGTCTGCGGGTCGAAGTCGGCCGACGGGCCGCCCTCGGCGTTCAGGGCGCAGGCCAGCAGCTTGGCCATAGAGGTCTTGCCGGTGCCCCGCGAGCCCACGAACAGGTAGGCGTGGTGCACCTTGTCGAGCTCGATCGCGTTCCGGAGCGTGCGGACGATGTGCTCCTGTCCGACCACCTGCTGGAAGGTGCGGGGGCGGTGGCGGCGGTAGAGCGAGAGCATCGGGGCGTCTCATGCTAGCCGGGGAGCGGACGACCTTTCGCCTCCCCCTTGAGTGTGAACGAGCCCGGCGCTAGGCTCGCCCCGGCTCGCCCGCCGACCTTCGCCCGAGGGCCAGCGGCCCTCACTAACTGGAGGTGGCAGTGAACCGCGCTCTGCTCTCGCGACGTGGCTTCGTTTCCGGCGCCGGAGGCCTGACGGCCGCCGTGCTCTTGGCCCCTGAGGCGATGGCGGGCAAGCCGCGACGCCGGCCGAGCCTACGTGGAGGCAAGTTCGCCGAGGGGGTCATCTCGGGCGATCCCTCACCGCGCGGGATCACGCTGTGGACGCGGGTGGCGGAGGCGCAGGGCACCGGGACCGTCGAGGTCCAGGTCGCGCGTGACCGCGGATTCCGCAAGGTCGTCGCCCGCGAGCTGATCAAGACGAGCGACAAGACGATCCACGCCGCCAAGGCACGCGTGACGGGACTCGATCCCTACGAGCAGTACTACTACCGCTTCGCCACGCGCGACGAGGTCAGCCAGGTGGGCCGCTTCCGCACCGCGCTTCCGCCCGACTCGAACCAGCCGGTGCGCTTCGCGTTCTTCTCATGCCAGGACTTCACGTTCGGCTACTTCAACGCCCATGCGGCGCTGGCCGAGGAGGACATCGACTTCGTGGTCAACCTCGGCGACTACATCTACGCCGAGGCCTACCACTCGGCCGGCAGCCCCACGGGCGGGGTGAGGACCGACCCGGTGGGAGTGTCAGTCACGCTCGATCAGTACCGCGCCAAGTACGCCACCTACCGCTCGGACGCGCGCCTCCAGAAGATGCACCGGCAGTTCCCGATGATCTCCATCTGGGACGACCACGAGGTACAGGACAACTATGCGGGCAGGCCATCCGACGGCGGGCTCGACCCTGTCCTTGCGTACAACGTGGCGCGCAAGAAGGCGGCCTACAAGGCCTATTTCGAGAGCATGCCGACGTTCGGCGCGAAGAAGGGCACGCAGCGGATCTACGGGGCCAGGCGCTTCGGCCGCAACGTGGACCTGCTGATGCTCGACCAGCGCCAGTACCGCGACGACCAGCCCTGCGGAGACCCGTTCCTCGGCCCGGCGTGCGACGAGCTCGACGACCCGCGCAGGTACCTCGGCCCCCGGCAGATGGGTTGGACGAAGAAGCGCCTCGCGTCGTCGGGCGCCGCATGGAAGGTGATCGCCAACCAGCTGATGATCACGCGGACCTACTTCCCGGGCGGAGACATCATCAACTTCGACTCGTGGATGGGCTACCCGCGCGAGCGCCAGGAGCTGCTCGGGCACATCAAGCGGAAGAAGATCGACGACGTGGTGTTCGTCACCGGCGACATCCACACGTTCGTCGCCGGCGACGTGCGCCTGAACGACAAGGACAAGAAGGCAGTGGCCACGGAGTTCGTGGGCGGGTCGATCACCTCTCAGGGCCTCGGCGAGGGAGGCGGAGGCGTGCTCACGGGGGCCGACCCCTTCAACCCCAAGACCCCCGAGGGGATCATCCTCGCTCTACAGGCGGCCAACCCCTGGGTGAAGAACGCTGACTTCGACCACCACGGCTATGGCCTGGCGGTGGCCACCCGGAAGGATTTTCGCTGCACGCTCAAGCGCGTCGCACAGATCAAGAAGCCGGGGAGCAGGGTGCTGCCGCGCGGCGAGTTCGCCTACCGGATCACGCGCGGCCGGCCGAGCCTGATCGACTAGAGGTTCGAGTTTCCGCCCCGGCCTCTGCCGGGACGGAAAAGTGGACCGTGCACCCGTCGTCGAAGATCGTCCTCGGGCGTGCCCGCCGAATATCGGCTCCGGCCAGGCTGGTCCGCGACGCACGGACGGTATCGCTTAAGGCTGCTTCCTCCCGGATCTGACCTGGTTCGCGAGCGTCCGCCGCGCGGGACCCGGCCATCGACGCCTCTATGCGGCGTACTGACCCCGAGGGCAGAACCCCTTCGACGGGAGTTCAGCCCCGCTAGAGCGGATTACGGGTGACAGGGCACCGCTAATTCCCCGCCTAGCACGGTCCACAGCCAAGGCTAGACGATCCGAGACCGTCCAGGGTCGCGAGCCCGAACTCGGGCTTGGACTTTCCTTGGTCGATTAGTAGGTGAAACCTGATCAAACTGGAGGCGAATCACCGTTCTCAAGCTCATCGACCGCCCGTCGCCCGCTCTTGCCATCTCCGTTCTCGCCCTCTTCGTCGCGCTTGGCGGCACGGGCTACGCCGCGGTGGCGTTACGCGACGGGAGCGTCGGGGCTAGACACCTGAAGAAGAATGCGGTGTCGTCGGCCAAGGTGAAGGACCGGTCGCTCCTGCTGGCCGACTTCAAGCGTGCCGAGCGGACCAAGCTGAACGGAGCCGCCGGGGCCCGCGGCGGACAGGGGCTGCGAGGACTGGCCGGCGTGACCGGACTGCGCGGCGGTCAGGGCAGCGCCGGGATCGAGGGGACCGACGGCGCTCCCGGTAGTGACGGGCTGGATGGAACCCCCGGTACCGATGGCGATGACGGCGGGGTAGGGCCTACTGGCGTGGAGCAGGTGCTCGTGCGCAGCACGAGCTTGAGCTTCCTCGCCGCCGTGCGGTCCGAATGGCCAGATCCTTTCTGATGACGTTCAGTGTCTCGCTGGAGAGAGCGTGGTTGGCGGCGGAGCGGACATCGATCCAGTAGTTGCCGTTTCGGACCAACCCAATGCCGTCGTCACATCGAGTCGGCCCGCAGACTCGGCCGGCTCGTCTCCTTCGGATGGGACAGAACCTCGCGGTTGGTTCGTCGCTGCTCGGCGGAACAGCAACCGGCCACACACACGGCGAGCATCTACGTTCTCTGCGCCTCGGCCGCCCCGTAGTCTGCGGCGGGTCCCCGAGGAGGAGAGCGATGCCTGACCGCCACAAGATCGAAGCCGACGATGCACCTGCCGCCATCGGCCCATACAGCCAGGCGATCCGAACCGGCGACCTCCTGTTCTGCTCGGGCCAGCTCCCGATGGACCCCTCAAGCGGTGAACTCGTCAAGGAGGACGCGCCGGGTCAGGCACGTCGCTGCCTCGAGAACCTCGCCGCGATTTGCGAGGCAGCGGGCGGCAGCCTCGGGAACGCCGTTCGAGTCACCGTCTACCTCGCCGACATCAACGACTTCCAGCTTGTGAACGAGGCGTACGCCGAGTTCTTCGAGGGTGTGGCCCCCGCGCGCGTGGCGATCCAGGCGGCCGCGCTGCCGCGGGGCGCAGACGTGGAGATCGACGCGATCGTCGCGCTGTAGATCGACCCGGCCGGCGAGGCTAGACTGGGCGATTCTCCCGGGCGCGTAGCTCAGCGGGAGAGCGCTCGCCTCACACGCGAGAGGTCGCTGGTTCGAACCCAGCCGCGCCCATCTCCGGAAGGACCGCTATCCGGGAAGCAGCCCCGGATACTTGGCGCCACGCTTCGCAGTGAACTTCGCGCTGCTCTCGCCGCAGCTCGTGACCTTCCCCTGTGAGCGGTCGCCCCCGACCCGCAAGTGCCAGGTGAGCTTCCCGGTCGCCTTGTCCTTCGACACGAATCGACCGGTCACCTTCGCTGTCCACATGAAGGTCACGCTGCCGCTCGCCTGCACCTCGTACTTGCGGGAGCGTGCAAACTTGCCGGTATCTCCGATCGCCACCCCGTTGATCTTCGGGTAGGCGGCAGACACGGGGTTGAAGCCCCCGGAGCCGGTGTTGCATCTCTCGTGGGGGCCCTTCAGGTCGAGGCTCTTGCCGTTGCCGGAGACCTTGAGGCGGATCGTGTTGTCTCGCGTGTCCTTCGGCGGGATCTTGGCCAGGTACTTCGCCCCCTTCTTGGGCTGAGCCGCGACAGCCGGGAACGCCAGGCAGGCGCCGACGGCGAGTGACAGGAGCAGGAGGCGAACAGCGATCTTCATCTGGTGACATTCCTCGATCGGGGCCTGGAGCCACCCTACTTCGGTTGGGCCAACTCGAAGTCGATTCACTAGCGCTCAGGCTCGCCTTCCATTGGCACGGTTTGCCAGGAACATGTGTGAGGGGTAGGTCGTGATCAGATGTGTCAGGCGGCAGAGCCTCACGTTGCTCGTCGGTGCGTTGCTGCTGGCTCCGGTCACCTCGGCTGAGGCGAGGTTCAATCCGGCCCGCTATTCAGGTGGCGACTCCCGTGGGACATTCCAGAACGGCATCGCGTTCCAATTCAACGCTCGGGTGTCGCCGAAGGAGGTCGGCTCGGCGACGTTCCGTGGAACGCTCGGCTGTCTGGACTACGTCACCGACAAGGAGGTGGGCGTATTCCGGTACTACGCCAGCGACTTCAAGCCCGTCAAGGCACGGGTCAACGAAGGACGGTTCAGGTGGAGGGATTCAAATCCATTCGTGCGAAAGCACCAGAAGAGCACCGGGCGGATCTCGGTCAGCGGCCGGCTCCGGCCCAACTCGACCGTCAGAGCCAAGGTGACCCTCAAGGTCGACGGCATCTGTTCGAAGACCATCCGCTTCACGATGAAGCGCGTCTCCGGCGACGCCCCGCCACCACCCTCGAGGCCGCCCGGCTAGGCCAGGTACTCCGCGTTGCGGTCCAAGGGCACGTGTTCGCCGCCCGTCGGTAGCGGCAGACGCGCCGGCGTCCAGTGCGCAGCGCCGAGGTCCGAGGTGCCATGCGTCTCGGGCTCGGGGGATGCGGCTCGCGGCTGGCTGATTCGCTGCCGGGGACGCCGGGTAGGCTCCTCGGGTCGCAAGTAGCGAAGTTTCCGCGCGGTGGCGCTCGCCGAATGTGCCCGCCGCTGCGAAGCTCGAGATCAGTCGACGCATGGCAGGGGTGCCGGTCAGATCGTAGGAACGTCCTCAACCAACCCTCGTCCGATCCTGGCCGCTCTGACAGCGGTCGCGATCCTCGGCGTGGCCGTGGCCCTGTCGGGCTGCGCCTTCGGGGAGACCACGCCGGCCACCGACGTGACGGAGACGAGCGCCACGCTGAGCGGCAACGTCCGCAGCAGCCTCGAGGACCAGACCGTGTGGTGGTTTGCCTGGGGCACGAGCACGGCCTATGGCCGCGAGACCCCTCACCGAACCGTTGCCATCAGCGGCCAGGGCGCGCACCCGGTGGCCGAGACGCTGAGCGGCCTGGAGCCGGACACGACCTACCACTACAAGCTCTGCGCGATGGACCCCGCGCATCAGAACGCCGGCGCCTGTGGTGCCGACAAGACGGTGACCACGGCCGTCGTCGGGAGCTACCGCGACGAGGTGCTGGCCGACGGTCCGGCCGGGTACTGGCGCCTCGGCGAGGGGAGCGGCACGACGGCCGCGAGCGAGACCGGCACCAGCCCCGGCATCTACATGAACGGCGTGACCCTGGGACGGCCCGGAGCGGTCACGGGCGATCCAAGCTCGGCGGCCGGCCTCGACGGGATCGACGACACGGTGCGCGTTCCCAGCTCGGGGGCGCTCGGGCCGACCGCCGGAATCTCCCTCGAGGCCTGGATCGACCCGGGCGCCTCGACCGGAACCACGACGATCCTGCGTAAGGACGGTCAGTACCTCCTTCGCCTGACGCCGTCCGGGAACCTCATCTTCCGGCTCTGGAACGGCTCACAGACCACCGAGCTCACCACCGCCCCCAACGTCGTGCAGCCCGGGCGCTACCAGCACGTGGTGGCCACCTGGGACGGCGCGGAGATGGCGCTCTACGTGAACGCCACCCGGCGCGGAACCATCCAGCTCGACGGCCCGATCAGCAGCGGCACGTCGAGCCTCTACGTGGGCGCCAGCTCGGGCGCCTACGACTGGCTGAAGGGGGACATCGACGAGGTGGCGGTCTACGGGCAAGCGCTGTCGGCGCGTCGCGTGGCCGCCCACTTCGCGGCGGCCGACGTGCCGCCCTCCCCACCCACGCTCTCGCTCGACTCCCCGGCCGACGGCAGCACCTTCGACGACACTCCGGCGTACGGCGGCCTCGCGGCGACCGAGCCCGGAAACGCCGACACCGTCACGGTGAGCGTCTACCCCGGCGCCGCGGCGTCGGGCACCCCGGCACAGATCCTGACCGCGGAGGTACAGCCCGCCGGCACGTTCTCGGTCGAGGGCTTACCGGCCTTGGCGAGCGGCACGTACACCGCGCAGGCGGAGCAGGCCGGAGCGCTGGGTACGCAACCCGGCCGCAGTCCGGCCCGCACCTTCACCGTGGACGCCCAGCTGCCGCCAACCCTGCTCGCGGCGGGTGACATCGCGGGGTGCGACACCTTCGGCGACGAGGCCACGGCTGCCCTGCTCGACCGCCTGCCGGGCACGGTGGCGACGCTGGGCGACCATGTCTACGAGTACGCCACCGACTCGGACTTCGCGAACTGCTACGACCCCACCTGGGGTCGCCACAAGGCGCGCACTCGGCCGGGCGTGGGCGGCCACGAGTACCTGACCCCGAACGCCGCGCCGTACTACAGCTACTTCGGAGGCGCCGCCGGCGATCCCGACGAGGGCTACTACAGCTACGACCTCGGCTCCTGGCACGTGGTGATGCTGAATTCCCAGTGCAACGCGGTCGGCGGCTGCGGCGAGGGCTCGCCCCAGGAGCAGTGGCTACGCGACGACCTCCAGGCTCATCCCAGTTCCTGCACGCTCGCGGTGATCCATGAGCCGCGATTCTCCTCCGGAGCCGTGCACGGCGGCCATCCGGAGATGCAGCCCTTCTGGCAGGCGCTCTACGACCATGAGGCCGAGGTCGTGCTCAGCGGGGACGACCACCTGTACGAGAGATTCGCTCCGCAGACGCCGGCCGGCGCGGCGGACACGGAGTCGGGAATCCGGCAGTTCGTGGTGGGCACCGGCGGCCGCAGCCACTACGCCTTCGGTGACATCGAGCCGAACAGCCAGGCACGCGAGGAGAACAGCTTCGGCGTGATCCGCCTGAGCCTGCGCGCCGACGCCTACGACTGGGAGTTCGTGCCCGAGGCCGGGCGGACCTTCACCGACAGCGGCACCACGTCCTGCCACTAGCCGGCGGCCAGCGTAGCTCGACGGACCTCTCCATCTCCCTCAAGCCGCGTCGTCGACCAGCTCGTGCGTCACGGCGTACTCCGTCCGCAGCCGTTCCATCTCCTCCACCCGCGTCCTGAAGGCGCGCGTGGTCCGGCGAGCCTTGCCGCCGGGCACAAGCGTGTCGTGGGCTCCGTTCACCAGCGCCGTGAGCGGGCCGACCACCTTCGGCAGGTGCTTCAGCCAGGTATCCGGGATCGCCAGGTCGTCGGCCACCGCATCGCCGACGAACGCACGCTGGAGCCCGCGCATGATCGCCGGCGTCCACGCTCGGGGGAGGAGCTGCCCGAGCTCGGTCGCCTGGAACTCCGTCAGGGCCTCGACGAACGCGCGGTCGCCGTCGTCGGCGCCCGGGCTGGTGAGCGCGTAGAGGTCCTCGATGCGCGCGTAGTCGTCCGGCGTGACCGGGAGGAAGTCGTGGTCGACGCCCACGATGTGGCCCACGCAGCGCCACAGATGCAGGATGTCCTCGAGCTCGTCGTCGCTGTAACGGGCGCCTAGCTGCGCCATCGCCCGCAGCGCCACCGAGCAGAACTCCGCGAGGGTAAACGCCATGTAGGGCTGTGGGATCGGCAGCCCCCACCCCTCGGCGTCCCAGTCGGGACTGCGGGACAGGTGAGCGCGCACGTGCGCGTGAATCATCCGCACGCGCACCGTTCGCTCGAATCCAGGCGCGTGCCTTCCCAGTCCGCCCGGAGTGGTGACCGCCATCAGCCATGACGCCACCTCGATCGAGCGCACCGCCGCGTTGCTCGCGTAGCGGCCGGTGAAGGTGAGCGGCTTGCCGGCGATGCTGTTCTGGGCACCCGCCAGCAGCGAAGCCGCCCCGAGAACGAGCCCGTACTCGCGGCCCTGCCTAACGAGGTGCCGGGCCGCCCGGTCGCACCGGTCGGGGTCCATCCAGCCGGGCCGCGTGTCTAGCTCGGCGAACAGCGCGACCAGCGGCTCGGGCGCGTCCGCGACCGCCTCGACACCCGCCGCGATCGCCCGCCGCACCAGCCGGGCGCCGTCGGCGACCACGGCGTCCGCCAGCGGGTCGCCGCGCCACATGCCGTCGAGCCACTGCCGGCCGAAGCCGCCGTAGCGCTCGACGGCGAGATCCGCGTTGGGAAGCGCGGTGGGAATGGGCCTAACGGCCTGGACCGCCATCAACCACATGAAAACACGCCGACGCCCGCGTGTTGCCCGCCACGTACCGGGTAGTCCCGAAGTGACCCGACAGGAGGACTCATGACCACGCTGGTGATCAGCATCATCGCCATCCTCATCGTCGCGGCGCTCGCCTGGAGGGAGTTCGGAGGAAAGAAGGACGTAGAGCGTTGAATTCGTTCGGCGCGGGCCTTAGGGTCGGCTGATCCGCGCAGCAGTTCATCCCAAGCGTCTCGCGCTCGTCTTCGGCGTGGCATTAGCCGGACTGGCGGTCTCGAGCTGCGCAGTCGGCGTTCGCCAACCCGCGTCAAAGGTGAGGCAGACCACGGCCGTGCTCAACGGCAAGATCGTGTCCACCACAGGCGGCCCGGGTACCTGGTTCGTCGAGTACGGGCTCGGCCCGGATCGTGGGAGCAAGGAACCCACCCGGTCTTTCGTCTTCGAAGCCGGGGAGTCGGTTCCCGTGTCGGAGCCGGTCGAGGGACTCGAGCCGGGGACCACGTACTACTTCGCGGTCTGTGCCGAGGACGCGGAGAACCCGGGTGAGCCGTTCTGCAGCCCCAACGAGACCTTCACCACGGACTCCGACACGACGTTCACGTTCACCACAGAGGAAAGCGTCTTTCCGGGGTCATCGCACAATCAGGGCTGGTGGAGCGCAAACGGCCGCAACTACGACGTCAACGCGAACTACCTGGCGGGCAGATTTGGCGACATCGACCACCGCAACTTCTTCAGCTTCGACGTGTCCTCCGCGTGCCAGGCAGCGGCCGTGACGCTGCAACTGAGGCGCTTCGATCAGTCGGGCCCTCTGACGTACTCCCTGTCCGACGTCTCCACGCCGGCTGAGGTCCTGAACTCACAACGAAGGAACTAGCCAGGACATCTTCGAGGACCTCGGGAGCGGGACCGCGTTCGGCAGCTTCCCGGTCGATCCTGGCGCAGGACCGACATCCTCAGCTTCCCGCTCAACTCCGCGGGCGTGGCCGCATTCAACACGGCTCGGGGCGATTTCTTCTCGATCGGCGGAAAGTCCTCGGGGGAGGGCAGCTCCGGGGACAGCTTCCTCTTCGGTAGCAGCAACCCCGATCACCAACCTGCAGCTCGCCGAGCTCAAGGTCGGCTGCGAACCGGATCCCTAGCCGGCGGTCCGGCTCCTACGCGCCGCGCGCTCGGCGAGCACGCCCTCTCGCTGAGCCTCGCTCAGCTTGGCCTTCCCCTGACCGGCGCGCCGGTCATCCATGTCCGCGAGGACCTGGTGGTCACGCTTGAGCTCGGTGGCCTCGGCCTTTTCGCGGCGACGGGCGATCTCGGCCGATTGCTCACCGAGCGACCGGGCCGCGATCTCCCTGTCCTCGTCGGTGAACAGGCCTCTGATCGGCTCGACGGCGTTGACGACCATGTCCTCGAACGAGATGTCGAGCCGGTCGGCTTCCAGCAGCGCATTCCAACCCTGGGAGTCGTTCGCCTTCCGGAGCACGTCCTGGATGTAGCCCACGAGTGCCGGTCCGTCGTCCTCCCGCTCGTTGATCGCCCGGGTGACGTACGGCCCCCAGTAGTTCGAGCCGCCGACGTTGGTGATCTTCCGGTCCTCGCGTGTCTCGTCCAGCCGGCGGCGGATCTCAGCGAGCAGTGCCTGGTGTGCGCGGTCCATCACACCACCATATCCTTGCCCGACGTTTCGCACGGGTCCTCATCCCACAAAAGGAGACTGAATGCCGACTGTGATCGCGTACCACGAGGTCAATGACAAGGACCACTGGCTTGCTTCAGGGAGGCGCGAGGAGTTCTTCGGGCCCCTCGGCGTGACAGTCAGGACCTTCGTCGACCCCGAGAACCCGAGCCGTGTGGCGATCGTGGCCGAGGTCCCTGACATGGATGCGTTCGAGTCCGCGATGCAGTCCCAGGAAGCCGCCGACGCGATGGCGCACGACGGCGTCAAGCCGGAGACCCTGGTCGTGCTGGTCGAGGCCTAGCGATCAGGAGACCACCGCGACGCGCGCGATGGTCGTGAGGGACTGGTAGTAGACGTCGCGCTCGAAGCCGGGCGCCGGGAACAGGAATGCCTGGCTCGGGGAGGGCACGTGGCAGCGCGCCTTGTCCTCTCCGGTGTCGAGATCGAGCACCACGAGCTGGTCGCTGCCGGTGCGCAGGGACGCGCGGCGCGCCGCGGCGGACTGGGAGAGCACCTGAAGGACGGGCTGGAGGGTGCGCCGCACGAACGGACGGCGCATCGCCGCCTGGTCCTTCCAGTCCTGGACCACGAGCTCCCGGGTGTCCGGGTAGAGGATGAGGTGGCCGGCGTGGGCGAAGCCGTCGCGGCGCCAGAGCGGCTCGAGGTCATCGCCCACCAGCCGCCAGGCACGTAGGACGGCGTTGCCGGCGTCGTAGGCGATCACCACGCCGCTGCTCGGGTCCCACGCGGGCGGGTTCGACTCGGTGCCGAACGGCAGCCCGCTGATCTCCACGGAGCGCACGGCCTGGTCGTCGTCCCGCCGGGCCCACCACAGCCGCACTGGATCCGGCGCTTCGCCCGTGCCCACCATCGTGCGATCCGTGTGGTTGCGCCCGTTGTCCATCCACAGGACGTGCTCGTCGGTGATCACGGGGTCCCAGCCGTAGCTGCGTCCGGGCGCCGGCCCGTAGGAGGGGTGCCACCGGTCGTCGATCGTGAGCCGGCCGGCCTGGCGGTCGAGCCGCAGCTGGAACACCGTGGTCGTGCCGACGGCGATGACGCTCTCGCCGTCCGACGCGAGCCGCGCGATCGACGGCTCCGGAAGCGCCAGCGCCGGCGCCACCGGCATCAGCGTGTCCGGATCGAGGACGGAGACGGTGGAGGGCTCGAGGCCCGCAGGCGCGTCGCAGTCCTTCAGCACCAGCTCCCCGCCGTCGAGCACCTGGAACGAGTTGTGCGGGCGCGGCACCGGCAGCTGGTGCGAGGCCAGCACCTCGAGGTCCGGAGTCATCCGGTGGATCCAGCGCCCGAAGACCATGTGCAGGTCGCCGTTGGCGTGCGCGGCCATTCCACCCGGCCAGTACGCGCCGCCCGGCAGCCGGGGGGTGGATGCCGTGACCGCGAGCGTCTCGGGGTCGAGGCGCTCCACCCAGCCCTCCACCGGAGTCTCCAGCGGGCGGCGGGCGGCGATGTCGTGGCGCAGCGCGTACAGCTCTCCCGGCTCACGCCTGACGAGCACGTCGGTGCCGAAGGCGTCTGCCGCGGCCGTGACCTCGAGCCGCTCACCCGGCCGAATTCCGAGACCCGGCACGCCGTCGGCGCAGCAGCGGCGCATGGGCCCGCCGTCCTCGCAGGTCCACGGCCGCGGCCAGTAAGCGCCGGGCATCGTTCTAGATGCTGAGGTGCGGTGAAGCGCAGCGCGGGTCGTGGCACGCCGCCGGATGACCCTGGGGGCCCTGGTGGAAATGCACGTGCGCCGACTCGCCCTCCGGCGAGCTGACGATGCGCTGGATCAGGTTCTTCAACTTGGTGTTCATGAGATTCCTCGAGGTGCGGTCGGGTGCCAGTCGAGCGTCCCTCCCCCTCTGTCCGAGACTAGAGCAGTCATAGGCGGGCCGTAAGATCTCGCCCAGAACGCTCTTTCTTTGATCTCGTACGACCGCCTACAGCCGTTCGCAGCCGAGTCCGGCTTCTCCGCGGGGGATCCACACGCGATCGCGCTGCTCTTCCTCGGGCTGGCGTTCTTCGCCGCCGTGGCGGCTCTCTCGCACCAGCACGAGCGGGCGTTCTCCGCCAGCCTGATCTACCTCGGGCTCGGCATCGGCGCCGCCGCGGTGATCGACCTCCTGAACGTGGCCTGGCTGCATCCGATCGAGGACGCCGAGCTGCTGGAAGCCGTGAGCGAGCTGGCGATCGTGATCGCGCTCTTCGGCACCGGGTTGAAGCTCGATCGCGCGATCGGGCTGCGCTCCTGGTCCATCGTCTGGAGGCTGCTGGGCGTGGCGATGCCGCTGACGATCGGCGCGGTCGCGCTCTTCGGCGTCCACGCGATGGGCCTCCCGCTGGGCGTGGCCCTGATGCTCGGCGCCATCCTCGCGCCCACGGACCCAGTGCTCGCGGGCGACGTGGGGGTCGGCCCGCCGGGAGAGGAGGACGAGCGCGAGCCGAACTTCTCACTGACGGGAGAGGCGGGCCTGAACGACGGGTTGGCGTTCCCGTTTCTGTTCCTCGGGGTGTTCGTGGCCACACAGGACGGCGGCGACTGGGTCGCCGAATGGCTTACCGCCGACGTGCTCTACGCCGTGCTCGGCGGGCTCGCGCTCGGCGCGCTCGGCGGCTACGGCATAGCGAGCGCGGCCGTATGGCTTCGCGACCGTGAGCTGCTGTCCACGGACTTCGACGGCTGGCTGTCCGTGCCGGCGGTGCTCACGGTCTACGGGCTGACGGAGCTGGTGGGCGCCTACGGGTTCCTCGCCGCCTTCGCCGCGGGCGTCGCCTTCCGCCGCCACGAGCACACGCACGAGCACAACCGCCGTGTGCACGACGGCGCCGAGGTGGTCGAGAAGTTCGGCGAGCTCGCCGTGATCCTCCTGATCGGGAGCATGCTCAGCTGGAACGGGCTCGCCGCGCCGGGCCTGTCGGGCTGGCTGCTGGTGCCGGTGCTGCTCCTGGTCATCCGCCCCGCCGCGGTGTTCCTTTCGTTGCTCGGATCGAAGCGGGACTGGAAGGAGCGAGCGTTTGTGGCCTGGTTCGGCGTACGCGGGATCGGCTCGCTCTACTACGTCGCCGTCGCCGTCGGCACGGGGGTGCTCGCCGGGGATACGACCGTCGTGGTCTGGACGGCTCTCGCCTGCGTGGTGGTGTCCGTGTTCGTCCACGGCGTGACGGCCACCCCGTTCGCGCGCCGGGTGGCCCCCTAGTCCTGCTCGCGACGCGGCCCCGGCGCCCCCGCTCGGACCGCCTCGAGCTGGGCGGCGAACGCCAGGCCGAGGAACAGCGCCACCGCGGTGAGGAACGCCCACAGCAGCAGCCCGATCGTGCCGGCGAGCGGGCCGTAGGTGGCCCCGAACGAGTCGGCGGCCTCGAGGTAGATGGCGAGTAGCCCCATGAACGCGAGCCATAGAACGACCGACACCGCCGCGCCGAACGCGAGCCAGGACGCCTCGGGCTGGCGCCTCCGCGGCGAGTGCTCGAAGAGCAGTGCCACGGAGGCCGCGGCGAAGATCAGGCCCAGCGGCCACCGGGCGATGCGCCAGAAGGTGTCGAGGCCCCCACTCCAGTCGCCCGCGTCGCGGATGGCCGCGCCTCCCATGAGCACGACCAGGGAGAGGAGGGCCAGCAGTCCCGCCGACATCGCCAAGAGCAGGGCGGTCAGGTACTTGCGCGCGAACGGCCGGTCACGCTCCACGCCATAGATGCGGTTGGCGCCCCTCTCGATCTGGGCCATGGCGGTGGTGCAGGCCACGGCCGCCGCCAGGCCGCCGGCGATCAGCGCGGTCTCGCCCGACTCGCGGCGAGCGCTGGCCGAGCCCTGCCGCAGCGCGTCCGTGAGGATGTCTCCCGCGGCGCCGGGGGCGAGCGCCCGGACCGTGTCCTGCACCACGCGCCTGAAGTCCTCCTGATCAAGTGCAGCCGCCAGCCCCACCGCGGCAATCAGCGCAGGAAGCAGGGTCAGCGTGATCTGGAACGCCAACGCACGCGAGTGGCTGAAGCCATCAGCCGCGCGGAAGCGGATCAGCGCGTCGGCGATCAGCCGCCGGTGGCCGGCCTGCCTCAGCGTCTCGAAGGCCTCGTCACCCTCGAGCTCGCCGTGGGTCGGAGGGACGGTCGCGGCGGTGGTCATGGGGCCGAAGTTTCGGCGAACGGCCGCGCGGGGATGCGCCCAGCATGGATCGCCGGGAGGCCAGTGCCGAGGACCTCGCTCCGCTCGAACTGCGCGAGCTGCGCCTCCTCGATCTCGACGCCCCCTCCGCACCGGGGCGCGCGGCGCACGTGTCGGCCGCCAGCGGCGTGGTGTGCCGGGGCGACTTCGTCTACGTCATAGGCGACGACGAGCTGAATCTCGCCGTGTTCGAGATGTCCGGAGGAGCGCCCGGCCGGCTGGAGCGAGCGCTGGACGGGGGCCTGCCCGTGGAGGGCGCCGCACGCAAGGCGGCCAAGCCGGACCTGGAGGCGCTGACCGTGCTTCCGCCGCTCGACCAGCATCCGCACGGAGCACTGCTCGGACTGGGCTCGGGCTCGACCGAGGCCCGCGATCGGGGCTTCCTGTGGGGCCTCGGATCCGATGGCGGACTGGTGGGGCGGGCCACGCCGGTGGACCTCGCTCCGCTCTACTCGCTCCTTCGGAAAAACCTCGAGGACCTCAACGTCGAGGGCGCGGCCGTGATGGGCGAGCAGCTCTGGCTGCTCCAGCGGGGTAACGGAGCGCAGGGAGCAAACGTGATCGTGGAGCTCGGGCTCGAGGAGATCATGCGCTCCCTCGTGCGCGACCGGACCTGTGCGGCCCGCGAGCTGCACGGGATGCGCGAGTACTCGCTTGGTGACCTCCGCGGCGCGAAGCTCACCTTCAGCGACGCCAGCCCGCTCGCCGGCGAGCTCCTCGTGTTCACGGCCTCGGCCGAGAGCTCCGCGGACACCTACGAAGACGGCGAGATCCTCGGCTCCGTGGTCGGCACGATCGATAGCGACGGAGAGGTGAGGCGCCTGCGGGCGATCGACAGCGCGCACAAGGTCGAGGGTGTTCACGCCGTTCTCGACAGCGGGGTCATGACCCTAACCTTCGTCTGCGACCAGGACGACCCCGACGTTCCGTCGCCGCTCCTCTCGGCCACGCTTCCGGCATCGTCCTGAGCAGGACGGAGGATTACGCCCGTGAGGCGAGGCTTCTCCGTGATCAAGCGCACCCTGGTGTCGTTCTACGACGACCAGATGACCCACCACGCGGCGGCGCTCACCTACTACTGCCTGATGTCGCTGTTCCCGGCCCTGCTGCTGGCCATCTCGCTGCTCGGACTCGTGGGCCAGTATCCGGAGACCTACAACGCGATCATCGGCTATATGCGCGAGGTGGCGCCGCCGTCGGTGCTCGACCCGCTCAACCGCTCGCTGCGCCGCGCCTTCCAGAGCAAGGAGACGGCCGCGACCGCTCTCGCGATCAGCACCGTGGTCGCGTTCTACGGGACCACCGGCGCGCTCGAGGCGGCCCGGCGCGCGCTCAACGTGGTCTTCGAGGTGGACGGGGGACGAAGCTTCCTGCACCGCAAGGCGCTCGACATCGCCTCCACCATCGTGCTGATGCTCCTGGTGCTGGCGAGCCTCGTGATGGTCTTCGTGGGCGGGGCCTTCGCCGAGGACCTGCTCGGCTTCATCGGGCTCGGCTCGACGGTCGCGGACATCTGGAACATCGTCCGCTGGCCGGGGGCGCTGCTCGTGGCCATGCTGGTGTTCGCACTCATCTACTACGTCACGCCGGACGTGCAGCAGCGCTCCTTTCGCTGGCTCACACCGGGAGCGGTCGTCGGGGTGCTGCTCTGGCTGGCGGCCTCGCTCGGCTTCTCGGCGTACGTGTCGAGGGTCGCGGACGTGGGCGCGATCTACGGGACGTTCGCGGGCGCCATTCTGCTCGTGGCATGGCTGTGGCTCACGAACGTGGCGCTGCTCTTCGGCGCCGAGCTGAATGCCGAGATCGAGCGCGAGCGGGAGCTCGGGGAGGGCGTGCCGGAGCGCGAGACGCTCAACCGGCCCGCCCGCGGCGGCGCAGCCACGTGACGCTCGCGACCGACGCGTCACCCGCCTTCGTCTACCTGCTCCGCTGCAGCGACGGCAGCCTGTACTGCGGCTGGACCACGGACGTGCAGCGCCGCCTCCGGGAGCACCAGGCGGGGGCAGCGAGCCGCTACACCCGCAGGCGCAGGCCCGTGGAGGTGGCGTGGTGGAGCCCGATGCCGACGCGCTCGGCGGCGATGCGGGAGGAGGCGCGCATCAAGCGGCTGCCGCGGCCGGAGAAGCTCCGTCTCGTCCGCACGGGCCTCCCGGGCGCCGACTAGGCTGCTCGGCCGCATGGGCTTCGACGCGGACACGGGGCTGCGCCCCGCCGGCGAGGGCATCTGGGAGGGCGCGGTGGTGGACAGGTGGAACACCCCACGCGGACCGCTCGGCGGCTACGTGATGGCGATCGTGATGCGCGGGCTGGAGCTGGCGGTGGCCGACCCCGAGCGCCAGGCACGGTCGGCCACCATGCACTTCCTGCGGGCGCCCGAGCCCGGTCCGGTGACCGTCACGGCGCAGCTGGAGCGCACCGGCCGCTCGCTCACCAGCGTGAGCGGCCGGCTCGAGCAGGATGGAACGCTTTTGGGGCTGGCGCTGGCCGCGTACTCGCAGCCGTGGTCGGGACCGCTGCTCGACGAGTCCCCGATGCCCGCTGTGGAGCCCCCCGGCCCGGCGGACGAGAGGTCCCGGGCCCTGCGCGATGCCTCGCCTCCGCCGTTCGCGCAGCGGATGCTGATGCAGCGCCGGTTTGGCGAGCCGCCGTTCAGCCGGGCGGACCGCAGCGAGACCGGCGGCTGGCTCGGGATCCGCGAGGAGCGGCCGGTCGACTCACTGGCCGTCGCGGTGCTCGCCGACGCCTGGTACCCGGCCCCGTGGCCGCGGCTGAGCGAGCTCGCGCCGGCGCCCACGATCGACCTCACGGTCCATTTTCGATCCCCCCTGCCGGTGCCCGGGCCGCTGCTGCTCGGCCGCTTTCGCAGTCGCTACGTGCGCGACGGGTTCTTCGAGGAGGACGGCGAGCTCTGGTCGGCGGACGGCACGCTGGTGGCCCAGTCGCGTCAGCTGGGGCTCTTGATCGGCGCCAAGACGTGACGCTCGGCGCGGAACAGCTCCAGGGCGTAGCGGCCCGCCGGATGCTCGCGGAAGGCGCGCACGTCACGCGCGATCTGGCCGGGCAGCTCGTCCGGTTGCGGGAGCCGGACTCCGTACTCGGGCGGCACGAGCACCGACGACGCCAGGCACGCGAAGGTCAGGTCGGCGGCCGTGAAGCGATCCCCGCAGAGGCGGCGGCGCCCGTCGGCCAGGCGCTCGGCGATCGCGTCGAACGCCTCGGTCACCCGGGGCGTGTCGTCTCTGAGCGTGGTGCCCGTGATGCCGAGCCGGCGTGAGGCCATGCGAGTGGCGAGCGGCCAGAGTGCCGTCATCAGACGGTCCTCCCACGCCGGAACGCCCTGGTTGTTCACGCGCAGCATCTGTCGCCGCTGCGTGAGCATGTGCGCATACATCAGCCGGCGGCCGTCGGGTCCGAGGCCGTCGTCCAGCCAGCGGCTCAGCTCGCTCACCTCGTCACGCAGCCGCGGCTCGGCCGGGAAGAGCCTGTGCTCCTCGTCCAGGTGACCGTCGGCGTAGCGGAGGATGTCCTCCGACTCGCCGAACACCCCGTCGTCGGTCACGAGCACCGGCGTGGTCTCACCGCCGCCGGCGCGCCGCGCCATCAGGATGCTGATTCCCTGCACGTGGCGCTCCTCGGCATAGTCGAGGCCGGCTCGCTCGAGCGCCCAGCGCGCCTTCTCGCAGTAGTGGCTGATCGGGATGGTGATCAGGCGCCGCACCGGCGCATCATCGCTTAGTTGGCTGGGTGGGGACCCGCGTTCTGTTGCGCTCTCGTCGTGCTCGTAGCACTTCCGTCACCTCTGGCGTCCGGGCCTGGGGGTGGCGGCGAGCGCTTGTTCAGTTGCTCCCGTATATCGGGACTAAGTGAACAAGCACTCTGTGTGGGCCGCCGGAGGCGAACGGGAGACGCACGAGGGTTACGGGAGACGCACAGGCACCGCACCGCCTCCCTACCCAGCAAACCAGCGACGCGCCGACCCGGCGCAGCCGGCGCGGGGGCGGCTAGCGGCGGGAGCCGAAGTCCACCGCGTAGGTGGCGCCGCGCGAGCGGGCGATCGACCTGGGCGTGCCGCTGTAGATGCCGAGGCCCGCGGCCTGGAAGCGCGGGTTGAGGATGTTCGCCCGGTGCGTCGGGCTCGTCATCCAATAGCGCACCTGGTCCGCCGGCGACGAGCGCCGCGGCAGGCCGTAGCCGATGTTCTCCCCGACCAGCCAGGATCCGCTGCTGGGGATGTACTTGACCTTCCGGAGGCGGCTGACGAGGTCGGGGCCGCTGGGCCGGAAGTGCGAGAAGTTCCGGCTGCGCACCATCCAGCGCGCATGCTCGAAGGCCGCGGCCCGCAGACGGTCGTTCTCGGTGAGCGGGCGCACCCCGTGCTTGCGGCGCTCGGCGTTCAGCAGACACAGGAGAGCGGTGCGGGCCTGCTCCCTCGATGATGCCTTGTCGTGCACCGTGGCCGACGCCGCCGCGCAGCTGACCTTCTTCTTTGCGCCCGCGAGGGCGGAGGCAGGCGCGGTCACCATCCAGGCGAGTGCGCACAGCAGTCCGATGAGCCAGAGCGGAATCCGTTCCACTCATACGAGAAGGCAACGGATCGCCGCGTTTCGCCATCGGGTGTTCAACGCTGCAGCGTTTCCGCACCCCGAACCTCCTGCGGTCCTGCAGAAGAACTCAGCCGCCCGGACGTTCGCGCGCGCGTCCGCGGGCAACTCCCAGCTAAGGTCCACCCCATGAGCGAACTCAGCCGGAGTTCCGGCGGCCCACCCTCCCGACGCTCGCGCGAGCAGCGCGCCTACCGGCTCGTGGTGACCGGCGGAGTGGCCGGCGTGATCGCGGTCGTGGGCCTCGTGCTCGCGATCGCAGGTGTGATCGGGCTCGGGCTGCCCGTGATAGCCGCGATCGTCGCGGCCGTGTGCTTCTTCATGATGCGCCGGACCGTCGGGACCTAGCCGGCAGCTAGGCCAGCTCGTAGGCGGCGGAGTCCACCTTCGCCGTGCGGCGGCGGTACTGGCTCCAGACCCACGGCCACTGGTTCGGGTCGATGCCGCGCTCGTCCACGTACCAGTTGCGGCAGCCGCTGTGCCAGACCGTTCCGGCGAGCGCCTCGCGCAGCTCGCGGTCGAAGTCCGCGGCGGCCTGCGGGCGCAGCTCGATGGTGCGGGCGCTGGCACGCTCGACCTCGCGGATCGCGCCGATCACGTGCTGCGTGGCCGCCTCGACCGTGTAGATCACCGAGCCCGCGCCGCCGTTGGTGTTGGGCCCGTAGAGCAGGAACATGTTGGGGAAGCCGGGCACCGTGATGCCGAGGTACGCCCGCGGCACCCCGGCCCAGGTCTCCTCGAGAGTGCGTCCGCCCCGGCCCGCCACCTCCATCGGGGCCACGAAGCCGTGCGTCCTGAACCCGGTGCCGAGGATCAGGACGTCGGCCGGACGCTCGATCCCGTCGGCGGTGCGCACCCCGCCGGGGGTGATCGTGTCGATCCGATCCGTGACCAGCTCGACGTTCGGCTTCGTGAGCGTGGCGTACCAGTGGTCAGTGAGCATGATCCGCTTGCAGCCGATCTCGTCCTCGGGGGTCACCTTGCGGCGGAGCTCCGGATCGTCGATCTGCGAGCGGATCTGCCGACGCGCCATGGCCTTGAACGGTCGAGTGAGCCAGCGGTGGCTCGTCATGCCCGCGGTGGCGGCCTCCATGAAGGCGAAGTTCAGCTGGCGATCGAGCCGCTGCAGCACCGGCGCGCGCTCGAACAGCCGGCGCGCCCGGGGGCCGTACGCGTGGTCCATCTTCGGGATCGTCCAGCCGGGCGAGCGCTGGTAGACGTCGAGCTGCGCAACCTCGGGCTGGATGGACGGACCCACCTGAATGGAGCTGCAGCCGGTGCCCACCAGCGCCACCCGCTTGCCCGCGAGCGGCACGTCGTCGCGCCAGCGCGCCGTGTGGAACGCGGGACCCGCGAAGTCGTCGAGCCCGGGAATCCCCGGGATGCTCGGAACCGATAGCTGGCCGCATGCCGCGACGAGCACGTCGGCCTCGTGCGGACCGGCCGTGGTCTGGAGCAGCCAGCGCCCGCGCTGCTCGTCGAACGCGGCTCCCGTGACTTCCGTGCGCAGCCGGACGCGGTCGAGCACCCCGTGCCGGCGAGCCACGTCCTCCATGTAGGCCTGGATCTCGGCCCCCGGCGCGTATCGCCGCGACCAGTTGGGATTGGGCGCGAAGGAGAACTCATAGAGGTGCGAGGGCACGTCGCAGGCGATGCCGGGATAGGTGTTGAAGTTCCACACGCCCCCGACCCGGTCCCCGCGCTCGAAGACCGTCACGTCGTGGTAGCCCTCCCGGCTGAGCATCACGGCCGCGCCGATCCCCCCGAAGCCGCCACCCACGATGGCCACCGACGTCATGTCAGGAACGAGAGCTGTCGGGCGGCCCTGGTGATCGAGAAGACACGATCGATGCTTGCCGGTCCGCGCCGTACGAGGAAGCGGCCGGGCCGGTCGCTCGACCGGGCGTCCATGCAGAGGATCACCCTCAGACCGGCGCAGTCCATGTACGTGAGGCCGCTCAGGTCGAGCACGATCCGCTCCGCGTCGGAGGCGCGCGCCAGGCGCAGCTCGCGCTCCAGAGCCGTGCGCGAGAACAGGTCGAGCTCTCCGCGCGCCGACACCAGGTGGGTCCTGCCCTCGCGCTTGGTGCGAAGCCGCAGGAGATCGAACACGACCTCTCGCCTCGAGCGATCGGGATGCGCCTCAGCCACCTGTGTCCTGACCGGCGAGTATCCCGTGCACCGCCGCGTCGACCGAGTGGTGGATCTCGGCCACAGACTCAAGGTTCACGAGCGCGAATACGCGCTCGACGATGCCCCCCTCGGGATACACGACCGCGAACGCTAGCTGGCGCACGCCCAGGCGCTCGGCCACCTCGAAGAGCAGGTTCACCCCCGCGCTGTCCACATAGGTCGCGTCGCTCAGGTCGATCACGAGCCCCACGTCCTGGTTCTCCACAGCCGCGAGCAGCCGCTCCCTCAGCGTCCCGGTCGAGGACAGGTCGAGCTCGCCGCCGATATGTGCCACCGGCACCGAGCCGCGACTGCCGAGGCGAAGGTCCGGGTGGGCGCTCAACGCCGGGCCTCCAGCTGCCGCGCGAGGCGGACCGTTGTGCCGTCGTCGCCGGAGTCCACGTCGACGGAGTCCATCAGACCGCTCATCAGGACCATGCCGCGACCCCGATGAGAGCCCCGCGCGGCGCGCCAGCTCCCGTAGTCGCGCACGCAGATGACCGTCTCCCCTCCATCCGAGACGGAGGCAGTGACCTCGAGCGCGGCCGGGCCCGGCGCGTAGGCGTGCTCGATCGCGTTGGCACAGGCCTCCGAGCAGGCGAGAGTGATCTCCTCGATCTCCCTCGACGACGCGTCGGCATCTCGCAGCCAGCGCCCGAGCACGCGCCTGAGCGACGGGATCGTCTCCACGTCGGCCGGGAGGGTCAGCTCGAGCGGATCCGACAGGGGGAGCGCCCGTCCCACGAGCAGCGCCGCGTCGTCGTGCGAGGCTCCGCTGGGGAGCATCTCCCGGATGATCTCGTCGCACATCGCCGTGGGCTCGGCGGCGGTTCGGCAGACCGCCTGCCTCAGCTGCTCGAGGCCCACGTCGAGCGAGACACCGGGACGCTCGATCACGCCATCGGTGTAGAGCACGAGCGAGTCGCCGGGCTCGAGCCGCGCCTCGACGTCCTCGTAGTGGGCGAAGCGCACAGCCCCCAGCGGGACGGATCCCGGCATCTCGACGTAGGCGCAGCCGCCGGCCCCGTCCAGGATCAGCGGCGGCGGGTGTCCGGCGCTCGCAAGCAGGAGCGTGCCCTCCTGGGGGTCGAGCAGCAGGTAGACGAGCGTGGCGTGACGGCCGGGCTCGAGCTGGCGGAGCAGCTGGCTGAGGCGCTCGACGACCTCGGACGGCGAGGCGCGGTCCATCGCGTAGGCGCGCAGGCCGCTCCTGAGCTGACCCATCACCGCAGCTGCCTGGAAGCCGCGGCCGGACACGTCCCCGATCGCCAGGCCGAGCCTCCCACCCGGCAGTGTGAAGGCGTCGTACCAGTCGCCGCCGAGCCTGGCCGAGGCCGCCGGGAGGTAGCGGCCCTCGAGCCCCACGCCCAGAACGTCCGGCAGCATCGGGAGAAGACTTCGCTGCAGCGCCTCGGCGAGCCCGCGGTCGCGCTCGGCCAGGCGTCCGTGGATCGCCAGCGCGGCGCGGTCACCGGCGCTCGACAACAGGTCCACGTCGTCGTCAGTGAACTCGCGCTCCTCGAACGAGCCCACGTGGAGAACCCCCAACACCCTGCCCTCCACGATCAGCGGCACCCCGAGAAGCGACTTGATTCCCTTCTCGCGCAGCAGCGGATTCACGATCTCGGCGTGCTCGAGGTCCGAGATCCGGACAGCCTGGCGAGTGCCGGCCACGCGCCCCGCGAAGCCCCTTCCGACAGGGATGCGCACGCGTCGCACCACCTCCTCCTCCAGCCCCTTGGCCGCGCGCGGGGTGAGCGACTTGCCGTCCTCCTCGAGCAGCAGGATCGCCGCGGTGTTCACCTCGAGGATCTCCACCACGCGCGCGAGCAACTCGTCGAGCAGTCCCTCGAGCGGAAGGTACGAGAGCGCGGAGTCAGTGACGCTCTTCAGGGCGCGGAGCCTGTCGTCCGCGGCGCCGGTGGGCATGCCCGCCATTCTGTCCGGCGGCGCGGATCTCTGCCACTACGCCCGGTTCGCGGCTGGGACAATTGGCGTGTGAGCTCCGCGCCGCGCCGCCACGTGACCCCCGTCATGCGCTCCGAGGACCGCGTGACGCCGCTCGAGCTGTTCTTCGACCTCGTGTTCGTGCTGGTGCTGACCCAGTGCACCGCACTGATGGCTCACGACCCGACCTGGAACGGGCTGGCGCAGGGCCTCCTCATCCTTGGGGTGATGTGGTGGTCGTGGGTCGGCTACGCCTGGCTCACGAGCGTGGTGGACCCGGAGGAGGGGATCGTGCGCTTCGCGATCTTCGGCGCGATGGCCGCGCTGCTCGTGGTCGCGCTCTGCGTGCCGGAGGCCTTCGGCGATCTCGGCCTCCTGTTCGCCTGCGCCTACGCGATCGTCCGGATGGCGCAGATCGTGCTCTTCGTCGTGGCCAGCGGTGACGACCCCGGGCTGCGCCACTCGGTCATCGGACTCGCCGTGAGCACCGCCATCGGCTCGGGGCTGCTCGTGGCCGCCTCGTTCGCGGACGGCGAGCTCCAGGGCGCCCTCTGGGTGCTCGCGCTCACGCTCGACATGGCCGGGCCGCTGTTCATCGACTCCTCCGGCTGGCGGCTCGCGCCGGCGCACTTCGCCGAGCGTCACGGGCTGATCGTGATCATCGCGCTCGGAGAGTCGATAGTGGCGATCGGCGTGGGCGCCGAGGGGAACGTGGACGCCGGCGTGGTGGTGGCCGCGGTGCTCGGGATCGTGGTGGCGGGCGCTTTGTGGTGGCTCTACTTCGACATCGTCGCGCTCGTGGCGGAACGACGGCTGTCGAACGCCGCGAAGGGACGCGAGCGCAACGAGGTGGCGCGCGACTCGTTCTCCTACCTCCACCTACCGATGGTGGCGGGCATCGTGCTCCTGGCGCTCGGACTGAAGAAGACGCTCGAGCACGTGGACGATCCCCTCAAGCTCGTGCCGGCGGTGGCCATGCTCGGCGGGATCGCGCTGTACCTGCTCGCCCACGTGGCCTTCAGGTGGCGCAACGTGCACCGCTTCAGCACCCAGCGCGTGGTCTGCGCGGTCGTGCTGGTGGCGTTCATCCCGGCTGCGGAGGAGGTCGCCGCGCTGGTGACGCTCGCCTTCGCCGGCGCTGCGCTCGTGGCAGTGATCGTCTACGAGACGGTGCACTTCGCCGAGCTGCGCGAGCGGCTGCGGCACCAGCTGGCCGCCGAAACCGGCGGCGCTGACTGAGAACGTCCGGGCGCACGCGGCCGAGCCGCGTGCTTCGGCTTAGCCGTGGCCGTCGGGCGGCGTGACGAACGTCCCGAGCAGGCCCTGCGCATGGTGCAGCTCAGCCTCCGAGCGCGGCCAGTCCTTGCGCGAGCGCCCGGCCCGCGGCTCGCGTCCCGGGGGTGGCGAGGGCGGGGGCTCCTCCTCGTAGGGAGGTATCGGGAGGTGCACGCCTCCGTTGCCGTCGAGCACCACGTCCTCGCCCCAGTGCGAGAAGCGCAGGGAGTCGCCCTGGGGTAGCGAGTACCCGGTCTCGGTCGGCGCGATCTCGACCCGGAGCACGCTGCCGCGCACCTCGAGCGAGAAGCGCAGCCGCTCGATGCCCTCCGGGAGCCGGGGGCGGAAGCTGAGCCGGCCGTTGTAGTCGCGCACGCCGCCGAACCCGGTGACGGCCGCCAGCACCGCGCCGGCGAGCGAGGCCATGTGCAGACCGTCGCCGGTGTTGTGCGCCAGGTCCTCAAGGTCCATGCGCGCCGCCTCCTCGAGGTAGTCGCGCGCGAGGCCGAGGTGGCCCACCTCGGCGGCGAGGATCGACTGGGTGGACGCGGACAGCGATGAGTCGCGCACGGTGAGCCGCTCGTAGTAATCGAAGTTCGCGTGCTTCTGCTCCGGCGTGAAGGCGTCGCCGCGCCAGTGCATGGCGAGCACGAGGTCCGCCTGCTTGACCACCTGCCGCCGGTAGAGCTGGAAGTAGGGGTAGTGCAGGAGCAGCGGGTACTTGTCGTGCGGGGTGTTCTCGAAGTCCCAGCGCTGATGCTCGAGGAAGTCCTGATCCTGCGGGTGAAGGCCGCGCTCCTCGTCGAAGGGCACGAACATGGCGTCAGCGGCGCGCTCCCACTCGTGGCGCTCGCCGTCATCGACCCCGAGCTCGGCGGCGACCTCGGGGTGGCGCCCCGTGGCCTCCACGGCGGAGCGAAGGTTCAGCTGGGCCATCAGGTTCGTGTAGACGTTGTTGTCGACCAGGGCGGAGTACTCGTCGGGCCCGGTGACCCCGTCGATCCGGAAGTCGCCGCGCTCGTCGTGATACCCGAGGCTCGCCCACAGCCGGGCGGTCTCCGCCAGCAGCTCGCAGCCGGTGCGCTGCTCGAACTCGAGGTCGCCCGTGACCACCACGTAGCGCCGCACCGCCGCCGCCACCGCCGCGTTCACGTGGAAGGCGGCAGTGCCCGCGGGCCAGTACCCAGAGCACTCCTCGCCGCGAATCGTGCGCCACGGCAGGGCCGCGCCTCGCAGGCCGAGCTGGCGGGCGCGCTCGCGCGCCGAGTCGAGCGTGGAGTGTCGCCACTCGAGGGCGCTGCGCACCGTCCGCGGCGCAGTGAAGGTGAGCACCGGCAGCACGAAGCTCTCCGTGTCCCAGAAGGCATGGCCGTCGTAGCCGCTCCCGGTGAGGCCCTTGGCCGGGATCGCGCGCCCCTCGTTGCGTACCGCCGCCTGGAATATGTGGAACATCGCGAAGCGCAGCGCCTGCTGCAGCCCCTCGTCGCCCTCCACCTCGATGTCGGCGCGCTGCCAGTAGCGGTCGAGGGCCTTGCGCTGCGCCTCGGCGAGCCCCTCGAAGCCTTCCGCCAGGCCGCTCTCGAGGCTCGCGTCCACCTGATCCCGGAGCCAATCGACGCTCTGCTGTGACGACCAGTGGTACGCCAGCAGCTTGAACAGGCGGAGCGGTCGGCCCGGCTCGAGCTCGGCCGACAGCGTCACGCGGCCGAGGTCGGGCTCCGACTGGGTGAGCGTGGTGACCTCGCCCTGGTGCTCCACCACGTGCTCCATCCCCGACGCCATGACCAGGTTCGAGCGCTTGGTCTCGTGCCCCAGGACCACGCGCTTGCCGTGGTCCACCGACAGCAGCGAGCGCAGCACGTCGGGCAGCGCCTTGCCCTGGCGGGGGTCGTCGGCCTGGGCCGCGTCCACCTTGTTCGCCTGGAGGTTCGACTGGATGGCTATGCGGATCGGCCTGTCCACCGCCTCCACCTCGTACTCGATCGCCACCAGGCTGCGCAGTGAGAACGACACCAGCCGCCTGGACGTGAGCTTGACCTCGTGGCCCGACGCGGCGCGCCAGTGCAGCCGGCGCTCGAGCAGCCCGCTGCGGAAGTCGAGCCTGCGCTCGTGGTGGAGCACCTCGCCGCGGTGCACGTCGAGTGGCTCGTCCTCCACCTGGAGGCGGATGATCTTGCCGTCGGTCACGTTCACAACCGACTGGCCGTCCTCCGCGAACCCGTACCCGCGCTCGCCGTACTCGAGCGGGAAGGACTCGTAGAAGCCGTTCAGGTAGGTGCCGCTGAGCCCGGCGGGCTCGCCCTCGTCGAGGTTGCCGCGCAGCCCGATGTGCCCGTTGGACAGGGCGAACAGGGACTCGGCCTGTGCCAGCCGATCGATGTCCACGCCCTCCTCCACGAGGGCCCACGGCTCGACGGGATGTCGCGATCCCTGGGTCACTCCACCAGCTCCGCCAGGTCGCTCACCACGGTGTCGGCGCCGTGATCGAGCAGCGCCTGCGGATTGCCGTGCCGGTCCACTCCCACCACGAGGCCGAACCCGCCGGCCCGTCCGGCCTCCACGCCGGCCAGGGCGTCCTCGAACACCGCACCGGCCTCCGGCGAGACTTCGAGCAGCTCCGCGGCACGGAGGAACGAGTCCGGCGCGGGCTTGCCGTTGAGGTGCTCGCGCGCGATCACCACGCCGTCCACGCGCGCATCGAAGAGATGGCTGATCCCGGCCGACTCCAGTATCTGCTCGGTGTTGGCGCTCGAGGACACCACCGCGGTCTTGAGGCCCGCGCGCCGCGCCTCCTCCACGAAGCGCACCGATCCCTCGTACACGGTCACGCCGTCCTCGGTGATCAAGCGCTGCACGAGTTCGTTCTTGCGGTTTCCTATGCCTGCCACGGTGTCCGCTTCGGCGGGATCGTCCGGAGTTCCTTCCGGGAGCACGATTTCCCGAGAGGCCAGGAAGTCGCGTACGCCGTCGTACCTCGTCTTGCCGTCCACGTACGCCTTGTAGTCGGAGTCGAGGTCGAAAGGGGGTACCGCGCCGCGGCGCTCGAGGAACTCGTCGAACGTTCTTTTCCACGCGCGCGCGTGCGTGGACGCCGTGTCGGTGAGCACGCCGTCCATGTCCAGGAGGCAGGCCTTGATCGTGTCCGGCAGTCGAACCAAGACGGGAAGGGTGGCAGACGGACCGCTATCGTCGGCGCCCGTGGCGGCCGCGTCCGGAGTGCCCAACGCCCGCAAGGTCCTCGTTCTGGCGGCCGGCGGCACCATCTCGATGAAGGGCGAGCTCGAGGGCGACAGCGAGGGCGCCGTCCCGGCCCTCGATGGCGAGGGCCTCGTGGATGCCGTGGGCGGGCTGTCCGCGTTCGGCGGAGTCGAGGGCCGGACGGTCGTGAACAAGCCGAGCGCGCATCTCACCCTCGACGATCAGCTCGACATCTGCAGGCAGGCCCGCGATGCCGCTCGCCGCGGCACCGGGGTGGTGGTCACCCACGGCACTGACTCGCTCGAGGAGACCGCGATGCTCTGCGACATCCTCCACGACGCCGAAGCCCCGATCGTCTTCACCGGGGCGATCCGGCCCGCCTCGGCGCCGGGCGCGGACGGCCCGGCCAACCTGCTCGACGCGGTGAGCCTGGCCGCCAGCGCCGAGGCCGCCGGGATGGGGGTGCTCGTGTGCTTCGGCGGCGAGGTCCACCATGCGCGCTGCGTGCGCAAGACCGACACCGTGTCGCTCGTGGCGTTCTCCTCGCCCCAGACCGGGTTGCTCGGCCGCGTGACCGAGGCTCATCCGATCATCTGGTCGCGGATCCCGCGCAACCCGCCGCTCGACCCGCCCGACCTCGACCGCAACGTGCTGATCGTGCCCACCGCCGCCGGCGACGACGGCACGCTCGCCCGCGCGGCGCTGAGCACCAACCCCGACGGCGTGGTGATCGGCACCCTCGGGGCCGGGCATCTCTCGCCCCCGGTGCTCGAGCTCTGGGCAGAGGCGGCGGAGAGCATCCCGATCGTGGCCTACTGCCGGCCGGAGCGCGGCGTGATCCTCTCCTCCACCTACGGGTACGCCGGCTCGGAGCGCGACCTGCGTGTGACCGGCCTGATCCCGGCCGGGTTCCTGTCCCCGCAGGCTGCCCGGATGAAGCTCCTGGCGGCGCTGGCCTCCGGCCTATCCATCGAAGAGGTGCGCTGGGCCTTCCGCCAGGACGACGGCTGAGCCGCCGTCACCGGGCCAGCGCGCCCACGACCTCCTGCCACCAGGAGTGCTCGCTGGGCTGTAGGCCGCCGCTCAGGCGGCGCCGGGCATAGCGCTGGATCTGCGCGGCGGCCCCGACGGCGAGGGAAGGTCCCGTGATCGCGTAGCGCCCGTCGTCGAGGAGGACGAGACCACCGGGCCGGTCGCGACGGGTGCGCAGGTGGCGGATCACCCGGGAGCCCTCGATCTCCTCCGGGTAGGCGGGATCGCCGTCGCGTTCCTCCCACGGACGGGTGGAGAAGATGACCGCGCCGCTCCGGACCTGCGGGCGGCGCACCTGCTCCACCGCGAACGGGCCGTCGCGCCAGCGGTCCATCAGCGCGGGGAACTGACGCGCCACCTCCTTGCGCACGAGCACGTGAAGCCGGTCGCCCGCCTCGATCTGCGTCGATCCTCGCGGCGGGATCGCCTCCCCACGCCTGACGATCACGTTCAGCAGCGCGTCGCGCGGCATCCCCAGCTCCCGCACGACGCGCCCGACTATCGCGTCCGATTCGGCCACGGGAAACTCGATCACCTCGGCGCCGAGCCGCCTGATCGTGCCGGTCTCGGCGAGCGGCCTCGGAAGCGCCGGCTCGTCGGTGGTCACGCCGAGCGCCTTGGCGAGCGGCTCGAAGGTCGCGCCCTGGACCAGGGTCGAGATGACGACGGCGAAGAAGACGATGTTGAAGAACTCGAGGCTGCCTGGCACGTCCTCGATCACCGCGAAGGTGGCGAGCACCACCGGCAGCGCCCCGCGCAGCCCGGCCCACGCCAGCGCCACCCGCTCCCTTGCGGTGAAGGGGTCGAATGCGGTCGCTACGAAGGTCGCGAGCGGCCGCGCCAGGAACACAACCACGAGCGCGAGCACGGTGCCCTCGAACCACACGTCGCCGAGCTGGCTTGGGAAAACCAGAAGGCCGAGCGTGAGGAACAGGGCGATCTGGGCGACCCAGGCGAAGCCCTGATGGAACACGGTGACCGCGTTCCGCGCGGGGATGGCCGTGCTGCCTAGGACCAGCCCCGCGAGGTAGACGGCCGCGAACCCCGATCCGTGGAGACTGTCCGCGGCGCCGAAGGCGAGCGCAGCGGCGGCGATCGAGGCGACCGGGTAGAGGCCCGCGGTGGCGAAGTTCACACGCCGGAACGCCCATGCCGCCCCGAAGCCCACGGCGAGGCCGATGGCCACGCCGATGGAGATCTGCTGGGCGAAAAGGATGGCCATGTCCAGCAGGCCGTAGCCCGGCTCCTGGATCCACTCGATCAGGCCGATCACGAGCAGGATCGCGATCGGGTCGTTGAGGCCGGCCTCGGCCTCGAGCGTGCGTGCCAGCCGGCGCCGGAGGGTCGACCCGCGAAGGAGGGCGAAGATCGCCGCGCCGTCGGTGACGGAGAGCGTCGCGCCGAGCAAGAGGCCCTCGAGCGTGTCGAGGTCGAACAGCCAGACGGCGGCCGCCCCGGTCACGCCCGCCGTCACCAGCGTGCCGATGACGGCGAGCGACACACCCGCCCGGAGCACCGGCCGGATCTCGGCGTAGCCGGCGGTCAGTCCGCCCTCGAACAGGATCGCCGCCAGGGCGATGATCCCGATGCGCCGCGCCAGCTCGTAGTCGGACAGGTCGATCCAGCCGAGGCCGTCCGACCCGAGGAGCATCCCGAGTCCGAGGAAGAGCAGCAGGCCCGGCACCCGCAGGCGACCCGCCAGGAGGGCGGCGGCAAGTCCGGCTGCCAGCAGCGCCCCGGCAACGAGGATGAGCTCTCCGTCGCTCATCTTTCAGCCGAGTCCCGGGGCACGCAGCACTGAGCTTGCCAGAAGGGCAGTCCAGATTGCCGCTGAATGATGGCTCAGGTGAGCTTCCCGACGATCGAGTTCGCGGCCTTCTTCCTGGTCGTGTTCGTTCTTTCCTGGCTCTTCATGCCGCATCCGCGGCTCTGGCGCCCGTTCATCCTGGTCGTCTCGTACTTCTTCTACGGGTGGGTCGATCCGCGCTGGGTGCTGCTCCTCGTGGGCTCGAGCGTGGTGAACACATTCGCGGCGCAGGTGATCGCGCGTTCGCCGTCGGAGAAGGTGCGCAAGCGCGCCCTCACGGCGGCGGTGGTGTTCGACCTCGGGCTGCTGGCCGTGTTCAAGTACCTCCAGTTCTTCGTCGGCTCGATGGACGACGCGCTCGACGGCGTGGGCCTGGGCTCGCCGCTGCCGCTCATTCAGGTGGTGCTGCCGATCGGGATCTCGTTCTTCACGTTCCAGGCGATCTCGTACGTGGTGGACGTGTACCGCCGCGACACGCCGGCCGCGTCACTCGGCGACGTGGCGATCCTCCAGGCCTTCTTCCCCCACCTCGTGGCCGGCCCGATCGTGCGCGCCAACGAGCTGATACCGCAGCTGCGCGTGCCGCGCGATCCGCGCGCGGTGCTCGCCGGGCCGGCGTTCCTCCTGATCGCCGGCGGCTTCGTGAAGAAGACGGTGGTGGCCGACGAGCTTGCGCGCAGGATCGTGGACCCTGTCTTCAACGATCCGCTGGGGCACTCCGGACCCGAGACGCTGCTCGCCATCTACGGCTTCGCCGGGCAGATCTACTGCGACTTCTCCGGGTACACGGACATGGCGATCGGACTGGCGCTGCTGCTGGGATTCCGGCTGCCCCAGAACTTCGACCGGCCCTACACCGCCACCAGCCTGCGCCAGTTCTGGCACCGCTGGCACATGACCCTGTCGCGGTGGCTGCGCGACTACCTCTACATCCCTCTCGGAGGCAACCGCGGGGGGCCTCGGCGCACCTACCGCAACCTGATGTTGACCATGCTGCTCGGCGGGTTGTGGCACGGAGCGGCGTGGACGTTCGTGGTGTGGGGCGCCATCCACGGCAGCGCCCTCTCGGTGGAGCGGTGGCTCCGCGACCGGATGGGCTCGAACCGTGTCCCGGCCCTGGTCGGCTGGCTGATCACCTTCCACGTGGTCTGCCTCGCGTGGGTGTTCTTCCGCGCGCCGGACCTGAGCCGTGCGTTCGAGGTGCTCGGCCAGGTCGGCGCGTCCGGACCGTCTCCGCTCGTGACCCTGCCGGTGCTATTCCTCGCCGTCGCCGCGGTCGCCGTGCAGGCGGTGCCTCCCGGCTGGTGGCGCAGCGTAGAGGCCTGGCTCGTGGCGCGGCCGGCGGTGGCCCAGGGTGCGGCGCTCGGGTTGATCGTCGTGGCCGCCGACGCCGCCGTGGGAGAGCAGGGCGTGGCCCCCTTCATCTACTACCGCTTCTGAGCTATGTGGCTCCGCGACGACAGAAACCTCACGATGCCGGCCGGCCGGGTGCTCGTGGTGCTGGTGGTGGCGCTGGGGGTGGCCGCCCTCCTCAACTCGAAGTCGGTGGTGCGCGCCGGGGAGGGGATGGACGACGGTCCCACCCGCGACGTGGTGCTGGCGGTAGGGGGCCCGGTGGACGACGTGGCCGGCGCAGTGGGGCTGCACCTGCCGCGCGAGGGCCTGGACGCGGTGTTCGGCCAGGACCCGAAGACGGCATCCGGCACCGAGCTGGAGTCGGGCTCGACCGCGATCCTGCGGCCGCGCCGGCCGGCCGCCGCCACGTTCCGCCAGCCCACCCCCGAGCGGCCGCTCCGCGTGCTGGTCACCGGCGACTCGCAGGCCGAGTTCGTGGGCCAGCGGCTCGTGGACGTGGCGCCGCGGGCCCTGTTGCGCACGGACGTGGTGGCCCGGAACAGCACCGGCCTCACCCGGCCGGCGTTCTTCAACTGGGAGGTGAACGCGCGGCAGGAGATAGCCGCCCGCGACCCTGACGCGGTGGTGATGCTGATGGGCGGCAACGACGGCTTCAACGTGGTCGTGGACGGCCAGTCGTACGGCCCGTTCACGCCGGAGTGGGAGACCGAGTACGCGCGCCGCGCCGCTGTGGTGATGCGCGAGCTCACGAGCGGCGGGAAGCGGCCGGTCTACTGGGCACCCTCGCCCACGGCCCGCGACGAGGAGTTCAACCGGATCTACCGCATCCAGAACTTCGCCGTGGAGCGGGCCGCCCGCGCCGTGCCGGGCGCGCGCTACGTGGACCTCTACACGACGATCGGCGGCGGGCGCTTCCGGGCGATCACGCGGATCGACGGCCGGCGGGTGATCTCGCGGCAGGCCGACGGCGTGCACTTCACGCGCGAGGGCGCGCTGGTGCCGGCGCGGCTGGTGGTGCGCGCGATGGCGCGGGACTTCCCGGCGCTCGGGCGGTAGCGGCGGCTCAGTTGACCGACGGGTCGCCCGGCATGGTGGCCAGGAGCGAGTACTCCCCGCCCTTGCGACGGAGCGCCTCGGACCAGATGTCGCCCTCGGTGAACGGATCCTCGGCGTCGGCGCGCTCCACGATCCAAGCGCCCTCCTCGAGCTCCTCGTCGAGCTGACCCGCGGACCAGCCCGCGTATCCGGCATACACGCGCAGCCGCTGGAGGGAGGGGCTCGGCCGGTCGGGGTCGAGCGTGCCGAGCGAGCCGGTCACGCGGGTGCCGGCCTCGCTCGGATCGTCGAACTCGCCCAGGGCCACCACCGAGGCGGGCGCCACCGGTCCCCCCACGTACACGGTCTCCTCCGCGCCCGGCAGGGCGGCGAGGGCCGGCACCGCCTCCGCGACGAGCGTCTCGGAGCGCCGGTTGAGCACCACGCCCATCGCGCCGTCGTCGCTGTGCTCCAGCACGAGGATGACGCTGCGCCGGAAGTAGTCGAACAGCGATGGCGCGGCGATCAGAAGCTGTCCACGGAGGCTCCGGGCCATGAGTCCCGATTGTGCCCCAATCCCGCCCCGCGCGCGACGGCAACCGCCTGCGCCGGCCGACGCATGACCGCCCTGCACGCTACCGTCGCCGCCATGAACGGAAAAGTCGACGTCGGCGGTGTGTTCGAGAAGATCTTCAGGATCTACCGGGAGCAGTTCACGCTGCTCATCCCGGCGGCCCTCGTGATCTTCATTCCCGTCGCGATCCTGAACGGAGTGCTGCTCGCGAGCGGCGGACTGCTCGTGGCGCTGGCGACCGTGGCGATCGGGACGGTGGCGACCTACTGGTTCCAGGGCATGGTCGTCGAGGCGGCCCACGACATCATGGACGGGCGCCGCGACCACACGGTCGGCAGCCTGCTCGCATCGGTGCGGCCGGTGCTCCTGACGCTCGTGTTCACCGGCATCGTGGCCGGCATAGCCATCGGCATCGGATTCGTCCTCCTGATCGTGCCGGGCCTCTTCCTGATCACGATCTGGGCACTCGCGGCGCCGGTGGTCGTGATCGAGCGCAAGGGAGTGATGGACTCGCTCGACCGCAGCCGGAAGCTCGTACGCGGCCACGGCTGGCAGGTGTTCGCGGTGATCGTCGTGCTGCTGCTCGTGAACATCGTGCTCGGCGGCGTGGTCCAGGCGATCCTCACCGCCCTCAGCGACGACGTTCTTGGCTACGCGGTGTCGAACCTGCTGACCAGCGTGCTGATCGGCCCGCTCACCGCGCTCGCGGCGGCGGTTCTGTACTTCGAGCTCCTTCGCCTGCACGGCGAGACGGGTGACGCGAGCGGGGCCGTGCCGGCCACCGTCGGCCCCGAGGTTCCCGTGGCCTCCACGGTGGCGGACACTCCACCGGGACAGCCGGCGCCGGACCCGGCGCCGCCTCCGCCGGACCCGTCCGGGCCGACCACGCCGGATCCGCGGCCCCCCACGCCATAGCTCCACCGGAGCCCATGCGGGTCCTCGCGATCGTCCATCAGGCGGACGCCGGCGCCGGAGTGTTCGGCGAGGTGGTGCGCGAGTCGGGACACGAGCTCGTGGAGTGGTTCCCCACGAACGGAGGCGCGCCGGAGCTCGACGGAGTGGGCGCCGCGATGGTGTTCGGCGGCGCCGTAAACGCGGACCAGGAGGCCGCCAACCCGTGGCTGCGCGGAGAGAAGGAGCTGCTGCGCCGGATGATCGGCGATGGCCTTCCGCTCATGGGGGTGTGCCTCGGCTCGCAATTGCTGGCCGAGGCGGCAGGCACCGCGCCGAAGCGCGCCTCGGAGCCGGAGATCGGCTGGGTGCAGGTGGAGCAGACCGCCGCGGGACGCGCGGACCCCTTGATCGGCGCGCTCCCGGAGCGCTTCGAGGCGTTCGGCTGGCACAGCTACGAGGCGCTCCTGCCGAACGGCGCCGTGGCGCTGGCCAGCAGCCCGGTGTGCCTTCAGGCCTACCGGCTGGAGGGCGCGCGAGCGTGGGGCATCCAGTTCCACGCGGAGGTCACCGGCGCCGAGGTCAACGCCTGGCTCGACGGCTGGGACAAGGACGAGGACGCCGTGCGGATCGGGCTGGACCCGGAGCGCCTCCGAGCCGAGACCCTGGCCCGGCTCCCGGACTGGAACGAGCTCGGAAAGGGCATCGCCGAGCGCTTCCTGGCCGAGGCCGCGGGCGCGCCTGTCACTCGGGGGTGACGTAGGCGGAGGAGATGCCGCCATCCACCATGAACGCCTGGGCCGTGACGTAGGAGGACTCGTCGCTGGCCAGGAACAGCGCGCCGTTGGCCACCTCGCTCGCCTCGGCGAAGCGACCCATCGGGATGTGCACGAGCCGCCGCGCGGCCTGCTCCGGATCCTTCGCGAACAGCTCCTGGAGCAGGGGCGTGTTGACCGGGCCCGGGCAGAGCGCGTTCACCCGCACACCGCTGCGCGCGAACTCCACGCCCAGCTCGCGTGACAGGGCCAGCACGCCGCCCTTCGAGGCCGTGTAGGAAATCTGCGACGTGGCGGCCGCCATCACCGCCACGAACGAAGCCGTGTTGATCACCGATCCGCCCCCGCCCTCCAGCAGATGGGGGATCCCGTGCTTGCAGCACAGGAACACCGACTTGAGGTTCACGTCCTGCACCCGCTGCCAGGCCTCGAGCGAGGTCTGGAGCACCGATACGTCGTCCGCCGGAGAGATGCCGGCGTTGTTGAACAGCACGTCGATGCGCCCGAACTCGTCTCGCGCGCGCGTATAGAAGGCCTTGACCTGCTCCTCGTCCGTCACGTCGGCCTGGATCGCCATGTCGGTCGAGCTGTGCGGGCTGAGGTCCACGCCCACCACCCGCGCGCCCTCTGCTCGGAAGCGCGCGGCGGTCTCCGCGCCGATGCCGCTGGCGGCGCCGGTGATCACGCACACCTTTCCGTCGAGACGACCCATCAGCCGGCCTCCCCCGTCGCGTAGTAGACGTTCTTCAACTCGGTGTAGTGCTCCAGCGCATCCGGGCCGAGCTCGCGGCCCAGCCCCGACTGCTTGAACCCTCCGAAGGGCGTGGACACCCGCACCGAGGTGTTCGAGTTGATCGACACCACACCGGTCTCGAGCGCCCGGGCCACGCGGAGGGCGCGCGCGCCGTCGCGGCTCCAGACCGACCCGCTCAGCCCGTAGATCGTGTCGTTGGCCAGCTCGACCGCCTCGCGCTCGTCCCGGAACGGGATCACGCAAGCCACCGGCCCGAAGATCTCCTCGCGTGCGGGCCGGTCGTCATTGGCCACCGGGCAGAGCACCGTCGGAGGGAACCAGTACCCCGGACCGTCCGGGGCTGAGCCGCGGATCGCCACCGGCGCGTCGTCGGGCACGAACGAGGCAACGGTGCGCAGATGGTCGGCGGAGATCAGCGGGCCCATGGCGGTGGACTCGTCGAGCGGATCGCCCACGGCGATCTCCGCCACGGCCTCCTCCAGGCGCTCCATGAAGCGGTCGAGCGCCGAGCGTTCCACGAGGATGCGCGACCGGGCACAGCAGTCCTGCCCGGCGTTGCCGAACACCGCCCCGGGAGCCGCTGTTGCGGCCTGCTCCAGGTCGGCGTCCGCGAACACGATGTTCGCCGACTTGCCACCCAGCTCCAGGGTCACCCGCTTGATGGTGCCCGCGGCGCCCTCCGCGATCGAGCGGCCCACCTCGGTCGAGCCGGTGAAGGCGACCTTGGCAACGTCCGGGTGCTCCACGAGCCGCTGCCCGCAGACCGAGCCGGGGCCGGCCACCACGTTGAGAACGCCCTCGGGGAGACCCGCCTCGAGCGCGATCCGCTCGAGCTCGAGCGACGTGAGCGGGGTGAGCTCGGCCGGCTTCAGGACGACCGTGTTGCCGGCGGCGAGCGCGGGCGCCACCTTCCAGGAAGCGATCGTCAGCGGGAAGTTCCAGGGTGTGATGAGGGCCACCACCCCGAGCGGCTCGCGGAACGTCATGTCCACCCCGCCACTCACGGGAATCGTCTTGCCGGTGAGCCGCTCCGGGGCGCCGGCGTAGTAGCGGAAGGTGTCCACCACCATGCCCATCTCGCCGCGCGCGTCGCCGATCGGCTTGCCGGCATTGCGCGCCTCGAGCCGGGCCAGATCCTCCACGTGCTCCTCGAGGGCGTTCGCCAGCCGGTGCAGCACGGCGCTGCGGTCCGAGGGGGCGAGCGCGCGCCAAGCGGGGAAGGCCGCCCTGGCGCGCTCCACCGCTGCGTCGGTTTCCTCCACGCCCGCGCGCGGGATCTCGGCCATCACCTCCGCGGTGGCCGGCTCCATGACCTCGATCATCGAACCGCCGATCCCCGCCGGGTGCGGGCCTCTTCCACGAACGTGGAGATCACCCGGCTGCGCTCGTCCTCCTCGGGGTGCCAGAGCACGCCGAGCGCGAAGCCGCCGGCTGCGAGCTCGATCGCCTCCGGCAGCTCGTCGTCCGTGGCGCGGCCTGTCACGCGCAGCCCCTCCCCCAGCTCCTCGATGCCCTGGTGGTGGTGGGACTTGACCGCGCTCGACTCGGACCCGACGGCGCGCGCGGCCAGCGACCCGGGATCGAGGCGCACCTCGTGGTCCGAGAACGTGCCGGGCACGGCGCGGTGGTCCTGGTGGCCCACCGCGTCGGGCACGTGCTGGTCGAGCGTGCCGCCGAGCACCACGTTCAGCATCTGCATCCCACGGCAGATCCCGAGCACCGGGATCCCGCGCTCGAGCGCCCGGTGCGCCAGCGCCAGCTCGAAGCGGTCGCGCTCGGGCCAGGTGCCGTGGGTCTCCTCGTGGGGGCGGGCGCCGTAGGTGCCCGGATCCAAGTCGGCGCCGCCCGCCAGCACCAGGCCGTCGATCAGGTCGAGCGCCTCGTCCGGCTCCTCCGCGGTGGCATCGTCGGGCGGCAGCAGGATCGCCAGTGCGTTGGCCGCCTGCACCGCGTCCGTGTAGGTGCGCGGCGAGAGGTTGCAGAGCATCTCCCAGGCTCGCCAGCGGACGACCTCCGTGGCGCTGCAGATTCCGATTACGGGGCGGCTCACAACCGCTCGAAGCCACGGAACTTCTCCCAGTCCGTGACCGCGGCTTCGTAAGCGTCCAGCTCCACCTTCGCGCGGTTCAGGTAGTGGTCCACCACCTCCTGGCCGAAGGCCTCGCGGGCCACCTGCGAGCCGGCGAACAGGTCGCGCGCCGCGTACATCGTGTGCGGCACGCGCTCCTTGTCGGCCTCGTAGGCGTTTCCCTCGAGCGCCGGTTCCAGCGTGAGCTCATTGTCGACGCCGTGAAGGCCGGCGGCGATCATGGCCGCGAGCGCGAGGTAGGGGTTCACGTCGGCGCCCGGCAGCCGGTTCTCCACGCGCAGCCCCGGGCCGTGCCCCACCACGCGCATGGAGCAGGTGCGATTGTCGCGACCCCAGGCCACCGCGGTGGGAGCGAACGAGCCCTCGACGAAGCGCTTGTACGAGTTCACCTGTGGTGCGTAGAACAGGGTGAGCTCCCTCAGGCACGCGAGCTGGCCGGCCACGAACCGGTGGAAGGTCGCCTCGTCGTCGGCGAACACGCTGCCGCCGTCCTCCCGCTGGAGCGAGCAGTGGATGTGGCACGAGTTCCCCTCGCGCTCGTCGAGCTTGGCAATGAAGGTGATCGCGTAGCCCTCCTGCGCGGCGATCTCCTTGGCGCCGGTCTTGTAGATGGAGTGCTCGTCGGCCGCCTGCAGCGCCTCGGAGTACCGGAAGTTGATCTCGTGCTGCCCGAAGTTGCACTCGCCCTTCGAGTTCTCGACCCGCATTCCGGCAGCCTGCATCTCGTTGCGGATGCGCCGGATCAGCGGCTCCACCCGCGCGGTACCCAGCATCGAGTAATCCACGTTGTAGAGATTGGCCGGGTCCAGGTCGCGGTACCCCTTGCGCCAGGCCTCCTCGTAGGTGTCGTTGAAGAGGATGAACTCGAGCTCCGTCCCGGCGGCCGCCCTCCATCCCCGTTCAGCGAGACGGGCGAGCTGGCGCCTCAGGATCTGCCGCGGGGACGCCACCACGTCGGAGCCGTCCTCCCATTCGAGGTCGGCCATGAGGTGGACGGTGCCCTCGTGCCACGGGATCGGACGCAGCGTGTCCAGGTCGGGCTTCATCACGAAATCGCCGTATCCACGCGACCAGGAGGACATCTCGTACCCGTCCACGGTCTCCATGTCCACGTCCACGGCGAGCAGGTAGTTGCAACCCTCCGCAGCGTGCTCGGACACCTCCTCGAGGAAGTGGGAGGCCGTCAGCCGCTTGCCCTGGAGGCGGCCCTCCATGTCGGCGATCGTCAGGAGCACCGTGTCGACGGTGCCGTCGTCGGCGGCCTTTCTCAGCTGGTCGAGCCTCACGCGCTAGCCAAGCTCCGCCTCGGCCCGCTCGATGGCCTCGAACTCCTCCTCCGGAGCGTCCGCCACCAGCCTGTGGCGGCTGTAGAACCAGAAGTAGGCGAGGGCCAGCAGGAAGAGCGCCGCGACGATCAGCGCCGCCGTCTCGTCGACGAAGAACACGGCCGCCACGGCCGCGACCGCCAGCACGAGCGCGATGCCCGTCGTGACGACACCGCCCGGCGTGCGGTAGGGCCTCTCCAGGTCGGGCTCCTTCCGTCTCAGCACGATGTGAGACACCATCATCAGGACGTAGGAGACGGTTGCGCCGAATACGGCGATCTGAATCATGCGCGCTCCCGCCTCAGCCGGAGTGGTCGTCTCCGCGTAGATCGATGCTGCGAGGAACCCGACGAGCCCGGGCACGATCAGCGCGATGGACGGGGTACGCCGGCCGCTCGTGACCGACAGCGCACGTGGGAGGTAGCCCGCACGCGACAGGGCGAAGAGCTGGCGGGAGTACGCGTAGATGATCGAGAAGAAGCTCGCGATTAGCCCCGCGAGGCCGACGTAGTTCACGAAGTCCGTTACGAACGCGTCCTCGCCGTAGGCGATACCGAGGGCTTCGGGTAGCGGGTTGTCGGAGCCCGAGAGCGCGTCAGCCCCAGCGCCGCCCGGAGCGGTGAACAGGATCAGCGCCGCGAAGACCAGAAGCGCGATCATGCCGGCGATGATTCCCCGCGGAAGGTCGCGCCTCGGATCGCGCGTCTCCTCGGCGGCGAGCGGCACTCCCTCGATGGCGAGGAAGAACCAGATGCCGTAGACGAAGGCCGAGAGGATGCCCGCGTACCCGAACGGGATGAAGTCGCTCGCTCCCGACTTCGATTCGTCGGGGGCGATGTTGGTCAGGTTCGAGGTGTCGAACTCGGGGATCATCGCGATCACGAAGACGATCAACGCGACCACCGCGATCGCCGTTATGGCGAACATCAGCTTGAGGGCCTCGCCGACGCCGTATAGGTGGATTCCGACGAACACGATGTAGCAGGCGAGGTAGACCGGCCAGCCGGACTCGATGCCGAAGATGTCGAGGGACTCGATGTACCCCCCGATGAAGATCACGATCGCCGCGGGGGCGATCGCGTACTCGATCAGGATCGCCGTTCCGGTGGCGAACCCGCCGAGTGGACCGAGCGCCCGCCTGGCGAAGCCGTAGCCGGCCCCCGCCACGGGCAGGGCCGACGACATCTCGGCGAGGCCCAGGACCATGCAGGTGTACATGATCGCCATGAGGATCGTGGCGATGAGGAGACCGCCCCATCCGCCTTCGGCCAGGCCGAAGTTCCAGCCGGCGAAGTCGCCCGAGATGACATAGGCGACCCCGAGCCCCGCGAGCAGCACCCAACCGGCAGCGCCCGCGTTCAGCTGGCGCTTGTCCATGTAGCCGGAGCCGGCCCGCTCGTAGTCAGCGCCCCTTACATGCCGCCGTCCCTCAGTTGACACGCGCCACCCTCCACTCCTCGAGATCCGGGCTCATCGACGAAAGGTCCACGCGACCGACCTTTCGGCGGCAGAACTATCTCCCTGGTCGATCCCCCTGTCAAGCCGCCGAACGAAGACACCGGATCGGCCGCGGGAGCCGCGTCCCAAACGAGACGGCGAGCGCGTGCCCACCCCGGGCGAATCGGGCGGTAGCGCGACGACGGCCGGCGCAGCCAGGGCCACCCCCGCCTGGCGGGTGTTGGTACAACGCGCGGCGGAGCCCTGAGGGACCGAAAGGCATGTAACCCGGCCCCTCGGAGGCCTTCGAGTCAGCCCCGCGACCCGCCCCCAGGGGTGTAACCACGTGCCTCCAACCCGCATCGGACCTGGGTTCAGGCCGGTGTAACCAGCCGGATGCCGGGCTCGGGCTCCCGAGTTGCGCCGGGGCGGGCGCCGCGCGCCTGCCGAGGGCTGTAATGCGTCAACTTCGGTGCCGCCGGGGAGCGTCCGGGAGGCCGGCGGGCGCGGTCGGGCAGCTTCCGGGGGCGCCGGAAGAAGAAGGTTCGGTACCGGACCAATCGACGTGCCTCGGCGCCGGCCGGGCGCCCCGCTCCCGCCACCTCGTCGAGGCGACGCACGAAGGAGATGCGGAAGCGTGGGGTCGGACCTCTATGCAAATAGGGCCAAATCCGGTAGAAACTTCACGACAAAGCGCAGATTCGACCGCCGCGACCTGCGCATACTCCTCGCCCGGACCGGGCAACAAGCCTCCAAGGGCCTGTTGTGGGCGACCACTACCGCCGACCGAATTGGCACAGGCATCACGCCAACCACTCCCAGCGTCCAGGGCCCTCCGGGTCCTCCTCCTAACGCTGGCCATCGGCCTCCTCGCCGTACTCCTCCCTCGCACCGCCGCCGCGCAGCTCCCCCTCGACGTACCCGCCGTTCCCGTAGACACCGGCAACCTGATCCCGCCGGTCCAGGTCGATCCTCCGGCACCCGTGGTGGATCCGGTTCCCCCTGCGGCCGAGGCCCCTCCGGCGGAGCCGGCCCCGCCCGCTCCGGAGCCGGTCGCCGAAGGCCCGGCCGAGCCGGTGGCGGAGACCCCCGCCGAGCCGCCCGCAGAGCCGGTCGCCGAGGCCCCCGCCGAGCCGGTCGCCGAACCGCCCGCAGAGCCGGTCGCCGAAGCCCCGGCAGAGCCGGTCGCCGAAGTGCCCGCAGACCCCGCCCCGGTCATTCCCGATCCGGTGGACACGCTCCCGCTTCCGGAGCTGCCGCCGATCCTCGACCCGGTCACGCCGACCACACCGGACGAGCCCGCAGGTCCGGTCATCCCTGACCCGATCGACACGCTCCCGCTTCCGGAGCTGCCGCCGATCCTCGACCCCGTCACCCCGACCACACCGGACGACCCCAGCGGCCCGATCGTCCTCCCCGATCCGATCGACCCGCTCCCGCTGCCGGAGCTCCCGCCGATCCTCGACCCGGTCACGCCGACCACCCCGGATGACACCAGCGGCCCGATCGTCCTCCCCGAGCTCGACCCGCTCCCTTCCCGAGCTCCCGCCGATCCTCGACCCGGTCACCCCGACCACACCGGATGACACCAGCGGCCCGATCGTCCTCCCCGAGCTCCCGCTCCCCGAGCTCCCCCCGATCCTCGACCCGGTCACCCCGACCACACCGGACGACACCAGCGGCCCGATCCTCCTCCCCGAGCTCCCGCTCCCCGAGCTCCCCCCGATCCTCGACCCGGTCACCCCGACCACCCCGGACGACACCAGCGGCCCGATCCTCCTCCCCGAGCTCCCGCTCCCCGAGCCCCCGCCCATCCTCGACCCGGTTACACCCTCGGTGCCGCTCCCGGAGCTCCCGCCGATTCTCGGCCCGGTTACACCGTCCGTGCCGCTTCCGGAACTGCCGCCGGTGTTGGAGCTGCCGCCGATCCTCGATCCGGTGGTGCCCGTGCTGCCCGACCCGGTGATCCCCGCGCTGCCGGTGATCCCCCCGCCGGTGGACACCGCGCCCCCGGCCCCGCCCGTGCTTCCCGTGCTGCCGCCGGTGCAGGTACCGGTGCTCCCGGGTCCGGTGGATGAGCTCCTCACGCCCCCCGCGGCGCCCAGCTCGGGACCGCCCGCCGTCGAGCTGCCCGCGGTCCCCTCGCTCGAGCTGCCGACTCCGGCAGCAGACGTAGCCCCGGTCGTCTCGCCGACCGCGCCGGCCACGCCCCCGACGGCGCCCACCTCACTGCCCTGGTCCTTCTCGGGCAGCGTGGGCGGCTTCCTCGACGGCTCCGGCGACGGCGGCGGCCTCATCCCCGCCCTGGCCGGCCCGCTCTCGCTGCTCTCGCCCTCCGCCGCCGGACTCTGGAGCGTGCAGGGCAGCGTCGCGCTCTCCATGGCCGCGGTGGCCAGCCGCGTCTTCGGATCCACGCCGCGATCGAGCGGACCCGGATCGCCGGACGCTCCTCCCTCCCAGCCTTCGCCCGCCCCCGACCAGCCCGCACCGACGCAGGCCCCTGGTGGGGCCACGGCCGGCGGCGGCTCGGTTGGCGGCGGCTTCTCCGGCGCACTCTTCGCCGGGCTCTTTGCGCTCATGGGCCTCGCCGCCCTGCGCATCGGCCCGCTGGTGATGGCCTCGGCCCGACTGCGGCCGCAGGCCTACATCGCCCTTCTCGAGCGCCCGGGCTAGCTCCCTCGCTAGCCCTGACCGGTCGCCCCTGCGCGACCGGTGTCTCACCGCACGAGAAGGAGTCTTTGGATGTTCGGAAAGAGAGGATCCTCAGCCGTAGGCAGCAGGCTGGTGGGTTTGCTCGTGGGAGTGGCGCTCGTGTTGAGCGTTCCCCAGGCCGCCATGGCGGCCGAGCAGACGCACGGCGCGGCCCTGCTCGCCCGCGGAGCGGGATACGGGACCGTTGACGGTTCCGGGCCCGTCGAGAGGCTGCAGCAGCGGCTGCAACTGCTCGGCGAGAGCCCAGGCCCCGTGGACGGCCGCTTCGGCCCGCTGACGGAGGGGGCGGTGTTCCGCCTCCAGCAGCGATCCGGGCTTGCGGTCGACGGGATCGTCGGCCCGGCCACGCGCAAGGCGGTGCGCACTGCACAGCCAAGGCCTATCCGCAGCGGCGCCGGCTACGGCGTACCCGGCGGATCGCCGCAGGTGAAGGCGCTTCAGCGCGATCTTCGCGCTGCGGGCCAGCGGGTGGGTCCGGTCGACGGGGTCTACGGACCGCGCACCGAGGCGGCGGTGAGCCGCCTTCAGGCCGCGAGCAACATCGTGGTCGACGGCGTGGCCGGACCTCAGACGTACACGGCTATCGACCGCCTGCGCGGCGACGACAGCCGGAAGGTGAGTGGTGGGACGGACACGGAGCGGCGAGGCTCCGTCGAGGGCGAGCAGGGAACCACGGACGAGCGCGGCGCCGGCGCCGAGCGTCCGGAGCAGGCCCCTGCCGAGCAGGCTGAGCGACCGGTGGCCGAGCGACCGGTGGCTGCTCCCGTAAGCGAAGGCGGGAGCGACGAGATGACATGGCTCTGGATTGCCATCGGGGTCGCGGCGGTGGCGGCGGCGGTCGCGCTGTTCCTGTTGCGTCACCGAATGCCGTTCACCAAGCCGCGGACGACCGTGGTCCCTCTCGGGCGCGGGCTGGCGCTCGAGGGTGAGAGCCGGGATCCGGAGATCGGCCGCTTCCAGGGCACCGCGTACGCGGTCGAGATACCGGAGTTCAAGGACGCGGAGCAGCGGGCCGCGAGAAGCAGGTTCTTCGTGCTCGATCCCAACCGGCGGCTGCCGTTCTGGGTGGACTACTCGGAGGTGCACACGCCGCTGCCGCCCGCCCTGCAGGCCCACCCCGGCCCGTGGGCCGGGCAGCGTGGGCTGCGGCCGGGCACGCCGGTGCTCGGCTACGTGACGGTGCCGCCGACGGTCTCGGAGCGCCAGGCGGAGCTGTACGAGCAGCTCGCGCAGATCGAGGGTCTGTGCAAGCGGCGGAAGTTCGAGCTCCTCGGGGTGGTCCGAGACGTGGAGCCGAACGGCGAGAACGTGCTCGAGCGGCCCGGTGTGCGGTACGCGCTCGAGCGCTTCGGCGCGCACGAGGCGAGTGCCCTCGTGGTGGCGGACGTGAACCGGCTCGCCGGCTCGCGGCCGCAGCTCGATTCGCTGCTGGCAAGGCTGGCGGAGAGCGGGATCGCGCTGGTGGCGCTCGAGCCGGAGCTGGACACCTCCACGGAGGAGGGCCGGGAGCTGGTCCGCCAGCTGGAAATCGTCCGCAGCGAGCGGTCCAAGCTCGGAGGCGGCCGGGCCCGGCCGCACCGGAGCGGGAAACGCGACTCCGGGGCGGTCCGCGAGCAAGTCGCGGGCCTCCGGGACAAGGGTGAGTCGCTCCAGGGCATCGCCGACGCCCTGAACGACGGCCCGCCGGGCAACGTGGTCCCGCTCAAGCAGCCGCGCTTCGAGCGGAACCGAGCCGACGACTCCGAGGAGGAATCGGACGAGACCGAAGCACGGCGTCCCGCGGAGCAGAGGAGGCGCGAGGGCTGATCTTCGGGGACGCCCCTGCCGACCGCCTGCACCGCGCGCAGGCCGGCGGGCGACCCCTACCAAGCTACCCGAAGGACGGGCAGCGCCAGCGCCCCGGGCGCGTCGTGGACACGGAGGTCCGCGATGGCCCGGGGCGTCGGCGCAACATTCCGAGGTGGCGCTTGGCAGTCTTCGGGCGGCACCATGCACGAGGAAGTAACGATTCCGGAGCTGACCGCGGTGGTGGCCCACGTGGCGGCCCTTCTCGGCCCGCGGGAGGGCGCCGTGGCGGTGCTCGACGGAGGGATCACCAATCGCAACTTCCGGGTGCGGTTCGGGGGGACCGACTACGTGGTCCGGCTGCCCGGAAAGGACACGGCGCTGCTCGGGATCGACCGGCACGCGGAGTGCACGGCCAACAAGCACGCGGCCGACCTGGGAATCGCCCCGCCCGTGGCGGCCTTCCTCGAGAGCCCGGCCTGCCTTGTCACGCGTTTCGTTCCCGGGCGGGAGCTGACCGCCGAGGAGCTACGAGAACCGGAGAACCTGACAGAGGTGGCTCACGCCCTGAGGAAGTTTCACGACTCCGGCGTGGTGCTGCCGACCGAGTTCGACTCCTTCCAGGTCGTGGAGGACTATGCCGCAGCGGCCGCCTCCCGCGGAGTGGATCCTCCAGGCGGGTTCGACGACGCGATGGAACACGCACGGGCGATCCGAAAAACGGTGGCGGGACACGACGAGCATCGACCCGTGCCATGCCACAACGATCTGCTGGGCGCCAACCTCCTGCACGATGGCCAGCGCATCCAGATCGTGGACTGGGAGTACTCCGGCATGGGTGACCGCTATTTCGACCTCGGGAACTTCGCAGTGAACAACGAGCTCGGGCCGGACGACGAGGAGGTCCTGCTCACCCGGTATTTCGGCGAGCCGGCCACCGACCGGCGGCGCGCGACGCTCGCCCTGTTCCGGTGCATGTCCGACTTCCGCGAGGCCATGTGGGGAACGCTTCAGACGTCCGTGTCCCACGTGGGGTTCGACTTCGAGGAGTACGCCCGGAGTCACTTCGCCCGGCTCGTCGATGCGATGGGCGCTCCTCGCTTCGAGGAGCGCCTCCGCCAAGTCCGTGCCGGCGGACCGTGAGCTGCGCCGCGCCGTACGACGAGGCCTACGACGAGCGCGGCGAGCCTCGGCCCCTGTACGCGGAGCTGCTCGCGGCGCTGACCGATCCCGGCGCCCTGGCCGCGCGCACGAAGGCCGTGCTGCGCGGCCGCGGCGTGACCTTCGACTCGGCGCCCGACGGCATCTTCGCCCTCGATCCCATCCCCCGGCTGCTCGACGCCGCCGAGTGGTCCGGTCTCCGGCGCGGAATCGAGCAGCGGCTCCGGGCGCTCGAGGAGTTCCTCCGCGACGTGTACGGCGACGCGAGGATCGTCGACGCGGGGGTGGTGCCGCGCGCGGTCGTGGAGAGCTCGCCGCACTACGAGCCGTCGATGCGCGGGGCGCCCGTGCGGCGCTGGATCTCGGTGGCCGGCCTCGACGTCGTGCGCGACCCCGGCGGGCGCTTCCTGGTGCTCGAGGACCAGGTGCGCATGCCTGCGGGCCTGGCCTACGCGGTGGTGGCGCGGGAGACCCTCCGCGAGCTGCTGCCCGTGGCGCCGCCCCAGGCCGACCACTCGCCCGTGTTCGGAGAGCTGGCGCTGGCGTTCCGCGACGCAGCTCCGGAGGGCGTGGACGAGCCGAGCGCCGTGCTGCTCTGCGAGGGCCGCGGCGCAGCCGCGTGGTGGGAGCACGAGCGGCTCGCCCGCGAGCTGTGCGCCCCGGCGGTCACGCTGGCCGATCTGGATCATCGCGACGACCGCCTGGTGGCCTGGATCGACGGGCGCACGCGTGCCGTGGACGTGGTCTACCACCGCACCGACGAGGACCGCTTCAGCGGCACGGCGCTGGGAGCCGCGCTGCTCGAGCCCTCCCGCGCGGGGACGGTGGCGTGCGTGAACGCCATCGGCTCGGGCCTGGCGGACGACAAGCTGGTACACGCCTACGTGGAGGAGATGGTCAGGTTTTACCTGGGAGAGGAGCCGCTCCTCCCGTCGTTGGCCTCCCACCCGCTCGACGAGTCGGGCGTTCGGGACCGCCTGGAGGAGCTCGTGGTCAAGCCGCGCGGCGAGATGGGCGGCGAGGGCGTGGTGATCTGGCGTGACGCGGACGCCGCCACGCGGGACCGGGAGCTCGCGCGGATCGAGCGCGATCCCAAGGGGTTCGTGGCTCAGGAGCTGGTGACCCTGTCGGTGCATCCCACGGTCTGCGGCCACGGCCTCGAGCCCCGCCACGTGGACCTGCGCCCCTATGCCGTCGTGGATGACGTCGGCGTGCACGTGATGCCCGGCGGGCTGAGCCGCGTGGCGCTCGAGCCCGGCTCCATGATCGTGAACAGCGGGCAGGGCGGCGGCGTGAAGGACACCTGGGCGCCGAGCTGACTCAGCCGCGCATGAGGCCCGCGAGGATGTGCTCGGTGCCCTCGATGTGCTCGCGCATGAGGCGAACGGCGCGGCCCGAGTCGCGGCGCCGGATCAGCTCGACGATCCGGCGGTGCTGGGCATTGGAGCGCTCGAGCACCTCGTCGGGATGGGCGATCCGCGCGATCAGGTCGCTCATCTGCCCCTGCACCTCGGTCATCGCCGTGACCAGCCGCGGCGAGCGCGCCGCCTCGGCCACGCCGATGTGGAAGTGCACGTCGGCGCGCCGGTACTCGTCGAAGGGGGCGCGCACGGCCATGCGCGCGGTGCACTCCTCCAGGCGCAGCAGGTCCTCCTCGCCGGCGCGCTCCACGGCGAGCACCGTGGCTCCCGCCTCCACCGCCACGCGGTAGTCGAGCACCGATCGGGCGGGCTCTCCCAGCGGGTCCATCTCGGCGTGCTCGGTCAGCGGCGGCTCGTCGGCCACGAACGTGCCGCCGGTGCGCCCCCGCAGCGCCACCAGGTGCCCGCTCTGGACGAGCGTCGTGAGCGCGTGCCTCAGGGTCGAGCGTGAGATGCGCAGCAGGCCGGCCAGCTCGCGCTCCGGCGGCAGGCGGCTGCCGGGGGCGAGAAGGCCGAGGCGGATGGCCGTACCGAGCCGCCCGACCGTCTCCTCGAAGGTCGTGGGCGGGGCCACGGGCTTGAAGACGGCCTCGAGCGCGACGCTGCCAGCGGGCACGGTTGCGTTCTCCACCGGGGCAAAGGTACACAGGCCGGGCCTTTGCCGGGGCGGGTACCGAGTAGATTCCGGCCCCGTGGACATGCGCCAAGAGAGGGTGGTGGTGGAAACGGACCGGTACCGGGTGGAGGGGATGCTGACCCTGCCGGCCGAGGGCTACCGCAGCCGCCTGTCCGACTACGTGAACCGCCGCGACCACGACTTCTTCACGATCGTGGACGCCGACCTGAAGGCTCTGGACGGCTCGGGCCGCGACTGGACCGCTCCGGTGCTGATGCTGGCGCGCAACCAGATTCGCCTGATCGTCCCGGCGTCCGAGCACTCCTGAGCCGGTTTCCGCCGGCTGTCTTGCATTCCGTCCGGGGCCGTGCGCAGCCTGGGAGTGGATGTTTCACGCGATCCTGATCTGCACCGACGAGGACTGCGCCGTCGAGGTCGAGGCCTGGGGCGAGCTCGAGGAGCTCGACCTGCTCGTCTGCGACGGCTGCGAGTGCGTGCTGCAGGTGCTCTCGCTCAGCGAGAGCTCACCGGCGTCGGCCCCGGTGGTGCAGCTGCGGCGCCGTGCGGCGCCGGCGCCTAGGCGCCGCGCGGCGTGAACGAGCAGTCCATCCGCTTGCGGAACCTAGCCGTCGCGGCGCGGTAGCCGGGCTGTGCCTGAGGGATACTCGGCGGGCGATGTCGCAGGAGAACGTGGAGATACTTCATCCACGAGGACGTCGAGTACCTGCCCGTGGAGGAAAGTGGTGCGGTCCACGGACACGAAGCGCTGCGGTGCTACTTCGTCCGATGGATGGAACCGTGGGAGGAGTTTCACGTCAGGCCGACGGAGTTCCGCGAGTCGAACGAGGACGTGTTCATCGCGTTCGCGATGAATGGCCGCGGGCGAGGCAGCGGAGTCGAGGTCGCAAGGGAGGGTTTCCAGATATGGCACTTCCGTGATGGCAGGGGAGCCCGCATCGAGGAGTACGTGGATCGCGCCGAGGCCCTCGAAGCCGCTGGGCTGTCGGAGTAGGCCTCGGTCAGCCGCGAGGCGTTGACCAGCGGCAGTCCATCCGCTTGACGCCGCGGATGAACGAGCCGGCCAGCGGGTCGGGCTCGCCGACCTCGATGTCCGGTACCTGAGTGAGCAGCTCGCCGAAGATCGAGCGCAGCTGGGTCCGCGCCAGGGAGGCGCCGAGGCAGTAGTGCGGGCCGCCCCCGCCGAACCCGAGGTGGTAGTTCGGGTCGCGGGTCACGTCGAAGCGCGTGGGATCGTCGATCGCGGTCTCGTCGCGGTTGCCCGACAGGTAGAACATCACGACCTTGTCGCCGGGCTCGATCTCCTCCCCGTAGAGCTCCACCGGCTGGGTGGCCACCCTGCGGAAGTGGAGCACCGGCGTGGCCCAGCGCACGAACTCCTCGGCCGCGATCGGGAGCCGGGCGTCCAGGTCCTCCAGCAGCAGCTCGCGCTGGTCCGGGTAGAGGGTGAGCGCCCGCATGGCATGGGAGGTGGTGTGGCGCGTGGTGTCGTTGCCTGCCACGGAGAGCAGCACGAACCAGGCCGATATCTCGGCGTGGGTGAGGCGCTCCCCGTCGATCTCCGCCTGGACGAGCGCCGTCATCAGGTCGTCGCGAGGGTTCCTCTCGCGATCGGCCGCCATCTCCGACGCGGCCTGCGAGAGCGTCCAGATCGCCTGGCCGAGGGTGGCCAGCGGATCGCGCCCGTCGAGAAACTGCTCGTCCGCGACCGAGACGATCGTGTCGGCGGCGTCCACCACCTTCTCCCGGTCGGCATCCGGCACGCCGATCATGTCCGAGATCGTCTGGAGCGGGAGCCGCTTGGCGATCAGCGACACGAAGTCGCCGCCCCCGGTAGGTGCGGCCTCCGTGACGATCTCCTTGGCCGCCTGCCGGATGCCCTCCTCGATCTGGGCCACCCGCCGCGGCGTGAACGCGGATGACACCAGCCCGCGCAGCTTGGTGTGGCGGGGAGCGTCCATCGCGATGAAGGACAGCGTGGCCTCCCGGAGCTCCCGTGGAGCGTCGCCCACCACGCCCTCGGCGGACGAGAAGGTCTTGGGATCGCGCGAGATCCGCTTGATGTCGGCGTGGCGGGTGATCGCCCGATAGCCCGTGGGGTTCTCCTGAGGGATCACGGCCAGGGCGTCCTCGATCGGGGGCATCAGCGCGATCGGCGCCTCGCGCCTGAGCAGCGCGAAGGCCTCCTGCTGCTCCGCCTCGGGCAGCTCCCAGAAGGCGACGCTGCTGAGGTTGATGCTCGCTGGGTCGGTCAGGTCGATCGAGATGCCGCGCACCCTAGCCGGAACGCCTAGGCCGCAGACCCCACGCGCTCGCGGGCGAGCACTGCCGCGAAGGCGCTCACCACGCCGGGGTCGAACTGGGTGCCCGAGTTGCGCCGCAGCTCGGAGAGCGCGCCCTCTGAGCTCATCTCCGGGCGGTACGGGCGGTTCGCCGTCATCGCGTCGTACGCGTCGCAGACCGCGATCACCCGGGACGCGAGCGGGATGTCCTCGCCCGCGAGCCCATCCGGGTAGCCGCCGCCGTCGTAGCGCTCGTGCGTCGAGCGCACGATCTTCGCGGCCTTCGTGAGCGCGGGGGCCGCGCCGAGAATGCGCTCGCCGATCCGAGTGTGGGAGCGAATGAACGCCCACTCCTGGTCGTCCAGCGGGCCCGCCTTGTCGAGGATGGCGTCGGGAATGCCGAGCTTGCCCACGTCGTGCAGCGCGGCTGCCTGCAGAAGCGACGGCATCTGATCGGACGGGATGGGCAGCTCGGCCGCCACCGCCCCGACCAGGTCGGTCACGTCGCACAGGTGCGTGCCCAGGTCTGCGTTGCGCTCGGACAGGGCCTTCAGCAGAGCGTCGGTCGTCTGCCTGCCCGCCGACGCGCGCCCGGTGTCCTTGCTGGCGTAGAGACGCTCGTCCGCGATGCGGAGCGCATCCGCCGGGGTGGAGGCATCCACGGGGAGCACGACCGACCCGTAGGAGGCCGTCACGCTGAAGCCGTCGCCCTGGGTCGAGAGAGCGGCCGCCGCCGTGATGGCGAGGGGATCGGCGTCCAGCACCAGTCCGCCGAGCACGCAGAACTCGTCACCGCCCATCCGGTACGCGCGGGCGCGCTCCTCGACCGCGGTGTGCAGCGCCTTACCCAGGCGGGAGAGCAGCGCATCGCCGGCGGGGTGCCCGAAGGTGTCGTTGTACGCCTTGAAGCCGTCGAGGTCGAAGAGGATCAGGAGGACCGGATCGTCGCCGGTCGCACAGGCGATCGCCTGCTCCAGGTCCTCCATCAGCCGGCGCCGGTTGGGGAGCTCGGTGAGGGCATCGTGGAACGCCTGGTACTCGAGTAGCTCGCGCGCGCGCTTTCGCTCCGAGACGTCCTGGAGCTGCGCGATGGCGTGCACGGCGCGGCCCGACGAGTCGGTCACGAGCGACACGTTCACGGCTCCGTCGAACTCGCTCTCGTCGGCGCGCAGACAGAGATGCTCCGCGTGCGCGGTGGCCTCTCCGCTTTCCACGAGGCCCTCGAGGAGCGTCACGACCGAAGCGCGCTGCTCGGGATGAACGATGTCCTGGAGCGACGTTGCGAGGAGCTGCTCCTCCGTGCGCCCGGCCATCTCGATCATGGCGCGGTTGACCTGGAGGAAACGGCCGACGTCGCCGGTCTCGACGCTCAGGAGGACCATCCCGATCGGTGCGTTCTCGAAGGCGCTCTTGAAGCGCTGCTCGTTCTCGCTCGCCTTCCGGTAGGCCTCCCGCGTCTCAGCCCGGACGTCCTCGTTCAGTCGCCACGCGACCACTGCCCCGGCTCCTGCTGCCGTGATGAAGGCGCCGTGGATCAGCGCCCAGCGCCAGGGGTGCGCGATGGCGTCGGGATGGTTGTAGACGGACCCGGGCGCCAGCCCTCCCATGATCCCGTGGTGCAGGACCACATAGCCGGCGGCGAGGCTGAACGGCAACCAGTCCTCGTACAGGGTCAGGAGCACCAGGATCACGAAGAAGTGGAAGTGCGCCTCGATCACGCCGCCCCATACGTGGACGAGCACGGCGGACGAGGTGATGAGACCGAACGAGACGAGCCCGGATGCCGTCCGGTGCCTGTGGCGGAAGAGCATCGCCAGAACGGCGAAGGCGGCCACCACCAGGCCATCGGCAGCACTGTGGAGAACCCCGTACCCGCGAGCTGCGCCGAAGACCACCAGGCCCACCGCATGTGCCCAGAGCAGGATCAGGAGTGCCCGATGGCGCCGGCGCCAGACCCCCTCCGGAAGCGAGCCGCCCCGCGGAAGCGCTTGACGCAGCCGCTCTCCAAGCCGGCTCAGTCCTGTCAGCGGTGCGGTCGACGGTGTCGCCGGGTGGATAGGCACTCAGGAGTGCTATCGGCACGCCGGCGCCCCGTTGTGAGCGACGTTCAGCCCGGCTCGATGGCCCAGGCCCGCGCGAGGTTGCCCGCGGCCACCTTGCTCAACATGTCGGCGAAGCCCTCGGGCGCCGGCGGCAGCAGCGTCTCGCCGTCCCCCAGCGCGCCCAGCACGCGCGTCGAGGTCTCCTGGGCCAGCTCGACCGCCCGGTCCACGTCCACCCCCACCAGCTCGGAGTCGCGCTTGGCGAAGCGCCCGGCCACGAGCACGTGCACGACGTTCGACGGGTTGGCCTGCGCCACCAGGCAGCCCACGGGGTCGGCCATCGGCACCATGTTGAGCCGCCGCCCTCCGATCACGATCACGTCCGCCTGCTTGCCGGGCGTGAGCGACCCGATGCGGTCCTCCATCCCCATCGCGTGCGCACCGTTGCTCGTGCCCCAGCGAAGCGCGTCGCGCACGGTCAGGTCGAGGGCGTCGGGCATCGTGTTGCGCGCGTTGAAGAGGTCGTTGCGCATGCAGCGCTCGAACTGGAGGCCCATGCGCATCTGGCTGAACATGTCACCCGAGTTCGACGACATCACGTCGCACGACAGGCTCGGTCGCAGCCCGTGCCCGAGCGCCCGCCGGATCACGGGGTGCCCCATCCCCATCTGGATCTCGGTCTCCGGGCTCGAGGAGACCTTGCAGTCGTTGTCGGCCAGCCTGCGGAAGTTCCGGTCGTCGAGCGTGTTGCAGTGCACGTGCACCTGGTCGGGCCCGAGCAGCCCGTGGTGGTCGAGCTCGGGGATCCCCTCGGTGATCGGCGAGCCCCAGCTGCAGCCGGTGTGCAGCACCGACGGCAGGCCCAGCTCACGCGCCGAGCGCGCCTCGGCGATCGTCTGCTCGAAGGGCAGCAGGCCGACCTCGGTGAGCGCCACGCCCATCGTCACCAGCGCGTCGTCCGACGACAGCTCGGCGGAGCGGATCCGGCGCGCGTCGGCCAGGCGCTGCTCGTGGTCCGTGAACACCGGCTCGGGCGCCGGCGCCGGGTAGTAGCCGTAGGCGAAGAGCGCGCGGATGCCCGCGTCGCGGAGACCCTGAAGCGCGCCGTCGGCGTGCTCCGGGGTGTTGTTGCAGTGCGAGAAGTCGAGGATCGTGGTCACGCCCGCGTCCAGCGCCTCGAGCGCCCCGAGGTGGTTGCCGGCGTACACGTCGGCGGCGGAGCAGTTGGGCGAGATCGTGGTGCGGATGCCGCGGAAGTAGTCCTCGAGGGTCCAGTCGGCGCAGACGCCGCGGAAGGGCGACTGCCAGGTGTGCCGGTGGGTGTCCACGAAGCCGGGCATCACCACGTGCCCCGCCACGTCCAGCAGCTCGGCGTCCTCCACCTCCAGCCGCGGGCTCACCGCCGCGATCCGGCCGTCCTCGACCAGCACGTCCCCGGTGGGCAGCTCGCCGACGTCGTCGTCCATCGACAGCACGTACCCGCCGCGCAGCAGCACCCGTTCGCCCACGGCGAGACCATAGCCTCCCAATCCGACCAGAGGAGGCCCAATGCCGCTGATAGACCTGTCCGCGCCGATCCGTCCCGACCCGCCCGAGTACCCAGACGTGCTGCGCACGGACGTTGCCTTCGAGGACCACGCGAGCGGTGCCGCGGCCATCCAGACCCTCTTCGGTGTCGGGCCCGAGCTGCTGCGCGACCGCGAGGGCTGGGCCACCGACACCTTCACCCGCCTCGGCACGCACAACACCACCCACGTGGACGCCCCGTGGCACTACAACTCGTCGATCGACGGCCGCCCGCGCCCAGACGATCGACGAGCTGCCGCTCGAGTGGTTCCACGCGCCCGGCGTGGTGATCGACGCCACCGACCGTGCCGACGGGGAGGCGCTGAGCGCGGCCGACCTCGAGGAACGGGTGCCGCGTGCTCTCGAGGAGCTCGACATCGTGCTCGTGCACACCGGCCGCGACGCGTTCTACGAGCAGCCGGACTACATCGCCCGCGGGCCGGGGGTCACCGCCGACGGCACCCGCTGGCTCCACGACCGTGGCGTGCGCGTGATGGGCATCGACGCCTGGGGCTGGGACGCCCCGCTCCACCTGCAGGCCGAGCGCGCGAAGGCCGAGCAGCGGCCCGGCGTCTTCTGGGAGGCGCACCAGTGCGGCCTGGCGTACTCGCAGATCGAGCGGCTCGTGAACCTCGGCCAGCTGCCGCGCTCACGGGTTCACGGTCTCGTGCTTCCCGCTTCGCCTGGTCGGCGGCAGCGCGGCGCCGGCCCGGGTGGTGGCGCACGTGGCCTAGGACAGGTACGGCTCCCACCAGCCGGGGGCAGGCTCGATCTGCTCCACCACGTCCACCCACATCCCCGAGGGATCGACCACTCCGAAGCGGCGCTGCCCCCACGGCTCGTCCCTCAGCTCGAGGTCGAACCGCAGTCCCGGCCGACGCGAGCCGCTCGAACTCCGCCGCCGCGTCGGCCACCTGCAGCGTGAGCAACATGCCGTCGCCTTCGTAGGGCCCGGGTGACGGCGGCGTGGACGGATGCCGGCTGTGCATGAACGCAATCGCCGGGACTCCGCCTCCCGCTGAGAGCACCGCGATCCAGTCGGCCTCGAAGATGGCCTCGAGGCCGAACCAGCGCGCGTGGAACTCGCGACACTCGCCGAGCTTGTCCGTCACGACGATCGGATAGGCGGCCACCAGCTCCATGCGCTCTCCTCGTTCTCGGGGACGCCCAGACTACGATCCGCCGGTGACTCGCCGCGAGATCCACAGCTGGCTGATGGACATGGACGGGGTGCTGGTCTCCGAGGAGCACGCCATCCCGGGCGCCGGCGATTTCCTCGCCCGGCTTCGGGAGCGCGAGACGCCGTTCCTCGTGCTCACGAACAACTCGATCTACACCCGCCGCGATCTGGCCGCCCGGCTGCGGGCCAGCGGCCTCGAGGTGCCCGAGGAGGCGATCTGGACCTCGGCGCTCGCCACCGGCCAGTTCCTCGCGGACCAGCGCCCCGGCGGATCGGCGTTCGTGATCGGGGAGGCGGGCCTGACCACCGCGCTCCACCAGGCGGGCTACACCCAGACCGAGCGCGACCCCGACTACGTGGTGCTGGGCGAGACGCGCACCTACAGCTTCGAGCGCATCACCCACGCCATCCGGCTGGTGGCCGGCGGCGCGCGCTTCATCGCCACCAACCCCGACCCCACCGGTCCGTCGGCGCAGGGCCCGCTGCCGGCCACCGGATCGGTGGCCGCGCTGATCAGCCGCGCCACCGGAGTCGATCCTTATTTCGTGGGCAAGCCGAACCCGCTGATGATGCGCTCGGCGCTCAATGCCATCGACGCCCACTCGGAGACCACGGTGATGATCGGCGACCGGATGGACACCGATGTGGTGGCCGGCCTGGAGGCCGGACTCGAGACCGTGCTCGTGCTGACCGGGGTAGCCACGCGGGCCGACGTCGAGCGCTTCCCGTACCGGCCGGCGCACATCCTCGAGTCGGTGGCCGAGCTCGTGCCCTGGCTGGACTAGCGCTGGAGCGCCGCGGTCGGTAGCTTCGACGAGCATGAGGCTGATCGGCCTCGCGCTTTTCGGGCTGGCGGCCCTCGCGCTGCCGGCCTCCGCCGCCGCACAGGCGCCCGTGGCGTCGTTCACCTACTCGCCCGTCTCGCCTCTCACTGGCCAGCTCGTGAGCTTCAGCTCGACCTCCACCGGCACGATCACGAGCCTCGCTTGGGACCTCGACGGGGATGACGATTGCGACGACGCCGCCGGGCCGAACGCCGCGCGTTCGTTCACCACCCCGGGCGAGTACTCGGTCTCGCTCTGCGTGAACGTCGACGCCGCGATTCAGAAACAGCAGATCGACGTCCGTAACCGACCGCCGGTCGCGCGCTTCGGCTTCTCACCGGCGTCCCCGGCGGAGGGCGATGTGGTGACCGTGGCATCGACCTCGGTGGACCTCGACGGGCCGATCGTGCGCTACTCGTGGGACCTGGACGGGGACGGAGCGTTCGACGACAGCATGTCCGTGAGCGCCTCGCTCACCCTCGCGCCGGGGTTCCACCGCGTCGGCCTCCTGGTGCTCGACCGCGACGGTGCCACGGACTCGATCTACCGGCCGCTCGTGGTCACCTCGCTCCCGGCCGAGCTGCTCAGGCCATTTCCTGTCGTGCGGCTCAGGGTTCGCACGACACGAGCGGGAATGCGAGTGAGCCTGCTCGGAGTGCGTGGGCCCGAGGGCATGGCCGTGCTGGTGCGCTGCCGCGGGCGCGACTGCCCCTGGCGGCGGCGCTCGGTGGAGGCCGCCGACGGCAGCGTTCGCTTCCGGCGCCTTCAGCGCCGGCTGCGCGCCGGGACGGTGCTCGAGGTGCTGGCCACGCGGCCGGGCCGGATCGGCAAGTACACGCGCTTCAGGATCAGGCGCGGGCGGGCGCCCGCGCGAGTGGACGCCTGCGTGGCGCCGGGGGCAACGCGCCCCAGCCCCTGCCCGGACTAGTCCGCGACCTTGACCACGAGCTTGCCGAGGTTCGCGCCGTCGAAGAGCATGTTGATGGCGGTGGGCAGCTGATCGAAGCCCTCCACCACCGTCTCGAGCGGTTGCAGCTTGCCCTCGGCCAGCAGACCGGCCAGCTCGCCGATCGCCTCGGGCGCCCGGTGGAAGTGGTCGAGCACGATGAAGCCCTGAAGCAGCACGCGGTTCACGAGCAGGTTGCCGAAGCTCCGCGGGCCGGCGGGGGGCTCCGTGGAGTTGTAGTCGGAGATCAGGCCGCAGAGGGCCACGCGCCCGCGAAAGTTGAGACGCGCGAAGACCGCGTCCATGATCGGGCCGCCCACGTTCTCGAAGTCCACGTCGATCCCATCGGGAGTGGCGGCCTTGAGCTGGTCGCGCCAGTCGTCGGCCTTGTAGTCCACCGCGGCGTCGAAGCCGAGCTGCTCGGTGATCAGCGCGCACTTCTCCGGCCCGCCGGCGATTCCGACCACCCGGGCGCCGCGCGCCTTGGCAAGCTGGCCGACCACCGACCCCACCGCTCCGGCCGCAGCCGAGACCACGACCGTCTCCCCCTCCTGCGGCTTGGCGATGTCGTTGATGCCCACCCAGGCCGTGAGGCCCGTCATGCCGAGCGCGCCCAGGTACAGGCTCGGGGCCGCGCCCTCGACCTCGGTCACCGGTAGGAGCGGCATCGAGTCCGAGGCCACCATCCACTGCTGCCAGCCGATCAGGCCCTGGACGAGCTGGCCCTCCTCGTAGCGCGGGTGCTTCGACTCGACCACGCGGCCCAGACCGGCGGCGCGCATGACCTCGCCGATGGCCACCGGCGGCAGGTAGGTGGGCGTCTCGCCGATCCAGGCGCGGTTGGTGGGATCGAGCGAGATCCACTCGGTGCGCACCAGTGCCTCGCCCTCGCCGACCTCCGGCACCTCCTCCTCGACGAGCTCGAAGGTCTGCGGCACGCACCGCTTCTCGGGTCGCTCGCGAAGCAGGAACCGCTGATTGGTCTGGGCCATGCGAGGACCCTACCTTCGCGGCAGGGCCGCAGCTAGTGGGGGGACTGTCTGCCCGCGGGGGGTAACCTCGCCCGCGTGACCAAGCGACTCGCCGCCGTGCTCGTGGCTGCCGCCGCGCTCGCCGCGACGAGTCCGGCCACCGCGCCCGCCGCCCACGGGACCAACTGCGGAGTCGTGTCGAAGGGATCGGCCGACTACCGGGTCACCGGACGCGCGATCGCCTGCCGCTCGGCGCGCAAGTGGGTGCGGCGCTATCTGCGCGACCGCGGCAAGCCGGGCGGCTGGTCCTGCGTGAACCCGGCAGGCGCGGTCCGCGTGTACTGCAGCCGTGCATCGAAGGCCTACTGGGCCACGCGCCTCTGAGGTGCGCCGCCTGGCGGCCACCGTCGCTCTCGGGGCAGCACTGGCCGTCCCTCCCGCGACCACCCTCGGGCACCCCGGGCACGGCCCCACGGAGGTGCAGGTGGGGGATGACTTCCTCCGCCCCGCGGACACCCGGGTGGCGGTCGGCGACACCGTGGTGTGGAAGTGGCTCGGACCTCGCGGCAACCACTCGGTCACCGCGGACCCGGGCCAGGCTGAGAGCTTCGACTCGGATCCGGGCAAGGCGCCGCAGGCGATCGCCCACCCGGCGGGCCACACCTTCACCCACCTGTTCACGAAGACCGGCCGCTTCACCTATGGCTGCCGCGTCCACCCTGCCATGCGCGGTGAGGTCACCGTGATCGCGCTCCCGCCGCGCGACACGAAGCGCCCGGCGATCTCGAGGCTGAGCGTGCGCCCGAGCCGCGTCTGTCCCAGCGCCTCGAGCCGCTGCCGGGCCACCCGCGCCTACGCGCACCTGTCTCTCTCCGAGGCGGCCACCGTCGTGGGGCGCATCGATCGCGCCGTCAGGGGGAGGTGGAAGCTCGTGCGCACGTTCGACTTCGACGCTCGCAAGGGTCGCGTGCGACACCGCCTCCACGTGCGCGGCTTCGAGCCGGGGCCGTACAGGCTCCGGCTGGTGGCCTACGACTACGCCAACAACCGCTCGCCCTCGAAGCGGGTGCGCTTCCGGGTCGGCCGGCCCTGATCGAGTAGGGGCTGCTCAGCCGCCGTTGGAGGCGGCGGTGTAGCTGCGGCTGGGCTCACCGCGCAGCGCGGTGGCCGGCGGCAGCGGGGTGCCCTTGGCCGTGGCGCCCGAGAGCACCGGCAGCACCAGGCTCGAGGCGCGCGCACCGCCCAGGGCGATCGTGTTCCGGGTGTTGCCGTTGTCGACGGTGGCGAAGTCCCAGCGCGGGCGGTCGCCGCCCGGCGCCTGCACGGTCACTCTGATACGCGAGCCCGCACGGAAGGCGTGCGCCACCGGGTAGATCGGCACTCGCACCAGCACGTAGCGCTTCTTCGAGAGCGGCGCTGCGTCCTTCTTCAGGTGCGTGGGCACCGGGTCGAGCGCCGTAGAGCGCTTGGGGTAGAGCTTGCGATGCGAGCCCCTGAGCCAGCCGTTCTGCACGTAGGTCTCGGCGCCGTCGGGCCGGACCTCGCTGAGCGTGACCTGGAAGTCGGTGTCGCGTGCGGATGACTTCACCCAGATGTCGAGGCTCGAGGGACCGGCGATCACGGTGTCCTTGGCGAGCGCGCTCGATACGAACCCGAGGCCCTTGCCGGCGGCGATGGGCGCCCAGTTGTAGGGCGGCTGCGCCTTCCACGCATCGTCGGAGCCGTTACCCGGCAGCGTCTGCTTGGGCCGGGCGCCGGGGTCGGCGGTGTAGCGGGCGGAGCTTGCCTTGGCGGGCTTGGACCCGAGCGCGCCGCCCGGACCGAGGAAGTACCTGGTCGGGCGCGCCTGCTTGGGCGGCCAGGCGCCGTAGTTCAGCTCCCAGGTGGCGCCGATCGAGCCGAGGCCCTGCGGGCCCGCGCCGTTGTCCATGAGGAGCCGCACGCGCGGGTCCTTCTTGAAGATCGCCTTGGCGGCGGCCACATCGGTCATGCCGGCGAAACGCGACTGCTCCACCGGGGCCGCGCCGGCGTCGGCGAGGTAGCTGTAGAGCGCGCCGCTGAGGCCGATCACCGACTGAGGGATCACGGGGATCTCGTTGGCCACGAAGAGCTTCATGAACTCGGCCCAGCGGGTGATCGTGCTCGGCCCGAGCGAGTCGGCGTGCACGCCGTTCTGGAGCGAGACCCAGACGTTCTTGTTCCCGTTCAGGTAGGGGATGCTCTCGGGGAAGTGCCCGCCGGTCTGCTCGTCCTGGAACTGGCCGATCAGGAAAACGGGCACCTTTGCGTGCTTGAGCCAGGGACCGGGCGCTCGGTGGTCGAACAGCGACGGCGTGCGGAACGGGTTCTGCTGCTGGATCTCGAGCGCGTCCTCGGTCTGAAGGCGGAGCTTCTGGTTGGCCAGGCAGTGCTTGTCGCCCTGCTGGCTCAGGATGCGCGCATACGGCTGGCCGCCGGCGGGCGCCGGCTTGGCCTCGTCCATGCGCTCCTGCACCCACGTCTTCGCGAAGCCCGAGTTGAAGATGCCGCCCGGGTAGCCGGTGGCGGTGTAGAGGTCGTCGCTCACCGACATCGGCGAGACCGCGGCGAGGTGCGGAGGCTGCGTGCCTGCCACGAACAGCTGCGTGATGCCTGAGAAGGAGATCCCGCCCATGCCCACCTTGCCGCCCTTGACCCAGCTCTGCGCGGCCACCGCCTCGACGGCGTCGTAGCCGTCGTACGTGGTGGGAAGGTCGAAGAGGTCGAACGCGCCGCCGGAGCATCCGGAGCCGCGCATCTGCACGCTCACCACCGCGAAGTCGAGCAGCGGCCCGATCAGGGAGCCGACGGCGGTGCCGGAGGCCGGCGCGAGCGGATCGGCGGGGGCGCCGCCGAGCTGCTTGACCACCGAGTCGAACAGGCTGTTGGGCGCCGCGATCTGGTAGCCCGAGTACTCGATGAAGGTCGGGAACGGACCGTCGTCGAGCGTCTTCCCGGACGGCAGCCGCACCGTCATCGCGAGCTCCACGCCGTCGCGCATCTTCACGTAGTTGAGGCCCTGCTTGAGCGTCTGGCGCTTGTAGAAGGCCTGCTTCGGATTGGAGCCGGGCCGCAGCACCTTGAAGGGCTTGCTCGTGCGCTTGCCGGCGCGGACGCGGTAGCCACCGCCCGGCTTCAGCTCTCGGAAGATCTTGCTGCCGAAGCTGTCGGCGCGCCCTGCATCGATCGTGCGCCCGCTCTTCTTGAGCACCACTCGCTGGCCCTTCTTCGCCCCGAGCACGTACGCCTGCTTGACGCTGCCGCGCGCCTTGAGCGGCGCGGCGCCGACGGCGGGAGCGGCGGCCAGAGCGGCCAGCACCCCGCAGAGGAAGAGCAGCAACGTTGGGCGGGCTACGCGGGACAGGGGACGCAACCTATCTGAACGAGGTACGCCGGTGCGCCTGCGGCGCTCTAGGCGAGCGCGCCGGCGGGCAGAACGAAACGCAGCGGTGTGCTCGAGGTCGAGCCCCCGCTGCGGTCGAGGCGCGCCCCGTGAAGGCCGCGGCTCGGAGCGTCGGCCAGCTGCTCGGGCTCACCGTCGTGGGCGCTGATCCAGGCCATGACCGCGGAGAAGTCGGCGCCGTCGGCGAGTATCGCCGCGCGCTCGATCACCGCGCCGCCGGAGGAATGAGGACGGGCGAGCCGGGTGACCAGCGCTCTGATCGAGTCGTCCGCGGTGGGATCAGGGCTCGGCTCCTCGGCGGCCGGTTGCGGATCTTCGGCAGCGGCCGAGGAGGAAAGTGAGAACTCTTCGCTCATGACCTAGTGACGATAGCGACATACCGGCGCGCTACACCGGTTTGGCCACCGGCGCGTCGGCCTCGGGCCCGATGAGGATCGCGCCCTCGCCCGTGGCGTACGCCTCCTCGCCATGCCAGACGATGTCCATCCCGAGCGCCTCCTCGCGCTCGGTCGCGCGGAGCGGCATCACGAGCCCGATCAGGCGCAGCAGCAAGAACGTGACCACGAATGCGTACGCAGGCGTGGCGACCGCGGCGATCGCCTGCCAGCCGAGCTGGCCCGCGTCCCCGTAGAAGAGCCCGTCCGCCACGCCGTTCCAGGAGAGCTGGGCGAAGAAGCCGATGAACAGGATTCCGGTCAGTCCGGCGATGCCGTGGGCCGCGAGCACGTCGAGCGTCTCGTCCACGCGGGTGCGCGGCCGCCAGACGATCACCGCGTAGCTCGGCAGAGCGGCGAGCGCGCCGAGCACCATCGCCCAGCCCGGGCTGATGAAGCCGCCCGCCGGCGTGATGCCCACGCAACCGACGATGATCGCCGTCGCGGCGCCGATCGCGGTGACCTGGCGGCCTCGTATGAGGTCGAGGATGAACCACACGACCAGCGTGCAGGCCGGACAGAGCAGCGTGTTGGTGAACGCCAGCACGCCGCTGTTGCCCGTGGAGAAGCCACTGCCGCCGTTGAAGCCGAACCAGCCGAACCAGAGCAGGCCCGCGCCGAGCAGGACGTACACGGCGTTGTGCGGCAGGAGCGCCTGGCGCCCGTAGTCCTTGCGCGGTCCGACCACGAGCGCGGCCGCCAGCGCCGAGAAGCCCGAGCCCATCTCGACCGGCACGCCGCCGGCGAAGTCGAGCGTCCCGTTCTCGATCAGCCAGCCGCCTCCGAAGGCCCAATGGGCGAGCACGGCGTAGACGCACACCGACCAGAGGGCGGCGAACACGAGGAATGCGCCGAATCGCATGCGCTCCACCACGGCGCCGGATACCAGCGCGACCGTGATGATGCAGAAGGTCGCCTGGAAGGACATGAACAGGAGGTGCGGGATCGTGCTGCCCTCACGAGGCTCGAAGGTCACGCCCTGGAGGAAGGCGTGGTCGAGACCCCCGATGAACCCGTTGCCCTCGTCGAAGGCGAGCGAGTAGCCCACGAGCGCCCACATGACGGTCGCGACCGCCAGTGCCGCGATGCACATCATGAACGTGTTGAGGGTGTTCTTCGCGCGCACGAGCCCGGCGTAGAAGAGCCCGAGCCCGGGCGTCATGAGAAGCACGAGCGCGGTCGCGGCCAGCATCCATGCCGTGTCCCCCGCGTTGACCTGGGCGGCCGCCAGTGGCATCTGAGTCACCCGCCTACCGGGGTGACCGCGCCGTGGTCCGTCTCACCGGTGCGGATGCGGATGGCCCGCTCGAGCGGAACGACGAAGATCTTTCCGTCCCCCACCTCTCCGGTCCGCCCGCCCTCACAGAGAGCGTCGATGGCCGGCTGCACGAAGGCCTCCGAGACGGCGATCTCGAAGCGAACCTTGTCGGAAAGCCCCATCTGCACCGTGGTGCCGCGGTAGGTTTCGACGCGGTCGAGCTCACCCCCGTGCCCCTGGACCCGGCTGATCGAGAACCCCCGCACCTCAGCGCGGTACAGGGCTTCCAGCACGTCGTTCGCCTTGTCGGGGCGGACGATTCCGATTACGAGCTTCAAGACCTCTCGCCTCCCCTCACCGAGAGCGCGCGAGAGTAGACAGGCCATCGGATCGCTGACTAAAGTCAGGGAATGGCACGCGACGCTCCCCTGGCCGACGTCCGGCGCTTCAACCGGATTGTTACCCAGCGCGTGGGCGCCCTGGACGACCGCTTCCTCGCGCGCGACCGGCCGCTCGGCGAGGCACGCCTCCTGTGGGAGATCGGCGAGGACGGGTGCGAGGTGCGCCTGCTGCGCTCGCGGCTCGGGCTCGACTCGGGCTATCTCAGCCGCCTGCTCCGCTCCCTGGAGGACTCGGGGCTGGCCAAGGTCGGGCCAGGTGAGCGGGACGGGCGGACCCGGACCGCCCGCCTGACGGCCCAGGGCCGGCGCGAGTGGACCGAGCTCGATCGCCGCAGCGATCGTCTCGCGCTGTCGTTTCTCGCACCGCTCAACGACAAGCAGCGCGGCCGGCTCGTGACGGCGATGAACGAGGTCGAGCGGCTGCTCACGGCCGGCACGGTCGAGATCGCGCCCGTGCACCCGGCCCACCCCCACGCGCGGTATTGCGTGGGCGAGTACTTCGCCGAGATCGACCGGCGCTTCGAGGCTGGGTTCGACCCCGAGGCGAGCCTCCCCGCCGGGGACGCGGAGCTGAGTCCGCCGGCGGGGGTGATGCTCGTGGCGACCCTGCGCTCGGAGCCGGTCGGCTGCGGCGCGCTGAAGTTCCACCCGCGCCGGCCGACCGAGATCAAGCGAATGTGGGTCGCGCCCTCCGCCCGCGGCCTCGGGGTGGGACGACGCCTACTGGCCGAGCTCGAGGCCACCGCTGCGGCGCGCGGCGACCGGCTGATCCGCCTCGACACGAACGACGCCCTCTCGGAGGCCATCGGGATGTACCACTCGGCTGGCTACACCGAGGTCGAGGCGTTCAACGAAGAGCCCTACGCCCACCACTGGTTCGAGAAGCGCCTCCCCGCGGCCTAGCCGCTGGCGAATTCCGAGGGGTCGGGGATCTCGATCGGGCCGGTGGCCGGCTGCACGATCCGGATGTTGTTGCCGAACGGGTCGCGAATGCCGCAGTCGATGCCGTAGAAGCGCTCGGTCGGCTCGTCGGTGATCTCCACGCCCTTGGCCTTGAGCGTCTCGTAGGTCTTGTAGAGGTCGTCCGTGGCGAAACCGAGGGCGAAGCCCGTGGCTCCCTTGGTCACAAGCTCGCGGATCTGCTCCGCGGTGGCGGCATCGTGGGCGGGCGGACCGGGATGCTCGAGGAGCACCTGGCGCTCGGGGTCCCCCGGCAGGTTCACGGTGAGCCACCGCATGAATCCCATGTCGACGTCCATGTTGACCTCGAACCCGAGCTTGTTGACGTAGAAGTCGAGGGCCTGGTCCTGGTCGAGGACGAAGACCGAGGAGTGTGTGATCTTGAGCATGCCGGCGACGCTAATCGACGGCTGTCACGTTCGCTTCTCCGAAACTGCTCGGTCGCGTCCAGGCCATCGTGAAGCACCCCGGCACGGGCTCGACCTGGGCGCCGTCGCGGTACGCGCTCGGGGACTGGCCGACGATCGCGCGGAACGTACGGCTGAACGTGCCGAGGCTCGAGAAGCCCACGTCGAAGCAGATCTCGGTGACGCTTCGCTCGGTCTGGCGCAGCATGAACATCGACCGCTCGACGCGGCGGCGCTGGAGGTAGCGGTGCGGGGTCTCGCCGAAGGTGGCGCGGAAGGTCCGGATGAAGTGGGCCTCGGACACGTGCGCGATCCGAGCGAGGGCAGCGATGTCGAGCGGGTCCGCGTACCTGCGGTCCATGGCATCGCGGGCGCGGAGCATGCGCCGGTTGGACTCCTCGACTGCGCGGCTCATCGTCTTGAAACGATGGCATGCGCGTGTATGCTGAACTAGATGGTTCAGTATCAGCAGCGACTCGACCGGACCTTCGCGGCGCTCGCCGACCCCACCCGCAGGGAGATCATTGAGCGGCTTGGTCGCGGCAACGCCACGATCACCGAGCTCGCGGAGCCGTTCGAGATGTCGTTGACCGGCCTGAAGAAGCACGTGCAGGTCCTGGAGGAGGTCGAGCTCGTGAGCACCGAGAAGGTCGGGCGAGCCCGTGTCTGCCGTCTGGGCCCGCGACATCTGGAGGACGCTCAGGGGTGGTTCGACACGTACCGGCAGATGCTGGACGCTCGTCTCGACCGCCTCGGTGAGCTCCTCGAAAGCACCAAAGGAGAGCAGCCATGATCAAGGTGTCCACACCGTCCGACCGCGAGATCGTCATGGAGCGCGAGTTCGCCGCAACGCGAGAGCGCGTGTTCGCCGCCTACACGGATCCCGGGCTCATCCCCCGCTGGTGGGGACCGCGCGGCGTCGAGACCGTGGTGGACGTGATGGAGGTCAGGCCCGGCGGGGCGTGGCGCTTCGTTCACCGCGACGCGGACGGGACCGAGAACGGCTTCAGAGGGACCTACCGGGAGGTCACTCCACCCGAGCGCCTGGTCTACACGTTCGAGTGGGAGGGGATGCCCGGGCATGTCCTCGTGGAAGCGATCACGTTCGAGGAGCACGGCGGCGGCACGAAGATCACGTCCGTCTCGACGTTCCACACCCCCGAGGAGCGCGACGGCATGCTCGCCTCGGGCATGGAGCAGGGCGCCAACGAGTCGCTCGACCAGCTGGAGGAGCTACTGGCAGAGCAGGAGGGCTCGTAGCTCGCGGAGCATGAGCTTCGGCTGCTCCAGGACATCGCCGTAGGTGTAGCGGCGGAACTCGTCGCCGCGGGCGCGTGCCTCGCGCTCGCGCCGGCGGTCCTGCTCCCAGGCGTGGCGGGAGTGGTGGTAGCGGTAGCCGTCGAGCTCGACCGTCAGCGCACGGTCGGGCCAGCGGCAGTCCACCCGCCGGCTGCCGGCCGGGCGGTTCGTCACGGGCAGCGGCAGCCCGGCCGCCTCGAGCTGCTTGATGAAGCGGCTCTCCAGTTTGCTGAGCGTGACGTGGACATCGCCGCGCAGGACCCGGCGCAGGCCGGCCCCGCCCGGGGCGTTGGGATAGTGCACGAGCACGGCCTCCACGTCGGCGGGCGTGGTGCGGTGGCGAACACCCGCCTCGTGGCAGGCGCGGGCCAGCCCGTCTGGCGGGAGAACCGCCGCGAGGTCCACAATGGTGCGGGCGACAGTCGTCACGGGGATGCCCCGCCAGAGCATCCCGTCGCGCCGGCGCGTGCGGCTTGTTCGCACGCCCTCGACACGACGCCGGACCGTCGTGGTGACCTCAGGCGCCGGCGGCGTGCCCCGAACCAGCCCAAGCAGGTGAGCGGCCGCCCGCCCACTCAAGAGCGCTCCATGGCCGCACGCCAGTGTGGCTGCGAGGTATCGCGCCTCCACGCTCGCGGCCCGGTGTCCGACTCGATAGACGCCCGGGTACTCGCGATGCAACGCCCCGATGTCGAGGCGCCAGGCGATCTGCCCGGGACTGATCGCCGGCGCCCAGCAGCTGCCTGCGAGTGACGACACCATGTGCCGCGCCGGCCAGTCGCGCCAGTTTCCGCTCCACCGTGTCATCCGGGTACTGCACTGCAGTAGCTAGATGCCACAGTGCCGGGATTCGCCCCCGTCGACCCAGGAGGACCGAATGCGGAAGCTCATCTACTCGATAGGAGTGTCGCTGGACGGCTTCATCGCCGGACCCGACGGCGACTTCGCCTGGTCGGCGCCGGACGAGGAGCTCCTCCGGTTCCATAACGACCAGACCCGGGAGCTCGGCGCGCATCTCCTGGGAAGGCGGCTCTACGAGCTGATGGTCTATTGGGAGACCGCCCACGAGCAGCCGTCGATCTCGGAATCCGAGCTCGAGTTCGCCCGGCTGTGGCAGGAGCTGCCGAAGATCGTGTTCTCCGACACCCTCGACGAGGTGGAGGGCAATGCCCGGCTGGCCACCGACGGGGTCGCCGAGGAGATCGCCAAGCTGAAGGAGCAGCCCGGGCAGGACCTGGCGATTGGCGGCGCCGGCCTGGCCTCCACCGCCATGAAGCTGGACCTGATCGACGAGTACGGGCTCTTCGTCAGCCCGGTGATTGTGGGCGGGGGCACCCCCTACTTTCCCTCCGTGAACGAGCGGATTGACCTGGAGCTGGTCGAGACGCGGACGTTCGCGTCGCGCGTCGTGTACCTGCGGTACCGGCGCGCGTGACGTAACGCGTCCTCAGTCGTACCGGTAAGAGCGTGCGCATCGTCATCGCCATCGCCGCCGTCCTCCTCGCCGGCTGCGGGTCGGGGGTCGTCGAGCGCGACCGGAGCGCCACACCGCCGTACGACGGCCGGCTGGACGCCAGGGCGGCCGCCGAAGCGCTGGAGTGCGAGGGCAAGACGCCGTACCGGCGCGGCCAGGGCGCCTACAACGACGGGTTGGCCTCGGTCCAAGAGAGCGCCGAAGCCGCTCTGGACGACTACATGAGTGAGTCTGGCCTGAGCTTCTCCGAGCCGTCTGACGGCTACGTAGTCGAGCGTGACCAAGACGGCCGCGTCCTGTTCTCCTACGACGTGGACGGCCGGACGAAGGTGGCGATATTCGCTGCCGACGACGTTCGCGACTGGAACCGCGACGAGGGCTGGGGCGTCCGCGCGTGGGCGCAGTGCGATCCGTCCGAGTTGCCCCCGGAAGTCACCGACGACCTCAACATCGGCGTGTGGGAGGACGAGTCCGGCCGACGCGTACCCGTGACCCGCATACAGTCGTTCCAGGGCGCCGAGCACTGCTCCTGGACGGACATCACCTTCCTGCTCGTCGGGCGAGAGGCGACAGCGGACTGGTATGTGCGCGACGCCGGCCGTGACTTCCCCGCACTGCTCCGCACGACCTTCGACCACGAGGCCGCGCTCCCCGAAGGTGCGACAGACACGGGGTTGCGCCGCGACGGCCGGCAGCTCTGGGTGGGGCCGGACGAGGAGGCGGCTTACCTGGTGAGCGTCAACGACGCCGAGGACGTCGAGCGCTGGCCGGCGGCCAAGCAGCCCATCCGATGCGCGTGACCGAACGGCTCGGGGCCGCTTCAGGCAGTGTGCTCGAGGATGGCGTCGGCGATCGTCTGCCAGTCGGCCCGATCGACGCCGTGGCCGCCTCCCTCGAGCGCCAGCAGCCTCGCTCCCCGGATCTCCCGCACCAGCGCCTCGCCGTGCTCGATCGGAAACATCGGGTCGGCGGTGCCGTGCATGACCAGGGTTGGAGCGGTGATCGCGGACAGGGTTCCGCTCGGGGCCTCGCCCTCGGGCAGCACATCGTGGTTCTGCAGGGCCGCGAAGTCGCGGGCGCGCTCGATGTCGCGGCGCGCCAGGTCTCGTTGCGGCGCCTCGTCGAATCGACGCTGTCCTCCCGCGAGCATGCGTGAGTAGCCGACGAGGTAATCGATCACCGACTCGGCGTCCGACCAATCGACCGCCGCGGTCGACACGAACTCTCCGAACTCATCGCTCGGGGGCGGCAGCTTGCGCTCCCCGGGCAGCGTGGGCGAGGTGCTGATGAGGCCGAGGGAGGCGACGCGATCGGGGTGCTCGAGCGCGAGCACCTGCGCGAACCCCCCGCCGGCTGAGACGCCGACCACGTGCGCGGCCGGGACCTCATAGGCGTCGAGCACTCCCACGGCGTCGCGGACCAGGTCGGCGCCCGTGTAACCGGGAGACCCAGGCTCGTAGGTGACCGACCGGCCGGTGTCGCGGTGGTCGTAGCGGATCACGAACCGCCCGCCGCCGGCGAGAATCCGGCAGAAGCCCTCCTCCCACCAGAGCATCGACGCGCCGATGCCCATCACGAGGAGCACCGCCGGGTCGGCCGGGTCGCCGAAGGCTTCCGTGCAGAGCTCCACGCCGTTGGCTTCGATCATTCGTTCAGCCACTGGATTCATCGCCGAACGATCCCACGTCTGAACTGAGCGGCATCTTGGACTCGATGCCGCGGATCCGGCCGCCTCGCCGGGATGAGCTTGAGGCTCTGCGTCGGATCGAGCGCGACGCCGGTCGCGCATTTGCAGCGATAGGCATGGCGCGGATCGCCGACGACAACCCGCCGTCGCTGGTTGAGCTCGAGGCCTTCCTTGCGAGCGGACGCGCTTGGGTCGGCGTCGACGAACAAGATCGTCCGATCGCGTACCTGCTCGGCTCTGTCGTCGACGGGCGCGCCCACATCGATCAGATAAAGCGCGATCTCGGCGCATGCCCGGCGTGATCGTCGACCCGGCCGAACAGGGACCCGAACTGGCCGCGCTCGTCAGCCGAGAGTCCGCCACGATCCCGAGTGACGCCCCCCGCGTTGCCATGCGACGCTCTGTCCCACGGTTACGATCGCCGCGCGACAGGCTATGCACGCCGGCTGAGGCGGGGCGTCCGCCGGTGGTGCTGGTCGTCTTTGACGCGTTTCCGTCGGTCTCGCTGCTCGACGCCCAGGGCCGGATCGACCGCTCGCGCTACCCGACGTTTGCTCGGCTCGCGGACGGCTCCACCTGGTTTCCGTATTCCACCACGACCGTCGATGAGACCGGTCGTGCGTTCCGGTGGCTGCTCACCGGCCAGACCCAGTGGCGATTCGCAAAGCCGACCTACGCGGAGCATCCGAAGAACCTGTTCACGGCGCTGGGGCGCAAGTACCGCATCGAGGAGGGCGAGGAAGCGACGAGCCTGCGCCCGAAGCGGCTCTGCCCGAACGTGACGCCACAAACGGCGGGCGTTGGTGGCCAGGGGGCGCCTGGAGCGGTTCACGAGCTGGCTCGGGCGCGTCAAGCCGTCGCGGCAGCAGCTCGACCTGCAACAGGTGCCGCCACCCCGCTCGACATCGCCATCGCCGTCAACGGGACGATCGAGGCCACCGCTACCTCATTCGCCGTAGCCCAGAGCTCGGGTCAACTTTTCTCAGCCCTCATTCCCGAGGCCTCGCTCCGCCAGGGCGTGAACGCCGTCCAGCTGTTCGCCATCCAGAGCGGGCCGATCCTGAGCCCCATCGAGGGGACGTAAGACGGGAGACCCGGACAACGTGCGGACTCTCCACCCGATCTTGAGTCTGTACTCGGGCACCTAGCGGAGCCGGTCGGGCGGCAAGCCCGACGGCGCGCGGCCTGTCTTGCTGGGCCGGTCATAGGGTGAGATGATCGGCCCGGTTTGGAGCTCGCCCTTCACTCGCCGCTGATGGAATTCGCCGGCGAGGGGCAGTCGCTCGCGCGTCTCATAGGCGCGGTCGACGCCGCGCGGGACTGTGGCTTCGCCGCGGTCTCCGCCAACGACCACTTCCTGTTCCAGGCGCCGTGGCTCGACGGCCTGACGGCGCTGGCCGCCGTGATCGAAAGATCCGGCTCCATGGAGCTCGCGACAACGGTCGCGCTGGTGGCGCTTCGCGGCCCCGTGCCCCTGGCAAAGACACTCGCCGCGTTGGATCTGCTGTCCGATGGGCGCGTGGTCGCCGGAGTCGGTCCCGGGTCGTCGGAGCGTGACTACGACGCGATCGGTGTGCCATACGAGGAGCGCTGGGAGCGATTCGACGAAGCTGTCGCCATCCTGCGCTCGCTCCTGCGAGACGACCCGCCACCGGAAACCCGCCGCCACTACCCCTTACCCGGCTCGCAGCTGGCGCCGGCTCCACGCCGGCCCGGCGGAATCCCGGTCTGGATCGGGAGCTGGGGCTCAAAGGCCGGTCTTCGGCGCGTCGCCCGCCTCGGCGACGGGTGGCTCGCATCCGCGTACAACACGACACCCGACGGCTTCGAGGCAGCGAAGCAGTCGCTGTCCGAGCAACTTCACGCCCACGGAAGGGAGCCCGACCGGTTCCCCAACGCGCTCGCGACGATGTGGACATGGATTACCGAAGACCCCCGCGACGCGGACCGCGTGCTGCGAGAGGTGCTGGCCCCGATGCTGCGGCGCGATCCAGAGGACCTGCGCGACCAGCTGTGCATCGGACCAGCGCAGCAATGCGCGGAACTGCTCTCACGCTACGCCCAAGCAGGTTGTGAGCGCGTCTACCTCTGGCCGCTCGGCGACGAGCGTCGGCAAATCGAGCTCGCCGCGACGGCCGTGCTTCCAGCCGTCAAGGCGTGAACCTGGGCCGCACCCGGCTAGATCGCCGTGACGGCGATGGCTCCGGCGCCGCGGATCGCCTTGTCGCTGGCGCCGTCGACCCCAATCCCACCCTCTCCGGTCCGGGGCGCCCGCCTGGCAAGGAAGAGGGCGTGCGAAGCGTGCACCGCACGCGAGCACCCCGATGACACAGCCAGGCGATGCGCACCCGGGACGGAGAGGGTGGGATTCGAACCCACGAGGCAGTTTGACCCGCCCACACGATTTCCAGTCGTGCACCTTAAGCCACTCGGTCACCTCTCCAGAGCGGCCCCTAGCGTAGCTTCAGAGTCCGAGCTCCCTGACCCCGTGCTCGCCCCAGCCCAGGTGATGGGCGAGCTCGTGGCGAAGCGTTCGCTCCACCTGTGCCCGGAGCACGTCGGGGTCGTATCCGAAGTCCCGCTCGAGCGTGTCCTGGTAGACCACGATCCGGTCCGGGTAGTTGTCGCGCGCCACGGTGTCGCCGAAGTAGTGGCCGTAGGCGCGGTGCTCGGCGCCGCGCCGGGAGACCACCACGGGCGTGTCGTCGAGCAGCCGCTGGAACTCCTCGGGCAGCGCGTCGATCGCTTCGGCCACGAGCAGGTCGAACTCCTCGGTGCCCTCGCGGAGGTCCGGCTGGCCGGCCAGCTCCTCGCTCCGGCGCACGAGCCGCTCGAACTCCTCGTCGCTCATCCCGTCGCGCCCGGTCAGCGCCACGGTGGCCCACGCGGTGAACAGCATCAGCGCGATGGCGCCGCCCAGCAAGGCGGCCAGCCCCTGGGCTCCCGACAGCGACGGCGGGTTGAGCAGGAACAGCAGCGTCCCCACCACGAAAGCCGCGGTCAGCGCCGCCTTGATCGGACCTCGGAGAGCGTCCCTCACACCTCCGAGGGTACGCGGAGGACCGGGCTAGTCGTTCGAGCCGGGCTCGTCGGAGCCCGCGGCGTCCGGGTTGCCGGTGGCGGTGCCCTCTTCGCCGGGCGTGCCGGGGCTGTCCTTGGCCTCGTCGCGCTCGGAGTCGCCGCCGTCATCCGGCACCTGCCCGCCGGGGCCTTCCTCCGGCAGCTGGTCGGATTCCTCGGGTGTCGTCTCGGTCACGCTGCTCTCCTCGTCTGTCGGCTCATCGGGATCGGGCTGCGCGCCGGGCACCGCGGTGTCCTCTTCCTTGCTCTCCCAGTCCTCCCGGGTCTCCCGGATGTGCTCCCCCACGCGCTCCGACTTCTCCTCGAGATCCTCGACCTCGTTCTCCAGGCGTTGTGCTCGCTCCTCGTGCTCCATATGTGCCCCCTACCCGCCCGCCGGGCAATCGCAAACCGGGGGTAGGCTTCCGGCATGACCCATCCGTTCCGCACCGCCGTAGAGGCCCGCGACCACGATGCGATGACCGCCGCCCTGGCTCCGGACGTCCAGTTCCACAGCCCGGTGGCCTTCCGTCCCTTCGACGGCCGCGAGGCCACGGCCGGGGTGCTGGCGGCGATCATGTCCGTGTTCGAGGACTTCGAGTACACCGACGAGCTCGAGTCGGGCGACACGGTGGCGCTGCTCTTCCGCGCGCGCGTGGGAGACAAAGCGGTGCAGGGCATCGACTACCTGAGACACGACGCCGAGGGCCAGATCGCCGAGTTCACGGTGATGCTGCGTCCGCTCTCGGCGATCATGGCCGTGGGCGAGCGCATGGCGCCGCAGGTCGAGGGGCTGGCCAAGGCCGGCCCGCCGACCGTCTGAGCGCCGGCTTTACATCCGTTCACACGATCGTTTCCGGTCGTTCACGTGCCTGAGCGCGAGCACCGGCACCCTGGCCGGGAATGGAGCGCACCCGTCGAGAGGTGATCGGGGTGGCGGCGGGCGGGGTGGCCGCTGTGGCGCTCGGCACCGCGTTCTGGGACGACCTCTTCGGATCCGCCTCGTCCGCTCAGCTCCGTCCCGGCCCGGGGTACGGGCCGCGCCTCCCGCCGAACGACCTCGGCCTGCGGCTCCCGGAGGGCTTCACCTCGAGGGTGGTGGCGCGCGGTGGAGAGCGGGTGGCCGGCACCGGCTACCGCTGGCATGAGGCGTCGGACGGGTCGGCCACGTTCCCGCTCGACGACGGCGGGTTCATCCTGGTGTCGAACTCCGAGACGCTGCAGGGCGGCGCCTCTGCCATTCGCTTCGACCGCCGCGGCAGGGTGGCCGACGCGTACCGGATCCTCGGCGGAACCTCCCAGAACTGCTCCGGCGGCGGGACCCCGTGGGGCACCTGGCTGTCGTGCGAGGAGATCGAGTCGGGGCTCGTGTGGGAGTGCGACCCCACCGGCCGGCGCAGGCCCGTGAGCCATCCCGCCATGGGCGTGTTCAAGCACGAGGCCGCTGCCGTGGACCCGCGCGGGCGGCGCGTGTATCTCACCGAGGACCTGATCGACGGGCGCTTCTACCGCTTCACCCCCGCCCGTTGGCCCGACCTGAGCGCCGGGCTGCTCGAGCTGGCCACCGTGGCGCCCAGCGGGGCGTTGACCTGGAGCGAGGTGCCGGACCCCGCCGCGCGGCGCACCGCCATCCGCCGGCAGGTCCGCGGGAGCACGGCCTTCAAGCGCGGCGAGGGGATCTGGCGCGACGGGCGCACGGTGTACGTGGCCACGACCGCCGACGACCGCGTTCACGCCTACGACATCGCGCGCGAGCGCATGCGGGTGGTCTACGACGGCCTGGCGTCGCGTTCCGCTCCGCTGCTTCGGATCGACCAGCTCACCGCCAACCGCGCCGGCGAGGTGTTCGTGTGCGAGGACATCTCCACCGAGGAGATCGACATCGGCGTGATCGACCGCTCGTGGCGCGTCTCGCGCTTCCTCTCGGCCACGGGACCGCAGCACGAGAACTCGGAGCTCACGGGCGTGACCTTCGACCCGAGCGGGAGCCGGATGTACTTCTCCTCGCAGCGCGCGGGCGGGTCCGGAGGCCTGGCAGGTCCCGGCTCGATTTATGAGATTTCCGGGCCTTTTCATGGCCGTCGCGCGTTCACGCGCTGTTCACGCGGCGGATCAGAGCGCTTAACAGACGCGCCCCGGGACGGCCGTACCTTGGGCCTCGGTGAGCGACCGCCGTCATCTGCTGGTAGGCGCGGCGGCCTTTCTCGCGTCGATCCTGGTGGCCCTCCTCGGGCTGTACGCGCGCGCCGAGAGCCCCGCGCCGGTGGGCGGCGTGGTGAAGCTGCGCCTGCTGGGCATCAACGACCTCCACGGCCACGTCGAGCCGGTGCAGGACGATCTCGGGGGCGCGGCATGGCTGGCCGCGGGCATGGATCGCGCCACGCTTCCAGGCCGCACGATCAAGGTGCACGCGGGCGATCTCGTGGGCGCGTCCCCGCTCGCGTCGGCGTACTTCCACGACGAGCCCTCGATCGAGGTGGCCAACCGCATCGGCTTCGACGTGGCCACGCTCGGCAACCACGAGTTCGACGAAGGCGTGGACGAGCTGCGGCGCCTGCTCGACGGCGGTCAGCGCACCGGCGAGGACGCGTTCGAGCGCGACGAGAGCGGCCGCCTCGTGAACACGAGCGCTCCCGCCTTCGGGGGCGCCCGGTTCCCGTACGTCTCCGCGAACGTGGCCGACAGCAGCGGCAGGCTGCTGCTGCGTCCGTACGAGGTGATCGAGCGAGCCGGCGTGCGGGTGGGGTTCATCGGCGTGACCACGCCGACGGCGCCGCGCTATCTGCTGCCCCGGTTCGCCGGCGGGTTTCGCTTCACCGACATGTCCGATGCAGTGAACCGCTGGGTGCCGGAGCTGAGGCGCAGGGGCGTGCAGGCGATCGTGGTGCTCGCCCACTCCGGCGCGCCCTCTCAGGAGGGCGACGGCGCCGACGCAGAGGGCCCGGTGGTGGACGAGGTGCGCCAGATGAGCGACGCGGTGGACGTGGTCGTGGCGGGCCACAGCCACTCGCTGATGAACCTGCGGGTCCCGAACGAGTCGGGCTCGGGGCACAAGCTGGTGGTGCAGTCGCTCGCCTACGCATCTGCCTTCGACCAGGTGGACCTGACGGTGGACCGCGCCAGCGGCGAGGTGGTGTCGAAGACGGCGCGGATCCCGCGCACATCGCACCGCGGGCGGCGGCCGGACCCTGAGGTGGAAGCGCTGCTCGCGGGCTACCGGAACCGGCTGCGACCGCTGGCCGACCGGGTGCTGGGGCGGGCCGCGACTCCTCTGAGCGCCGCGGACGGCCTCGGCCGCCTGGCCGCCGAGGGACAGCGCGCCCTCGCCGGCGCCGACGTGGCTCTCGTGGACGCCGGCAGCTTCCGCGCGCGGCTCGACGCCGGTCCCATCACCTACGCCGAGCTGTTCGCCACGCAGGCGTACGACCACCCACTGGTCCTGATGAGCCTGCGCGGCAGGGAGATCCTCGGCATCCTGGCCACGCGCCCCGGAGCGGCCCTTTTCACGGCGGGCCTGCCGGAGGGGCGCACGCTCGATCCGAGCTCGACCTACTCGTTCGTGGCCAACGCGCTGCTGGTGACCACGGGCCCGTTCGATGCCCTGCGAGCGGCGGCGCGGCGCGGGCGCGAGCTGGGATCTCAGGTCGAGGCGCTGGCCCGCTACGTGGACGGTCTGCGCCGGCCGGTGCGGCCCGGCGAGCTGACCGCGGCGAGCTGGGAGAACGCCGGCTCGCCGACTGCGCTCTGCCCGGTGGTGGCCGTCTAGGGCGCTTCACAGGGGTACTGGCGCATACCGCTCGGATCGATCGCATAGTGGTATTCGGCCGTCGGCGCATCGCTTTCGACGAGGCGGACGTCGACGGCCCAAACTGATTCCCTCCGCCACTCGGCGGCTCCCGGTAGGTTGAGCACCGAGGTGGACTCGAGCCAGATCCCGCGCGAGCGGCTGAGCGCACTGAGGGAGGCCGAGCTCCGGCGCTTCACGGAGCTCAGGCCCCGGAGCGGAGCGCTCCTGGAGCGAGCGGCGAAGAGGATGCCCAACGGCGTGCCGATGTCGTGGATGGCGACGCTGCAGGACCACCCGCCGGTCTTCGCGGAGCGCGGGCAGGGCGCCACGTTCATCGACGTCGACGGGAACGAGTACCTCGACTTCAACCTCGCCGACACGAGCATGTTCACGGGGTATGGCGTGGACCCGCTCGTGAGCGTGGTCGCGCAGCGCATGGCCGACGGCCCGCAGTTCCTGCTGCCCACCGCCGACGCCGCGGAGGTAGCGGACGAGCTGGCGCGGCGCTTCGGCCTCCCCCAGTGGCAGTTCACCCTCTCGGCCACCCAGGCCAACACCGAGGCGTTGCGCCTGGCGAGAGCTGCCACGGGCCGCACGGCGGTCCTGATGTTCGACGGCAAGTACCACGGCCACGCCGACGAGCTGCTGGGAGAGCTCGGGGACGGCCGGGTGGCCCCCGAGGGTCTCGGCGTTCCTCCAGATGCCACCCGGCATGTGCGGATCGTGCGCTACAACGACATCGAGGCGGTCGAGCGCGAGCTGGCCCGGGGGGACGTGGCCTGCGTGCTCGCCGAGGCGGCGATCACGAACTGCGGCGTGATCCAGCCGGACGACGGGTTCCACTCGGAGCTGCGCCGACTTGCCTCGGAGGCGGGGACGCTGCTCGTGGTGGACGAGACCCACACCCTGGTGGCCGGCCCCGGAGGGCTCACCGCCCTGTGGGACCTCCAGCCCGACCTCCTCGTGATGGGCAAGTCGATCTCGGGCGGGATCCCGCTGGGCGCGTACGGGATGAGCGATGAGGTCGGCGCCGTGCTCGGGTCGTCGAAGGTCTGGGGTGAGGGCGTGGCCACCGGCGGGACGCTGTTCGGCAATGCGCTTTCGATGGCCGCGGCGCGGGTGGTGCTCGACGAGGTGCTGACCGAGTCCGCCTACGAGCGCGCGGCGGGGCTCGGCGGCCGGCTGGCCGACGGCATCGAGTCCGCCGCCGCCGCCCACGACCTTCCGTGGCGCGCCCACCGGCTCTACAACCGGTCCGGATACACACACGGGCCGGAGCTCCCGACGAACGCCGACGAGGCCCGAGCCAGCTTCGACGTGGAGCTCTTCAACGTGCAGCGGCTCTACATGGCCAACCGAGGGGTGTGGGAGGCGATCGACTCCGCGGGGCCGGCGTGCGGCATCCAGACGAGCGCGGATGACGTGGACCGCTACCTGGACGTGCTGGACAGCTTCCTCGGCAGCGCGGGACCTCGTTAGAGGTTGTTAGCGACGGCCCTGCGGTTCAGCGGAGGGGGAGGGATTCGAACCCTCGGTGGACGTTGCCGCCCACAACGGTTTTCGAGACCGCCCCGTTCAACCACTCCGGCACCCCTCCGAGGCGGGATAGAGGGTAGACGCAACGCGCCGGCGGTCAGCGGCGGGCGGCGAAGAAGGTCCGCAGCAGGTCACCGGCCTCGGCGGCCAGCAGGCCGCCGGCCACCTCGGGACGGTGGTTGAGGCGCGGCTCTCCCAGGATGTCGAACACGCTGCCGACCGCGCCCGCCTTCGGATCGGTGGTCCCGAACACCACCCGCGGCACGCGCGCGAGCACGATGGCGCCCGCGCACATGGCGCATGGCTCGAGCGTCACGTAGAGCACCGTGTCCAGCAGGCGCCAGCCGCCCAGCTTCTCCGAGGCCGCCCGCAGCACGAGCATCTCCGCGTGGGCGGTGGGGTCGCCGCGAAGCTCGCGCTCGTTGGGAGCGGCGGCCAGGACCTCGCCCTCGTGCACGATCACCGCGCCGATCGGCACGTCGTCGTGCTCGAGCGCGCGCTCGGCCTCGCGCAGCGCCAGCCTCATGAAGTACTCGTCGCGCGGGAAGAAGCTGGAGCTCACGCGCCCACCACGAAGCGGCGCCCCGTGTAGCGCTCGGCCAGGCGCAGGCCGCTGAGCAGCCCGGCGCGGCCGGCCAGGCGCACGCCCACCGCGGCCATCGACATCGGCGAGCGGCGCCCGGCCGCGAAGGTCCCGCTGTCGATCAGCTCCTGGTACCAGGCGATCGTGTCGCGCAGGGTCCGGTCGAGCGGGCGGGCGCGGTAGCCGAGCTCGCGGCGGGCCTTGGCGGACGAGTAGCGCCAGTTCTGGGCCATCAGGAGCACACCCTCGCCGGCCACCGGCGAGGCCACCCCGAGCTCCTCCGCCCGCCGGGCCAGCTCGCCGGCCTCGCGCGGCAGCACCACCAGCGCGTGGTGCACCCCCGAGAGCCGCGCCACCCGCTCGATCAGATCCACCCAGCGCAGGTCGTGACCACCGAGCACGTAGCGCTCGCCCGGCGCCCCGCGCGCAGCGGCCAGCAGATGGCCGGCCGCCACGTCGCGCACGTCCACGGCGTTCGTCTCGGAGTCCACCACGGCGGGGAGGCGGCCGAGCAGGTAGTTGCCGATCAGGCGGTTGGAGGTCTCGCCCGGGTGAGAGCGGTCGACGGCCGGCCCGAAGACGTAGGAGGGGTTGACCACCACCACCTCCACGCCCATCCGAGCCCCGGCAGCCAGCGCCTCGGATTCGCCCTCGTGCTTGGCGTCGGGATAGGCCAGGCCCAGGCCTCCGCCCCGGTAGGGGTCGTCCTCGGTGCCCGGGCGGTCGCGCGGCGCCGGCCCGATGCCGGCCACGCTCGAGGTGACCACCACGCGCCTGACGTTCTCGGCCGCCGCGGCCTCCACCACGATGCGGGGCGACAGGGCGTTGACCTCCCACACGCGCTCGGCCGGCCGGGAGGCCACGTACCCTGCCGCGTGGAATACCGTCTCGCAGCCGCGGAACGCACGGCGCAGCGCCGGGCGATCCAGGACATCGGCGCGCACCGGCTCGACCTCGATGGAGCCGAGGCGGTCGAGGCGCGACTCGTCCCGGTAGGTCACTCGTACCGGACCGAGCGACTGCGACGCAAGTTCTGCCAGGTGCGCGCCGATGAATCCGGTGGCGCCCGTAATACAGACGCTCACAACTTCCGCTCTTCCAGCCTGTTGATCCCTTCGTACACTCAAGTCGCACCGTAACCCAATGCCGAATCGCCTTCTCCTAGCAGCCGCTCTGGCCCTCACGGTGCTCGCACTCCCCGCGGCTGCGCACGCGGCCGGCTATGTGCCGGGCGAGGTGATCGTGAAGTACCGCGCCGGAACGGCCGAGGCCGAGCGCGAGCGCCTCGAGCAACTTGCCGGCACGGACGCCGAGCAGGCCCTTCCGGGCGGGTCGCAGCAGCTGGCGATCGACGACGGCGAGTCCGTGCGCGAGACGGTCAGCGAGCTTCGTGACGACCCGAACGTGGCCTACGCGGTGCCCAACTACCGGGCACACGCCTCCGCCCTGCCCAACGACCCGGGCCTCGTCAAGCAGTGGAACTTCCTCGGCACCTTCGGGATCGGGATGGAGGAGGCGTGGGCGCTGGCCGCCCAGCGCGGCGCCCCGGGCGGGCGCGGAGCCCTGGTCGCGCTGCTGGACAGCGGCGTGGCCTTCGAGCGCCGCGGGCGATACAGGCGCGCGCCCGACCTTCGGCGCTCCACCTTCGTCAAGGGGTACGACTTCGTGGGTCGCGACAAGCATCCCAACGACGTGTTCGGCCACGGCACCCACGTGGCGGGCACGATCGCGCAGACCACGAACAACGGGGTCGCGACCGCCGGGATCGCGTATCGCGCCCGGATCATGCCCCTGCGGGTGCTCGACTGGAAGGGCTCCGGCGACTCGGTGGCCATCTCGCGGGCGATCCGCTACGCCGCCCGGAACGGCGCCGACGTGATCAACCTGAGCCTCGAGTTCCCGACCGAGGTCCGGGCAAGGGAGATCCCCGACGTGCTCGGCGCGCTGCGCTACGCGCGCAAGAAGGGCGTGACCGTGGTGGCCGCCGCCGGGAACCAGGCAGACGGCGCGGTGGCATACCCGGCCCGCGCCGGCTCGGTGATCGCGGTGGGGGCCATCACCGCCAACGGCTGCGAGGCCGAGTACTCGAACGCGGGGGCGGATCTCGACGTGGTTGCGCCCGGTGGCGGAATCGACGCCCCCAACGACGACAATCCCTGGGACCTGGAGCACTGCCGGCCCGATGAAGCCGGCGCCCCCATCTACCAGCAGACCTTCACGCACGGGGTGAGGCGCTTCGGCCTACCCGGCGGCTACGAGGGCACATCGATGGCGAGCCCGCACGTGACCGGCATCGTCGCGCTGCTCATGGCCACGAAACGGCTGGGCCGGAACCCCTCGCCGGAGCTGGTCAAGGCCCACCTCGAGGCCACGGCCACCGACGCCGGGCCGCCCGGGTTCGACGACCGCTACGGCCACGGCCTCGTGAACGCCGCGGCGGCTCTGCGTTAGGTCGTTCTAATGATCATCACGCTGCACGGAGCGTGATGCGAGACCTTGTTCGGCACGCTTCCCAGCAGGAAGCGCTTGGCGCCCGTCATGCCCTTGTTCCCGACCACGATCAGGTCGGCGCCCTGCTCCTCGGCCACGTCGAGGATCGCGTCCGCGGGGTCACCCTCGCGCGCATGGGTCTTAACCCCCACACCGACGCCCTCGAGCACCTTGGCCGCCTCCTCGAGCGTGGCGTCCACGTCCTCGCGGGGGTTGACCATCCACTGAAGGTCCTCGGGAATCTGCTGGCGCTCCTCACGGAGCCGGCCCTCGGGCACGGGCTCGTACGCGCTGACGAGGTGGACCGTGGCGCCCAGATGCTTTGCCAGCTCCGTCGCCTGCTTGACCGCCTCATTGGCGGTTTCCGAGCCATCCGTCCCTACGACCAAAGCTGCGAACAAGTCCTCTCCTTCCGCGGTCGGGGAGCATCATAGGCCGCTTTGGGCACCGAGGCATCGGTGCTCACTAGGCTGTGCCGCCCATGGCGGCTCCTACCAAGTGCCTCGCGGTGGACGACCACCCCACGGTCCGCAAGGGACTGACCCTGATGTTCGGCCAGGCCGACGATCTCGAGCTGGTCGGGAGCGTCGAATCCGGCGAGGAGGTCGCGGAAGCGGTCGAGCGCCTGCAGCCGGAGGTGGTGATCGTGGACGTGCGACTGCCGGGGATGGACGGAATCTCGGTGGTCAAGCGCATCTCGCAGGTGGCCCCGGATGTGAAGCTGGTGGTGTTCTCGGCGTACGGGGACAAGCGCCTGCTCTCGGATGCCCTCTCCGCGGGCGCGGACGCCTACGTGCTCAAGGGCTCTCCCCCCGAGGACCTTCTGCGCGCCGTCAGGACCGTCTCGGCCGGCAAGCCGTTCGTGGACCCGTCGCTGTCGCCGGCACTCCTGATGTCGCAGATGGGTCCGGACGCGCCGCTGTCCGAGCGCGAGCGCGAGATCCTTCAGCTGCTCGCCGGAGGCCTTCACACCCAGCAGGTGGCCACACGCATCGGACTGAGCGTGGAGACCGTCAAGTCGGACACCAAGCGCGCCATCCAGAAGCTCGAGGCGGACACGCGCGTTCACGCCGTGGCGATCGCGCTGCGCCAGGCCCACATCGAGTGAACGAGCTCCCGCGCTTCTGGATCGTCGTCCAGATCCTGATCGTGGTGTTCGTGGTGGCCGGAATGGTGATCGCCATCACGAAGCTGGTCTGATCCGCTCCGCGTCCTCGTCCACCACCTCGTGGTGGACGGACTCGCCGGCGACCTCGCGCGCCGCGCTCACCTCGTCGGCGCCGGTGGGCAGCTCGATGTTCGGGCGTTTCTCCTGGCGGTCGAGCTCGTCGAGCTCGCGGACCCAGAACTCCTGGACGCAGATCGTGATCAGCGACAGGATCGGCACGGCCACGAAAAAGCCCACGAAGCCGAACAGCCGCCCCACCACCACGACCCCGATGGCGATCATCGCCGGGTGCAGCCGCACGCGCTGGGACATGATCACCGGCATGGTCACGTTGCTCTCGAGTTGCTGGACGAGGATGTAGGCGCCCAGCACCAGCAGCGCCTTGCCCGGCGAGTCGGTGAGCGCGAACAGGACCGGCGGGATCGCTCCCGCGATCGCCCCGAAGTAGGGCACCACCACGAGCAGCGCCGACAGCACCGCGAAGAAGATCGCGAAGTCGAGCCCGATGATGGTGAGCGCGATGTAGGTGAACAGGCCCGTGATGAGCATGTCGATCCCCACCCCCTCCATCCAGCCGATCCACGACTGGCGCACGCGGGCGAGCACGTGGCGCACGTGCTCGCGACGGGCCGGCGGGGCGAGGCTCACGAGCCCCTCCACGAGCGGATCCGGGCGCACGGCCATGTAGTAGGCGGTGATGAGGATCAGGATCAGGGCCCCGACCACGCCGGCCACGTTCAGGCCAATCGAGGTGATCGGGCCGATCAGCCGCTCCGGGTCGTCGGTGTAGCCCTCGAACCATTCCTGGACGCGGTCGCCCACCTCGCTCGGCTCGCTCCCGACCACGTCGCCCACGCGACTCTCCAGCGAGTGCACGATCCCCGGCACGTCGTCCACGAACTGGTCGGTCTGATCCACGAACGGCGGGATCAGCAGATAGATGACGAGCGCCAACGCCGCCACGCCGCCGAGCAGCGCCACCAGCGCCCCGATCGCACGTGGCACGTGGTAGCGCTCCAGGCGATCCGCGGCGGCGGACAGCGGGATCGCGATCACGATCGTGACCAGCACCGCCAGCATCAGCGTGGTCAGCTGGCGGAACAGAAGGCCGAAGAGCAGCAGGCCCGCGGCGAGCAGCACGGCGCGGTAGGCGACGTGCGGAGGGGTCCTTTCGCCGGTCATCCGCGTGTCCCAACGCTACCGGCGAAGGGCCCCAGAAAGCGGAACGGGCGCCCGTGGCGCCCGTCCACCATCCGGGTCCTTCGAGCGCGCTTAGGTGCGGCGCTCGAGATCCGCCACGTCACGGGCCTTGTCCTCCACCCGGTCCTGCGCCTCGGCGAGCTTCTCCTTCTCCTCGCCCTTGCGCTCCTCCTTGCGGCCTTCGGAACGCAGCGACGCGTCTCCGGTCAGGTCGCCGGCCGCCTTCTTGGCTCGTCCGGTGATCTTGTCGAGGATGCTCACTGTGGAGTGCTCCTTCGTCGGGTCGTGACCCTCGTACCCTAGTCGTGACCGCCGGAAACGCCTGTAGCTTGGCGAGTCATGACGAACGAGGAGGCGCACCGTCTCGCGCGCGAGAAGGGTGTGTCCCGGCCGTTGTACGCCGGCGTGAAGGGAGTCGTCAAGCCCGCCCTGCGCACGTACTTCCGCATGCACGTGTCCGGCGCCGAGCATGTGCCCGAGGAGGGCGCGGCGATCGTGGCCCCCAACCACAAGAGCTTCTGGGACTCGTTCTTCATCGCGGTCTGCACCCGCCGCCACCTTCGCTTCATGGCCAAGACGGAGCTGATCGAGGCGCGCTACGGCCGCCTGCTGGTGCGGCTCGGCGCGTTTCCGGTCCGCCGCGGCGAGTCCGACGAGGCCGCCCTCGAGACAGCCCGGACGATCCTGCGCCAGGGCGGGCTGCTCGCCCTCTTCCCCGAGGGGACCCGGATCCGCGACCCCGACGAGCTGGGGCACCCGAAGCGCGGCGCCGGGCGGCTGGCGCTCGAGGAGGGCGCCCCGATAGTGCCGGCGGCCATCACCGGCAGCGAGAAGCTGTTCCTGGGGCCGTTCCCAAAGCCGCGCCGGGTGCAGGTGGCCTTCTCCATGCCGATCGAGGTGGGTGAGCTGGCGGTGACCCCGGAGGGCGCCGCCGAGGTGGTCGAGGCCATGGTCTGGCCCGAGGTCGAGGGCGAGTTCCGCCGGCTGCGGGCACGCCCGACGGTGATCGCCGCGAGCCTGGCCGCGCTCGGCATCGGCGGCGGCGTGCTCGCCAGGCAGCGCGGGGTGACGCTTCGGCGCAAGAAGAAGTCGAAGCTCCCCTGGAAGCGCTAGCGGCGGACCAGCCGGCTAGCGGACCCCGTTGAGCGTGTCCACCACGCCGAACACGTCGCCGCGCCGGTAGAAGTTCACCGCCACCAGGTTCGGGAGGTGGTCGCGCACGCGCTCGCACTCGCGCATCCGGCGCAGCAGCGGCTCGCGGGCGTTCACCTTCGCGGCGTCTGAAGGGCGCGGGGTCGGATCTGTGCTCACCCAGTGGTTCACGAGGAAGAGCGGTGCGCCCTCGGGCCCGCGGTTGGGCTCGCAGGTCGCGGCCAGCCCCGCCGGGTCGATGAGCGGCTTCGCGCCGCGGAAGGTGTAGGGGGTGTCCTCGACGATGCGCTCGAAGGCCGGGTGGTACCAGGGCTGCGCGCCCGCCTCGCTCTCCGCCAGGAACAGCACCCGCCAGTCCTGGTCGAGCGCCTCGCGGACGGTCGGCCACTCGCCGGCGACCGGGCCGCGGTACACGAGGTCGCCGAGGCCCGCGTCCAGTACCGCCTTCGTGAAGTCCTCGGGCGTGACGTAGTCCTCGTTCACCACCACCACGAACTCGTCCGGGTTGGCCACGAGGAAGTCGCGCAGGTCGGTGAGCACGGAGGGCAGCGGAGTCGCGCCGATCTCGCAGAGGGTGTGGCACAGGTACAGGCCGCGCTTGCCCTCGCCGGCGAAACCAAGCCGGCTCCGGATCCGCAGCCCGGCGTCGAGCGCTTCCTGGCTGACGGCGTCCTTCTCCACCGCGGCCTGCGGCTTCGACCGCTCGACGAACTCCGTGCGCACCCTGCCGCCGGGAAGCCGGTCGCCGTAGTGGGTGTCGATCAGCAGCCCGCGGACGCCGTCGTCGAGCTGATCGGCGATGGGCGCGTCCTGCTCGGAAGCGAACCAGCCGGGGAGCGGCACCGCCATCGAGTTGTGCGTCGCGGGTAGCGCCAGCTCGTCGATCGGCTTGCCGCAGAGCTCGTCGTGCCCGTTGCACGGCCCGCCGTGCGGCGCGGCGACCGTGGTCCCGCCGCCGCCCACGAAAGCGCCGATCGCGAGCGCCACGATCACGACGCCCGTTAGCGCCGGGATCAGCCGCCGGCCACGACCGCGCGGGCCACGCTCGGCGCCCTCCTCGGGCGGCCGGTAGACGAGGCGGAGGATCGCCGACACGCCCTCGTAGATCAGGTAGGCGCCGGCCAGCGTCAGGAGCAGTTGGATGACGGCGTCGCGCGCCACCAGCACCACCACGCCGGCCGCGATCAGGCCGAGCCCGCGCAGCCAGCGCAGCAGCGGGCGCTCGGGCTCGACCGCCAGCCGTGTGGCGGCGGTTCGCAGAGGCGCTCCGAGCGGCGCCGGCTTCAGGTAGGACGATCCGGCTGCCGCCACCACGGCGCCGCACCCCGCGAGGATCCACGCGGCAGTCCGCAGGTCCACGAGGTATGCATCCCAGACCGCCCCCGCCGCGGCGCGGGCCTCGGGCCCGTCCACCGAGTCGAGCGCGAGCGAGCGGAGCACGCCGAGGACCACCACGAGGACCACGCCGCCGGCGGCCGTCCCGATACCCAGCTCGACCGCCGTGGCGCGGCGGTCGGAGGAGAGCGCAAGGGCCCCGGCCGCCGCGATGGCGGTGAGCACGAGCAGCAGTACGAACAGGAAGCGCACCTCGTCGGCCACACCGGCGAGCTCTGAGCCCACGTCCCCGAGGTCGCGCCTGACGACCTCCACGCGCTCGGTCGCGCGCACCTCGCGTGCCAACCCGGGGCGCACCACCTCGAGCGCCTCGGCGAGGACCGTGCCCACGTCGCCGACGGTGAGCGTGACGGAGCCCTGGTCGCGATCGAAGACGGTCCGGTGCACGTCGCGCACGGCGCTGCGGAACAGGCCCGTGAACGCGTTCGACCCGACCGCCTCGGCGGCCACCGACTCGATGAGCGGCCGGGCCGCGAGCAGGTTCTCCTCGCGGGCGAGCACGACGTCGTCGGTGATCTTCGTGGCGATCAGGCGGCGGACGCTGTCGTCGCGGAGAGCCTCGGTGGCGCGGTTCGCGAACTGGTCTGAGTCGAGCACGGCGCGCTTGGCGTAGCCCGCGACGAGCGCCAGGACCAGCAGGCACGATGCCACCACTACCAGCGCCCGGCTTGCGAGTCGCTTCACGGGGGCGAACCTACCGCCCGGCGCCGGCGGGGAGGAGGGGGCGGGAGAAGGGGCGGGGGCGGGGGGAGGAGCCAAGGGGTCAGGCCCTCAGAAGCTCCGGGTAAGTCCGGCGGGAGCTCGCCGAGCGGAGGGGGCCCGTTCTCCACTGTATAGCCTTTTATAGAAGGTGAAGGCCAAGGCTGCGGGGTTCCCCGTCCGCCTCCGCGGTTAGCGTCGGGTCCCGTGCGCCTGATCGTCGCCCGCTGCGAGGTCGTCTACTCCGGCCGCCTCAGCGCCGTCCTCCCGGAGGCGCTGCGGCTGCTCATGCTGAAGGACGACGGATCCGTGATGGTCCACGCCGACTCGGGCGGCTTCAAGCCCCAGAACTGGATGACGCCGCCCACGGTGATCGAGGAGGAGCCGGGCCTGATGGTCGTGCGCAAGCGCGCCGGCGCGAGCGAGGACCGGCTCGAGATCCGGATCGCCGAGGTGGTGTCCGACGTGAGCCACGACATGGGCGAGGCCGCCGCGCTCGAGAAGGAGGGCGTGGAGCGCGAGCTCCAGGAGCTCCTGGCCGACCGGCCGGACAGCTGCGCCGAGGGACTCCGCCTGGTGCGCCGCGAGTGGCCCACCGACATCGGCCCGGTGGACCTCATGTGCCGCGACCCCGAGGACGAGTTCGTGGCGGTGGAGATCAAGCGCGTGGGCACGATCGACGCCGTGGAGCAGCTCACCCGCTACCTCGAGCGGATCTGCACGGAGCCCGGGCTCTCGGGATGCCGCGGGATCCTCGCCGCGCAGACGATCAAGCCGCAGGCGCGCGTGCTCGCCGAGTCGCGCGGGATCGTCTGCGTGACGGTGGATCCCGCCCAGCTGCGGGGCGACCGCGAGCCCGACCTGACACTGTTCGCCGCCTAGCGTGGCCGCGATAGAGATTCATGGGCTGACCAAGAGCTTCGGCTCCGTGCGCGCGGTCACGGACCTCTCGTTCGAGGTCCAGGAGGGCCGCGTGACCGGGTTCCTCGGCCCCAACGGCGCCGGCAAGAGCACGACGCTGCGGATGCTGCTCGGACTGGTGCATTCGGACGGCGGCGAGGCCAGCTTCGCCGGCCGAAGCTATGAGGAGCTCGAGCACCCGAGCGCCCAGGTCGGCGCGGTGCTGGAGGAGGCGAGCTTCCATCCCGGCCGCAGCGGCCGCAACCACCTGCGCGTGCTCGCCGCGGCGGGCGGCCATCCTCCCGAGCGGGTGGACGAGGTCCTCGCCCAGGTGGACCTCACCGGCGACGCCCCCGACCGGCGCGTGAAGGGCTACTCGATGGGCATGCGCCAGCGCCTGGCGATCGCGGCCGCCCTGCTCGGAGACCCGGACGTGCTGATCCTCGACGAGCCCACCAACGGCCTCGATCCCCCGGGCATCCGCTGGATGCGCGAGATGCTGCGCTCGCAGGCCGGCCGGGGACGGGCGGTGCTGGTGTCGAGCCACCTGCTGGCGGAGGTGGCCCAGAGCGTGGACGAGCTCGTGGTGATCTCGCACGGAGAGCTGCGAGCCAGCGGGCCGCTCCAGCAGGTGCTGGGCGCGGCGGAGGGTGCGGTCACGCGCGTGCGGGCGGCCGACAACGAGCGCATGGCCGCGGCGCTGCGCGAGCGGGGCATCAGCGTCGAGGAGGAGACCTCCGGCGCTCTGGTGGCGCTCGGCACCGCGCCCGAGGTCGTCGGTCAGGTGGCCGCCGAGCACGGGCTTGCGCTGGTCGAGCTCGGCGCGGTGGCGCGCTCGCTCGAGGACGTCTTCTTCGAGCTCACCGAGGACCAGGCGTGAGGCGGCTGCTCGAAGCCGAGCTGATCAAGCTGCGCACCACCCGCACGTTCGCGGCGCTGGCGGGCGTGGCTGTCGCGATCTCCCTGCTCATCACCGTGCTGGTGGCGATCCTCACGGAGCCCTCTCAGGACGAGGTGCTCACCGACGTGTTCAACTCGGACGTGAGCGGCCTCTTCATCCTGATCCTGGCCGTCCTCGGACTCACGGGCGAGTGGCGCCACCGCACGATCACCAGCTCGCTGCTGGCCGCGCCCGACCGGCTGCGCTTCCTCGCGGCCAAGACGCTCGCGTTCGCGGCCGCCGGCGTGGTGCTCTCCCTGCTGATCGCGGTGACCGTGGCGATCGTGGGGTTCGCCATCCTCACGATCCGGGACCTGCCGACCCCGGAGTTCGGCGAGTGGATCGCCCAGGTGGGACGGAACGCGATCGTCGCGGCGCTCTGGGGCGGACTGGGAGTCGGTCTCGGCGCACTGGTGCGCAACCAGGCGGTGGCGGTCGTGAGCGTGCTCGTGATCATCTTCGTCGTCGACTCCGCGGTCACGGCGCTGCTGCCCGACATCGGCCGCTACAGCCCCTTCAGCGCCCTGCCCACCGCCGTGGCGGGCCTCGACCCCGAGGACGCCGGCATCAGTGAGGACGTGGACCTGCTCCCCGGCGGCCTGGCCTTCCTGGCAATGCTGGCCTGGATAGGCGCCCTCTTCTCAATAGGCGCCGCCCTCCTGATCCGCCGCGACGTCGAATAGCTCCGCCCCACCCCGCTCCCCGCTCCAAGCAAGAAAGACGGTCAGCCCGGCGGCTGGAGAAGGCGATCGGCGGTCGCCCTTCACGCAGACCGTGTCAGAGCGAGCCGCAGGCGAGCGAACGAGCGAGGAAGCGCGAGAGGTCTGCGGGAAGGGAGACGGCCGATCCGAAAGCGGGGCCTATGGCAGAGCGAACCCGCGCTCGCGACAGCCCCGCTCAATCTCAGCAATAACCGTCTCCAAGACCTTCACCCGCGCGAATCTTCTTCGACTCCCCCTCCACCAACTGCCACCGACCCGCCCCATGGTCCGTGCGCGCCAGCATGTCCTCCACCGCCTCGGTGTACTGCGGCCGCTTCTCCCGGTTCCGCCAATCGTCCGGCGTGAGCTTCCAGCTCTTGAGCGGGCTGCCCTCGCGCTCCTTGAAGCGGCGCAGCTGCTCCTCGGCGGACACGTGCAGCCAGAACTTGACCATGATCGTTCCCTCGGTCCGGAGCGAGCGCTCGAAGTCCACGATCTCCGCGTAGGCCCGCGACCACTCCTCGTTGGTCGCGAAGCCCTCCACCCGCTCAACGAGCACGCGCCCGTACCAGGAGCGGTCGAACACGGTCATGCCGCCCCAGCCGGGCAGCGCGGGCCAGAAGCGCCAGAGGAAGTGGTGGCGCTTCTCGTCGTCGCTGGGTGCCGCGAACTGGGCCACCCTCACATGGCGCGGATCGAGCTTCTCGACCAGGCGCTTGAGCGCCCCGCCCTTGCCCGACGCGTCCCAGCCCTCGAACACCACCGCCACCGGTGGGCCGATGCCCTCGTAGCCGGGCAGCTTGCCTCCGAGCGCCAGACGCAGCTCGAGCAACCGCGTCTGGGCGGCGTCGAGCCGCTTGCGCTCCTCGTCCTTCGAGAGCGACAGCGTCAGGTCGAGCTCGTCGAGGCGACCCACGCTCAGCCGGCGCGTATCTCTGCGGCCACGCCCGCGAGCTCGTCGAGCCGGCGCTCGGCCGCGTCCGCGTCCTCGGTGGGCAGGTAGAAGAGCACGGAGTCGACCCCCACGTCGCGCACGCGCTGGACCGCGCGCGGCTCGGCCTTCGCCGCGAAGAGCCGTACGGGGATGCGGTCGCGGCCGGCCTCGCCCGCCCTGCGCTGAAGGTCGGCGATGCGTCCGCCCAGCACCTCCGGGCTGACCACTCGGTTGGGCATCCACTCGTCGCCGACCGCCACCACCCGATCGAGCGCCCCGTCGCTCATCCCGCCCACCAGCACCGGGGGATGCGGCTTGCGCACGGGCTTGGGCCAGGCCCAGATCGGACCGAAGTCCACGTGCTTGCCGTGGTACTCGGCCTCTTCGCTCGTCCAGATCTCCTTCATCGCCTCCACGCGCTCGCGCAGGATCCCGAAGCGCGAGCCCGGGTCGGTGCCGTGGTTGCGCATCTCCTCGAGGTTCCAGCCGGCCCCGACGCCCAGCAGCAGGCGGCCGCCCGAGATCAGGTCGAGCGTCGCGGCCTCCTTGGCCGTGACGATCGGGTCGCGCTCGATCAGCAGGACGATCCCGATGCCGAGCTCGATGCGCTCGGTCACGGAGGCCACCGCGCCGAGCGCCACGAACGGGTCGAGCATGTGGCTGTACTCGCGCGGCAGCTCACCGCCGCCCGGGTAGGGCGTCTCGCGGCTGACCGGGATGTGGGTGTGCTCGGGGAAGAAGATCGAGTCGAACCCGCGCTCCTCGGCAAGGCGCCCCAGCCGGACCGGGTCGATCGAGTACTCGGTCACGAACGTGCACAGCCCGATGTGCATCAGCCGTCCCAGCGGATCGGAAGGTGATCGAGGCCGTAGATGCCGTTGATCGAGCCGAGCTGGGGCTCGCCGTCCAGCTCGAGGCCCTGCATCCGCGCGGGGAGGAACGCCAGCGCCTCCTGGAGCTCGGCGCGGGCGATGTTCGCGCCGAGGCAGTAGTGCACTCCCGCGCCGAAGGTCACCGGCTTGGCGTCCGAGCGGTCGGCGGTGATGTCCAGCTCGTGGAGGTTGCCCTCGCCGTCGCGATTGGCGGTGAACGCGCAGACCATCACGACCGTGCCCTCCGGGAAGGTCACGTCGCGGTACTCCACGTCCTCGACCATGATCCGCGCCGTGAACGGGGTGATCGGCTCGTAGCGCAGCACCTCCTCCACCGCCTGGGGCGCCAGCTCGGGGCGCTCGGCGAGCAGCCGCCACTGGTCCGGGCGCGTGGCGAAGAGCCTGACCGCGTGCGCGAGCTGCGACTGCGTGGTGTCCACGCCGCCCACGAGCACGTTCAGCACGAGGTGCATGCACTCCACCTCGGACAGGCGGTCGCCCTCCTGCTCGGCGGCGAGCAAGGTCGACACGAGGTCGTCGCGCGGGTCCCCGCGCCGGGCCGCGAGCATGCCCTCGCACCACTCGTAGAACTCGCTCACGGCCTGCTCGATCCGCGCGCGGTCGTTCATGAGGCTCGGCGCGTCGAACTGGCGCTGGATCCAGTTGGACCAATCGTGGAGCCGCGGCGCGTCCTCGAGCGGAGCGCCCATGACCGTCGCGATCGTGAGTGAGGGATACGGCTTGGCGAAGTCCTCCACGAACTCGCAGCGGCCGGCGCCCTCCACTCCCTCCCAGAGCTGCTCGAGGAAGCCGCGCATCGCCGGCCGCCAGCGATCGGCCGCGCGCGGCGTGAAGGACGGGTTCACCAGGTTGCGGAGCCGGCTGTGATCGGCGCCGTTCACGTGGAGGATGTTGCGGCGCATCTCCTCGTAGAGCGGACCGTCCTCCACTCCGAACAGCTCGGCGATCTTCATGCCGGGAAAGGTGGCGCTCTTGGTGCGCAGGAAGAAGGTGGCCGCCTCGCGATCGAGCACGAAGTAGCCGAGCTCCGCCTTGGCCAGCCAGGAGCGCTCGGCCAGGTCCTTCATCGTCGCGTGGAAGCGCTCGCCGCGCAGCGTGGTGTCGAGGAAGTCGAACCCGGGGAGGTCGAGCTCGGTGAGCGTGGCCACGGGTGAACCGTAACGCTCCGGGCGCTAATCTCGATGAGTGATGAGCTTCCTCCAGCGCCACAAGACATCACCGCCAACCGCCGAGGAGGCGCTCCCCGGGCGCGACACGCCCATCGCCGTGCCGGAGCGCCATTTCGTGCTCGACACTCCGCTCGAGCCGCCCTTCCCGGACGACACCGAGCGCGCCGTGTTCGGCATGGGCTGCTTCTGGGGCGCCGAGCGCATCTTCTGGCAGGCGCCCGGCGTGTACACGACCGCGGCCGGCTACGCGGCGGGCTTCACGCCCAATCCCACGTACGAGGAGGTCTGCTCCGGACGCACCGGCCACAACGAGGTCGTGCTCGTGGTGTTCCGGCCGGCCGAGCTCCCCTACGAGGAGGTGCTGCGGCTCTTCTGGGAGGGCCACGACCCCACGCAGGGCATGCGCCAGGGCAACGACGTGGGCACGCAGTACCGCTCCGGGATCTACACCGACTCGGAGGCCCAGGCCGAGGTGGCCCGCACCTCACGCGACGCTTACGCCGAGCGACTCAAGGGCGCCGGCTACGGCGAGATCACCACCGAGATCAAGCCCGCGGGGCCGTTCTACTACGCCGAGGACTACCACCAGCAGTACCTGGCGAAGAACCCCAACGGGTACTGCGGGATCGGCGGCACGGGCGTCTCCTGCCCGGTCGGCGTGGCCGGCGTATAGCGCCCTAGCGCGCCGCCGCCAGCAGGCGTCCCATCGTCCGCACGCGGTCGTCCGCGTGCTCGGGCCAGCGGTCGGGATCGGGATCCCACCACGCCCACTCGTCGTGCTCGTCGTCGGCCACCGGCTCCGATGTGTCGGCCACCGTGGCCAGCCCGACGACCATCGCCAGGCCGTTGGGGATGCGCACGAGCGCTTCGATGCTGAGGCTGTGGGCCTCCAGCTGCCACTCCTCGTGCAGCTCGCGCGGCAGCGTCTCGGCCGGGCTCTCGCCCAGGTCCACCGCTCCGCCGGCCCCGAGCGCCCAGCGGCCTGCCCAGGTGGAAACCCAGCCGGCGCGGCGGCCGGCCAGCCAGCGGCCGTCGTCGGTGCGCACGACGCAGAGGGCCGTGAGGCTGTCGGAGGCATCCGTGTCCACGAGTCGCAGCGCCCAGCGCGAAGGCTGAAGCTCGAGCGCCAGGCCGCCGTCCACCTCCGCGAACGACGCGAGCCGGGTGGACAGCCCGTCGTGGCACGGCGAGCCGCGCTCCCGCAGGGCATCCACCGCGGTGTCGGCCTGCCGGTCCAGGTCGGCCGGGGGCTCGTAGGCCTGCTCGAGCCACCGGACCCGCACCTGATCCGGGTGCCAGGGCCCGCGGGCCAGGATCCCGGACCCGGGCGCGCTCATGCGCCCAGCTCCTGGCGCAGGGCGCGGAGCTCCTCGCGCAGCGCGGCAAGCTCCGACTCGAGCCGCTCCACCCTGGCGTCGATGCCGTCGGAGCCGGGGGTGGGAGGCGCGCTCTCGACCACGGGAGCGACGGGAGCGGATGCGGGCTCGGTGGCGGGCGGCGCGTCGGCCACGCCCCCGAGCAGCTGCTCGTAGCGCTGCTCGCGCTGACCGGGCCGGCGCGGGAGCAGACGGACGAGCTCGCGCTCCTCGAGAGCCGCGAGCGTGGTCTCGAGCTCGTCCTCGCCGAAGCGATGCATGCGCTCGGTGCGCTGCCGGAGCTCGCCCGGCGTCTGAGCTCCGCGCAGCATGAGCACGGCCAGCAGGCCCACCTGCGCCTCGTCGAGATCGAGCGTCTCCCCGAGCATGTGCCGGTACTTCATGGAGCGCCCGCTCGACCAGCTCGCGAGGCGCGTCCAGCGCCGCTGCCCGAGCCGATCGAGAGCGGCGCGGATCTCACCGTCTTCGAGCTCCAGCACCGGATCGCGGTTGGTCGACTGGTTGCAGGCCAGGCGCAGTGAGTTGAGCGTCAGGGGGTAGGCGTCCGGGGTGGTCCGCTGCTTCTCGATCAGGCAGCCGAGCACCCTCATCTCAACCGCGTCGGGCTCCACCGCCAGGAGACTAGAGCGAGCCCGAGGCCGACCACGGCGCACACCAGCGCCCAGGTCACGAGATCCCCCGCGTACGCGTTCCAGACACCCTCGACGGCCGGGCTCACGTCGCCCTGCGTCAGCGCGTATCCGGCCTGGGCGTTCGCCTCCACCGCCTGCTTGACGACCAGAAGCACCGCCAGGAACAGCGCGGAGCCGGCGCCCAGAGCCAGCGCGGTGCGGGTGAGCGCGGTGCGGCGGTCGGGGGCCAGCGCCCATCCGGCAGCGAGCAGCGCCAACCCGATCGCCAAGAGGCCGATCCCGAGCGGCGCCAGGTCATCGGCCACGCGCAGGGCGCGCACCCCGGGATTCCGCCGCTCGATCTCGAGCAGGCGCGTCTCCGCCCGCAGAGGGATGCTGTCCACGAGCCCGGGCGCCACGGACTCGAGGGTGGGCGCGATCGCGCGACCCACGTTCGGCACGTCGAAGAACACCGTGTCGTCGCCCGGGGAGAACAGCGCGTCATGGGTCTCCCCGGCGGCCCGCCGGAAGGCACGCTGGAAGCTCGGCGAGCGGATGGCGCGATCCACGGTGGCCTCGAGCTCCGGGGCGGTCACGTCCAGCAGCCCCGTGGCGCCCAGGAGCTGGCCGGCCACCTCGCGCGCCACCACGTCGCGCACCTCGCGGTCGTCCAGCGTGTCCACGGCGCGGTCGCTGAACGAGTCCCTGTCCACCACCTGGGTCTGGACGTAGAGCACGACCCCTCCGAGGAGGGTCAGCACCGCGCCGGCGAGCACCAGTACGCCCGCGGCGCCCCGCAACGTCAGCCGCGCAGAACTTCGCGCGCGGCGCGCTCGCCCGAGCGCACGGCGCCGTCCATGTACCCCATCCAGAACGTGGACGTCTCGGTGCCGGCCCAGTGGATCCGCCCCACAGCGCGGCGCAGGGCCGGTCCGTACTCGTACAGCACGCCGGGGGCGGTGAATCCCACCGGGCAGCCGCGGGTCCAGACCTCCTTGCTCCAGTCCTGCTCGAAGTAGCTCTTCGGCTTGAGCGCCTTCGGCCCGTAGTAGTCGGCGAAGTTCTTGAGCACCGCGGCACGGCGTGCCGCCTTTGAGCGGCCCTCCCACGCGCGCGCGTCGTGGCCCCCGAGGAAGCCGAGCATCACCCCGGGCTTGCCGTCGCGCGGACTCGAGTCGAACGTGGTGCGTGCGGGGCCGACGTCCGACACCGCCTGGCCCGACAGGTTCTCGTCGCGCCAGAAGGGTGTCGGGTAGATCGCCTCGGCCTTGATCAGCGAGCCCTGGGGCATCCGCTGAACGAGCTGCGCTCGCTTGACCGGCAGCGCCGGGTGGTACTCGATCTGGCCCGTCAGGGTGGGCGGGATGGCCACGATCACGCTCTTGGCATGGACCTCGAGGCCGTCCGCGTGCACCTGCACGCCTCCCTTCTTCTGAGTGATGCCGCGCACCGGCACCCCCAGCTCGACCCGCTTCCCGAGCGCCTTGGCCATGCGGATGGCGAGGAGCTGGGTGCCGCCCTCCAGGCGGCTCTCCTGGGCGCCCCCGCCCGTGGTGATCAGCCGCAGTAGGTTGCCGGGGTTCTTCTCGTTCCCGGCGGCGGCGATGTAGAAGAGCACGTAGAGGAGCGAGAGATCCCGCGGCTCGGCGCCCCAGTTGGGCTGGACCGCGGTCTGGAGGATGGTCTTGCCGGCGTCGGTGGTCAGGTTGGCCTGGGCCCAGGTCTCGAGCGTCTGCGAGTCGAACTCGGCCGCCCGCGCGGCGTTCCAGGGAGCGTTGACGCCCACCTCGCGCGCCGGGCCGTTCAGCCCGAGCAGCGCCGGCAGGTCGGCGGTGACCCCGGGATCCGGGGGGAGCCCCTCGGCGGGGTAGAGACTGCGCACGCCCTTGATGAACTGGACGTTCGAGCCCGTGTTGTAGGTCGGGAAGGTCTTGACGCCCAGGGCCTTGGCGAGCGCCAGGATGCGGTCCTGGGTCGGGCCCACGAACGCCGCCCCGAGGTCCACCACCTCGCCGCCCCCGATGGCGTGGTTCCAGGTACGCCCTCCCACGCGCTCGCGCGCCTCGAGCACGATCACCGAACGGCCGGCGCGCCTGAGCGCCCTGGCCGCGGTGAGGCCGGCCAGGCCGGCGCCCACGATGGCCACGTCGGCCCTGCGCGTGCGCTTGCCGTGTCGCGCGCGCTTGGCCTCGGCGGCGGGAACGGCGGCGACCGCGGCTCCCACGGCGCCGGCGCCGAGAACCTGCCGCCGGGTTACGTTCGTGCGCGCCATCGGGCCGCTCACCCTAGTTCATCGGGGTAGCGCACATGGCCTGCACGTCGGCGAGCGTGAAGCTGCCGTGATCGGTGCCGAGGCCCTGGGCCACCAGTGCTGCCGTGGCACATCCCATCCGCGCCGCCTCCGCTCGGTCGCCGCCCAGGTCGAGGCCGCGGAGGAAGCCCGCCGAGAAGGCGTCGCCGCAGCCTGTGGTGTCCACAACGTCCACGTCGAAGGCGGGAACACTCACCGCTCCGGCCGCGTCCACCACCAGCGCGCCCTCGGCGCCCTCCGTGGCGGCCACGCAGCCCACGCCGCGCTCCAGGAGCGCGCGGCAGCCCTCCTCGAGGTCCGTGGCGCCGGTGAACCCGAGCACCTGCTCGTCGTTCGGCAGGAGGTAGTCGAGCTCCGGAAACGCCGGCGCGATCCACTCGAGCAGGCCGGGCTCGCCGGGCGCCAGCACGTCCGCCGACGTGGTCACGCCATTCGCGCGCGCGTGCGCGAGCACCTTGGCGGCCTCCTCGCCGCCCATGAACTCGGGGCCGCCGAGGTGGAGATGGGTGGCCTCGGCGATCTCGTCGAGCGGCGCGTCGGCCGCGCCGTAGGTCCCGTTGGCGCCGATCACGTGGAAGGCCGGCCGGTCGCCGTTCGGGCGGATCGGAAGCACGCTGGCCGAGGTCTGAATGCCGGCGCGCGGCACCAGCAGCGACGGGTCCACGCCGGCGCGCCGCAGGAGGAACACGAGCATCTCGCCGAGCACGTCGTCGCCAATGGCCCCGGCGCTGCGCACCTCCGCGCCGAGCTTGGCCAGCACCAGCGCCGTGCCGCCGGCCGATCCGGCGGCCGTGACCCGGATCTCGTCCACCAGCTGGCCGCCCTGGCCCTCCGGGATCGCATCCACGGGGCGGGCGAGCACGTCGAGCACGTGCACGCCCATGGCGATCGCCCTCACCCGGGCGCCCCGCCCGGCGCGGCCGCCCGCACGCCGCCGTAGCCGCGCTCGACCACGGCGCTCAGCACCGCGCCCAGCTCCGCGTCGTCCAGCGTGCGCGGCGTACCCAGCGTGGCCGCGCGCCAGTAGACCGCGCAGGCCCACTCGAGCAGCAGAGCCAGGTCCACCGCCGCGGCCATGTCAGCCGCGTGCACGAGGGCGCCGTGGTTGGCCATCAGCGCGGCGGTCTTGCCGTCGAGCGCGTCGAGCACGTGTCCGGCCAGCTCCGGAGTGCCGAAGGTCGCGTAGGGCGCCACCCGCACGGCTCCGCCGAGGGCCAGCATCGCGTAGTGCACCGCGGGTACCTCGTCGAGCACGCACGACAGAGCGGTGGCCATCGGCGAGTGCGTGTGCACCACGGCGCCGCTGTGGAAGCGCCCGTACACCCCGAGGTGCAGTCCGAGCTCGGAGGTCGGCTCGAGCTCGCCGTGCACCAGCCGGCCTTCGAGGTCCACCACGCTCACCTGCTCGGCTCGCAGCTCGGCGAGCACGGCGCCCGTGGGCGTCACCGCCACCTGCTCCCCATGCCGGGCGCTGAGATTGCCCGAGGTGCCGAGCACCAGCCCCTGGGCGGCGAGCGAACGGGCGGCTGCAGCGACCTGCTCGCGCTCGTCGGCGAGGGGCATTTCGTGTCCGGCGGTGGGCACCCGCGGAGGATAGGCTCACCCGGTGCCGCGTGGCTTGCGCTCAGTCTTCGCGATCGCGAGCGCGGCTGCCGCGTTCGCGGTCGCGGCACCCGCCGCGCTCGCGGGCGGCCCGGCGCTCGAAGCCGGGGTCGGCAGGGCCGACATAACCCCGCCGACCGGCTACATCATGCTCGGCTGGGCGCGCGGCGACGCGCGAGCGCTCGGCCAGCACACGCGCCTGTACGCCAAGGCGATCGTGCTCCGGCGCGGCGCGAGCCGGCTCGTGCTCGTGTCGGAGGACCTCAACATGATCGCCGGCGGGGTGGTCCAGCAGGCGGCCAGGCGCGCCGGCTTCGACGAGCGCGAGGTGATCGTGCAGGCCACGCATACGCACGCCGGGCCCACCGGCTACTCGAACTTCCTCTTCAAGGACCGCGCCTTCGCGACGCCGCAGGCGCCACGGTCGGAGGCAAACCGGCCGGACCCACGCCTCTACACGTTCATGGTGCGGCGCCTGGCGCTGGCCATTCGCCGGGCCGACGCCGACCGCCGTCCCGCGCTGGCCGGCTGGGGCACCACGCGCCTCCTGCGCGTGACCCGCAACCGCTCCGTCGAGGCGCACCTGGCCGACCACGGACTCGAGCACGGCTTCGGGGAGGGCCGGGCGAGCGAGGATCCGCTGGGCCCGTTCCATCCCGTCGACGCGAGCGTGAACGTGCTGCGCGTGGACCAGCTGCGCGGCGGGCGGCGCGTGCCCGTGGGCGCCTGGGGCGTGTTCGCCGACCACGGGACGGTCAACAAGTCGACCTTCCAGTACTACAACGGCGACCACTCGGCGGCCGCCCACCGCGCGTTCGAGGCCGCCGTGCGCCGCGGCGGCCGCGTGGGCCGCGGCCAGGACGTGGTGCTCGTCTACGGCAACGGCGCGGCCGGCGACGTGTCCGCCGGCCTCGACCGCTCCGGGCCCGCGGCGGCCGAGTGGGTCGGTCGCCGCGAGGCGGCGGCGATGCTCACGGCATGGCGGTCGGCGGGGCGCCGGCTCACGCGCGCGCCGGCACTCGCGTCACGCTGGACGCGAGTGTGCTTCTGCGGGCAGCAGACCCCGTTCGGCCGGCTGGCCGACACGGCCGTGTTCGGCCTCTCGTACCTCACCGGCTCGGAGGAGGGCCGCGGGCCGCTCTTCGACGCCACGGGCAACGCCCTGGAGGGCAGCCGGCTGGACGCCCCGGTGGAGCCACAGGGGCGCAAGACGCCCACCCTCACCGACCCCGGGCACACGCTCGAGCCCACGGCGGTGCCGCTCACCGCCGCGCGGGTGGGCGACCACGTGCTCGTGTCCGTACCCGGCGAGATGACCGTGGAGCTGGCTCGCCGCACGCGCGCCGCCGCGCTGCGGGCGATGGCCGGCTCCGGCCTCCGCCGGGTGGTGGTGGCCGGCTACGCCAACGAGTACGTCTCGTACCTCACCACCCCCGAGGAGTACGAGGCCCAGCACTACGAGGGCGGCACGACCGTGTACGGGCCCGCCAGCGGAGCCTTCATCGCCTCCGCACTCGGCGACCTCGCCGGCCGGCTGGCGCGGGGCGCGGCGGCGCCCGAGCCCCACCCGTTCGATCCCACACGCGGGCTGCGGCCCGACGGCCCGGCGTATCCACGCGGCGCGAGCGCGGGCCGCATCGTGCGCCAGCCGCGCGCGGCCCGGCGCCTTCAGCGTCCCTCGGTGGCCTGGCGCGGCGGCGCCGACGGGCTCGACCGCCCGCTCGAGCGCGCCTTCGTGGCGGTGCAGCGGCGCACCGCGGGCGGCTGGCGCACGGTCGACGACGACCGCGGCCTGCGCATCCTCTGGCGCAGTGAGGCAGACCGTCCGCAGGAGCTCGGGATCCCCGTGCTCGACTCCCGCCGGCGCGGCACCTACCGGGCCTGGTGGGAGGCTCCGCGGCAGGCGCCCGCTGGCAGCTACCGCTTCGTGATCACGGCCACCCGCTACCGGCTCGCCTCGCGGGCGTTCACCCTGAGTCCCGCCCGGTCGCTCCGGATCGCGAGGCTGCGCTCCGCCCCCGGCGTGCTGGCCCTGGCGCTGCGCTACCCCGCCGCGGTGCCCGAGCGCGATCTGACGATGCGGCCCGGCCGGGCCGCCAGGGGCACGGTGACCGCGCTGGTGGGCGGGCGCCGGCGCGTGCTCACGCTCGGCGAGGGCGGGGTACTTCTACTGCGCCCCGGCACGGCGACCGTGCGCGTGCCCGCCGGTGGCGCCCGCGACCGGTACGGGAACGCGAACGGCCGGGCGTTCGTAGCGCGCTGATGCGCGGTCGAATACACGGCCCGCGCATGAGCGGCGAGGAGCTGCGCGCCGAGGCCGCGGCGCGCTCGCGCGCGGGGCTCGAGCGGCGGCGCGACTCGCTACTCGTCGGCGCCCGCCCGATTCTCCACACCGCGGTGGCCGCGTCGCTGTCCTGGCTCGCGGCCACCGAGCTGTTCGGCCATCCGCGGCCGTTCTTCGCCCCGGTGGCGGCCGTGATCACCCTCGGGCTCTCGCTGGGACAGCGGCGCCGGCGCGCGGTCGAGATGGCGTTCGGGGTGGCTCTCGGGATCCTGGTGGCGGACCTGCTGGTGTTCCTGATCGGCACCGGCACGTGGCAGATCGGAGTGGTGACCGCGCTCGCGATGGGGGCCGCGCTGGTGCTCGGGGGCGGGCCGCTGCTGGTGTCCCAGGCCGCCACCTCGGCCGTGCTCGTGACCACCATCCAGGTGCCCACCGACGGCATCTCGCTCGCACGCTTCGTCGACGCCCTCGCGGGCGGAGCGATCGCGCTCGCCGTGGCCACGCTCCTGCTGCCCGTGGAGCCGGCTCAGGTGGTGCGCAGGGCGGTGGCGCCTGTGCTCGACCAGCTGGCCCTCGCCCTCGAGACCGTGACCGACGCGCTCGACCGGCGCGATCAGGAGACAGCCGAGCTGGCGGTGCTCCGGGCGCGCGAGATCGTGCTCCGGGAGCCGCGTGAGGCGCTGGCCGCCGCTCGCGACAGCATCCGCCTGACGCTTCGCCCCGACCGCCACCGCCGGCGCGTGGCGCGCTACGCGGACATCGTCGCGGCGCTCGAGCTGGCGGTGAACAACGTGCGGGTGATCGCCCGCGGGGTGGGTCGCGCGATCGCGCTCGGCGACACCACCCCACCGGGCCTGACCACTGCGGTGCGGAGCCTGGGCGAGGCCGTCCGCGCGCTGGAGGCCGACGACACCGAGACCGCTCGGGACGCGGCTCTCCGCGCCGCCGAGGACGCCAACGCCGTGCTCCAGGAGACCGGCAACATGTCGGCGCTGCACATCGTGGGACAGGTGCGCTCGACCGCGGTGGACCTCATGCGGGCCGCCGGTGTGGAGCACGCCGAGGCGGTGGCAGGAGTGCGCGAGAGCGCGGGACCTGGCGAGGCCCCGTAGAAACGCACAAGGCCCCGCCGTACGAGCGGGGCCTTGCCGAGACCTAGATCTTTTCGCGAATTGACGGGGCCGGGAAAGAGCTTTCTACCTGTCGCCACGACTTACGGGGGTCCAAGCCCCCAACGCGGCTCCTAGTGCTGCGAGCCCGGAGGGTTCCGTCGCCCGCGAAGCTAGCACCGGCGCACGGCTCTGTGAACCGGATCTCGTGCAAAACCTCGCAACTTGCGAAATTTTTTAGCGACTGAGCGCGGCGGCCAGGGCTTCGTCGATGGGATCGTCCCCGCCGTTCACGTAGAGGACGTGCAGCGCGGTCGCCGGCTCGTGCACCACGGCCGCCAGCACCGCCGCCACGTCCTCGCGCGTGACCTTGCCGCGGTGGGGATCGATGTCGATCCGCACGCGCCCGTTGCCGGGGTCGTCGTTGAGGGACCCGGGGCGCACGATCGTCCATGCGCGATCGCTCTCCTCCACGGCGCGGTCGGCCTCCGCCTTGGCACGGAGATAGACGCTGAACACGTCGTCCCCTTCGGGAGGGCTCTCGGCGCCCACGGAGCTGACGATCACGTAGCGGTCCACGCCGGCCGAGCGCGCGGCCTCGAGCAGCTTGATCGCCCCATCGCGGTCGACGGTGACCTTGCGCTCCGCGCCGCTGCCGGGACCCGCGCCCGCGGCGAACACCACCGCGTCGGCTCCGGCGAGCGCCTGGGCCACCTCCTCCAGGCCGGCCGTCTCGAGGTCGCAGAGCACCGGCTCGCTGCCGTCCGCGCGCAGGTCGCCGGAGTGGTCCGGATTGCGGATGATCCCGCGCACCTGGTCCCCTCGCGCCACGAGCCCGCGGGCCAGCGGCCGGGCCACCTGTCCATGAGCACCCGCGATCGCGACGATCACGCGCCGAGCTTGGCATATCCGCGCGATCAGAACATCGCGGGAGCGAGCAGTCGCGACTCGAGGTCGAGCAGCAGCCGCTTGCTCTCGAGGCCGCCGCCGTACCCGGTGAGCGTGCCGTCGGCGCCGATCACCCGGTGGCAGGGCACGATCACGGCGATCGGGTTGCGGCCGTTGGCCAGGCCCACGGCGCGAACCGCGCGCGGGCGCCCTATGCGGCGCGCCAGCTCCCCGTAGGAGATCGTCTCGCCGTAGTCGATCTCGAGCAGCCCGCCCCACACCTCGCGCTGGAATGCCGTGCCCTCGAGCTGCAGCGGGACGTCGAAGCTCGTGCGCCGCCCCGCGAAGTAGTCGGTGAGCTGCGCTCGCACCTCTTCGAAGGCGTGGTCCGCCTGGAGCCAGTCCGCCCCCACGGCCACCGGACGCCGGCCCTGCATCATGTGAAGACCGCGCAGCGCGTGGCCGTCTCCGGTCAGCAGGAGCTCGCCGATCGGGCTGTCCATGCGTGTGTACCGGAGCGCGCTCATGCGGCCAGCCCCGCCCAGAGATGCTGCACGGCATACGAACGATAGGGGCGCCACGCGGACGACAGTCGCTCGGCGGCCGCGGGCGTGGCGTCGCGTCCGAGGCGCTCGAGGGCATGACGCACGCCCAGGTCCGTGGGCAGGAAGGCATCGGGATCGCGCAGCACGCGCATGGACACGTAGCCCACCGTCCAGGGACCGATCCCCGGGATCGCGCCCAGCCGCCGCCGGGCCTCGTCGGGCTCGGCGCCGGGGTGCAGGGCCAGCTCTCCGCCGGCCAGCTCGCCGGCGAGGGCGCGCACCGCGGCGCGGCGCGTTCGCGGCATGGGCCAGTCCGACGGGTCGGCCTCGGACAGGGCCTCCGCCGTGGGGAACAGGTGAGTGACCGCGCCCAGCGGACGCTCGAGCGGCTCGCCGTGGGCGGCCACCAGGCGCGCCGCCGCGGCGGCCGCGCCCGCGAGCGAAACCTGCTGCCCGAGCACGGCGCGAACGGCCAGCTCCCCGCCGTCCACGTGACCGGCCACGCGCCGGCCCGGATTGGCGCGCACGAGCGTGCCGAGCGTGGCGTCGCCGCCGAGCGCATCCGCCACCGCCTCCGGATCGGAGTCCAGGTCGAGCAGCACGCGCGATCGCTGAACGGCCGCCGCCAGGTCCCGGGGGTCGGTGAGCCAGAAGCGTGCGCGCACCTGCTCCTCCACGGCACGGAGCTCGACGATGCCGGCGCCGTGAGGCAGGCGCAGGCTGCGCCGGTAGGCGCCGTCCACGATCTCCTCCACACCGGGCACGGCCCGCCGCCCCAGGAACTGCACGAGCCCCGCGGCGTCGAGCGGCGACCGATGCGGCAGGCGCAGCGCGATCGCGTCGTCTGTGCGGGCCTGAGCCGCACGCGGCCGGGCGCGCAGATCGCGCGGTGCGGTGGCGAAGATCTCGCGCATCGTCGCGTTGAACTGGCGCACGCTGCCGAAGCCCGCCGACGACGCCACCTCGATCATGGGCAGGTCGGTGGTCTCGAGCAGCAGCCGCGCGGTCTGGGCGCGCTGCGCCCGCGCGAGCGCGAGCGGGCCCGCGCCGGCCACGGCCGAGAGCCGGCGGTGCAGATGGCGCTCGGTGTACCCCAGCCGCGACGCCAGGCCGGCCACGCCGTGACGGTCCACCACGCCGTCGGCGATCAGGCGCATCGCGCGGCCCACCAGATCGGTGCGCCGGTCCCACTCGGGCGAGCCCGGCGCGGCGTCGGGGCGGCAGCGCTTGCACGCTCTGAAGCCGTCGGCCTGGGCAGCCGCCGCCGTGGCGTAGAAGCGCACGTTCTCCCGCTTCGGGGTCCGTGCCGGGCAGCTCGGACGGCAGTAGATCCCGGTGGACGTGACCCCCGCGAACACCCAGCCGTCGAAGCGCGGATCGCCCGCCTCCACCGCACGCCAGAAACGATCCGAGGAATCGATCACCGTCGCACCATCCCACAGTTGCGAGCTCATGCGATGACAACGCCGGCACCTCTCGTTTCGTGAGATGTATCGTGCTCCACACCCCCGCGAACAGGAGAGCGAACGTGCCGAGAGTCGAGCTGACCTACCCCGCCGGAGCCCTGTCGGACGAGGCGAAGCGCGAGCTGCCGCAGCGACTGGCCGAGTCGATGCTGCGCTGGGAGGGAGCGCCGGACACCGAGTTCTTCCGCTCGATCTCGTGGGTCCACGTGCACGAGCTGGCGCCCGGCGCGGTGTTCACCGCGGACGGTCCCGCCGAGCTCAGCCAGTTCGTGGTCGACGTGAGCGTTCCCCAGGGCGGGCTCAGCGACCGTCGCCGCGCCGGCCTCGTGGAGGAGTTCACGAAGCTGATCCGCGAGGCGGCCGGCTTGGCGGAGGAGGAGAGCATCCGCGTGTGGGTGCTGGTGCATGAGATCGCCGAGGGCAACTGGGGCGCCGGCGGCCAGATCATCCGCTTCGAGCAACTGCGCGAGGCCGCGAAGGCGGAGCGGGACAAGGCGGCCGCTCCGGCCTAGCCGAAGTGCGCCCGCGCGCGGGCGGCCACCACCTCCGGCAGCTCCTCGGCGATGAAATGGGCCGAGTCGTCGCGCAGCTCGACGCGCATGTCGTCGGCCCACGGCTCCCATCCGCCGAGCTGCCGGTGGTCCACCGCGAGGTCCTTGGTGCCGTGCAGCAGCAATGTCGGCACGCTCAGGCGCCGCCCGCGGGCGCGGCCGGCCAGGTACGGGCCCGCCTCCCGCAACAGGAAGGTCCGGTAGAGCCGTACGGACGCGCGCGCCCGGGCGGGCTCGCGCAGCACGGCCGCGAACGTCTCCAGGTCCGCGTCGGTCCACACGCCGGACTGGACCGCTCCAGTGGCGATCACCCGCTTGACGAAGTCGGTGCGCCGGATCAGCGCGGCGCCGAGCCCCGGCGTCGCGAGGGCCGCCTGGTACCACAGCCGCCACACGCCGAGCAAGCCTCTGGGCGAGGGTGGCGGCGGCCAGGGCGCGTACATGTTCAGCGCGAGGTAGCGCCGGATCCGCTCGGGGTGGTCGAGACATGCGATGAACCCCGCCCACGCGCCCCAGTCGTGCGCGATCAGGTCGACCCGCTCGAGCCCGAGCGCGTCGAGCAGCGCGATCAGGTCGTCGGCCATCGTCTGCTTGTCGTAGCGGCCCGGCGGCGCGTCGCTCCACCCGAACCCGCGCATGTCGGCAGCGATCACCCGCCGGTACGGCGCCAGCAGCGGGATCAACTTGCGCCAGCAGTACCAGCTCTGCGGCCAGCCGTGGAGTAGCACCACCGGCTCGCCCGCCCCCGCCTCGGCCACGTGGAAGCGGATCCCGGCCGCCTCCACATCGCGATGGATCACGCCGTCGACGTGCGGCATGGGCGGCTGCGCCATGCCGGACTTATACAAGTAGGCTCGCGCCTCGATGAGGGCTCGCCTGGCTGGGCTGATCGCGGTGACGGTGGCGCTGACCGTGCTGCCTGCCGGCGTGGCCGCGGCCGCGGCCACGAAGCGCTGTCCCGACGACCGGACCGCACGCTGCGGGTCGGTGCGCGTACCGCTGTTCCGTGGGGCGCCGGACGGCGGCGGCGCCAAGCTGCGGGTGCACTTCCGCGTGTTCCCGCGCACCGACCGCTCGAAGCCCGCGCTGGAGCCCATCGTCGGGGCGGAGGGCGGCCCCGGGTACCCCACGATCGACTCGGCCGAGTCGTACCTGTTCATGCTCGGCGGGCTGCACCGGCGTCACGACCTGATCGTGATGGACAACCGCGGCACCGGCCGCTCCGGCGCGATCAACTGCAAGCGGCTCCAGGCCGGCAAGGGGGTCTACGCGCGCGAGGTCGGGCGCTGCGCGCGCCAGCTCGGCCGGCGCGCGAACGCCTACGGCACGGGCGCGGCCGCCGACGATCTCGCTGCGGTGCTCGACAGGCTCCGCGTGCCGGTCGTGAACATCTACGGCGACTCCTACGGCACGTACTTCGCCCAGACGTTCGCGGTGCGGCACCGCGAGCGGGTGCGCTCGGTGGTGCTCGATGCCGCCTTCCCGGTGGCGGGCTTCGACCCCTGGGCGCGACAGGAGTCCGTGGCGCTGCGGTTCGCCTGGCCGGAGACGTGCCGGCGCTCGGGCGGCTGCGGCGGCGTGGACGCGCTGGCCGAGCTGCGCCGATGGTCGCTGCGACTCGCAGCCAAGCCGCTCGTGGCCACCGGACGCGACGCCGACGGGGGCCGCCACCGGATCAGGCTCGACGGCGCATCGCTCGGCCAGATGGCCGGTGACGGCTCCTTCTACTACACGATCTACCGCGACCTCCTGGCCGCGCTGCGCGCCTACGAGCGCGGCGATCGCGCCCCGCTCCTGAGGCTGGCCGCCGAGGATCTCCCGTACACCGGCGGCGGACCGGTGAAGAGCTACTCGGAGGGCGCCTACGCAGCGGTCGCGTGCCACGACTACCCGACGATCTGGGACCCGGCCGCGTCCTTCGCCGAGCGACGCCGGCAGCTGGCCGCCGCCCGTGCGCTGATCGACCCGGCCGACTTCGCGCCGTTCCCGAAGAACCAGTGGCTGCGCTCGCTCTACATCGATCAGCTGGTCACGGGCTGCCTGGAATGGCCGGCGCAGAGGTATCCCGACCCGCCGGTCCCGGCCGGCGCCACCTATCCGGACATGCCGGTGCTGGTGCTCGACGGCGACCTGGACGCCATCACCCCGATCGGCGACTCCGCCGCCGCGGCGGCTCTCTTCCCGCGCTCGACCTTCGTGACGGTGCCGAACGTGGGACACGTGACGGCGCTGGCGGACTACGCCAACTGCGCCTCGGGGATCGTGCGGCGCTTCCTCACCACGCTCGAGCCGGGCGACGTGAGCTGCGCCCAGCGCACCCCGGAGATCCACGTGGTGCCCGAGTTCCCGCGCCGGCTGGCGGGCGTCCCGCTCTCCGGCGAGGCGGGGCCGGGCGACCGCTCGAACGCCGGCGACCGGCGCGGCGCCTGGGCGGCCAACTGGAGCGTGGGAGACGCGCTCGCGCGCTGGTGGCTGATGTACGGCTCGCGCGGCCACGGCCTGCGCGGCGGAAGCTTCACGGCGTCGGGCGAGTACCTCGCGTACAGCCCGATCCGCCTGCGGCTGAAGGGCGTGCGCTTCGTCAGCGACCTCGCTGTCAGCGGCTCGGTGGAGTGGAACCGGCGCGCCGGCACGGTCCGCGCGCGGTTGCGGCTGGCCGGCGCGCGCCGGGGCTTCCTGCGCATCGGCTGGAGCACCCGCGCCCCCCGCGCGGTCGCGTCGATCAGGGGCACCATCGGCGGCCGCGCCGTGCGGCTCAGCACTCCCGCTCCCTAGATATGCTCGCCGCATCGACCCTCGCCACCGGTACATAGCGAGGGCCGTCGTCCTCTGTCTTGCGCTGATCGCTCCCGCGTCGGCCGCGGCCACGCCGCATCGCTCCGCCCCGCCGGTGGTGCCGTGCGCGTCCGCCGACGAGCGCACGACGCTCTCCGCCAGCGCGCGGCTCGACCCGGCGTGTGTGTACACGCGCGGCTTCGACATCACCGCCTCGAAGGTCACGCTCGACTGCCGCGGCGCCGTGATCGACGGGACCGGCCGGGGCGCCACGGGGATCGAGGTTCGAGCTCCCGCAGACGCGGACCTGTCGCGCGTGACGATCCGCAACTGCGTCGTACGCGGGTTCCTCAACAGCATCCGGATCACGCGCGAGGGCTTTCGCGCCCTGGCCGCCGGACACGAGTACGACCACGGGATCCGCGACGTGCTGATCGAGCGCACCCAGGTGTCCGGGTCCAGGGGCGTGGGGATCTTCGTCGACGGCTACGTGACCCGCACGACGATCCGTCACTCCACGATCACGGGGGCGGGAAGCAGCGGCGTGTACCTCGAGGCCGGCACGACCGACAACGTCGTGCTTGGCAACAGCTTTCGCGACAACGGCTTCCGCGAGAACGGCCCCGGTGGGTCGATCTTCTCCTTCGCCGGCGCCCGCTTCCGCTTCTGGGGGATCGGGCGCGAGGGCCTCTCGATCGACGGCTCGCGGCGCAACCTCGTGGCCGGCAACAGCTTCGAGGGCAACTCCGCGGGCGGCATCTTCCTCTACACCAACTGCGGCGAGTACGTGAACAGCAGGCCGGAGCGCTGGTTCCAGCGCCGCTACGGCGCCGACGACAACGTGATCGTGGCCAACCGCTTCGAGGGCGGGGTCAACGGCGTCTGGGTCGGCTCGCGCATGGGCGAGAGCACGCTGCCGATGGAGTGCAGCGACCCCACCTACGTCAAGCAGGGAATCACCTGGGTCGCGCTCGACCGCGCAGCGCGCAACAGGATCCTGGCCAACAGCTTCCGCGACGTCACCTACGGCGTCCGCGTGGAGGACGACGACACGAAGGTGATGGGCAACAGCTTCACCGGCCCCGACGCGACCCACCACGCGGTCGTGATCGGCACCCCGTGGCGCACCAGCGCCCTCGGCAAGCCGGTGCGCGGCACGGCGCTGATCGCCAACACGTCGGCGATCCGCTCGAACCCGAACCCCTACCGCTGGGCGGAGGGACATGCGAGGAGCACGGTCGTGTTCAATCGCGCGCTCGGCCGCCCGGTCGGCATCTGCCAGGGCAAGACCCTCCCCCGCGGACCGTTCGTGATGACGATCGCGTTCGCCGGCGAGCCGGCCGGCGGCCCCGAGGCGCCCGCGCCGGACCCGCTCGCCGCTCCGACGGTCGGCGCGCTGCCGCCCTGCTGAGCCGGCGGGCGTTTGCGCGGCCGGGGCTTCGGGGATATCCGACTCGCGGGCTGCCGCCGCATCATCTAGGGAGGGATGGATCATGGGTCGAAGGTTTTCTCTGCACGCGATCGTCGTCGTGACGCTGGCGTCATGCCTGCTCGCCGCGTTGCCGGCGCTGGCCGCCAAGAAGCGCACCCGCGACCGCGCGGCGCTGCAGGCCGTGGCGCAGCGCCTCGACCGCCAGACCGAGCGCCGGATCGACTCGCTCCTGCGGCGGATGACGCTCAACGAGAAGCTCAACCAGCTGACCCTGCTCTCGGACGGCCAGATGAAGGACAACCCCGCGGAGGCGCGCAAGCCGGTGGGCAGCGTCTTCAGCGAGACCGACCCTGTGCTCATCAACCGCTACCAGCGCGACGCCGTCGAGAACTCGCGGCTACACATCCCGATCCTGTTCGCCTTCGACACGATTCACGGCTTCCGGACGATCTTCCCCATCCCACTGGGCGCGGCCAGCAGCTTCGACCCGCAGGTAGCCCGGACCGACCACCGCATCGGCGCCTTCGAGTCGGCGGCGGTCGGCCTCAAGCAGATCTACAGCCCGATGGTGGACCTCTCGCACGAGCCGCGCTGGGGCCGCATCTCCGAGGGCGCGGGCGAGGATCCCTATCTCAACTCGGTCATGGCCGCGGCGCGGGTGAAGGGCGCCCAGGGCACGGACTACAGCGCGCCCAACCGAGTGGTCACGAGCGTCAAGCACTTCGCCGCCTACGGCGAGCCGGACGCGGGCCGCGACTACAACACGACCGACATGTCGCTGCAGCGGCTCTGGAACTTCTACCTGCCTCCCTTCAAGGCCGCCATCGACGCGGGGTCCGACACGCTCATGTGCTCGTTCAACGCCATCAACGGCGTGCCGGGGTGCGCAAATCGCTACCTGGAGACGCGCGTGCTGAAGCAGCGCTGGGGCTTCGACGGGTTCGTCGAGAGCGACTACACGGCGGTCGCCGAGCTGAGGGCCTGCCCGCCTGAGAATCCGGCGGAAGGCCCCTGCGGCCACGGCGTGGCCGAGGACGGCAGGGACGCCGCCCGCCTGGCCCTGAACGCCGGCACCGACACCGAGATGGTGTCGACCAACTTCCGCGACTTCGGCCGCAGGCTCGTGGCAAGCGACGAGGTCTCGATGCGGCGCATCGATGACGCGGTGCGGCGGGTCCTGCGCGTGAAGTTCCGCGCCGGCCTCTTCGAGAACCCCTACGTCGACGTGAGCGCGGCCGCGGGCAAGCAGCTGCTGCCCCAGAATCGCGCGGCTGCCCGCAGGGCGGCGGGGCGCTCGATGGTCCTGCTCAAGAACGACGGTCCGGTGCTCCCGCTCGATCCGGCCAAGAGCACGGCGGTCATCGGCCCGCTCGGCAACTCGAAGCACGACATGCTCGGACCCTGGTGGGGTCGCGGCGACGACGCCGACGCGGTGTCGCTCTTCGAGGGCATGCGCGCGCAGAACCCGAGTACGACGTTCACGCCAGGCTGCACGCTGAGCAACAACGAGCTGTACGACCCGGATAACGAGTGCGCGTCGAGCGCCGGTTTCGCGGCAGCGGTGGCCGCGGCCCGCGCGGCCGACCAGGTGGTGCTCGCACTGGGCGAGACGCGCGAGATGAGCGGCGAGGCGGAGTCGCGCTCGATGCTCGACCTGCCCGGCCTGCAGGAGGACCTGATCGATGCGATCAAGGCGACCGGCAAGCCGTTCGCGGTCGTGCTCTTCAACGGGCGCCCGCTGACGCTCGACGGGGTCCACGAGGAATCGCCCGCCATCCTCGAGGCGTGGTTCCCGGGCGTCGAGGCGGGCAACGCGGTGGCCGATGTGCTCTACGGCAAGGTCAATCCCGGCGGGAAGCTCCCTGTTACGTTCCCGCGCAACGAGGGCCAGGTGCCGATCTTCTACAACCACAAGCCCACGGGCCGGCCCTGTGACCCAGCCTCGAGATACAACTCGCGGCACCGGGACATCCAGAGCTGCGCGCCGCTCTACGAGTTCGGCCACGGCCTCAGCTACACCACGTTCCGGATCTCCGGCGTGCGTCTCAGCGCGAGGACGATGGACGCGCGCCGCGGTCGCGTGACGGTGAGCGCCCGGGTCACGAACACCGGGGCCCGCGCCGGCGACGAGGTGGCGCAGCTCTACATCAACGACCCGGTGGCGAGCATCTCGCAGCCCGTGCGCCGCCTGCGCGGATTCGCGCGCGTGGCGCTGCGGCCGGGACAGACCAAGCCGGTCTCCTGGTCGCTCGACCGCGACGACGTCGGCTTCTACGACAACCGCGGCCGGTTCGTCGTGGAGAACGGGCGCATCAACGTGTTCGTAGGCAACACCTCGAGCCAGTCGGACAACAAGCAGACCTTCACGGTCACCGGCGGCCGCCCGGCAAAGGCGAGCAAGCGCGCACGCTAGGGGACTAGTTCTTCGCCCCAGTGGGAAGGATGGTCCCAGCGTGGGGGAAGGCACGGTCGTGGGGACGGTCGAGACGCCGGTTGGCACCGGGGTCTCACGGCGCCGCTTCATCGGGTATCTGATCGCCGCCCCCACGCTGGTGGCCGGCGCCCAGCTCGGGGCCGATTCGGCCAAGGCCGCGATACCCACCGTCCAGCCGGTCGACCTCTACGACCTGTCCGACCTGCTCACCGACGCGGCCAGGCCGACGGCGAACCTGATCACGATCGCGGTCAACCCTGACGGGACCGTGTCGTTCGCGCTGCCGCGCGCCGAGGTCGGGCAGGGGATCACCACTGCCGTGGCCATGACGATCGCCGAGGAGATGGACGTACCCGTGGGCAGGGTGCGCGTCACGCTCGCGGACGCCCGTCCGGAGCTCGTGTGGAACCAGATCACGGGCGGGTCCAACACGATGCACGCCATCTTCACCCCCGTGCGCACCGCGGCTGCCGTAGCGCGCGGCGCGCTGCTGGAGGCGGCGGCCAACCAGCTCGGGGTCTCGGCGGCGGAGCTGACGATCCGCGACGGCGTGATCACGGCTCCGGGCGGAGCCACGGTTACGATCGGCTCGCTGAGCAAGCTGGCCGCCGTGTCCGAGAACGTGACCGTCCGGGCGCAGCTGAAGCCGCGGTCGCAGTTCCGCGTGGTCGGCAAGCCGCAGCGCCGGGTGGACGCGCTCGACATCGTGACCGGCCGCAAGCGGTTCGCGATGGACCTCGACGTGGCGGGCGCCAAGCCCACCATGGTCTGCCGCCCGCCAACGATCAACGGGACGGCGCGCTCGATCCGGAACCTCACCCAGGTGAAGGCCATGCCCGGGATCACCGACGTGGCGATCATCCCGCACACCAGGTACGTGGCCGGCGGCGTGGCGGTCCGCGGCGACACGTTCGGGCAGTGCATCGACGCGATCCGCGCGCTCAGCGTGGACTGGGGGGCCGGCACGGTGGAGGGCAAGTCCGACGCCACGGTGCTCGCCGACCTCAAGAACGCCGAGCTCCCGATGGCGCCGCCGGTGAACCTGCTGGCGAAGACCATCGAGCAGAAGTTCACGTTCCAGTTCCGGGCCGGCGACCCGCTGGAGACGAACACCGCGATCGCGGACGTCAAGCCGGGCCGAGCCGAGATCTGGTCCAGCCTCAAGACGCCGATCTGGGCCCAGGAGCAGATCGCCCTGAACCTGGGCATCCCGATCACCAGCGTGAAGGTGCACGTGACCGAGGGCGGAGGATCCTTCGGCCGCCACCTGTTCGCCGACGCCGCCTTCGAGGCCGCCGCGATCTCCCAGAAGCTCGGCAAGCCGGTGAAGCTGTTGTGGCACCGCACCGACAGCTTCCGCCAGGGCCGCGTCCACCCGATGACCACCTCCCGGGTCCGGGCCACCTACCTCGGCGGGAACGTGCTCACCTTCGAGCAGCGCAACACGGCCGTGGCCACGGACTGGGGGCATGGGTTCGGCGAGGTGATCAGCGCTCTCGGTGCCACGCCCCCGGGCGCGAACCTCGGCTACTCGCAGGCGATCTTCAACCTGACCGCCAACGTGCCCTACGACTTCGGCGTGGTCACGCAGCTCCTCAACGAGATCTACGAGGCCAACACCTTCAACACCAGCGCCGTCCGCAACGTCTACAGCCCGGACGTGACCACGCCGCGCGAGCTGCTCATCGATCAGCTCGCCAAGGCCATGGGGCAGGACGCGTACCGGTTCCGGCGCAGCTTCCTGCGGGACGCCCGGATGCGCGCGGTGCTCGACAAGGTCGCCCAGGTGGGGAACTGGGGCCGCGCGATGCCGGCCGGGACCGCCCAGGGACTGGGGGTCCACCGCGAGTACAAGGGCTACTGCGCGTGCCTCGTCGAGATCGACTGCCGGCCGGCCACGGTCAACCGGAGCATCCCCAACGCCCACACGGGGCCGCGCGTGACGAAGGCCGTGTGCGCCGTGGACGTGGGACTGCCGGTGAACCCGCTCGGCCTCGAGGCCCAGATGATGGGCGGGATCATGGACGGGATCGGGCAGGTTCTGAGCTACAGCCTGCACCTCAAGGACGGGCACTTCCTGGAGGGCAGCTGGGACGCGGCGTTCTACACGCGTCAGTGGAACACGCCCGGGGACCTTCAGGTGATCGTCATGCCGCCGACCGCCGACGAGCCCGGCGGAGCCGGCGAGTTCTCAGTGGCGCCGTCCATGGCCGCCACGGCCTGCGCGTACGCCCGCGCCACCGGGACCATGCCCACGACCTTCCCCGTGAACCACAACCGCGCCAACCTCGGCTTCACCCCGGCACCGACCGTGCCGCCGGTACCCGCCTCGCCCACCGACGGCCTGCAGAAGGCCTACTAAGGAGCGCCCGTGCCCCAGCACACGTTCATCCTCAACGGCAACCGGGTCACGGTGGACTGCGCCGGCGACGTGCGGCTGCTGTGGGTGCTCAACGACCTGCTCGGAGTGCACGGACCGAAGTACGGGTGCGGCGTGGGCGTCTGCCAGGCCTGCACGTGCCACATCAACGGCAAGGCGTTCAACACCTGCGCGGTGCCCGTGTCCCAGATCAAGGCCACCGACAGGATCACCACGATCGAGGGCCTCGCCGCGAGCGTGGGCAAGCCGCTCCATCCCGTGCAGCAGGCATGGCTGGACAACGACGTGGCGCAGTGCGGCTACTGCCAGCCCGGTCAGATCATGGCGGCCACGGCGAAGATCAGGCAGATCAAGGCCGAGGGCCGGAGCGTGACCGACGCGGACCTCGACCAGATCCGCAACGTCTGCCGCTGCGGCACCTATCCGCGCATCCGCAAGGCCATCAAGGAAGCCTCCGCCAAGATGTAGGCCTTGTAGGGTCGCGGCCATGAGCCCGATCGAGCGGATGTGGCCGGTTCTGAAGCCGCTCATAAAGCTGCACACCCGGCTCTATCGCGCAACCGGCGGACGGATCGGGCACCGCCTGCCACGCAACCCGCCCGTGCTGCTGCTCGATCACGTGGGCGCCAAGAGCGGAGCCAGGCGCACCAGCGCCATCGGCTACGTGCCGGACGGCGACAACCTCATCCTGGTGGCCTCGAGGGGCGGCCATTCCAAGAACCCGGCCTGGGTCTACAACCTGCGCGCGAACCCCGACGTGACGATCCAGATCCGCTCCGAGCGGAAATCCATGCGCGCACACGAAGCGGTTCCCGAGGAGCGGGCGCGCCTCTGGCGGAAGGCGGTAGCGGCGTACAAGGGATACGACAGCTATCAGCGGCAGACCGAGCGCGAGATCCCGGTGTTCGTGTTGGAGCCCTCGGCCGGCTAGGCCGTCAGCTGGCGCCGTACGACGGTCGCCAGCTGCTGCTGCAGGCGGGCTATCTCACACCTCAGGGCCTCGAGCTGCTCACCGCGTCCGCGTCGCTCCAGCCGCCGCTGCTCGGCCACGAGCTTCCTGAGCCGGTCGATGAGGCGGTCGATCGTCTGGTCGGTGCCGCGCCGCTCGTACATGGACCGCAGGGTGCCAGCGGCACCCCGGCGCTCCAGTGAGGCTGCCTGGTGTCCGCCCGTCGGGTTACCCGAACGCTTCCGACCCGAGGCCCTCCTGCGCAAGTGGCGGCTAGTTGAGCCTGGCGCGGCGGACGAGCCCGTCGGCGGCGTCGATCACGCCCGTCACGCTGCGCTCCACCACCGTGCGCGGGCCGAGCCCGAGGGTCGGCGGGACGCCGGCTCCGCCGAGTATCAGGCCGATGTCGGGCATCGCCTCGGTGACCGCGGCGATCGCCTCCGGCACGCGATCGCCGGCCTCGGGCATGGTCGCGCTGAGCGCGAACAGCGCCGGCTCGTGATCCGAGACGATGCCCGGCAGCGCAACCGTCGGCACGTCGGCGCCGAGTGTCAGGACCTCGTAGCCGGCCGACTCGAGCAGCTTCGCCGCCATGTCCAGCCCGAGCACGTGTTGCTCGCCCTCCACCGCCGCGAGCATCGCCCGCTGCTCGGCGCGATGTGCGGGCAGCCCGGCCAGCTCATGCGCGAGCACCAGCACACGGGTGGTGATCTGAGTGGCGAGATGCTCGTGGGCCACGCTGATCTCACCCGCCGCCCAGAGCCGGCCGATCCGCTGCATGGCGGGCCCGACCACGAGGTCGTAGAGCAGCGACTCGCCGAGCGTGAGCTCGATCGCTTCCTGCGCAACCTCCTCCGCCGCGCCGGAGTCGCCGGCCAGGAGGGCTAGGCCGTAGCGGTCCGAGAGAGCCTCGGCCAACAGGCGCTTGCGGAACTCGTCACGGCTCCGGTCCACACCCCGGAACGCTACGCCCTTTGGCCGGCGCCATCGAACCAGTTCAGCGTCCGTCGCCAGGCCTCCGCCGCGGCGTGGGGGTTGAAGCGAGCTCCCGTGTCGTTGAAGAAGGCGTGGTCCGCCTCGCTGAACGTGAGGATCTCGTGCTTCAGCCGGGCTGCTTCGAGCGCCGCCTTCGCCGCCGGCTGGCTCGCGTTCACGCGCGCGTCCAGCCCGCCGTAGACGCCGAGCACGGCGGCGCGCGAGCCCTTGAAGCTCCCGCCCTCCGGGAACGGCCCGTAGAAGGGTGCCGCTGCCGAGAGTCGCCGCTCTCGCGAGGTGAGCAGGTTCCAGACCATGGCGCCGCCGAAGCAGAACCCGATCGCCGCGAGCTTCTTCTGCTTGACGCGGCGATCGAGCTCCGTCACCGCCGCCTTCATGTCGGCGACGAAGCGCTCGGGCGGGATCTGGCCGAGCGCGGCCGCCACCTCGGCCTCGCCCGGGAACGGCCGGTGCCGCCCTCCTCGGAGAGCAGGTCGAGCGCGAGCGCCGAGTAGCCGCTGGCGGCGAACCGGCCGGCCACCGCCCTGATGTGCTCGGTCAGGCCGCGGTTCTCGTGGATCACGAGCACGCCGCCGCGCGGCTTCGCAGCGGAGGCCCAGGCGGCCATCAGCGTCCCGTTCGGGCCGGCGAACGTGATCGACTCACGCGCCACGGGCGCCCACGCCGTCTCGCGGCCGCCCTTGCCCGCCGCGCTGGCCCGAGGCAGGCCTAGCCGCCGCATCGCCTCCCGGCGGGTGATGATCCCGTCGGCGAGGTCCTCGGCGACCTCCTCGGCAAGGTACTTCTGGATCTCCGTCATCGCTGCCCTCCCTCAAGGACGTGGACTCATGACGGCAGCGGCGAAGAGTAGGGGACGGGTCCTGCCGAGCCGAGGGGATAGAACTCAGGGGTGCGCTGGCGTCGCAAGGGAGGCCGCAGCTCGGACATGATCGATGCCCGCGGCGGCGGCATGAGCCCCCGTGGGGGGCTGCGTCCGGGTGTGGCGCTCCCGGGCGGGCTCGGGGTGGCGGGCGTGATCGTGTTCCTGCTCATCCAGGTGCTGTCCGGCAGCTCGGGAGCCGGTGGAGCATTTGCCGTGGACGACCCGTTCGGGCAGTCGCCCCAGGCCCCGGCCGCGGATGGCCGCGGCATCCCGGCGTCGCAGGATCCGGAGCGCGACCTCCGGAACTTCAGCTCCTATGTCTTCACGCGCACGCTCAACACGTGGGAGCGGCTCTTCGCGGCGCAGGGCGAGCCCTTCACCAGGGCCAAGGTCGTGCTGTACCGCGACGCGGTCGCCACCGGCTGCGGCGACGCCTCCTCCGCCGTCGGCCCGTTCTACTGCCCGGCCGACGAGCGGGTCTATCTCGACCTCAGCTTCTACGGGGACATGGAGCGCCGGCTGGGAGCGCCGGGCGACTTCGCATGGGCGTACGTGATCGCCCACGAGGTCGGCCACCACGTACAGCAGCAGCTCGGGACCAGCGACGAGGTGAACCGCCTCCGCAGCGAGAACCCCGGCGAAGCGAACGCCCTGTCCGTGAGGCTCGAGCTGCAGGCCGATTGCTACGCCGGGGTCTGGGCTCACAGCGTCTACGCCGCCGGCGACCTCGAGGAGGGCGACGTGAGGGAGGCCACGGCGGCATCCGCCGCCGTGGGAGACGACCGGCTCCAGCGCCAGGCCACCGGCCGCGTGAACCCGGACTCGTTCACACACGGCAGCTCGGAGCAGCGGACCGCCTGGTTCAACCGCGGGCGCGCGAACGGCGATCCGGGCGACTGCGACACCTTCTCCCCCGAGCGCGTCTAGCTGACTCGGCCCGGGCGCAGCGGCCGCACGTGCGTGCGTACGTTCTCGAGCGAGCCCGCGAGCGCGTCCCGATCCTTGGCGGTGAGATGCTCGGTGAAGTGGCGGCGAATCCCGTCGCGATGCACGACACGAGCGGCGTCGAGCGCCTCCCTGCCACCGGGGGTGATGAAGACCAGCACGCGCCGACGATCCTGAGCGGGGCGCTCTCGCCGCACGAACCCCGCGCCCTCCATGTTGTCGATCACGCGCGTGAGTCCGCTCTTGCTTTGGAGGATGCGATCGGCGAGCTCGTTCATGGCGAGGCCGTCGGCGGCGTCTTCGAGATGGACGAGCACGTCGTACCAGCGGATCGACATCCCCCGAGCGGCAACCAGCTCGACCTCCAGGATGTCCGTCAGCGCCCAGGAGCACTCGAGGAAGACCCGCCACGCATGCGCTCCGGGAAATGGCTCAGGGCTCGATCTGGGTCTTGACATTAAAGCTCCGACTTGCAACTATCCGCGCGCGATTATTTCTAAGGCGAATTGATGCAGATCGTAGCATCTACCATCGCCGTGAATCAGGAGGAGCCATGAGCACCATCTTCGTACGCCACGACGTCGCCGATTTCGATGCCTGGAAGCCGGGGTTCGACGAGCACGGCGCGGTCCGTCGCGAGTACGGGCTGAAGGACGCGGGCCTGTACCGCGACGACGAGAACGCGAACTCGGTCACGATCGTGCTGACCACGGACGACGTCGGGCGCGCCCGCGAGTTCCTGGGCTCGGACGACCTGCGCGAGACGATGTCGAAGCTCGGCGTCGTCTCCCAGCCCGACGTCTGGATCACGAACGAGGCCTGACGGCGCGCCGGCCAACGACGACTGGGGCGCTGGCCGGCGCCTCGGTCGTCGCGGCTACGCGCGCTTGACGGCGGAGATGTCGAGCACGAGCTTCACCCGGTCCGACACCAGCATGTTGCCGCTGCCGAGCGCCTGGTTGAAGGTCATGCCGTAGTCGCCGCGGTTGAGCTGGCCGGTGACCTCGAGGCCCACGCGCTCGTTGCCCCACGGATCCTCCTCGGTACCCGTGACCTCGGCCTTCAGCGCGATCTCGCGGGTGACGCCGTGGAGCGTGAGGTCGCCCGTGATCTCGAACGTGTCCTCATCCGTCGGGACGATGTCCTTCGCCTCGAACGTGATGTGCTCGTTCTGCTCGACGTCGAAGAAGTCCGCGGACCGAAGGTGGTCGTCGCGCTTCGCGTCGTTGGTGTTGACCGAGTCGACCTTCACCACGCCTCTCGCTGTGGCTGCCCCCAGGTCCTCGCCCACCTCGAGGGAGCCCTCGAACTCCGCGAAGTGTCCACGCACCGTGGCGATCCCGAGGTGCTTGACCTGGAACTCGACGCGCGAGTGCGAGGGGTCCACGTCCCAGGTTCCGGTGGGAACCGGGGTGGTGACGGCGGTGATGGTGCTCATTTGATTCTCCTGTCGAAAGTAGTGTGCTTGCTAGCGCAAACTTGCTAGCGCAAGCGTAGCAGAGAATCGTTGCGGGGGCAAGCATCGACAGGCCACACCTCTGAGGCCACCCAGCGCGAACCGAGGAACCGATCAGGTGCAGTCGGAGGCGGCGCCCGGCGCGAAGCGGGAGAAGATCGAGGCCAGGGCCTCGACCTCCGCCGGCTCCAACCGGTCGAAGAAGCGCTCCTCCACCCCGGCGAAGTGGGTGCCCTGCGCCACGCGCAACAGCTCCAGCCCCTCGTCGGTGAGGTACGCGTTCTTGGCCCGCGCGTCGGCGGGGCACGGGCGGCGCTCCACCAGTCCGCGCAGCTCGAGCATGTCCGTGATGCGGGACACCCGGCTCACGCTCAGGCCGGCCTGGCCGGCGAGGTCCGTGAGGCGGAGCATTCGGTCGTCCGCCGCCGCGAGCCGCGCGAGCAGCTCGACGCCGCTCAGGCTGAGGCCGTGCTCGGCCTCGAGCTCCGCCTCGAGCTCCCGGGTCAGCCGCTTGTGGGTCTCCAGCATCCCGATCCACGCATCCGCGTGGGTCTCAGACCACGACCTGATCCCATCGTCGCCGACGAGGGTGCGGCACTTCTCAGCGGTCTCTTCAGGGTTCACGGACATTGATTGCTAGAGCAAGTTTATCTGGTGGCCACCGACTTGTCCACAGTCGCACAGCGTCCAGCCCGGCGGGTTAGCATCGCCCCCTGAGCGCATGGACGCACTGGCGGTCGTCAAAGTCGTGGGGTCGGAGCCGGAAGCCGAGCTGCTGTGCTCGCTGCTGCGGAGTGCGGGCATCGAGTGTGCGGGCCGCCAGACGAACGTGGGAGCGGGGGCGGCCGACGGCATGCCCGGCGGCCCCTACGAGCTGGTCGTCCGGACGCAGGACCTGGACGATGCTCGCGCCATCCTGAGCGAGGTCTAGCTGTTACGTAGTGCGACCTCTTCGATATTCCATCAACGTCACATTGGACGGATGCTGCGATCACCGTGCAGGCTCCCCGGACGAGGAGTCACATCGTCACGCGACGGAGACCATCGCTCAGGCCGATGCTCTCCTCTTCGGCCGGGTGACGTACGAGATGATGGAGGCAGCCTTTCGGCCGCCGGGACAGACGGAGGCGATGCCTGATTGGACGGCGCCGTTCGCCCGGACGATCGACGCAGCAAAGAAGTACGTCGTGTCGAGCACCCTGGACCGGGTCGATTGGAACGCGGAGCTCGTGCGTGGGGATCTGGGGGACGCCGTCCGGAAGCTGAAGCGGGAGCCGGGTAATGGGCTGTTCGTGGGAGGCGTGAAACTTCCGCTGGCGCTGGCGGAGCTGGGGTTGATCGATGAGTACGAGTTCGTGGTGCAGCCCACGCTGGTTGGCCACGGGCCGACGCTGTTCGCGGGGCTCTCGAAGCGTGTCGACCTGAAGCTCGTGGGCCGGCTGGAGTTCGGCTCAGGCGCGGTGGCGATGCGGTACGAGCCCAGGGCTTCCTAGCGCGCCCGACAGGATTCGAACCTGTGACCAGCACGCATACGAGCGCCAGTTCAAGCACGACGACTTCCAGTTCGGCCTCGAGATCGCGCTCGGCGCGTGCCAGCGCGGGGCGGCCGACGCGGGCGAGGTCCTCGTCACGGCGGCGCGGATCAAGGACGGCGACGCCGACGCTTGGGTCAGGAGTGGACGGCGACCGCCGATGCGGTCGAGGCAGCGGGCGGGCAGCCGCCGGGGCGGGCGACGCGCCAGTGCGCGTCGCCTACCTCCGCCGCGCGCGCGACCTACCACGCGACCGCGCTGTACCTGATCGACGCGAGCCACGAGAACGAGGGCAAGCTCGCACGCTGGCGCCGGCAGCGCGCGTGCTGGGAGCAGGTCGTCGACCTGATCGGTGCGGCGAGCGAGTCGCGATCCCGTACGACGGACACGACGATGCCGGCGATTCTTCTTCCGCGCGCCGGACGCGGCGCCGGGCGAGCCGCGGCCGCTGGTCGTGCTCAACAACGGCAGCGACGGCGCGGCGTCGCAGATGTGGGTCCAGGGCGGCGCGGCGGCGAGCGAGCGCGGCTACCACTGGATGACGTTCGACGGTCCGGGCCAGCAGGCGCATGCTGTTCGAGCACGGCGTCCCGTTCCGGCCGGACTGGGAGGCCGTCCTCACGCCGGTGCTCGACGCGATGGTGGCCCGCGACGACGTCGACGCCGATCGGATCGCGCTCATCGGAGTCAGCCAGGCCGGCTTCTGGGTCCCGCGCGCGCTCGCGTTCGAGCATCGCTTCGCCGCGGCCGTCGCCGACCCGGCGTGGTGGACGTCTCGACCTCGTGGATCGAGCCGCTGCCGAAGAGCATGCGCAAGGTCCTCGAGGACGGCAAGCAGGAGCAGTTCGATCGCGATATGCGGCTCGGCGAGCGGTTCTCCCGCTCCACCGCAGCGCTGCTCCACGTTCCGCGGCGAGCCCTACGGCCTGGACGACGACTCGCCGCTACCGGCTCTACCAGACGGTCATGGGCTACCGCCTCGGCGACGAGGTCGCGCAGATCGACACGCCGCTACTCATCACCGACCCGGAGGGCGAGCAGTTCTGGCCCGGCCAGTCGCAGCAGCTGTTCGATCGCCTGCCCGGGCCGAAGCAGCTCGTCCGGTTCACCGCGGCCGAGGGCGCAAGCCGCCACTGCGAGCCGATGGCCGTCGGCGCTCCGCGACGCGCGCATCTTCGACTGGCTCGACGAGTACCTCGCCCGCTCGAGCTGAGCCGCCGCAGTAACGCGCCCGACAGGATTCGAACCTGTGACCTTCGGTTCCGTAGACCGACGCTCTATCCAGCTGAGCTACGGGCGCTCGCCGTGAGAGGGTAGCCAGTTCGAGGGCGACCCATCGGCGCCGGGTTTGACCGTTTATCACCCGCCGTGCGGCGCGCACACGGGCGTGCACGGGTTATGTTCGCTCCCTCGCAAGTGTTATAGAGAGGATCGAATGCGCCGCCGTTCGCTCCGGCTTCGCCTGGCGAGGATGCTGGGAGGAGCCGGGATCACCTGCTGCGCGGCCCTGGCCGTCAGCGGATGCATCGCCCCACCGTCCAATCTCACGATCACCCCGATCGTGACCGGTGTGGACCACCCCTGGGATGTCGGGTTCGCCGGCAACACGATGCTCTACACCGAGCGGGCCGGGCGCATCAGTGCGATCGTCGCCGGCCAGAAGCGGCTGCTGGCGGCGCCCACCGACGTGGTCCAGGCGTCAGAGGCCGGGATGATGGGACTCGCGGTCGACCCCGCGTTCGCCACCAACCGCTACATCTACACCTGCTTCGCATCGACCCTGGGCGGAGCGAACAACGACGTGCGACTGGTCCGCTGGGTCGTCGACGCGAACTTCACGACCCTGACCAACAGGACCGACATCGTCACCGGACTGCCCGTGAACGCCACCGGGGAGCTCGGCCGCCACTCCGGTTGTCGCCCGCGCTTCAACTCGGCCGGCCACCTCTACGTGGGAACCGGCGATGCGGCCGTGGGAACCGTTCCGCAGGATCCGCGCTCCCTGGGCGGGAAGATCCTCAGGGTCAACCGCGACGGAACCGGGGTCGCCGGCAACCCGGGCGGCACTCTCGACCCGAGGATCTGGTCGTACGGTCACCGCAACGTCCAGGGGATCGCCTTCCGGCCCAGCGACGGGTTCGGCGTATCGACCGAGCACGGACCCTCCCGTGATGACGAGCTGAACGCTCTTGCCCCCGGGAACTTCGGGTGGAATCCGGTGCCCGGCTACAACGAGGGCGTTCCGATGACGGACCTTCCGGAGTTCCCGAACGCGGTCAGGGCGCTGTGGAGCAGCGGGCCGCGCACCTTCGCGCTCGCAGGAGCGACGTTCGTCAACGGTTCGCAGTGGGGTCCGTGGAACGGCGCGCTGGCCATCGCCATGCTCAAGGACTCGAAGCTTCTGCTGCTCAAGCTCGACGCTGCCGGGAAGCCTGTGGACGCCGGCCTCGCGATCCAGAATCGCGGCCGCCTCCGCAGCCCCGTCCAGGGGCCCGACGGCAGCCTCTACGTGACCACCGACAACGGTGGGAACGCAGACGTGATCCTGAAGGTCACGCCCGGCTGAGCGTAAGCTCAGGTCGGCATGACGGTCCACTATGAGCTCGACGGCGCGGTGGCCGTCGTGACCATCGACAGGCCGGAGGTGGCCAACGCCATCGACCGCCCCACCGCCGACGCGCTCGCCGGCGCCTTCCGGCGCTTCGACGCCGACCCGGACGCGTCGGTGGCAGTGCTCACAGGCGCCAACGGAACGTTCTGCGCCGGCGCGGACCTGAAGGCGATGCGCCAGCCGGACGCATCGCGCGTGACCCGGGTGGAGCCGGATGGCGATGGCCCGGTGGGCCCCACGCGCATGCTGCTCGGGAAGCCCGTGATCGCCGCGGTGGAGGGGCACGCGGTGGCGGGCGGGCTCGAGCTGGCGGCATGGTGCGACCTGCGCGTGGCCGCGGGCGACGCCGTGTTCGGCGTCTACTGCCGGCGCTGGGGCATCCCGCTGATGGACGGGGGCACGATCCGCCTGCCCCGTCTGATCGGCCACAGCCACGCCCTCGACCTCATCCTCACCGGGCGCGGGGTGAGCGGCGACGAGGCGCTGCGCATGGGCCTCGCCAACCGGCTCACCGAGCCGGGTCAGGCGCTGCCGGGCGCCCTGGAGCTTGCTCGCGAGGTGGCCTCGAAGCCTCAGGCCGCCCTCCGCAGCGACAGGCTCTCGTCCTATGAGCAGTGGGCGCTCTCGCTCGAGGACGCCCTGGCCGGCGAGTACCGGCACGGGATGGACACGCTGCGGACGGGCGAGCTCGCCGGGGGACTCGAGCGCTACGAGTCCGGGGACTGGCGCAAGGGCCGCTAGGCGACGGTCAGGCGGCGCCGACGCGCTCGTCCAGCCAGACCGCGTTCCGCGTGCCCTTGGCCCGGTAGAGGCGGTCGTCCACGCGCAGCATCAGCTCGCTGGGCGAGACGTCGTGCGGCTCTCGCCCGGCGACGCCGACCGAGATCGTGACCGCGGGCGCGGGCCCATCGGCCTCGCTCAGCTCGGCCAGGCGGCGCCTCAGCGTCTCGGCCAGCAGACTCGCGCTCTCCGGGTCCGTGTCGGGGCAGAGCACTCCGAACTCATCGCCGCCCAGGCGTGCGGCCACGTCGCTCGCACGTACCCGCTCGCGCAGAACGTCGGCCGTGGCCCTGAGAACCTGGTCGCCCACGGCGTGGCCATAGCGGTCATTGATGTCCTTGAGCCGGTCGAGGTCGCACAGGATCACCGCGAGCTTGGCGTCCTGGCGGGTGGAGCGCTCGAACTCGCGGGCCAGCGTCTCGTCCCAGCAGCGCCGGTTCGCGAGCCCGGTGAGCGGATCCTCGCGGCTCAGCCGCTCGAGCTGATGGCGCAGCTCCTCGTTGCGCTCGTGCTCGCGCTCGAGCTCGATCCTGTTGCGGAACTCCTGCCAGGCATTCGCCTGCCGGAAGTACTGGCCGAGGAAGCCCACCAGGGATGCCGTGCCGAGGTAGTAGGCGATGGTGGCCACGGCGGCCCTGGACAGCGGATCCGCCGCCCCCAGGATCGCGATGGCCACCGACAGCCATGTGAGCGCCACCAGCGCAGCCGTGTACTGCCACGGCCAGATCAGCAGGAACGCGCTCGCGTAGATGGCAAGTGAGATGCCGAGCGAGTAGGGGGCGTAGGCCTCCCCCACGCGCGAGAGCATGAACGCGATCGACGCCTCGATCAGCGTCAGGAAGATCAGCATGAGCACCTCCGGATGCCGCCGTCCGAAGGTGGTGAAGAGCGAGAGCCAGAGCGCGATCAGCGGAAGCTCGAGGCCCAGCCGCACCGCCGTGAACGTGGACGCGTTCTGAGGGTCCACGAGATGGTCGAAGCCCGCCCAGATGGGCATCGCGATGATGGCCATGAGCCCGCCCGCCACAGCCGTCGCGTGAGTGGAGCGCTTGACCTCCTCACGAAAGGCGCCGCGCAGGCCGGTGTTGTCGAAAGCGAGCTTCCCCATAAGGACGTCCCGAGACGGGCTCGGTACTCCAAACCAGATCGGCTCTACGGGTTTGGAGCTTGAGGAAGCGGCCCGGCTAGCTCATGCGGTGGTGGCGTACCGTTCGGCCGCGCGCGCCCGCCGCTTTGCTGCTTCGACGTCGCGGTCCTTCGGCTCAGCCGCGGTCACGAGCTCTGAAAGCAGCTGCGCCGAGACCTCCGTCACGGCCTCGACCGCGCGGTCGAAGGCCTCCTGATTGACCTGCGACGGCTTGGTGAATCCGCTGATCTTGCGGACATATTGAAGAGCGGCGCCCTGGATTTCTTCCTCGGTCGCGGGCGGCTCGAAGTTGTATAGCGTTCTTATGTTTCTACACATGAGAGCCAGGCTACTGATCGTCCTGATCGCCCTCGGCGTGTTCGCCACCGAGCCGTTCGGCGGCGATTCAGCGCCGCAGGCTCGGACCAGCGCCAATCCCCTCAGGGGCCTCACCTTCTACGTGGACCGGGAATCCCCGTCGTGGCTGCAGTGGCAGGCGTACCGTCGCGCCGGGCAGGCGCGGAAGGCCGCGCTGATCGAGAAGATCGCCCGCGAGCCCAGGGCCCTCTGGCTCGGGCGCTTCACCCGGCCGAACTTCTTCGTGAAGGTGCGCCGCCTGATCGACCCGGCCCAGGCGGAGGGCTCGGTGCCGATCTTCACCGTGCTCAGAGCGCAGGCCACCGGATGCTCGCCCGGGTACACGGGTGGCGGTACGGCCGAGGACGCGCGGACGCGCGCCTGGTACGACGACCTGGCCGGCGCGATCGGGAGCGCCCGCGTGGTGATCGCCTTCGAGCCCGACTCGCTCGGCACGATCGACTGCCTCACGCCCAGCCGCCGTGACGACCGGCTGCGGCTGCTGCGCTACGGAGTGACCGCGCTCTCGAAGCTGCCGAACGCGACCATCTACCTCGAGGCCGGCGCCTCCGACTGGGAGGCCGCCTCGCGGACCGCGAAGCAACTGCGCGCTATCGGGATCGCCAAGGTGCAGGGCTTCATGCTCAACGCCACCCACTACGACTGGACGAGCGCCAACATCAAGCACGGGCTCGCCATCTCACGCAAGGTGGGCGGCAAGCACTTCATCATCAACACCGCCGAGAACGGCCGCGGGCCGGTGCACTACAAGAGCGGCCGCAGGGTGATCAACGTCTGGTGCAACCCGGGTCTGCGCGGGCTGGGCCCGCCGCCGACCACGGACACGGCACACCCGAAGGTCGACGCCTACCTGTGGATCAACCGGCCCGGCTACGCCCAGTCCTGCCAGGGCCGGCCGATCGCGTGGTATCCGCCGCGCGCGCTCACCTACGCCCGCTACGCCACCGACTGGGAGAAGGCGCCGCGCGGGTCGCGCTTCGGACACATGAAGCGCTACCCGTTCAGCGCGTTCGTGCCCTAGGCCGGCGGGTCGCCGAGCAGCGCCTGTGCCACGCGCTCGGGCGCCTCGAGCTGAGGCCAGTGCCCCACGTCCTCGAGCGCCAGGAGGGGCGCGTCGGGGCGGCGCTCGCGGATCCGCTCCGCCATGTGCGCGCCCGAGATCGGGTCGAGCATCCCCCACACGAACCGGAGCGGCACGTCGGTGCTCTCCAGCGCTCCGGTCCAGCGCTGCTCGTGCCGCTCGCGGTCCTCCAGGTAGCGGATCAGCCGATAGGAGATGAGGTGGCCGTCGTCCCGGCTCATGGCGGCCCAGACGTCGGCGCTGTCGGCGCTCGCGTCGAAGTCCTCGGCGAACGTGACCTGAAGTCCGGTCACGAACAGCTCCTCGGTGGCCAGCGCGCTGATCTGGGGACCCTGCTCCCGGTCGAGCAGGGCGAGCTGGATCGGCTGCGGGCGATGGACGTCCGGGTAGAGGCCGCCGTTGAGGAGGTGGACCACCTGGAGATCGACGCCCAGCGCGCCGTCGGCGCGCCGCGCCAGGAGCTCCTGAGCCACCGACACCGCGTAGTCATGGGCCACGAGGATCGTGGCGCTAACACCCTCGAGGGCCCAGAGCGCCTCCACGAGGTCGGCCTGCTCGTGTAGCGAGTAGTCGTGCTCCGGCGGCTTGTCGGAGGCGCCGAAGCCGAGGAAGTCCGGCATCAGGAGGGTGTGCCGCTCGGCCAGCGCCGGCGCGATCTTCGCCCAGTCGTACGACGAGCTGGGAAACCCGTGCAGCAGCGTCATCGGCGGACCCGAGCCCATGCGGCGGACGAAGATGTGCCGGCCATCCGCGCCCAGCGCCACGCGCTCGCCGTCGGACCACCAGTCCTGGATCCCGCTCATGACTCGAGCACCTCCTTGAGCCGCGGGAAGCCCCGGTCGAGATTCTGCTGGGTGTTGCGGGCGATCAGGGGCTGCAGCAGGCGCAGCGCGCCGCCCGGCCGGCCCGTGACGGCGAACTCGACGAGGGTCCCGGCACCCTGCTCGCCGAGGTCGAAGACGAGGGTGGTGGGGAACGGGCCGCTGGTGCTCTCGACCGTCACGCGGCGTGGAGGCTCGTGCTCCGTGATCCGCCAGTCGTACTGGTACTCGCGGCCCATCGAGCGCAGCTTGGTGCGGATGGTGGTGCCCACCCCGATCGGCTCCGGCGAGGTGAGCTCCTCGCTGTCCACGCTGTCGTCCCAATGCGGCCGGTTCCGCGCATCCTCGATGAACGCGAAGACCTCGTCCCGCGGGCGAGCGATCACGACCGATACCCGTCTGGTGAACACGCGCGGCCAGCCTACTTCCTTGTAATCGCCGATCGCTCAGAGGATGCTGCCCGGTATGAGACGCCTAGGCCTGGTCCTGACGCTGGCCCTGCTGGTGTTCGCTTCATCCGCCCGTGCAGGCGCGCCGCTGCCCGTGGGCGAGTCGCAGGGAGTGAGGGCCTACCGCGTCGACGGGGCGATCGTCGTGCGCTTCACCGACCGCGCGGCACAGCTCTATCGCCGCATCGCCGGCAAGCGCGTGACCATCACCTGCACCGAGCTGCCGGAGGAACGCAACACCGTGGGGATCGTCGGCGTGGGCAGCGGCAGCCAGACCTTCCGTGCCGCCAAGCGGCGCCGTCCGTTCCGCACCGGAGATCTCACCAGGGGTACCGACTACTGCCGCGTGTGGCTCGCCGCGCGCACGGTCAAGCGCCACGGCGAGCGCCGGCGCCGGCCGCGCCAGCTGATCGTCTCGGTCTCGCTCACCCAGGAGGGAGCCGTCTACCTCGACGAGCAGGAGAAGTCGTTGGCGATCTTCGGCCTCCTGCTCTACGCGGGCGAGCAGGGCGACGGCACGGCGTACCCCTCCACTGCCGCGCTGTTGCAGGCGATTCATGACGCCGACGGATCGGCCGTCGGGCGGATCGTGGGGCTGGCGAGTCCGGCGGCCACACCGCCGCCCGGCAGGATCGGCTACTACAGCGACGGCGCCCTACACGTGGCCGTGGTGATGCTCTCGGCCTCCGGCCGGAGGATGTTCATGGAGCTCGAGCCCGACAACGTCCTGCACACCAACGTCGGCTTCCCGACCGGGAGGATCTTCTAGGCGTTGCCGCAGTCCTCGGTGGCGTAGACAGCACCCAGCCTCCAAGGGGGCCCGGATGAACCAACCTCCTCGGGACCTACACCTAGCGCTCTTGGAGCACCGACAGGATGTTGCCGGCGGGATCCTTGAACCAGGCGATGTACGGGCCCTCGCCCCGGGCGATCCCGCGCTCGTCCTGGTCGAAGCCGTCATAGCGCTCGAAGCTCACGCCGCGCGCGGCCAGGTCGTCCACCGCCGCGTCGATGTCGTCGACCGGGAAGTTCAGGATCGTGTAGTTGCCCGGCTCGAGGTCTGGCTTCGGGTAGATCATCGTCGGGCGGTCGCCTGCCAGGTGCAGCGTCAGGAGGCCGTTCTCCTCGGATGTCTCGAGCCCGAGCGTCTCGCCGTAGAACTCGCGCGCCTTCTCGATGTCGTCGACGGCGAATCCGCTGAATGCCTTCGTGTTCTTGAACATGTCCTACAGACCGGCGCGGGGCCGGGAACTCATCGCTCCAGGCGGTCGGGCAGGCCGAAGCGCTCGAAGTCGGCAGCCCTGGCGGGATCCATGGGCTGCTCGGGCCAGCGCTCGTAGAAGAGGAGGTCGCTGCTGAGCGTGGAGCGGTTGATGAACGACGTGATCTGCGAGATCCGGTCGCCGTGGAAGGTCATCACGTCGAGCGCGAACGGACGGAAGCACTGGTCCGGCTCGTACCAGGCGTAGCTGCCCACCGCCGGCTGGCCGTTCGCGCGCGTGGGCACATGGCGCCAGCGCCAGTCGCCTGACAGCGGCCCGAAGTGCATGAAGCCGCGGAGGTTCTCGTGCCCGCTGAACCAGGCCGCCAGCGGCGGCATCGACCACGCGGCGTCCTCGGCGAGAAGCGAGACGACCGCCTCCACATCACCCCGCTGCATGGCGTCCATGTAGCCCTCCACCAGCTCGCGCAGTCGCTCGTCGCCGAGCGCGCGCAGGGTGGCCTGCTGGCTCTGCTCGGGAGCGTCGTCGTCGATCGTCTTGCGGGCGCGCTGGAGGGCGCTGTTCACGGAGGCCACCGTGGTGTCGAGCGACTCGGCCACCTCGCGCGCGGAGAAGCCCAGCACTTCGCGCAGGATCAGGGCCGCGCGCTGGTTGGCCGGCAGGCGCTGGAGGGCCGCCACGAACGCGAGCTCGACGCTCTCGCGCAGCTCGTAGCGCGCCTCGGGGCCGGCCGGACCGTCCTCGAGGCCGAGACCTTCGTCCGGATAGGGATCCACCCAGACCGTCTCGGCCGGGGGCAGCCCGATTCCATCGTGGGGGTCGGTGGACGGGCCGTAGTCGAGCGGTAGCACCCGCTGCTTGGGCCGGCGCGCGATCAGGTTGAGGCTGCTGTTCGTGGCGATCGTGTAGAGCCACGAGCGGAGCGAGCTGCGGCCCTCGAACCGGGCCAGCCCGCGCCAGGCCCTGAGCGACGCGTCCTGGAGCGCGTCCTCGGCGTCCTGGACCGAGCCCAGCATCCGGTAGCAGTGCGCGTGGAGCTCCCCCCGGTACGCCTCGAGCAGCCGGCCGAACGCCGCCTCGTCGCCGCCGCGAGCCGCTGCCAGAAGCTCCTGCTCCTGGAGCGTCGCCCGCGTGGAAGAAGTCGCCATGCCACGGCCAGGGTATCCAGCCGATTAGTTCCGCGACCGCCGCTGGTCATAGAGGCAGGACGTGATGCCCGTCTTCTCGACACCAGTGGTGCACCTGGAGCTGCACACCGGCGACCTGCCGGAGGCCGAGGCCCTCTACACGAGCCTCTGCGGATGGCGCTCGGAGAGGATCCACGTGCCCTCGGGGTCATACCTGGCGCTCGAGCTGGGAGACGCTTTCGGCGGCGGCATCGTAGAGTGTGAGACGAGCCGACCGGTTTGGTTGCCTTATGTAGAGGTCACGGCGATCGGCGAGGCCACGGAGCGTGCCCGCGCGCTTGGAGCGAGGGTGCTGCTCGAGCCACGCGAAGGTCCGGCCGGCTGGCGCAGTGTCGTGGGCACGCCCGCGGGCGGTGAGATCGCCTTCTGGCAGCCGAAGCGGCCGTGCCGATGAGATCGGCCCCCTGCGGCGGTCTCACTTTGAAATGGCAGCGACACAGGAGACAAGAGCGATGACCGAGCAGATGACGGACAGGAACCGCTGGATCGCGCTCTACGTGCTCTGCGCGGGCGTCCTGATGATCGTGCTCGACGTGACCGTCGTGAACGTGGCGCTGCCGTCGATCCAGGACGACCTCGGCTTCTCCCAGTCGAGCCTCGCCTGGGTGGTCAACGCCTACCTGATCAGCTTCGGCGGGCTGCTGCTGCTCTCGGGCCGCTTCGGCGACCTCATCGGGCGCAAGGACGTCTTCATGGCCGGCCTGGTCGTCTTCATCGCCGCGTCGATCCTATGCGGCGCAGCGCAGAGCCAGGAGATGCTGGTGGCGGCGCGCTTCATCCAGGGCATCGGCGGCGCCATGACGTCGGCGGTCGTGCTCGGGATGATCGTGACGATGTTCCCCGCGCCGCGCGACCAGGCCAAGGCGATCGGCGTGTACGGCTTCGTCGCCTCAGCGGGCGGCACGATCGGCCTGCTGGCCGGCGGCGTGCTGACCCAGGCGATCAACTGGCACTGGATCTTCTTCATCAACATCCCGATCGGCGTGGCCACCGCAGCGCTGGCGTGGCGGCTGATCGAGCGCGACAAGGGGATCGGCCTCAGCGAGGGCGCCGACGTGCCGGGCGCGGTGCTGATCACCGCCTCGCTGATGCTCGGCGTCTACACGATCGTCAAGCCGGCGGCCGACGACGGCTGGGGAGCGCCCACGACCCTCCTCCTCGGCGCCCTCTCGGTCGCCCTGCTGGTCGCGTTCATCGTCCGCGAGGCCACGGCTCGCACGCCGCTGATCCCGCTGCGGATCTTCCGCTCGCGCAACCTCTCGGGCGCGAACATCGTCCAGCCGCTGCTCGTGGCCGGGATGTTCGGACTGTTCTTCATGGGCGCCCTCTACATGGAGCGCGTGCTCGGCTACGACCCGCTGCAGATCGGCTTCGCCTTCCTGCCGGCCACGCTCGTGATGGGAACGCTCTCGCTCCGGTACGCCGAGACGCTGATCACGCGCTTCGGCGCGAAGACGACGCTGCTCCCGGGACTGGTGCTGATCGCGGTAGGCCTGGCGCTCTTCACGCGCACGCCCGTGGACGGCAGCTACGTCGAGCACATCCTGCCCGTGATGCTCGTGCTCGCGACCGGCATCGGCGTCTCGTTCCCGGCCCTGATGACGCTCGCCATGTCGGGCGCCACCCAGGAGGACGCGGGCCTCGCGTCCGGCCTCGTGAACACGACCGCGCAGGTGGGAGGCGCGCTCGGTCTCGCCGTGCTGGCCACCCTGTCCACCACGCGCACCGACAACCTCCTCGCCGAGGGCGAGTCGGAAGCGCAGGCACTCGTGGACGGCTATCACCTCGCGTTCTGGATCGGTGCCGCGCTGGTGGTGCTGGCCTTGGTGATCGCGGTGACCGTCCTCAAGCAGGAGCCGACCGAGACCGAGGCGGAGGCCGAGGGCGAGGCCGAGGACGAGCCGGTGCAGGCCGAAGCCGCCTGACCGCGTGTTCGCCGTCCTGATCACGGGGCCGCCCGGCGCAGGCAAGACGGCCGCCATGACCGCGCTGTGCGACGCGCTCGCCGGAGATCAGGTCCCGCATGCGGGCGCCGACGCGGACGAGGTCGCATGGGCCTATCCCTTTCCGGACCTCGCAGGGCGCTGCGCGCACCTGCGCGCCTGGCGCGAGTCGCACGCGCAGGCCGGCGCCACGCTCCTCGTGGTGGCCGAGGTGATCGAGTCCGACGCGCACCTGGCGGACGTGCTGGCCGCGCTCGGTGCCGACGGCCACCTGCTGGTGCGGCTCGAAGCCGAGCCGGGCACGTTGCGCGAGCGCATCATCGCCCGCGAGCCCGACGGCTGGTTCGCGCTGGAGCACCTGCTGAGCGAGATGGAGCAGCTCCACGTCTCGATGCCTGCGCTCGAGGGCGTTCACCTGGTGCTGGACACCGAGCGCCTCACCACCGCTCAAGTCACCGAGGCGATCCGCGCCGTCCTCCCCGAGTAACGGCTACCCGCAGAAATCGAGCACCGCGGCGTTGAACCGGGCGGGCTGCTCGATGTTGCTCTCGTGGCCGGTGTCGGGGATCACGGTGAGCTGCGCGCCCGGGATCGCGTCGCGCAGCTGCTCGGCCACGCTGAGCGGCGAGCGCCTGTCCAGCTCACCCCACAGGAGGAGGGTCGGGACGCCGATGCGGGGCAGGAGATCGCGGGTGTCCGAGTCGGCGACGGCCAGCGCCATCGCGCGGTACCCGGCCGGGTGGAAGTCGGACATGACCTCGACCACCTCCTCGCGCAGCTCCGCGGGAGCGTTCTCGGACAGCAGGCCCGGCAGCCAGCCGGGCACCCACTCGTCCGGCGGCAGCCGGGACTCGCGGAGACAGCTCGCCAGGCGCTCGTCGCAGACAGCCTTCGGCAACGAGCCCCTCCAGCCCGCGTAGGTGTCCGCCAGGATCAGCGACCTCACCCGTTCGGGGTGCCGCCGGTAGAGCTCCTGCGCGAGCACGCCGCCCCATGACAGCCCGAGGACGTGGGCGGGCTCCAGCTCGAGCGCGACGATGAACTCGGAGAGGCAATCCGCGTAGTCGCGCGCGCTGAACGATTCCGGCGGGTCCGCCGACCGGCCCGCGCCAGGCGCGTCCCAGGCCACGACCGTGAACCGGTCCGCGAGGCCGGCCAGCTGCCTGGTCCAGGCGCGACTGTCCGAGAGGATCCCGTGAAGCAGGACCAGCGGCGGCCCGCGGCCTGCCCGCTCATACGCGATGCGGAGACCGCCGATCTCGACGTAGGCCCTCTCTTCGAGTCTCACGACGAGCCGGCGACTCGCTCAGGCGGCCGCGGACAGGGGTTTCACGTTGTGGTTCTGCCGGAAGATGTTGTCCGGGTCCCACTCGGCCTTGACGGCGGCCACCCGCTCGTAGCTCCCGCCGAAGCCGGCCTGAACGCGTTCCTCGCCTTCATCGCCGGTGAAGTTGAGGTAGACGTCGCCCGTCGCGTAGGGCTTCATGTCGTCGCACGTTGCGCGTGCCCAGCCCTTGCCGCGCTCGTCGTCGGCCGGATCGCTCCAGAGGCCGAAGGGATGCACGGTCCAGAGAGCGTGCCGGCTGGCGAGTGGCCAGTCGCCGGCGTTGCGGGTCACGGCACCGCCCCACGGCACGACGATCTGCTGGGAGGGCGAGGGCACGACCATGTCCTCCGCTCGCGCGCAGAACAGCTCGACCGCCTCGTCCGGGAACTGCTCGAGGTGCTCGGCGGACCAGTAGTTGCGGAATCCGGGTGGGTCGTCGAGAGCGCACTGCAGCTCGGCGTAGGGCATCTCCGCGACCATCTGGCCTTCAGGCGAGAGCTCGAACATCGGCGCCGCGACCTCGCGCGCCTCCCCCTCTCCGCCCGCGTACATCACGCCCACTCCCAGCACCAGCCGGCCCTGGAGGTGCTCGGGCACGAACGGCTCGGGGGGACCGGTGAGGAAGATGGCGCCGCCGCCGAGCTCGTCGGGCGCCTGCTCGGCGAACCCGCGGTAGCGGCGCAGCACCTCGGGACCGCGCTCCACCGGGAAGAGCAGGAGCGCGAGGGTCGCGACCGGCAGCGGATGGAGGCGGAACTCGAACGACGTGGCGATCCCGAAGTTGCCGCCTCCGCCGTGAAGAGCCCAGAACAGCTCCGGGTTCTCGTCCTCGCTCGCGGTCACCTGCCGGCCGTCGGCCGTGACGAGGTCCACAGCGATCAGGTTGTCGCACGCCAGTCCGAACTTGCGCTCGAACCATCCGGAGCCGCCGCCCAGGGTCAGGCCGGCCACGCCCGTGGTCGACACGCGCCCGCCTGTGGTGGCGAGCCCGTGCGGCTGCGCGGCTCTGTCGAAGTGGCTCCAGGTGGCTCCGCCCCCGACGGTGGCGGTGCGGGCGTCCGGATCGACCGAGACGGCGTTGACGTTGCGCATGTCGACCACGAGACCGTCGTCCACGAGGCTGTTGCCCGCGACGCTGTGGCCGCCGCTGCGGACGGAGACGGGCAGGCCCTTCCCTCTTGCGAAGTCCAGGGCCGCGATCACATCATCCGCGTCGGTGCACTGCGCGATGTACGCGGGGCGCCTGTCGATCATCGCGTTGAAGACCGATCGCGCCTCGTCGTAGCCGGCCGCGTGCTCCGTGAAGAGCGCGCCCTTGAAGCCGCCGATGCCGTTCTCGCCCATGGGACCCCCTCGTGAGCTTGCGAGTCGTCGGGGGGATCATCTCACGCCGAGACGCAGGCGGTGGATCCGGACCACGCCGCGCTCACGCGTGTCGACCGACCACCTGCTGTGCGCCTGCTCCATGAACGCCCCGGCCGCCGGCCGGCCTGGATCGGCCAGCCACGCCTCCGGCCCGAGACGCGGCAGAAGCGCCAGCAGCAGGGCCACGTTGGCGCGCTCGTAGAGCACGTCGGCGGCCAGCACGAGGTCGAACGGGGCCTGCCGGACGAGCTCGCCGGGCTCGGCCCAGTCCACGATCGCGGTCTCGAGCCGCACCCCGTTGGCCTGTGCGTTGCGCGCGACGAGCGTGAGCGCCTCGGCGCACCCCTCCGTGGCGAGCACCTCGGCTCCGGCCCGCGCGGCGGCGATGCTCGGAACGGCGAGCCCGCAGCCGAGCTCCAGCACGCGCAGGCCGCCCATCGCGATCCCGTCCAGCTCGCGCGCGAGCGCCACGCCGCTGCGCCAGAGGACCGACCAGTAGGGCGCGAGTGGGGCCCACTCGACCGCGCCGTCGTCGGGCAGCCCCGCGGACTCCTCCGGCTGGAGCACCTGGAGCTCGCCGCCGGGAAGCTGGATCGACTGGGTTACGAGCTCGTCGGGCATGCGGGCGGATCATGGCCCAGGCGGGGAGCGCCCGGCTAACCTGACCCCGATGAACGACGCTCCGCACGGATTCACGGAAGGTCAGCCGGTCTGGGTGGAGGACGGCATGGGCCGGCACCACGCAGGCGTGTTCGTGGGTGACAACGAGAGCGCGGGCTGGTTCGGCGGCGGGCCGAGCGCCTACGTGGTGCATCCCGAGGCCAAGACGGCAGAGGTGGTCTCGATCTACCGCATCACGCCGCGATCCACCTAGCTGGAGGTCGCGTGGCCGACTGGGACGACGTCCGCCGGATCGCACTCGGACTACCGGACACCAGCGAGGGAATCTCGAGGGAGCACGCCTCATGGCGTGTGCGTGACAAGGGGTTCGTGTGGGAGCGGCCGCTGCGCGCCGCGGACATCCGGGCCCTCGGCGACGACGCGCCGCAGGGCCCGATCCTCGGTGCGCGGGTGGAGCATCTCGTGGCCAAGGAGGCTCTGCTGGCCGACGACCCGGAGGTCTTCTTCACGACCCCCCACTTCGACGGCTACCCGGCCGTGCTGGTCCGGCTGGACAAGATCACCGGCGAGGCGCTCGAAGAGGTGATCGTCGAGGCCTGGCTGTCGCGGGCTCCCAAGCGGCTGGCGCGGGAGTACGTGGACGAACACCTTTGAGGACGGTGGCAAACCCGCAGTTTGCGGGCTTTATGGTCTGGGTTCATTGACCAACCACCCCTTGATCAACGAGCTTGATCCTGGTCAGTCGTACCGGATTCGCGCTTTCTTGCTGTGAGCTGTGGCCTGGCACTCCCGCCACGCCGAGGCCTGCGTTGGGGACCCGCGTGAGAGGACCCCAACATGTTCCGCTCGAGCCGCATCCGCCGAGGAGCAGGCGTTGCCGTGGCCCTTCTGGCGACCGTCTTCGTGTCGGCCTGTGCCGTCGGCAGCCCTCACCCGACGACCTACGTCAGCGATATCGGGGCCACGCTGAACGGCGATGTCCACTCCAACGTCGTGGGCGACACGAGCTACTGGTGGAGGTACGGCGAGACGACCGGATACGGGAGCGAAACGCAGGTCCGCGCCGTCTCGATCCACGATGACGAGCCACACGCCGTCTCGCATCCGATCAGCGGACTGACCCCGGACACGACCTACCACTTCCAGTTCTGTGTCCGGGATGGGGAGGAGGACCCGCCCCGCAACATCTGCTCCAAGGACCAGACTTTCGCCACGGGCCCGGCAGGCGGGAGGGCCGGAATCGCCTTCAGGTCGTCGCGCGAGGGCAACTTCGAGATCCACGTGATGGACGCAGACGGCAGCAATCCCGTGCGACTGACCAACAACACCGCGGCCGACGAACAGCCGGGCTGGTCGCCCGACGGCGCCAGGCTCACCTTCGCCTCTCAGCGCGACGGCAACTGGGAGGTGTACGCCATGGACGCGGACGGCGGCAACCAGACCAACCTCACCAACGACCCCGCGAACGACCTTCGACCGGCCTGGTCGCCCGACGGCAGCAGCATCGCCTTCCAGTCCGCCCGCGACGGCAACAACGACGACATCTACGTGATGGACGCCGATGGCGGCAACCAGACCAACCTCACTAACGGCGCCGCGCCCGAAACGGAGCCTGCCTGGTCGCCCGACGGCCGCAGGCTCGCCTTCCAATCCAACTAGAGATCCATGTGATGGACGCGGATGGAGGCAACCGGGTCAACCTCACCAACTGCTGGGGCCGGCGAGGGCGCTCCGGCCTGGTCACCCGACGGCCGGCGCATCAGCTTCACGACGGACCGCGACGGCTTCCTCGAGATCTACGCGATGGACACCGACGGTTCGAATCCGACCAACCTCAGCAACGACGCGGCGAACGACCTCTCGTCCACGTACTCGCCCGGTGGCCAGCGGATCGCCTTCGGCGCGACGCGAGATGGCAACCTCGAGATCTACGCGGCGGATGCCGACGGCTCCAACCCCACGAACCTCACGAGCAACGCCGCGAACGACTTCTGGCCCGCCTGGTCGCCGCGTCCCGAGCCCACCAGGGAGCTCTATGTGGCGATGGGCGACTCGGTCACCCAGTGGGGAGCCACCGACCGCTATCCGGAGCTCTTCATGAGCTTCCTCCAGCAGGCCGGCGTTGCCCAGCTCGGCCCGCCCGTCTACAACATCGGACGGCTCGGGGAGACCAGCGCCGGCCTCAACGCCGGCCAGCTTCCGCAGACGCTCGGATACATCGAGGAGGCGGACTCGGACGCCGCCGTGGTCACGGTGGACATCGGGGCCAACGACATCCTCACCGACGCGAACTGCGATCCCAGGGCACTTGCCACCTTCGACCTGGAGAGCTGCCAGCCGACCCTCCAGACCTTCGAGACCAACTTCGCCGCCACACTCGAGGCGCTGAACGAGGCCTTCGCTGACGATCCGGGCGACGAACAGCTGATCGTGATGGCCTACTACAACCCGTGGTCCGGCCGGGCGGGCGAAGATGACAGGGCCGCTCAGGCCGCGCTCGTGCTCTTGGGGGCGGACCGCACACTCGACTGCGATGCGACGGGCTCGGATCTAGGGCTGAACGACCTCATCGCCTGCACGCGCGGCCGAGGCGGGCGCCCGCCTCGCTGACGCCTACCCGCCATTCATCGAGAACGGCGACGAGTGGCTCTCGGACGACATCCATCCGAACGAGCTGGGCCACGAGGCGATCGCGGACGCGTTCCAAGCCGCCTTCACGGCCCCGTGACCGTACCCGGCTGACGCGCCCCGCCTCTAGCGGGTGCCGTGCTCGTCGAAGGCCGACGAGGCGTCCTCGGCCTGCCCGGAGAGGTCGCTCGGAGCCTCGGCACCGGGCGCCCCGTCGTTCCGCTCTCCCCCGAGCGGGTGCTCGTCGATCTCGCTTCCCTCTCGGCTGAGGAGACCGAACGCGACGGCGACGATGACCACGATGAAGACGGCCACCACGATCAGGCCGCCGGAGCTGGCGAAGACGATCACGTGCATACCTCTGCCCGGCTCGTGCGGCCGCAAACGAACGCCTGCGCTCAGCCGGTCGCGCTGTCGAGACGCTGCAACAGATCGTGGGCGGCGAGCTCGACGTCCTTGTGGCGCCACTCGGCGGCCCTGTAGACGCAGGCGATCAGACCGGCCCGGTGGACGCGGCGAAAGTCGCCGTAGACGAACCCGTACCTGGCCTTCGTCTCGTCCGCCGCCCCGTCGGTCAGGCCCAGATGCCACTCGGCGTACTCGTCCCACGAGTGCCCGTCCAGGAACGCGTTCTCCTCGTCGGCGCCGGGCTGGACCTCCCCCCACTCGCTCTCGAGCACGTACTGCCGAGCTTCGATGAGCTGGCGGGCTCGCTCCACGGCGGGCTGGTTGACCGAGTAGGACGCCATCACCGCATTCTGCCCAGATGCCCGCTGAGCGGGTTACTCCGACAGCCCCACGGCCTCGAGGGCCTCGGCTCGGGACTGGTAGACGGTCATTCGCTCCACCTTCCCGTCGCGCACCTCGGCGACCCATGCGGCCTGGGCCCCGACCGTGATGTCGCTCGCTCGGCCGGTGTTCACCACCCGAACCGGAACAACCACCGCGTCTCCGGCTGCGATGAAGTCCTCGGGCTCCGTGCCAATCTCGCTCCAGACGTCGTCCAGCATCGCGAAGTACTCCCGGATGCCCTGGTGCCCCACGAACGTCCGCCCGCCGAGGAGCCGGCGCGACGCATCGAGCACGCCATCTTCGGCGGCGCAGCCGATCACGTCATCTATGTCACCCCGACCGACGGCCTCGAACAACCGCCTGACGACCTCAACGTTCGAAGCGGGCTGCAAACGGAGAGGGAGGGATTCGAACCCTCGATGGAGTGTGAACCCCATACTCGCTTAGCAGGCGAGTGCCTTCAGCCACTCGGCCACCTCTCCGGGACGCGCCGATTGTAGGCGGCGTCGGCGCCGTTCAGGGCAGGCGGCCCTCGAGGCGCAGCAGGAACTCCTTGCGCTCGATCCCCCCGGTGTAGCCGCCGAGCGCACCGCCGCTGCGCAGGACGCGGTGGCAGGGCACGACCACCGGCATCGGATTGGCGCCGAGCGCGTTTCCGGCGGCCCTGACCGCGCGCGGGCTGCCCGCCTGGCCGGCCACCGACGCGTAGCTGCCCACCTCCCCGTAGGGGATGCGAGCGGTGGCCTTGAGCACCTCGCGCGTGAAGCCGCGGGTGAGCGTCCAGTCGATCGGCACGTCGAAGCTCGTGCGCCGCCCCTCGAAGTACTCGTCCAGCTCGCGCCGCACCGGGTCGAGGCGCGCGGGCGCCTCGAGCACCCGGGGCGACACCCTGGCGGCGAGGTCCTCGAGGATCTCGTCCTGGCTGCGGTAGTCCGCGTAGGCCACCCGCACCAGTCCCGCGGAGGTGCCGGCCACAGTGAGCGGCCCGAGCGGCGAGTCGACCGAGGCATAGGCCACATCGAGCAGGCCCTCGCTCTCGGCGCGCTCCACGAGGCTCCCCTCCAGGTCCGCGCTGGGCCCGTCCAGGCCCACCGCTGCGGCCCGTATTGCGCTTTCGATCTTGCTCGTCATCGATCCCATTCCTCTCTGAGGCGCTTCAAGCCTTCGTGAACGTTGCGGCGGGCGGCCTCCTCCGACGACTCGAGCAGCTCGGCCAGCTCGTGGTAGGGCATGCCGAGCACCGAGCGGCAGTAGACCGCCGTGCGCTGCTTTGCGGGCAGGGAGCGGACCGCCTCCCAGAGCTCTTGGTCGTGCTCGACCGAAGCCGGCGCGCCGGGCGGTGCGGCCCTGTCGGGCACGGTCTCCACCGGCATGGGCCGCCGGGCTCGCGCCCGGTGCGCGTCGATCGCCTTGTTCTGAGCGATCTTGAGGAGCCACCCGCGAATGTTGTCGGTACGGCGCAGGCGCGGATATGCGCGCAGCGCCGAGATCCAGGTCTCCTGGAAGCAGTCGTCGGCGTCCACCGGCCCGGCGGTGGCGACGAGGAAGCGGTACACGTCCGTCCGCTGCTCGTCGAACACGGCCTGGAAGGGCGGAAGCTTCATGTGGAACAGACGCTCCGGGCGCCGGTTTCGTGAGAGCCCCTCAGGAGCGGACGAAGATCGGAGCGCCGAGCGGCATCCGCGAGATGAGCCAGCGCGCCTCCTCCGAGCGCACGCGCATGCAGCCGAGGCTCACCGCCTTGCCGATGCTGCTCACGTCCGCCGTTGCATGCACCGCCAGCCGGTCGCCGCCGGGCCAGTCCTCGGGCAGGTCGGTCTGATGCCCGGTGAGGGCCAGCACGCAGCAGCCGTACGGCGAGTTCTCGTCGGTGACCTTGAGCTTGTCGGTGACCGAGAACCGCCCCAGCGGCGTGGTGTGGCCGGGCGAGCCGATCGCGATGTCGAACTTCTTGACCGTGCGCCCGTCCCTGCGCACGAACAGCTGGCGCTTGGAGAGGTCGGCGTGGAGCGACCACCGCACGCAGTCCACACGCGCGCGCTCGCGGGGTATCCAGGCCACCTCTCCGTTCTTGAGCTCCGAGGCCTGCACCCCGAGCCAGTCTCCGCGCTGGCCGACCACGCCGAGCACTCGCGGCGACCCCCACTCGGTGCGCTTGGTGATCCGCAGGCGCGGCTCGCCGCCCGGCTCGTCGTAGAGGACCGTGGACTCGGAGACGTACGCGGTCGAGTAGCAGGACGATGTGCGCGGGTCGGACGCGAACGGCGCCTCGAGCGCCCCGCCATTGGCCGGCACGAAGTTGCGCGTCCCGTCGCTGCCGCCCGCTCTCGGGCCGTTCCCGGAGTCGTTGTCGCCGAGCTGGGTGGCGGCCATCAGGCCGGCAGCCCCCACCAACGCCACGGCGCCCAGGGCCGCCAGCGTCAGGAAGCCCGTGCGTACCCGCCGCCCGCTTCCCTCGTCGCCCCGGCCTCCCTCGGCGAGCATGTCCAGCACCGGCTCGTCGGGAGGTGGCGCCTTCGGCGGGTCCGCCACCGCCGCGAGCGTCGCGGGCGGGGGCTTGGGCGCCTTCTCGGGCTCGGGCTCGGGCCGGGGCACCGGCCGCAGGGGCACCGGCGCCGGCAGCGGCTCCTGCGCGCTCGCGGCCTCCGCGGCCAGCGGCGTGGGACTGGGCGTAGGGCTCGGGGTGCGCGCCGGGCGCTTGGCCCTCCGGTCGCGCTCAGGGCCGGCCGGCGGCGCCGTGGGCGTCGGCTCGTCCGGCACGGTGAACTCGCGTCCCGGCGCCGGCTCGATGCCCGCCCAGGTACCGGGCTCAAGCAGCGCCTTCAGGACCGAACCGAGGTCCTCGCCGCGCTGAACGCGCAGATCGTCGGCGAGCCGCTCGATCGCGGCGGCCCGCCGGCGCGAGACCTCGGCCGGCTCGTAGTCGTACATGCGGGCGAGCGCCTCGTCGGGCACGCGCCGGTGCAGCGACAGCGAGAGCAGCTCACGGTCCCTCGGTTCGAGGCGCTGAAGGGCGTCGGCAAGCTGTTCGGGGCGGATCATGTGGGGCTACCTGGGCGTCGGCAACCCCCCGCCCGGGGGCGCGAGGGCCGGCCCTCTCAGGGTACTGAGGCCCCGGGTCGGAGAATCCGGGTGGCGCGAATCAGTGGGCCACAGGGCGCACCATGCCGCCGTCGGCGAGCATGGCAGTGGCCTCGGCAAGCTGCACCGGGGCCGAGAACAGATATCCCTGCGCGCGCTTCACGTGCAGGTCGTCGAGAGCGTCCAGCTGCTCCTCCGTCTCCACGCCCTCGGCGATGACGGAGAAGCCGAGCGCGTGCGCCATTGCCACGATCGCCGCCACCAGCTCGCAGTCCTCGGCGCTGCGAGCGAGGTCGGTCACGAACGCGCGATCGATCTTCAGCTCCTCGATCGGGAAGCGCTTGAGGTAGGAGAGAGCCGAGAATCCGGTGCCGAAGTCGTCCAGCGACAGGCGCACCCCCAGCCGCTGGATGCGATCCAGCGTGGCGAGGGTGTCGCCGTCTGGCTCGAGCAGCACGCTCTCCGTGATCTCGAGCGACAGACAGTCGGGGTCGAGGCCGGTGGTGGCCAGCGCCTCCGCCACGGTCTCCGGCAGCCCGGGCTCCACGATCTGGCGGGCCGAGACGTTCACCGAGAGGAACACCGGCCCGTTGCGCGACTCCGCGTTCCAGCGCGCCGCCTGCTCGCAGGCCGTGGCCAGGACCCAGCGTCCGATCGGGAGGATGAGGCCGGTCTCCTCGGCAGCGGGGATGAAGTCGTTGGGAGGTATGAGGTCGCCGTCCCGGTGCCACCGGAGCAATGCCTCGAAGCCGACGGCGCGCCGCGAGGGCAGCTCCACGAGCGGCTGGTAGAAGACCTCGAACTCGTCCCGGTCGAGCGCGCCGCGCAACGCGTTCTCGAGCTCGAGCCGTTGGTGGGCCTTGACGTTCAGACTGGTATCGAAGAGCTCGACCGCGCCGCCGCCCTGGAGCTTTGCCTGGTGGCGGGCGGAGTCGGCGTCGCGGAGCACCTCGCCGGGATCGTCACCGGAGCGCCCGAAGGCGATCCCGATGCTGGCGGTCACGCTCAGCCGCTGCCCGCCCGCCTGAATCGGCTCGCCCAGGTCGGTCACGAGGCGCTCGGCCACACGCAGCACGTCGGTCTCGTCGCCCACGTCCTCGCAGATGACCACGAACTCGTCGCTGGCGAAGCGGCCGACGGTGTCGCCCGGCCGCACGGTCTGGTCGAGCCGGCGCGCGGCCGTCCGGATGACCTCGTCGCCCACGGGGCGCCCGAAGGAGTCGTTGACCGCCTTGAGCCGGTCGAGATCGATGAAGAGCACGCCGGTGGACCGGCCCTGGCGGCGGCTGGCGGCGAGCGCATGGGCCAGCTGCTCCATCAGCAGGGCGCGGTTCGGGAGGCCGGTGAGCTCGTCGTGGAGCGCGCGCCGCTTCAACTCGACCTCGTATGCCCGGCGATCGGTCACGTCCACAGCGGAGACGACCCAGCCCCGGATCTCGCCGTTCTCATGGCGCAGCGGCGCGCCGTGGTAGGCCACCCAGCGCTCGCCGCCCTCGGGGCGGGCCACCCGGCACTCGATCATGGTCTCGGCGCCCTGCCGGCCACGCTCGATCGCGGTGGCCCAGGTCGCGCGGTCGGGGCCTTCAAGGGCCGGCAGGGCCTCCTGCCCGATCGCCTGCTCCGGGGCGATTCCGTGGATGTCCGCCCAGCGCTGGTTCACGTAGCGGCACTCCTCCGAGTCGTCCAGCAGGCAGATGCCCACCGGCGACGAGGTGGCCAGCGCCCGGAACTGCTCCTCCTTGTCGCGCAGGTCCCGCGCCCTGCTTCTCGCGTCGCGGACTGCACGGCGGCGAAGACGCAGAAGCGCGAACAGCAACAGCGTCAGAGCGACGCCCACCAGGAATGTGATGGCCGGGCCGGCGCGGTCCACCGGGTCCGTGGGGGCGGCCGCGCGTGACGTTCGGAGCACCCACCTCCCACCCTGGAGGTCGAGGCGGTCCTTGCGCTTGACCTCGTCATCACCGACCACGGGCGGCGCCCCTCCCGGCGTGCTCAAGGACACCGGTTGCCCGGTCGGAGAGAACAGCACGGCTCGCCCGTGCGGCGCGAAGCTGCGCATGTCCTCCGCGAGGAAGAGCTCGGAATCGAGCTTCAGAGCGACCCAGCCAAGGAGGCCTCGGCGGCGATCGCTGATGCCCTGCGCCGTGAGACCCCCCGCGTACACCGGTCGCACCATCGCCAGGTCTCGGGCAGCGCCGTTCCGCTCCACATAGGTCTTCGTCAGCACGGCCTTGTCGCCATCGGCTGCCGCCGCGAGCGCCGTGGTCAGGCCCCCTACCGTGCTCAGCTCCCTCCCCTGCGAGGCCCAGCCGTCGCGCTTGGACACGAAGACGGCTCGGACCTTTTCCCGGCCGGGGCGAATCCAGAGGATGCTGCTCACATCCGGCAGCCTGCGGCGAAGCGTTATCGCACTCGCGAAGGTGGAGAACTCGTCGCGCTCGACCGACGACGATGCGGCGAACAGGCCCGCCGCGCTCAGCAGGACCTGGTCGTGACGGCGGACGTTCGCGGCAAGCCGCTGCGACAGGTCCTCCGCGCTCTGAGCCAGGTCAGCCCGGTTCTCCGCGCGCGCGTGGTCGCGCCAGGCAAGCCAGGCAATGCTCGACACGAGAATGCCCGCGACGAGGATGAACCAAGTAAGACCGGCGAGCTCTCGCCGCTCGAACTGCAGAGCCCTGTGGGCCATTACATGCTGTGTCGGGACCTTTCGGCACCGGCTTGAGCGAATTCGGCCGAACCGGTGGGGAAAGGCTGATCAAAAACGGCGTTGCACGACGGTGTGCAGCGGCGGACGACCGTCCGGGCGATCACCCTCGCGTGACGCCCGGAGGGAGGTGGCCGTGATGACGCTGCCCGGCCGTGGCAGCGGCTCGCCGCAGCCCGCGCACCCGTCGACATTGGACCAGTACGCAACGGTGAAGTTGACCACGCCGCAGAGAGCGCAATTGACGTAGGGCATGGTCCTCCCTTCCGCACGGCTCACGGTAGTCCTTGCGCTGGCATTCTGCCCGCATGGCGTTCGTGCTCACCCTCGTCGGGGCGATGCTGGCGGTGGCCCTCGAGCTGCTGGAGGCGCTCGCGATCGTGCTCGCGGTGGCGGTCAGCCGCCGGACGCGGGACGCGGTGATAGGCGCCGCGGCAGCCGTGGCGGTCTGCGCGGTGGCGGGGGTGCTGCTCGGGCCCGTGCTGGTCAACCGCCTGGCCGCCGAGCCGCTGAAGCTCGTGATCGGAGTGGCGCTGCTCCTGTTCGGTCTCGAGTGGCTTCGGAAGGGAGTGCTGCGACTGGCCGGCCGGCGGTCGCGCTCCTCTGCCTATGACGAGTACCTCGAGGAGCGCGACGCTCTCGACGCGGCTCCCGTGGACGGGACCGACTGGGCGGCCCGGACGGTGGCCTTCAAGGGTGTGCTGCTCGAGGGTCTCGAGGTCATCCTGATCGTGACCGCGCTGGCGGGCCCCCCCTCGGCGCGCACGCCCGCGCTCCTGGGCGCGGGGCTCGCGGTCGCGCTCACCGTCGCGGTCGGGCTGCTTCTGCACCGGCCGCTCCGGCGCGTGCCGGAGACCGAGCTCAAGTACGCGGTGGGGATCCTGCTGTCCACCTTCGGCACGTTCTTCGTGGCCCAGGGACTGGGCGTGTCATGGCCTCTCGACGACGCCTCGCTGCTGCTGGTGGCGGGCATCTACGTACTCGCCTCTCAGGTGATGGTCCGGCGCCTGCGCGTGGGAGCGGTCAGCCTGGCGGGACAGCGGGCGGGTATGGCATGACGTTCCTTCGCCAGCTCCGCCTGCTGGTGCTCGGCGAGACGCGCTCGCTGCCGCTCGGAGTGGCGGCCGCGGTGGGAATCGCGGTCGTGGTCCGGGAGATCGCCGGCCCCGACGGCTGGTGGCGCCACGGAGGCGGGTTCCTGCTCCTTGCGCTGCTGCTCGGAGCGCTGTGGCTCACGCTGTCCGGCCGGACTACTAGCCCGCGGCGCTGAGCTGCATGGCGCCGGTGCCCTGGCCGGGCTGGTTCGTGCACGCGTACTCGGGACCCGTCTGCTGC
>CAVXTL010000025.1:0-147140 GCA_963764665.1 uncultured Thermoleophilaceae bacterium | reverse complement strand
GAACCGCTGGGCGCACCCGCGCGTGGTGGTGTGCGTGCCCTCGGGGGTGACCGGGGTCGAGAAGCGCGCCGTCGAGGAGGCGTGCCTGTCCGCCGGAGCGCGCCAGGCCTACCTCATCGAGGAGCCGATGGCCGCGGCGATCGGCGCTGGGCTGCCGGTGGGCGAGCCCACGGGCAACATGGTGGTGGACATCGGCGGCGGCACGAGCGAGGTGGCGGTGATCTCGCTCGGCGGCATCGTCGTGTCCCAGTCGATCCGCATCGGCGGCGACGAGCTGACGAGGCGATCATCAACTACGTCAAGCGTGAGTACAAGCTGATGATCGGCCAGCAGACGGCCGAGGAGGTCAAGCTCGAGATCGGCTCAGCCTTCCCGCTCGCCGAGGAGGTGCAGGCCGAGATCCGCGGCCGCGACCTCGTGTCCGGTCTGCCCAAGACGGTGATCCTCACGAGCGAGGAGGTGCGGATGGCCCTCGAGGAGACCCTCCAGGCCATCATCGACGCCGTGAAGGAGACCCTGGACCGCACCCCGCCCGAGCTGGCCTCGGACATCATGGACCGGGGCATCATGCTGGCCGGCGGCGGCGCGCTGCTGCAGGGACTCGACGAGCGCCTGCGCGACGAGACCCAGATGCCGGCGCACCTGGCCGAGTCGCCGCTCACCTGCGTGGCGGTGGGATCGGGCCGCAGCCTCGAGGAGTTCGAGGCCATCCACCGCAGCAACAAGAATTCCCGAAACAACCGGCGGCGGTAGTCCCGCCGCGCGAGAGGCGCAGCGTGTTCGACAAGAAGGTGGTCCGCCGCAGGAGGGCGGCGCTGGCTGTATTCGTGGCGCTCTCCATAGCGGTGCTTACCGCCTACTTCGGTGAATCCGGCAACGGGCTGTTCCATGCGCTCCAGCGCGGTGCGCAGGAGGCCTTCGCCCCGGTCGAGACCGGTGCCAGCAGGGCTCTCAAGCCGGTACGCGACCTCTTTGGCTGGGTCGGGGACACCTTCGACGCCAAGGGCGACAACGAGGAGCTGAAGAGCGAGGTCGAGCGGCTGCGGGCGGAGCTGGCGCGCTCGCAGACGGCCGAGCGCGACGCGGCCCAGCTCAGCCAGCTGGTGGGCCTGCACCGGGAGGACGTGTTCCCGACCGGCACGGAGCCGGTGGCGGCGCGGGTGATCGCGCGCGCCCCCACGGTCTGGTACTCCAGCGTCAAGATCGACAAGGGCTCGAGCGACGGGCTGCGCGTGGACCAGCCCGTGATCGCCGCGCGGGGCCTCGTCGGCAAGGTCACCCAGGTCACCGGCGGCACCGCCGAGGTGCGCCTGATCACCGACGCGTCGAGCGCCGTGACCGCGCAGGTCATGCCGGCCGGCGCCAGCGGCGTGGTGCGTCCGCAGGTGGGCAACCCCGACGACCTGCTGCTCGATCTGGTCGAGGGCGACCGCCGCGTGACGGAGGACACCACCGTCGTGACCTCCGGGTTCACCTCCAGCAAGGTGGAGTCGCTGTTCCCGCGCGGGATACCGATCGGGCGGGTCACGAACGTGGACCTGGACGAGTTCGAGCAGTACCAGCGCGTGCACATCAAGCCGTTCGCCAACCTGCGCCGCTTCGACATCGTGCAGGTGCTCACCCGCCGACCGGCCAACGCCCAGGCGGCCGCCCTGCCGGAGGGCCGCACTCCGTGATCCTGTCTCCGCTTGCGTTCGTGCGGGTGGGCGGCCTGCTGCTGCTCGCCGTGATCCTCCAGGTCTCGGCGCTGAGCCAGATGACCCTGTTCGGCGGGCATCCCGACCTGGTGGTGCTCACGGTGGCGGCGATCGCCTTCTACGCCGGCAGCATCGCCGGCTGCGCCACCGGCTTCACCGCCGGCTTCCTGATCGACCTGGTCGCGGGCGCGACGATGGGGGTCTCCTCGCTAGTGCTCACGGCCGTGGGCTACGCGGTGGGGCGCTTCCGTGAGGTGCGCGACCCGAGCCACGGCCTGATGCCGGTGCCGGTGGGCGCCGCCGCCACCGCCGGCTGGGTGCTCATCTTCGCCGCGGTGTCGTTCATGCTCGACGTGGGTGCGCGCGTGAGCCCCCTCGTGATCCGGGACATGGTCGTCACCGTGCTCCTCAACGCCCTGCTCGCGATCCCTGTGTTCGTGGGCATCCGCCGAATCCTCCGGCCCTCGCTGGCGGTCGACCCGGTCGAGCTCGGCCGCCGCCGGCAGGCCCCTCGCGCCACCGGGCCGCTCGGCCTGCGCGGGCTCGAGATCTGATGTATCTCGACAACGACAGGCGTCCGACCCTCACCCCGCAGCTGGCGGTGCGCGTGGCGCTTATCGGCGGGATCGCGCTGGTGGCGTTCGCCGTCATCTTCTTCCGGCTCTGGTATCTCCAGGTGCTGTCGGGCGACCGCTACCTGGCAGAGGCGCGCGACAACCGCGTGCGCGAGATCAAGGTCCAGGCGGCGCGCGGCGAGATCGTGGATCGCGACGGCCGCAAGCTCGTGGACAACCGGCCGGCCAACGCGGTCGTCCTCAGCCCCGACAGGCTGCCGGAGGACCTCGACGACCGCCAGGCCCTCTACCGGCGCCTCGGCAAGCTGCTCGAGATGAAGCCGCGCGCGATCGAGCGGGACGTGGAGCCACAGCTCTCGGCGCTGCCCTACTCGACCGCCACCGTCAAGCAGGACGTGTCGCATCAGCTCGCCTGGTACCTGCTGGAGCACCGCGACGACTTCCGGGGCGCCGACGTGGAGCGCGTGTTCCTGCGCTCCTATCCACACCACGAGATCGGCGCGCACCTGTTCGGCACGGTCGGCGAGCTGAACGCGGACCAGGAGAAGGACCCGCGCTACCGGGACGTGGCCCTCGGCGACCGGGTGGGCCAGACCGGCGTGGAGTTCCAGTACGACCGCTACCTGCGCGGCAGGAACGGGGCCAGCCGCCTCCAGGTGGACGCGATGGGGAACCTCAACCGGCGGCTCAACAAGCGCGACCCGAAGCAGGGCCGGCAGCTACGGCTGTCGGTGGACCTGGATGTGCAGGAGGCCGGGCAGGAGGCGCTGGCCGGCGGCACAGGCAGGGGCGCCTTCGCGGTCATGGACATCAAGAGCGGCGAGGTGCTGGGCCTCGGCTCGCAGCCTTCGTTCGACCCGAACATCTTCTCCAAGGGCATCAAGAAGCGCGACTACGACCGTCTCCTGGACGAGGACAACGGCGCCCCGCTCACCAATCGCGCGATCCAGGGCCTCTATCCCACCGGCTCCACCTTCAAGCTCGTCACCGCCGTGGCGGGGCTCGAGGGAGGGCTGATCACACCGGACACCCCGATCCACGACCCGGGCTCCTACACGGTGGGCGACACGGTGTTCGAGAACGCCGGCAAGGTGGCCCACGGCACGCTCGCGCTGCGGCAGGCGCTCACCGTGTCGAGCGACGTCTTCTTCTACCAGCTTGGTGACCAGCTCAACAGCACCGGCGACGGTCTGGGGCTGCAGCACTGGGCGCGCCGCCTGGGCATGGGCCGCAACACCGGGATCGACCTGCCGGAGGAGCTGCCCGGGCTGCTGCCCACGCCGAAGTGGCGCAACGCCCTCTACAGGAACAAGGAGACCCTGGAGCCGTGGACTCCGGGCCACAACGTGAACCTGTCCGTGGGCCAGGGCGACCTGCAGGCCGATCCGCTCCAGATGGCGGTGGCCTACGCGGCGATCGCAAACGGTGGGCGCGTGCTGCGGCCGCGTCTTGGGCAGCGGATCGAAGACTCGTCCGGGCGCGCGATCCAGCAGCTCGAGGCGCCCACCGCCAGGCGCCTGAAGATCGCCCCCGAGTACCGGCAGGCGATCCTCGAGGGCCTCCGCGGAGCCGCGAGCGCTCCGGGCGGCACCTCGACGTCGGTGTTCGCGGACTTTCCGATCCAGATCGCGGGCAAGACGGGCACCGCCGAGAAGGGGGCGGGCCGCGCCGACCAGTCCTGGTACGTGGCGCTCGCGCCGTGGCCCGAGCCCAAGTACGTGGTGGCGGTGACCGACGAGGCCGGCGGCTTCGGCGCGGATACCGCGGCCCCGATGGCGCGGCGCATCCTGGCGGCGCTCTTCAACGTCAAGGAGACCAAGCTCGTGGAGGGCGGGGGCTCCTCAGACTGATGACAGCGCCCACGCCGGTCACCGACTTCCGCGAGCGCGGAGTGCGCATCCTGCCGCTCGACCCGCTGCTGCTGCTCGCCACCCTGGGCCTCACCGCCGCGAGCCTCTACATCGTCGGCACGGCCACCCAGGACGATATCCCGGGGGATCCCAACTACTACGTCACGCGCCAGGCCGCCTACGCAGGCGTGGGAATCCTGCTGATGCTGCTCATCTCGCGCTTCGACTACTCGCGCCTGCGGGAGTGGAAGATCGGCATCTACGGCGTGATGATCGGCGCGATCCTGCTGGTCTACGCGCTCGGTTTCTCGGCGCGCGGATCCAAGCGCGCGATCGAGATCGGCTTCTTCAACTTCCAGGCGTCCGAGCTGGGAAAGCTGTTGCTCGTGCTATCGCTGTCGGCGTTCGTGGTCGACAGGATGAGACGTCTCGAAGATCGCGAAACCACGAGCCGGATCATTCTGTTGACGCTGATTCCGGCCATGCTCGTGATTGCCCAGCCCGACCTCGGCTCGGGCCTCGTCTATCTGGCGATCGCCCTGGCCGTGCTGTTCGTGGCCGGGACCAAGTGGACCCACTTCGCGGCCCTCGGCGCCATTGCCGTGGCCGCGGTGGCGATTGTGCTCGTCGCGGCCCCCGCCGTCGGCGTGGAAGTTCTCAAGCCGTACCAGGTGGATCGCCTCACGGCGTTCCTCAATCCGACCAACAACCCGAAGAAAGAGGGCTACCAGATCAACCAGTCGCTGACCGCGATCGGATCCGGGGGAAAAACCGGCCGCGGAGACCAAGCGACGCAGACGCGACTAGACTTCCTACCAGAGCACCACACCGACTTCATATTCTCGGTGGTAGGCGAAGAGCTCGGCTTTGTAGGGGCGGCATTGGTGTTGTCCCTGTTCGCGCTCCTGATCTGGAGAGCACTCCGAATCCTGACGATGTCCAAGAACCTGTACGGCGCACTGATCGCCGGAGGCATCACCGCGATGCTGATGTTCCAGGTCTTCGTCAACGTGGGCATGACCATAGGAATCATGCCCATCACCGGCGTACCCCTGCCCTTGATGTCTTATGGCGGCTCGTCGGTGCTCGTTACCTTCATGGCCCTTGGCGTGATGCAGTCGATCTACGCGCGAGCGCGCGAGACGGCCACGGTGAAGGGCCTCTGACATGAGAGGTCTTCAACTTGAAGAAGCAGTTGCTCGTCACGGTGGACCGTGGCGAAACAAGAGTCGGCATCCTCGAGGCGGAGGGAACTCCCTCCGGCTCTAGAGACAGCCGGCAGACGAAAGCCGACGACTGGCGCGTCGCGGAGCTCTACATAGAGCGTCGCGGCAACCGCTCGATCGTCGGAAACATCTACAAGGGCAAGGTCGACAACGTCCTGCCCGGCCTCGAGGCCGCGTTCGTGGACATCGGCCTCGACAAGAACGGCTTCCTCCACGCCGACGACCTGGTGTTCCCGGGTGTCGAGCTCGCGCGTCGCGGCCGCTCCGGCCGGACCAAGGGCAAGCGGATCGGCGAGGTGCTGAAGCCGGGCCAGGAGATCCTGGTCCAGGCGATCAAGGACCCGCTCAAGACCAAGGGTCCGCGCCTGTCCATGCAGCTCTCGATAGCGGGCCGCTACCTCGTGTACGTGCCCCAGGGCGAGGGCGTGGGCGTGTCGCGCAGGCTCGACGACAAGGAGCGCGACCGGCTGCGCAAGGCTGCCGGCAAGATCGACCTCCGCGGCGGAGGCGCCATCGTGCGCACCGCGGCCCAGGGCGCCAAGCGCGAGGACTTCGATCGCGAGATCAAGTACCTCCACAAGCTCCACGACGTGCTCCAGCAGCGCGGCGAGGAGACCAGCGCTCCCGCAATGGTCTTCCAGGAGGCCGACCTGTCCGTGCGCGTGGCGCGCGACATCTTCTCCGGCGAGTTCGAGCGGGCGATCGTCGACGACCAGAAGCAGCATCACCGCCTCGAGTCGTTCTTCAACCGCACGGCTCCGGAGCTGCTCGAGAGGCTCGAGCTGTACAAGGACGACGAGCCGCTCTTCGACCGCTACGGCGCGGAGGAGGCGATCCAGTCGGTGCTCAGGCGCAGGGTGGACCTGCCGAGCGGCGGCTATCTGATGATCGACTACGCCGAGGCGATGACGGTCATCGACGTGAACTCCGGCTCGTTCACCGGCCGCGGCAAGGGCGCGAAGCTCGAGGACACGATCACGCGCACGAACCTCGAGGCGGCCGACGAGGTCGTCAAGCAGCTCCGCCTGCGGGACATCGGCGGGATCATCGTCATCGACTTCATCGACATGGCCCGCGCCCGCAACCGCGACGCGGTGCTGAAGACGTTGCGCAAGTCGCTCGACGAGGACCGCACCAAGACCTACGTGGTCGAGATCTCGCCGCTGGGACTGGTGGAGATGACCCGCCAGAACGTGACGGACGGCGTGCGCGAGATCCTCACCAAGACCTGCCCGACCTGCGACGGCGAGGGCGTGGTGCTCTCCGAGGAGACCGTGGCGATCGACATCGAGCGCGAGCTGCGCGACCTGGCCGCCGAGCGGCCGGAATCGCCTGCGTTCCTGATTCGCGTGAACCCGAAGGTGGCGTCCAAGCTGGTCGGCGCGCACGGCATGCCGGGGCCGGTCGCCGAGATCGAGCGGGAGACGGGCCGCCACTTCCACTTCGAGGGCACGGAAGCGCTGCCGATCGACTCCTTCCAGGTGGTGCTCGAGGGCACCCACGAGGAGGTCGAGGAGCGCGCGCTCCCGTTCCGCGAGGGCGAGGAGGTGCTCGTCACGATTGAGGAGCCCCACATGTACAACGACGACGACGCGGTGGCCAAGCTCGACGGCTACATCGTGTCCGTGTCGGGCGCCGGCCGGATGGTGGGCGAGAAGACGCTGGTCCGGATCGAGAAGGTGGACCGCTCGGCCGCCCAGGCCTCGCTGGTCAACCCGCCGGAGGGCCACAGGGGATCGTCGGAGGGCGACGGCGAGGACGGCGACGCACCCAGGCGGCGCCGCGGGCGACGGGGAGGGCGGAACCGCCGGCGTAAGCCGGCGGAGTCTTCGTCGTAGGGCTCGTCTGCGTTTCGGGTTCGGGGCTTGCGCTCCGGCGTCGATCACCGCTCTCGCTCGCTTCGCTCGCTCGTTCGGTAACCGACAGCCGTCGCCGCCCCGACTCCGGCCGCCCTGGTCTCGATCCTTAAGCGGGGTGGAGGGTCAGTTGTCGCTGCCGAGTTCGGCGCGCAGCATGTCCCGCTCCTGCTGCAGGCGAGCCCTCTCGGCGGCGGTCCATTCGAGGAGGTGCATGGTCAGGATGGCCTCGGCTTGACCGGGGCCGAGGTCCAGTAGGCGGCTGAGGAGCACCTGAGCCTGGGTGGTGTCGGCGGCCTCGCCCACCACCCGGGCCACGTCCTCTCGGCGGTCGAACGCCGACAGCTGGGCCTCGATCGCGCGCAGGCGCTGCCGAGCGATGGCCGCCCGCGCCTTGAGCGCCTGAGGGTCGTTCAGGGCGACCAGCACGCGGCGACGCACCTCATCGGGTCCCGCGCCCAGGTCGAGGAGGATCCGCGTGCCCACGCTGTCGTTCTCCCGCGCGACTCCCAGAAGCACGTGCTCGGTGCCGATCCCGTGAGGCGAGCCGAGCGATTGCGCCTCCTCGAGCGAGTGCGTGAGTACCCGCTTCGCGCGCGGGGTGAAGGGAATCTGGCGGACTCGTTCCTTCTCACCGCGCCCGCATATCTGCAGAATCTGCTCCCGGACCATGGCGATCTCGATGCCGAGATCAGCGAGGACCCGTGCGGCGACGCCCTCCTCGACCCGCAGCAGGCCCGCGAGCAGGTGCTCCGTGCCGATGTACCGGTGATCGAACAAACGCGCCTCCTCCTGCGCGAGCACGACGGCCTGTCGCACGTCCTTGCTGAAGCGCTCGAACATCACCAACCAAGCGTACGGCGCAGTCTCGCTTCGGAGCAAGAAAAGACACACCAGGAGGACCGCCGAAAGGGCGCATCGAGTCGGAGCGCAAGCCCCGAACCAGAAACGCAAGAGCGGGCGCTAGCGTCAACCAACAACGTGAGTCGCGCGGCCGTCATCGCCCTCTACGCGCTGCTCGTCCTCATCTGGTCGAGCACCTGGGTCGCGATCAAGATCGGGCTCGAGGACTGCCCGCCGCTGCTCGGCGCGGGCGCGCGCTTCGCCTCCGCCGGCCTCGTGCTGCTCGGCGTGACGCTGGTGCGCCGGCGCTCGCTTCGCACGGACGCGCGGCTGGCCGGCATCCTGGCGCTGCTGCCCTTCGCCTTCGCGTACGGGCTCGTCTACTGGGGCGAGCAGCACATCCCGTCGGGGCTGGCCGCCGTGCTGTTCGGCGTTCTCCCGCTCTACACGGCGCTGATCGGCGGCGCTCTCCTGCCCGACGAGCCGATGCACCCGCGTCTGTTCGCCGGCGTGCTGGTCGCGATCGCCGGGCTCGCGCTCGCGTTCGTGGAGAGCCTCGACCTCGGCAGCGACGACCTTGCGTGGGCGGGTGCCCTGGCGCTGCTGCTCTCGCCGCTGGGCGCGTCCGTGGGGAACGTGGCCATCAAGCTGCGCGCCGCCCGCCTCGATGCCGTGGTCCTGAACGGCTGGGCGATGCTCGGCGGCGGTGCGCTGCTGCTGATCGTGTCGGGGGCCACCGAGAGCTGGGGCGAGTTCGCCTGGACCGGAGAGTCGCTCGGGTCGATCGCGTACCTGTCGATCGTGGGCTCGGCGATCGCGTTCGTGATCCTCACGGTGCTGCTGCGCCAGGTGAGCGCGCGCGCGACGTCGTTCCTCGCGATGCTGCTGCCGTTCGGGGCGCTCGCGTTCGGTGCGGCGCTCTACGACGAGCCCGTCACAGCGCGTGCGGCCGCGGGCGCGGGGCTGGTGGCGGCGGGCCTGATGATCGCTCAGGGAGTGGGCTTCGGCACACGACTGCGCGAGCCCGCCGCGGCCCCGGCGGATCGCTAGACTCGCCTCCGGCGCCCGGACCCGCGGCGCCTTTCGTTTGCCATGTACGCCATCGTGAAAGTCGGCGGTAAGCAATACCGCGTAGAGAAGGGCGATTCGCTCGTCGTCGATCGCATGCGCGCTGACGAGGGCGACAAGGTTGCGCTCCAGCCGCTCCTCTACGCGGATGGCGACAAGTCCGTGCTCTCGGGCGCCGACCTCGAGAAGGTCAAGGTCGAGGCCACGGTCACCGGACACGAGCGCGGCAAGAAGATCCACGTGCTGAAGTTCAAGCCCAAGCGTGGCTACAAGCGGCGCAGCGGCCACCGCTCGGACCTGACCCGGCTCGAGATCGGCGACATCAAGGTCGCGGCCCGCCGCAGCGCGGCAAAGAAGAAGGAGGACGCGGACGATGGCTCATAAGAAGGGACTCGGATCGAGCCGCAACGGCCGCGACTCGAACGCCAACCGCCTCGGCGTCAAGGTGTTCGCCGGCCAGACCGTGACCGGCGGCGAGATCATCGTGCGCCAGCGCGGCACCCGCTTCAAGTCCGGTGAGGGCACCGGCATCGGCAGAGACGACACGATCTTCGCCGCGCGTCCCGGCACCGTGCAGTTCTCCGCCGGGCACCGCGGGCGGATCATCACGGTGGACCCTCAGGCCGACTAGCTCGCGGGCAGCGGCTCGAGCCCCGGCTCTGGCTGCACGCCCACGGAGTTCAGCATGAAGGCCACCAGGTGGTACTGGCCCACCAGCACGCACAGCTCGATCAGCTGACGCTCGTCGAGCTCTGCGGCCAGCGCCTGCCACGTGTCCGTGGACACCTTCGCCGAGGCGTGTAGCTCGTCCGCCGCACGAAGCAGGACGGCCTCGCGTGCGGTCCACCCCTCCGCGTCGGGGCCACCGGCCACGCGGTCCACGGCATCGCGGCTCATCCCGCCGTTCAGCGCGATGCGCACGTGCTGGCCCCACTCGTACGGGGACCTGGTATTGACGGCGGTGCGCAGGATCAGCAGCTCGCGCTCGTGGAAGGCGAGCGTTCCGTTCGTGAGCAGCCAGCCGCCGAACGGCGCCCAGCTCTGGAACAGGGCCGGATGCCTGGCCAGCGTCCTGAAGATGTTGAGGTCGCCCAGCGAGACGTCCTCGCCCGACGCGGTGAAGGTCGCGAGCGGGCGCATCTCATCGCTCCAGTCCTCCGGCGGGAGGGGCTCGATCCTCGGTCCGTCGGCGTCGGCCACGCGGCTACGCTATCGCGTCGCGATGGAACGCCCGAGCATGCCCATGGGACCCGAGTCACGCGGCGAGGCCCCCGGTCGTGGACGCCTTGAGGGCCGGCGGATCCTGATCGTCGGAGGCGGCCAGCAGACGCACGGTCTCGCGGATCCGCCGATCGGGAACGGCCGCGCGATGGCGCTGCTGTTCGCGCGGGAGGGTGCAGCCGTGGCCGTGGCGGACGTGGATGCCGCGGCAGCGGCGGAGACCGCCGAGCTTGCCCGGGGCGCGGGCGGATCCGTGGTGGCCATCGAGGCCGACGCGGCCGACGAGCCGAGCGTGCGACGCATGGTGGACGAGGCGGTCGCCGGGCTCGAGGGGCTGGACGGCGCGGTGCTGAACGTGGGCGTCGGGGCCGGCTTCGGCGTGGAGGGCACGAGCGTGGAGGACTGGGACCGGGTGCTGGCCGTGAACCTGCGCTCGCACTTCCTCGGCTGCAAGCACCTGCTGCCCGTCTTCGGCGACGGCGCGGCGATCGCTCTGATCGGCTCGCTCGCCGCGCTCGAGTACATGCCGATCCCGGCGTACGGCGCCTCCAAGGCCGCGCTCGAGAGCCTCACCAGGTCCGCCGCCATCGAGGGCGCGCCGCGCGTGCGCGTGAACCTCGTGGTTCCGGGCCTCATCGACACCTCTCTCGGCCGGCTGGCCACCGAGCTGTCACCGGACCGCGGCAACGTTCGGATCCCGCTGCGACGCGAGGGCACCGCGTGGGAGGTGGCCTACGCGGCGCTCTACCTGCTGTCGGCGGAGGCCGCTTACGTGACCGGCCAGACGCTCGTGGTGGACGGGGGCCTGTCGCAGGCGCCGCGGCGGTAGGTGCGCTGTTGCGGAAGCCGCCGGCTCGGCCGGCGGCGCACCGATGGTTTCCCTGTCGGCTCTACCATCGGCCCGTGTTCCACGACCAGGCCAAGATCTTCGTGCGCGCCGGTGCCGGCGGCGACGGGGTGGTGTCGCTACGCCGCGAGGCGCACGTGCCCAAGGGCGGTCCCGACGGCGGGGACGGCGGGCGCGGCGGCGAGGTCGTGCTGGTGGCCGACCCGTCTCTGCGCGACCTGGCCGGTTACAGGCGCGGCTCGCACTTCAAGGGCGAGCGCGGCGGCCACGGGAAGGGCGCCGGCAAGCACGGCGCCACCCCGGACCCGCTGGTGCTGCGCGTTCCGCCGGGCACGGTCGTGGAGGATGCGGCCGGGGACGCCCGCTGGGATCTGCTGTCGGCGGGGCAGCGCGCGGTGGTGGCCCGCGGCGGCATGGGGGGACGCGGCAACCGCCACTTCGCCACCTCCACGCGCCAGACGCCGCGCTTCGCGGAGCGGGGGCTGCCCGGCGAGGAGCGCTGGCTCGAGCTGCGCCTCAAGCTGCTCGCGGACGCCGGCCTGGTGGGGCTGCCCAACGCGGGCAAGTCGTCCCTGCTGGCCAGGCTCACGCGTGCCGCGCCGAAGGTGGCCGACTATCCCTTCACGACGCTCGAGCCGGTACTGGGCACGCTCGAGGCCGGCGAGCGCCAGCTGGTTCTGGCAGACATCCCGGGCCTGATCGAGGGGGCCAGCGGAGGAGCGGGGCTGGGCCACGAGTTCCTGGCTCACGTGGAGCGCTGCCGGCTGCTCGTGCACGTGCTCGACCTCCAGCCGCTCGACGGGTCCGACCCGGTGGCCAACCACGAGACGGTCGAGGCGGAGCTCCGCGAGCACGGGCACGGCCTGGCGGCGCTGCCGCGGCTGATCTGCCTTTCGAAGAGCGACCTGCTGCCCACGGAGCGCGTGGATGAGGCGCTGGAGGAATGGCGCGAGCGGACGGGCGCCGACGTGCTGGCCACCTCGGCGGCCACCGGCGCCGGGCTCGACGAGCTGGCGGGCGCGATCGCGCGGCGAGTGCCGATGGAGGAAGAGGACCGCTCGGACGGAGCGGCCGGCGAGCAGCCGGCCACCCACAGGACCTATCGCCCCGGCGAGGCCGACGAGATCTCCGTGGAGCGCACCGCAGCGGGGGCCTTCGCGGTGCGCGGGCAGCGGCCCGAGCGGCTGATCGCACGGCACGACGTGAGCAACGACGAGGCCATGCGCTACGTCGAGGAGCGCCTGCGCACACTCGGCGTGATCAAGGCGCTCGAGGCCGCGGGCTTCGAGCCCGGGGACGACGTGGAGATAGCCGGCATCGTGTTCGAGCTCCATCCCGGTGCTCCGTTCCGGTAGAAGTCAGCCGGTGCTGCGCACCGCTCTTCGTACTAGCGCTGGCCGCTCTCGCGCTCGCGTCGTGCGGTGGCGGCGGCGACGACGGTGACGAGCCCGAGCAGGTGGTGCGCGACTTCGCCGTGGCCACCAACGAGCGTGACACGGACAAGCTCTGCGAGGAGCTTCTCAGCTCGAAGTTCGTGGCGGAGTCCACCGGCGCCGAGGCGGGGGACACGGAGACCTGCAAGGAGCAGATCGGGGCCGTGAGGGGCCTGCGCCTGGAGGTCGTGAAGATCAACAAGAGCACCGTCGACGGCGACGACGCCCGCGTGTCGGCCGTGCTGCGCGTCAACGGGCAGCGCCAGGCGCGCGAATTCCTCCTCGTCAAGCAGGACGGCGCCTGGAAGCTGGCCGGCGGCGCCAGCCCCGGCTCGTGACCACCTTTGTGGTCAAGCTCGGCTCGAGCATCGTCGCGGACGACTCGGGCGAGGTCCGCGCGGACGTGCTCGGGTCGGTCACCGATCAGGTGGCCGCGCGGTACGAGGCGGGCGACGACGTGGTGATCGTCACCTCGGGCGCGATCGCCCGCGGCATGGCGCTGATGCGCCTGCCGATGCGGCCCACCGCGATGGAGGATCTCCAGGCGGCCTCGGCGGTGGGCCAGGGCAAGCTCTACCGCACCTACGACGAGCTGCTCCAGGCGCGCGGCGTGCCCAGCGCGCAGGTGCTGCTCACGTTCTTCGACATGTCGGCGCGAAGCCACTATCTCAACGCGCGGCACACCCTTCAGACGCTGCTTCGCTGGCGCGTGGTGCCGGTGATCAACGAGAACGACACGACCACCACCGACGAGATCTCCTTCGGCGACAACGACTTCCTCGCGGCGCAGGTGGCGATCCTGCTCGGCGCGGACCGGCTCGTGCTGCTCACCGACACCGGCGGCCTCCACAGCGCCGACCCCAGGCGTGACCCGGCGGCGCGCCTCATCACCGACGTGAACGAGATGGCCGAGCTCGAGGACTACGACATCGGGCTCTCGAGCTCGCCGCTGGGGTCGGGCGGCATGCGCTCCAAGGTGGTGGCTGCGGAGATGGCCACGGCCGCCGGCATCCCGGTGACGATCACGAGCGGCGTGGACCCCGAGTCGATGACGCGCGCGCTGGCCGGCGAGCCCACGGGCACGCGCTTCCACGCGCAGGAGGGGAGGGTCTCGAGCTTCAAGCTCTGGCTGCGCTACGCCAAGCCCACGCACGGGCGCCTGATCGTCGACGACGGGGCGGAGCGAGCGCTGCGCGAGCGCGGTACGAGCCTGTTGCCGGTGGGAGTCGTGGGGGTGGAGGGCGACTTCGAGGCTGGCGACGCAGTGGAGGTCCGCTGCGACGGCCGGGCGGTGGGCAAGGGGATCGTGAACTACTCGTCGGGCGAGCTGGAGCGGATCAAGGGCCTGAAGACGGAGGCCGTGCGAGAGCTGTTGCCGCGCGCGACCGAGGAGGCCGTGCACCGCGACTACTTCGTGCTCGATTGAGGCTGCGCTCACCGTACGACCGGGAGATCTACCGGCTCGCGCTGCCCGCCCTGGGAGCTCTCGCGGCCGAGCCGCTCTACCTGCTGGCGGACACGGCGATGGTCGGCCACCTGGGCACGCCCGAGCTGGCCGCGCTGGCGCTGGCCGGCACGCTGCTCACGGGCGCGTTCACGCTGTTCAACTTCCTCACCTACGGGACCACGGCCCAGGTGGCACGCCTGCACGGCGCCGGCAGGGAGGAGGCGGCCGGGCGAATCGCCGCGCAGGCGCTGTGGCTGTCGGCGGGGATCGGAATCTGCCTGACGGCCCTGCTCGTGTCGGTGGCCTCTCCGCTGGTGCACCTGCTCGGGGGCGAGGGGCGTACCGGGGACCTGGCGGTGACCTACCTGCGGATCGGATCGCTCGGCCTGCCGTTCGCCCTGATCGCGCTCGCAGGCCAGGGCTTCCTGCGGGGCGTGTCAGACCTGCGCACTCCGCTCGTGATCGTCGTGGTGGCGAACGTCGTGAACGTGGTGCTCAATCTCGTGTTCATCTACGGCTTCGGCTGGGGCCTCGAGGGGTCGGCGTGGGCCACCGTGATCTCCCAGGCGGGGATGGGCGCGGCGTTCGCGCTCCGGCTGCTGCGCGCCCCGGCCGACTCGCGGAGGCCGAGCCTCGGCGCCATGGCTCCGCTCGGGCGGATCGGCGGCCAGATCTTCGTTCGCACCGCGGCTCTCTACGGGTCGTTTCTGGTCGCGAGCGCGGTGCTCGCCCGGATCGGCGAGGACTCGCTGGCGGCGCACCTGATCGCGTTCCAGCTGTTCGTGTTCCTGGCGCTCGTGCTCGACTCGGTGGCCATCGCCGGCCAGGTGATCGTCGGCCGCGCGCTCGGGGCCGGTGACGCCCAGGGGGCCCGCCTGGCGGCACGCCGGATGATCGAATGGGCCGTGGTGGCCGGCGGGGTGTTCGGCCTCGTGATGCTCGCGCTCATCGACGTTCTGCCGCACGCGTTCACCGGCGACCCGAAGGTGGTGGACCGGGCGCAGGAGATCTGGCCGCTGTTCGCCCTGATGCAGCCGGCCAACGGGGCCGTGTTCGCCCTCGACGGCATCCTGATCGGCGCGGGCGACACCCGCTTCCTGATGTGGGGGATGCTGGCGGCCGCCCTCGGCGCCTTTGTGCCGATCGCGCTCCTGTCACTGGCGCTGGACCTCGGCATCGTCGGAGTCTGGGTGGGCCTGCTGGCGCTGATCGCCGTGCGGCTGATCACCTGCGGGTTCCGCTTCCGAGGCGGGCGCTGGGCGGTGATCGGGGCGGTCAGGACCGAGGGCGCGACGGTCTAGCCGCGGGGTTGGCCGATGGTTACCCTTTGGCGATGGCCACGACCGCAAGCTCGGTAGCCGAGATCTGCGCGCAGGCGCGCTCCGCGGCGCGCGTGCTGGCGACCATCGACGGTGCCACTCGCGACGCTGCGCTGGAGGCAATAGCCGACGCCGTCGAGGAGCGCACGCAGGAGATCCTCGACGCGAACGAGCGCGACATGGAGGCCGGCCGCGAGGCCGAGCTCCACTCGGGCCTGCTCGACCGGCTCCAGCTCGACGAGCAGCGCCTCGCGGGCATCGCCGGCGACGTGCGCTCGATCGTGGCGCTGCCGGATCCGGTGGGGGAGACGATCGACGGGCACCGGCTGGCGAACGGCCTGGACGTCCGCCGCGTCCGGGTTCCGCTCGGCGTGGTGGCGGTGGTCTACGAGGCGCGGCCGAACGTGACCGTGGACTGCTCCGCGCTCTGCCTGAAGTCGGGGAACGCCATCGTGCTGCGGGGATCGTCGATGGCGGCGCACTCGAACGCGGTGCTCGCTCAGGTGGTGTCGGCGGCCGCCACCGCCGCCGGGATACCCGAGGGCGCCGTGTCGATCGTGGCGGGCGGCGACCGCGACGAGCTGCGCCAGCTGGCCACGCAGGACGGCCTGATCGACCTGATCATCCCGCGCGGGGGCGAGGGCCTGAAGGCGGCCCTCAAGGAGCACGCCACGGTGCCCGTCATGTACGCGGCCGCCGGCAACTGCCACGTGTTCGTGGACGCATCGGCGAACCTGGACGACGCGCTGAAGATCACCGTCAACGCCAAGGTGCAGCGGCCCTCCGTGTGCAATGCGGCCGAGACCCTGCTCGTGCACGCCGATGTGGCAGCCGACTTCCTGCCCGGCGCGCTCGCCGAGCTCCGCGAGTCGGGGGTGGAGCTGCGGGTGGACGGCCGCACGCGCTCGCTGGCCGGCCCGATGGGCGACTCGCTGTCGGAGGCGAACGAGGAGGACTGGTCCACCGAGTACCACGCGCTGATCCTGGCGGTGAAGGTCGTGGATTCGGCGGAAGAGGCGATCGAGCACGTGAACACCTACGGCTCGGGGCACTCCGAGGCGATCGTCACCGGCTCGGTGGACTCCGCGCAGGCGTTCACCGGCGGTGTGGACGCGGCCTGCGTCTACGTCAACGCATCCACCCGATTCACGGACGGCGGCGTGTTCGGCATGGGCGCCGAGATCGGCAACTCCACGCAGAAGCTCCACGCGCGCGGGCCGATCGGCGCCCGCGAGCTCACCACCTACAAGTTCGTCGTCGAGGGCTCCGGGCAGGTCCGGGAGTAGGTTGCCGCGAGTAGGCATCCTCGGCGGAGCCTTCAACCCGCCTCACCTGGGCCACCTCGTATGCGCGCAGGAGGCCCTGGTCCAGCTCGAGCTCGACAGGGTGGTGCTGGTGCCGGTGGGACAGGCGCCGCACCGCACGATCGCGGACGACCCGGGCGCCGAGGCACGGCTCGAGATGGCCGAGCTGGCGGCGGAGGGCGACCCCTCTCTGTCGGTCTCCCGGATCGAGCTGGACCGGCCGGGCCCCTCCTACACGGCCGACACGCTCGCGGCGCTCCGCGAGGTCGCGCCGGACGACGAGCTGACCCTGATCCTGGGAGGCGACCAGGCCGCCGCGCTGCCGAGCTGGCACGAGCCGGAGCGGGTGCTGGAGCTCGCCCGGGTGGCCGCCGTCGCGCGCGTGGACTGGGCACGGGAGGAGATCGTGCGTAGTGTCGCCGGCCTGACCGGAGCCGACCGACTGACCTTTGTCCACATGCCTCTCATCGAGATCTCCTCGAGCGACGTTCGCGAGCGCATCGCCCGCGGCATGCCGATTCGCTACCTCGTGCCCGGGCCCGTGGCGGAGTACATAGCCGAGCGCGGGCTCTATTCGGCCGGCGAGCGCACGGGGGCGAGCCGATGATGGACTCCGAGCAGCTGTCCGAGCGCATCGCCGAGATCGCGTCGGACCGCAAGGCGGTCGACGTGCGCGTGATCGACCTGCGCGAGATCGTGAGCTACACCGACTTCTTCGTGATCTGCTCGGGCAACACCGAGCGCCAGACGAAGGCGATCCACGACGCCATCCACGAGGAGCTGAAGAAGGAGGAGGGCCTGCTGCCTCGCCGCGCCGAGGGCCAGCGCGAGGCCAGCTGGATCCTGCTCGACTACCTCGACTGCGTGGTGCACATCTTCACGCCCGACGCGCGGAGCTACTACCGCTTGGAGCAGCTCTGGGGCGAGGCCCCGGTGCGCTCAGTGGTCTGACTTCCAGCCGACTCGTATGCGAACATGTGTTCGTGTTGACGTCGAACCAGAAGGGCGCGCTGGCGGAGATGAAGATCGCCACGGAGGCATGCGCACTGGGAGTGGCCGTCCTGCGGCCCATGCAGGAGCATGGTCGATACGACCTGGCCTTCGAAATCGGTGGAAAGCTCCTCCGGGTGCAGTGCAAATGGGGCGGGCTCGTCCGCGACGCGAGCGTTGTTCAGGTCAAGACCGAAGGCTCCCGGTGCACTCCCGGTGGCTACGTTCGAACTAGCTACACCGAGGAGGAGATCGACCTCCTCGCCGTCTACTGCGGCGAACTCGATCGTTGCTACCTTCTCCCGAGCCATCTGGCCGTTGGACGCAAGGAAATCTGGCTGAGAGTCAGGCCTACGCTGAACGGCCAGCGGGCTTGTCTCAACTTTGCGTCACAATTCGAGTTTCGAGGGGCTGTAGCTCAGCTGGAAGAGCGCGTGGCTGGCAGCCACGAGGTCAGGGGTTCGAGCCCCCTCAGCTCCACTCCCTCACCGGCGTTGCGGGCCGGCTGCCACGAGTTCCGCAACCATTTCGGCCACTACCTCGAGCAGGCCGCCGCCGGCCACGAGGTCGAGATCAGCCGCCGCGGGCGGCCCTACGCCCGCCTCGTTCCCGCTCAGGCATGAGTCGGGCGACGGACTAGGTGCCCTAACCCGCCGCGTGCTCGGCCCTCACCCGGCGGCGGTGCTCGGCGAACCGGATCGTCTCATACGCGATCACGGCGGAGGCCACGGCCGTGGCCAGGGCGAGGGCCACCAGCGCGTCCACCTCGGTGCCGACAGGAATGAGCGCGAGGCAGACGAGGGCGGCGATCAGCCGCTGGCGGTTGAGGGTGTGGACCATTCGCAGACGAAAGGCCACGTGCCCTCCGTAGTACAGCGCCACCCCGCCGAACAGCGCCACTGCCTGCACGGTCTCCAGCGGCTTGTCCACATGGCCGATCGTCTTCTTGACGCCGAGTGCCACCAGCACGATGCCGGCGACCATGGGCAGATGGATGTAGCTGTACGAGTCGCGTGCGATGCGGTTGAGCTCGTGCCCGGATGCCCCTCGGAAGCGCTGCTCGGCCTGTAGGACGATCACGTCGAAGTACGCCCACCAGAGCGCGCAGGCGAGCGCAAGGCCCACTAGCGCCGCAACGATGATCCCGGCGTCGAGCTCGCCGCTGAGTCCCGCACCGATCGCAACGATCGACTCGCCGAGCGCGATGATCACGATCAGCGCGAAGCGCTCGGAGAAGTGGCCGGGCGAAACCCGGAAGCCGCGCACGCCGAACACGAATGGGCCCGAGAAGTCAATCGCCAGGGCCAGCACCCAGAGGGCGGCCTGAAGCGTCCCATCGGTGAACGCGGCCACGATCAGCAGCGCCGGGCCGGGCAGGGCGGTCCGGGCGAGGCGCCTGATCGCCTGGCCGGTGTCGATGTCGTCGTTGGCCTCGGCGAAAAGGAAGATGTGCAGCCAGCGGACTGCGGCGTAGGCGATCCCGAAGATCAGCGCGTCGTCGCCGAACGCCTCCGGCGTCGCAAGTGCGGCGACCAGGAACCCGCCCATCGCGCCGAAGATGAGGAGCCGCTCCTTGCCTTCGTCCGCCGCGATGTAGTTGGTCAGCCACGCATAGGCGCCCCACGCCCACCAGAGCGCCGCCAGTACCAGGACGCCCTGCCCGAGGCCTTCCCAGGTCGGGTGGTGCGACATGAGCGCGGTCACCTGCGTGAGCGCGAACACGAACACGAGATCGAAGAAGAGCTCGAGCGGCGCGACCCGCTTCTCGGCCACCTTCGTCACGGTGCGCCTACTAAAGCAGGCAAGCACCCGGTCTCTGCCTATGTAATGCTTAGGCAACGATGGCGCGCGACCCCGGCCTTCTCATCGGCGACGCCGCGCAGGCGATAGGCGTCAGCCCGGACACGCTGCGTCGCTGGGAGCGCGCCGGCAAGCTGCACACCGATCGCGACTCGGCCAACCGCCGGCGCGTCCCGCGGCGCGAGGTCGAGCGCCTGGCCAACCGGCCCGACCGCCATCGCGCGGGAGACACATTCTCGGCCCGCAACCGTTTCCCGGGCGTGGTCCGCTCGGTCGAGATCGACGGGGTGATGGCGCTCGTGGAGATCGAGGCCGGCCCGCACCTCGTGATCGCGGCCGTCACGCGCGACGCGGTCGAGGATCTCGGACTGGCCCCCGGAGTGCCGGCCACTGCTGCGGTGAAGGCGACGTCGGTGATGGTGGAGCGCACGTGAGGCGCCTCGCCGCGCTGCTGGCCCTCGTGGCGCTTGTGTTGGCGGGATGCGGTGAAGACGAGGAGGGGCCCGCCTCCAAGCCGCGCCTGGTCGTGTCCGCCGCCTCGTCGATGACGGAGGCGATCACCTCCTGCGCCAAGGGCTTCCCGGATGCCAGCGTCAAGCTCTCGTTCGCCGGATCGGACGAGCTCGCGGCCCAGATTCGCCAGGGGGCGCCCGTGGACGTGTACGCGGCGGCCAACACGAAGCTCCCCGACGAGCTCGAGCGGGAGGGGCTGCTCGACACGCCGGAGGACTTCGCCACCAACACGTTCGTGCTCGCTGTGCCGAAGGGCTCGGACATCGACGCCATAGAGGACCTCACCAAGCCCGGCGTGAAGATCGCGATCGGCTCCGAGTCGGTGCCGATCGGCTCCTACACCCGCGAGGTGCTGGCACGGCTCCCGGCCGATCAGGAGAAAGCGATCCTCGCGAACGTGCGCTCCAACGAGCCCGACGTGAAGGGCATCGTCGGGAAGCTCTCGCAGGGTGCGGTCGACGCCGGCTTCGTATACGTGACGGATGTGAACGCCACGGGCGATGCCCTGACGGCGATCCAGCTTCCGGACTCGCTTCAGCCGCAGGTGACCTATGCGGCGGGGGTGGTCAAGAAGGCCAAGCAACCCGGCCCGGCGCGGGCGTTCGTGGCTGGGCTGGAGACCGGTTCGTGCGCCGACGCCCTCCGGGAGGCCGGTTTCGGGCCTGCGCCTTGACGGCCCGCTCAGTCTGGTTCCCTGTTCTGCTGGCCGCCGCCCTGGCGGCTGCGCTCACGTTCCTGACGCTGCCGATCGTGGCGATCTTCGTGGACAGCAGCCCCGCACAGCTGCTGGACAGCCTCGGCGAGCCGGACGCCCTCGACGCGCTCTGGCTGAGCCTCCGCACCACCGCCGCGGCGATGGCGGTGATCCTGCTGGTGGGCACGCCCGCCGCCTACTTCCTCGCCACCCGCAGCTTCCGCGGGCGGGCCATCCTGATCACGCTGATCGAGCTCCCCCTGGTGCTCCCACCCGCGGTGGCCGGGATTGGGCTGCTGGCCGCGGTCGGGCCCACGGGAATTCTCGGCGGAAGCCTCGAGACGGCGGGGATCGAGCTGTCGCTCACCACCGCCGGCGTGGTGGTGGCGCTCACGTTCGTGGCCTCGCCGTTCTACGTCCGCCAGGCGATCGCCGCGTTCGCGGCGGTGGACCCGGCGCTGCGCGACGCGTCGCGAACGCTCGGCGCGCCGGAGGCACGCGGGTTCCTGCGCGTGATGATTCCGGTGGCAATGCCGGGCCTCGCCGCCGGTGCCGCCCTCGCCACGGGGCGGGCCCTGGGAGAGTTCGGCGCCACGCTCATGTTCGCGGGCTCCTTCCAGGGCGTCACGCAGACGGCGCCGCTCGCAATCTACGACCGCTTCGCCACCGACTTCGACGCCGCTCTGGCGCTGTCGGCCGTGCTGGTCGCCATGGCCGGCGCGATCCTCCTGTCCGTGAAGCTCGTGGCCGGTCCGGAAGCGCTCGGTCGTGCTCCACGTTGAGCTGGGCACCCGGCTGGGCGCCCTCGAGCTCGACGTGTCGCTCGACGTGGCAGGAGGGGAGTGCCTGGCGCTCGCGGGCCCTTCGGGGGCCGGCAAGACCAGCATCCTGCGCGTGGTGGCAGGGCTGCTGCGCCCCGAGCGTGGCGTGGTGCGCTGCGGTGACGAAACGTGGCTCGACACCGCCACCGGGCGCGATCTCGCCCCGGACCTGCGGCGCTGCGGGTACCTCTTCCAGGACCACGCGCTCTTCCCGCATCTGAGCGCCTGGCGCAACGTGGCCTACCCGCTGCGCGAGCTGCCGCGCGGCGAGCGCCGGACGCGTGCGATCGACCTGCTGGGCCGCTTCGGAATGGAACGCCTGGCCGACGCCCGGCCGGGCACCCTCTCGGGGGGTGAGCGCCAGCGCGTGGCCCTGGCGCGGGCGCTGGCCCGCCGGCCGGAGGTGCTCCTGCTCGACGAGCCGCTGGCGGCACTGGACTCGCGCACCCGTGCGAGCGCCGGCCGCGAGCTCGGGGCCGTGCTGAGAGAGGCGCAGGTTCCGGCCCTGCTCGTGACGCACGACTTCTCCGAGGCGGCGCTGCTGGGCGACCGGGTGGGCGTGATCGACGGCGGGCGCATCGTCCAGGAGGGCAGTGCGGGCGAGCTTGCTGCGGCCCCGGGCACCTCGTTCGTGGCCGACTTCACCGGCGCGGTGGTGCTCACCGGCAGCGCGACCCCCGGTCCGGAGGGCCTCACGCGCATCGAGCTCGACGGCGGCGGCGAGGTCATGAGCACCGACGCGGGAGCCGGCGCCGTGGCTGTCAGCGTGTTCCCCTGGGAGATCGAGGTGCGCCCGCTCGACCGGGCCGATCCCAGCGGGTCGGCACAGAACGGCCTCGAGGCCGCGATCACGTCGGTCACGGAGCTCGGCAACCGTGTGCGACTGGGTCTGGCCGCGGGCCAGCCGCTCGCGGCGGAGGTCACGCTGGCTTCCACGCACCGGCTGGAGCTGCGCGAGGGCACGCGCGTGCTCGCCACCTGGAAGGCGGCCGCCACGCGGCTCGTGGCCCGCTAGGCCGCGTCGGGCGAGCAGAGCCAGCGCAGCGCGCCGTTCAGCACGTCGGCGCGCTCCCACTGGAGGAAGTGACCGGCGCCCTCCACGACAAAGGGGCCGGCGCGCTCCGGGAACGCCGCCTCCATCCGCGTCGCGAAGTCGCGCGGGATCACGTGGTCCTCCGGTCCATAGAGGATCAGCGTGGGGGTGAGGTTCACCTCCGTCAGGCGGATCCGCTCGGGCGACTTGCGCGGTCCGCCCGCGTACTCGTAGTTGGCGATCGATGCCCGGAAGCGGTCGGCGTCGGCGAAGGGCTCGGTCATGAAGTCCACGTCCTCGCGCTCGAACGCTCCGGGCGCCGCCCAGAAGCGCGAGCCGTAGAACTGGGCCACGTAGCGGCGGCGCCGCTCGGGGGTGTCCAGCTCCGCTGCCAGCCCGTCCGCGTCGCGGGCGTGGCGCAGGAAGTAGTCGGCCGCCATCCGCACCTCGCGCGGCACCTCGCGCGGCCCGTCCGGCAGAACCGGCGGGATGGTGTTGAAGAGCACCAGCCGGTCCACCAGCCCCTCGAAGCGCAGCGACAGGTCCTGGGCCACCACGCCCCCGAGGTCGCCCGCGCACACCGTGACCCGTTCGTGCCCGAGTTCTTCGCGCACGAGCGCCTCCATGTCGCGGGCGTGCGCGGCAGCGTCATAACGGTCGTCGGCGGCCAGGCTCGACTCGCCGAAGCCGCGCAGGTCCGGGACGATCACCTCGAAGCCGGCCGCGGCCAACGGCCCGACGTTGCGCCACCAGATGCGCATCGTCTCCGGCCAGCCGTGGATGAGCAGCAGCGGATGGCCGCCCTCGCCCTCCCGCAGATAGGCGATCTCGGCCGCGTCCAGCACCAGCCTGTTCAAGCGGAAGTCGCCGGTCACGGCGGCAGTCTATGTCGGCGGATACCCTCATCGGCCATGGCGGACCAGCGCTACGACCCGAGAGCCATCGAGGCCAAGTGGCAGCGCGTCTGGGCGGACGAGCACACCTGGGAGGTGTCGAACGACCCGGACGAGCGGCCCCAGGCCTACGTGCTCGAGATGCTGCCCTACCCGTCGGGCGAGCCTCATATCGGGCACCTGAAGACCTACTCCGTCGGCGACGCGGTGGCCCATTTCCGGCGCCGCAACGGGCACCGGGTGCTGCATCCGATGGGCTACGACGCCTTCGGCCTGCCTGCCGAGAACCACGCGATCAAGACAGGCCGGCACCCGCGCGAGTCGACCGAGGAGTCGATCCGGGAGTTCCGGAGCCAGTTCATGCAGTGGGGCATCTCGATCGACTGGACGCGCGAGTTCGGCACCCACCAGCCGGAGTACTACCGCTGGACCCAGTGGATCTTCCTCCGGCTGTTCGAGCGCGGGCTCGCCTACCGCAAGGAGGCCGCGGTCAAGTGGTGTCCCAACGACCAGACGGTCCTCGCCAACGAGCAGGTGATCGACGGGCGCTGCGACCGCTGCGGGGCGATCGTGGAGGTGCGCCAGCTGGAGCAGTGGTTCTTCCGCATCACGGACTACGCCGACCGCCTGCTCGAGGACGTGCGCGAGATCGAGTGGCCGCGCAACGTGGTCACCATGCAGGAGAACTGGATCGGCCGCTCGGAGGGCGCCGAGGTGACCTTCCGGTGCGAGGAGCTGGGCATCGACTTCCCGGTGTTCACCACCCGGCCCGACACTCTCTTCGGCGCGACCTTCTTCGTCCTGGCCCCCGAGCACCCGGACGTACTGCGGCTCCGCGACAGCCCCGAGGTGCGCGAGTACGTGAACCGGGCGATCACGGAGTCGGCCGAGGACCGCGGCGACGAGCACAAGGAGAAGACCGGCGTGCCGCTCGGGCGCACCGTCACCAACCCGGTGAACGGCGAGCAGATCCCGGTGTTCGTGGCGGATTACGTGCTGCTGGAGTACGGCACCGGCGCCGTCATGGCCGTGCCCGCGCACGACACGCGCGACCATGAGTTCGCCGAGAGGTTCGACCTCGAGATCCGCCGGGTCGTCGACTGCGGGGAGCTCCCGTGCACCGACGACGGCCCGCTCGTCAACTCGGGCCGCTTCGACGGGCTGAACAACCGCGAGGCCTACGAGGCGATCGTGGACTGGCTCGAGGCGGAGGGCAAGGGGAAGCGCGCCGTGAGCTACCGGCTGCGCGATTGGCTGCTGTCGCGCCAGCGCTACTGGGGCTGCCCGATCCCCATCGTCCGCTGCGAGCGCGACGGGCTCGTGGCGGTCCCGGACGACCAGCTGCCGGTGAGGCTCCCCGAGATCGAGGACTACGCGCCCAAGGGCCGCTCCCCTCTGGCCACCGCCGAGGACTGGGTCGCGACCACGTGTCCGAAGTGCGGCGGCCCGGCGCGGCGCGAGACCGACACGATGGACACCTTCGTCGACTCGTCCTGGTACTTCCTGCGCTACTGCGACCCGCACAACGACCAGGCGCCCTGGGACCGCGGGGTCGTGGACGCCTGGATGCCGGTCGACCAGTACATCGGCGGCGTGGAGCACGCGATCCTCCACCTGCTCTACGCGCGCTTCTTCGTCAAGGCGCTGAACGACCTGGATCTACTCGGCGCGAACGAGCCGTTCGCTCACCTCTTCACCCAGGGGATGATCACCCGCGACGGCACGAAGATGTCCAAGTCCAAGGGCAACGCCGTGTCCCCGCGCGAGCTGGTGGAGCGCTACGGGGCCGACACGGCGCGGAGCTACATCCTCTTCATCGGCCCGCCCGAGCACGACGCGGATTGGCAGGACGAGGGGGCCGGCGGGGTCAATCGCTTCCTGACGCGGCTCTGGACGATCGCCGCGGAGGTGGCCCGGGCGGGGGAGACGGCCGTGGTCGCCCCCGCGGAGCCCACCCCGCTCGTGCGCAAGGCGCACTGGGCGATCGAGAAGGTCACGCGCGACATGACGGGCCGGTTCTCCTTCAACACCGCCATAGCGGCGGTGATGGAGCTGGTCAACGAGATCTACCGCGGCCGGGAGAGCGAGTCGCCCGAGGCGATGCGCTTCGCCGTGGCCACCGCCGGCTCGCTGGTCTTCCCTTTCGCCCCGCACCTGGGCTCGGAGGTGTACGAGCTGATGACCGGCGCCCGCGTCTGGGAGGAGCCCTGGCCGGAGGCCGACCCGAGCATGCTGGTGACCGAGGAGATCGAGCTGGTCGTGCAGATCAACGGCAAGGTGGTGGATCGGCTGGTGGCCCCGGCGGGAGCCACCGACTCGGAGCTCGAGGAGATCGCGCGCGCCTCCGAGAAGGTCGCGAGCCGGATGAACGGCCGCGAGATCGTCAAGACCGTGGTGGTGCCCGGCAAGCTCGTGAACTTCGTGGTCAGGTGAGCGCCGTCGAGCGGCGCATCCCGTTGGGTCCCCTGGTCGGGACGATCGGGTCCGTGATGCTCGTGGTCAGCCTGTTCCTCGACTGGTGGGAGGGGATCACCGGGTTCACCGCCTTCGAGGCGCTCGACCTGGTCCTGCTGGCGCTGGCGGTGGTCACGGCGCTGGCCCTGCTGGCCGAGGCCGGGGTCCGCGTCCCCGCGCTCCTGCCCGCCGGCGGCGCCCTGGCGCCGGCGCTGCTCGCGCTGGTCATCGTCCTCGTTCAGCTCGTGAACGACCCGCCGATCGTGGTGGGGGATGGCGGGCCGGGCCAGGACACGGGCATCTGGCTCGCGGTCGCGGGCAGCGTCCTGATGAGCGTCGGGGCAGTGGTCACCGCCTCGCGCATCTCACTGGCGGTCGACGTGCGCCGGCGCGAGACCGCGACGCGCGATCCGGCCGAGGCGGAGACACGGCGATCGGGCGAGGAGCCCTGAGCCCCACCCCGTACGTGGCGGTGGTGGGCCCGCACGACGGCGGGCCCCGGCAAACGGCCGAGGCCGAGGCGGTGGGAGCGGAGCTGGCGCGGCGCGGAGCGGTGGTGGTCTGCGGTGGGCTCGGCGGCGTGATGGAGGCCGCATGCCGCGGCGCCAAGGGAGCCGGCGGCACCACGCTCGGGATCCTCCCCGGCGACGACCGCTCCGCCGCCAACGAGTGGGTGGACGTGGCGGTGGCCACGGGCCTCGGGGAAGCGCGCAACGCGCTCGTGGTCCGCGCCTCCGACGCGCTGGTGGCGGTGGGCGGGGGGTATGGCACCCTCTCGGAGGTGGCGCTCGCCCTCAAGACGCGGCGGCCGGTGATCGGGCTCGACACCTGGGACATCCCGGGCGTGGAAGGCGTGGCCTCACCCGAGGACGCGGCCGCCGCCGCGCTCGAGGCGGTGTCGCGGTGACTCCCTCATCGCAGTCGGACACGCCGTACCTCGACGCCCTGCGGGCCTACGCCGCGCGCGACCCCGGACGCTTCCACGTGCCGGGGCACAAGGGCGGCCCGGGCGCGGACCCGGCTCTCCGCGACGCGCTGGGACCCGCCGCGCTCTCGCTCGACATCCCGGCACTGACCTACGGCATCGACGTGGGCGCGGACCCCACGCCGTTCGAGGAGGCCCAGCTCCTGGCCGCTGAGGCGTGGGGCGCCAGGCGCGCGTGGTTCCTGGTCAACGGCGCGTCCCAGGGCAACCACGTGGCGCTGCTCACCCTCGCCCACACCGGCCGCGAGGTGATCGTCCAGCGCAACGCCCACTCGAGCACCGTCGACGCGCTCGTGCTCTCCGGTCTGCGGCCCACGTTCGTGGCGCCGGAGCTCGACCCCGCGCTCCACATCGCCCACTGCATGACGCCCGCCGCGCTCGAGCAAGCTCTGGCCGACACGCCGGGCGCCGTCGGGGCCACGGTGGTTTCACCCACCTACTTCGGCGCGGTGGCGGACATCGCAGGGCTGGTCGAGGTGGCCCACGCCCGCGGCGTCCCGCTGATCGTTGACGAGGCCTGGGGCGCCCACCTGGCGTTCCACCACGCGCTGCCTCGGCACGCGCTCTCGCTCGGCGCCGACCTCGTCGTGTCGAGCACCCACAAGATCGTGGGCAGCCTGACGCAGGCCGCGATGGTCCACCTCGGGCACGGCGACCTGATCGAGGAGGAGGTGGTGGACCGCTGCGTGACCCTGATCGAGTCCACGAGCCCCAGCTCGCTCCTGGGCGGCTCGCTCGACGCCGCACGCCGCTTCGCCGCGGTGCGCGGCCACGAGCTGCTGGACGAGACGCTTCGCGGCCTGGCCGCCACGCGGCTCGCGGTGCGCGAGCTGCCCGGTCTCGACGTGCTCGACGAGCGCCTGGCCGGGGCGCCCGGCGTGTTCGACTACGACCCGCTCCGCCTGGCCATTGACGTGCGCGGCACCGGCCACAGCGGCTACGCGCTGGCGCGGATCGTGCGCGAGCGCGACGACGTGAACCTCGAGCTTGCCGGTGAGAACGTGATGGTCGCGGTCTTCGGCATGGGCGAGGACGTGACGTCCGCGGGGGCTCGACTGGTGGCGGCGCTCCGGCACGGAGTGGATGCCCTGAGCGAGTCGCCCGAGGACCGGACCGACGAGCCGTTCGCCCCGCCACCGCCTTGGGGTGAGCTCGCGATGAGCCCGAGAGACGCCTTCCTGGGCCCCCAGGAGGTGGTGCCGGCGCGCGAGGCCGTCGGGCGCGTGGCCGCCGAGTCGCTGGCCGCGTATCCGCCCGGGATCCCGAACGTGCTGCCCGGCGAGCGCCTCACGGCCGAGACGCTCGACTACATCCAGCAGGCGCTCGACCATGGCGGCAGCCTGCGCGGCGCGAGCGACCGCAGGCTCGCCACGCTGCGCGTGGCGCTCGACCGCTAGACGATCTCGCCGGCGATCAGCTGCCGCGCCACGTCCGCGTAGGCCGCGATCGCGCGCTCCAGGTGCGGCTCGGGGGTGTCCTCCTCCTTCGCGTGGCTGAGCCCGCCGGTGGAGGAGGCGAACACCATCCCCGTGGGCACGTGGCGGGCCATCTCGGCGGCGTCATGGAGGGCGCCGCTGGCGAGTGTGCGGTCGCTGCCGGTGGCCGCTCGCACCGCGTCCACGATGCGCTTGTCGAAGGCGATCGGCTCGATGCTCCAGATCTCCGCGTCCGACACGGAACAGCTCCGGCTCATCGCCGCCGCCCCCGCCGCGGCCCTGACGATCTCGAGCATCGCGGACAGCGCCTCGGGGCGCGCGTGGCGAAGGTCCACGCTCAGCTCGGCCAACCCCGGCACCGCCGTCACCACGCCTGGATCGAGGTGCAGCACTCCGGTCGTGCCTACGCCCTCGTGCCGCCGGGCCACGTCCTCGACGGTCAGTGCGGTGGCCGCCGCAGCCAGCCCGGCGTCCCGGCGCTTCTCCATCGGCGTCGTGCCGGCGTGGGCGGCCTGACCCTCGAAGCGCATTCGGAGGCGCTCGACTCCGACGGTGCCGGTCACGGCCGCGGCCGGGATGTCCTCGCTCTCCAGCACCGGTCCCTGCTCGATGTGCAGCTCGAGATAGGCGGCCAGGCCGTCCCGCATGCGCGACGCGCGGGGCGCGGCGTCGAGGTCCACCTCGTGCTCGGCGAGCACCTCGCGGATCGGCCTGCCGTCGGCATCGGTCAGGTCCTCGAGCGCGGCCGGGTCGAGCGTGCCCGCCACGGCCGAGCTGCCGAACAGGCTGCGCCCGAACCGCGCGCCCTCCTCGTCCGCGAAGTCCACGAGCGCCACCGAGCGCTCCGCGCCGTCCTCGGCGGCCACCCGCAGCACCTCCAGCGCTGCCATCACGCCGAGGGCTCCGTCGAGCCAGCCGCCGTTCGGGACGGAGTCGAGATGGGAGCCGAGCGCCACGGTCTCCTTCCGGCGCCCGTCCAGGCGCGCCCAGAGGTTGCCGGCGTCGTCCACCTCTGCGGTCACGTCGTCCAGCTCGGTGAGCCGCTTGTACAGAAACGCCCGCGCGGCGCGCCATTCGCCGGTCCAGCAAACCCGCCGCGCGCCGTCGCGGGCCGCCAGTGCGCTCGTCCAGCTCGCGCAGGTCCGCGATCACCCGCCGCGGATCGGCGGGCATCAGCCCACGCGCTCGCGGCGGATCGCCTGCATCAGGCAGTGGGCGCCCCCGCCGCCGAGCGTGAACGCCGAGAGCTCGGGGTCGTAGACCGTCAGGCCGAGCGCCCGCAGGCGCTCGTTGAGCTCGCTCGACTCGGCGGTGGACAGCACCCGGTCGCCGCCGAGCGCCACCCCGTTCACGCCGAGCTTGAGCGCCGCCTCGAGCGTCACGGGCACGATCTCCACGCCCTTCGACTCGAGCCAGCTCACGAAGCCGTTCGACGCCTGCTCCACGCACACCGCGGCCAGCTTCTCGCCCAGCATGCAGGCGAGCACGTCGATGTGGAGGAAGTGCGGCGGTATCCGCTCCACGCGCACCTCCCAGCCGTCCGCCTCGAGCCAGGCGGCCACCTGCCGCGCGGACTGCTCCTGCGTGCGCTCCTCGCCGGTGCCGATGGCGGCCACGCCGGGCTCGACGATCATCAGGTCGCCGCCCTCGAACGAGCCCGCCGTGACCATGTCGCGGATCGGGATCCCCGCGCCCTGGTAGAAGCGAATCACCGCCGCGTACTCGCCGCGCCGCCACCACTGCGCGCACTGGGTGACGATCGCTCCGTCGGGCACGTTGATCGAGGAATCGCGCGCGAACACCTGGTAGGGCAGCGCGGGATCGGGCTCGAGCAGATGCACTCGCACGCCCGCGTCCTCGTACACGGAGACCATCTCTGCGTGCTGGCGCAGCGCGTCCTCGTGGCTGAACGCCATGCCCGACGCGAGCGTCGCACGAGAGATCGCGCTCGACGGCAGCCAGCGAAAGTGGTCCGGGGGACAGAGCAGCACGTCGAGCAGCGGCCCATACTCCGAGTCCACGCCCCAGGCGGTCTCTGCGCCCGCCGCGGCTTCCATGTGGCCCAATCCCCTTTCGTCGTGAACGCACGGAGAGTATGAGCGAGCCCACCCGCGTACGCGTGGTCGTGCACGGCCGGGTCCAGGGAGTGTTCTTCCGGGACACCGTGCGCCGCGCCGCGCGTGACCGCGAGTGGCCGGCTGGGTGCGCAACCGGTCCGACGGCACCGTCGAGGCTGTGCTTCGAGGGGGAGCGGGCCGCGTGTCAGGCTGTGGTCGAGCTGAGCAAGGAGGGTCCGCCGGGCGCTGCCGTGGAGCGCGTAGACGTCAGCCAGGAGTCAGCGGAGGGGCTGACGGGGTTCGAGGTGGCGTAGGCCGCGGCACTTCGTCACGGGCCTGGCACACACGTCACCCACGCTTCACCCGCCCCGACCTACGGTCGCCGTGTGTCCGATCGCCCCACAGGCACGGTCTTCGCTTGGGTCGCCGCCGCGGCCCTCTGCGTCCTCGCGCTGACCAGGCTTGTCGGGGGCGGGGAGGAGGCTCCGCGGGCCCCGGTGGAGATCAGCGGGAGCGCGCCCGGCACGGCCGGGCGCTCCGCGGCCCGCCGCTCGGACGCGCTCGTGCACGTGGCCGGGGCGGTGCGTCGGCCGGGGCTCGTGCGGGTGCCGGACGGCGCGCGGGTGGCCCTGGCGGTGCGGCGCGCGGGCGGTCCGGGCGCGAAGGCGGACCTGAACGCGCTGAACCTGGCGGCGCGCGTCGAGGACGGCCAGCAGGTGGTCGTCCCGGCGGTCAGTGGGGGCGGCGGCGCGGGGGGACCAGAGTCAGCCTCGGCTCCGCGACCGTCGAGGAGCTGGATGCGCGTGGACGGCATCGGTCCCACGCTCGCCGAGCGCATCGTCGAGGAGCGCACGGAGAGCGGCGGGTTCGGCTCGCTCGGCGAGCTAGGCGAGGTGGACGGGATCGGCGAGAAGCGCCTCCAGGCGCTGCGAGAGGCGCTTCAGCCCTGAGCAGCGGTGGTCATCACAAGACGCCCATGGCACGCGGCGATGGCCGCCGTGGCGCTCGGCCTGGCGCTGGCCGCGCAGCCGGTTTCGGCCGTGGCGGTTGCCGCCGTGGCCACCGGGAGCGCGGTCGCGTTGCTGGGAACCCCTCGGCTCGGGGCGCTGGTGGCGGTGCTGCTCGCGCTCGGGGCGGCCGGGGGCCACCTCCGACTGTCGGCCCTGGACGCGCCCGCCGGCCGGATTCGCGATGGCGCCCCTGTGTCGCTGCGTGCGGAGCTCGTCACGCCGCCGAGACCGGGCCGGTTCGGATCGTCCGCCGAGGCCGACGTGAGCTCCGGGCGCCTCCGCGGCACGCGGCTGCTGATCCGGGCTCCCGCCTGGGGCCCGTTCCCGCGCGGCGCGCGCGCAGGCGAGGAGCTGGAGCTCACCGGGCGGCTGGGCGCGCTCGCGGCAGAGGGCCGCAGCGACTTCGACGATCACCTGCGGCGGCGCGGGGTGGCCGGCGAGCTGGCGCTCGAGCGGGCGCGCGCCACCGGCCGCCGCCGCGGCGGGCTGGCGGGGGTGCTCGACGGCATGCGCCGGCGGGCCGAGCGGGCGGTGGGCGCGGGGCTGGCGCCGTCCGACGCGGCGTTGCTGCGCGGGATGGTGCTCGGCCAGGACGAGGCCATCGACCCGGTCACGCGAGAGGACTTCCGCGCGAGCGGGCTCGCTCACCTGCTGGCGGTCTCCGGCCAGAACGTGATGCTGCTCGTGGCGCTGGCCCTGCCGCTGCTCCTGCTCGCCGGTGTGGCACCGCGCGGCCGGCTGTTGGTGCTCGCCGGGCTGATCGCCATCTACGTGCCGCTTGCGGGCGCCGGTCCGTCGCTGCAGCGCGCCGGCGTGATGGGCCTGGCCGGTCTCGCGGCCGTGGGCGCCTCGCGGCCGGCGTCGCGCTGGTACGCGCTGCTGCTCGCGGCGGTGGTCACCTTGGCGTGGAACCCGCGCAGCGCCGGCGACGTGGGCTGGCAGCTCTCGTTCGCCGCGGTGGTCGGCATCCTCCTCGTGGGGGTGCCGCTGGGTGCGGTCCTGTCCCGGGCGGGAACGGAGCTCATTCCGGACCGCTCGCGCAGGATGGTGCGAGTGCTCGCCGACGGTGTGGCCATCAGCTTGGCGGCGACCCTTGCCACGGCGCCGCTGCTCGCCCACCACTTCGGCACCGTGCCCCTGGCGGGCCTGCCGGCCAACCTCCTCGCGCTGCCGGCGGTCGCGCCGGCCATGTGGCTCGGCATGGTCAAGGCGGCGCTCGGGCAGCTGGGCCTGCCCGGCGTCGCGGTGCCGGCAGCGCCCGCGGCGGCCGCGCTGGGCTATCTACGCTGGCTGGCCGAGCGCTTCGCCGACCTGCCCGCGGGGCAGTTGAGCCTGACCCTCGGGTCGCCGGCCCAGGTGCTCGGCGCCTACCTGGCGATCGCCGCCGCCGCATACGGGCTCTCACTGGTCGCCCGTCGCGTGCCGGGAGACCACCACGAGGCCGCGGCGCGCTGGCGGCGCCTGTCCCGGTCCAGGCGCGTCGCCGTCACGCTTGCGCTGGTCCTGCTCTTCGGCGGCGCCGCGGCGGCCGCGCTCGAGCGCCCGCGCCCGCCGGACCGTCTCACGATCCGCTTCCTCGACGTGGGCCAGGGCGACGCGACGCTGATCCAGTACCCCGACGGTACGGCCGTGCTCTTCGACGCGGGACCGCCGGAGGCGGGAGTGGCGCGCCTGCTCAGGCGGGCGGGTGTGCGCCGTCTCGACGCCGTGGTGGCCACGCACGCGTCGCGCGACCACCACGGCGGGCTCCTGGACGTGCTCCGCCGCTTCGAGGTGGGCCTGCTGGTGGACGGCGGCGACGGCACCGCCGATCCCGCGTTCCGTGCGGTGCTGAGGGAGGTGGCGGCTCGTCACATCCGGCGTGTGCCCGCGACCCCGCCGCTCAGGGTCACCCTGGCTGGCGGGAGGCTGCTCATCGACGTGCTCTCGCCTCCGCCGCGGCCCCCGGGTCCGCCGCCGGAGGACCCGAACCCGCGCGGAGTGGTGGCGATCGTGAGCAGCGGGGGTTTCCGGCTGCTGCTCTCGGCGGACGCCGAGAGCGAGGCGCTGCTACCGCTCCGGCTCCCAGACGTGGATGCCATGAAGCTGCCCCACCACGGCAGCTCCGACCCCGGCCTTCCCGAGGTGCTCACGCGCCTGCGGCCCGAGCTGGCGGCGATCGAGGTGGGCGTGAACGCCTACGGGCACCCGGCGCCCTCCACGCTGTCGGCGCTGCGGCGCGCGCGGGTGCCCACCTACCGCACGGACCGCCAGGGCACGGTCACGCTCACGGTTGACGAAGCGGGCGTGCGCGTGGGCACCGAGCACTGACCCGGCTCGCCCGAGCCTCCGCCTACACTGCGCCGGTGGCCGACCTGAAGCCCGTGTACCTCGTCTGCGGAGACGACGACGCGAAGATCGACGCCTGGCGCCTGCGCCTGCGGCGCCGCGCCGAGGAGGAGCGCGGCCCGGGCGGCCTCGAGACCTTCGACGCTCGCACGACCGAGCCGGCCGAGGTGGCCACGGCGCTGGCCAGCCTGACCTTCGACCCGGGCGTGCGCTACCTGCTCGTGGACGATGCGGGAACGTGGAAGGCCGGCCAGCTGGGCCCGCTCGACGCGGCCCTGGCCGACCTGCCGCCAGACACCGTGCTAGTCCTGATCGTTCGCGGCAAGCCGCTCAAGGCGTTGCGCGATGCCGCGGAGAAGGCCGGCGGCGACGTGCGCGACTGCGCGGCTCCGAAGCCTTGGGAGCTGCCCAAGTGGGCGGTGGAGCGGAGCCGCGAGCTGGGATTGCAGCTGGACGGCGAGGGCGCCAAGGAGCTCGTGGCGAGGGTGGGCACGAGTCAGCAGCGGCTCTCGCGCGAGCTCGAGAAGCTGACGATCGCCCTTCATCCCTCCGCCAACGCCGGGGCCGAGGACGTGGAGCGCCTGACCGCCGGCGACACCGCGCCGCAGGCCTACGACCTGGCCGATGCGCTCGTGGCGGGCGACCTGCGCGCCACGCTCGCGCTCGCCGAGGAGCTCGAGTCGCACGGCGAGCGCGCCGGCAGGCTGGTGTTCCCGGTCGTCCGGCGGCTGCGAGAGGTGCACCGTGCCGTGGCGCTGCTCGAGTCCGGCATGGCGGAGCAGAAGGTGGCGGGCGCGCTCGGAGGTCCTCCCTGGCTGGCCAAGAAGACGATCGCCCGGGCGCGCAAGGCGGACCGCGAGACCCTCGAGCACGCCCTGGAGGTCTTCTCGGAGCTCGAGGTCGACCTTCGCGGCGGCGGCGAGCTCCAGCTCGACGAGGACACCGCGTTCTCGCTGGCGCTGGCCCGAGCCACCGCCTGAGGGCCTAGGCGCCCCCGTAGGGGTACCACCAGCTCCTTCGCCTCGATCTTCGTCTCGATGTGCGCGTGCTTGGTCTCCTGGAAGGCCTCGAGGCCCTCCTGGCCCAGCTCGCGGCCGAAGCCGGACTGCTTCATGCCTCCGAACGGCCCGGCGTCGTTGTCGGTGAGCGGGTCGTTCACCCACACCGTTCCCGACCTGATCTCGCGCACGCAGCGCAGCGCCGTCTCGAGGTCGCGCGTGTACACGTTCGCCCCCAGGCCGAAGCGCGTGCCGTTGGCCAGCGCGATCGCCTCGTCCAGCGAGTCCACCGGCACGATCGGCGCGACCGGCCCGAACGTCTCCTCGCGGAGCAGGTCGGTTTCCGCAGGAGCGCCGGTGACCACGGCGGGGGAGTAGTAGTGGCCGCGATCCTGGCCGGCGCGGTCGCCACCAGTGACGAGAGTCGCGCCGGCCGCCACGGCGGCCTCCACCTGCGCCTCGACCTTGCCGCGCTGGACAGCCGACACCATCGGCCCGACGTCGGTCTGGTCGTCGAGGGGGTCGCCCACGCGCAGCGAGCGGGCGTGCTCCACGAACACCTCCACGAACTCGTCGTACAGCTCGCGCGCCACGTAGAAGCGCTCTGCCGAGGTGCACACCTGGCCCGCGTTCAGGTAGGCGGCCCACGCGCCGCCCTTGGCCGCCACCTCCACCTGGCCGGCCACGTCGGCGCACACGATGAACGGGTCCTTCCCGCCCATCTCCAGGTTCACGCGCGCCACGCGCTCCGCACATCCCGCGGCCACGCGCTTGCCGGTGGCCACCGAGCCGGTGAACGCCACGCCGTCCACACGCGGGTCGCGCACGATCGCCTCGCCCACGTCGCCCGCGCCGGCCACGGCGTTGAACGCGCCCGGCGGGAGGTGCTCGAAGCACGAGGCCAGCATCAGGGTGGACAGCGGCGTGAGCTCCGACGGCTTGGCCACCACGGTGTTCCCCGCGGCGAGCGCCGGCGCCAGCTTCCAGGCGAGCAGCAGCAGCGGGTAGTTCCAGGGCACGATGCAGCCCCACACGCCCAGCGGCTCCTTCAGCACGAGCGCCAGCTGGGTCGCCTCGATCGAGGGGATCACCCGGCCGGCAAAGTTGCGGCCCATCTCGGCGTAGTAGTCGAACGCCGCGGCGGTCCAGCCCACCTCGTCGCGGTTCTCGAGCAGCGGCTTCCCGCCCTCCAGCGTCATCACCCGGGCGATCTCCTCGGTCCCCGCGCGCAGGCGGTTCGCGACCTCGTGGAGCAGCTCAGCGCGCTCCAGCGCCGGAGTGGCGCCCCATGCGGGCGCGGCCTCGGATGCGGCCGCGATCGCCGCATCCACCTGCTCCGGAGCGGCGGCGCCCAGCCCGGCGAGTGTCTCCTCGGTGGCCGGGTTCTCGACGTCGAGCGGGGCCCCGGTGCCCTCGGCGAGCTCGCCGCCGATCAGAAGTCTGGTCTCCACGCGCGGCGACTATAGATGGCGCCGTTGCACCGGTCCTACGGTGCGGCCGCGATCGCCTTCTTCATCGTGTCCGGGTTCTGGAAGATGAAGTCGGGCGTGGCCTCGTAGACAGGCACCTTGCTCTTCTCCGCGACACGTGCGAGCTGCGCGAGGTCGCTCGCGTGCGACTCCTCCGAGTCCTCGATGTCCTGACCACCGAGGGCGCAGGGCCGAGTGAGGATCACCGGCGGGTCCGGCAGCTCGGCCGGCTCGAAGTCCGTCTTGCCCGAGAAGTCGAAGGCATGTCCGATGTTGTTCGCGTACTTGTGACGCTTGTTCAGGAACCCGAGCCCGAAGCGGTAGCTGATGAAGCTGAGGATGGACTCGTGCGCGTACCTGCCGTGCTCGACGCGCCACGTCGGCTTGAACCACCAGCCGCCGAAGCGCCCCTTCTGCGTCACGCCGCGATTGCGCGTGTACGGCGAGACCGCCACGGCCGGTACGCGGAAGCCGAGCTGGCCGAAGTCCTCGCTCTGGATGGCGCTCGCCCGGTCGTCCGGCACGCGCGGTGGCCGGACATGGTCGAAGAAGCCGCCCCACTCGTCGTAGATCTGGAAGAGCGCGCCGCGGCGGTAGTTGGGGGAGTGGGTGAAGGCGCTGACCACGTCCGCCTGGAACGCCTGGCCGAGCCGGACGTCGCCGAGCGGATGCTCGTCCGCGGAGAGCCCGTCGCTGCCGCTGCCGTCGCCGTAGGCCGGGTCCACGATCGCGATGTTCGGCAGCTTGCCGGCGGCCGCGTCCTCGTAGTACCTCGTGATCGGCGCGACCCACGCGGTGGCGCGATTGCCGAAAAGCAGCCCGAAGGGCAGGTCCGAGTAGTAGTACTTCGCGGTCAGCCCGGCAGCGAGCGCGCGGTCGAAGATCGTCTCCCAGCTGTTCCCGCCGGGCTCGAGCGTGTTGGTCTTCAGCCCGCCCGACTGCGCCGACCACTTGTAGTACCGGTTCGGCCAGGTGCCCGCGAGGATCGAGCAGAAGTACCGGTCGAAGAGCGTGTAGTTCCGCGCCGCCTCGTGAATGAAGCCGAGGTCGCCGCGGTTGTAGTAACAGAGGGCGAACTCGTCGTTGCCGCTGCCCTCCGCGAGAAAGCCGCCGTTGAGCTGTGCGCGGCCCGAGGTCCAGCCGTGCCCGGGGTCCGGATGGCCGCACCCCTTCCACTCCACGCCGCCCGATCCGAGCGTCGAGGCGTGGCGGGTAGCCACGAGCTCGCCCTCGGGGTTCGGGAAGCGCTGGGTCTGGTCGGCGTCCGAGTAGCCGCGAAGCCAGCCGAAGTAGTGGTCGTACGACCGGTTCTCCATCATCAGGAGCACGAAGTGGTCGATCGGCACGTTGCGCGGCTTCGGCAGCGGCCTGAAGCGAGTGGTGGCCTGGGCGGCCTCCGTCAGGATCGCGTCGGCGGACAGCCCGGCCGCACCGGCGACGCCCGCCGCATACGCGGTGCGCTCGAGGAAGTCTCTGCGCGACAGGCCCGAGTCATCGGCGGAGTGGTCGAGAGCCATCGGCGTGAAGACCCTAACCGCCCCGCGGGCGGCGGTGGGTCGGTTCTGTGGCCTGGGGCCGGTGTTAGCCGGAGATTCGGGCGCGAATGCGCGCGGCGCGTGCCTTGCGGCGGGCGCCTGCGTTGCGGTGCATGGCTCCGGACTTGACCGCGCGGTCCACGCGCGAGACGAGCTCGCGCAGCTCCTCGTCGGCCCGGGCGGCGTCGCCGTCCTCGACGGCGGACTCGACCCTGCGAAGCCAGGTCTTCACCTGCGAGGTGCGGCGACGGTTCTCGATCCGCTCGCGCTCCGCCCGATGAATCCGCTTTTCTTGTGATGCGATGTTGGCCATGGAAGAACTGAAGCCGCGACCGGCAGAGCGGCGCGGCGGGCGCCTAGTGTAGCGCCCGTCCCATGAAGCCCGACGCGCCGGAGCCGCGCGCAGATGCCCGCCGGCTGGGGCGCAGCACCGCCTTCTTCTCCTTCGCAACCGGATTGTCGCGCGTGCTCGGGCTCGTGCGCGAGGTCGTGGCCGCGAGGTACTTCGGGGTCAGCGGCGCCATGTCGGCGTTCACGATCGCGTTCCAGGTGCCGAACCTCATTCGCGCGCTCGTGGCCGACTCGGCGCTCCAGGGAGCCTTCGTACCGGTCTTCACCGAGCTCCTCGAGCGCGGCGAGCGCAAGGAGGCCTTCCGGGTCGCCTCGAGCCTGTTCTTCCTGATCCTGCTGGTCCTCAGCGCGGTGACCGCGCTGTTCGTGATCTTCGCCGAGCCGCTGATGACGGTGCTCGCGCCGGGCTTCGACGACAACCCTGCGCTGCAGGACCTGACCGTGAACCTGGCGCGGCTGATGTTCCCGATCGTGGTGCTGCTCGCCCTTTCGGGCCTGGTGGTCGGCATGCTCAACTCGTTCGACCACTTCAGCGTGCCCGCGCTCGCGCCGGTGGCCTGGAACGCCGTGATCATCGCCGCGCTGGTCGGCCTGGTGCCGATGCTGCCGGAGGACGACGAGATCTACGCCTACGCGATCGGCATCCTGGTCGGAACGGTGGTGCAGTTCCTCCTGCCGTTGCCGTGGCTTCGAGGCCGTGGCGGGAGCCTCACGTTCCGGATCGACTGGCGCGACGAGCGCGTCAGGCGCGTGCTCAAGCTGATGCTCCCCGTCACGCTCGCGCTCGGGCTGATCAACCTGAGCCTGCTGATCAACTCGCTGTTCGGCACCCTCGTGTCCGACTCGGCGCCCGCCGCGATCGACAAGGCGTTCCGGATCTACCAGCTGCCGCAGGGGCTCTTCTCGATCTCGATCGCCACCGTGCTCTTCCCGACGCTCGCCCGCTTCGCCGCCCGCGGCGCCCGCGACGACCTGCGCCGCACGATGGCCAACGGCGTGCGCCAGATCTGCCTGCTGCTGATCCCAAGCGCGGTGCTGATGGCGGTGCTCGCCGAGCCGATCACGCGGCTCGTCTACCAGCGCGGCGCGTTCGGCGGCGAGGCCACCGACCTGGTGGCGGAGGCGATGGTCTGGTGGTCGATCTCGCTGCCCTTCCAGGGTGTGAGCCTGCTCTTCTCGCGCACCTTCTTCAGCCTCCAGCGGCCGTGGGCCACGACCGCGGTGGCCGGCGTGAACCTCGCGGTGAACGCGGCCCTCGCAGCGGCGCTGTACGGCCCGTTCGGGATCGGAGGCATCGTGCTGGGCACGGTGGCCGGGACCGTGGTGATGTGCGTGCTCCAGGGCCTCATGCTCCGCCCGGACCTCGGCGGGGTGGAGGGAAGGCGCACCCTCGGAGCCGCGTTCCTCATGCTCCTGGCCGCAGTTCCCCTGGCCGGCGCCGCGTACGGCGTCTGGGACGGGCTCGACTCGCTGCTCGGCCAGTCGTTCCCGGCCCAGGCGGTCTCAGTTCTGGGCGGGATCGCCGCCGGCCTGGCCGTCTACGCGGCGGCGGTATGGGCGCTCAGGGTGCCCGAGGCGCGGCAGATCCGGCGGCTTCTGGTTAGCCGCGGCCGCTCCGGTGGGTAGAAGCGGGTCCATGTCACCAGAAGAGACAATGGACGTGGAGGCGCAGATCGAGTGCCTCAACACCGCGCTTCGGCTCCAGCACCGCTCGGTGCTCATGTACTCGGTCACCGCCGGGAGCGTGATCGGGCTCGAGTACCAGTCGCACGCCGAGAAGATGCGACAGCACGCGCTGTCGGAGCTCGAAGACGCCACCCGCCTCGCGGAGAAGATCACGGCGCTCGGGGGCCAGCCCACCACCGAGGTCGCCGACTTCAGCTTCCAGGCCGACCCCGCGCACGCTCTCGACCAGCTGGTGGACTGCGAGGGCGAGACGCTCGAGGCGCTCCAGGCTGCCATCGAGCCCACGGGCCGCGAGGCGGCCTCCGAGGCCGTGGAGCACCGGCTCGAGCACATCATCATGCGCAAGCAGGAGCAGGTGGACTACCTCCTGCGTGCGCGCAGGCGGCCGTAGGGCGCGGGGGTCCGCCGGCGTGGAGACGCTGTCCCGCGCGCGGCTCACGGTGGCGCTGGCCGCCCGCCAGATGCTGCTCGAGCGGCAGCGCGTCGATCCGGCGGAGGCTATCCGGCGGCTGACCCCGCTCCAGGCGCAGCACCCGCCCGCGCCCTACGTGACGCTGTCGTCTCGCCTGGAGGGCTTCACCCGCGACGACCTCGAGTCGGCCATCGCCGCCCGCCGGGTGGTCAAGACCACGATCAACCGCATGACGCTGCACCTCGCGGCCGGCGAGGACTACCCGGCCTACGCCCAGATGACCCGGCAGTCGCGGATGCGCGCTTGGCGCAAGCGCCACGCGGATCTGGACGAGAAGCGTGTGGCGACCGAGCTCGGGCGCTGGTTGCGCGAGCCGCGGACCAACACCGAGATCCGGGAGCGCGTACGCGGCTACGACGGCGTGGCGGACGAGCCGTGGGCGCCGATCGTCTTCGCCCGCACCCTGCTGCCGCTGGTTCAGCTGCCGCCCGGCGGGTCCTGGGGCGACCGCGGGCGGGCGAGCTTCGTGATCGATCCGCGCCCGCTCCCGGACCCCGTGGACGCCGCCGCGCTGGTGCTGGAGCGCTACCTGGCGGCATTCGGTCCCGCGTCACGGCGCGACATCTCCGCCTGGGCCGGCGTGGCCCAGCGCGACTTCAAGGAGGGGCTCGCGCGCCTGCCGCTCGTGACCTACCTCGACGAGCGCGGCACCGAGCTCCTCGACCTTCCCGACCAGCCGCTCCCGCCCGAGTCCACGCCGCTTCCGGTGCGGCTGCTCGGCCGCTGGGATCAGCCCCTGCTCGCCTACGAGGACCGCGAGCGGATCATCCCGCCCGAGGTCAAGCCGCTCCAGCTGACCCTCAGCGGGGACCAGACCGTGACCGTGGATGGCCGCGTGGCGGCCAGCTGGCAGCTCGAGCGCCGCGCGGGCGGAGCGCGGGTGGTGGTGACCCCGCACGTCGAGCTGCGCCGCGCGGCCCGCTCCGAGATCCGGGCCGAGGCCGAGCGAATGGCCCGGTTCTGCGAGCCAGACGCCCGGAAAGTGGACGTTGTGGACGTCTAGCCTCTCAGCGCGGCCTGGCGAGGAGCGAAGCCTGATCGCTGATCAGGCGAAGCACCGCAGCACTATCTACTCTCGATGGGTCGCGATGAGTGCCCCCGCAGCCAACATCCGCAACTTCTCGATCATCGCCCACATCGATCACGGGAAGTCCACGCTGGCCGACCGCATCCTCGAGATCACAGGGGCGGTGCACCCGCGCGATCACCGGCCGCAGCTGCTCGACTCGATGGATCTCGAGCGCGAGCGCGGCATCACGATCAAGGCCCAGGCGGTGCGTGTGGAGTACACCGCCCAGGACGGCAAGCTCTACCGGCTCCACCTGATCGATACCCCAGGCCACGTGGACTTCACCTACGAGGTGTCGCGCTCGCTGGCCGCGTGCGATGGCGCGCTGCTCCTGGTGGACGCCTCCCAGGGGGTGGAGGCGCAGACGGTGGCCAACACCTACCTGGCGGTGGACGCCGGCCTCGAGCTGATCCCGGCGCTCAACAAGATCGACCTGCCCGGTGCGGAGCCCGAGCGCGTGGCACGCGAGATCGGGGAGCTCCTGGGCGAGGACCCGGACAGCGTGATCCGCGTGTCCGCCAAGACGGGCGACTCGGTGTCCGAGCTGCTCGAGGCGGTGGTGCGGCGCATCCCGCCCCCGGACGGTGACGCAGACGGCGCCCCGCGGGCGCTGATCTTCGACTCGGAGTTCGACCAGTACCGCGGCGTGGTGGCCTACGTGCGCGTGGTGGACGGCGAGCTGCGCAAGGGCGACCAGATCGTGGCCATGCAGACAGGGACCGAGGCCGGCATCGACGAGATCGGGTTCTTCGGCCCCCAGATGAGCCCCGTGGAGTCGCTCCGCGCGGGCGAGGTGGGCTACCTGATCACGGGCATCAAGGACGTCTCGCTCCTGCGCGTGGGAGACACCCTGACCGCCAAGGGCAACCCGGCAGCGGAGCCGCTTCCCGGCTACCGCGAGGTCAAGCCGATGGTGTTCTGCGGCCTCTTCCCGGTCGACACGGACCAGTTCCCGGACCTGCGGGACGCCCTCGAGAAGCTGGCTCTGAACGACGCGGCGCTCTCCTGGGACCCCGAGACGAGCCAGGCGCTCGGGTTCGGCTTTCGCTGCGGGTTCCTCGGCCTGCTCCACATGGACATCGTCCGCGAGCGGCTCGAGCGCGAGTACGACCTCGAGCTGCTTGCCACCACCCCGACCGTGGAGTACGAGGTCACGCTCACCGACGGCAGCCAGGCGATCGTGCACTCCCCGTCCGACATGCCCGACCGCTCGATGATCGAGGAGATCCGCGAGCCCTACATCCGCGCCACGATCCTCACCCCGCGCGAGCACGTGGGAGCGGTGATGGAGCTCTGCCAGGACCGTCGCGGCGTTCACGTGGACATGGGCTACCTCTCCGAGGAGCGCGTGCAGATCCACTACGACCTGCCGCTCGCGGAGATCGTGCTGGACTTCTTCGACCAGCTGAAGTCGCGCACCAAGGGATACGCCTCGCTCGACTACGAGCTCCTCGGCATGCAGGCGGCCGACCTCGTGAAGCTCGACATCCTGCTCGCCGGCGACACGGTGGACGCGCTCTCGATGGTCGTCCACCGCGACAAGGCGTACGCCGCGGGCCGGGCGATGGCGGAGCGGCTCCAGAAGCAGATCCCGCGGCAGCAGTTCGAGGTGGCGATCCAGGCTGCGGTGGGCTCCAAGGTGATCGCGCGGGAGTCGGTCAAGCCGATTCGCAAGGACGTGATCGCCAAGTGCTACGGCGGCGATGTGACGCGCAAGCGCAAGCTGCTCGAGAAGCAGAAGGCCGGCAAGAAGCGGATGAAGCAGGTGGGCCGGATCGAGGTGCCCCAGGAGGCCTTCCTGGCGGTGCTGGAGCTGGGCGACGGCGACTCCTGAGGATTTAGCTCGCCCTTAGGACGCCGCCTTAGTTTGGCGGCCGTGACTCCGGAAACCGCTGTCCCAACCGCCCCCGATCCGACTGTCGACTCGCTCCAGCAGCTGCTCGACGGAATCGCGGCCACGCCGTTGCTGACCGCCGACGAGGAGATCTCCCTCGCCAAGCGGATAGAGCGCGGCGACCTCGACGCCAAGGACCACATGACGCGCGCCAACCTGCGCCTCGTGGTCTCGATCGCCAAGCGCTACCGCAACCAGGGGCTGCCGTTCCTCGACCTGATCCAGGAAGGCTCGATCGGGCTCGTTCGCGCCGTCGAGAAGTTCGACTACCGCAAGGGCTTCAAATTCTCCACCTACGCCACCTGGTGGATCCGTCAGGCCATCTCGCGGGCGATTGCGGACAAGGGCCGCACGATCCGGATCCCGATCCACATCGACAACGTGATCAAGAAGCTCGACGGCGCCCAGCGCAAGCTCGAGGCGGCCGGCGACCGCGACCCCACGGTCGAGGAGATCGCCGCGCTGGCGGGCGTGGACCCGGTGGAGGCGGACGTGCTGCTGCGCGCCGCTCAGCCGCTGGTATCGCTCGACAAGCCGGTGGGCGACGACTCCGACGCCGCCCAGTTCGGCGAGCTGATCCCGGACGAGAGCACGATGTCCCCCTTCGACGCGGCCGCCGAGACGCTGATGCACGAGCGCCTGGCCCGCGTGCTCGACAACCTTCCCTACCGAGAGCGCCGGATCATCACCCTGCGCTACGGCCTGGCGGGCGAGCCCCCCCGGACCCTCGATCAGGTGGCGCGGCTGTTCAAGCTCACGCGCGAGCGCACCCGCCAGATCGAGGAGGGCGCGATCCGCAAGCTCGGCACGCTCGCCGAGGCGCAGGCGCTCCGCGACGTCGCTTAGCGCAAGCAGCCGGCTCGGCCGGCTGCGCGCGGTCCGGCATCCAGCCGCATGCAGCCGGCTCGGCCGGCTGCGCTGCGGCTCGGGATCCACTCACGACTAGACTGCCGCGCCGTGCCGCTCAACGCAGACGCAGTCGGGAAGGTCTACCCCCCGTACACGTACGAGGTGGGCAAGGAGAAGATCCGCGAGTACGCCTTCGCGGTCGGCGAGGACAACCCCGTCTACTTCGACCGCGAGCAGGCCAAGGCCGCGGGCTTTCGCGACGTGCCCGCGCCGCCCATGTTCGCGGTGGTCTACTCGGCCGGCTCGGTGGGTCCGGCGGTGCTCGACCCCGAGGTGGGCATCAACTTCCCGATGATGGTCCACGGCTCCCAGGAGTTCGTCTGGGGCGAGCAGGTCTGCGCGGGCGACGCGATCTCTACCGAGACCACGGTCAAGGAGATCGCGGACCGCGGCGGGATGGGCTTCTACGTGTTCGAGTCGGTGTCCCGCAACCAGGACGGGCAGGAAGTGGTGCGCGGCACCTGGACCAACATCGTGCGAGGGGTGTGAGCATGAACGTCGATCTCAAGGTCACGCCGGACAAGTACCTCCCGCATCGCTATGCGGGCGCGTCCGGGGACTTCAACCCGATCCACATCGACCCCGAGTTCGCCAAGCAGGTGGGCCTGCCCGGGAACATCCTGCACGGCCTCTACATGATGGCCCAGGTCGCGCGGGCCAACGTCGCGGCGGCGGGCGGGGACCCGCGCGCGCTCCGGCGGCTGTCGGTCCAGTTCCGCGGGATGGGCTTCCCGGAGCAGGAGATCACGGTCACGGGCTCCGTCAAGGAGGAGCGCGACGGCCGCGTGGTGGTCGAGACCGAGGCGGAGCAGGGCGGCAAGCGGATCATCCGCAACGCCGAGGCCGAGCTTCAAACGTCTTAGCTCTGGTCGCCCGCCACAATAGGGCTGTGGAGATCTCCGATCGACAGAGCTTCCTGCTGCGCAAGGTGGTGGAGGGACACGTGTCGCTCGACCAGCCCGTGGGCTCGAAGTGGATCGCGGAGCAGGACGACATCCCGTGGGGCCCGTCGACGGTGCGCGCCGAGCTGGCTCGCCTGGAGGAGATCGGGCTGCTCGAGCATCCGCACACCTCGGCGGGCCGCGTGCCCACCGACCGCGGCTATCGCTTCTACGTGGACAGGGTGCTCGTGGAGGGCCGCCTGCCGGTGCCCCGCAAGGCCGTGGAGCTGTCCTTCATGCGCCGCGAGGTGGACGAGGCCATGCGCGCCACCACCGAGCAGCTGTCGCAGGTCACGAACCTGCTCGCGCTGGTCACGGCGCCGCCGATCGAGACCGCCACGATCCGCCACGTGGAGGTGCTGCTGATGCAGCCCCAGCTGGCGATGGTGGTGGTGATCTCGTCCACCGGCGGCGTGACCAAGCGGGTGGTGTCCTACGACGAGCCGGTGGACGTCGGGCCTGATCGACTGGGCGGCGAGCTACCTGAACGAGGGCCTCGGCGGCCTCGACGTGGGCTCGCGCCTGGTCCAGGCGCGGCTCGCCGACGAGCAGCTGTCGCAGCGCGAGCGCGAGTTCCTCGCCACCCTCGCGCCGGCGTTCACGGAGCTCGAGGACACCGCCGAGAACACCCTCTTCATGGACGGCGCCGCGCGGCTCGTGTCGGAGCACCGCTTCCAGGAGCTCTCGCAGCTGGCCTCGATCCTCGAGGTGCTCGAGCACCGCCGCGCGCTGCTCGGAGTGCTGCGCCAGTCGCTGTCCGAGCCGAGCGTGTTCCTGCGCATCGGCGAGGAGAACCTGGCACCCGAGCTGCGCTCGCTGAGCATCGTCGGCGCGAACTACGGTCTCGCCCGCCGGAACCTCGGCGCGGTTTCGGTGATCGGCCCGGTCCGGATGGACTACCCCGGCGCCATCATCGCCGTGCGCCAGGCCGCTTCGGAGCTGTCGCGCTTCGTGGCTGAGGTGTACGACGAGTGAGGCGCGACCCGTACGAGGTGCTGGGCGTAGGCCGTGACGCCGACGAGCGCGGGGTCAAGAAGGCCTTCCGCGCGCTCGCCCGCGAGCTGCACCCGGACGTGAACAACCACGACCCGGAGGCCGAGGAGAAGTTCAAGGAGGCCGCCGAGGCCTACGAGATCCTCTCCGACGCCGAGCGCCGCGCCACCTTCGACCGCTACGGCTTCGAGGGGCTCGAGTCGGGCGGCTTCGCGTCCACCGCCCACGGCTTCGGGTCCTTCGGGGACATCTTCGACGCCTTCTTCGGCGGCGACCCGTTCGGCGGCGGTGCCGGCCGCGGCGCGGGCCGGGTGCAGGGCGGCGACGTGGGCGTGGCGGTGGAGATCACCCTGGAGCAGGCCGCTCGCGGCGACACGGTCGAGGTGTCCTACGACCTGGTGGACGCCTGCGAGCGCTGCCATGGCAACCGTGCCGAGCCCGGCACCCCGATCGAGACCTGCGGGCGCTGCGACGGCGCCGGCCGCCTGCGAGCGGTAACCCGCACCGCGTTCGGCCAGCTCGTGCGCGAGCAGGCCTGCGACGTGTGCGACGGCGAGGGCAAGATCCCGTCGCAGCCCTGCGAGGCCTGCGCCGGTCGCGGGCGCAAGGCGGTGCGCAAGACCCTGTCGGTGGACGTGCCCGCCGGAATCGCCGACGAGCAGCGGATCCGGCTGACCGGACGCGGCCACGCCGGCGAGCGCGGCGGCCCTCCGGGCGACCTCTACGTGCTGGTGCGCGTTGCGGCCGACGAGCGCTTCCTGCGCGACGGAAGCGACCTGGTGACCGTCGTGGACGTGCCCGCCCCCGCAGCCGCCCTCGGGGCCACCGTCACGGTGGCCACGCTCGACGGCGACGAGGAGCTGGACGTGCCCGCCGGCACCCAGCCGGGCACGGTGGTCACGCTCCGCGGCCGTGGCATGCCCACGATCGGGCGCGGCCGTCGCGGCGACCAGCGCGTGGTGATGAACGTGGTGATCCCGCGAAACCTCTCGGCACGCCAGCAGGAGCTGCTCGAGGAGCTGCGCGGATCGCTCACGGACGAGAACCTGGCCGAGCCGGGCGACGACGAGTCCCTGCTGGCCAAGGTCAGGCGCGCGTTCCGCTGATCCGCCTGGCCGTGAGGGCGCCCGCGGCTGACGCCGAGCTGGTGCTCGCGGCGCTGCTGGAGATGGCTCCGTCCGGCGTGGAGCAGGTGGACGGGGAGGGATTCGTGGAGTACGCCGTCTACGGCGCTCCCGGCGAGCTGCCCGCGCTGCCCCGCGGCGAGGCCGAGGTGGCCGGCGTGCGCGTGCTCGTGAGCGGCGACGAGGTGGCCGACGACTGGGCCGAGCGCTGGCGGCGCTTCCACCGGCCGGTTGTGGTGAGCGGGCGGCTGCGCGTGCGACCGCCCTGGGAGCCCCCGGTGGACGAGCCGGGAATCGAGGAGTTCGTGGTGGATCCCGGGCAGGCGTTCGGCACGGGCGCGCATCCCACCACCCGGCTCTCCCTCGAGCTGCTGCTGGGCCTGGAGGCGCGCGGGTCCTTCGTGGACCTCGGCTGCGGCTCCGGCGTGCTGGCGCTGGCCGCGGCACGGCTCGGCTTCGCGCCGGTCAGGGCGGTGGACGCGGAGCAGGCGGCGGTGGAGGCCACGATCGAGAACGCCCGCGTGAACGGGATTCGGCTCGACGATGTGGGACGGCTCGACCTACGCGACGGCCCGCCGCCGGAGGCCGACGTGGTTGCCGCGAACCTCGTGCGCCCGCTGCTCCTGCGCGTGGCGGCGCTGATGGCCCGCCCGCCGCGGGCGCTGATCGCGTCCGGGCTCCTGGTGGGCGAGGAGGACGAGGTGGCCGCGGCGTTCGCGCCGCTCCGCGAGTCGGCGCGGCTGACCGACGCGGGGTGGAGCGCGCTGCTGCTGGTAGAACCCGCCGGCGATGGACGGGCGGCTACGACAGCAGCAGGTGTACCTGGACGGGGTCTCGGGGCGTAGGCCCCGCGTCTCCACCGATCTGACCCGCCTGGAGGCCGAGGCCGAGAAGGTGATGCGGCCCGAGGCCTTCGCCTACATCGCGGGTGGCGCGGGCACGGGCGCCACGATGCGGGCCAACCGCGCGGCGTTCGGCCGACACCGGATCGTTCCGCGCATGCTGCGCGACGCAGCGCGGCGGGATACGTCGGTCGAGCTCTTCGGGCGCCGCCTGGCGGCGCCGTTCCTGCTGGCGCCGATCGGCGTGGCGGAGATGGCGCACCCGGACGCCGACCTCGCGACCGCGCGGGCGGCGGCGGGGGAGGGGGTGCCGATGGTCTTCTCCAATCAGGCGTCGGTGCCCATGGAGCGGGTGGCCGAGGCGCTCGGCGACAGCCCGCGCTGGTTCCAGCTCTACTGGAGCACCTCGAACGAGCTCGTGGAGAGCTTCGTCTCGCGGGCCGAGGCGTGTGGATGCGAGGCGATCGTGGTCACGCTCGACACGACGCTCCTGGGCTGGCGCACCCGCGACCTCGACATGGGATTCCTGCCGTTCCTGCGCGGCATGGGGATCGCCCAGTACACCAGCGACCCGGTGTTCCAGCGGCTCGTGGAGGAGGAGAGCGCGGCTCCGCGGGCGGCGGTGGACGCGCCGCGGCCGCGGCCGACTCCCAGCGCCCTCTCCACCCTGTTCTCGCTGGTGCGGCGGCGCATCTCGCGCGAGTCGGTGCAGCGCTTCGTGGAGATCTACTCGCGGCCCTCGCTCAACTGGGACGACCTGCCGTTCCTGCGCGAGCGCACCCGCCTGCCGATCCTGCTCAAGGGCATCTGCCACCCCGACGACGCGCGCCGCGCGCTCGACTTCGGCGTGGACGGCCTGATCGTGTCGAACCACGGCGGCCGGCAGGTGGACGGGGCCATCGCGACCCTCGACGCGCTGCCGGACGTGGTGCAGGCGGTGAACGGCGCCGTGCCGGTTCTGCTCGACAGCGGCGTGCGCAGCGGAGCAGACGTGTTCAAGGCGCTGGCCCTCGGCGCGCGCGCCGTCCTGCTCGGGCGCCCCTACATCTATGCGCTCGCGCTGGCGGGCGAGCAGGGCGTGCGCCAGGTGCTCCGCGACGTGCACGCCGACTTCGACCTCACGATGGGCCTGGCCGGCTATTCGTCGGCTGCCGACGTGGGGCCGGAGGCGCTCTACCTCAACGGCAGCCGATAGGTCCTGCGCCGGCCGTCGAGGCCGGGCTCCAGCTCGCCCGTGCGAGTGAGCGCCTGAAACAGCGTGATGAGGGTCGACTCGGCGAGCCCCGTGTCGTCGTGCAGTCGCGCCGCGAGGTCGCGCTGCTGGATGTACGGGTGCGCCTCGACTTCCTGGAGGATCAGCTGGCGCGCGTGGGCGCTGGGCCGCGAGCGCAGCGCAGTGGTCATGTCCCCTTCGTCGGCCGTTTGCGGGACCGGCTTGACGTCCGGTGACCCGTCCTAAACGCACCGGCCCCGCCTACACTTGAACCATGTCCGTGCTCGAACAGGTGAAGACAGACGTGACCACCGCCATGAAGGCCGGCGAGCGCGAGCGGGTGAACGCCCTGCGGCTGATAGTGAGCGAGCTTCAGAAGGCCGTGAAGGACGGTGGCAGCGACGACGTGGAGGTCCTCCAGCGCGAGCGCAAGCGCCGTCTGGAGGCGGCCGAGGCGTACCGCGACGGCGGACGCGACGATCTGGCCGCAGCCGAGGAGCGCGAGGCGGAGCTGATCGCGGGCTACATGCCGGCGCAGCTCTCCGAGGAGGAGCTGCACGCGATCGTGGGCGACGCGGTGGCCGAGTCGGGGGCGAGCTCCCCCGCCGAGATGGGCAAGGTGATGGCGCTCGTGATGCCGCAGGTCAAGGGCCGGGCAGACGGCAAGCGTGTGAGCGCCGTGGTCAAGGAGAAGCTGACGCCCTGATGGGGCTGCCGTAGTGCGCACCCAGATCGAGCTGGACAACGAGGTGGCCGCGGAGCTGGCCGGACCCGGCGACGTGATCATGAAGACGCTCGAGCAGCACCTGGACTGCGACGTGTTCCTGCGCGGCAACGTGCTCACGCTCGACGGCTCCGAGGAGGACGTGGCCATGGGCCGGACCGTGGTGCGCGAGCTGAGCGACCTGGTGCGAGCCGGACACGACATCGCCCCCGGCACGATCGAGGCCATCGCCAGCGCGCTCGACCGCCACGAGAGCCCGAGCCGCATCCTCGAGGACGTGGTCTGGCGCCACCGCGGCCTGCGTGTGGCTCCCAAGACCGTGAACCAGAAGCGGTACGTGGACGCGATCCGCCGCAACACCATCTCGGTGGGGATCGGCCCGGCCGGCACCGGCAAGTCGTTCCTGGCCGTGGCCATGGCCGTGGCGGCGCTGTCGCGGCGCGAGGTCAACCGCATCGTGCTCACGCGGCCGGCGGTGGAGGCGGGCGAGCGGCTCGGATTCCTGCCGGGCGACCTGATGGCCAAGGTCGATCCGTACCTGCGGCCGCTCTTCGACGCCCTCTACGACATGCTCGAGCCGGAGAAGGTCAACCAGCACCTCGAGCGGGGCGTGATCGAGGTCGCACCGCTCGCGTTCATGCGCGGTCGGACCCTCAACGACTCGTTCATCATCCTCGACGAGGCCCAGAACACGAGCCCGGAGCAGATCAAGATGTTCCTCACGCGGCTCGGCTTCAACTCGAAGATGGTGGTCACCGGCGACGTGACGCAGATCGATCTTCCCAAGGACCAGCGCTCCGGCCTGCTCGTGATCGGCGACATCCTCGAGAACGTGGAGGGCATCGAGTTCGTGCGGTTCGGCGGCGAGGACGTGGTGCGGCACAAGCTCGTCCAGCGGATCGTGGCCGCCTACAACGAGTACGCGGAGAACCAGGCCCCGCCGCTCCGCGAGGCCCGGCGCCACGGACAAGCCTGATCGAGCTGGATCTCATCGACGCTCCGGGAGAGCTGCGCGCGCCGGCCGAGGCCGCGCTTCGCGCCGCCGGCGTGGCCGAGGGTCACCTTGCAGTCGCTTTCGTCGGCGAGGAGGAGATCCGGCGGCTCAACCGCGAGCACCGCGGCCTCGACAGCCCCACGGACGTGCTCTCGTTCCCGGTGGACGAGCTCAGCGCGAGCGCGGGTCCGCGTGAGCTGGGTGACGTCGTGGTCTGCCCGGAGCACACCACCGACCTGACCGAGGCGGTGGTGCACGGCGTGCTCCACCTCTGCGGATACGACCACGAGCGCGACTCCGGAGAGATGCTCGATCTCCAGCGTCAGGTGATGACCGGGCTGGGCTCCGGATGACGCGATCCGGGTTCGTGGCGCTCGCCGGACGGCCGAACGCCGGCAAGTCCACGCTGGTGAACGCGATCGTGGACGACAAGGTGGCGATCGTGTCCGACAAGCCGCAGACCACCCGTCGCGAGGTGCGCGGCATCGTGACCGGCGACGACTGGCAGCTCGTGCTCGTGGACCTGCCGGGCGTGCAGCGCCCGCGCGACACGCTCACCGAGCGGATGCAACGCCAGGTGGAGCGCGCGCTGGGCGACGCCGACGCCGCGCTGTTCGTGCTGAACGGCGAGCACACGGTGGGGCCGGGCGACCGCTACATCGCGCGCGCCATCGAGCGGGCCGGCGTGGCCACCGTGACCGCGGTGAACAAGGTGGACAGCCTCGACAGGGCCGGCACCGTCCAGGCGCTGGCCGCGGCGGGCGAGCTCGGGCTGCCCGGCGACGTGTTCCCGATCAGCGCCCGCAAGGGCACCGGGGTCCCCGCGCTGGTGGAGCACCTCGTGACCTTGCTGCCGGAGGGCCCCTTCCTCTACCCGCCGGAGGACCACACCGACATGCCCGAGAACGTGCGCCTGGCCGAGCTCGTGCGCGAGCAGGTGCTGCGCCGCACGCGTCAGGAGCTTCCGCACGCCGTGGAGGTGGAGGTGTCCGAGATCGAGGTGCGCGACGACGGCCTGCTGATGGTGCGCGCCCAGGTCTGGGCCGAGAGCGAGTCCCAGAAGGCGATCCTGGTCGGGTCGGGCGGCCGGATGATCAAGGCGATCGGGACGGCCGCGCGGCGCGAGATCGAGCGCTCCCGCGGCGAGCGCATGCACCTGGAGCTCCAGGTACGCGTCCGACGCGGCTGGCGCCGCGACGAGGGCCTGCTCGACCGGCTCGGCATCGAGTGACCGAGCTCGAGCGCATCCTGAGGTTCCTCGACGAGAGCGAGGAGGCGGTCTGCGACGACGTGCGGCCGGTCCGCTGCGGCACGGCCCTCATGACTCCGAGCCTGCCGAGCGTGTGGCAGATGAACGCCCTGCGGGTGGAGAACCCCGATGTGACCCTGGACGAGGTCGTGGACGAGGCCGAGGAGGTGCAGGGCGCGCTGGGCCACCGCCAGCTGTTCGTGCCGGACACCGAGCTCGGCGAGCGCCTGGCGCCGGAGCTGGCGCGACTGGGCTGGAACGTCACGCGGCTCATCCTGATGGTGCTCCGGCGCGGCCCGGACCGAGCGGCGCGCCCCGGCCTGGGCACCGAGGTGGGCCGGCAAGCCGGCGCGCGCCTGCTGGCCGAGTTCCGCACCGAGCAGTCGCTGGGTGGCGGCGGCGAGACTGTCCGCCAGCTCGAGGCGATGGACGATCGCTACACCAGCGAGTTCGGGGCGCGCGACTTCGGCTCGCCGCCCGAGGGGCCGTATTCGTGCTGCCGGCTCCTGCACCGCGACGGGATCGGCCAGATCGACCAGGTCTGCACGCTCGGGGCGCACCGGAACCGTGGCCACGCGCGGGCCGCGGTGCTCGCTGCGCTGGACGCGGCCGCCGCCGACGGCCTCGATCCGGTGTTCCTCCTGAGCGAGGGTGAGGACTGGCCCCAGCACCTGTATCGGCGGCTCGGGTTCGAGGATCTGGACATCCAGTGGGAGTTCCTCAAGCTGCCGCTCCACTCGACACCTCCATAATCAGCGCGATGGACTCGACGCTCGACGACCGCCTGGCCTGGGACAAGGGGCCGCTTCCCTGCGTGGTGCAGGACTGGCGCACGGGGGAGGTGCTCACGCTCGCGTACATGGATCGCGAGGCGCTGCGGCGCACGCGCGAGAGCGGCGAGCTGTGGTTCTGGAGCCGCTCGCGGCAGGAGCTATGGCACAAGGGCGCCACCTCGGGGAACGTGCAGCGCGTGCGCGGCCTGCGCTGGGACTGCGACGCCGACGCCCTGCTGGCCCAGGTGGAGCCCGCCGGGCCGGCCTGCCATACGGGCGAGCGAACCTGCTTCCACAACGGCGACACGGAGCCCTCGCCCGCCGAGGCGATCGGGACGCTCGAGCGGACCGTGGCCGAGCGCGCCGCGGCGCAGGCCCCCGACAGCCACACGGCCCGGCTGATGGGCGATCCGGAGCTGCGCGCCGAGAAGGTGCGCGAGGAGGCCGAGGAGGTCACCCGGGCCGCGGCCGAGGAGTCGGACGAGCGCGTGGCCGAGGAGGCGGCCGACGTGCTCTACCACCTCGACGTGCTGCTCGCGGCGCGCGGACTGAGCCTCTCACAAGCCTTCGAGGTGCTGAATGACCGTCGCCGCTGATCCCGCGGAGCTGCGGCTCGTGCCATCGCTGGAGGAGGTGCGCCGGCTCGCGCGCGATCACTCGCTCGTCCCGCTGCGGCACACGTTCATCGCCGACTGCGAAACGCCGGTCTCGGCCTACCTCAAGCTGCGCGGCGGGGCGCCCTCGTTCCTGCTCGAGTCGGCCGAGCAGGGGCAGCGGGTCGGGCGCTGGTCCTTTCTCGGCTTCAGGCCGCGCAGCGTGATCCGCATGGAGGGCGGCCGGCTCACCGTCGACGGCGAGGAGCGCGAAGCGGAGGACCCCTACACGCTCGTGGCCGAGGAGCTAGGTCGCTGGCGCACGGCGCCGCTCGAGGGGCTGCCGCCCTTCGCCGGCGGCGCGGTGGGGCTGTTCGGCTACGACCTCGTGCGCACGGCGGAGCCGACCGTCGGGCCGGCGGGACCGGACGACACCGGTGTGCCCGATCTCGCGCTGATGGTGTCCGACGTGCTCGTGGCGTTCGACCACCTGCGCCACGAGGTCACGGTGCTGGCCAACGTGGTGGCCGACGAGGATCTCGAGCGCTCCTACGCGGAGGCCGCGCAGACGATCGCCGACGTTCGCGAGCGGCTGGCGGGGCCGGTTCCGCGGACGCAGGGGGGACCCCGGGAGCCGGCCGAGTTCGAGTCCAATCTCGGCCCGGCGGGCTACGCGGCCGCCGTCGAGCGCTGCAAGGAGTACATCCGCGCCGGCGACGCGTACCAGATCGTTCCGAGCCAGCGCTGGAGCGCGGCCTGCCCCGTCGAGGCGTTCTCGATCTACCGCGGGCTGCGCGCCGTCAATCCCAGCCCGTACATGTACTTCCTCGACTTCGAGGACTTCGAGATCGCCGGCGCCTCGCCCGAGTCGCTCGTCACCGTCTCCGGCAGGCGCGCGGAGCAGCGCCCGATCGCCGGCACGCGGCCGCGCGCCGACTCCCCGGAGGGAGACATCGAGCGCGCCAGAGAGCTGCTCGCGGACGAGAAGGAGCGCGCCGAGCACGTGATGCTGGTGGACCTCGGCCGCAACGACCTCGGGCGCGTGTGCGAGTACGGCAGCGTCGTGGTGGACGAGCTCATGGGCGTGGAGACCTACTCGCACGTGATCCACATCGTCTCCTCGGTCTCCGGCACGCTGCGCGAGGAGGTCACGCCGATGGACGCCCTGCGCGCCTCGCTCCCTGCGGGCACGCTGTCCGGAGCGCCCAAGATCCGCGCCATGCAGATCATCGACGAGCTCGAGCCCGTCAAGCGCGGGCCCGTACGGCGGGGCGGTGGGCTACCTGTCCTACACCGGCGAGCTCGACACCTGCATCTACATCCGTTCCGCGCTCGTCAAGGACGGGAGGGTGCACGTGCAGGCCGGCGCGGGCATCGTGGCCGACTCGGACCCCGACTACGAGACGCGCGAGACCGAGGCCAAGGCCAATGCGGTGTTCGAGGCGATACGCCTGGCATGCGAGCAGGGGGACTGGCCATGACGCGGGTGCTCGTGATCGACAACTACGACTCGTTCACCTACAACCTCGTCCAGTACCTGGGCGAGCTCGGCGCCGAGCTCGAGGTGGTGCGCAACGACGCGCAGGACGTGGATGCGCTCCTGGAGCGCTCGCCCGACCGCCTCGTGGTGTCGCCCGGGCCCTGCACGCCGGCCGACGCCGGGATGTCGGTGGACGCGATCCGCGGCTTCGCCGAGGAGGGCGTGCCGGTGCTCGGCGTGTGCCTCGGCCACCAGGCGCTGGCCACGGCCTTCGGCGGGAAGGTCGTGCGCGGCCAGCCGGTCCATGGCAAGACCGCTCCCGTCGAGCACGACGGCAGGACGATCTTCACCGGTCTCGAATCTCCGCTCGTGGCCGGGCGCTACCACTCGCTGGTCGTGGATCCGGACCTACCCGACTGTCTCGAGCGCTCCGCCTTCGCGGGCGACGTGGTGATGGGGCTCCGCCACCGGGAGCTGCCGGCGGAGGGGGTGCAGTTCCACCCCGAGTCGGTGCTCACCGACCAGGGCAAGGGACTTCTCCGCAACTTCCTCGGATGACCAATCCGGTGCTCACAGAGGCCATCGACCGGGTGGCCGGCCGCGATGGCCTGTCCGCGGACGAGTCGGCCCGTGTGCTGCACGAGATCATGGCCGGAGAGGCCTCCGAGGCCCAGACGGCGGCATTCCTGATCGCGCTTCGCACCAAGGGCGAGAGCGTGCAGGAGATCACCGGGCTGGCACGCGCCATGCGCGAGCTCGCGGTGCCGGTGGACGCCGGCGACGGCTTGGTGGACACCGCCGGCACGGGCGGCGGGCGGCCCACGTTCAACGTATCCACGGCGGCCGCGCTGATCGCCGCGGGCGCGGGCTGCCGGGTGGCCAAGCACGGCAATCGCTCGGCCACCAGCCGCTGCGGCTCGGCGGACGTGCTCGAGGCGCTCGGAGCAAGGATCGATCTCGCGCCTGAGCAGGTGGCCGACTGCATCGGCACGGTGGGCTTCGGATTCATGTTCGCGCCCCTGCATCACCGCGCCATGAAGTACGTGGTGCCGGTGCGCAAGGAGCTGGCGGTGCGCACGGTGTTCAACTTCCTCGGACCACTCACCAACCCGGCCGGCGCCACGCGCCAGGTGATCGGCGTCTCGCACAGCCGGGCCATCGAGGACATCGGCCACGCGCTGCGCGCCCTTGGCACCGAGAGGGCCCTGGTAGTGTCGAGCGCGGATGGCCTCGACGAGTTCTCTGTGGCCGGGCCCACCCGCGTGGTTGAGCTGACCGGCGACGAATTCGACTCATATGACGTTGGGCCCGCGGACTTCGGGATCGAGCCGGCGGACGACGCCGCGGTGGGCGCCGGTACCCCCGAGGAGAACGCCGAGGTGCTGCGGTCGGTGCTGCGGGGCGACAGCGGCACGGCACGCTCGATGGCCGTCATGAACGCCGGCGCCGCGATCTACGTGGGCGGCCGCGCGGACACGCTCGACGAGGGCGCCCGGCGCGCCGAGCAGGCGATCGACAGCGGCGCCGCCCGCGAGGTCCTGGAGCGCTACGTGGAGCTGAGCCGGTCATGAGCGTGCGCCTGGACGACCTGGTGGAGGCCACGCGCGACGCCGTGGACCGGCGCAAGAGCGAGCGGCCGCTGTCGGAGCTCGAGCGCGAGGTGGACACCGGACGCGAGGGACGCCCGTTCTCCGAGGCGCTCTCGCGTCCCGGCACGTCGCTGATCGCCGAGCACAAGCGACGCTCGCCGTCGGCCGGATCGATCAGCGAGGGAACGGGCTGCGCCGCGATCGTGCAGGCCTACGAGCGCGGCGGCGCGGCGGCCGTGTCGGTGCTCACCGAGGAGGCCCACTTCGGCGGGTCGCTGGCGGACCTGATCGAGGCACGGGCGGCCATCGACCTGCCCATCCTCCGCAAGGACTTCACTGTCGACCCCTACCAGCTGTACGAGGCCAAGGTCGCCGGGGCCGACGCCGTGCTGCTGGTGGTGGGCTCGCTCCGCCCAGAGGAGCTGAGCTCGCTCCATGCGCTCGCCCAGGACCTCGACCTGGACGCCATCGTGGAGGTGTCGCGCGATGACGAGCTGGAGGCCGCGCTCGAGATCGACGCCGACGTGCTCGGCATCAACAACCGCGACCTCGAGGACCTCAGCGTGGACCTGCACCGGACCTTCGACCTGATCGCGGACGTGCCCGCGGGCAAGGTCGTGGTCTCCGAGTCGGGGATCTTCGCTCGTCACCAGATCGACGAGCTGGAGCAGGTGGGCGTGGACGCCGTGCTGGTGGGGGAGACGCTCATGCGCGCCCCCGATCCCGAGGCCGCCGTGCGGGAGCTCACGCGGTCTGAGGAGTAGCCGAGCGCGCCCCCCTACTATGGGGCCACATGGCGACGCTCCCGGATCTTGACCCGCGAGGAGTAGCCGAGCTCGGCGCGCGCCTCAGGGGGAACGTCGCCCGCGCCGTCAAGGCGCCCGAGCAGGCGCTGCGGGACGTGGTCGTGGCTGTGATCGCCGAGGGTCACGTGCTGATCGAGGATTACCCGGGGGTCGGCAAGACGGCGCTGGCCCGCGCTCTCGCCCGCTCGGTGGACGCCGAGTACGCCCGTGTGCAGTGCACGGCCGACCTGCTGCCCGCGGACATGGTGGGCACCAACGTCTTCAACCAGCGCGAGAACCGCTTCGAGTTCCGGCCCGGCCCGGTGTTCGCGAACGTCGTGCTCGTGGACGAGGTCAACCGCGCGTCTCCCAAGACGCAGTCGGGCCTCCTCGAGTGCATGCAGGAGCTGCACGTGACGGTGGACAAGCACACGCACGACCTGGCCCGGCCGTTCATAGTCCTCGCCACGCAGAACCCGATCGAGTACGAGGGCACGTACCCGCTGCCGGAGGCGCAGCTCGACCGCTTCATGGTCCGCGTCTCGCTGGGCTACCCCACGGCGGATCAGGAGAGCGACATGCTCGCCGACCACGGCGAGCGCGACCGGGTGCTCGACCTCGAGCCGGTGGCCGACGTGGGCGACATCCTGGCCGCTCAGGTGGCCGCCGCCGCCGTGCACGGCAGCGAGGCCCTGCGCCGCTACATCGTCGCGATCCTCGCCGCCACCCGCGAGGACTCGCGAGTGGAGCTGGGCGGCAGCCCGCGCGCCGGGCTGATGCTGTTCCGGGCGGCCAAGGCCAAGGCTGCGCTCGACGGGCGCGACCACGCTCTTCCCGACGACGTGCAGGAGCTGGCCGCATCGGTGCTCAGCCACCGCCTGCTGCTCACCCCGGGGTGCGGGTCGGAGGAGCGCGCCGCGGTGGTGCGCGACGCGCTCGAGCGGGTCCCGGCCCTCTGAGGTCTGGCCGGCCGTGACGCGGGCGATCGCCACCGCGTTCCTCGGGATCGGTCTCTGCCTCGCCGCCGGGACCTTCGACTCGCCCTCGCTCTACTTGCCCGGCGTGGCCCTTGCGCTGCTGGCGGCGGGCGCGGCGATCTGGGTGCCGCTGGCGGCGCGCGGAGCCACGGTCGCGCGCAGCCCCGGCCCTCCGCGGGTGGTGGAGGACGAGCCGTATCCGCTGCGCGTCGAGCTCCGCACGGGCACTCCTCCCGGCGCCCGGCGGTGAACTGATCGAGCCGCTGCTGGGCTGGCCGGTATCGATCGCCGGCCGCTACTCGAGGCGCGTGCGGATCAACGTGCGCTTCGCGCGGCGCGGACGCCGCATGCTCGAGCCCGCACGGCTTGTCATCAGGGATCCGCTCCGGATGTGCGAGCGCGTGGTGATCGGCGAGGGCGAAGACGAGGTGCTGGTCCTGCCGCGCGTGGAGCCCGTGACGGCGCCGGGCGGCGGCGGAGCCGGGGCGGGCGCGGAGGCCGGCATCGGTGCGGCGGCCGGCCTCGCGGGACGGAAGCTGGACGCCTCCACTGCCGAGCTCGAGATCGACGGCCTGCGCGCGTACCGGGAGGGATCGCCGGCGTCGCGCATCCACTGGCCCACCGTCGCGCGGCGCGGCGAGATGGTGGAGCGGCGGATGGTGGCGGAGCTCGACTCGGCCCCGCTCGTGGTCCTCGACAGTTCGGCGCCCGCCAGCGAGGAGGCGCTGGACGCGGCGGTGCGGGCGGCCGGGTCGCTCTGCGTGCACCTTGCTCGCGCCAGCGGCTGCGCGATCCTGCTTCCCGGTGAGCGGCGCCCGGTCGAGGTCGGGCATGACCTGGGCGCCTGGCCGTCCGTCCATGTGCGCCTCGCGCTCGTCGAGCCGGGTACCACCCCGCCCGTGGCGGCCCTGGCCCCGCGCGGCGGCGCGGTGCTGTGGGTCACCGCGGCCGACCTGCAGGGCGCCCCGCGCGCCCTCGAGCGGCTGCCCGCCACGGCGCGCTTCGTGGTCAGCCCGAACGCCCCCCGCGGAGCGGCGGTGGCCTTCGAGGTAGCCGGCTGCAGCGGCTTCAGGCTCGGCCGGGCCGGGCGGAGGGTGGCCGCGTGAGCGGCGCGCTGGCGCAGCCGCTGCCGCACGGCGGCGGCGCCGCCGGGCCGCTGCCCGCCACCCGGTCAGACGCACCGGTGCGCGACACCCTGCCCCTGCGCCTGGCCTGCTTCACCGCCCTCGCCGCGTTCGGGGCCGGCCACTGGGCCGGGCTCGTGGACGACGCGCCCACGGGTCGCGTGCTCCTCGAGGTGGCGGTGGTGACCGCGGGCGCGGCGGTGCTCGGCGTGCTCGGCCGCGCGCGGCTGCCGCGGGCGGCGGTCCTGGGGCTCGCGTGGCTGACCACGCTCGCGATGTTCGTGGCGGCGCTGGGAGCCGCGGGCCTGTCGCTCAGGCTCCTGGGCCCGCGCGGCTGGGACGAGCTCGCCGACGGGCTCACCCGTGGCCTGGAGGGGGTCCAGACCGTCGACTGGCCCTACGCGGGGCCGGACGAGTGGATCCGCCTGACGATCCTCCTCGGCGCGCCCGCCCTGATGGCGGCGGCCGCGGCGCTCGCCTTCTTCCCGGTGCGCAGCGGCGGGCGCGTGCTCCGCATGGGCGGACTGGTGCTCCTGCTCGTGCTGTACGGCACGGCGGTGACCGAGCACGACCCGGGCGCTCCGCTGCTTCGCGGCTTCGTGCTCCTGGCGCTTGTGGGGGCCTGGCTCTGGCTGCCCAGGCTGACCGTGCGCGAGGGCCTCGTTGGGGCCGCCGTGATCGCCTCGGTGGGGATCCTCTCCGTGCCGGTGGCCGCCGCCTTCGACTCCGACGAGCCCTGGTGGAACTACCGCGACTGGCAGTGGTTCGGCGACGGCCGGGCGGTGACCTTCGACTGGACCCACTCCTACGGGCCGCTCGACTGGCCGCGCGACGGAACCACGCTCCTCAACATCAGGTCCGACCGGCCGCATTACTGGAAGGTCGAGGCGCTAGACGGCTTCGACGGCTTCCGCTGGCTGAGAACCGAGGCCAGCAGCCCGAGTCACGAGCTGCCCGGGCTGCCCTCGCAGACGCCGGAGGGCCGCGGCTGGAGCTACTACGAGTTCAACCGGCGCTGGGACTCGCGCTTCCGCGTGACGGTCCGGTCGCTCTCGAGCCAGCTCGTGGTGGGGGCGGGCATCATCACCGACGTAGACAACGCCGGCACGACGATCAGCGCCGACGACGGTACGACGATCCGAGCCGACGACGAACCGCTGGAGCGCGGGGACTCCTACAACGTGCGGGCCTACGCGCCGGACCCGACGGCCAGGCAGATGCGGGGAGCGCCCGAGACCACCTCCCAGGCGCTCGTCCAGTTCACCACGCTGGCCCTCCCTGGGCCGGACGAGAGCGCTCTCGACGCCTCCTCGCTCTCACCCGCGGCAGCGTTCAACCGCGAGACGGTCCAGGTTCCGCTGCGCGACAACACCGGGAGCCTCTACACCGCGGCGCGTGCGGAGACGGACCGCGTGCTGCGTGCCTCGGACTACGGCCGCGCGTACCGGCTGGCGCTCGAGCTCACCGCGGGGGAGGACACCACCTATGACGCCGTGAAGGCCGTGGAGAACCATCTCCAGCGCAACTACCGCTACAGCGAGCGGCCGCCGAGCCGCGACGTGCCGCTGTCGGGTTTCCTCTTCGAGGACCGTATTGGCTACTGCCAGCAGTTCTCGGGAGCGATGGCGCTCCTACTGAGGATGTCGGGGATCCCGGTACGGGTGGCGGCGGGATTCTCGCCTGGCTCCTTCAACCGCGACACGGGCGAGTACCGGGTGCGCGACCTCGATGCCCACTCGTGGGTGGAGGTCTACTTCGAGGGGATCGGCTGGGTGCCGTTCGACCCGACCCCGACGGCCGCGCCGGCCGAGTCGCAGTCGAGCGGCTTCGGTGCCACCAGCGCCGCACGCGCCGACGCGGGCGAGGTGAGCTCGCGGACCAGCTCGGCGGCATCGGAGCGGGCCGCCGGCGGCGACGCCGGAGCGGGAGGCGCTGACGAGGACGGCCGGGCCTGGTGGCCGCTGGCCGTCCTCCTGGCGGCGGCGGGCGCGGCGGCGGTAGCGGCTCGCATGGTTCGCACCCGCCGCAGGAGGCTCGAGGGCGACATGGCGGATGCCCAGCTCGCCGAGTTGCGCCGGGCGCTCGTCCGGCTCGGCTTCTCGCTTCCGGCCACCACCACGCTGCTCGGCCTCGAGCGCCGCCTGGGCCGGACTGTCGGCCCGGCCGCGGCCGGCTACGCCGCCGCGCTGCGCGCCCACCGCTTCGACCCGCGGGAGCCGGAGGGTCCCGGCCTGGGTGAGCGTCGTGCGCTGCGACGGGAGCTCAGCGCGCGCGGGGGACTGTCGGCCAGGGTGCGCGGCCTGCTCGCGATCCCGCCCGGTGGTCCGCGCCCGCTTTAGACGACTCTAAGGTTCGCGGCCTACAAGGACTGTTACATGACGCGCTTCTCGAACCTTCTCGCTGGTGCCATCGGCGGCCTCCTGGTCCTGCTGGTCGGCACCGTGCTCCTCGCCACCGACGTCATCGACGTGGGTGAGACGAAGACCGTGGTCCGCCAGACGCCCGTCGCGCAGCCCTCGCCGGCAAGCGACTCCGGCGCTGACGGCGGCAAGACGGTGGCCGACATCTATCGCGAGGAGGGTCGCGGCGTGGCCTTCGTATCCGCGCGCGGCGTGCAGGAGGAGTCCTCGCTCTTCGGCCTTCCCGGGCAGGAGGGCACCGCCACCGGCTCCGGGTTCCTGGTCGACAACGAGGGCACGATCGTGACCAACGCGCACGTGGTCGAGGGGGCGAGCGAGGTCACGGTCAACTTCGAGGAGGACGGCGACCCGGTGAAGGCCACCGTCAAGGGACGCGACCCGTCCACCGACCTCGCCGTGCTGAAGGTGGACCCGGCCAAGATCCCGAACGCTCGCCCCGTCCCGCTCGGAGACTCGAGCGCCGCGGAAGTGGGCGACCCGGTGGTTGCGATCGGCAACCCGTTCGGCTTCACGCGCACGGTCACCACCGGAATCGTGTCGGCCGTGGCGCGCGAGATCCGGGCGCCCAACGGCTTCTCGATCTCCAACGTGATTCAGACCGACGCCTCCATCAACCCCGGGAACAGCGGCGGCCCGCTGATGGACGGCGTGGGCCGCGTGATCGGCATCAACTCCCAGATCGCCACGGGTGGCGGCAGCGGCTCGGTGGGCATCGGCTTCGCGGTCCCCATCAACACGGCCAAGCGGCTGCTTCCCCAGCTGCGCGAGGGCGGGGAGATCGCTCGCGCGTACCTCGGCATCGTGATGTCGCCGATCTCCGACGACGTGGCTCGCGACCTGAACCTTCCCTCCAGCGAGGGCGCCCTGGTCACGTGCGTGGCCAACCCGGGTCCGGCGAGGAAGGCCGGCCTGCGCGGCGGCCGCACGGGCACCTCGGCCGGCATCCCGGCAGGGGGCGACCTGATCGTGGAGGTGGACGGGCAGAAGGTCAGCTCTCCGGAGGACGTGTCCGCCGCGATCGCCGACGACCAGCCCGGCGACGCCGTGACGGTCACGTACTACCGCGGGGACGACCGCCGGACCACGCGGGTGAAGCTGGGCAAGCGCCCGGCCGACTCCGACGCGGGCGGCTGCGGCACGTCGGCCACGTCGCCCTAGCCGGGCCTACCATTGGCGCGGTGACACGCGTCAAGATCTGTGGGATCACCTCGTCCGGCGACGCACGGGCCAGCGTCGAGCTGGGCGCCTGGGCGATCGGGCTGATCTTCTGGCCGGGCAGTCCGCGGGTCTGCGCGATCGAGGACGCCGAGCTGATCGGCGCCGAGCTGCATCGCCGCGCGGAGGTGGCGGGCGTGTTCGTGAACGCCACGCTCGACGAGGTGGCGGCCACCGCCGACCGCTGCGGGCTCACGCTGCTCCAGCTGCACGGCGACGAGGGTCCCGTCTACTGCCAGGAGGCCGCGCGGCGCACGGGCTGCAGGATCATCAAGGCGGCCCGCGTCCGTGATGCCGCCCAGGTTCAGGCGCTGCGTCCGTTCCGCACCGACTTCCACCTGCTCGACGCCCACTCCAGCGTCGCGCCCGGCGGCACCGGCCAGAGCTTCGACTGGACGCTTGTACGGCACCACGGCGGCACGCCTCCGATCCTGCTCTCCGGGGGCCTCAACCCCGAAAACGTGGCCGAGGCCATCGCCGCAACCCAGCCGTTCGCCGTGGACACCGCGAGCGGCACCGAGGCGGAGCCGGGCCGCAAGGACCCCGCCAAGCTCGCCGCCTTCTTCCGGGCGGTGGCCGGCGCAGACCACGCCGCGGGCGCGGCGGCATGAGCACCCAGCCGCTTGAGCGGCGCTTCGGGCCCTACGGGGGCCGCTACGTGCCCGAGACGCTGGTGCCCGCGCTCGACGAGCTGGAGCGCGAATGGCTCGCCGCGCGCGCCGATCCGGCGTTCCAGGAGGAGCTCGGCCGGCTGCTGCGCGACTTCGCCGGGCGGCCCACGCCGCTCTACCGGGCGCCGGGGCTCTCGGCGGCCACGGGCGGCGAGGTGTACCTGAAGCGCGAGGACCTGCTCCACACCGGCTCGCACAAGCTCAACAACGCCCTGGGGCAGGGCCTGCTCGCCCGCAGGATGGGCAAGCCGCGCGTGATCGCCGAGACCGGCGCGGGCCAGCACGGGGTGGCCAGCGCGACCGCCTGCGCCCTGCTCGGGCTCGAGTGCGTCGTGTACATGGGCGCGGAGGACATGCGCCGGCAGCGCCCGAACGTGCAGCGCATGCACCTGCTGGGCGCCGAGGTGCGCCCTGTGGAGGCGGGCGCCAAGACGCTCAAGGAGGCGGTGTCGGCGGCCATTCGCGACTGGGTGGCCAACGTGGCCACCACCCACTACGTGATCGGATCGGCCGTCGGGCCGGCGCCCTACCCGGCGCTGGTGCGCGACCTGCAGCGCGTGATCGGCGACGAGGCGCGTGCCCAGATCCGCGAGGTCACCGGCCGGCTGCCCGACCGCGTGATCGCCTGCGTGGGCGGCGGCTCCAACGCGATCGGCACCTTCATCCCGTTCGCCGACGACGCCGCGGTGGAGCTGATCGGCGTGGAGGCGGCGGGGGAGGGGCTCAACACACTCCGCCACTCGGCCCCGCTCACCACCGGCGCCCGCGGCGTCCTCCACGGCGCCCTCTCCGCCGTCCTCCAGGACGAGGAGGGCCAGATTCTCGAGGCGCACTCGGTGTCCGCCGGCCTGGACTATCCGGGCTCGGGGCCCGAGCACGCCCACCTGCGCGACACCGGCCGGGTGCGCTACGTGGCCGTGGGCGACGAGGATGCCCTGGCCGCGTTCAGGAGGGTGGCCGAGCTCGAGGGCATCCTGCCCGCGCTCGAGCCCGCCCACGCGATCGCCTGGCTGCTCGCGAATCCCACGCCCGGGCTGTCGCTGGTGACCCTGTCGGGGCGTGGGGACAAGGATTTCGCAGAGGTGCTGGGCGAATGACTGTGGCGGCCACCGGGGTGGACCGCATCGCCTCGGCCTTTGCCGGGCACGGGAAGCGGGCGGCGCTGATGCCCTACCTCATGGGCGGGTTCCCGGACCTCGCGTCGTCGCAGGCGGCGGGAGAGGCGGCCGCCGCGGCCGGCGCCGACCTGATCGAGCTGGGAGTGCCCTTCTCCGATCCGCTTGCCGACGGCCCCGTGATCCACGACGCCGCCACGCGCGCGCTCGCCGCCGGAGCCACCCCGCACGGGGTGCTCGGCGTTTGCGAGCGCCTTTCCGCCCGAGTGCCCGTGGTGCTGATGGTCTACGCGAACGTGGTGCTCGCGGCGGGCCCGGAGGCGTTCGCGCTCCGCGCGGCGGCCGCCGGCGCGGCGGGGCTCATCGTCCCCGACATGCCTCACGACGAGGCGGCCGAGCTGCGCGGCGCATGCGACGCCGAGGGCCTGGCGCTCGTGCCGCTCGTGGCGCCCACCAGCACGCCGGAGCGCGTGCGCGAGATCGGGGCCGACGCACGCGGGTTCGTGTACGCGGTGTCGCTGGCCGGCACCACCGGCGAGCGCAGCGCGCTGCCGGACGACCTCTCGGCGGCCGTAGCGCGGGTGCGCGAAGCCACGGACCTGCCGGTGGCGGTCGGGTTCGGCATCTCCACCGGCGACCAGGCGCGCGCCGTGGCCGAGCTCGCCGACGGCGTGATCGTGGGCAGCAGGATCGTGCGCGCGGCCGGTGAGGGCGGGCCGGCGGCCGTCGGCGCCGTGGTGGAGGAGCTGGCCACGGCGCTGTCCTGAGCGCCCTGTATTCGAACCCGCCGATAGCGCTGGTAGATTGCCGCTCCCATATGGCCCAGGCGACCAGAAACGGCCCCGGGGCGGCATCCACCGCGAGCGCCGAGGCCCCGCCGCGCCGCCGTATCACGAAGCGCAAAGTGGTCGAGGACTGCGCGCGCAGCTACTTCGAGGCGCTCGGCGCGCGGGACACCGCGGCGATGGTCGAGCACTGGCATGCGGACGGCGTGGCCGACATCGTCCCGTACGGCATCCTTCGCGGACAGAGCGAGATCGCGGCCTTCTTCGGCCGCCTGTTCGTGGCCCTTCCCGATCTGGAGATGAGCGTCGAGCGCGTCGCCGCCACCGCCCACCTCGCGGCAGTCGAGTGGCGGATGGCCGGGCACTTCACCGGCGCGCCCTTCATGGACCTGGAGCCCACGGGCAAGCGCCTCGACATCCGCGGCCTCGACCTCCTCGAGATCGAGGAAGGCGAGATCGTGGGCAACACGGCCTACTACGACGGCGCCTCCTTCGCCCGCCAGGTGGGGATGCTGCCCTCGGAGGGCTCCGGCGCCGAGCGCGCGATGAAGGGCGCCTTCAACGCCATGACCAAGATGCGGCGTAGAGTTAGCTGACGTGTCCGTTTACGTCACCCTCACCGTGGGCCTCGTATGGTGGATCACCGCCTGGGCCTTCGGCATCAAGGCCTTCGACGCGTTCCTGCTCACCGCGATCATGGTCGTCGTGGCCGCCGCGGCTCGGATCATCAAGCCGCACATGGACCAGGTTCTCCGGCGCGACACGCCCGCGCCCTCCGAGCCCAGCGCCTTCTAGGCGCCCCGGGCCCGCGACTCGATCGCACTGAGTCCAGCTGGGCGGGACCCAGTCCCCACGAGTCAGCCGAAGAAGCTCGCCGCCACCTCGTACTCGTGCGGCGGCACGGTGCGCAGCTCGGCCACGGCCTCGGTCAGCGGGACCAGCTCGATGTTGGTGCCCCGGAGTGCGGCCATGGTGCCCCAACGGCGCTCGGCGGCGCCGTCGATGGCGGTCACGCCCAGGCGGGTGGCCAGCACGCGGTCGAACGCGGTGGGGGTGCCGCCCCGCTGTACGTGGCCGAGGACGGTGGCCCGGGTCTCGTAGCCGGTGCGGCTCTCGATCTCGGCCTCGAGGCGCTGTCCGATGCCGCCGAGGCGGGCGTGCCCGAACTCATCCGCGCCCGCGCTCATCACCTCCATGGTCCCCTCAAGCGGCATCGCGCCCTCGGCGACCACGACGATCGAGAAGAAGCGCCCGCGTGAGTGCCGGCTGCTGATCAGGCGGCAGACCTCGTCGATGTCGAACGGCCGCTCGGGGATCAGGATCACGTCGGCGCCGCCGGCGATCCCGGAATGGAGCGCGATCCAGCCGGCGTGGCGGCCCATCACCTCCACCACCATCACCCGGTTGTGGCTCTCGGCGGTGGTGTGGAGCCGGTCGATGGCCTCGGTGGCCACCTGCACGGCGGTATCGAACCCGAACGTCATGTCGGTGCCGCCGAGGTCGTTGTCGATCGTCTTGGGCACGCCGATCACAGGCAGGTCGTGCTCGGCGTAGAGCTTCGCGGCCGCCCCGAGGGTGTCCTCGCCGCCGATCGCGATCAGGCCGTCGAGCCGGAGCGAGCGCAGGTTCTCCCGGATCGTCTCGGGAGCCCCCTCGCGCGCGAGGGGATTGGTGCGGGAGGTGCCGAGGATGGTGCCGCCGCGCGGCAGGATGCCGCGAGTGGATTCCACGGTGAGCTCCTCGTGGGCATTCTCGAGCGGGCCGCGCCAGCCGTCCCGGAAGCCCACGATCTCGTGTCCATGGCGGTCGATGCCCTTCCGGACGATCGCCCGGATCACAGCGTTGAGCCCGGGACAGTCGCCGCCTCCGGTGAGCACGCCCACACGCACGACCGGCACGTTAGCCCAGGCCGCGGGGTTGGATACCGTCCGGGCCGTGCTCGGTAGGGCAACAGCCTGGCTCTGCGCGGCGCTGCTCGCGGTCGGTCTCGGGGGCTGTCTCGGCGACGACGGCGACGACGCGCCGGAGGCCCCCCGGGGCGTGCTGACCGTCTACATGAGCCTGCCCGCGCGCGGTCTGTCGGCGGACGAGGCCGCCGCCGTCGAGGCGGGCGCCCGGCTGGCCTTCAGCCAGGCTCGTAACAAGGCCGGCGCGCACACAGTGCGGCTCGTGCGCCTCGACTCGACGCGGACCACGGGGGAGCCGTGGGACCCGGGGCAGGTGCAGGCGAACGCCGAGCGCGCGCGCGACGACCCGAGCGCCATCGCGTACATCGGCGAGCTGGGGCTGGGCGCGTCGGCGATATCCGTACCGGTGACCAACGACGCCGGGCTCCTGCAGGTCTCGCCCTTCGACTCGCTCACGAGCCTCACCCGGGCGCCGCCGGGGCGGGCCGGGCGCGGCGCCCCGGAGCGCTACTACCCGACCGGGCGGCGAACCTTCCTGCGCCTGACGCCGAACGATCTCCACGAGGTCGAGCTGCTCACCGGCCGCCTGGGAACGCTGGGCGCGCGGCGGGTGGCGCTCGTGGCGGGGGAGGGGGTATACGCCGAGGAGCTGGTGAGCCAGGTGGCCGAGAAGCTGCGACGGGCTGGGCACACGCTGATCGCGATCGACAACCTGACCGACGACCCCGCCGCGGCGCGCGCGCGGGTGGCCGACATCGTGGAGGAGCGAACCGACGCGGTCGTCTACGCCGGCCTGGGGGACCGCCCGGCGGAGCGCCTGCTCGCGGCGCTCGCAGTCGCTCTGCCGGCCACGCCGGTGCTTGCGGGGAGCGGCATCCTCTACCGGGAGCCGGTGCCCTTCGGCCCGGCTCCGGCGCGAGTAGAGGCCTACAGCGCGCTCCAGCCGGCTGCGAGCTATGGCCGCTCGGCGGAGGGCGTGCTCGCGGCGGTGCGGCGACGCGAGGGACCGGCGGCGGCCCGGCCCGAGGCGCTCTACGGATACGAGGCCGCGCGACTGGTGCTCGACGCGGTGGCCAGCGGCGGGAGCCGGCGGCCGGCGGTGGTGCGAGCAGCGCTGCGGCCACGCGCGCGGCGATCGGTGGTGGGGACCTACGAAATCAGCCGGTCGGGTGACGTGACCGGCCCGCCGATGACGCTCCAGCGGCTCGAAAGCGGCACCTTCCAGCCTCTTCTCGGGCCAGGTTGACCCGCGTTAAGCGCACGTAGAGGTTCGGGTAATGCATTGAGGCGCTCCGAGGTGGCGTTTAGGATTCCGCGCCTGTAGTTGCGGTCATCCACGAGGAGGGAACATTTTGCGAGGACGTTGGCTGGCAGTCTTTATCTGCCTGCTCGGCGCATTTGCCCTGGGCGTAGCGGCCTGTGGCAGTGACGACGACGATGAAGGTGACGGTGGGACCGGAGGCGCTGTTTCCGGCGACACCCTGACGATCTACTCGAGCCTGCCGTTGCAGGGCACCTCGAAGGGCCAGTCCGAAGCCGTGATCAGCGGTGAGCGTCTGGCGCTCGAGGAGGCCGGCGGAAAGGTCGGCAAGTTCAAGATCAACTACGTGTCGCTGGACGACTCCACCGCGCAGAACCCCGGTACCGCCGATGAGGCGCAGACCGCACAGAACGCGCGGAAGGCCGTTCAGGACAAGACGACGATCTTCTACCTCGGCGAGTTCAACTCGGGTGGCACGAAGGTCTCCCTGCCGATCCTGAACAAGGCGGGCATCCCGCAGATCTCCCCGTCGAACACGGCGGTGGGTCTGACCACCGACGAGCCGGGCGCCGACACGAAGGCCGGCGAGCCGGACATCTACTACCCGACCGGCAAGCGCAACTACGCCCGCATCGTGCCCAAGGACACGATCCAGGGAGCCGCGCTCGCGACAATCATGAAGGAGGACGGCTGCAAGTCCGTCCACATCTTCAACGACAAGACCACCTACGGTGCCGGACTCGCACGCAACGTCGAGTCGGCAGCGAAGGCGATCGGACTCACGGTCGAGGGGAACGACGGAACCGACAAGACGTCGGCCAACTACCGCTCGCAGGCAGCCGGCATCAACGCGGACTGCTTCGTGGGATCGGGCGTGACGGGCGAGAACTACGTCCAGGTGTTCAAGGACGTGGCGTCGGCCTGCCCGAACTGCAAGCTGTACGGACCGGACGGCGTGGCCGAGGCCGCGTTCACGGATCCGAAGGAGGGCGGCATCCCCGCTGACGTGGCGGCACGGACGAAGGTCACCGTGGCCACCCTGTCCCCCGAGGAGTTCGAGAAGCAGGGCATAGCCAAGGCCGCGAAGTTCTTCGAGGACTACGAGGCCAAGTACGGCATCAAGCAGCCCGACCCGTACGCCATCTACGGCTACGAGACGATGAGCCTCGCTCTCGACACGCTGAAGGCGGTGGGTGACAAGGCCAACGACCGTGAAGCAGTGATCGAGCAGCTCCTTCAGAACACGAAGGGCCGCGACAGCGTTCTCGGCACGTACGACGTCGACGAGAACGGCGACACCACTCTCACCGACTACGGCCTGTACGTCATCAAGGACGGACAGCTGACCTTCGACAAGGTCATCAAGGCAGAGGGGTCATAGCCAGACCCGATTGACGCGAAATGGGCGGGGGCGATCAATTTCGCCCCCGCCCCTCGCGTTCGGCATAGACTGCCGCGAACTTGGAAGCCTCATCGGTCCCCGCTGAAGCACCGAGGGCAAAGGCCTCGGAAGTCGTACAAGAGTTCCTCTCGAGGTACGGCCTCATCGCGCTGCTGCTGGCAATGCCCGTCTACTACGGGATCCAGGACCTCAGCGAGGACGGCGACCTCTCCCGTCTGGGCAACAACCTCATGGACGGGATCTCGAACGGGGCCATCTGGGCGCTGGTGGCGCTCGGGTACACCCTCGTCTACGGGATCATCGAGCTGATCAACTTCGCCCACGGCGAGATCTTCATGATCGGGGCGTTCACGTCCTTCGCGCTGTGGGGCACGCTCGGCCTCACCTCCGATACCGGCACGGCGGGGCTGGTGGGGGGCCTGCTCGTGACGCTCGTGGTCGCGATGCTGGTGAGCGGGTCGCTGAACGTGATGATCGAGCGGGTGGGATACCGACCACTCAGGGCAGCGCCCAGGCTGGCTCCCCTCATCACTGCGGTCGGCTTCTCCTTCATCCTCCAGAACGTAGGAATCCTCTGGCTGGGCGCCTCCCAGCGCGGCGTGCCGGATCTGATCAACTCGCAGCAGGAGCTGTTCAACATCGCAGGCGTCTCGGTGTCCCGCGGTGACCTGCTGGCGATCGCGGCCACGATCCCGCTGGTGCTCCTGCTCACCGCGTTCGTGTCCGGCAGCCGTCTCGGCAAGGCCATGCGCGCGACCGCGCAGGACCCGGAGGCGGCCCGGCTGATGGGCATCAACGTGGACACCACGATCTCGCTCACCTTCCTGCTCGGCGGACTGCTGGCCGGTGCGGCCGGCCTCATCAACACGCTCTACCAGACGAGCGTCTGGTACTTCCAGGGGTTCACGGCCGGGCTGATCGCTTTCACGGCCGCCGTGATGGGCGGAATCGGGAACCTTCGCGGCGCCGTGTTGGGCGGCCTGATCATCGGCTGCATCCAGCAGATGTCCGACAACCGCATCGGGAACGAGTGGACCCCCGCCGTGATCTTCGCCTACCTGGTGCTGATCATGGTGTTCCGCCCGCAGGGTCTGATCGGCGAGGAAACGCGGGAGGCCGGATGAGCGCGCTGCGCGACCTCCGGCGTTCGCGGTGGGCCCAATACGTGCTGCCCGCCACGGTGGTGGTGGCCGTGGCCCTGCTGCCGTTCTTCCGCCCGCCCCTGGACGGCTTCCTCGACGACTGCATCCTGGCGCTGGTCTACATCACCATGGCGCTCGGGCTGAACCTGATCGTGGGGTTCGCGGGGCTGCTCGACCTCGGCTACGTGGCGTTCTACGCCCTGGGTGCCATGGTGGTCGGCTGGTGGGCCTCCAACCACTTCGGCGGGTTCAACGGGGAGGGCGTGCATATCGGCGTCAGCTCGTTCTCGGAGCTGCAGCCCGGCATCCACCTGAACTTCCTGCTGCTGATCATCGGGGCGATCATCGTCTGCGCCATCGCCGGCGCAATCATCGGGCTTCCCACGCTGCGCCTGCGCGGGGACTACATCGCGATCGTGACGCTGGCCTTCGGCGAGATCATCGGGCGGTTCTTCCAGAACGGCGATCAGCTCACGCCGTTCGGCGATTACGCGGTCTCAAACGGGCGCGAGTCGATCTCGCCGCTCGACCAGATCGACCTGCCGCTGATCGAACAGTTCGACTCGGCGATCAACCTCCGGCCCTTCTACTGGACCATCCTGGCGATCACGCTCGTGGTGCTCTTCGTGAACTTCCGCCTGCGCGACTCGCGCCTCGGGCGGGCGTGGATCGCGCTCCGCGAGGACGAGGTGGCGGCCGTGAGCATGGGCGTGCCACTCGTCAAGACCAAGCTCACCGCGTATGCCACCGGCGGAGCGTTCGGTGGCATCGCCGGCGCCTTCTACGGCGCCTACCTGAACAGCGTCAACGCCAACCAGTTCCAGTTCGGATTCTCGATTTTCATCCTCGCCATGGTCATCCTCGGCGGGCTGGGGAGCATCTGGGGGGCGGTGCTCGGCGCGGTGCTGCTGGCCTTTGTGAACAACCGCCTGATCCCGGACGTTCTCGACCAGGGCGCCATCAACGACCTGAAGAACGACCTCGGGCTGGAGTTCACCTTCAGCGAGATCGCCTTCGGCATCTTCGGCTTCCTGCTGGTGCTGATGATGGTCCTGCGGCCCGCGGGCATCCTCCCCGAGCGACGGCGCAAGATCGAGCTCACCGAGGCTGCCGACGAGACGATCATCGAGGCGCGCATATGAGCACGGAGCCTCAGGCCGCGGCGCCCGCGGCGGAGCCCTCGAGCAATGGGGCGCTGCTGGCCACGGACCGGCTGAGCAAGGCTTTCGGCGGTCTCGTGGCTGTCAGCGGGATCTCGATCTCGGTGGCGCCCCGGTCGATCGTGTCGATCATCGGCCCCAACGGCGCCGGCAAGACCACGTTCTTCAACATGCTCACCGGGCTCTACAAGCCCACGGCGGGCCGGATCTCCTTCGACGGCAAGGACGTGACCGGGCGCCGCCCGGACATCATCACCTCGCTGGGGATCGCACGGACGTTCCAGAACATCCGCCTGTTCTCGACCATGAGCGCGCTGGAGAACGTGATGGTCGGGGAGCACCCGCGCATGACCGCCGGTCTGTTCGGGTCGATCCTCCGCATGCCGGGTGTGCGCCGCGAGGAGCGCGAGGTGCGCGAGCGGGCGCGCGAGACGCTCAACTACGTCGGTCTGAGCAAGGCCCACGAAGACACGATCGCGTCGAATCTGTCCTACGGGGACCAGCGCCGGGTCGAGATCGCCCGCGCGCTCGCGTCCGAGCCGAAGCTCCTGCTGCTGGACGAGCCCACGGCCGGGATGAACCCCCAGGAGTCGGCTCGGCTCACCGAGTTCATGGAGCGTCTCCGCGGCGAGCGAGACCTCACGATCCTGCTCATCGAGCACGACATGAAGGTGGTGATGGGGGTGTCCGAGCACATCACCGTGCTCGATCACGGCGAGAAGATCGCCGAGGGCGCGCCCCAGGAGGTCCGCCACAACGAGCGCGTGATCGAGGCCTACCTCGGCAAGCAGGGCGGCTGACCATGGCACTGCTCGAGCTGGACGACATTCACACCCACTACGGGAACATCGAGGCGCTCAAGGGCATCTCGGTGACCGTCGACGAGGGTGAGATCGTCACCCTGATCGGGTCCAACGGCGCGGGCAAGTCCACCACGCTGAGATCGATCTCGGGGCTCAGCCCGCCCTCCCAGGGCTCCATCCGCTTCGACGGCGAGGAGATCACGGAGACACCGCCGCAGGACATCGTCCGGCTCGGCATCTCGCAATCCCCCGAGGGTCGCCACTGCTTCGCCCGGATGTCGGTCAAGGAGAACCTCGAGCTCGGCGCCTATCTGCGCCGCGACGACAAGGTGCAGAGCGACCTCGACCGCGTGTTCGAGCTGTTTCCGCGACTCAAGGAGCGCGAGAAGCAGAAGGCGGGCACCATGTCGGGCGGAGAGCAGCAGATGCTGGCCATCGGCAGGGCGCTGATGGCCAATCCGAAGCTTCTGCTCCTGGACGAGCCGTCCATGGGCATCGCGCCGATCCTGGTGGAGCGGATCTACGAGACGATCGCGGAGATCAACAGACAGGGCACCACGATCCTGCTGGTGGAGCAGAACGCGAACTTCGCCCTGGGCGTGTCCAAGCGCGGCTACGTGCTGGAGACCGGATCCGTCTCGCTCAGCGACGAGTCGTCGGCGCTGCGCGACAACCCCGAGGTCCAGAGGGCCTACCTGGGCGCATGACCGTCATCGCCGCCATGGGCGCCACCGCCCTCTACCTCACCTACGTGTGGCTGGCCTCGGCCATCGTCGCTTCGTACATCTCGAAGCGGAAGGGCTACGGCGAGAAGCCCGGCCTTGCCGCCGGTCTCATCCTGAGCGCGATCGGGATACTCGTGTGGCTCGTCTGGCCCGCCAAGCCGGACTCGCGCTGGAAGCTCTCCGGCGCGTTCGGCAGCGGAGGCAAGACCGTGGCCGAGGCCCGGGCTGAGCGCGCGAGCTCGGGCGGCGGGGAGGCCGGCGGATGAGCACCGGCCTGTACTACCCGCTTCTCGTGCTCATCGTGGTCTATGCCAGCCTTTCGATCGCGGCGGGCATGGTCGCCCGCAGCGGGGACGCCGACAAGGGCGAGCGCTACCGCGACGGGGCGTTCGGGGTCGCACTGGCGGCCGCCGCCTACACGGCGGTGCTTCTCGTCCTCGCCGCGGTGGACACTCCCAACCGCTTCTCGGACATGCTTCTGATCATCGCCGTGATCTTCGTGTTCTTCGCGCTCCTGCTGTTGGTGTTGTTCCTGTTCGGGCAGCTCGGGGCCCTGCTCCGCCGGCGGCCGAGTCGCTAGCGCGCCGGGCTCGGGCCATGCCAGCGCCGTCGTCAGGGCGCCCAGACAAATACGAGCCGCTGCCGGGGCTCTTCGGGCTGCCCGGGTTTCTGTTTCGCAAGCTGGGTCCTCGCGGCCGGGTCGCGGCGGTCGTGATCGGAGCGCTCCTGTTGGCAGCGACGGTCGCGGCGGCGATAGTGCTCGTGCCGGAGATCGGAGAGACCAAGCGCGAGCGCGCGGCTGAGGAGAAGCGCGAGCTGGCAGCCGCGCAGGAGCGCGAGCGCCGGCGCCTGATCGCAGAGCAGCGACCGCACTTTGGGTCAGGCGGCGCCGCATCGACGCCTGCGGAACGGCGCGCGCTGGTCCGGCAGGTCGAGGCGAAGGTGGTGCGCGACCAGCGAGCGCGCGTTCGCAGGGGGCTGCTCGATCCGCCGCCTGCGCTCTACGCGAGCTGCGAGCCGTTCAAGGGCGAGTCAGCGGATGTCCGCGTGAGCCGGCTCTCGTGCACGGCGGTGACCAGCGAGGTGCCCAGCGACGGCGTCAATGCGGGGGTGGTGGGCCATCCGTTCTTCGCCCGCGTGGATTTCGGCACGGGCCGCTATGCGTGGTGCAAGGTCAGCGGCCGGGCGGGGGAGGGCTCGTTCCGAAACCTGACGGGAGTCAAGGTGCCGCAGGCGTGCGGCGGCGGCAGCTGAGCGCCTACCGCCCGGTCGCGTCGCGCAGGGCATCCTCCAGATCGGGCCGGCGGAACTCGTAGCCGAGCTCCAGCAGGCGCGCGGGCACCGCGCGCTGCCCGGTGGTCACGACCCATGCCATATCTCCGTAGAGGAGCTTCACGGCCAGGGCCGGCACCGGTGCCACGGCCGGCCGGTGGAGCACGCGGCCGAGGGCGCGCGAGAGCTCGCCGTTGGTCACCGGCTCGGGGGCCGCCACGTTCACCGGGCCGCGGGCCGCCGGGTTGTCGAGCGCGAAGAGGATCGCCCCGATCACGTCGTCGAGATGCACCCAGGGCACGTACTGGCGTCCGCCCGCCACCGGACCGCCCACACCCAGCTTGAACGGCGGAAGCATCTTCTCGAGCGCACCGCCCGACTCGGAAAGCACTACGCCGGTGCGAGTGGTGACCACGCGCACGCCCAGCTCCTCGGCGAGGCGCGCCTCCGTCTCCCACCCAAGGGTCACCTGGGCCAGGAAGTCGTCGGCGGCAGGCGCGGATTCATCCAGGGGCTCGTCGCCGCGGGCTCCGTACCAGCCGCTGGCCGACTGCGAGATCAGGGTGGACGGCCGTTCCGACTCCGGGAGCGCCGCCAGCCCGGCCACCAGGTTGCGCGTGCCGAGCACCCGCGATTCGCGGATCTCGCGCCTGGCGTCGTCGCTCCACCGCTGCGCCACCGGCGCGCCCGCCAGGTGCACCACCGCGTCGCGGCCGCGGAGCGCCTCCGCCGGGGCCGGCTCCGAGAGCGGGTCCTTCCAGCCCACGGCCTCCACGCCGAGCTTCCGGGCGGCGTCCTCGGGCGAGCGCGACAACACGGTCACCTCGTCGCCGCGGTCCACCAGCGCCCGCACCAGGGCGCTGCCGATCATTCCGGTGGCGCCGGTGACCGCGACCCTCATGACCCCGACCTCCTGTCTCGAATGCTCAGCTGACGGCGGCGCTCTCGACGGTGGGCTGGTCCACCGCGTCGCGTCCGGGCGCGCGTGACGAGCCCGTCCGTTCCGCCACCTCTGCTACGGCCTGGGCCACCGCGCGGCTCACATCGCGGTTGAAGACGCTCGGGATGATGTAGTCCTCGGCCAGCTCGTCGTCGTCCACCACGCTCGCGATTCCGTGGGCGGCGGCCAGCTTCATCTCCTCGGTGATCGCGGGGGCGCGCACGTCGAGCGCGCCGCGGAACACCCCCGGGAAGGCCAGCACGTTGTTGATCTGGTTGGGATAGTCCGAGCGACCCGTGGCCATCACGCGGACGTACGGGGCGGCTTCCTCGGGCCGCACCTCCGGGTTCGGGTTCGCCATTGCGAACACGAACGGGTCCGGCGCCATCCGCTCCAGGTCCTTGGCGTCGATGATCCCCGGCCCCGACAGGCCGATGAACAGGTTGGCGCCCTCGATCACCTCGCGCGGCGAGCCGTCGCGGCGCTCCGTGTTGGTGTGCTCCGCCAGCCAGCGCTTGGGCTCGTTCATCGAGCCGGCCTCGTAATCGTCGCGGCCGCTGTGGATCGCGCCGTAGCGATCGCAGGCGACGATCTTGTGCACCCCGGCGTCCATCAGGATCTTCACCACCGCCACTCCCGCGGCTCCCGCGCCGACCATCAGCACCTCGAGCTCGTCCATCGAGCTGCCGGTGAGCCGGCAGGCGTTGATGAGCGCGGCGAGCGTGACGATCGCCGTGCCGTGCTGGTCGTCGTGGAACACCGGGATGTCGAGAGCCTCCTGGAGGCGCTGCTCGATCTCGAAGCAGCGCGGCGAGGAGATGTCCTCGAGGTTGATGCCCCCGAAGGTGGGCGACATGCGGATCACCGTCTCCACGATCTCGTCCACGTCCTTGGTGTTGAGGCAGATCGGAAACGCGTCCACGTCGCCGAACTCCTTGAAGAGCATCGCCTTGCCCTCCATCACGGGCATCGCCGCCTCGGGACCGATGTCGCCGAGGCCGAGCACCGCGGTGCCGTCGGACACCACGGCCACCGTGTTCGCCTTGATCGTGTACTTGAACGCCTTCTGGCGGTTCTCGGCGATTGCGCTGCACACGCGCGCGACGCCCGGCGTGTAGGCCATCGAGAGGTCGTCGCGCGTCTTGATCGGCAGGTTCAGGCCGGTGTGGATCTTCCCGCGCCGGTGGGCTTCGAACGTGCGGTCGGTGATCTCGACCACGCGCGCGCCGCGCACGGCCTGGACGGCTGAGATCACCTGACCGCGGTGATCGACGCCCGAGCACTCCACGGTGATCTCGCGCAGGGTGCGCTCGCCCTTCGCCTCAACCGTGTCGACGGCCACGATCGCGCCGCCGGCGCGGCCGATGGCCGCCGTGACCTTGCCGAGCACCCCGCCCGGGCCGGACGGCAGCTCGACCCGCAGCGTCAGAGAGAATTGTGCGCTTGGAGGGGCCAGGGGGCCGATGATACGGACGGGTCCATCTGTTGCGGAAGCAGCCGGCTCGGCCGGCTGCGCCCCGATGCCTCTCGCTAGGGTTGAGCCGTGCCCGAGGAGAAGTCCCGCGAACTGTTCCTGATCGACGGGAACAGCCTCGTGTACCGCGCCTTCTTCGCCCTCCCGGAGTCGATCGCCACGTCGCGCGGCTTTCCCACGAACGCGATCTTCGGCTTCGCCTCGATGCTCGTAAAGCTGCTCACGGAGTTCGGACCCAAGCCGACCCTCGTGGCCTGGGACGCGGGCATGTCTGGGCGGCTCGAGACCTACGAGGAGTACAAGGCCGGTCGCCGCGAGCGCCCCGACCTCCTCAAGGAGCAGTGGCCGCACTTCCACCCGCTCGTCGACGCCTTCGGCTACACGAACGTGCGCGTGGAGGGCTTCGAGGCCGACGACGTGATCGCCACGCTCTCGCGCGAGGCGCACGAGCAGGGCATCGACGTGATGATCGTGACCGGAGACCGTGACCTCTTCCAGCTGGTCGAGGACGGCGTTCGCGTGATGGCCACCGGGCGCGGCATCACGGACACCACGGTCTACGACACGCAGGCGGTGCTCGATCGCTACGGCATCCCGCCCGAGCTGGTGCCCGATTTCGTGGGCCTGAAGGGCGACACCTCGGACAACATCCCCGGCGTCCCCGGGATCGGCGAGAAGACCGCCACGCAGCTGCTCCAGGAGTACGGCGACCTCGAGGGCGTGCTCTCCAACATCGACAGCATCTCGGGCGCGAAGCGCAAGGAGAACCTGACGGAGCACGCGGAGGACGCGCGGATCTCCAAGCAGCTCGCCACCGCCCAGCGCGAGATCGAGGTGGGGGTGAACCTCGAGGAGTGCATCGCGCGCGAGCCCGACCGCTCGAAGCTGCGCGAGGTGTTCCGCGAGTTCGAGCTGCGCGCGCCGCTCGAGCGGCTCGAGGAGGCGCTGGGCTCGGACGAGGCGGCGCCGGAGGAGCGGCACGCGGAGGTGTTCGCGGTCAGGGCCCGGTCGGTGGAGGTGGCCGAGCTCGGGGCCCTGGAGGGCGAGCTCGTCTCGGTGGCTGCCATGCGCCCCGGCGAGGAGCTCGACGCGCCGCCGCCGGCGCCGGACCCCGAGGAGGAACTCGCGCTCGAGGACCCGATCGAACACGATGAGGCGGCCGCCGAGGCCGTGCTCGACGAGCCGTCGCCGACCACGCCTGCCGCGCCGGCCCAGGGCACGCTCGACTTCGACGGGGCCTTTCGAGGACCGCTCACGGTGGCCGCCTACGCCGGCGACGAGGTCCTGGTGGCGGAGGCCGAGACGCTCGCCGCGTTCGCTCTTGCGCGCGGCGACCGCCCGGTGGTGGCCCACGACTGGAAGACCCTGGCGATGGCGGACGAGGCCTGCGACGCGCCGCCACTGGCTCACGACACCTTGGTCGCCGCGTACCTGATCGACCCGGCTCGCCGCGGCTATCCGCTCGACGAGCTGGCCGCCGAGGCGGGGCTGGGCGTGGAGGTGGACGGCGCCGACGGCGTGGCCAGGCGGGCGGTGCTGACGCGCCTGGTGGCCGAGCGCCAGCGCGAGCGCCTGGAAGAGGACGGTCTCACCCAGCTGCTCGAGGAGATCGAGCTGCCGCTCGTGGACGTGCTCGTGGAGATGGAGCGCGCCGGAGTGAAGCTGGACGTCAAGCGGCTGCGGGAGATCGCCGGCCGATTCGGCGAGCGCGCGAAGGACCTCGAGCGGCGGGTCTGGGACCTGGCCGGCGAGGAGTTCACGATCGGGTCGCCGCAGCAGCTGGCGCCGATTCTGTTCGACAAGCTCGGCCTGTCGAAGAAGCGCCGCGGCAAGACAGGCTTCTCGACCGATGCCCGGGTGCTCCAGGCCATCCGCCACGAGCACGAGATCGTGCCGGCGATCGAGGAGTGGCGCGAGGTCACGAAGCTCAAGTCCACCTATCTGGACGCGTTCCCCGAGCTGATCGCCGACGACGGACGACTGCACACCACCTTCAACCAGACGGCCGCGACCACGGGTCGCCTGTCGAGCACCAACCCGAACCTCCAGAACATCCCGATCCGCACCGAGCAGGGCCGCGAGATCCGGGCGTGCTTCGTGCCCGAGGCGGGCCACAGCCTGATCTCGGCCGACTACTCGCAGGTCGAGCTGCGGCTGCTCGCCCATATCGCCGACGAGCCGGTGCTCAAGGAGATCTTCCGGCGCGGCGAAGACGTGCACACCGCCACCGCCGAGGCGATCCTGGGCGGGAAGACCGATCCGGGCACGCGCTCCAAGGCCAAGATGGTCAACTACGGGATCGTCTACGGGCTGTCCGCGTTCGGGCTCGCCGACCGGCTGCAGATCGAGCGCGAGGAGGCGCAGGAGTTCATCGACCGCTACCTCGAGCGCTTCCCGGCCGTGGCGGCGTTCATCGCCAGCACCGTCGAGCAGGCCACCGAGGACGGGCACGTGACCACCCTCTTCGGCCGCATCAGGCGGGTGCCCGAGCTGCGCGCCCGCAACCGGCAGACGCGCCTGCTGGGTGAGCGGCTGGCCGTGAACATGGTCATCCAGGGCACAGCCGCCGACATCATCAAGGTGGCCATGGTCCGGGCCCGGGACCGGCTCCGGGAGGCCGGGCTGGACACCCGCCTGGTGCTCCAGATCCACGACGAGCTGCTGTTCGAGGCGCCCGACGCGGAGGTGGACGCGGCCGTGAAGATCGTGCGGCCCGAGATGGCCGAGGCCTTCGAGATGGACCCGCCCCTCGAGGTGGACGTGGGCGTGGGCCGGAACTGGCTCGAGGCCAAGTAGTGGACAGGGGGGTCGCCGTCCTCCTCACCGCCTTCGCGGGCGGGCTGGTGGCCATGCAGGCGCCGATCAACGCGAACCTGGGCCGGACCGTGGGAAGCCTGCCCGCCGCCTCGATCTCCTTCGCGATCGGGCTGGTGGCGCTGGTGAGCATCACGCTGCTCGCCGGAGGCGGCTTCGGCCGGATTGGCGAGATCGGGGATCTCTCCTGGTACTACCTCATCGGCGGGCTGCTCGGCGCTGTCTACGTGACCACGGTGCTGATCACGGTCAAGACGCTCGGCGCCGGCGGCGTCACGGCCGCCACGATCGCCGGGCAGCTGACGCTGTCGGTGGTGCTGGACCGGCTGGGGGTGCTGGGGCTGGAGAAACACGGCCTGTCGGCCGGGCGCATCATCGGTGTGGCGCTGCTGGCGGCCGGCACCTACCTCGTCGTCCGCGGCTGACTAGGCGGCCAGGTCGCGCGTGACGCCGACCGCGGCGCGCTGGCCGCTGGCAAGCGCCTGGACGACGGCCGGTCCGGGTGTGACGAGGTCGCCGGCGGCGTAGACACCCGCGGCGGACGTCCGGCCGAACATGTCCACGGCCAGCAGGTTCGCCTCGGCGCGTTCGAGCGCCAGGTGGGCGAAGGCGGAGTCACGAGGGGCGGGCGGGGCGGCCACGAACAGGACGTCGCGGGGGACCTCCGTGCCGTCGGCCAGGATGACCGCGCGCAGTACGCCGTCCTCGGCGCGCAGGCCGGCCACGCTGTGGAAGACCTCGACGTCGGCCGACATCCGGCTCAGCATCGGCACGAGGTGCCCGGCGTGCTCCTCGCCGGCAGACAGCAGCCCGATTCGCTGGTCGCGCGCCTCCCAGCCGTGGCAGAACGGGCAGTGGATGACCGACGTTCCCCACAGCTCGCCGATGCCAGGCACATCGGGAACCGCGTAGTCCGCCCCGGTTGCCAGCACTACGGCGCGCGCGTCAAGCGCGCTCCCGTCGTCCAGCGTCACGGTGTGGTCCGCCTCGACGGTGCTCGCGTCGCCGTCGATCAGCCGGACCGTGGGCAGCTCGGCGAGCTGCGCGCGGCCGGTGGCCAGGAGGGCTGCCGGCGAGACGTCGTGTGCGCCGAGCAGGCCGCCGATCGCGTGCGCGGGCGCGTTGCTGGGCTTTCCGGCGTCCACGACGACCACCTCGAACCGCATCCGGCCGAGCGTGAGCGCGACCTGCAGGCCCCCGCTTCCACCACCGATGACGACCACGTCCGTGTTCATGCATCCGACAGTTGCACACGCACTCCGGTTCTGGCAAGCTTCCTTGCCGAATTGGCAACAAACGAGGACCGTATCCGTCGTCGCCTGCGAGCGCTCCGGGAGGAGCGCGGGCTGTCGCTCGACACCGTGGCGAACGCCGCGGGCATGGCGCCGTCGACGCTCAGCCGATTGGAGAACGGCAAGCGGCGCCTGGCCGTGGACCACCTCGGCCCGCTCGCCCGCGCGCTCGGCACCTCGGTGGACGCGCTGCTCGCACCGGAGCCCCAGGGTGACCCGCGCGTGCGCAGGCGGGCGCGGAAGATCGACGGCATGCGGGTGCTGCCGCTCAATCGCGACGGCACCAGCGGGCCGCGTGCGTACCACCTGACACTCCCCGAGCGAGGGGAGCCGGAGCTACGCTCGCACGAGGGCCACGACTGGCTCTACGTCCTGAGCGGCAGGCTGCGGCTGATCCTGGGCGACGAGGACCTCGTGCTGGAGCCCGGCGAGGCGGCCGAGTTCAGCACGTGGACGCCCCACTGGCTGAGCGGATTCGAGGGCCCCGTCCAGGTGCTGATGCTCATGGGGCACCACGGCGAGCGAGCGCACCTACGGGTCGGCGAGCCCAGCCGCTAGGCGGCCACGGGCTCAGCGACCTGTGAGCTTCGCCGCGGCGGCAGGGCCGCGGTGACGATGTCCGGCGGCGCGATCCGCAGGTAGTGGCCGAACGCCCAGTTAACGAACGCCCGAGTCCGCATCGAGGACACCACGCCGTTGAGCAGCGGCGGCCATACGCGCGGGACGATCTTTTGCGCGCGCAGCATCCAGCGGAACTTCCACTCATGCGAGTCGCTGAAGTCCGAGTAGCGCCCGAGCGCCTGCGCGTGGGTCTGACGGCCATCGAGCACCGAGCGCAGCTCGCGTCCGCACGCGATCCCGAAGTAGAGCGCCGTCCGGATCCCCTCGGCCGTCAGCGGCAGGCAGTGGCCGGCAGAGTCGCCGACGAAGAAGATGCCGTCCTCGGTCGCCGGGCGCAGCTTGTGAGGTATCCAGTTCCCCTGGAAGCGCACGGCCTCGGATTCCAGGTCCTCGGCCAGCTTCACGGTGTTGTCCTTCACGTGGAAGCGCGGGTCGAACGACCCCACGCCGATGCGCAGTTCCTCGCGCGCGGGAAAGCTCCAGCCGTAGCCGGCGGGCACGATCGAGCGGTCGATCCAGATGGCCAGGTCGTCCGAGCGTCCGTTCGGATGCACCTCGAGCCCGCGCGAGAGCGGTGCGTCCGGCGGCTGGTAGCCGTCGTTGCCGGCCAGCATCCGGCGCCAGCCGAGCGCGTCCACGATCAGCGGGGCGCTGAGGTCGCCGCGGTCGGTATGGACGGTGTTGCCGGTGCGCCCGTTCACCTTGGCGGTCTCGAACTCGCAGTCGCCCTGGGCGCGCAGGAGCGCGCACAGCTCCGGGTAGTCGAACGTGGAGAACGTCCACGGAAGCGGCCAGCGCGACGATCCGTGGGGCGTGGTCACCAGCAGCTCGCCGAAGGTCTGGCGGTGGGAGCCCATCAGGTCCAGCGCCTCGAGCCACGCCGTGGGGATCCCGCAGGCAGAGGTCTGGCGCTCGCCCACCTCGTAGCGGTCCAGCATCAGCACCCGGGCGGGCGTGCCGTCGGCCCGCAGCGCCCCCGCCAGCTCGCGCGCGACGGCGAGCCCAGCGAAGCTGGCGCCGCAGATCAGGACGTCATAATCGCCGCCGAGCGGAGTTCGCTCGGCGCCGCGCTTCGTGCGCCGCTCCGGCATAGGCCGACCAGGGTATCTGGCCGTCCCGGCGCGCAGGCCTGGGGGTCGCTACCCTCTCAGGCCGCGTGCAGGAACTCGAAACGCCCCCCAACGCCATCGCCGTAGCCGGCTCGGACGGCCTGCTGCTCGAGATCGACGGCCAGATAGTCCCGAACTACGACGCCACGATCGTGCTCTTCGAGGAGGGCGACGTGGTCAGCGGGAACGTCGTCCGCATCGATCAGGACGAGGTCCTGGTCGACATCGGGTACAAGAGCGAGGGCGTCATCCCGATCAACGAGCTGTCCATCCGGAAGTCGGTGGACCCGCACGACGAGGTGCAGCTCGGCGAGGAGGTCGATGCGCTCGTCCTCACCAAGGAGGACCAGGACGGCCGCCTCGTGCTGTCCAAGAAGCGCGCCCGCTTCGAGAAGGCCTGGCGCCGCATCGAGGCCGCCGCCGAGTCCGGCGAGCCGGTCGAGGGCACGGTCATCGAGGTCGTCAAGGGCGGTCTCATCATCGACCTCGGCGTCCGCGGCTTCCTACCGGCCTCGCTCGTGGACATCCGGCGCGTTCAGAATCTCGACGAGTTCCTCAGCCAGAAGATCGAGTGCAAGGTCATCGAGCTCAATCGCTCGCGCAACAACGTGGTGCTCTCGCGCCGCGCGGTGCTCGAGGAGGAGCGCAAGGAGGTTCGCCAGCAGATCCTCGACCGGCTCCAGCCGGGCCAGGTCGTGGAGGGCGCCATCTCGAACATCGTGGACTTCGGCGCCTTCGTCGATCTCGACGGGATCGACGGGCTGATCCACATCTCGGAGCTCTCCTGGAGCCACGTGAACCATCCGTCCGAGATCCTCTCGATCGGCGACGTCGTGCCGGTCAAGGTGCTCGACATCGACCGCGAGCGCCAGCGCATCTCACTCGGTCTCAAGCAGACGCAGGCCGACCCCTGGCAGCGGGTCATCGAGACCTACCAGGTGGGCGACGAGCTCGAGGGCAAGGTCACCAAGGTCGTCACCTTCGGTGCGTTCGTCGAAATCATGGACGGGGTCGAGGGCCTCGTGCACATCTCCGAGCTCGCCCAGCACCACGTGGAGAACCCCCGCGAGATCGTCGAGCCTGGCCAGGCCGTGCGCGTGAAGATCCTCGAGATCGACTCCGAGCGCCGCCGCCTGTCGCTCAGCGTCAAGCGCGTGGAGGACCAGCTCGAGCACATCAAGACGGCCGCCGCTGCCGGCGCTGCCGCCAGCGGCGCCGACGAGCTGGGCGACGTTCCCGACCTCGGCCTCTCCGAGGACGTGTTCGCCGGCCCGGACGTGAGCGGAGCGGCCGACCTGCGCGCCGCGATGCAGGAGGCGCAGGCCGCCGAGGCAGGAACCGAGGTGGCCGAGGAGCCTGCCGCCGAGGAGCCTGTGGCTGAGGAGGCCGCCGCTGAGGAGCCGGCTGCCGAAGAGCCGGTTGCCGAGGTCGCAGAGGAGCCGGTGGCCGAGGAGCCCGCGGCCGACGAGCCCGTCGCCGAGGCCGAGGAGGCCGAGGAGCCCGCTCCGGACGGGGACGGCGACGCCGACCCCGCCGAGACCGCCGAGTCCGACGAGGACTGAGTGACCAGCCCGGTCCGCCGGGTGCCCTTCATCGGGCTGACGGGCGGTCTGGGGGCCGGTAAGTCCGAGGCGCTCCGAGCGCTCGGGGAGCTTGGGGCGGCCACGCTGTCCACCGACGAGGTCGCGCACGAGGTTCTGGCCTCCGAGCTCGAAGCGGTGGTCGAGCGCCTGGGACCCGAGGTCGCGCCCGACGGACGGGTCGACCGGGCGCTCGTGGCCGAGCGCGTGTTTGGTGACGACGGCGCGCGCGCCTGGCTGGAGGGACTGCTCTGGCCGCGCGTGGGCGCCCGAGTGATCGAGTGGAGGGCCGAGGTGGAGGCGGCGCGACCGGCCCCGCGTGCCGCGGTCGTGGAGGTCCCGCTGCTGTTCGAGTCCGGGATGGAGTCCGTGTTCGACGGCACGATCGCGGTGGTGGCGGAGGAGTCCGAGCGCGAGCGGCGTGCGGCGGCGCGAGGGCACGCGGCCGTGGCGGGACGCGAGCGGCGTCAGCTGTCCCAGTCGGAGAAATCGCAAAAAGCGGATTACACGGTGCGCAACGACGGCACGGTCGAGGAGTTGAAGGACGTGCTGTCGCACCTTCTTGCAACACTCGAATCCGACTCGTGAGCCAAACAGCAGCACGCACAGGTACCCGCGTCGGGCCCCGCCGGGGCGCTGGGCGGTCGGCCGCGCGCCGCCGGCTGGGTGTGGCGGCGGGCCTCGCCGCGCTTCTGGCTGCCGGCGGCATGGCGCTCCTGCTCACCGGTGGCGGTCCCCTCAGCGACACGCTCAGGGAGATCACCCTGCCGCTGCGTCACGACGACATCATTCGCCAGCAGGCGAGCGAGAAGAGCCTCGACCCGGCGCTCGTGGCCGCCGTGATCTACGAGGAGTCCAAGTTCCGCGACCAGACCTCGCACGCCGGCGCTCGCGGGCTGATGCAGATCACGCCGGCCACCGCCGACTTCATCGCGCGGCAGTCGGGGGGAACCCGGTTCGTGCAGGAGGACCTGGCCAACCCGCAGATCAACATCGCCTACGGCACCTACTACCTCCGCTACCTGCTGGACCGCTACGACCAGAACGAGGCGCTGGCGGTGGCCGCCTACAACGCCGGCCACGGGAACGTGGACCGCTGGGTGCGCTCGGCGGGCGGGCCCGACGCGTTCGACGCGGATGACGACGTCCGCTTCCCGGAGACGCGCGCCTACGTGAAGAACGTGCTGGAGCGGCGCGGCCAATACCGCCGCCACTACGGGTCCGAGCTAGGTCTCTGACCCGCCGTTCACGTTGGCCGTGGCCTGCTCCCAGCGGGCGTAGGCCTCCTCGACCGCGCGCTTGGCGGCGGCGTGACGCTCGGCGGACTCGCCGGTCTGTGCCGGAGAGCCCCAGCGCGAGGGGTCGGCCAGCTCGTCCTCGAGCTTGCGGAGCGAGGCCTCCGAGCGCTCCACCTCGCGTTCGAGCTCCACGAGCCGCCGCCGGGCGTTCTTGGAGGGACCGGATGACTTCGCACGCTCGCGCTTCGGAGTCGGCGCCCTGCGCTTGGTGGGAGCGGTGCTCCGCTCCTCGCGTGCGCGGAGATATTCCTGCCAGCCGCCCTCGTAGCTGCGCAGCTCCCCGTCTTCCAGCGCCACGGTGCGCGTGCCCACGGCGTCGAGCAGCGCCCGGTCGTGCGACACGAGCAGCAGGGCGCCGCCGAAGCTGGTGAGTGCGTCCTCCAGGGCCTCGCGCGCATCGAGGTCCAGGTGGTTGGTGGGCTCGTCGAGGATCAGCACGTTGGCGTCGGAGGCCACGAGGATCGCGAGCGAGAGCCGGCGGCGCTCGCCTCCGGACAGGCCGTCGAGCGGCTTCTCGGCCTCGCGGCCGGAGAACAGGAAGCGGCCGAGCAGCGCGCGGGCCTTGCCCGGCGAGAGGCCGGTGGCGCGCTGGGCGGCGTCGAGCGCGGAGCCGGAGGCGCCCAGCTCCGACGAGTGCTGCGTGAGATAGCCGAGGTTCACGTTGTGCCCGCGCCGCACCCGGCCGGCGTCGAGCTCGCGGTTGCCGGCAATCGCGTCGATCAGGGTGGTCTTGCCGGCTCCGTTGGGGCCCACCAGCGACACGTGCTCGCCACGCTCCAGCCACAGGTCGCCCTTCTCGAGGAGCGTGCGACCGCCCAGCTCGAGACGTGCGCCCTCGACCTCGAGCGCCACCCTGCCGCTGCGCTCGGCCGAGCCGAACTGGAAGCCGAGCGAGCGCGTGTCGCGCGGGTCGCGCGTGACCGTCTCCATGCGCTCGATCGTCTTCACGCGCGACTGGACCTGACGCGCCTTGGTCGCCTTGGCCCGGAAGCGCTCGATGAAGCGCTCCATGCGCTCGATCTCCGCCTGCTGCTTGTCGATCGCCTTGCCGAGCTGGATGTCCCGCGCCGCGGCCTCCCTGCGCCAGGCATGCCACGAGCCGGGGAAGTAGCGCGAGCGCCCGGCCTCAAGCTCCAGCACGGAGGTGCCCACCGCCTCGAGGAACCAGCGGTCGTGCGCGACGAGCACCACGGCGGCGTCCAGGCTCTCGAGGTAGCCCTCCAGCCATTCCAGCGACGTGATGTCCAGGTGGTTGGTGGGCTCGTCGAGCAGCAGCAGGTCGGGGTCGCCCGCGAGCGCCCGCGCCAGCGACGCCCGCGTCAGCTCGCCGCCCGAGAAGCCGTCGAGACGCCGGTCGAGCGCGTCCTCGGCGAAGCCCAGGCCGCGCAGCGGGCCGAGAGCGCGGACCCTCCAGTCCCAGCCCCCCGCGTGCTCGAGCCGGGCCTGGGCCTTGGAGTAGCGCTCGAGCAGGGTCGCGTCGTCCGGGCGCTCGCCCATCGCGCTCTCGAGCTCGGCCAGGTCCACCTCGAGGCGCACGAGGTCGCCGCACCCGGAGAGCACGTAGTCGCGCAGGGTGAGCGTCCGCTCGCGGGGCGGGCGCTGGTCGTGCAGCGCCGCCCGCGTTCCCTTGGCGAGCACGAGCTGGCCGCCGTCGATGCCGGTCTCGCCGGCGAGCATCCGGAGCAGCGTGGTCTTGCCGGCCCCGTTGCGGCCGGCCAGGGTCATGCGGTCCTTGCGCTCGAGCTTGAACGAGACGTCGCGGAACAGAGGCCTCCCGGCCATGTCCTTGTCCAACGCGGATGCGATCACCACGGCCATGTCGGCGTACGAGGCTAGCCCGCCGCGTGCTCCTGGCCCGCTGCTAGCTTCAATCGCGTGCCGAAGTTCCGCGTCAATTCCGCCTATCGGCCCGTTGCGGACCAGAAGACCGCGCTCGCCGGGTTGAAAGAGGGTCTCGGCGCCGGGGACCGCTTCCAGACGCTGCTCGGCGTCACCGGATCGGGCAAGACCGCGACGATGGCCTTCACCATCGAGGAGGTCCAGCGCCCGGCGCTGGTGATCGCCCACAACAAGACGCTCGCCGCGCAGCTCTGCAACGAGTTCCGCGAGTTCTTCCCGGACAACGCGGTCGAGTACTTCGTCTCCTACTACGACTACTACCAGCCCGAGGCGTACGTCCCGGCGCAGGATCTGTACATCGAGAAGGACTCCTCGATCAACGAGGAGATCGACCGCCTGCGGCACGCCGCCACGGCCGCGCTGTTCGCGCGCCGCGACGTGATCGTGGTGGCCAGCGTGTCCTGCATCTACGGACTCGGCTCGCCGGAGAAGTACGACTCGCAGGTCGTGCTCCTCAAGAAGGGCGAGATGGTCGACCGCGACGAGCTGCTCCGCAAGCTCGTGGACAACATGTACGTGCGCAACGACTCGTCGCTTGGCCGCGGCACCTTCCGCGTGCGCGGCGAGACGCTCGAGGTGTTCCCCGCGTACGCCGAGTCGGCCTATCGGGCGGTGTTCTTCGGCGACGAGATCGAGTCGATCCAGCACTTCGACCCGCTGACCGGAGAGGTCGTCCAGGAGCTCGGCCACGCGGGCATCTGGCCCGCCACGCACTACGCGACCGACCGACCGACGGTCGAGCGTGCGATCGGGGAGATCCGCGACGAGCTCGAGGAGCGCACCAAGGAGCTCGAGGAGCAGGGCAAGCTGCTCGAGTCGCACCGCCTGCGCCAGCGCACGCAGTTCGACATGGAGATGCTTCGCGAGCTCGGCTTCTGCAACGGGATCGAGAACTACTCGCGCATCCTCGACAACCGCAAGCCGGGCGATCGGCCCTACTGCCTGCTCGACTTCTTCCCGGAGGACTTCGTCTGCTTCATCGACGAGTCGCACCAGACCGTGCCGCAGATCGGCGGCATGTTCGAGGGTGACCGCTCACGCAAGCAGACGCTCGTGGACTTCGGCTTCCGGCTGCCGAGCGCGATGGACAACCGCCCGCAGACCTTCGACGAGTTCCTCCAGCACACCCCGCAGATGGTGTTCGTGTCGGCCACTCCGGGGGACTTCGAGCGCGGCCACTCCTCGCGGATCGTCGAGCAGATCGTGCGACCCACGGGCGTCGTGGACCCCCAGGTGGACGTGCGCGAGACGAAGAACCAGATCGACGACCTCATGAACGAGATCAAGCAGGTCGTGGACGTGGGGGAGCGCGCGCTCGTGACCACGCTCACGAAGAAGATGGCCGAGGACCTCACGGACTACCTGCTCGAGTACGGCCACAAGGTCCGCTACCTCCACTCGGAGATCGACACGCTCGAGCGGATCCAGATCATTCGCGAGCTGCGGCTCGGCGAGTTCGACGTGCTCGTGGGGGTGAACCTACTGCGCGAGGGACTCGACCTGCCGGAGGTGTCGCTCGTGGCCATCCTGGATGCCGACAAGGAGGGCTTCCTGCGCGGCGAGACGTCGCTCATCCAGACGATCGGGCGCGCCGCGCGGAACATCCGCGGCAAGGTCGTGATGTACGCCGACAAGGAGACCCACGCCATGCGCAACGCGCTCCGGGAGACCGACCGCCGGCGCGCCATCCAGGTCGCATACAACGAGGAGCACGGCATCACGCCGGCCACCATCGTCAAGGGCATCTCCGACATCGGCGACTTCCTGGCGATCGAGTCGAAGGTCCCGGCCGGCCGCAAGCGCAGGCGAGTCCGCGAGGAGGCCATGACCCCGGAGGAGATCCGGCGCACGATGGTCGAGCTCGAGGAGGAGATGCTCGCCGCAGCGGAGGACCTGCGCTTCGAGTACGCCGCCAAGCTGCGCGACGAGATCAAGGCGCTCAAGCGCGAGCTGGCCGAGGCCGAGGCCGGCGCTGCATAGGCCACGGGTATTTGCACTCTGGCCGCAAGTAGGTAGGATGCCGGGCGTGCGTGCGTTGAGGGAGGTCATCGCGGCAATGGTCGCCGCCAGTCTGCTGCTCGTGTTCGCGGCTTCCGCGAGCGCGGCCTCCACCGGTGAAGCGGTGTTGAACGGCACCCGGATGCTCAGCGGTGAGGACAGCACCGTCACCACGACGAAGCTGCCGAACGGGCAGAAGCGTCTCAAGTACGAGATCGGGCCGTTCAAGGTGATCCCCGGCCAGAACGAGATCGGGTACGAGCCGATCACCGCGAAGCCGAAGGTCGACGGCTACATCACACGCATGCGCCCCGACCTCACCTACCTCGACGGCGAGGTCCCGCGCGTGGACGTGCTCCACCTGCATCACGGCGTCTGGGTCAACCTCAGCCGTCCCAACACCACCAACAACCTCCCCGAGCTGTTCTTCGCGGCCGGCGAGGAGAAGACGATCTTCCAGCTTCCCAAGGGGTACGGCTACCGGTACGAGGCGTCGGACAACTGGCTCCTCAACCACATGATTCACAACCTGACGCCGATCGCGAAGGAGGTGAAGATGGTCTACGAGATCGACTTCATCCCCGATACCGCGCCGGCGGCGAAGAAGATGAAGCCCGCCCGTCCGATCTGGATGGACGTGGAGAGCGGCAAGATCTACCCGGTCTTCAACGTCGCGAAGAACTCGGGCAAGAAGAACATCTTCACCTACCCGAACGACGATCCGAACGCCTATCCCGCGGGCCGCCAGCGCAACGCCTGGACCGTCGACCGCGACGGCGTTCTCCTCGCCACCGCCGGTCACCTGCACCCGGGCGGCCTGCACACGGATCTCTGGCTGCAGCGCGAGGGCGCCAAGGTGAAGGCGGCCAAATGCGGCAAGGCGAAGACCGCCAAGGCCGCGAAGAAATGCCGTCTCAAGTCGCCGCGCGGCAGGGGCGACAAGGTCCACCTCTTCCAGTCCAAGGCCAAGTACTACGAGCCCGCCGGCGCGGTGTCATGGGACGTGGCCATGACCGCCACCAGGCCCGACTGGAAGGTCGCGGTCAAGGCCGGCGACGTGCTCACCACCACAGCCACCTACGGCACCAAGCGTGCCGCCTGGTGGGAGTCGATGGGGATCATGGTCGCCTTCATGGCCGACGAGACCGTGGCCAAGGGCAGGAACCCGTATCGCACCCGAGTGGACCTGCCGGGCAAGCCCACGCACGGCCACCTCCGCGAGAACCGCAACCACGGCGGTAAGAAGACCAACCTTCCGGACGCGCGCAAGCTGAAGGACGGCGCGTTCAACCCCGGCTCGATCGACATCCTCGGGTTCAACTACCGGCTGGGCGACCTCCGCCTGCCGGGTCAGGGCGGTCTGCCGCCGGTCATCAGGCCCGGCCAGACGCTGACGTACGTGAACCAGGACGACCCGCAGCGGGTCTACCACTCGATCACTTCGTGCAAGGCCCCCTGCAACAAGTCCACGGGCATCGCCTATCCGATCGCGGACGGCCCCGTCCAGTTCGAGTCCGGCACGCTGGGCACCGATCCTCCGATCACCGTCGGCTCGAACAGCTTCACCACGCCGAAGAACCTCAAGGCCGGCACGTACACGTACTTCTGCCGCATCCATCCGTTCATGCGCGGCGCCTTCCGCGTCAAGAAGTAGCGCTCGCCGCCCATCGCCGGCGGGAACGGCTGACGGCTACGCTGAGGCGCGAGTGGACCTGAGCAGAAAGTCGATCGAGCGCGAGGACTTCCCGCGTTCCGGGGACGGCCTCGACCCCGAGGCCGTGGCCGATCACCTGCGCTCCGTGGCGGACGCCGTGGAGGAGCTCCGCAAGGCGGGCACCGGCGCGCCCTCGAGCGGCGAGCGCGTCCGCGCGATCGTGGACGCCGCCGAGCGCAGCGCCGCCGAGCTGGAGGCAGCGGCCCGGGCCGACGCGGAGCGCATCCGGGCGCAGGCGCGGGCGGACGTCGAGCGCCTGCGGTTGCTGGCGGTCGAGGTGGGAGAGCGCGCGGCCGAGACAGGGCGCGAGCTGGAAACCGCCCCCCCGGTCGATACGCCGGCGCCGCCCCCCGAGGAGCCCGCCCCGGTGGAGGACAGCCCGGTCGAGGAGCCGCCGCGCCCGCGGAAGGGCGGCGAGGCGCCGCGCCTGATCGCCCTGAACATGATGCTTGACGGCTCGTCACGCGAAGAGGTGGGGCGCTACCTCGACGAGAACTTCGACCTGGAGGACCCCGGCGAGCTGCTCGACGAGGTCTGGGCCCAGGCCGACTGAGCGCGAGACCGCGAAAAACGCCGCACTTTGCGGGGCGAACGCCCGTTCTGGCGCATACGAACGCCTGTTCCCATAAAGGCGGCCGAGCGCCGCTCTAGACTCGACGATCGTGGCTGCTCAGCAGGATCGAATCGTCATCTCGGGAGCCCGGGAGCACAACCTCCGGGATCTGCACCTGGAGCTCCCTCGCCATGCGCTGATCGTGATCACCGGGCTCTCCGGCTCGGGCAAGTCCAGCCTGGCCTTCGACACCATCTACGCCGAGGGGCAGCGGCGCTACGTGGAGTCGCTCTCGGCCTACGCGCGCCAGTTCCTCGGCCAGATGGACAAGCCGGACGTGGACTCGATCGAGGGGCTGTCGCCGGCGATCTCGATCGACCAGAAGACCACCTCGCGCAACCCGCGCTCGACCGTCGGCACGGTCACGGAGATCTACGACTACCTCCGCCTGCTCTGGGCGAGGGTCGGGCATCCGCATTGCTACAACTGCGGCCGCGCGATCGAGGCTCAGTCCGCCGAGCAGATCGTGGATCAGATCATGACGCTCCCGGAGGGGAGCAAGTTCATGGTGCTGGCGCCGGTGGTGCGAGGGCGCAAGGGCGAGTTCCGCGACCTGCTCGACTCCATGCGCGCCGAGGGGTTCACCCGCGTGAAGGTGGACGGCGAGCTGAGGCGGCTCGAGGAGGACATCGAGCTCGACAAGAAGTTCAAGCACGACATCGCCGTCGTGGTGGACCGGCTGGTCATGCGCTCGGACCTGCGCAAGCGCCTCACCGACTCGATCGAGACCGCCGTCGCGCGCGCCGAGGGCATCGTCGACATCGAGCACGTCGAGACGGGTGAGCTGACCACCTACTCGGATCGCTTCATGTGCCTGCACTGCGGCACGTCGATGCCGGAGCTGGAACCGCGGATGTTCTCCTTCAACTCGCCGCACGGCGCCTGCCCGCGCTGCACGGGGCTCGGGTCGCAGATGGAGATCGACCCCGAGCTGATCGTCCCGGACCCGAGCCTGTCGCTCGCCGACGGCGCGATCCTGCCCTGGTCCACGAGCGCCTCGAACTACTACGAGCAGATGACGCAGGCGATCGCGGACAAGTGGGAGGTGGACATGAACACCGCCTGGGAGGACCTCCCCGAGGACGTTCGCGGCTGCTTCCTCAACGGCACCAACGGCGAGCGCGTCTACGTGTCCTACCGCAACCGCTACGGGCGCCGGCGCTCGTACATGACGAACTTCGAGGGCATCGTGCCCAACCTCGAGCGCCGCTACCGCGAGACCGACTCGGACTGGTCGCGCGAGAAGATCGAGGAGTACATGACGCTCCGGCCTTGCCCGGCGTGTCGCGGAGCGCGGCTGCGGCCCGAGTCGCTCGCCGTGCTCGTGGGCGGGCTGGGCGTGCACCAGTTCACGCGCCTGTCGGCGCGCCGCGCGATCGAGTGGCTGGAGGCTCTCGAGCTCACCGACACCGAGCGCCAGATCGCGCGCCTGATCCTGCGCGAGATCGACGAGCGGCTGCGGTTCCTCGACAACGTCGGGGTGGGCTACCTGTCGCTCGACCGCGCCGCGGCCACGCTGTCGGGCGGCGAGGCGCAGCGCATCAGGCTGGCCACCCAGATCGGGTCGAGCCTCGTCGGGGTGCTGTACATCCTCGACGAGCCGTCCATCGGTCTCCACCAGCGCGACAACGAGCGCCTGATCGGCACGCTCGAGCGGCTGCGCGACCTCGGGAACACCGTGATCGTGGTCGAGCACGACGAGGGCACCATGCGCGCGGCCGACCACCTGGTGGACCTGGGTCCCGGAGCGGGCGAGCACGGCGGCCACCTGGTGGCTCAGGGCACGCCCGCGCAGGTGATGAAGGTGCCGGGGTCGGCCACCGGCCAGTTCCTCTCCGGGAAGCGCGAGATCGCGGTGCCGAGCCGCCGCCGCCGTCCGTCCGGATACGTCGAGATCGAGGGCGCCGCGCAGCACAACCTGCGCGGCATCGACGTGAAGATCCCGCTCGGCGTGCTGTGCTGCGTCACCGGGGTGTCGGGCTCGGGCAAGTCCACGCTCGTCAACGAGGTGCTCTTCAAGGCGGTGGCCAACCGCCTGCACCGCGCCAAGCAGCGGCCCGGAGCGCACAGGCGCATCAGCGGCCTCGACCAGGTCGACAAGATCATCAACATCGACCAATCGCCGATCGGGCGTACGCCGCGCTCCAACCCGGCCACCTACATCGGGCTGTTCGACCACATCCGCGAGCTCTACTCGCGCACCCAGGAGGCGCGGGCCCGCGGGTACAAGCCCGGCCGCTTCTCCTTCAACGTCAAGGGCGGGCGCTGCGAGGTCTGCCGCGGCGACGGCCAGATCAAGATCGAGATGCACTTCCTGCCGGACGTCTACGTGCCGTGCGAGCAGTGCGACGGCAAGCGCTACAACCGCGAGACGCTCGAGGTGCGCTTCAAGGGCAGGACGATCGCGGACGTGCTGGACATGACGGTGGAGGAGGCAGTCGGCTTCTTCACGCACATCCCGAAGATCAGGCGCCGTCTCCAGGCGCTCCACGACGTGGGCCTCGACTACATCCGGCTCGGGCAGCCGGCCACGACTCTCTCCGGCGGCGAGGCCCAGCGCGTCAAGCTGGCCAGCGAGCTCTCGAAGGTGGCCACGGGAAGAACGCTCTACATCCTCGACGAGCCCACCACGGGCCTCCACTTCGCCGATGTCGAGCGGCTGCTCGAGATGCTCGACCGGCTGGTCGAGGAGGGCAACACCGTGGTCGTGATCGAGCACAACCTCGACGTGATCAAGACGGCCGACCGCCTGATCGACCTCGGACCGGAGGGCGGCGAGGAGGGCGGGCAGATCGTGGCGCAGGGCACGCCGGAGCAGGTGGCCGCGAACGAGCGCTCGCATACGGGGAGCTTCCTCGCCGGGATCGTCGAGCCCGCCAAGCGCAGGACACGTCGCCGGGTCGCGGCGGCCGCCTAGGCTCCGCGGGTGGGCGCTACACGCCTCTGGTGGCAGAAGTGGCGCTGGTACGAGCGCAACTCGCTGCCGTGGAATCGCGCGCGGATCCATCGTGAGTTCATGCGCCGCCAGGCATTCGCCCGCTGGCCGCTACACGGCAACGTGCTCGAGGCGTTCCGCGAGGGCAGGCTCGAGGTGGGCGAGGGGGTGCTGCTGGAGCCGAACGTGTGGCTCACGGCACCCGGGGAGGCCCGCATCCGCATCGGCGGGGGAAGCTTTCTGAACATCGCCGTGATGGTGGCCGCCGTCGAGCTCGTGGAGATCGGCGAGCACTGCATGTTCGCCAATGGCTGCTTCGTCACCGACGGCAACCACCGCTTCGACGATCCCGACAAGCCCGTGCCCTGGCAGGGCTTCAGCTCGAAGGGGCCCACGCGCGTCGGCGACAACGTGTGGTGCGGCGCCAACGTGGTCGTGGCCAGCGGGGTGACGATCGGCGAGCGCTGCGTGATCGGCGCCAACAGCGTCGTGACCGAGGACGTGCCGGCCTACTCGGTGGCGGCGGGCGCCCCCGCCAGGGTGCTGCGGAAGGTCGAGTACGAGGCGGCCGGGGGACCGTCGGCGGACGGCCCCCCGGGCCCCGAGCTCAGCAGTTGACGATCAGGTGGAACGGCCGGTCGCCGGTGGCCTGGCCGTTCGGGCCCCAGGTGCGTACCGAGACGCCGTTCGCGCTCGTGCTCAGCGAGGCCGTGGTGATCTGGGAGCCTGCTCCGAGCGGCGCGGCGCTGGTGTCCCCGATCGTGGCGAAGTACGCGCAGTTGCGCACGTCCGCCGTGAAGATCACCTGGTAGCGACCCGCGGCGGTGCGAGCCACCGAGCTCACACTGCGTCCACGAGCGAGCGTGCCGTTCGGGGCCACCACCGCGAAGCGGGCGCCGCCGTAGGCGATGCCGGCTGCGGGAACCGGGGCAAGGCTGCTCTCCTTGATCGCACCGCCGCCCAGGGAGTCCTTCCCGATGTCCTTGGCCTTGAGCGTGCCGTTGCGGATGTCCTTGCCGGTCACCGTGTTGTTGCGGATCGTCTTGCCCGTGACCACCAGGGCGTAGGCGGAGCCGCCGAGGGCGAGGAACAGCGCCGTGAGCGCCACAACCATCGCCGGGGACGGCACGAGCCGCCGAAGCTTTCGCGTCATTGGGACCTCCATAGCTGAGCTGAGCGAGGCACGCTAGCCCTAAACAGCCCTGGAAACTGGGCGATTTAGCCCAGCAGGACGCGTTGCGAGCGGTTGTGCTCGCGGGTCCTGTCTCCGTCGCGCCTTCTCGTTCGAGGACCAAACGACGGTCCTCGTCCGAGAATGCGCAACGTTGCCACCCGCTCGACTGGACCGCCGGCTGACCAGGACTGCCCTCAAGAGGAGCGCTAAGCGACGACAAACGGAGCGCAGGGCCGTCCGTCCCTCATCGCTCTTACAAAAAGGGGGGGCGGTTCGCTACGTCGAGCGGGTGGCGACGGCGGCGATTACCGGATCAGCGAGCTTGCGAGCTGGAACGGTGATCGCTGCCGGAGACAGGACCCGCGAGCACAAGCGCTACAGGCTGAAGCCGCCCGTAAACGGCTCACCCGTCTGCTCGGCGAGCAGATCCCTCAACCGGTCGACCTCGTCAGGCGCCATCGTGTAGCCGTGGTCCGGCTCCGGGTACCGGCGCTCGCGCACGTCGGCGGCGAACGCAGCCACGCCCTTCACCATCTGCTCGCGCACGTCGGCGTAGCGCTTGACGAATCGGGCGGCATGGCCGTCGTAGATACCGAGCAGGTCGTGGAACACCAGCACCTGGCCGTCGGCGGCCGGCCCGGCGCCGATCCCGATCACGGGGATCTGCATCCGCGGCATGATCAGCTCGGTCAGGTCGCTGGGGATGGCCTCGAACACGACGGCGAAGCAGCCGGCCTCCTGGAGCGCGATCGCGTCGTGCATCACCTCGAGGCCGCGCTCTGCGGTACGGCCCTGCGAGCGGTAGCCGCCCAGCGCTGTGGCGGTCTGGGGCGTGAGCCCCACATGGCCCATCACGGGGATGCCCGCGCCCACTATGGCGCGCACGCGGTCCACCGTGCTGCCGCCGCGCTCGACCTTCACCGCATCGCAGCCGACCTCCTTGATGAACCGCTGGGCCGTGCGGATGGCGTCCTCGTTCGACACCTCGTAGGAACCGAACGGCAGGTCGCCCACGAGCAGCGGAGTGGATAGCCCTCGCCGCACCGCCGCGGCGAGCATCAGAAGCTCGTCCAGCGTCACGGGAACGGTGGAGGGGTAGCCGAGCACGGTCATGGCGCCGGAGTCGCCCACCAGCACCACGTCCACGCCGGCTTCCTCGGCCACCTGGGCGCTGGGGTAGTCGTACGCGGTGACCATGGCGATCGGCTCCCCGAGCGCCTTCTTGCCGGCGAGGGTGGAGAGCGTGACCGGCTTGCCCTTGGCCGGGGGGGCGCTGGCGCGTGGACGTGAGCTCACTTGGCACCTCCGAGGATCGTGTTGTCGATGAGCCGTGCGCGGCCCACGCGGGCAGCCACGGCAAGCAGTGTCGAGCCGTTCACGCGCTCGACCGGGGAGAGGTCCTTCGCGGACCGAAGCTCGATGTACTCGGCCTCCACGCCGGCCTCGCGCAGCACCGCGCGCGCCGCGTCGAGGACCTGGCCCGCGTCGAGCACGCCGGCGCTCACCTGCGCCTCGGCGGCCCGGAGCGCGCGCGACAGCGCCACGGCGCGCTCGCGCTGCTCGGGGTCGAGATAGGCATTCCGCGAGCTGAGCGCCAGGCCGTCGTGATCGCGCACCGTCGGACAGACGTCCACGCGGACGGGGATGTCCAGGTCGCGAACGAGTCGCTCGATCACGAGCGCCTGCTGAGCGTCCTTCTGGCCAAAGTAGGCCACGTCCGGCTGGACCATGTTGAGCAGCTTCGCGACCACCGTGGCCACACCGGAGAAGTGGCCGGGTCCGCGGCCGGCCGGATCGCCCTCGAGCACCTCGGTGATCCCGGCCACGGACACCGTGGTGGCGAAGCCGTCCGGGTAAACCTCCTCCTGCGAAGGGGCAAAGAGCACGTCCACGCCCTCGGCCGCCGCCAGTTCGGCGTCGCGCCCCTCGTCACGCGGATATGCGCCGAAGTCCTCGCCCGGCCCGAACTGGCCGGGGTTCACGAAGAGCGAGAGCACCACCACGTCGCACTCCTCGCGGGCGCGGCGCACGAGCGAGAGGTGGCCCTCGTGGAGCGAGCCCATGGTCGGGACCAGCCCGATGCTGCGCTCCTCGCGGCGCTGCGGGCGCAGCTCCGCCCGCAGGTCCTGAACGCTGCGCAGGAGCTTCACGCCGGCACCCGCCGTCCGGCGAGGGAGCGCGTCTCGCTCAGGAGCGAGTCGAACACCGGGAGAAGGTCGGGTGCGGCCGCCTCGACGGCCGCGCGCTGCGCCCGCACCGTCTGCTCGTCGCCGCGGGCCACCGGCCCGGTGAGCGCCCGCTCCGGGCCGAGGGCGATCCAGTTCTCGACGGTGGTGCGCACGAGCGGGGCGAGCAGGGCACGCGCCTCCTCGTCGTCGAGCCCGGCCGCTCCGGCCACGCGCTCCGCGGCGGCCTCCAGCGCCAGCAGGAAGTTCGAGGCCATCGACGCGGCGGCGTGGTAGGCCGCGCGGCCGTCGTCGTCGATCTCGAAGGGCTCCATGCCGAGCACGAGCGCCAGTTCCCTGGCGAGCTCGAGGGCGGCGGGCGAGGAGCCGGCCACCGCGCACCCGGCACCGGCGAGCTCGACCGAAGCGGGGGCGGGGGCGAAGGTCTGTAGCGGATGCAGCCCGAAGCCCCCGGCGCCGCGCCGGATGGCCGGCTCCAGGGCCGCGAGCGGGGTGGCGCCGCTCACGTGGCCCACGAACGGCGCCGCGCCGGCCACGGTCTGTGCCGCCGCCTCGATCTCGGAGTCGGGCACGCAGAGCAGGATGGCCTGGCACCCGGCGGGCACCTCGCCACGGCCCACGGGGCCCTCCACGGGGATGCCCTCGGCGCGCAGCGCGGCTGCCAGGGCGCCTCCGAGGCGGCCGGCACCCACGACGCCCACAGGGGCGTCCGTCAGTCTGTTCAGGCGGGCTTGCATGGCTTGCCGGTCCACTCCTTTCCGGAGGTAGCGGCCGACTAACCAAGGATACCCTCGACTGCGTCGTACGTCGCGCCTAGGCTTGCCCGCATGCAGAGCCGTTCCGCCGCGGAGCGCCGCGAAGAGCTGGTGGCTCTCTACAAGGGGGTCGCCGCGTGCGAGCGCTGCCCCCTGGCCGCCACCCGGACCCGCGTTGTGTTCGGCGCAGGCAACGCCGATGCGGACCTGATGTTCGTGGGCGAGGCGCCGGGCCAGCAGGAGGATCTCCAGGGCCTGCCCTTCGTGGGCCGGGCCGGCAAGCTGCTCGACGAGCTGCTGGCCGGCGTCGGGCTGTCCCGCGACGAGGTGTTCATCACCAACGTCCTGAAATCGCGCCCGCCGGGGAACCGCGACCCCCAGCCCGACGAGATCGAGGCCTGCCGGCCCTACCTCGACCGCCAGATCGAGCTGATCGAGCCAAGCGTGATCTGCACGCTGGGCAACTTCGCCACCAAGCTGCTGACCCGCTCGAGCCGCGGCATCACGGGGGTGCGGGGGCGCCCCCAGGTCCACGAGATCGGGGGCAGGACGCTGCGCGTGTATCCGCTCTACCACCCCGCGGCCGCGCTGCGCACCACGCGGGTGCTCGAGGAGCTCAGGGCGGACTTCGAGGGCCTGCCCGGCCTACTGGCGGAGCCGCTCCCAGTGCCGCTCGGCGCAGTCGGACCCGTGGCTCCCGCGCCCGCGCCCGAGCCGCGGCCGCAGCTGGACCTGTTCGGATAGCGCCCGATGGTCCTCGAGAGCGCCGATCCGCGCGAGACGGAGGCTGCAGGCGCTGCGCTGGCGCAGCGCCTCAGGCCCGGTGACGTCGTGCTCGTCAGCGGCGACCTCGGGGCGGGGAAGACCACGTTCGTGCGCGGGGCATGCCGGGAGCTGGGGGTGACGGGGCCCGTCACGAGCCCCACCTTCACCATCGGGACGGTGCTCAGCGGGCGCGATCTCGAGGTGGCGCACCTCGACCTCTACCGGCTGTCGTCACTCGCCGACGAGGATCCGGCGCTGCTCGACGACTACCTCACCCCGGACCGGATCGCGTTCGTCGAATGGCCGGGCGTGGCCGAGGACGTGGCGCTGCGGGTGGCCGCGCGCGTGCGCCTCGAGCACCTGGGCGCCGATCGCCGCCGGCTTACCGTCGAATGACCCTGCTCGGCCTCGACACCTCCACCGCGGCGTCCGCGGCAGCCGTGCTCACGGACCATGGGCGCGAGTTCGAGCTGCGGCCGCCCCCGGGCCGCCTGCTCGAGCCGCCGGCGCACGCCCGCGAGCTGATGCCGGCGGTCCGGGCGGCGATGGACGGGGCCGGGGTGGGCTTCGGCGACCTCGGAGCGATCGCCGTAGGCGTGGGCCCCGGCGGCTTCACCGGGCTGCGGATCGGCATCGTGACGGCGCGGGCGCTCGCAGGCGCCGCCGGCATCGAGCTGCGACCGGTGTCGTCCCTGGCGGCACTGGCAGCCGGCGCCGGAGACGGACTCGTGCTGGCGCTGATCGATGCGAGGCGAGGGGAGGTGTTCGCGGCGCTGTACGAGAGCGGCGATGAGCTCTGGGAGCCGTTTGCGGCCACGCCGGCCGCCCTCGTCGAGCGGGTTCGGGGCGCCCGACTCGCTCCGCTGGCCGTGGGGGACGGCTCGGTACGATTCAGGGAGGAGCTGGAGACGTCCGGGATCCGGGTGGCACCGGCCGAATCGGGCTCTCACGTCGTCAGCGCCCTCCAGGTCTGCCGGCTGGCGGCCGGCGCGCCCGGGGTGGCGCCGGAGGCCGTCCTACCGCATTACCTACGAGCCCCCGACGCAAAGCCTCGATGAACGATCTCGAAATTCGCCGGCTCACCTACGCGGACCTGCCGCACGTGATCGCGATCGAGCGGCGCGCGTTCCCCACCCCGTGGTCGCTCGCCATGTTCGTCCTCGAGCTCTCGAAGCCGTCCGGCATCTGCCTGGCCGCGGTGTCCGAGGACCAGCTGATGGGCTACGTGGTCTGCTCCCGCTACGACACCGTCTGGCACCTGATGAACGTGGCCGTGGACGACCAGCTGCTGCGCCGCGGGATCGCGCGGTCGCTGCTCACCCGCCTGTTCGAGCTGGCCGACCGCCCGAGCATGCAGTACACGCTCGAGGTGAGGACGTCGAACGACGCAGCCATCCGGCTCTACGAGGGCTTCGGCTTCCGGGCCGCGGGCCGCCGGCGCGCCTACTACCACGACAACAGCGAGGACGCCCTGATCATGTGGCGCACCGCGCCGGAGCGCGCCACCGCTTGATCCTCGCCGTCGAGACGAGCTGCGACGACACCTGCGCCGCCGTCGTAACCGACCGCGGCGAGATCCTCTCCAACGTGATCGCCTCGCAGGGGCTGCTCCACGAGCGCTACGGCGGCGTGGTCCCGGAGCTGGCCGCGCGCCGCCACCTGGAGCTCGTGGACGCGGTCACGGCCGACGCGCTCGAGCGCGCCGGGCTCGAGCTGGGCGACGTGGAGCGCGTGGCGGTCACCCACGCCCCCGGGCTGATCGGCGCCCTCCTGGTTGGGCTCTCCTCCGCGAAGGCGCTGGCGGCGGTGCGCGGCCTGCCGCTCGTGCCGGTTGACCACCTCCACGGGCACGTGGTGGCCAGCACGCTGCTCCCCGATCCGATCGAGCCGCCCTACCTCTGCCTGGTGGCCAGCGGAGGCCACACGTTCATCGCCCGCGTGGACGACCCGGCCCGCTACGAGCGGCTCGGCGGCACGCTCGACGACGCCGCCGGCGAGGCCTTCGACAAGGGCGCCCGGCTGCTCGGGCTCGGCTACCCGGGCGGCCCGGAGATCGACCGCCTGGCGCGGGAGGGCGACCCGGCCGCCTTCGAATTCCCGCGGTCCGCGCCGGGTGAGCTCGACTTCAGCTTCAGCGGGCTCAAGACCTCGCTGCTGTACCGGGTGCGCGAGCTGGGGGAGGAGGAGACCGAGCGCAGGAAGGCCGATCTGGCCGCCTCCTACCAGCGCGCGATCGTGGACGCGCTCGTGGCCCGCGTGCGCAGCGCGCTCGAACGGGAGCGGGTGCCGCGCCTGGCGATCGGAGGCGGGGTGGCCGCCAACTCGGAGCTCCGCCAGGCCGTGACCGCCCTGGGAGTGGACGTGTGGGTCCCCCCGCTCGAGCTGTGCACCGACAACGCGGCCATGATCGCCGGCGCGGCCCGCTTCCTCGAGCCGCTGCCGTATCCGGAGTACCTGGACCTGGACGCGTCCGCGCGCGCCGCCTGAGCCTCAGGGCTCGATCCGCGACTCCTCCAGGTCCAGCTCGCGCTCGATCCGCCGGCGCACCTCGTCGCCGATCTGGCCCTGGTTCCGGAGCGTGAGCAGCGCCTCGCGCTGCGCGTCGAAGAGCTCGTACATCAGCCGCCGGTACGCGTCGGTGCGTTCCTCGTACTGCTCCCCCTCGCCGTCGCCGTCGGCCTGGGCGCCGAAGCGCCGCTGCCGGTAGCGGAAGATGCCGCTCACCCGTTCCGCGGTGTCGTCGCGCACCCATTCCTCCTGCGAGAGCTCGTCGATGCGGGACAGGGCGGCTGCGGACGTCTCGAGGCGCGCCCGCAACTCCTCCTCGCGCTCGCCGTCGTCACCGAGCATGCCCAGCCGCCTGATGAGCGGCCCGAGCGTGAGGCCCTGTCCCACCAGCGTCGCGACGATCACGGCGAAGGCAAGGAAGATCAGGAGGTTCCGCTCCGGGAACGGGGCTCCGGTGTCGATCTGCGTGGGGAGCGCCAGCGCCGCCGCGAGCGACACGGATCCGCGCATGCCGGCCCAGCCGACCACGAGGCGCTGACCCACGGTCGAGCGGCGCGCGCGCTGGGACGGACGCCGGTCCACGGCGCGGATCAGGTAGATGACGGTGAACTGCCACACGAGCCGGACGCCGATCACCACCAGGCTCACGAGCACGCCCCAGAGGATCAGCTCGCCGGTGGTGTGGCCCGAGATGTTGTCGAGCACCGTGGGCAGCTGGAGGCCCACGAGCAGGAACAGGATGGCGTTGAGGAGGAACATGAGGATCTCCCACACCGCGGTGGTCTGGATCCGCATGACCGCCGTGGTCAGCTCCGGCGTGTGCCATCCCATGTAGACGCCGATGGTCACGGCGGCGATCACTCCCGAGAGGCCCAGCTCCTCGGCAGGCAGGTACGCGGCGTACCCGCTCAGGATCGAGATGGTGATCTCGATCGGAGGGTCGTTCAGCTGGGAGCGCACCCAGCGGATGACCCGGCCCACCGCCAGGCCCACGGCCAGGCCGCCCACACCGCTGAGCACGAACTCGACCGAGGCCTCCGCCAGCGAGAATGAGCCGCTCACGACCGCCGCCACGGCCACGCGGTAGAGCACCAGCGCCGTCCAGTCGTTCGTCAGGTTCTCGCCCTCCACGACCGTCAGCAGGCGCCGCGGCGCGCCCACGCGGCGCATGATCTCGGCGGGGGCCACCGCATCCGTGGGAGACACGATCGCCCCGAGCACGAACGACTCCGCCCAGTCCAGGCCGATCACGTGATGGGCCACGACCGCGACCGCCCCCATGGTCGCGAACACCACTCCCACGGAGAGCAGCGCGATCGGGCGGGCGTTGTCGCGCAGGTCCCGCAGCGACGTGAAGAAGGCGGCGCCGTACAGCAGCGGCGGCAGGAAGATCAGGAGCACGAGATCCGGGTCGAGCTCCACCTCGGGCACGCCGGGGACGAACCCGATGATCGCGCCGCCGACGACGAGGGTGACGGGGTACGGGACCCCCACCTTGCCGGCCAGCACGGCCAGCGCGGGGATGGCCAGGAGGATCCCGAAGATGAGCAGCTCGAGGTGCTCCACGCCGCAAGATTCGCAGCCCCGCCAGAATGAGAGCCGTGACGCGCGTGGTGCTCTACGGCAAGCCCGGCTGCCATCTCTGCGACGACGCGCGGGCCGCCGTGCGCTCCGTCGCGGCCAGGCGCCCGTTCGAGCTCGAGGAGGTGGACGTGTCCATCGATCCGGAGCTCCACCGCCGCTACGGGGAGCGGATTCCGGTGGTCACGCTGGACGGGGAGGAGGTCTTCGAGTACTTCGTGGACGCGGACGCCCTGGACCAGCGGCTCGCTAGAGTGGACGCGTGAGGTACGACGAGCCCACGGGAGGCGCTGTCGGCCTACAGCCGGTGAGGCCGGACGCCGAGCAGGACGGCTCCGAACGGCTCTCGCTGGGTGTGGCGGCCCGGCTCTCCCGCTATCTGCAGGTGCTGATCCAGGCCAAGAAGATGGGCCGCGAGACGATCTCCTCCCAGGAGCTCGCCGACTACACGCACGTCAACTCCACCCAGATTCGCCGGGACCTGTCCGGGTTCGGCAAGTTCGGCAAGCGCGGGGTGGGCTACAACGTCGACTCGCTGGTGTCGCAGATCCGCAAGATCCTGCGCACCACCGGCAAGCACAACATCGCGCTGTTCGGCGCGGGCAACCTCGGCCAGGCCATCGCCGGCTCGGACATCTTCGCCGACCACGGGTTCCGCGTGGTGGCGCTGTTCGACACCGATCCCGGCAAGGTCGGCGAGAAGGTGGGGGAGGCCCTCACGGTGAGGCCCTACGCCGACCTCGAGCGCGTGGTTCGCGACGAGGACGTGGTGGTAGGCGTGCTGGCCGTGCCCACCAAAGCCGCCCAGTCGGTGGCCGACGACCTGGTGGAAGCCGGGGTGAAGGTCATCTTCAACTACTCCGAGGCCCTCCTGCAGGTACCGCCCGAGGTGACTGTGCACACCTCGAGCCCGGCGGTGGACCTGCTCTACGCGCTGTACTTCTATCTGACCTGAGGACCCCACCAGCGTGCTGGACATGGGCCACGTCAGGGAGGTGTTCGAAGCCTCCACGGACTTCACCGTCGGTATCGAGGAGGAGTTCGCGATCCTCGATCCGGAGACGCTGACACTGGATCAGCGCTTCGCCGACCTGCAGGAGGCGGCGGCCGACGACGACGTGCTGTCGGATGCCGTGGCCGGGGAGCTGATCCAGTCGGAGATCGAGATCCGCTCCGGGCGCGGGGAGGACCTGGCGGACGCCGTGGCCCGGCAGCGCGAGGCGCGCTCGCGGCTGTTCAGGCTCGCGGCGGACCGTGGCGCGCTGCTGGCCGCCACCGGCACGCATCCGTGGAGCCCCTGGCAGGACCAGCGGATCATCGACACCGAGCACTACCACCGCGTGGAGCGCGATCTGCAGTACGTGGCGTGGCGGAACAACACGTTCAGCGTGCACGTGCACGTGGGCGTCCGCGGCGCCGACCGGGCGCTGCTCGTGTGCGACCGCCTGCGGCCCGTGCTGCCCGAGCTGCTCGCCCTCTCGTCGAACTCGCCGTTCCTCGACGGGCGCGACTCCGGACTCCATTCGGCCCGCACCCAGATCTTCACGAAGAGCTTCCCGCGCTGCGGCATCCCGGAGCCGTTCGGGAGCTTCCGGGCCTACTCCGACTACGTGGACTTCCTGGTCCGCACACGTTCGATCGTCGAGCACACCCAGCTCTGGTGGAGCGTTCGCCCGCACCACGCCTACGGCACCGTGGAGGTACGCATCTGCGACGCCCAGACGAGTGCCGAGGGCTCGACCGCCCTGGCCGGGCTGATCACCGCCTGCGTGGCGCAGGCCGCCATCGACCTGGACGAGGGAGTGGCCCAGGAGCCGCCGCCCGGGCGACTCATCGAGGAGAACTTCTGGCGGGCCATCCGCTACGGCCTCGACGGCAAGCTGATCGACCTCGAGCGCGGCGAGGAGTTCCCGGCTGCCGCTATCGGCGACCGCCTGCTCGCCTGGACCGCGCCGGCTCGCGCTGCCCTGGGCATCGACCTGGCGCTGCCGCCGGAGAGCGGGGCCCAGCGCCAGCGCCGGGCGCTCGAGGCGGGCGCTTCCATCGAGCAGGTCTACGCCGCCGAGGTGGCCGAGACGCAGCGCACCTACGCGGCCCAGGGGGTGGCCCGCTGAGCGAGCAGGGCGAGAGCCGGCAGCCACCGATGGACGAGGAGCAGATCCGCGAGGCGCTGCGACAGCTGAAGGTCGACGACGTGCTCCTCCAGACCGTCGTCACGCTGATCAACCTCGCAGGACGCCGGCTCACGGTGCCGGAGGAGAAGGACAGGGAGCAGGCCCACAAGGCGATCGAGGCGGTCCGCGCCCTGATCCCGCTGTGTCCCGAGGAGGAGGTCGCGCCCGTCAAGGACGCGCTCTCGCAGCTTCAGATGCTCTACGTCAAGGAGAGCGACGAGCGCGCCAAGGCCCGGGCCAAGATCTGGACCCCGGGCGACGCCGACCCAAAGCCGTGATGGCATCGGTGTGATCGGGATCTTCGGCGGTTCCGGCTTCTACCGCTTCCTCGACGACGTGGAGGAGGTGGCCGTGGACACGCCGTACGGGCCGCCCTCCGCCCGCGTCCGGTTGGGCGAGATCGAGGGCGTCCGGGTGGCGTTCATGCCCCGACACGGGGACGACCACTCGCTGCCGCCCCACCGCATCAACTACCGGGCGAACGTCTGGGCGATGCGCCAGATCGGAGTCAGGCGGATCCTCGGGCCCTCGGCCTGTGGCTCCCTGAAGCCCGAGCTGAGCCCCGGCACCTTCGTCGTGTGCGACCAGTTCGTGGACCGCACCTCCGCCCGCGAAGACACCTTCTACGACGGGCCCCAGACCACCCACGTGTCGGCGGCCGAGCCCTACTGCCGCGACCTGAGCGGCGTTCTCCTCGAGTCCGCTCGCGAGGAGGGGATCGAGGCGGTGGAGGGCGGCACGGTGGTGGTGATCCAGGGTCCGCGCTTCTCCACCCGGGCCGAGTCGCGCTGGTTCGCGGCCAACGGCTGGGACGTGGTCAACATGACCCAGTACCCCGAATGCTGGCTCGCCCGCGAGCTCGGGCTCTGCTACGCGAACGTGTCGCTCGTGACCGACTACGACGCGGGCCTGGAGGCGATGCCGGACGTCGAGCCGGTGTCCACCGAGGCGGCGGTGGCGGTATTCGCCCGGAACCTCGATAGACTGCGCGCGCTCTTGTTCCGGGCGGTGCCGAAGATCGGGCCACAGCCGGACGACGCATGCGCTTCGGCGCTGGAAAACGCGATCGTTCACCACTAGCGCGGCGCCGCCCGCCCATTGATTTAGACGGAGGACACCCTTTTGGAATTCCTTACTGACTGGGGCGTGGTTATCGCGCTCGTCTGCTCGGGCGCCGCCGTGGTCTACGGCGTGTTCACCTCTCGCTGGCTCCTGGCTCTCTCGCCCGGAAACGACGAGATGCAGCGGATCTCGCGCGCCGTGCAGGAGGGCGCAAGCGCCTATCTGCGCCGCCAGTACACGATCATCGGCGGGGTCGCGGTCGTCCTGGCGATCGTGCTGGCCGTGGCCCTCGAGGCCCAGGGGTCCGAGGGCATCCTGATCGCCATCGGCTTCCTGATCGGCGGCACCTTCTCGGGCGCAGCCGGGTTCATCGGCATGAACGTGTCGGTGCGGGCGAACGCCCGCGTGGCCGAGTCGGCCCGCGGCGGAGTGTCCAAGGCGCTCGAGGTCGCCTTCAAGGGCGGCGCGGTCACCGGCCTGCTCGTGGCGGGCCTGGCCCTGCTCGGCGTGGCCGGCTACTACGGGATCCTGATCCTGGCCGGCACGGAGGAGCGCGACGCGATCGACGCCCTCGTCGGCCTCGGCTTCGGCGGCTCGCTCATCTCCGTGTTCGCCCGTCTGGGCGGCGGAATCTTCACCAAGGCGGCCGACGTCGGCGCCGACCTGGTGGGCAAGATCGAGGCGGGCATTCCGGAGGACGACCCCCGCAACCCGGCGGTCATCGCCGACAACGTGGGCGACAACGTCGGTGACTGCGCCGGCATGGCGGCCGACCTCTTCGAGACCTACGCCGTGACGGCGGTTGCGGTGATGCTCCTCGGAGTCCTCACCTTCAACGAGATCGGCACCGTGGCCGTGTACCCGCTGGTGCTCGGCGGCGTGTCCCTGCTGGCGTCGATCGTCGGCACCTTCGCGGTGCGCAGCGCCGCCGGCAACGTGGAGCGCGCGCTCTACCAGGGGCTGATCGTGTCCGGCGGCCTGGCGGCGCTCGCCTTCCTGCCGATCACGCTCGTCCTGATGGACGACCTCACCTACCAGAGCGACGTGTCCGAGCTCCTGCGGGCAGGAGCAACCTCGGCGCCGAGCGGCCTCGACCTCTGGTTCTGCACGCTGGTGGGAGTGGGCATCACGGCCGGCCTGTTCGTGATCACCGACTACTACACGTCCACCCGCTTCCGCCCCGTGCGCACCACGGCGCGGGCGTCGCAGACGGGCCACGCCACCAACATCATCCAGGGCCTGGCCCAGGGCTTCCAGTCCACGGCCGCCCCGGCGATCCTGCTGGCGCTCGGCATCCTGGTCGCCAACGAGCTGGCGGGGATCTACGGCATCGGCATCGCGGTGATGGCGCAGCTGTCGCTCACCGGCCTGATCGTGGCGCTCGACGCGTTCGGCCCGATCACCGACAACGCCGGCGGCATCGCCGAGATGGCGGACCTCCCCGAAGAGGTGCGCAACGTGACCGATCCGCTGGACGCGGTGGGCAACACCACCAAGGCCGTGACGAAGGGATACGCGATCGGCTCCGCCGTGCTGGCGGCGCTGGTGCTGTTCGCAGCCTTCATCGAGGAGCTGCGCGAGGAGGCGGCGGCCGACGGGAAGACGCTCGAGGGCTTCGACATCTCGCAACCCGAGGTGCTGATCGGGCTCCTGATCGGCGGCATGATGGTCTACCTGTTCGCCGCCCTGGCGATCGAGGCCGTGGGCCGGGCCGCCGGAGGCGTGGTCGAGGAGGTCCGCCGGCAGTTCAAGGAGAAGCCGGGGATCATGGACCACACCGAGAAGCCGGACTACGCCCGGGCCGTGGACATCGTGACCCAGTCGGCGCAGCGCGAGATGATCATCCCGGCGCTGATCCCGATCGTCATCCCGGTGATCGTGGGCATCCTGTCCTACCAGGCGCTGGGCGGCCTGCTGATCGGCGTGATCGTGGTGGGTTTCTTCGCCGCAGTCTCGATGACCTCGGGCGGCGGCGCCTGGGACAACGCCAAGAAGCTGATCGAGGACGGCGAGTACGGCGGAAAGGGCTCCGAGGCGCACGCAGCCTCGGTCACGGGCGACACGGTGGGCGATCCCTACAAGGACACCGCCGGCCCCGCGATCAACCCGATGATCAAGGTCGCGAACATCGTGGCGCTCCTGATCGTGCCCTTCCTGGTCTAGACGCTTTTCCGCTCTAAGCGAAAGCCCGGCGGGTCGACGACCCGCCGGGCCGTTTGCTTGTCAGCCGAGGCGCGCCTCGCGCGGGTGGCGACGGCGGCGGTTATCGGACGAGTGAGCTTGCGAGCTCGAACGATGATCGCTGCCGGAGACAGGTCCCGCGCGCCTGGGCCACCCCGCCACCCCCCGGAGTAGCTTTCCGAGCCGCAGATGGCCGAGTTCAGACCCAAGAACCAGGGGCTCGAGCGGGTGCTGGGCACCGGCGCCCTCTTCGCCACCGCCTACGGCAACGTCGGCAGCTCGATCTACTACGCGCTCGGCCTGGTGGCGATCTTCGCCCTCGGAATGACCCCGGTGGTCTTCCTGATCGCGGGCCTCATCTTCGTGTGCACCGCCGCGACCTACACGGAGGCCACCACGATGTACCCGGAGGCCGGCGGATCGTCTTCGTTCGCGCGCCGCGCCTTCAACGAGTTCGCCTCAGCGCTGACGGCGTGGGGGCAGATGCTCAACTACATCATCACCGTCGCCATCTCGGCGTTCTTCCTGCCTCACTACCTCGGCATCATCTGGGAGCCGCTGGTCGAGTCGCCCGCCGACATCGTGGTGGGCGTCGGGGTGGTCGCCTTCCTCGCGGTGGTGAACGTGGTGGGGGTCCAGGAGGCGGCCAAGCTGAACATCTTCCTGGCGATCGCCGACTTCCTCACCCAGGTGGCGCTCGTGCTGCTCGGCTTCGCGCTCGTGTTCTCGCCCGAGGTGCTCGTGGAGAACGTGGACTTCGGCACGACGCCGACCGTCGGGGACTTCCTCGTCGCGATTCCGGTGGGGATGGTCGCGTTCACCGGCATCGACACGATCTCGAACATGGCCGAGGAGGCCCGGGACTACGGGAACACGATTCCGAAGGCCATGCGCATGGTCGTGGTCGCGGTCATGACCATTTCGCTGACGCTGCCGGCCATCGCGCTCTCGGCCATGCCGGTGGAGAATGGAACCACGGCGCTGGCAACGCCGTCGGACGAGGGCGGGTACGCGGACAACCCCGTCCTCGGCGTGGTCAAGAACCTGGACCTGGGGGCGCTCGAGCCGGCCGCCGAGCTCTACGTGGGCCTGCTGGCCGCGACGATCCTGCTGGTGGCCACCAACGCCGGGCTGATCGGCCTGTCGCGCCTGAGCTACTCGATGGGCCAGTACCGCCAGCTGCCGGAGAAGCTCCGCCAGCTCCATCCTCGCTTTCGCACGCCGTACGTGGCCATCCTCGTCTTCGGGTTCGTGGCCTGCGTCGCGATCATTCCGGGCCAGGCCGAGTTCCTCGGGACGGTGTACGCGTTCGGCGCGATGCTGAGCTTCACCGTGGCCCACGCGTCGGTGATCGCGCTGCGCGTGAAGCAGCCGGACGCGGAGCGCCCGTACCGCCCTCCCGGCGATGTGCGGATACGGGGCCACGCGATTCCCCTGACGGCTCTGTTCGGCGGTCTCGGCACCGGTCTCGCGTTCGTGGTGGTCACCGTCCTGAACGTGGAGACCCTGATCGCCGGCACCGTCTGGCTCGGACTCGGTACGACCACATATGTCCTCTATCGCAGGCGTCTTGGCCTGTCGCTCACGGAGACCCGCAAGATCGTGATCCCCGACCCGGTGGTCGAGCACGAGGTCGAGTACGAATCCATACTCGTGGCCTTCGAGGACGGCCGCTACTCGAGCGACGCCGTGGCCACGGCCTCCCGGCTGGCGGCACGGCGCCGGCGCGGCATCCACGTGGTGGTCACGATCACGGTGCCGCCGAACGCGCCGATCGACGCCGACATGCCCGAGCAGGAGGCGCGCGCGGCGTCGGTGATCGACTCGGCTCGGGTTCGCGGCGGGCGCCGGGTGACCGGGCACTGGGAGAAGGTGCGCCCCGGTCAGGCGGGCCGCCGCATCGTCGAGGAGGCCCGGGAGATCCACGCTCGAGCCGTCGTGATGGAACTGCCGCCGCGCCGGTCGGGCCAGTCCCTCTTCGGGAAGACCATCGAGACGGTCCTGAGCGAGCGTCCCTGCCGGGTCATCATCGAGTCCACCCGTGGCACGACCGAGCGCCCGAAGCCGCGCTAGGCGGGACTACGATGGCGCTGTGCAACGGGCCTACGCCACGTCCACGCGTGTGCTCAGCGTGCTGATCCTGGTGGCGGGCCTGGCGATGATCGGGTCCACGCTCGCACGGGGAGGGGGCGCCCTGGCGCTAGGGCTCGTGCTGGGCGTGGCGTTCGTGGCGATCGGCGTGGCCCGCCTCTGGCTCGCCCGACAGGTGCGCCCGGGCAACGACGAGACATGAGCTCGAAGGACGGTCACGGCCGCTCCGAGCGCGGAGCCAGGGCCCGCGAGGGGCTGCGCCGCGGCACCGGTCGCGCCGGGGCGCGCATCGGGAAGGCCGAGGCGATCCTCGCCCGTGGCCTCGGGGAGCCCGCGCTATTCGCGATCACGCTGAGCGCGATCGTCTCCTCAATCTTCTTCTCGATCGGGGTGGTGGCCGGCGACGCGCTGGGTCTGACGCCTGTCGTCTTCCTGATCTCGGCCGCGTTCTTCGCGCTCACGATGGCCACCTACGTGGAGGGCAACTCCCTCCATCCGGAGCGCGGCGGGGCATCGACCTTCGCGCGCTACGCGTTCGACGAGTTCTGGAGCTTCATCGCCGGCTGGGCGATCCTCCTGGACTACCTGATCGTCATGGCGCTCGCGGCCGTGGCGATCTCGGACTACCTGGCCGCCTTCTGGGACGAGCTGGGGAACGGCTACATCGAGACCGTGATCGCCGCCCTGGCGATGCTGTTCGTGGCCGCGGCGAACATCCGCGGCCTGGGCGCCGACAGGCTCCGCACGGTCCTGCGCCTGTCCCTGGTCGGGATCGTCCTGCTGGGCGCCGTGTCGGTGCTGGTGTTCGCCGAGCTCTTCGACCTCGGCGCCCTCTTCGACACGGTGGAGCTGGGCTCGACGCCGAGCTGGGAGGAGGCCGTCTTCGCGACCGTGGTGGCCACCGGGGCGATGATCGGGATCGAGGCAGCCTCGGGGCTGGCGGGCGAGGTGCGCGTGGGCCGCCGAGGCCTCAAGCGCTTCGTGATCGTGAGCTCGTCCGCCGCCGTGGTGCTGCTCGTGGGCGTCTCGACGGCGGCGGTGATGGCGGTGCCGGTCGAGGATGGGACCACGGCACTCAGCTCGACCTTCGAGCAGGCGCCGGTGCTGGGGATGGTCACGGCGCTCGACCCCGAGTGGCTGAGAGAGGCGGCGCGCTACGGCGTCGGCGCGGTGGCCGGCGCCACCCTTCTGGTTGCGATGAACGGGCAGATGCTGGGGCTCTCCCGGCTGGCCTACTCGCTCGCCACGAACCGCCAGATCCCGAGCGCTATCGGACGCCTTCATCCGCGTCGGGGCACGCCCTACGTCGTGATCACGGCGGCGGCCCTGATCGCCTTCGGGCTGGCGCTGCCGAACGACATGGGCTTCCTCGCCGGGATCTTCGCGTTCGGAGCGATGCTGACCTTCGCCATCGCGCACCTGTCGGTGATCGCGCTGCGCTTCCGGGAGGCCGGCCGGCCGAGCGCGTTCCGCCTGCCGCTCTCGTTCCGCTTCCGGAAGGGCACCGTGCCGCTGCCGGCCGTCGTGGGCGCGCTGTTCTCGGTGGCGGCGTGGCTGAGCATCATCGTCCTGCACGAGGGCGCGCGGGTGGTCGGCGGCGCGTGGATGCTCTTCGGGGTGGTCCTCTACACGGTTTATAGGCGCGCGCAGGGCAAGTCGCTGCGCAAGCGCTTCACGATCCCTGCCACGGCCCTCCAGGACGTGGCCGAGGTCGAGTACGGGAGCATCCTCGTGCCGGTCTTCGGCGTCCCGCTCGACGACGACATCGTCGGCACGGCCGGCCGCCTGGCCGCGGACCACGCCGACGACGGAGAGGGCGGAGCGATCCTGGAGGCGCTGTTCGTGTTCGAGATCCCGATGTCGCTGCCGCTCGACGCACGCGTGCCCGACGAGCGCGTGGCCGAGGCCAAGCGCGTGCTCGCCCGGGCGAAGGAGGTGGGCGAGGAGTACGAGGGCGTCGAGGTGGCCACGGCGATGGTGCGCGGCCGCACGGTCGGGCAGGCAATCGTGTCGGAGGCGCGGCGGCGTGGCGTGGAGGCCATAGTGCTCGCCGCCGAGGAGCCGACCCGGGTGCGCGGCGGAGCGCTGCTGGGGGGCCGCGGCCGCAGCAGCGATCGCTTCATCGGCGAGACCACGCGCTACGTCGTCGAGAAGGCCACGTGCACGGTCATCCTCACCGCGCCGCCATCCGGCGAGGACACCGTGCGCGAAGGGGTCCTCCCGTAGTGGCGGTCCCTTTGTAGAGTGGATTCCGAATGTTCGTTCTGATCGTCGGTTGCGGACGGGTGGGGTCCGCCATCGCCCACTCAATGCTCGCGGAGGGCCACGAGGTCTCGGTGCTCGACGAGGACCCCGAGGCCATCGCGCTGCTCGACCGCCGCTACTCCGACGGCTGGGAGGAGCGCGGCGGGCGCTTCACCGTGGGAACCGCCCTCGAGATCGACGCGCTGCTCGCCGCAGGTGTGGACCAGGCCGACGCCTTCGTGGCCTCCACCGACGGCGACAACACGAACCTGGTGGTCGCTCAGATCGCGAAGCGCCGCTTCGAGGTCGAGCGGGTCGTGGTGCGCGTGCTCGATCCGCATCGCGCCCGCTGGTACGCGGAGCAGGGGCTCCAGACCGTGTGTCCCACCCAGACCGCCATCGAGCTGCTCGAGGCCGCCGTGCGCGGGCAGATCCGCTTCGAGGGAGTCTCGGGCTAGCGATGTACGTGCTGATCGTGGGCGCCGGGAAGGTCGGCTGGAACCTCGCACGCGAGCTGATCGCGAAGAGCCACGAGGTGACGGTGGTCGAGTCGGACCCGCGCCGCTATGCCGTGGTGGAGGAGGAGCTCGAGCACAGCGTGCACTACGGGGACGGATCCGAGCTGTGGGTGCTCGAGCGCGCCGGCATCGAGCGCGCCGACCTGGTGATCGCCGTGACCGGCGACGACGAGGACAACATCCTGATCTCCCAGGTGGCCCGCGAGAAGTACGGCGTGACCCGTGTGGTGGCGCGCTGCAACAACCCGCGCAACCTCGAGCACTTCGAGCTGCTGGGCGTCAAGCCCGCCATCTCGGCCACCGACCTGATCCTGCGGCTGATCGAGCACGAGGTGCCCAAGTACGGACTCGTGCACCTCCTCGACCTGCCCGAGGAGCGACTCGAGATCATCGAGCTCGAGGTGGCCGACGACTCCGAGGCCGCGGGCAAGAAGGTCGCCGATCTCGGGCTGCCGGACGGGTCGCTCGTGATCTCGATCCTGCGCGACGGCGGCGGCTTCGTGCCCACCGGCGAGTCGGTGGTGCAGGCCAACGACGAGGTTCTGCTCGTGCTCGACGTGGGCATCGAGGAAACCGTGACGGAGCTCTTCACCAGCCGCGTGGCGCCCGCGGCCTGACGCGTGCCCGACCGGACGGTCGACTACCTGCTGGTGGGCGGCGGTCTGGCCGCCGCGAGCTGCGCTCGCTGGCTGCGCGAGGAGGGGGCGGACGGCAGCATCCTCATGGTCGGGCGCGAGCCCGACCCGCCCTACAACCGGCCGCCGCTGTCGAAGGGCTACCTGCGCGGCGAGGAGAGCCGCGACGACGTGCTCTACCGGCCCGAGGGCTGGTGGGACGAGCAAGGCGTGGAGCTGCTGACCCGGACGAGCGTGATGAAGCTCGACACCGCCGAGCGGGTGGCCACGCTCTCCACCAAGGAGACGGTGGGGTTCGGCAAGGCGCTGGTGGCGTCGGGCGCCAACGTGCGGCGGCTGCGCGTGGACGGGTGCGACCTCGACGGGATCCACTACCTGCGCGCGTTCGGCAACTCGGACGGGATCCGTGCCGCGGCCGAGACGGCCGAGCGGGTCGTGCTGGTCGGCGGCAGCTACATCGGCTGTGAGGTGGCCGCCTCGCTCACCGCCGCGTACGGGGTGAAGTGCTCGATCCTGATGCTGGAGGAGGTGGCGCTCGAGCGCCAGTTCGGCAAGGAGGTCGCGCGCTTCTTCCACGGCGTGCTCGAGGACCACGGGGTCGAGCTGTTCGGGGGCGACGAGCTCGACCGCTTCGAGGGCGCCGACGGACGCGTGACGAAGGTGGTCACGAGCTCGGGGCGCGAGCTGGACTGCGACTTCGCCGTGGTGGGGGTGGGGGTCACGCCCGACGTGATGCTCGCGCGCTCCGCCGGGCTGGAGCTAGGCGACACGGGCGGAATCCGCTGCTCGGCGGGCCTCGAGACCTCCGCGCCCGGGATCTTCGCGGCCGGTGACAACTGCGAGTACGAGAGTCCGATCCATGGGCGCCGGCTACGGCTCGAGCACTGGGACGTGGCGGCCACCCAGGGCAAGACGGCCGCGCTCAACATGCTGGGGCGGGGCGTCGAGCACGATGTCCTCCCGTACTTCTTCTCGGACCTGGCCGACTGGGCCTCGCTCGAGTACGTGGGGCCCGGCGAGGGCGAGCCGGTGGTGCGCGGCTCGCTGGAGGAGGGTGAGTTCAGCGTTTTCTGGGTCGACGACGGACGGGTGACCGCTGCGCTCTCGGTGGAGCGCTCGGACGACCTCGAGCACGCGCGCCGCTACATCGTGGACGGAGCTCCGCGCGATCCCGCGGTGCTGGCCGACCTCGGCACCGACCTCGAAGCGCTCTAGCCGACCGCCGCCACGTAGGCGAGGATCCGGTTGGTGATCGAGGTGGCTCGCGCCACCGCCTCGCGGTCCGGGTCCGGGGGCGTCGACAGGCGTTCCGGCACGCGCTCGGCCAGCTCCGGAAGCCGCGTGGTGGCCAGCTCGATGCCGATCAACGCGGCGTCGCGCACCACCTCCGGCTCCACCGACCAGAGCACCTCGAACATTCGCTCGCCGGTGACCTGGCGCTCGCGTCCTGCCAGGCAGGCGGAGAACCCGGGGGCGTCGCAGATGATCGCCCATTCGCTCGCCAGCGGGTGGTCGCGGGCGATCGGCACCTCCACCGGTCCGTCCGGGGGGAAGGCGGGCTTCTCGAAGTCGGCCATCGCCAGGGCCAGCTCGGCGCTGCGTGAGAACTCGCGCCAGCGCGGCTCGGCCGAGCGGTAGAACTCCTCGCGCTGGAACGAGCCGATGAGGAGGGCGCGCACGGCGTGCGCCGACGACTCGTCCTCGATGGCGTGCGAGACCGCCACGAGCAGGCGCTTCGGGACGGGCGAGGGGTGCAGCTCGGCGCGCCGCCGCCGCAGTCCCGCGTAGATCGAGGTCTCCGGTTGCCCGTTGGCGCCCGCCGCCGCCAGCCGCTCGATCGCCGCGGTGAGCGAGAGGCCCCCGTCGCGGGCGCGCACCACCTCCAGCACACGCTCCACGTCCTGCTCCGAGTAGCGCCGGTGCCCGCTCGGCAGCCGCTCGGCCCGCGGGAACCCGTGGCGCGCTTCCCACATGCGGAGGGTGGCGGGCTGTACGCCGGTGAGCTGGGCGAGCTGTCCGATTGTGAGTGAGGTCAAGATCTAAACAGTCTGTTCGGAAAAATGCTACAGTATGTTGAGTTATGGGACAGGCCGCTCAAGACTTCTCCAGCGCATACGACACACACCGTGCGCGTGCATTCTCCAGTGCGATGCGGGTGCTCGGAGATCGAGCGGCCGCCGAGGACGTCGTGCAGGACGTGTTCCTCGCGCTCTGGCGCGATCCCACGCTGTTCGATCCCGCTCGCGGGAGCCTGGCCGGCTACGTGGCGATGATGGCCCGCAGCCGGGCTGTGGACCGCATGCGCTCGCAGACGGCGGCCCGCTCGGCCGTGGAGCGCCTCGGATACCGCGACGAGGCCCGGCCCGGTGTGGAGGAGGGCCCGAGCGACGCCATCGCGCGCAGGGACGAGGCGGGGCGCGTGCTCGAGGCCGTGGCCGACCTGCCGGCCCCGCAGCGCGACGCGGTCCTGCTTGCTTTCGGCAGGGGCCTGTCCGCGGCGGAGATCGCGCGCGCGTCCGGCGTCCCGCTGGGACCGCCAAGAGCCGGCTGCGCCTGGGCCTCGAGAAGGCCCGCGAGTCCCTGACCGAAGCCGCCTGATCTCAGTGCTGCCACGCCATGGGTACGGCCCCTAGCCTGAACGGGACCACCGTGTCCGGCTATTTCGACGATCGGTCCATGCTCAGGCGCATCCACCGCGAGCGCGCCCTGGCGCTGTCAGGCCCGAGAGCGTTGCTGATGCAGGCCGCGCACCCGCTGGCCGTTGCCGGCCTGCTCGCGCACACGACGGCGATCGACGAGCCCTACGAGCGCCTGGCCAGGACGGCGGAGGTGATGGGCACGATCGGCTTCGGCACGCGGGCGGACGCCGACCGCGTGACCCGCCGCGTGCGGGCCATGCACCGGCGGGTGAGCGGGCGGCTAGGCGCCGCAGCCGGGCCGTACCCGGCCGGGACCCCGTACCGCGCCGACGATCCGGAGCTGCTCCTCTGGGTGCTGTTCTCGCTCGTGGACTCCGGCCGCGTGATCTACCGCAACTACGTCGGGCGGCTCTCGCGCGCCGAGGAGGCCGCGTACTGGGAGGACTACAAGGTGGTGGGACGCCTGTTCGGGCTGCGCAAGGCGGACATGCCGCGCACGCTCACCGACCTCGACGACTACCGCGACGAGATGCTCGCCGGCGACCGCCTCCACATCACGCCGTGGGCGCGCGAGCGGGCCCGGGCGATCGTCCTGGAGCCGCCCGTGCCGCTCTACCTCCAGCCGCTCGTGGAGACCGTCAACTTCATCACCATCGCCCTGCTGCCTGACCGGATCCGGGACGAGTACGGCTTCGCGCCGCTACCGCCCGCGTTCATCCGCAAGGCGCTGGTGCGGGCGGGCGGCGAGTACGTCAGGCGCGCGGTGGTGCCGTTCGTGCCGCAGCGGCTACGGCTCGTGCCGGCCGCACGCGCGGCGTAGGCCGCAAGATTCGGCTGGGGGGCAGGGACTCGAACCCCGATAACCAGCTCCAGAGGCTGGCGTCTTGCCATTAGACGACCCCCCAAGGGGCTGACCAGGATAGCCAGGCTGCTTGCGCACGTCAGGCGACCGCCTGGTCGGCCCAGTCGCGGTAGAGGCGCGCGTAGGCGCCGTCCGCCGCCAGCAGCTCGTCATGGGTGCCCTGCTCGGCGATGCGGCCGCCCGCGAGCACCACGATGCGGCCGGCGCCGCGGATGGTCGAGAGGCGGTGGGCGATCACCAGCGCCGTGCGCCCCGCCAGCAGGCGCCGCAGGCCGCGCTCGATCTGCGACTCGGTGCGCACGTCCACGTTCGAGGTGGCCTCGTCGAGGATCAGCACGCGCGGGTCGGCGGCCGCCGCCCGGGCGAAGGCCACGAGCTGGCGCTGCCCGGCGGACAGGTGGCCGCCGCGCTCGCCGACCTCGGTGTCGTAGCCGTCGGGCAGGCGCTCGATGAAGCTGTCGGCGCCCACCGCGGCGGCCGCGGCCCGCACGTCCTCGTCCGTGGCGTCGGCCCGGCCGAAGCCGATGTTGTCGCGGATCGTGCCCGAGAACAGGAAGCTCTCCTGCGGCACGATCCCCAGCTGGGAGCGCAGCGACTGCTCGGTGACCCCGCGCAGGTCGTGGCCGTCCACGAGCACCCGGCCCTGGTCGGGGTCGTAGAAGCGCGCGACGAGCTTCGCCAGGGTGGACTTGCCGGCGCCGGTGGCGCCCACGAGCGCCACGGTCTGGCCGGGCGGGACGTGCAGGGACACGTCGCAGAGCGCAGGCTCCCCGTCGCCGTAGGCGAACGTCACGCCGTCGAACTCGATCTCGCCGCGCAGCCGGGGGAGCTCGAACGCGTCCGGCCGGTCGCGGATGTCGGGCTCCTCGTCGAGCAGCTCGAAGATCTTGTCGAGCGCCGCCATGCCCGCCTGGTAGGTGGTGTAGAGCTGGGAGAGCGACTGGATCGGGTCGAAGAAGCTCTGGAGGTAGAAGACGAACGACACGAGCACGCCGATCGACGCCTGGCCGCCCAGCACCCGGTTGCCGCCGTAGATCAGGATCACCGCGGTGGCCGCGGTGGACAGCAGCTCCACCGCGGGGAAGTAGGCCGCGTTGAGGTTGACCGTGCGCATGTTGGCCTCGCGGTGCTCGTCGTTCAGCTTCGCGAAGCGACGGGTGTGGCGCCCCTCCTGGCCGAAGGCCCGCACCACGCGGACCCCCGAGAGCGTCTCCTGGAGGTAGGCGGTCACCTGGGCGATCCGCTCGCGCGTGAGCCGGTAGGCGCCGGAGGACGCCAGGCGGAAGAGGACGCTCCCGATGAGGAGCAGCGGGAAGGTCAGGAACGTGACCATGGCGAGCGCCGGGTCGAGCAGGAGCAGGATCACCGTGATGCCCACGAGCGTGAGGGTCGAGGAGAACAGCGTCTGCATGCCCTCGGTCACCAGCTGGTCGAGCGCCTGCACGTCGTTGGTGAGCCGCGAGATGAGCACGCCGGCCTTGTTCCGGGAGTAGAAGCCGATCGACAGCCGCTGGAGGTGGCGGAAGATCTGGATCCGCAGGTCCTGGAGGGCTCGTTGCCCGACCCAGTTGATGAGGAACGTCTGCACGTAGGTGGCGCCCCAGTTGAGCACCGCGGCGCCCACGAACACGATCAGGAGCACGGTCAGCCGGCCCGAGTCGCCGTCGGTGATCGCATCGACGGCCTGGCCGGCCAGGTACGGCGGGACGAGCGCGGCGGCGGTGGCCACCGTCAGCGCGACGAGCGTGAGGATCACCCGCGTTCGATACGGGCGCAGCAGCGTGAACAGGTGCCGCAGCTTTCGCGAGCGGCGCTCCTCCCCGCGCAGGATGCTCCACATCCGCCTCACAGGCCGGCCACCTCGCGCTCCGGGTCCTCGCGCGTTAGGAAGACCTGGCCGGGCAGGCCCTTCTCGGCGATCTCGCGGTAGAGCGGCGAGTCCTCGAGCAGCTCGTCATGGGTGCCGCGGGCCACGATCTCGCCGTCCTCGAGCACCACGACCTCGTCGGCCAGGGCGATCGTCGAGAGCCTGTGCGCGATCACGAAGGTGGTGCGGCCCTTCATCACCTCGGCCAGCGCCGACTTGATGAGGTTCTCGGTCGTGGCGTCCACGCTCGAGGTCGCGTCGTCCAGGATCAGGATGCGCGGCTCGGCGAGAAGCGCGCGTGCGATCGCCACGCGCTGGCGCTGCCCGCCGGACAGGGTGTGTCCGCGCTCGCCGACGAGCGTCTCCAGGCCATCGGGGAGGTCCTCCACGACCTCGCTGAGACCGGCGCGCTCGGCGGCGCGCATGATGGCCGCCTCGCTTGCGTCGGGGCGCGCGTACGCGATGTTGTCCGCCAGCGGCGCCGAGAACAGGAAGGCGTCGTCGGAGACGACCGCCACCTCGCGGCGCAGCTCGGCCGGGTCGAGCCGGCGCACGTCCACGCCGTCCACGAGCACGGCCCCCTCGTCCGGGTCGTAGAGGCGCGGCACGAGCATCACCAGCGTCGTCTTGCCGGAGCCGGTGGGACCCACGAGCGCGACCGTTCGGCCGGGCTCGACGTCGAGGGTCACGTTGCGGAGCACCGGCTCGGCGCCGTCGTAGCCGAAGGTCACGTCGCGCAGCTCGACCCGCCCGCCGCCGCTCGGCAGCGGCGTGGGCTCCGCGGGGGCGGTGAGGGTGGGCTCGCGGTCCAGCAGCTCGAACACGCGCGCGCCGGAGGCCACCGCGCGCTGCGCCATCCCGAGCGCCATCCCGAGCATGCGCATCGGCGAGGTGAGCATGAGCACGTATCCGTAGAACGCCACGAACTCGCCTACGTCCAGCGACCCGTTGATCGCCTGGTGGCCGCCCACGAACAGCAACCCGGCCAGGCCCAGCTGGGGGAGGAAGCCGATCAGCGGGGCGTAGAAGGCGCGCAGCCGCGTGGAGACCATCGACTGGTCGAACACGCGCGCCACGGCCCCGTCGAAGCGCAGCAGCTGGCGCTCCTCCTGCGCGAAGGCCTTGACCACCCGCACGCCGCCCACGTTCTCCTCGACCTCGGCGGTCAGCTCGGCGATGCGCTGCTGCACCTCCTGCGTCGCGGGCCGGTTGAGGCGCCCGTAGCGGAAGGCGATCCAGATCACGAACGGCATCGGCGCCAGCGACACCGCGGCCAGGCCTGGATCCACGGCGAACATCACCGTGGCGGCGATCACGATCGTGAGCAGCGACTGCATGATGAAGATCAGCCCGTAGCCGAGGAAGAAGCGGACCGCCTGCAGGTCGACCGTCGCGCGCGACATCAGCTGCCCGGTCTGCTGGCCGTCGAAGAAGGCGAGCTCGAGCGCCTGGAGGTGCTGGTACATCCGGTTGCGGAGGTCGTACTCCACCCCGAGCGAGACGCGGCCGGCCACCAGCCGTCGCGTGACGCTGAACGCCAGCCGCAGCACGCCTGCTCCCGCCACGGCGAGCGCGAGCGGCCACAGGTTCACGCCGCCGTCGCGGATGTCGTTCACGGTCTGGCCGATCAGGTAGGGCACGAGCACGCCGGTGCCCATGGCGGCGGCCGCAAGCAGGAAGGAGGCGATGACCCCGCCGCGGTAGGGGCGCAGGAATCCGAGCAAGCGCCAGAACGTCGCCATCAGCCTTCTTACTTTACTTTGTGAAGCGTCGTTCGATTGCGGGCCGGCGATAGTCGAAGATGCGCTCGAGATCGCGGCGCACCAGGGCCGCATGCGCGACCGCGCCGAGCGGTCCGAACGGGAGCGCGTAGCGCACCCGGTCGCCGACGAGCGTGCCGCGGCCGGCCGGCGTGAACGTGTGCGTGTGATGCCAGAGCCGGTAGGGGCCTCTCAGCTGCGCGTCCACGAAGCTGCGCCCGGGGGTCCACTCCTCGATGTGGGTGAGCCATCGAACCGGGATGCGGTGGAGCGCCAGGCGGTACTCGATGAGAGCGCCGGCGCGCATCTCTATCGGCCCGGGTGTGACCACGCGGAACCCGAGCCAGGGCGGGGTGATCGCCTCCAGGTTGTGGGCGTCCGCGAAGAACGCGAACACCTCCTCCGGCGGAGCCGGGACATGCTGCTCGCGCGCCAGCAGATGCACCTTCATCGAGGGACCACTTCGAGGGTACGGCCGGGCCGAGCTTCCCGGCTCAGGGGCGTATGGTTCCTGGTACGAACTCGCCGGCCCTTCGACACGACGCCTTCGTCTACTCCTCCGACGAGGAGTTCGCCGGGCGCATGGCTCCATTCGTCAAGGCCGGCCTGAAGCGGGGCGAGTCGGTGGTGACCGTCACCACCCGCGCCAACTGCGACTTGCTGCGGGAGGCCCTGGGCGAAGCCTCCGAGCGCGTCTCGTTCCTGGACCGCGACGACTGGTACACGCGGCCCGCTCACACCGTTGCCGGCTACAGCAGGACGCTGCGGCACGCCCTGCGCAACGGCGCGCCGGGAGTCCGCGTGATCGGCGAGGTGCAGTTCGGGATCTCGCCACAGGAGTGGGCGGAGTGGACGGCCTACGAGTCCATTCTCAACCGCGCCTTCGCCGACGAGCCGGCCTGGATCGTGTGCCCCTACGACGCACGGACCCTGCCCGACCATGTCGTCGAGGGGGCAGCGCACACCCATGGTCCGGACCGTGACGACACGGAGGAGCTCGTTCGCGCCCTGACGCCCGAGCCGCAGCCGCTGGAAGGGCTCCGGACCCTCCCGCTCGACGACGATGCGTACGAGATCCGGTCCCGCCTGGCGCGCGAGCTCGCTGCGGAGGGCCTGGCCGGCGGCAGGGCCGCCCCGCTGCTCACCGCTGCCAGCGAGATCCTGTCGAACGCGCGCCGCCACGGCTATGGGCCGCGGGAGATTCGCGTGGGCACCGTGAACGGCCGCATCGTCTGCGAGATCGCCGACTACGGGGCGGGTATGGATGACCCGCTAGCCGGCTACCTGCCCCCGGGAGTGGCCGGCCACGATGGCGCCGGCCTGTGGGTGGCGCGCCAGCTGACCGACCGTCTCGAGCTGATCACCTCACCCGGCGGGCTGACGGTCCGGCTCTGGGCCTGAGCACTCCGGCGGCTCGCGGTTCCCGGCAGCACGCCTCGCATAACGCGATGGCGGAAACCGACGAGATCGCGCGCTTCTACGATCGCTGCAGCGACCTCATGCGGGAGTTGCTGACCGGTCTGGCCGCAGTGCCGGACACGCCTCGGACGTTCCCGGAGATCGAGGACGCGCTGGGGTGGCAGCGGCGCCGGATCGCGTCCGTCCTCGGCGGTGTCTCGCACCTGCGCAACACCGAGTTCGGAGGCCGCCGCCCCTACCGCTTCCACGACGAGCGCCAGTCGGCTTCGGGCCGGTGGGAGATGTGGATGGACAGCACCCAGGCGCTGGTGGTGCGGCAGGAGGCCGGGAGTTAGGCTGCGGCCATGAAGCGGCTCGGCCTCGCGGTCTGTGTGCTCGGCATGGTGGTCTCGAGCTGCGGCGTGGGTGTGCGCCAACCGGCGACCGACATCACGGAGACGAGCGCGACGCTGAACGGCAAGGCGGTGTCCACGATCGGTGGCTCGGGCACCTACTACTTCAACTGGGGTCCCGCCGAGAACCACAGCCGGCCCACCCCGGTGCGGAACTTCCAGTACGGCGCGGATAACACGCGATCCGCGTCGGAGGCGGTCGACCAGCTCGTGTCCGGAGCCGTGTATCGCTACCGGCTGTGCGCCACCGATACCGAGAACCCTGGTGGAGGAGATGGCTGCAGCCCGGTCCAGACATTCAGGACGCTGGGTCCCGTGGCCCCGACGTTCCACGCCGAGAACCGAGACTGCGGTGGACCGAATGACTTCTCCCAGGCCGTCTTCGTGGTCAACTTCGAGCCGAATACGACCTACGCGTTCCGCGCAGAGTTCCTCGAGGGTGCCACCGGTGTGGCCAACACGCCTTTCACGACCGACGACAACGGGAACGCGGGCATCGGCAGCGTCGGTCTGAATCAGCCGGCCAGGGCGCGCGTTCTGATCTGGCTGAATCCCGACGGCGACGTCACCCAGGACCCGGGCGAGGAGACCGTGCTCGACGAGATCTACGTGGTCGACGAGCCCTGCACGGGCGCGCATCCGGAGGAGCCTGGCAACTCCTAGAGGTCGATAGCTCCGCCTGGATTCGAACCAGGGACCTCACGATTATGAGTCGTGCGCTCTAACCGCTGAGCTACGGAGCCGCGAGGGGCGAGGATAGCCGGAGCAGAGCCATGAACCGCCGGAGGCGGGATACTCGGCGGAGCATGTCGCAGGAGGTCCCCGACCACTTCCGCTGGCTCTACGGGGGCGACATGCACGACCCCCAGGACTACGCAGACCGGTGGCACGAGGACGCGGTCGTGAACCAAGCGGCCGACATACCCGGCACCGACGGCAGGTTCGAGGGGTGGGACGGCTTCAGCCGCATGCTCGCCGAGCTCGAGAGCGCCGCCCCCGGCCTGACCTTCGAGCCCGTACGGGTGATCGACCTTCCTGAGCCGGGCCGTCATCTCGTCCTGATCGAGGCCACGGGAACCGGCGTGGGAAGCGGCATACCGATCAGCGGCCGGATCGCGCATCTGGTCACCCTCGACGGAGGCCGAATCCGGCAAATTGACGCGTTCGCCAGAATCCCGCTCGAGATGGAGCTGGCCCACGTCCTGACGCTCCGCGACGGCAGGGCGGCCAGCGTGGTCGAGTACTCGGACCGCAACGAGGCCCTCGAAGCCATGGGCCTGTCCGGGCCGCGATAGCCGCGACCACCTTGACGCGGGGCTCGCCCGCGCGTAAGAGTGGCGCTGGTTGCACTCGCGCAGACGTCGATCCGCACCCGCCCTGGCCTGCGTGGTGGCTCTCGCGTTGGCGTCGATGCTCGCCGCGTGCGGCGACGACGACGACACCGGCGGCTCCATCACCATCTCGCAATCGGCTCAGCCCGATGCGCTCGATCCCGCGATGAGCAACACGCTCAACGGCTGGGAGACGATGTGGGTCGTCTACACGCCCCTGCTCACGTACCGTCACGCCGAGGGGGCGAGCGGCACCGAGCTGATCCCGGGGCTGGCCGAGGAGCTCCCCGAGATCTCGGCGGACGGAAAGACCTACCGCCTGCGCCTCAGGGAGGGGCTGAAGTACTCCGACGGCACGCCTGTGAAGGCCTCGGACTTCGAGCACACGGTCAAGCGCCTTCTGGCGCTCGGGTCGGCGGCCACCGGGTTCTTCGCCGGAGTGCGCGGCGCCGACGAGTACGCGAAGCGGCCCGAGCCGGACGCGGACATCGCCGGCATCGACACCGACGACACCCAGCGTTCGATAGCAATCGAGCTGAAGGCGCCGGATTCGACCTTCTCGAACGCGCTCGCCACGCTCTACTCAGGCGTGGTGCCGGGGGACACGCCGTTCCGCAACCTCACGAGAACGCCCCCGCCAGGTGTGGGCCCGTTCCGGATCGCTCGCTCCTCGGGCGGAGGCGGGTTCGTCCTGGAGCGCGTGGAGGACTTCGAGCTTCCGGGCGTGCCGGCGGCGAAGGTGGACAGGATCACCATGAAGGTCGTGGCCCCGCCGCGCGCGGCGCAGGACGTGCTGCGCGGCAAGCTCGACTACATGCTGGACCCGCCCCCGCCGGACATGCTGCGCGAGGTCCGGCAGCACCCCGACCGCTACCGCGAGTCGCCCACGGAGGGCACGAGCTACTTCTTCCTGAACTCGAGCATCCCGCCCTTCGACAAGCTCGCCGTGCGGCGGGCCGTGAACCTCGCCATCAGCGAGGACGCCCTGGCTCGCGTGTACGGCGGTCTGATGGAGCCCACCTGCAACTTCCTGCCGCCGGGGATGCCGGGTTACGAGAAGCGCGAGCCGTGCCCGTACGGGGAGCCCGGGAAGAGCACCGACATCGCGGAGGCCAGGCGACTGGTGCGGCAGGCGGGCGCCACCGGGGCGCCGGTGAAGGTCTGGGGCCCGCAGCAGGATCCGGGCCCGCCGGCCATGAACTACCTGGCGGACGTTCTAGACGAGATCGGGCTCGAGCCCAAGGTCAGCCTCGTGGACTTCGCCGTCTACGCGCAGACCGTGGGCAATCTCCAGACCCACCCTCAGGCCGGGTTCATGAACTGGGCCGGCGACTTCCCGCACCCGTTCACGTTCATGCGGCAGTTCGACAGCAAGGCGATCACGGAGACCAACAACTTCAACGTCGGCGAGGTGCAGGACCCGGTGATCGACGCCGGGCTCGAGCGCCTCGGTACCGAGCCGGACCTCCGGGCCGTGGAGGACGAGTGGGCGAAGCTCGACCGGCGGGTGGTCGACCGGGCCTACGTGGCCGCTACGGCCATCCGAAGCGGACGACGTTCCTGTCGGACCGCATGGACTTCGAGGACTGCGCGGTCTTCCATCCCGTCTTCGGGAACGACTACTCGAGCTTCTGCCTGAAGTAGCGGCGATACTGACGCCATGGCCGAGCGGGACACGACCTCCCTCCTGCTCGCGGTGCCGAACTTCAGCGAGGGCCGCGATCACGACGTGCTCGAGGGGATCGAGCGGCGGCTGGCGCCGGCGCGCTTTCTCGACCTTCACGTGGATCCCGACCACAACCGCTCCGTGTTCACGATCTGCGGTCGTCAGGGCGAGCTTGCGCCCGCACTGCTCGGGGCCGCGAGCGCCGCGCTCGACGGCATCGACCTGCGAGGCCACCAGGGCCTGCACCCGTACGTGGGCGCGCTCGACGTGGCTCCGCTGGTCTATCTCGACGAGACGATGCGCGGCGCGGCGTGCGCCGAGGCGCTGACCGCCGCGGCGCTGATCGGCGAGGAGCTCGAGCTGCCGGTGTTCCTCTACGGGCAGCTGGCCACGCGTCCCGAGCACGTCGAGCGGTCCCACCTCCGCCGCGGCGGCCCGGCGGAGCTGGCCGAGCGGATGGCCGCGGGCGAGCTGGTGCCCGACTACGGGCCCGCGGCGCCCCACCCGAGCGCAGGGGCGGTGCTGGTAACCGCCAGGCCGCCGTTGATCGCCTTCAACGTCGACCTCGCCACGGACGACGTGGAGGTGGCAAAGCGGATCGCCGCATCGCTGCGCGAGGCGGGCGGCGGCCCTCCCGGAGTCCGCGCCCTCGGCCTCTTCCTCCCCGAGCGCGGCCGCGCGCAGGTGTCCACGAACGTGCACGACCATCGGGCGGCGCCGCTGGCCGGGATCGTCGCGCGTGTGCGCGAGCAGGCCGAGGTGGTCGAGGCCGAGCTGGTGGGGCTTGCTCCGCGCGCCGCGCTCGAGGGCTTTCCCGACGACGTGCCGCTGCGCGGCTTCTCCCCGGAGCGCCACGTGATCGAGGAGGCCCTGCACGCGGTGGAGTGAGCGCCGCAGTCCTGTAACGTCGCCGCCATGGCCCAGACGAAGCGAAAGCGCACCCGCAAGCATCGCGGCACGCCGGCCGGCACGATCGAGCGCGCCGGCCGCACAGGGCGGCCGCAGACGCGCCAGGACGGCAAGCAGATCGCGCGCCAGCGGCGCATGGAGCGGATGTCGCAGCCGCCGACCTGGCGTGGGGCCCTCAACCGGGCCGCCATCGCCGCCGCCGTGTTCGGCGTTCTGGTCGTGGTCGCGTTCGGGCGTAGCGTGGCCCAGGGCGCGCTGTTGGCGGCCTTCATGCTGCTGGTCTACATCCCGCTCGGATACGCCACCGATTCGGCGATCTACCGCTTCCGCCAGCGGCGGCAGGCTGCGCCGAGAAAGTAGGCTCGTCCCGATGGACGTGCGCATGTTCACCGTCGGGCCCGTGACCGAGAACTCGTACATCTTCCGGCGCGACGGGTCGGATCGTGCGCTCATCGTGGACCCGGGGGACGAGGCCGACAAGCTGCTCGCGGCGATCGACGGCCTGGGCGTGAAGCTCGAGGGGATCCTGCTCACGCACACCCACTTCGACCATGTCGGGGCGGTGGCTCCGGTGGCCAAGGCCACCGGAGCGGAGGTTTGGGTGCCGAAGCTCGAGAGCTTCGTGCTGGCCGACATCAACAGCTACGTGCCCTGGCCGGACTTCGGCCCGTTCGAGTCCTACGAGGCGGAGCATGTGATGGAGGGGGGCGAGCGCCTCGAGCTCGCCGGCTTCGAGATCGACGTGCTCTTCACCCCGGGGCACAGCCCCGGGCACGTGACCTTCTCGATCCCGGACGAGGCCGCGGTGTTCTCCGGCGACGTGCTCTTCCAGGGGTCGGTGGGCCGCACCGACCTGCCCGGCGGCGACTGGGGAACCCTCCTCGAGTCGATCCGGCTCCTGGTGGACTCGCTTCCGGCCGAGACCGCGGTCTACCCGGGGCACATGGGCACCACCTCCCTGGGCGCCGAGCGCACGTCCAACCCGTTCCTGGCCGAGCTCGCAAGGTAGATGGCCGCGAAGCTCCAGGCCCCGCGGGGGACGTTCGACGTCCTGCCCGCGGACGGCAGGCGCCGCGCCGCGCTGGCGCGCGCCACCGACGAGCTGCTCGGCCGCGCGGGCTACGAGCCGTTCGAGAGCCCGGTGTTCGAGGACACCGAGGTGTTCGCGCGCGGGGTGGGGGAGGCCACCGACATCGTGCGCAAGGAGATGTTCAGCTTCGAGGACAAGGCGGGCCGGTCGCTCACGCTGCGTCCTGAGGGGACCGCCGGGGTCTGCCGCGCGTACGTGGAGCACGGCATGCACAAGCTGCCGCAGCCGGTCAAGCTGCGTTACTGGGGCCCGTTCTTCCGCCACGAGGCGCCGCAGGCCGGGCGCTATCGCCAGTTCACCCAGATCGGCGCGGAGGCGCTCGGCTCCGACGACCCCTCCCTCGACGCCGAGATCGTGCTCCTGCTCGTGGAGCTCCTCGAGGCCGTGGGCGCGCGTGACCTCCGGGTGCGCCTCTCGAGCCTCGGCACGCCGGAGACCCGCGAGGCGTACCTGCTGGAGCTGGGCGCCTACCTGCGCGAGCACGAGTCCGAGCTCTCGGAGGACGTGCGCGGGCGACTCGACAGCAACCCGCTGCGCGCGTTCGACGCGGACCACGCGGGTACCCGCGCGGTCATGGAGGGCGCCCCGCGGCTGCTCGACCGGCTGGGGGCGGACGACGCCGAGCACTTCGCCGGCGTGCGCGCGCTGCTGGACGACTCCGGGCTGTCGTACGAGGTGGACACCACGCTCGTACGTGGGCTCGACTACTACACGCGCACGGTCTTCGAGGTCGAGTCCGGGGCGCTCGGGGCGCAGAACGCCCTCGGCGGTGGCGGCCGCTACGACCGCCTCGTGGAGCGGCTCGGCGGGCCGGACACACCGGGCGTGGGCTTCGCTGCGGGGGTCGAGCGGATTCTGCTGGCCACCGAGGCGGAGGCCGAGCCCGGCGCCGGCGGGGTGTTCGTGGCGGTGTCCGAGCCTGGCGCGGCGCGGTCCGCCTTCGCCCTCGCGAGGCAGCTGCGTGAGCGCGGCGTGCGGGTGCAGCTCGAGCAGGCCGGGCGCTCGCTCAAGGGACAGCTCAAGCAGGCCGACCGGATCGGCGCCCGGGCCACGGTGATCGTGGGCGGCCAGATCGAGGTCAAGGACATGGGCACCGGCGAGCAGACGCAGGCCGCCGGGCCAGAGGAGGCGCTGGCGCTGGTGGAGAGCACACTCGAGTCGTGAGCGAGCTGCGCCCCAATATCTACCGCACGGCCTGGGCCGGGGAGCTCCGTACCGCGAGCGTTGGCCAGCGCGTGCGGGTGGCCGGCTGGGTGCACCGCCGCCGCGACCACGGCGGGCTCATATTCATCGACCTGCGCGACAGCAGCGGGCTGCTCCAGCTCGTTTTCCGCCCGGAGGAGGCGCCCGGGGCGCACGCCGCCGCGGAGGGGCTGCGCTCCGAGGACGTGATCTCCGCCGAGGGCGAGCTGGTGGCCCGCGAGGAGGGCGCCGTCAACCCGGCGCTGCCCACCGGCGAGGTCGAGCTCGCGGTGGGCGCGGTGGATCTCCTGGCCGACGCCGAGACGCCGCCCTTCCAGATCGACGAGGACGAGCCCGTGGGCGAGGAGCTGCGCCTCCGCTACCGCTACCTCGACCTGCGCAAGGAGGCGATGCGCCGCAACCTGGCGCTCCGCCACGAGGTGGTGCGCACGATCCGCGAGCACCTGAACCAGCGTGGGTTCCTGGATGTCGAGACGCCGATACTCACGCGCTCGACCCCCGAGGGCGCACGCGACTTCCTGGTGCCGAGCCGCCTCAGCCCCGGCCACTGGTACGCACTGCCGCAGTCGCCCCAGCTCTTCAAGCAGCTGCTGGTGATGGGCGGCACCGAGCGCTACTACCAGATCGCCCGCTGCTTCCGCGACGAGGACTTCCGCGCCGACCGCCAGCCCGAGTTCACGCAGCTCGACCTCGAGATGGGGTTCGTCGAGGAGGAGGACGTGCATCAGCTGATCGACGGCCTGCTCGAGGAGGTGCTCGCCCTCGGCGGCATCGAGGTGCAGCTGCCGATCGAGCGCGTGCCATACGACGAGTTGTTGCTTCGCTACGGCTCGGATCGCCCCGACCGCCGGCTGGGCGTGGAGATCGAGGACCTCACCGGCGTGCTCGGCGGATCGGGCTTCAAGGTCTTCTCGGGCGCGGTCGAGGCGGGCGGAGTGGTGCGCGCGATCAAGGCCGGGGGCGAGTGGCCGCGTAGTCGCTTCGACGCCCTCACCGAGCGCGCGCAGTCGCTCGGGGCCAAGGGCCTTGCCTGGGCCGTGGTCGAGCCGGACGGCTGGCGCTCCCCGATCGCCAAGTTCCTGTCGGAGGAGGAGATCCGCCAGGTGACCGCGGCGCTGGACGCCCGCGAGGGCGAGGCCATCCTGATCGTCGCGGACAGCGCGGCGGTGGCCGCGCGCGTGCTCGGCGCCCTGCGTGTGGAGGTGGCGGACACCGAGCCGTCCGGCCACGACCTCTTCTGGGTCACCGACTTCCCGATGTTCGACTGGAACGAGGGGGAGCAGCGCTGGGATGCGATGCACCACCCGTTCACCTCTCCCAGCGGCGACCTCGACGCCGATCCGGGCACCTGGGGCAGCCGTGCCTACGACGTGGTGCTCGACGGCATGGAGATCGGGGGCGGCTCGATCCGGATCAACCGTCCCGACGTGCAGCAGAAGGTCTTCAGCGCGCTCGGCATCGGGCCCGACGAGGCGGCCGCGCGGTTCGGCTTCCTCCTGGAGGCGCTGCGCTTCGGCGCGCCACCCCACGGCGGCATCGCGTTCGGGATCGACCGGATTGCTGCGATCCTCGCCGGCCGGGAGTCGATCCGCGACGTGATCGCGTTTCCGAAGGCCGCCAGCGGCGTGGATCCGCTCACGGGCGCACCCGCGCCGGTGGACGAGCGCCAGCTGCGGGAGCTCGGCCTGCGCCTGGACGCCCCCGGTCGCTGATAGCGTTGATCTCGGCTCGAGCCTGTTCGCCAGCCTGCCGTATATGTTGAGCCGAACACCACCGAGATGGGAGTTCGACTCGCGGTAGGGCCGTGGCCCGCCGCGGAGGACACCCGCGTTTGCTAGGACAGCAGGCCCAACTCTCGGATGAGGCAGCGGCAGGCTGGGGCCACTTTTTCGCCGCAACGGGCCACCATTCCGCATCTGTCAGGCTTGCCTGGTGAGCCTCCAGGACCATCTCAGCGCGCCGCGCGGCAGCGGGGCGCTCGCGGACTGGGGGCATGCAGGCGCGGCCGGTGGCGCGGCCTGTGGGGACCTGCTGCGCATCGCGGTCCGCGTGGAGGGCGAGCGGGTGGTGGAGGTCGGCTTCGACGCAAGCGGCTGCGCCCCCGCCCGGGCCGCCGGGAGCGCTGTGGTCGAGCTCGTGGAGGGAACGCCATTCCTTGTGGCCGCGCGGCTCACTGCCGCCGACGTGGAGGCGGAGCTCGGTGGGCTCCTGCCGGCGAGCAGGCACGCCGCCGAGCTGGCGGTGGACGCGCTCCACCGCGCGCTGGGCGCCGCCGCACGGGAGGGCGCTCCCCGCCTCGGCGCGAGTCCGCGCCGGACGCTGGTGGCGATGAGCGGCGGCGTGGACAGCGCGGCCGCGGCGCAGCTGGCCATCGATGCCGGTGACGACGTGGTGGCGGTCACGCTCGAGCTGTGGTCCGATCCCGCCACCGACGCGGAGCGCAGCTGCTGCTCGCCGCGGGCGGTCCTGGGCGCACGCGAGCTTGCGCACGGCATGGGCATCCCCCACGTGACGCTCGACCTTCGGGAGCGGTTCCGCTCGACGGTGGTCGACGAGTTCGTCGACGGCTACGCCGCCGGCCGCACTCCCAACCCCTGCGTGCGCTGCAACGGCGAGGTGCGCTTCGACGCGATGCTCGACCTGGCGGACGCGCTCGGCGCCGCGCGGCTCGCCACGGGCCACTATGCGCGCATCGCGCGCGACGAGCATGGCTCGCTCCTGCGCGCCGGAGCCGATCCGCGCAAGGACCAGAGCTACATGCTGGCAAAGCTCGAGCCCGCCCAGCTCGAGCGGCTCTCGTTCCCGCTCGGCGGACTGACGAAGGATGCTGTGCGCGCGCTCGCACGCGCCGCCGGCCTCTCGGTGGCCGACCGGCGCGAGAGCCAGGACCTGTGCTTCGCGGCCGGCCTGGGCAGCAGGGGATTTCTCCGTCGCCACGGCCCGGCCGGGCTGCGCCGGCCCGGTCCGATCGTGGACGCCGAGGGGCGCGAGCTCGGCAGGCACGACGGCCAGCACGGGTTCACGGTCGGCCAGCGCCGCGGCATCGGCGTGGCCGGCGCGGAGCCGCTGTACGTGCTCTCCAAGGATGCCCGCACCGCCACGGTGACGGTCGGTCCGCGGGAGGCGCTCGCGGTCACGCGGGTGAGGCTCGAGCGCCAGCAGCTGCACCGCGGCACGGCCGGGGTGGAGGCAGCCCGCCTCCGCTACGGCTCCGCGGAGATCCCCTGCCGGGTGGCCGAGGCGGCGGACGGGACGGTCGAGCTCGAGCTGGCGCGTCCCGCCCAGGCGGTGGCGCCCGGGCAGCTGGCCTGCCTGCTGTCGGGCGACCGGGTCACGGGCTATGGGACGATCGTGGAAGCACTGTGACTCCAGGCAAGGAGCTGATCGATCTAGACGCGCCGCTTTCGCCCGACTTCCAGCCGGTGATCAGGCTGATCATCGGCGGGATCGCCGAGCGGGTGGACTTCGCGTTCGAGGAGATCGACGACCTCCAGCTGGCGGTGGAGCGGCTGTTGGCCGAGGCCGGGGCGCGCGACACCGTCCATCTGAGCTTCGAGGTCGGCCAGGAGGCGATCAGGACGCGCGTGGGGCCGTTGGACGAGCGGGCCATCACCGTCGCGCTGCGCGATGGCGATTCGCGACCGGGCCAGCTGACCCTGGAGCGCATCCTCAAGACGGTCGTGGACTCGTTCGGCGTGGAGGACGTGGACGGCGACGGCGTGATGGTGCGCCTCGAGAAGCGAAAGGCGTACACGTGAGCGCCGCCCCACATCGGTCCTCCTCGCCCGCGCAGGCGCGCCGTGAGGATCGCGAGCTGCTGCGCCGCTACCACGACGAGGGCGACACGTCGGCCCGCGAGGAGCTGATCCAGCGCCACCTGCCGCTGGTGCGCTCGCTGGCGCGCCGCTACTCCGGGCGCGGGGAGTCGCTGGAGGACATCGAGCAGGTGGGCGCCATCGGGCTGATCAAGGCGATCGACCGCTTCGAGCTGTCACGCGACGTATCGCTCGCCACCTACGCCACTCCGAACGTGGTCGGCGAGATCAAGCGCCATTTCCGCGACAAGGGCTGGGCCATCCGTGTGCCGCGGGCGCTCCAGGAGCTCAACGCCTCCATGTCCGGCGCGATCGAGCGGCTTACCGGCAGGCTCGCGCGCTCGCCCAGCATCGCCGAGATCGCCGAGGAGCTCAAGACCACCCCGGAGGAGGTGCTCGAGGCGATGGAAGTGGGCTCGGCCTACTCGACCGTCTCGCTCTCCACCGGCCCCAGCGGCGAGGAGGAGCTTGACCCGCTCGAGACCATCGGCGCGGAGGACGAGGGCTACGAGCGCTCCGAGGATCGCGTGGCACTCGAGCCCGCGCTCGATCAACTGCCCGACCGGGAGCGGGAGATCCTCCGGATGAGGTTCGAGGAGGGGCTCCCTCAGACGCAGATCGCCCAGGCGGTGGGCCTGTCGCAGATGCACGTGTCGCGCCTCATCCGCAAGTCGCTCTCCGAGATGCGCGAGGAGCTCACCTGAGGGCTGGGCTGCGGCGTACCGCTCGCATCGCGAGCCCGATCCTGCTCGCCCTTGCCCTGGGCGGGTGCCCCGGAGGCGACGACAGCGAGGGCAGCGCACTCGAGGGCGGAAGCGCGTCGATGGCCCTCGGCCGGCCGCCGGTGGTGCTCGACCCCGCGCTGGTGGGGCCGGACAGCGCCGAGCCGCTCTGGGCCGTCTACACGCCCCCGCTCACCTACCGCCGCGCCGAGGGCCGCGACGGCACGGAGGTGGTGCCGGGTGTGGCCGACCGCGTTCCGCGTGCCTCGGGTGACGGGCGGACCTACACGCTCCGACTGCGCAACGGCCTGCACTTCACGAACGGCCGGCCGGTGCGGGCGAGCGACGTGGAGCACTCGATCCTGCGTGCGCGCGCGGTCGGGCCGGTGGGCAGGCGCCTGTTCGCCGGCGTGGCGCGGACATCGAGCGACGACGACACGCGCACGGTCGTGCTGGTGCTGCGCCGTCCCGACCCCTCGTTCCCGCACGCCCTGGCCGCGGTGCAGGCGGGGGTGGTGCCGGCCAACACCCCGATGCGTGCGGCCCGCGCCCGCCCGCCCGCGGGCATCGGCCCGTACCGCATCGACTCCGCGCGACCGGGGCGGCGCTTCGTGCTCATCCGCAACCGCGACTTCAGCCTGCCGAGCGTTCCGGGCGGCCGGCTCGACCGCGTGGTCGTGACGTCGGGAGGCACCCCGGCCGAGCAGCTCGAAAGGGTGGCCGCCGACAGCCTCGACGTGATGGTCTCCCCGCCGCCGGCAGATCGTCTGCCCGAGCTCAGGTCGGAGCTCCGCGAGCGCTACTCCGAGTATCCCGACCTCGACACGATGTACCTCGCCCTGCGCAGCCGCGGAGCCGCGTTCGGCAAGCAGAAGCTGCGCGAGGCGCTCGCGCGCGCACTCGACAAGCCCGAGGCGGCGCGTCGGCTCGGGGGACTCGTGCGCACCACCTGCAACGTCCTGCCACCGCTGCTGCCGGGCTATCGCGAGATCGACTCGTGTCCGTGGGGCGACCCCGCCGAGCACCCGGACCTCGTGCGGGCACGCGAGCTCGTGGAGGAGGCCGGCGAGGTGGGCCGGCCGGTGGCCGTATGGGCCTCGCGCCCGGCGGCGCCCGTGGCACAGCTCTACGTGGCCACGCTCAGGAAGATCGGGCTGCTCGCCACGCGGGAGCCCCGCCGCGGAGCCGATGTGCGGCTGCTCACCGCTCGCGCGCCGGTCCCCGACCCGGCGCGCTTCTTGGCCCCGCTGGCCGCCCGGGTGCCGCTCGTGGTGGACTCCGAGGTGCGGCTCACCGCCGACGAGCTGGCCAGCGTGAACGATCCCGACGAGCGCGCGCGGCTGGCGGAGCGGCTCGACGCGGACCTGGTGGAGAGCGCCGTGATCGTGCCCTACGCGAACTCGCTGAGGACGCTGTTCCTGTCGGAGCGCATCGACGCGGCCAACTGCGCGCGCTTCCATCCGGTGTACGGGGTAGACCTCACCGACCTGTGCCTCCGCTAAGAGGAAAGGTGGCCTATCACCCGAACTTTCCCCGTGTTAGGCCTTTGTTCAGATCGGGCGTACCCCAGATGGTGGGGAGTAGTTTGCCGGGTCGACGGGGAAGCTAGACCGGACCACCGGACCTTGGAGGGTTATTAGATGGGGAAGCTGGGCCTTGGGCGCGTACTCGCGCTGATACTTGCCGTAATGGCGATGTTCGTGATCGCCGCTTGCGGGGACGACGACGACTCCGACTCCGGAAGCAGCGGCAGCGGTGAGGCGGGCGGCGAGATCAATATCGGGACCACCGGTCTCGACAACGCCGACCCGGTCATGTTCCAGACGACCCAGGCGGTCCAGCCCTTCCAGCTGGCCTACGTGCCGCTTCTGAGCTATGCGCACAAGCAGGGCGAGGCCGGCTCCGAGATCATCCCGGGCCTGGCCACCGAGGTGCCCGAGGCCACCAACGGCGGCAAGACGTACGAGTTCACCCTGCGCGAGGGCCTCAAGTACAGCGACGGCACCGCCGTCAAGGCCAGCGACTTCGAGAACACGATCAAGCGCCTGCTCGCTCTGGGCAGCGGCTGGTCGTTCTTCTACAGCCCGATCATCGAGGGCACCGAGAAGTTCCAGGCGAAGCCCGACATGAAGGGCGACATCTCGGGCATCGAGACGGACGACGCGGCCGGCACGATCAAGATCACGCTCACCGAGCCGGACACGAAGATCCTGTTCGCGCTCGCCGAGCCGTACGCGGCTCCCACTCCGGCGGCCAAGTCACCGGGCAAGAGCCTCAAGCAGCCGCCCCCCGGCGTCGGCCCGTACATCCTCGACGTGAAGGACTTCAACCGGCTCTACGAGCTCAGGCGGAACCCGAACTGGACGGACATCCCGGGGATCCCGAAGGGCAACTTCGACAAGATCACCGGCCACGTCACGGACAGCGTCACGAAGATGACTCAGGACGTGATCACCGGCAAGCTCGACTTCATGACGGAGGACCCGACGGGCGACCAGCTGCCGGAGGTCCGGCAGAAGTACGCCGACCGGTACTCCGAGCAGCCGAACCCGCCGAACGTCTACTACAACTTCCTGAACGTCACCATGCCGCCGTTCGACAAGCTGGAAGCGCGGCAGGCCGTGAACTACGCGATCGACAGCAACGCCCTGGTCCGCGTGTTCGGCGGCCGGCTGACGCCGGGCTGCAACTTCATCCCGCCCGGAGTCGTCGGCTACAAGGAGGCGGACTGCGCCTACGGCGACCCGGCCGGCGAGCCGGACATCGAAAAGGCCAAGGAGCTCGTGAAGCAGTCGGGCTACGAGGGTGAGAAGGTCACCTACTGGGTCAACAACAAGGACCCGCGGCCGGCGATCGCGGACTACTTCCGCGACATGCTGAACGAGATCGGCTTCGAGGCCGACATCAAGACGCTCGACCAGCAGGTGTACTTCGAGCAGATCGGCCTGAAGCGGACCAACGCCCAGACCGGCTTCACCGACTGGTTCCAGGACTACCCGCACCCGGGCGACTTCGTCGAGTCGCTGCTGAGCACCCGGGCGCTCCAGTCCGAGGTCACGTTCAACCAGGGATTCGTCAGCGATCCCGAGCTCGACAAGAAGCTCGACGAGCTGCGCGGGCTGTCGCCCGAGGAGGCCGCCGACGAGTGGGCCGAGCTCGACAACTACATCGTGAACGAGAAGGCCTACGTGGCCGTCTACGGAAGCGAGGAGTCGAGCTCCTTCTTCTCGGAGGCAATGGACTCCGAGAACTGCGGCGGCGAGCACCCGGTGTACAAGAACGACTGGCTGCTGTTCTGCAAGAAGTAGGCCACATCGTGCGCGGGCGGCCCCACCCGGCCGCCCGCGCGCGTTAGCCTGAGAGCCCATGGCCATCGAGCCGGCCACCGAGTTTGCGATGGATGGCCCGGCGGGCTACGACGCGGAGGCTCGTCGGCGCGACACGGCGGGCCTCGGCCCGTGGCGGCTGGCGCTCCGGCGCCTGCGGCGAAACCGCACAGCCGTGGTATTCGGCTGGCTGTTCGTGGTGCTCGTGGTGGTCTGCCTGTCAGCGCCGCTGTACGCGGACCACGTGGCCCACACCACGCCGCTGAAGAACCACCTCTCCGACCAGATCGTGGTGGACGGAAAGAAGGTCGACGTGGTGTCCCTCGACGGCGTGCCCATCGGCCCCACGTGGCAGGGCGAGTTCTTCCTGGGGGCCGACACCAACGGCCGCGATACCGCTGTGCGCCTGCTCTACGGCGGCCGCAACTCGCTGCTGATCGGCACCGTCGCGGCGCTGATCACCACGCTTCTCTCGATCATCTTCGGCATCCTGTCGGGCTTCTTCCGGGGCTTCACCGACACGGTGATCTCACGGACCATGGACGTGATCTGGGCCTTCCCGGTGATCCTCCTCGGCGTGGCGCTCGGCACGGCGCTCACGCTGTCGGGCTTCAGCATCGGGCCCCTCCACGTGGGGGGCAAGTCCAAAATGGTCCCGATCCTGATCATCGCCGTCGTCTACGTGCCGTACATGGCGCGCCCGATCCGCGGCCAGGTGCTGTCGCTGCGCGAGAAGGAGTTCGTGGAGGCAGCCCGCGCCCAGGGGGCCGGGTCGCTGCGGATCATGGGCTCAGAGATCCTGCCCAACCTGTCCTCGACCGTGATCGTGTTCTTCCCGCTGATGGTGGCCAACGCGATCCTGCTCGAGGCGGCGCTGGGCTTCCTCGGCGTGGGAGTGCAGCCACCTGAGCCGTCCTGGGGCACGATGATCGGCGACGGCGTGAAGCACATCCTGTCGGGCCCGCATCTGGCGATCGTCCCGGGCGTCATGCTCGTGATCACCGTGCTCGCGCTGAACGTGTTCGGCGACGGCGTGCGCGACGCCTTCGACCCCCGAGCGAAGATCCACCTGGAGCACTGACGTGGCCCGCTTCATAGTCCGCAGGCTCGCTCAGATGATCCTCGTGCTGTTCGCGGTCTCGGCGCTCACCTTCCTGATCTTCAACGTGATCCCCGGCGGCGACCCGGCGCTCCGGATGGCCGGACGCCAGCCGGACCCCGGCCAGCTCGCGATCATCCGCGCGGAGTGGGGCTTCAACGACCCGATCTACGTCCAGTACTTCAAGACGATGGAGAAGACCTTCACGGGGGACCTCTTCTCCTACACCACGCAGATCGACGTGGTGGACGAGCTTCGCAAGCGCGCCCCGCGCACCTTCGCCCTGGCGATCGGCGCGGCGATCCTCTGGATGGCCGTGGCCACCGCGCTCGGGGTCTTCACGGCGGTGAAGGCGGGCAAGTTCGCCGACCGCTTCGTGACGATCATCGCGCTCGTGGGCATCTCGATGCCCGTCTTCTGGGTCGGAGCGCTGATGAACTACTACCTGGGCTTCAAATGGGGCCTGTTCCCCAACGGCGGCTACGTGCCGTTCACCGACGACCCCTGGCAGTGGTTCTACCACCTGCTGATGCCGTGGACCGCGCTGTCGATCCTGTTCATCGGCGTGTACTCCCGAGTGCTCAGGTCGAACATCCTCGACACGATCAACGAGGACTTCGTGCGCACGGCGCGCGCCAAGGGCCTCTCTGAGCGCCGGGTGCTCTACAAGCACGTGCTGCGCAACTCGCTGATCCCGATAGTCACGCTCTGGGGGCTGGATTTCGGCGCCGTGCTCGGTGGCGGCACGATCCTCACCGAGACGGTGTTCGACATCCAGGGCGTGGGGCAGTACGCGGCCGAGTCGATCGGGCAGCTCGACGTGCCGCCGGTGCTCGCGATCACCCTGTTCGGGTCCTTCTTCATCGTCCTGCTCAACACGGTCGTGGACATCCTCTACGCGGCCCTCGACCCACGCATCCGGCTGACCTGATGGCTGAGCCGCTCCTGAGCGTCCGCGACCTCGAGGTCTCGTTCTCCACCGACGAGGGTGTGGTCAAGGCCGTGGACGGCGTGTCGTTCGACCTCGACGCGGGCGAGGTGCTCGCCGTGGTGGGCGAGTCCGGCTCCGGCAAGTCGGTCTCGGCGATGACGCTGATGGGACTCACCCGCTCCCCGAACGCCCGCTTCGGCGGCACCGCGCACTACAAGGGCGATGAGCTCCTCGGTGCGAGCGAGGATCGCCTGCAGTCCATCCGCGGCGCCGAGATCGCGATGATCTTCCAGGACCCCATGAGCTCGCTGAACCCGGTCATGAAGATCGGGGATCAGATCGTGGAGCAGATCCAGGCTCACGAGGGGCTGCCGGACGCGCAGGCGCGCGAGCGCGTGGTCGAGCTGCTCGAGCGGGTGGGCATCCCGCGCGCCCGGGAGCGGATCGACTCGTACCCGTTCGAGTTCTCGGGCGGCATGCGCCAGCGGGTGATGATCGCGATGGCCCTCTCGTGCGACCCGAGCGTGCTGATCGCCGACGAGCCCACCACCGCGCTGGACGTGACCATCCAGGCCCAGATCCTGGAGCGCATCCGGCAGCTGCGCGAGGAGACCAACGCCGCGGTCATCCTCGTCACGCACGACCTCGGGGTGGTGGCCGACATCGCCGACCGCATCGCGGTGATGTACGCCGGCCGGATCGTGGAGCAGGGCAGCCTGGACGACATCTTCTACGACCCCCAGCACCCCTACACGTGGGGCCTGCTCGGATCGATCACCCGGGTCGATCGCCCGCGCCCGGAGCGGCTGCCCGCGATCGCCGGGTTGCCTCCGTCGCTGGCCGACCGGCCGGAGGGCTGCCACTTCCGCCCGCGCTGCCCGCACGAGTTCGGACAGTGCACGAACGTGCCGCCGCTCGAGGCCCGCGTGACCGACGCGTCGGCGCACCGCGACCGCTGCTGGCTCACGGTCGAGCAGAAGCGCCAGCTCCGTGAGGTCCGTCCCGGAGAGATCGGCCTGCCCACCAAGGAGGGCGCGGCGATATGAGCGATGCCCCGGCGAGCACGGACGGCGCGCTTCTCCAGGTCGAGCACCTGAAGCTGCACTTCCCGATCCGCGACGGGGTCCTGATCAACCGCCAGGTGGGCAGCGTCCACGCCGTGGACGACGTGACCTTCAACCTCGCCGAGGGGGAGACGCTCGGGCTCGTGGGCGAGTCCGGCTGCGGCAAGACCACGCTGTCGCGCGCGCTCATGCGCCTCCTCGAGCCCACCGACGGCTGCATCCGGTTCCGCGGCCAGGACGTGACCCACGCTCGCCAGAGGCAGCTGGAGACGCTCCGCAAGGAGATGCAGATGGTCTTCCAGGATCCGTTCGCCTCGCTGAACCCGCGCAAGCGGGTGAGCCAGATCATCGGCATGCCGCTGCGGCTCCACGGAGCATCGCGCGACGGGATCCTGGACCGCGTGCGGGAGCTACTGCGCCGGGTGGGCCTGCATCCAGAGCATCTACACCGTTACCCCCACGAGTTCTCCGGAGGGCAGCGCCAGCGCATCGGCGTGGCGCGGGCGCTCGCGCTCGAGCCGCGGCTGATCGTGCTCGACGAGCCGGTCTCGGCGCTCGACGTATCGGTCCAGGCGCAGATCATCAACCTGCTCGACGACCTCCAGGACGACTTCGGCCTCACGTACCTGTTCGTGGCGCACGACCTGTCGGTGGTGCGCCACGTGTCGGACCGCATCGCCGTGATGTACCTGGGCAAGCTCATGGAGATCTCGCCGGCGGAGGAGCTCTACACGAAGCCGATCCACCCGTACACCGGCGCTCTCCTCGCGGCCATCCCGATCCCGGACCCGCGCGAGAACCGCCGGCGTGAGCGGGTGGTGGTCTCGGGCGAGCCGCCCAACCCCATCAACCCGCCGTCCGGCTGCGTCTTCCATCCGCGCTGCCCGCGCGCCACCGAGATCTGCAGCGAGGTGGAGCCGCCACTCACGCGCTACCCGAGCGGGCACCTGGCCGCGTGCCACCACCCGATGAACGTGAGCGCGGACGAGATTCGGGCCGCAGAGCGGTCTGACACGAGCCCGCACGGCTGCGGCGACGAGCTGCCGCAGCCCACCGCAGTCCTCGAATAGCGCCGCTCCGGACGGGCCGTCGTCGGCGGCTCGGAGCGGATCCCTGCGAGCACTCGCGGGGGGACCCCTGCAGGGCGCCGTGGAAGCGCCCGCAAACCCGCATCCTTCCTGCATTTGCACAACTTCTTGCACCTAAGGTGACAAGGACCGGCACTTCTGCGATATTTCGAGCGGGCTTTGCACAAGCCCAGTAGGTGTACCTATGCAGAGCCCGACAAAAAGTCGGGTCCGTCCCGGGACAGGAAGGAATCCTCCAATGCCCCTGAAGCGGTAGAGCGGTTTTACTTTGGGGACCGCGCCTCGGCGCGGTCCCTCTTTTTTTGGGGCAGGGTGGAGCAATGAGACGCACGATCGACCTGTTGCGGGCGGAGTCACGCGCCCGGATCTTCTTCGCCGTGCTGACCCAGTCGGCCTGGGGTACGGGCGCGGGTTACGTGGCGCTGCTGCTCGTGGCGTACGAGCGCTTCGAGTCGGCGTGGGCGATCAGCATCGTCCTGATCGCGGACCTGGTGGCTCCGATGCTCCTGGGCCCTGTGTTCGGAGCGGTGGCCGACCGCTGGTCCCGCCGCCTGTGCGCGGTGGTGGCCGACGTGGTCCGCGCGGTGGCGTTCGTGGGCATCGTCTTCGTGGACGGCTTCATACCCACCGTGGCGCTGGCGCTCCTGGCCGGCGCGGGCACCGCGCTGTTCACGCCGGCCACGCTGGCGGCCCTGCCGAGCCTCGTGGCCAGGGAGCGGCTGCCCGCCGCCACGTCCCTCTACGGCGCGATCAGCGACTTCGGGCTTGCGGCCGGCCCCGCGCTCGCCGCGACTGGTGCTCGTCGGGGGCGGCACCGACCTGGTGCTGATCGCGAACGGCGTCACCTTCGCCGTGTCGGCGGTGGTCCTGTCCAGGCTCGACTTCGGCCGCGCGCCCGTGGAGGCCGAGGAGCACGAGGGCAGCTCGTCTCTGTTCGCGGACGCCATGGAGGGGCTACGCGCCGCCCGGGGCATTCCCGGGCTCTGGACGATTCTGTTCGCCTCGGCGGTGGCGCTCTTCTTCGGCGGCCTGGTGAACGTGGCGGAGCTTCCGTTCGTCAAGGAGGACCTCAATGCCAGCGACGCGTCGTTCTCGGCGGTCGTGGCGGTGGCCGGCGTGGGCATCGCCGCGGGCTCGATCGCCGGCGGCGCCGGCGGATCGCCCACGACGCTGCGCGGCCGCTACGTCCTGGGCCTGTTCATCATCGGGTTCGGCTTCTTCGTGTCCGGCCTCGCACCCGGGATCGAGCTGCTGCTGGTGACCTTCGCCGTCACGGGCTTCGGCAATGGGCTGATGCTGGTCTACGAGCGGCTGATCATCCAGGAGCTGGTGCCCGACCGCCTCACGGCGCGCATCTTCGGCGTTAAGGACGCCCTCACGGCGTGGGCCTTCGCGCTCTCGTTCCTCGCGGCGGGTGGGCTCGTCAGCCTGTTCGGCGCGCGCGCGGTGGTGGTCTCGGCCGGCGCTGCGGTGCTCGTGGTGTCGACCGTGGTGGCGGTGCGGCTGCGCAGGTCCGACGTGTACACGTCGCCCCCCGCCGTCCCGCCCGAGGGCGACGGCCGCGGGCCCGCGATCACGGTGGACCGGCCCCAGGTCGAGGTCTAGCCGCCGCGCTCCGTCGGGCTGTCTGCGTCCGGTCACTTTCGTGTGGTCTGCCGTGATCCGGCTCAACCACTGTGGCGGATAGGTGCTGCTGTACGACACCAATGTGCCACGGTGGGTTCGGGCTCGAAGTGCAGTCGAGCCCCCACGCCGAAATGCAAGAGCCACAAAGCCGCGCTCCGCCGCACGCCGGTAGGGCCGGTCGGTCTAGCTACTCGGGAACCGTCGCGCGGGTCGGCATGGTGCCGATCAGGGCGCGGACCTCGTCCGTGGTGCCCGAGGAGGATGGGCTGCCTTCGCGGATGACCCTGGTCAGGGCCGCCACGATGGTCGGGTCGAACTGGCTGCCGGCGTTGTCCTCGAGCTCCTGCAGGGCGTGGCTCACAGGCAGCGCCTTGCGGTACACGCGGTCGCTCGTCATGGCGTTGTAGGCGTCGCAGCAGAAGACGATCCGCGAGGCGAAGGGGATGCTCTCGCCGGAGAGACCGTCGGGGTAGCCGCCGCCGTCCCAGCGCTCGTGGCACGAGCGCACGATCTGGCCGACGCGGCCGAGCAGGCCGCCCACGCGGTCGAGCAGGAACTGGCCCTCGATCGTGTGGGTCTTCATGACCTCGAACTCGGCGGGCTCCAGCGTGCTGGGCTTGTTGAGGATCTCGTTCGGGATGGCGATCTTGCCGACGTCGTGGAGCATGGCCGCGAACTCGAGCTCACGGCGATCCTCCTCGGCCACCCCGAGCTCGTCCGCCACGGCGTTCACGAGCTCGACGACGGAACGCGAATGCTCGGCCGTGTAGCTGTCCTCCGCCTCGACGACGTCAGAGAGCAGCATGACCGTGCCGCGGTACGCGCGGTGCAGCTCGACGGCGTTGGCCCAGCGCTCCTCGCGGTCGCGGGCGAAGCTGTGGAGCAGGAACATGAGGGGGGCGATCGTGAGCAGGGCCACCGGCTCGCTGACCGAGGCGATCGTGATCAAGAAGGCGAGCGGGGCGAAGGTGGCGTCGATCCGGGTGCTGCCGAGCCACACCGACGCGAGCGTCCGCAGCGGGAGCCGGTCGAGCAGCGCGTTGCGCACGAGCGTCCAGCCGAGGTCGCCGAAGAGCTGGGCGCCGAACACGATCGCGTAGGCGCCGGCGTCGCTCAGGCTCGGCTCCCCCGGGGCCAGGGCCGCAAGCGCCAGCACCGGGGGGATGCAGAAGCAGCTGTCCGCGAGGTGGGCCACGAACTGCTCTCCGTGCTCGCGGCGCCTGATCACCTCGGGCACCGTCTGGAGCACGGCGGTGAGCCCGATGATGAGCGGTACGAAAGGCAGCGGCGCGAGCGCCAGGATCGGGATGATCAGCAGCTGCTCGGCGGTGCCGTAGTGGCCCGCGAACTCGAAGCGCACACGCCCGGCCACGAGGTAGCCGATGACCAGGATGCCCAGCACCGGCCAGTCCACGCCACGCTCGTCGGGGAGCGTGAGGGCGATGACCACCGCTACGGCGAGGAACAGCGCGGAGACCACGCCGAGGACCACGCGCTCGCGTGGCGCCATGCGCTCGGTCCGGCGCGTGCGCGCCTGATCTACCAGTTCCTCTGCAACTAGCATTGGGGAAATCGTCGGTCGCAAGCGCGGTCACCTAGCGGACGACCGCCCGAATGCACACCTTCTTGCCGCGAACCTCCCGTTTGCGAGCAGCCTTTCTGCCGGAACGGAGAAGAGTCTCTCCGCCGATCTGCCGCCCTAGACTCCTGGCGATGAAGGCGGCAGAGATCCGCGAGCGCTTCCTTTCGTTCTTCGAGGAGCGCGACCACCTGCGTGTTCGGTCGGCATCCCTGGTGCCGCCGTCGTACGACCCATCGGTGCTGCTGACCACGGCGGGCATGCAGCCCTTCAAGCCCTATTTCAGCGGCGACGAGGAGCCACCGTCGCCGCGGCTCACCTCCTGCCAGAAGGTGTTTCGCACCACCGACATCGAGGAGGTGGGGCGGACCCACCGGCACCTCACGTTCTTCGAGATGCTGGGCAACTTCTCGGTGGGCGACTACTTCAAGGAGCGCGCCGTCGAGCTGGCCCTCGAGCTGTCCACGCAGGGCTTCGAGCTTCCCTTCGAGAGCATCTGGATCACCGTGTTCGGCGGCGACGAGGACCTCGGCCTGGGTGCAGACGAGGAGGCGATCGAGTGCTGGCGGGCCGTGGGCGTGCCGGAGGATCGGATCGTGCGCCTCGGGCGCGAGGACAACTTCTGGCAGTCGGGACCGACCGGTCCCTGCGGGCCGTGCTCCGAGCTGTACCTGGACCGTGGGGCCGACTTCGGTTCCGACGACGACCGCCCGGGCGACGACACCGAGCGCTTCCTGGAGTTCTGGAACCTGGTGTTCATGCAGTACGACCTGGGCGCCGACGGCTCGCTCACGCCGCTGCCCAGCAGGAACATCGACACCGGCATGGGCCTCGATCGCATGGCCGCGATCCTCCAGGGCGTGGAGTCGGTGTTCGAGACCGACCAGCTGCGCCCGCTGGTCGAGCTCGGCGAGGAGCTGTCGGGACGCTCGTACGGCCAGGACGAGGCCACCACCCGCGCGCTCCGCATCCTCGCGGACCACGGGCGTGCCGCGACCTTCCTGCTCGCCGACGGAGTGGTGCCGTCGAACGAGGACCGCGGCTACATCCTGCGCCGGATCATGCGCCGCGCGATGCACCAGGGCCGCGTTCTCGGGATCGAGGAGGGCCTCCTGCTCCCGCGCCTGGCCGAGCGCACGGTGGAGGTAATGAGCGACGCGTATCCCGAGCTCCGTCGCGAGTGGCCCACGATCGAGCGCTGGGCGCGCGCGGAGGAGCAGGGCTTCGGC
>CAVXTL010000024.1:0-101210 GCA_963764665.1 uncultured Thermoleophilaceae bacterium | reverse complement strand
GGGGCTTGCGACCCGGCTTCGAGGTGGTGGAGGCCACGTCCCCGGCGAGCTCGTCCAGGGCGTCGGATGAGACGCTGGGCATCGAGTCGCCTTCGCTCTCCTGCTCGCCGGAGTCGGTCTCGGCCTCGGCGGCCGGCTCGAGCTCCTGCTCCTCGGTCTCGGGCTCGCTCTCCTCCGGCTCCGGCAGAGGCAGCTCCGCCTCGGGCTCACGCTCGGCCTCGGGCTCGGGCAGCGGCAGCTCGGCCCTGGGCTCGAACTCGGCCACGGGCAGCTCGGGCTCCGGGGTGAGCTCTTCCTCGGCGGTGAGGTCCTCATCGCCGCTGCTCACGATCTCGATGCGCGGGCTCTCGTCCTCCTCGACGGCGGACTCGATCTCCTCGTCGCGATCGTGGTTGAAGAGATTGCTGGGGAGCTCGGCGCGATGGGGCTGCTCCTCGTCGGCCTCCTCCGCCTCGGCGCCCGCGGGCACCTCGGGCGAGGCGATCGGGAAGTCCATGGTCTTCAGCGTGGACTTGCCGCTGGGCTTGGCAGGCTCGCGTGCGTCCACCACGGCCGTGCCGGCCACGATGTCGCCCAGGCGCTGCCGGCGCTCGCCGGTGCGCAGCATCACCACGAGTCCGACCACGTAGAAGCCGATGCCGTCGACCAGGCGCAGGACCGTGCGCAGCGCGATCTCGCGCTCGTCGGGCGTGCCGCCCGAGGCGCGCTGCACGCGCAGGCCGAGCCAGCGCTTGCCCAGCGTCTGGCCCGTGATCGACTCGGTCACGAAGTGGTAGAAGAGCCCCCAGGCCACGGTCACGGCTCCGAGGAGCAGCGTGAACTCGTTGCCGGCGGCAAGGCTCAGGACGGCGCCAACGACGCCGACCACAGCCAGATCCACGACACCCGCGGCCACACGCCGATTGTCCAGGCGGGGCCCGGACGCCCGGGCGGGAAACTGCGATATCGCGTTCACATGGCTTCAATCGGCACGAACGCGCCGGCCATTAGACCTGGGAAGACCCTGTGGACGCGGCCTTGCAGTGGATTGAGGGCGGGAGGCTGCGCGTTCGTCAGGCGATGCGCGTCTCGAGCACACCGAGCTGGGGCGATGAGATTGCTATCTCGTCGCCCGCCTTGAGCCAGACCTTCGGGTCGCGGAGGCTGCCCACGCCCGAGGGCGTGCCGGTGGCCACCACGTCGCCGGGCTCGAGCGTCATCAGCTGCGAGAGGTAGGCCACGAGCGCGGGCACGGAGTGCACCAGGTCCGCCGTGGTGCCCTGCTGCATCACCTCGCCGTTCAGCCGCAGCTCGATCTCGATGCTGTCGTGCGGCCCCGCCTCGTCGGCGCTCACGAGCGCCGGGCCGCACGGGGCGGCGCCGTCGAACGTCTTGCCGGGCATCCACTGGGGCGTCTTGAACTGGTAGTCGCGCGCCGACAGGTCGTTGAAGAGCATGTAGCCGGCCACGTGCTCGAGCGCCCGCTCCTCCGGCACGTCCTTGCCGCGCCTGCCGATCACGAACGCCACCTCGGCCTCGTAGTCGACCTTGCTGCTCCAGCCGGGCAGCGCCACCGTGGCCCCGGGGGGCGTGAGCGCGTTCGCGAACTTGGCGAAGAACGTGGCCGTCTCGGGCGGCTCGATGCCCTGCTCCTCGCAATGGGAGCGGTAGTTCAGGCCGATGCAGATGATCTTGCCGGGCCTACCGACCGGGGGGAGGAGGCGGAGGTCGGTAAGCGGGAGCCCCTCGTTCTGCGCCTCTCGGACGTCGCCCAGGAGCTCGTCGCGGAGCAGTCCGTCGACCGTGTGGGCCTCCCCCTGGATGTCGTGCACGCGGTCGTCGCGCAGGAGACCCGCGCGCACACCGGTACCTGCGTCGTAGCTCACCAGGCGCATCGAAGCCGAGAGCCTAGAGGCAGGGTCCCGCGTACAGTGAGCACGATGGCCAAGGACCTCCCCACCGGCCGGATGCGGCGCGCCGCGAAAGTCGGCCGGCTGGCGGGCGAGCAGACCGCGCGGTCCTACGCCACCAAGGCCACGAACCTCGGCCGGTCGAAGGACGGGCGCCGGGCGGCGGCGGAACGCCGGCAGGTCGAGGCCGCGGAGCAGATCTTCGAGGTGCTCGGGCAGATGAAGGGCGCGGCGATGAAGGTGGGCCAGGTGGCCTCGTTCATCGATACGGGAGCGTTCCCGCCCGAGTTCCAGGAGCGGGTGCAGGCCAAGCTGGCCGAGCTTCGGGACGCCGCTCCCAGGGTGCCGTTCGAGAAGATGCGCAAGGTCGTGGAGCAGGACCTGGGCGAGTCGCTCGAGGAGGCGTTCGCCGAGTTCGACCCCGAGGCGGTGGCCGCGGCCTCGATCGGCCAGGTCTACCGCGCCCGCCTCCACGACGGCCGCGCCGTGGCCGTCAAGGTCCAGTATCCGGGCGTGGCCCAGGCGGTGCGGGCCGACCTCCAGAACCTTGGGCTGATCATGCGCGTGGCCAAGCGCATGGCCCCCGGCATGGACGTGAAGGCGATGACCCGCGAGATCCGCGAGCGGCTCACCGACGAGCTGGACTACGAGCACGAGGCGCAGAACCACCGCGCCTTCGCGCGTACCTGGAGCGGGCATCCGTTCATCTACGTCCCGCCCGTGGTCACGCGCATGTGCACCGAGCACGTGCTTGTGACCGAGTGGGTGGAGGGGATCGGCTTCGAGGAGGTGCGCGAGCTGGATCAGGACGTACGCGACCGCTTCGGCGAGATCGTGTTCCGGTTCTTCTTCGGCTCGCTCTACCGCACGGGTCACTTCTCCGGCGACCCCCACCCCGGCAACTACCGGCTCATGCCGGACGGCCGCGTGGCGTTCATCGACTTCGGTATGACCAAGCGCGTGTCGGCCGAGGACGTGGCGGCCGAGGTCGAGGCAGTGCGACTCGCGATGGAGGGGGACGCCGAGGGGCTCCACCGGCAGCTGGCCGGCATGGGGTTCTTCGACCCCTCCGACGAGGAGGTCACTCCGGAGGCCGTGCTCGCGCACATCCGTGACGTCACGCGCTGGTACGTCGAGCCCGGGGCGCGGACCGTCGACCGCGAGCTGGTGGCCCAGGTGCTGATCGACTTCGGCGACCCGCGCTCGGAGCACTGGGAGCTGATGAAGCGCGAGACCATGCCCCCGCAGGCCATGCTGGCGCGCAGGATGGAGGCGCTGACGCTGGGCGTGCTCGGGCAGCTGGGGGCCACCGCCGACTGGCATCTGATCGCGTGCGAGTGGCTCTTCGGCGACCCGCCCTCCACCGAGCTGGGCGCCGCGGAGCTGGGGTTCCACGCGCGGGCGGCCGCCTGACTGCCGTCGAGCACCTGCGTGCTGCCGACCCGCTGATGGCGGAGCTGATCGAGCGCTTCGGGCATCCCGACGACGTGCGGGCCGCGCGCGGGCGGCGCCCCGGGGATGCCTACGGCGCCCTGATCCGCGCCATCGTGGGGCAGCAGCTGTCCACCAAGGCCGCCCGGAGCATCTTCGAACGGCTGGTGGAGCACTTCGGCGGGCACACCCCCACTCCCGGCGAGCTGCTCAAGGCCGATCCCGAGGAGATGCGCGCCGCCGCCGGCCTGTCGCGCGCCAAGGTGACCTTCCTGCGCGACCTCGCGGAGCACATCGAGGACGGGGAGCTCAACCTCGAAAAGCTGGCGGAGCTGCCCGACGAGGAGGTGGCCGAGCAGCTGACGGCGATCAAGGGCCTCGGTCCGTGGACGGTCCACATGTTCCTGATCTTCCATCTGGCGCGACCGGACGTGCTGCCGGTGGGCGACCTCGGGATCCGCAAGGCGATCCAGGTGCTGCAGGGGCTAGCCGAGCTCCCCACCCCGGCCGAGCTCGAGCTGATCGCCGAGCCGTGGCGCCCCTACCGCTCGCTGGCCAGCCTCTACCTCTGGCGCTCGCTGGACAACCAGCCGGCCTAGGCCGTCTCGAGCAGCTCGCCGAGGCGGTCGATGAACGCCACCTGCGCGGGGTTGAGCTTCTCGCGCGCCGTCTCGAGCCCGAACCAGCCGGCTCGGTCAACTTCCGGGAACGCCTGCATCCGCCCCGAGCGAGGCGGCCACTCCATCTCGAAGGTGTTGCTCACGATCGTGTCGGCGTCGAGGTCGCCCTCCACCGCCCAGCCCGTCACGAGCTTGCCGCTCCTCTGCCGCGCCGTGCCCAGGTCGGCCAGCGCCCCCGGCGGCAGCGCGGTGCCCGTCTCCTCCTCGAACTCGCGGCGCGCGCACGCCTGCGGGTCCTCGTCGTCCCCGTACTCCCCCTTCGGGATCGACCACGCCCCGGCGTCCTTCCGCTGCCAGAACGGCCCGCCCGGATGAACGAGCAGAACCTCGGGCTCGCCGCCCGTCAGGCGGTAGAGCAGGATTCCCGCGCTGCGCTTGGCGGGGGTCAGGCTACGGAGCCGCAGCTGGGCTCTTCATCCGCGACGCGGAAGGAGGAGCCGCACCCGCAGGAGGCGACGGTGTTGGGGTTCGAGACCTCGAACCCGGAGCCCTGGAAGCTCTCCGTGAAGTCGACGGTCGAGCCGTCCACGTATCGCAGGCTGGCCGGATCGACGAGCACGGGGATGCCGGAGGCATCGAACACGTGGTCGTCGTCATTCCTCTCGTCGAGCGCCAGCGCGTACTGGAAGCCGGAGCAGCCGCCGCCGCGCACTCCTACGCGCAGCCCGACGCCGTCTCCCGCGCTTTGGCCGTTCATGAACTCCCGGACCTTCGTAGCCGCGATCTCGGTGAGGATGACCATGCCCCGATTGTATCGGTGATTCGCTCGGTACTCTGAAGTTCAGATGCCCACCACCGGCGAGCTCCAGCAGCGGATCGAGGACGCCCTTCCGGGCGCCGAGGTCGCGGTGGAGGATCTCACCGGTGGCGGAGACCACTTCCGGGCGGAGGTCGTCTCCGATCGCTTCGCGGGACTCTCGCGGATTCAGCAGCACAAGCTGGTTTACGACGTTTTCGGCGCGGATATCGGCGGACCGATCCACGCCCTGTCAATCAAGACTTCGACCCCGGGAGGGGCAGCGTGACCAACGACGAGATTCGCGGCTTCATCGACAACGCGATCAAGGAGAACGAGGTGATGCTCTTCATGAAGGGCACGCCCAACCAGCCCGCATGCGGGTTCTCCGCGCGCACGGCCGGCGCGTTGAACGCGCTCGGCGTCAAGTACGCAGCGCTCGACATCCTCCCCGACCCGCGCATCCGCGAGGAGCTCTCGGGGCTGTCCGGCTGGCCCACGATCCCGCAGCTCTTCTTCAAGGGCGAGCTGATCGGGGGCTCGGACATCGTCATGGAGATGTTCGAGTCAGGCGAGCTGGCCGAGGCGCTCGGGGTCGAGCCCTCCGAAGAGCCCGTCGAGCTGGAGGAGCCCGTCCCGGCCCGCCAGCACATCGGCCTCGAGAACAAGCTGGACTAGGGCTTGCCCTTTCGCCTGCGGGCGGCTAGGTCGCGTCCGCGCTGGGCGTAGTCGCGCGCCTGGCGCTTGTAGCGCTCCCGCTCCGCGGGCGACAGGTCCTGCCAGCGCCTCCAGGCCATCAGCACGAACGGCCAGGCCCGGCGCGCGTTGTGCACCGCCCTGCCGCGCCTGCTGACCTCGCCCTTGCCGCTCACGCCGCCTTCTCCTGTTCGAGGTGGTCGAGGTGCTCGAGGATGCGGTGGGAGTCGTGAACCACCTCGTCGCCGAGCACCAGCACCGGCACCCAGCGCTGGTCGGTCAGCTCCTCGAGCTCAGGCCGGTCGCGCTTCAGGAAGGCCACTCGGATCTCCTCGTACTCGATGCCCAGCGAGCGCAGGCGCCGCGCCACCTTGCCGCATCGGCAGACGTGGTCGCTGCGCGCCTTGCAGCGGTAGAGCGTGGCCATGCCATGAGCCTAGTAGGCGGGTTTAAGGTCTGAGACCACCCACGCGCCGCAGGAGCCCGACGGCCTCCTCGGCGGCGCCCACGGCCGCGCCCGCCACGCGGTACTGAAGCTGCTGGGAGCGGCGGCTCCGGGCGATGCGGTCGTGCTCTCGCTCCAGGTGCCAGGCCACCGTGGCCGCGAGCGTCTCCTCGTGCGGTCGCGAGCGCCAGCCCAGATCGCGGCGCGCCTTGGTCGCGCGGTACGTCCACCACTGGCTCGCGGAGCGGACCTCGTTTGCCGCCAGCGGCCCGGTCCGGCCGGTGGCGGCGAGCACGCGAGCGGCCACCCGCGCCGGGGTGGCGGCGAGCTTGACCGGCGGCTCCACGCCGGAGAGCCGGCCGAGGTCGGCGAACAGGCGGTCGAACGTGAAGTTGCGCCCGCCGAGGATGTAGCGCTCCCCCACCGCGCCGAGACGGTCCGCGAGGAGGTGGCCCTCGGCCACGTCGTTCACGTCCACCACGTTCACGGCGCCGTCCGTGTAGATCGGGACGCGGCCCGAGCAGGAAGCTGCGCACGAGCCTGGTGGAGGTCACGTGCACGTCGCCGGCCCCGAACACGATGGTCGGGTTGACGCACACGAGCGGGAGCCCGCGCGCGGCGGCGCGCATGGCCTCGACCTCGGCCTCGTGCACGGCGTTCACGTACGGGATCCCCAGCCGCGCGGCGGTGAAGAGCTGCGTCTCGTCGGCCGTCCCGCCGTGCTCGGCCGGCCCCACCGCCGCCGCGCTCGAGGTGTAGACCACGCGCTCCACCTCGGCGCGGAGGCACTCCTCCATCACGAGCTTCGTGCCGCCCACGTTCACGCGGAAGATCCGCTCCGCGTCGTCCGGGCGCACCGACGTCACGCCGGCACAGTGGAACACCCGCTCCGCGCCGCGGAGCAGCCGCCGCACCGAGCGCCGATCCCCCACCTCGAGCCGCACGCGCCTGCAGTCGAGGTCCGCGATCGCGTCGTCGCTCGAGCCGTCCTCAACCCCCAGCACGACCTCGTCGCCGCGCTCGAGAGCCAGGCGAGCCACGTGCGATCCGATGAACCCGGTCCCGCCGGTTACGGCGACTACCACTCGGTCGCCGAGTCTAGAAGGAATAGTCTGCCGCGCGCATGGCTGGCGTCGCGGTCGTCACGGACAGCACCTCGTACCTTCAGCCCGATGCCGTCGAGCGGCACGGGATACACGTCGTGCCGCTCTACATCGTCTTCGGAGGCGACCGCACGGTGCCCGAGACGGACATCACCGACTACAACGCGTTCTTCGAGGAGCTGCGGAGCGCCGAGAGCCTGCCGACCACGTCCCAGCCCTCGGTAGGCGACTTCACCTCCGTGTACGAGCCGCTGCTCGCCGACGGCGGCGAGGTCGTGTCGGTGCACATCTCCGGCGGCCTGTCGGGCACGCCCGAGTCCGCGCTTCGCGCGGCCGAGACGCTCGAGCGGGAGGGCAAGGGCGGCGAGCGGGTGCACGTGTTCGACTCCACCACCGCAGCCGGCGGGCTGGGGCTGCTCGTGCTCGCGGCGGCCCACGCGGCGGCGTCGGGCATGCGCGGAGCCGAGATCGTCGAGCGCCTCACTGCCGCGCGAGGCGAGCTCGGGCTGTGGTTCTCCATCGACACGCTCGAGTTCCTGCGCCGCGGCGGCCGCATCGGCGCCGCCAGCGCCTGGATCGGGTCCACGCTGCGGGTCAAGCCGATCCTCACCGTCCAGAACGAGATGACCCCGGTGGAGCGGGTGCGCACGAGCTCGCGAGCCTTCGAGCGGATGGTGGACTACGCGCGCCAGTGCCACGACGCGGGCGCCGACGGCTGGTGCGCCCAGCACATCAACGCGCCGGACACCCACGCCCGCCTGGTGGAGCGCTGCCAGGAGATATTCGGGTCCGAGCCCACCGTCTCGAGCGAAATCGGCCCCGTTCTCGCCACGCACACGGGTCCGGGCCTGCTGGGCGTGGGCGGGCTCCCGCTCGGCTACCTCTCCTAGCGGCCCCCGCCGGAGGTCGTCCGGAGGCCGCAGGACAATCGCGCGGTGCGCGAGCCTCCCGCGAGGACGATCGTTCGCATCGTGCTGATCATCGTCGCGGTGGCGATCTGCCTGTACCTGATCTACCAGGTGAGGAGGCCCGTCACCTGGCTGTTCATCTCGGCTTTCCTGGCGATCGCCCTCTCCGGCCCCGTGAACCGGCTCACCGCTCACATGCGCCGCGGGATCGCGATCACGATCGTGTACGTGGGCTTGCTGCTGGTGCCGATCGCGTTGATCGCCCTGATCGTGCCGCCGTTCATCACCGAGGGCAACCGCTTCGCGGAGAACGTGCCCGAGTACTCGCGCGAGGTGACTCAGTTCGTGGAGCGCAACGAGCGGCTACGCGAGCTCAATAAGGACTACGACATCACGCAGACGCTCCAGGACGAGGCCGACCAGCTGCCGTCGAAGCTCGGCGGCGCGGCCACCACCCTGCGCGACGTGGGCATCGGGATCGTCAACTCACTGTTCGCTCTGATCACGATCCTGGTGCTCACCGCGTTCATGCTGGGCAGCGGACGACAATGGGTCGAACAGGCGCTCCGGCTGCGACCACCCGAGCAACGCGAGCGCCTGGAGCGCTCGCTCGACCGAATCGCCGGCGCGGTGAGCGGCTATGTGGCGGGGGCGATGTGCATCGCCGTGATCGCCGGGGTGGCCACCTACATCATGCTCACGATCCTCGGTGTGCCCTTCGCCGGGCCACTGGCCGTGATAGCGGGCCTCTTCTCGCTGATACCGCTCGTGGGCGCCACGATCGCAGCGGTGCTGATCGGCGTGGTCACGGTCTTCGAGGACTTCCCCACGGTCACGATCATCTGGACGATCTGGGCGATCGTCTACCAGCAGTTCGAGAACCACGTGATCCAGCCCCAGGTCCAGAAGCGCACGGTTCACGTGCACCCGTTCGTGACCATCGTGGCGGTCCTGCTCGGCAGCACTCTCTGGGGGGTCATGGGTGCGCTCGTGGCGATCCCGGTGGCAGCGTCGATCCAGATCCTGCTCCGTGAGTACCTCGATCCGCGCACGCTGTCGCTGCGAGAGCCGCCGCCGCCCGAGGACCCGCCCACGCCGCCAATGGCGCCGGCGGACGATCCGGCACCGGCCTAAGCTGCCAGATGTCGGCCGCCGCGATCGCCAAGCGTGGCGGGCTGCTCGCAGTCACCGGCGTCTCGCTCTACCTGCTGGCGCCGGCGCTTCTGAACGTCTTCGGGGCGTGGGACCGGCTCGACGACGTGAACCCGCTCTGGTTCGTGGCGATGCTCGCCCTCCAGGCGGGGAGCTACGGCTGCATGTGGTGGGTCCAGCGGGTGGCGCTGCGGACCCGGCCCTGGGGGCCCGTGATCACCTCGCAGCTCGCCTCGAACGCCTTCGGGCGGGTGGTGCCCGGCGGCGTCGCGGCCGCTGGAGCCATGCAGTACGCGATGCTCACGCGCGCGGGTGTGCCGGCGGCGGCGGCGGCCTCGGGAATGACCGCATCGTCGGTGATCGTGTTCGGCGCGCTGTGCGCGCTTCCGCTGCTCGCCGTTCCGGCGGTGCTCGGTGGGGCCCCCGTGGACCCCGGCCTCGAGCGCGCCGCCGGGATCGGTGCGCTCGTGTTCGTGCTGATGTTCGCCCTCGGCGCGGCCTGTCTCCTCTTCGACAGGCCGCTGAGGCTGATCGGAAGGGCCGCGCAGTGGGTGCGCAACCGATTCAAGCGCTCAGGTCCGGCGCGCCGGGACCTGCCCGCGCGCCTGCTGAAGGAACGCGACGTGGTGAAGGAGGTGCTGGGCCGGAACTGGTGGAAGGCGCTGATCGGGGCGAGCGGTCGCTGGCTGCTCGACTACGCCACCCTGCTGGCCGCGCTCAACGCCGTGGGCGCGCATCCGCGCCCGTCGCTCGTGCTGCTCGCTTTCTTCGCCGCCCAGCTGCTCGGCACGTTGCCGCTCACGCCGGGCGGGCTCGGGTTCGTGGAGGCGGGGCTGACCGGAACGCTCGCGCTGGCGGGCGTGCCTGCGGGCAGCGCGGTGCTGGCCACGCTCGCGTACCGGCTCGTGTCGTTCTGGCTGCCGATTCCCGCGGGTGGGGTGGCCGCCATCCTGCACCGCCGGACCTACGGCGGCGAGGAGCCGGCCGAGACCTAGCGGCGGCGGCGGCCGAGCAGCGAGATCGTGGCGGCCACGCCGCCGCCGATCACGAAGCCCGCCACCGCTGCGCCCACCAGAGCGCTGCCGCGGTTGCGCGTCAGCTGGCTGCGCCAGTCGGTGATCTCCGACATCTTCGAGCGGAGGTCGTTGACGGAGAAGGCCAGCTCGCGGCGGGTCTCCTCGATCGACTGGCGGATCAGCTCGGGGTGGCGCGACTCGGGGGCCATCAGCGCGTGACCTCCTCGCCGCGCTCGAGCGAGCGGTGCACCTGGTCGCGCTGGATCCGCTGGGCCTCGAACTGCTCGCGCGTGCGCTTGGCCTCCTCGATCGCGAGGTCGGGCGTGAGCGGCGCTCCCTTCTTGAAGAGGCGCATCGCGATGAACCCGGCGAGCCCGGCGAGCAGGAACAGCACCACCGTGACCACCAGGAACCCGGTCCAGGGATCCCAGTTGAAGAGGTCGTTGAGCAGCCAGGCGAACATGTGGAAGAGCATCGTGATCCCGAAGACCAGGAACACGCCCGCGGCGCCGGCCACGACGGCGCCCTTGGTGAGCTTCGAGATCTTGCCGGTGATCTCGGCCTTGGCCAGCTCGATTTCCTCGCGAACGAGGAGTGAGGCCTTCTCCGACACCTCGGAGACGATCTCGCCGAGCGTCTTGTCTGCGGAGCCGTTCGGACCCGGTATGCCAGCGCTCATCGGGACACCCTCCTGACGATCAGGGCGAGCGCGAGCCCGCCTACGAAAGCGCCGCCCACGAAGATCTCGGGGTGGTCCGCAAAGGGTCCGCCCTCGGTGTCCACGCTCAGCGGGGACTCAGATGCCGGAGCGCCGAAAGCGCCGGGCGCGGGGGCCGGTTGAGCCGCTCCGGTGGCGCCCTGGTTCGGGGCGTCGACCATCAGTAGTCCGGCGGGTCTTCCTTGAAGACCCGTACCCAAATCTCGGCCGCTACGCGGTTGGCCAAGATCGTCATGAGCGCTCCCACCCCCGCGAGGAGGCCGCTCCACATCAGACGCTTGGTCATTTCGTTGCCCATTGCGGATGATTCAAGCAGAGGCGGCGGGCGGCGCCACCGGCGTGGTCTCGAGTCCGCCGCAGATGGCCTCGACCACCAGGCCCTTGGCGCGCTCGTATTCCTCGTCGGTCCTCGGCAGCAGCCCGAAGATCCAGCCTGTGAGCAGCTGCTCGATCGCGCCGTAGAAGCACATGGCCGCGAAGTCCGCGGGGATACCGGACTTGAACGAGCCGCTTCCGTGCGCCGATTCGAGGATCGAGGCGATCCGGTCGTAGGCCTCGCGGATGCTGTCCAGGTGCGTGGCGCCGAACGAGTTGGCCGCGCGCGTGACCTCGACGATGATGACCTTCATCAGGTCCGGGTCGTGTCGGTAGGAGTCGATGATGAAGCCGGCGATCGAGTAGAGCTTCTCCCGTACCGGGAGATCGCGGGCGTCAATCTCGGCGATCGCCTCGAGCATGATCTCCCAGCGCTCCAGGAAGAGCGTGTTGAGGATCTCCTCCTTCGAGGAGAAGTAGTGGTAGACGAGCCCATACGCCACGCCGGCCTCGTCGGCCACATCCGACACGCGACAGTGGTGGAAGCCCTGCCGTGCGAACACGCGCACCGCCGCGTCGAGGATCAGGCGGCGCTTGTCCACCGGCGCCTGGCGCGGAGCAGTGGCCATCAGGAGCCCACTTCGGCGGGGCGCCGGTAGGCGTCCGGTACCCGGTTGGCGAGCGAGGGCAGCTTCTCGCGCACCTCGTCCTGGCGCTCGAGGTCGAGGTCGGCCGCCACGAAGCACACCTCGTCCGGCGCCCGGCCGAGCACCTCGCCCCATGGGTCCACGATCATCGAGGAGCCGTAGCTGACCTTGTCCGGCGGGTGAGGGCCGACCTGGTCGGCGGCGATCACGAAGGCCTGGTTCTCGATCGCCCGCGCGCGGATCAGGATCTCCCAGTGGGCGCGGCCGGTGACCTCGGTGAAGGCCGCCGGCACGAGCAGCACGCGCGCGCCCTCGACCGCCAGGGTGCGGTAGAGCTCGGGGAAGCGCAGGTCGTAGCAGACGGTCAGTCCGAGGCCGACGCCGCCGGCGGTGTGCGACTGCACGATCTCGTGGCCGCCCTCCTGCGACTCCGACTCGCGGTAGACCTGGCCGCCCACCTCCACGTCGAACATGTGGATCTTCCGGTAGACGGCCTTGAGCTCGCCGTCGGGACCGACGTGCACGGAGGTATTCGAGAGCTTGTCGCGGTCGTCGCGCCGCTCCACGATCGACCCGGGCACGAAGTCGATGCCGAGCTCGCGGGCCAGCTCGCGCGCCCACTCGATCGTGGGGCCGTCGAGAGCCTCCGCGCCGGCCAGGTAGGCGTTGTGCGTGCCGAGCACGTTGAACTTCTCCGGCAGCACCACGAGCGAGGCGCCGTCGGCCGCGGCGGCACGCGTGAGCCGATCGGCCTCCGCGAGGTTGCCGACCTTGTCCTCCCCCGAGTTGAGCTGCACAGCGGCGGCGCGCAAAGAGTTCTCCCCCGCAATTGACTGACTAGTCAATCTGGAGTGTACTGCGCCCGTGAGACCGCTACCGGTGCGTGGGACGGGGGTTCGCTCGCTCGGGCTCGCGCTGCCGCCGGGGCGGATGCCCCTCCTCCGGCGCGGGCGGCCGCTCAAGCGCTGGCGCTACGTGGCGCTGTACCGGCCGGACCTGATGGTGTGCGTGGGCGACGCGCGGGTGGCCGGGCTGCCACAGCGCTGGTGGGCGCTGGCGCTGCCGGACGGCACCCTCGTCGAGCGCACGACTGCCGGCCGCGCGGGGATCGACCTCTCGCCCGGTGTCGTGCACGTGGACGCGGACGACCTGAGCGTGGACCTGACGTTCGACGAGAGCGAGGGCGTGGAGGTGGCCTCGCCGAGCGGGCGCTCCTGGATCTGGACGCGCAAGCAGGCGCCGGTGCGCCTGCGCGGGCGCGTGCGCCTCCGCGAGCGCGAATGGGCGGTGGACGGCGACGAGGGCTTCGTGGACGACTCCGCCGGCTATCACGAGCGCCACACCGTCTGGCGCTGGTCGGCGGGCATCGGTCGCTCGGTCGACGGGCGTGCCGTGGCCTGGAACCTGGTGGACGGGGTGCACGACGCGCCCGAGTCGAGCGAGCGCACGGTCTGGGTGGACGGGGTGCCCAGCGAGGTCCCGCCGGTGGCGTTCGCGGACGACCTCTCGCGCGTGGGCGGACTGGAGTTCACACCGTGGTCCGCCCGCGAGGATCACACCCGGCGGCTCCTCTTCCGGAGCGACTACGTGCAGCCGTTCGGCAGCTTCCAGGGCGAGCTGCCGGGCGGGGTCCGGCTGGCGTCGGGTCACGGCGTGATGGAGTGGCACGACGTCAGGTGGTGAGTAGCGCGCGGAGGTCGGACTCGAGCCGGCTCGCAGTCCTTCGCGAGCTGTCTCCAGGTGATGCGGACCGGGATCCACCCCTCCACGTGCAGCCGGCGGTCGCGCTCACGATCCCGCTCGAAGGCGGCCGGCGTGCCGTGCACGCCGTGGCCGTCCAGCTCGAGCGCCACACGCTCCGCGCGCCAGAGGCAGTCGACCTCGATCCACGTGCCATCGACGTGTAGCCAGGCATTGACCTCAGGCCGCGGCAGGTCCGCGGCGGCAACGAACTCGAGGAAGCGCTCCTCGAGCTGGCTGCGCGTGACGGTGGCCCCGATCTGGCCGTCCTCCAGGAGCTTCCGCAGGCTCGCGGCTCCGCGACGGCCGGGGTAGCGCCGGAGCACGGCGGGCAATGACAGCGGGTCGGTGAGGCGCAGCACCTCGGCTTGCTCGATGGCGCGCTGGAGCTGGTGTGCCGGCAGCACCGCCGCGAGGTCGAGCAGCGTGCGGGGCACCGTGGTGATCGGGATGCCGTCCTTCTGAGCTCGCTCATCCGCTGGAAGCCGACTCACATGTACCTGGACTCCCTCATGACCGCGCAACTCGCGAGGAGTGGTCACGTCGACGCGAGCGCGTGCGCTGGGCCTAAGACCCCAGCGGGATGCCGCGGCCCGGTGACTGAGTACCGCGTCCCGTCCGCATGCGAGCACTGCCGCCGTGTCCTTCCCCGCTGAGGTCACCCCCGAATGACCGACCGCGTACACCCCGCGATGGAGCACGTGGAGACGGCCTGTCCGTATCCGGTGCCGAATCCCGTATCCACCCAGCCCGAGCCGCACGAGCTGGTGCCGCGCAACGACGCCGTGCTGCCGCCGGGCAAGCGCCGCGATTTCGGCATCCACGGGACGAACCGAACATTGGGGGCCTATGTCGCCCCTTTTGTTCGTCTCGTCGGCCATCGGCCGATCGTGCTCGCTCGGGCGTTACGACTCAAGGCTGGTGTGTGACGGGTAGGGTGCCGTCGCCATGAAGATCCGTGCCGCGGTCCTCGAGGAATTCGCCCAGCCGCTCGTGGTCCAGGACGTTGAGCTGGACGGTCCGGGGCCGGGCGAGGTGCTCGTTCGCCTGGCCGCCTGCGGCGTCTGCCACACCGACATGTACACGGCCAGTGGCGCCGACCCGTCGGGCTACGCGCCCACGGTGCTCGGGCACGAGGGCGCCGGCGTCGTCGAGGCCGTGGGCGAGGGCGTGTCGAGTCTCGCGCCCGGCGACCACGTGGTCACGCTCTTCTCGCCCCAGTGCCGCGAGTGCGTGCACTGCGTCTCGGACAAGACGAACATCTGCCTCGCCATCCGCGAGAAGCAGAACGAGGGCTATCTCCCCGACGGCACCACGCGGCTCAACCGCGACGGCGAGCGGATCCGTCACTTCATGGGCACCAGCACGTTCGCCGAGGCCACGGTGATGCCGGAGATCGCATTGGCGAAGGTGAACCCGGACGCCCCGCTCGACGTGGTGTGCTCGCTCGCCTGCGGCGCCACTACCGGCATCGGCGCGGCGCTGTACGTGGCCAAGGTCGAGCCCGGCTCAACGTGCGCGGTCTTCGGCGCCGGCCTGGTGGGCCTGGGCGCGGTGGCCGGCTGCCGGCTGGCCGGGGCCGAGCGCATCATCGCCGTGGACCTCGACGAGGGCCGCCTCGAGCAGGCACGCGCCCAGGGCGCCACCGACACGCTCGTGGGCGGGCCGGGCGCGGTCGACCAGATCCTCGAGATGACCGGCGGCTTCGGCGCCGACTACACCTTCGAGGCCACGGGCAACGTGGCCGTGATGCGCCAGGCCGTGGAGTCGGCACGCATGGGCTGGGGCCTCTGCACCGTCGCGGGCGTGGCCGGCAAGGGCGAGGTGCTCGAGGTGGTGCCGCGCTTCCTCATCACGGGCCGCCGCATCGCCGGCGCCTCGTTCGGCGGCGCCAAGGGCCGCGACCGCGTGCCCGAGCTGGTGGACAGCTACCTGGCCGGCGACCTCGACCTGGACTCGCTCATCACGCGGCGCATCTCGCTCGACGAGGTGAACGACGCCTTCGCGGCGATGGACCGCCACGAGGGCGTGCGGACCGTCATCACCTTCTAGGGCACGACCGTGTACCGCAAGAGGCGCAGGCCGAGCCGGTCATGCACCTTCGCCTCGCCCGTAGGCGTCCAGCCGTTGCGCTCGTAGAACCTCCGCGCGCGGCCGTTAGCGTCGTGGACCCACAGCTCGGCCTCGGCGTGCCTGGCCGCATGCATCGCGGCGATCGCGCCGTCGTGCAGGGTCTGAGCGAGGCCGCTGCCCCACTCGCCGGGGTCGGTGAACAGCCACGACAGGAGCGCGCCGGCGGCCAAAGGCCACCAGACGACCACGCCGACGACCCGCTCGCCCTCGACTGCCACCCGGCTCCACGCGGAGGGGTCGCCGAGCCGCTCGCGCGCCAGCGGCTCGTCTGGCGGCGGCGGCGACCACCCGTCCGGCGCCCACTCCCCGTAGCTCGCGTCGCAGCGCGCGATCAGCTCCGCCACGGCCTGGGCGTCGGCCGGTCCGGCGGCCCTCAACCGCCCTCCCAGCGCACCGGCTCGCCGTGGTAGCCGGCGTGCGCCAGCACGCGCTCCTCGCCGCCGGGCCAGACGGTCAGGCGCAGCTCCGCCAGCTCGCCGCCCGGCTCGAGCGCCAGCCGCGCGACCGGGGCCTGCTCGGTGGCGCGGGACCCGGCCGCGACGATCAGTTCGCCGATCCGCTCGCGCTCCGCGGCGTCCACGTACTGCATGACGATCGAGTGGAAGACGACCGTGCACGCACCCGGAACGGGCTCGGCCAGCCGGTGCTCGAGCCAATCCGCCGCGCCCGAGCGCTCCACCGAGACCGGGATCCCGGCGGCCACCTCGAGGGCGCCGTCGAGCGCGCGCAGCCGGTCCAGCTGGTCGGGCCACAGGTATGAGCGCAGCGTGAGGCGACCGTCTTCGTCGAGAGCCACCGGCGCCTCGTCGCAGCCCGAACGCTCCACGATCCCCGCCTGCCCGGGCAAGGAGGGCAGTGCGCCCTCGGCGTAGTCGTGGAACTGAACCGGCGACGCGGCATCGCCAAACTCGAACCCGCCGGAGGCGTAGCGGAAGGCGTCCCAGCGCAGATTGAGCCCCGCGCTCGAGCCGAGCTCGAGCAGCCGCAACGGCAACCCCGTCTCGGAAGCGAGCCGCAAGAAGCCGAGCACCAGCGCTCGCGAGCGGCCCACCTCGTTGGTCTGGACCGGCCTCCTCACCAGCCCATCCAGCTCCTCGAGATTCGAGGTGACGGTGGCGCGAAACGCATCCCAGGCCGCGGAGACCGGTCCCCTCCCCCCGCACGACGGGTAAACGGCAGCCAGCGCCGGCGCGCTGCCGTCCAGGGCCAGCCGGTGAACCGCCCCCATGAAGCGCAGCTGGAGCATCGACTCGAGCGGATCGTCCTCGTGGCCGGCGAGCACCTCCGCCACGACCCCGCCCGCCTCGGCATCGTCGCCGGCGCGACGCAGCAGCTCGCCGTACAGCGGCGACCCGAGCCGGTCGCACCACTCGGCCTGCCAGCGCATGCGCGCCGAGACCGAACGCAGGTCAGCCTCGGGCGGCACGCTGCCGCTGGAGCTCGGCCACCAGCAGCTTCTGGTGCAGCGCCGCGATGAGGTCGCGGAGCGGCTCGACTCCGGCCTGGATCAGCTCGGCTGCGCGATCGGGCTCGAGCTCGCCGGCCAGCCGGTCCATCAGCACCTGGACCTCCTCCTTCACCAGGTCCTCGAGCGCGCGCTTGTAGCGCACGGTGTCGTAGACCGTGAAGCCGATGCGCTCGTCCCACCCGCCGGCGCGGAAGCGGCTGATCGCCTCGACGATCTGCACGTCGCGCTCGCCATAGCCACGGCTGTTGGGAGTGAGGATCTCGAGCTCGGCCAGCCGCTCGAGTGCCTCCTGAGGGATGTCATAGCGGCGCCGCAGCTCCGCGGCGCTCACCCGGCTCGTGTCCCCCTGGAGCGCGCGCTCGAGTATCCGGTCCTCCAGCTCCACGAGCGCGCGGGCGCGCTCGGGATCCTCGTCGAGCACGGAGCGGATCAGCTTGAGCGGCATGAAGCGCTCTTCCTGAAGCTGTTTGATGAGGCGAATCCGCTCGACGAACTCGGGCGGGTAGTAGGCCATGTTGCGCGAGGTCTTGACCGGCTCCGGCAGGAGCCCCTCGCGCAGGTAGTGCTTGATCGTGCCCGCGCTCACACCGCTGCGCTCGGCCAGCTCCTTCATCTTCAGGAGCCCGTTCTGGCTGGCCATCACCCCATGAAGCTCCCGCGGGCGCCGGTGTCCGCGGGTCCGGCCACCGCCCCCGCCTCCTCCAGCGCGGCGATCTCACCTTCGTCGTATCCGAGGGTCGAGAGCACGTCGCGGGTGTGCTCGCCGAGCGCGGGGCCAGGCCCGGCCGGCGCGCCCGGGGTGCGCGAGAGCTTGACCGGCACGCCGAGCAGGCTCACGCCGTCGGTTCCCGGCTGGTCCACCTCGACCACCATTTCGCGCGCGCGCACGAGCTCGGAGTCGAGCGTCTCGTCCAGGCCGAGCACCGGCTCGAGGCAGCAGTCGTGGTTGGAGGCGAACTCGCTCCACTCCTCGCGGGTGCGCTCGTGGAAGATCCGCTCCACCTCGGCGTGCGCGTCGGAGCCCGGGCGCCTCGAACTGCTTCTCCACGAGGTCGTCGCGTCCCACGCCGGCGCACCAGGCCTGCCAGAACTTCGGCTCGAGCGCACCGAGGGTGACCCAGCCGTCCTTGCACGCGTACGGCCGGTAACAGATGAGGCTGCCGGCCAGCTCGAGCGTCCCGCGCTCCGGCACCACGCGCTCGCACAGGTAGCGGGCCCCCACGAGGGCGAGCCAGGAGAGCGCGCCGTCGAACATCGACACGTCCACGAGCTGTCCCTTGCCCGAGGTCTCCCGCTCGCGCAGCGCGGCCAGGATGCCGAACGCGCCCATCATCGCGCCGCCGCCGATGTCGGCGATCTGGCCCGCCGCCTGCACCGGCGGGCCGTCGCGCTCGCCCGTGAGCCCGAGCAGCCCGCCCAGGCCCAGGTAGTTCATGTCGTGGCCCGGAGCGCGCGGTGAAGGGCCCGTCCTGCCCGTACCCCGTGATCGCGCAGTACACGAGCGCGGGGTTCTCCTCGCGCAGGCGCTCCCAGCCCAGGCCGAGGCGGTCCATCACGCCCGGGCGGAAGGACTCGAGCAGCACGTCGTGCTCGCGCACCAGGCGGAGCAGCACCTCGCGCCCGCGCTCCTCCTTCAGGTTCAGCCGGATCGAGCGCTTGCCGCGGTTGAGGGCGAGGAAGAGCGCGGACTTGGCCGAGTCCTCGGCGCCCTCGTGGTAGGGCGTGGCCCAGCGGATGTAGTCGCCCATGCCGGTGTCCTCGACCTTCAGGACGTCGGCGCCGAAGTCGGCGAGCAGCAGCGAGCAAAACCCGCCCGGCAGCAGCCGCGACAGGTCGAGCACGCGTACGCCCTCGAGGGCGCCGCTCACGCGGCCACCTCGCGCACCGGCGCGTCCAGCAGCTCGCGCGCCTCGGCCACCGTGGCCGCGCGCCGCCCCACGTCCTCCACCAGGCGCCGGGCCCGGGCGATCAGGTCGCCGTTCGAGCGCGCCATCTCGCCCTCCGGGAGGTAGAAGTTGTCCTCGAGCCCCACGCGCACGTTCCCGCCGAGCGCGGCGGCGGTGGCCACCAGCCTCCACTGGTCGCGGCTGATGCCGATCACGCCCCAGTTGTTGCGCGACTCGGCGCCGCCCGGCACCTGGTCGGCCATGAACGCGAGGTTCTTCGGAGTGGGCCGGATGCCGCCGTTCACGCCCATGACGCACGACACCTGGAGCGGCTCGTTAAGCAGGCCCATGTCCAGCAGCGGGTCGAGATTGGCCACGTGGCCCGAGTCGAAGCACTCGTGCTCGGGTCGGATCCCGATCTCGTTCATCGCCTCGAGAAACTCGATGATCGTGTCGAACGAGTTCTCGAACACCGCCTTGAACACGAAGTCCTTGCGCTTGCGCGAGTACTTCGCGTAGTTCATCGAGCTCATGTTGAGCGCCGCCACGTCCGGCCTCAGCTCGCGCAGGTAGGCGATGCGCTTCTCGATCGGCACCCCGATCGCGCCGGTGGAGTAGTTGACGATCACGTCGTCCACCGCGCCCCGGATGGCCTCGGTGATCGCGCGGAAGTCCTCGATCTCGTAGGACGGCACCCCGTCGGGCGTGCGCGCGTGGATATGGATCATCGAGCAGCCCTCGTCCACCGCCCGCTTGGCCTCGGCGGCGTACTCCTCGGGCGTGTACGGGATGGCCGGGCACTGGTCGCGATTGGCCACCGCGCCCGAGATCGAGCAAGTGATGATCGCCGGGTTCTCGAAGCTGCTCATACGGGCATCACTCCATGCTTCTTGTGCGGGCGCTCGACCCGCTTGGTGGCGGCCATCTCGAACGCCCTGATCACGGTGGGCCGCGTCTCGCGCGGGTCGATCACGTCGTCGATCAGGGCGTTGCCGGCAGCGATGTACGGATCGATCGTGGCCCTGATGCCGGCGATCATCTCGGCGCGCGCCGCGTCCGGGTCCTCGGCGGCCTCGATCTGCTTGCGGAAGATGATGTTCACCGCGCCCTCCGGCCCCATCACGGAGATCTCGGCGCTGGGCCAGGCCACGATCAGGTCCGGCTCGTACGCCTTGCCGCACATCACGTAGTAGCCGGCGCCGTAGGCCTTGCGCACGATCACGGTCACCTTCGGCACGGTCGCGCGGGAGACGGCGTAGAGCATCTTCGCCCCGTGCCGGATGATCCCGGCGCGCTCGACCTTCGTGCCGACCATGAAGCCGGGCACGTCCATGAGGAACAGCAGCGGGATGCCGTAGGCGTCGCACAGGTTGATGAAGCGCGCCGCCTTGTCCGCGGAGTCGTTCTCGAGGATGCCGCCGAGGTGGCGCGGCTGGTTGGCCACGATGCCCACCGGCCGGCCGCCCATCCGCGCGAGGCAGGTGATGATGGTGCGCGCCCAGCGCGGCTTGAGGTCGAACCACTCGCCGTCGTCCACGATGCGCCGGATCACGTCGTACATGTCGTAGGGGTGGCGCGGTGAGTCGGGCAGGATGTCGAGCAGCTCCTCGTCCATCCGGTCCACCGGGTCCGCCGTCTCGCGGAGCGGGGGCTGCTGCTCGCAGTTCTGCGGCATATAGGAGAGGTACGCCTTGATGGCGTCGATGCAGTCCTCGTCGGAGTCCACCTCGAGGTCGCCCACTCCCGACACGCGCGTGTGGACGCGTGAGCCGCCGAGCTCCTCCTGGGTCACGTCCTCGCCGGTGACCGCCTTGGTGAGGTGCGGGCCGGCCAGCGCCATCGAGCCGCGGCCCTTGACCATCGGCACGAAGTCGGCCAGCCCGGGGATGTACGCGGTGCCGGCGGCGCAGGGGCCCATGAGGGCTGCCACCTGAGGCACCACGCCGCTCATGATCACCTCCTCGCGGAAGAGGTGTCCCGAGCCGGCGAACAGCGAGCCGGCCGCCTCCTGGATGCGGGCCCCGGCGGAGTCGAGCAGCCACAGCATCGGAATGCGCTTCTGGAGCGCGAGGTCGCGCAGGCGGGTGACCTTCAGCTCGCCGGTCATTCCCATCGAGCCGGCCATCACGGTGAAGTCGTATGCGGCCACGGCCACCAGGCGTCCGTCGACCTTGCCGTAGCCCGTGATCACGCCGTCGGCGGGAGCCTCGCGGCCCTCCATCGAGCGCTGGGAGAAGTGCGGACGCGCGTGCACGCCGAGCTCGGTGAACGTGCCCTCGTCGATCAGGAGCGCCAGGCGCTCGCGGGCGGTCAGCTTGTCGGCGGCGTGCTGGCGCTCGATCCGCTCGGCGCCACCGCCCTCGCGGGCGCGCTCGCGGCGTTCGTGGAGATCCTCCACGAGCGAGCGAAGCGACGGGCGGGCGACGAGCGTGTCGGCGGCCGCCCTCTCAGTTGTGGCCATGCCCCTCCGGGTCAGAAGTGGGAAGTACTACTTCTTACTCTGACGATCGCTCGGCAGACGGTCAAGGAAGGGCTCGATCACCCGCATGGCCGTCTCCGCGGCCGCGGCGTGCTCGCCGGGATCGTCCGGGGCCTCGAACGCGGTGATCTCGAGTCCCACGAGCTCGCAGTCCTCCACGACCGCCTCGGCGAGGTCGTACAGCTTCTCGGGAGGCAGCCCGCCCGGCGAGGGGAACTGCGCCGGGAAGTGCTCGGGGTCGATCACGTCGAGGTCGAGATGCACGTACACCGGCGAGCCGTCCAGGGCGTTCTTGACGGCCACGAGCGTCTCCACGTTGCTCGCGCCGATCACGGTCACGCCGCTGGCGCCGAGCAGGTCGCGCTCGCCTTCGTCGAGGTCGCGCACGCCGGCGAGCACCACGCGATCGGAGGCGATCGTGTCCGTCAGGCCCGCGTCCCACTCGCCGCAGGCGCCGGCCAGCGCCATGCCGCCCAGGTAGCCGCTCGTGGTCGTGGTGGGCGTGTTGTAGTCGGCGTGGGCGTCGAGCCAGAGCACCTTGATGCCCTGGCCGTGCCGCAACGCTGACGGCAGCGTCGTGATGCCGATCGAGCAGTCGCCGGCGAGCAGGATCGGCACCCGGCCGCCGTCGAGCGCGTCGTCCACCTGGCCGCCCGCCTCGAGCAGGCAGCCGCGCGAGCCGCGCAGGTCCTCGTCATAGGGCACCACGCGCTCCTCCGACGGGCTCCCGATCACGCGCGCCTCGATCTCGAGCCGGCTCTCCAGCAGCGGCGCCAGCGTCTCCACGCCGCGCATGGCGCGCGGCGTGCGGTCGGCCGTGCGGCAGCGGAGCGCTACCAGCGACAGGCCCATCGTCAGCGGCCGGTCCAGCTCGGATCCCGCTTCTCGAAGAATGCCCTCACCCCCTCCTGGATGTCCTCCGTGGTGAACGCGATGGACAGCTGGCTGCGCAGGTGGTCGAGTGCGTCCGGGAGCGACATGTCCAGCTGACGGTACATGGCGTCCTTCCCGAGCTTCATCAGCACCGGCGACTTGGCCGCGAGCTTGACCGCCCACTCGTCCACCGCCGCGTCGAACTCGCCGTCCGGAACGACGCGGTTGACGATCCCCAGCTCACGTGCCTCCTCCGCCGAGATCCGCTCTCCGAGCAGCAGCAGCTCGTTCGCCTTCTTCCGCGGCACGTTGCGATAGATCAGGGCCATGATCATGAACGGGAACACGCCCACGTTGATCTCGGGCGTACCGAAGGTGGCGGTGTCCTTGGCCACGATCAGGTCGCAGGCCAGCGCGATCCCGAGCGCACCCGCCAGCACGTGCCCCCCCGCCGCGCAGATGGTGGGCTTGCCGAGCTGCATGATCAGGGTGAAGAGCCGCGGAAAGCGCTCGGTGCCGAAGTGCTTGTGCACGAGCGGCACGTCGGCTGCGAACTGATCGAGGTTCCCGCCGGCGCTGAACACCTTCTCGTGCGTCGAGCCGAGCACGACGCAGCGAACGCGCTCGTCGTCCCGCGCCGCCTCGAAGGCGTCGATCAGCTCGCCGAGCAGCTCGCCCGAGAGGGCGTTGCGCGTGTCGGGGGCGTTGAGCGAGATGGTGGCCACGCCGTCGTCGCGCACCTCGTAGAGGAGATTCTCGTAGGCCATGCGCCGACAGTTCTACTACTCGGGCTCCGGCGGAGCCCACGCTGCCCGCATGTCGACGCGCTGACCGCGGAAGGGCACACCCTCCGCCTCGAGCAGGCGACGCTGCCGCTCGCCCTTGGCCAGCGAGCCGTCGGCGCGGACCACGCGCTGCCACGGGACCTCGGGATCGTGGCACTCCGCCAGCACCGCGCCGGCGAAGCGCGGCGCGCCGGGCGACAGGTCGCCGTAGGTCGTGACGGAGCCCGGGCGGAGCGAGCGCACCCGGCGAAGCACCTCCTCTGCGCTCGTGGCGGCCACCTCAGAGCTCGTAGCTCTCGAGCAGCTTCAGCCATACCTCGCTGCGGGTTGGGAACGCCGGCACGGCGTGTGCGAGACGGTCGAGCGGCACCTCGCCGACCACGGCGATCGTGGCCGCATGGAGCCACTCGCCCACCTCGACCCCCGTGAACGTGGCGCCCACAACCACGCCGCGGCTGTCGTCGATCACGAGCCGCGATGTGCCCGGCGCGTCGTCGCGGCCGTAGAAGCTCGCACCGGCCGTGGACTGCGTGGGCACGTCCACGGCGCGGACGTCCAGGCCCGCGGCCCGCGCACGCTCGAGCGTGTAGCCCACCGCCGCCACCTGCGGGTCCGTGAAGATCACTCGCGGCGAGCGGGCGTCGTCGGCGATGGCGCTCACGTCCTGGCCGAGGATCGTGCCGGCCGCGATCCGCGCCTGGTACTTGCCCATGTGGGTGAGCAGCACGCGGCCGTTCACGTCGCCGATGGCGTAGAGCCAGTCGTTGGCCCGCATGCGGTCGTCCACCTCGATCGACTTGCCCGGCTCGAGCCCCACCGACTCCAGACCCAGGTCGTCGGTCCTCGGCCGCCGGCCGACCGCCACGAGGAGCTGCTCGCCGCGCACCGGTCCGCCGGTGTCCAGCTCGACCTCCACCTCGCCGTCGCGGGCGCGCACCGCCGTGGCCTTGACGCCCACCTGGACGTCCACGCCGCGCTCGTGGAGGGCGGAGCGCACCTCCTCGCCGGCGAACGGCTCCTCGTTCGGCAGCAAGCGGTCGGCCGCCTCGACCAGCGTCACCTGCGATCCGAGCGAGCTCCACGCCTGCGCCATCTCCACGCCCACCACCCCGCCGCCGAGGATCGCCAGGCGCTCGGGGACCTCCTTCGCGAGCGTGGCCTCGCGGTTGGTCCAGGGCCGGGCCTCGCGCAGCCCGTCGATCGGCGGCACGGCCGCGCCGCTGCCGGAGGCCACCACCACGGCCTGGCGCGCCACCAGCGTGTCGCCCTCCACCTTCAGCCGGCGCTCGCCGTCGAACCGCGCGTGGCCGCGCACCAGCGTCACCCCGTGGTCGGCCAGCCACGGCTCCATGTGCGAGTCGTCCAGGTTGTGGATGACCTCGTCGCGCCGCTCGAGCACCGCGCGCACGTCGAGGTCTCCCGTGACCGCCTCGCGCACGCCCGGGATGCGCCTGACCTCGGCCAGCAGCTCACCGGGGCGCAGGAGCGCCTTCGACGGCATGCATGCGTAGAACGAGCACTCGCCGCCCACCAGCTCCTGCTCCACCAGCGCCACCTCGAGCCCCGCGTCGCCGAGCCGCCCGGCGCAGACCTCGCCCGCCGGGCCGCCGCCCACCACGATCACGTCGAAGCTCAGCTCGGCCAAGGGCGGGAACCTAGCCGTTCGACCCGGGTGGCCGGCGACGGCGGGGTGAGAGAGTCCGCTGGTGATGCTGGTCAGCCCGGCCGAGCGGATGCGGCGTCTCGCCGACGACGGCGACCCGGGTTCCCTCAGCCGCCGGTTGCGCGAACGGCGCTTCCAGCTGTTCGACAGCCTGGTCGGGCGCCTACCACGCCCGGTCTCGATCCTCGATGTGGGTGGCACCGTCTCCTTCTGGGAGCGCCGCGGCTGGACCGATCGCGAGGACGTGTCGATCACGCTGCTCAACCTCAGCGAGCAGGAGCACCCGCACGAGAACGTGCGCGCCCGGGTGGGCGACGCGACCGACCTCGGGTCGTTCGGCGACGCCGAGTTCGACATCGCTTTCAGCAACTCCGTGATCGAGCATCTGTTCACCTTCGAGGCGCAGTCGCGCATGGCGGCGGAGGTGCAGCGCGTATCGAGCGCCATCTGGGTGCAGACGCCGAACTTCTGGTTTCCCGTGGAGCCGCACTTCCTGGTGCCGGCGTGGCACTGGCTCTCCGAGGACGCGCGCGTGGCGATCCTCACGCGCCGGGGGGTCGGCTGGGCCGGGCGCTGCCCCGATCCCGCCTTCGCGCGCGAGATCGTCCAGCAGCACCGCTTGATGAGGCGCAGCGAGCTACAGCGGCTGTTCCCGGCGTCGCGGATCGTGCCGGAGCGCTTCGGCGGCCTGGTGAAGTCTTGGATCGCGATCCAGGGCTTCCCCGTCGCCACGGGCCGGTTCGCCCGCGGTCAGTAGTAGGAAGTCCAACTCCCTACTTTTGGTACGGTGCCCTCGCAGCATCCACTACGAGGGGGACCCGCATGGCAACGGCCGAGAAGGTGCTCAAGCCGAACTTCGAGACGAGGCGCAAGCACTTCATCTTCACCGAGGAGCACGACCAGCTCCGCGAGTCCATCCGCGCCTTCGCCAAGAAGGAGCTGGCCCCCCACGCCGACGAGTGGGAGGAGACCACCTTCCCCGACTCGGTCTTCCGCCGCATGGGCGAGCTCGGCTTCCTCGGCCTGTCCTACCCCGAGGAGTACGGCGGCCAGGGCGGCGACTACTACTGCAACCTCGTGCTGGCCGAGGAGATGTCGCATGCGGGGTCCGGTGGGCTCGTGATGGGCGTGGCGGTGCACACCGACATGGCCACGCCCCCGGTGCACCTGTTCGGCACCGAGGAGCAGAAGCAGCGCTACCTGGTCCCCTCCATCCAGGGCCAGAAGATCTCCTGCCTCGGGATCACCGAGCCCGACGCCGGCTCGGATGTGGCCGGGATCAAGACGCGCGCCGTGCGCGACGGCGACGAGTGGGTCATCAACGGGTCCAAGACCTACATTACGAACGGACACCGCGCCGACTTCATCGTGCTCGTGACGAAGACCGATGCCGACGCGGGCTACGACGGGTTCTCGCTCTTCCTCGTGGACATGGACACGGAAGGCGTGATCCGCGAGAAGAAGCTCGAGAAGCTGGGGATGCACGCCTCCGACACCGCGCTGCTCGCCTTCCAGGACGTGCGCGTGCCGGCGGACGCGCTGCTCGGGCAGGAGGGCAAGGGCTTCTACCACATCATGTGGGAGCTCCAGGGAGAGCGGCTGATCGGCGCCGCGGGCTGCGTGGCGGGCGCCCAGCGCTGCTTCGAGAAGACGCTCGAGTACGCCACCGACCGCACCGCCTTCGGCCGCCCGATCGGCAAGTTCCAGGTGATCCGCCACAAGTTCGCCGACATGGCCACGAAGATCGAGGCTGCGCGCCAGATGGTCTATTCCACGGCCTGGCGCCATCAGAACGGCGAGTACCCCGTGCGCGAGATCTCGATGGCCAAGCTGTACGCGGCGCGCATGGCCTGCGAGGTCACCGACGAGTGCCTCCAGATCCACGGCGGCGCCGGCTACATGAAGGAGTACGGCATCGAGCGGGCCTGGCGCGACATGCGCCTGAACCGCATCGGCGCGGGCACGGACGAGGTCATGCTCGACGTGATCGGCCGCTCGTACGGCTTGTAGGTCTCGCCGGCGGGGTACATACCCGCCATGAGCGCGCGGATCGAGATCGACCGCTCCCGGCGGCTCGACGAGGGAGCGCCAGGCGGCCACAACCGCTGGCATCCGGGCATCCCCCCGGTGCTCGCGGTGGACCCCGGCGAGGTCGTGACCTTCGAGCTGCGCGACTCGCGCGACGGCACGATCACGCGCACGTCGTCTCACGAGGACCTGCTCGCGATACCGGCCCTGGCCCACCCGCTCACCGGGCCGCTCGAGGTGCGCGGCGCCGAGCCCGGGGACGTGCTCGAGATCGACGTGCTCGGATACGAGACCGACGACTTCGCATGGACGGCGATCTGGCCGGGCTCGGGGTTCCTCGGCGATCTCTTCGAGCGCCCCTTCCTCGCGCGCTGGGAGCTCGACGGCGAGCGGGCGCGCTCGGAGGACGTGCCGGGCGTGGCCGTGCCCGCGGGGGTGTTCGCCGGTGTGATCGGCGTGGCCCCGTCGGCGGAGCTCTTCACGCGCGCGCTCGCGCGTGAGGCCGACCTGGCTTCACGCGGCGGCGACTTCGAGCTGCCGAGCCCGGAGCTGGCGGTGCCGCCCTCGGCGGCCGACGGGCTGCGCACCTACCCGCCGCGCGAGAACGGCGGCAACATCGACATCCGCGATCTGGTGGCGGGCAGCCGCCTGCTGCTGCCGGTGCACGCGCCCGGCGCGCTGTTGTCGATCGGCGACCTGCACTTCGCCCAGGGCGACGGCGAGGTGTGCATCTCCGCGATCGAGACGGGCGGGACCGCGACCGTGCGCGTGGGACCTGCGCCGCGAGGGCTGGCGCCCCCGCTTCCCGGCCTGGGAGAGCCCACCGCGGGCCGGGCGCAGGTGCTTTGCGACCACCGGCATCCCGCTCGACGACCACGGCCGCAACGAGCAGCTCGACCTCAACCTGGCCACCCGGCGGGCGCTGCTCGAGATGCTCGACTGGCTCGAGCACGAGCACGGGATGGAGCGCGAGCCGGCCTACGTGCTGATGAGCGCCGCCGTGGAGCTCCGCGTGTCCGAGCTGGTGGACAAGCCGAACGCGCTCGTGTCGGCGGTGCTGCCGCTCGACGTGTTCGAGCCCTACACCTAGGGCTCGGGCTTGACTTCAAGTGCACTTGAAGTTGTTCAATGTTCCGATGAGCAACCCACCCACCCCAAGCGAACGGATCACGGCGGCGGTGACCTCGTGGCCCGGAGTCACCGCGGAGCCCGGTAGCCGAGGGAGCTCGACGGCCTTTCGGTTCGGCCGCCGGGAGCTTGGCCACCTGCACGGGGACCGCTCAGCCCACTTCGGCTTCCCGAAGTCAGTCTGGGCCGAGCTCCGCGAGCAGGGCCGGATCGAGCCGCACCCCGTGTTCCCCGATCGGGTTGGGCCCGCCGCCCGTCGCATGGAAAGCGAGTCCGACGTCCTGGACGTAATCGAGCTGCTCCGCCTCAACTACGAGCGAGCCTCCCCGGGATCCCGCGTCCGGAGAGGCCCGCCACCTGGCCCGTCCTGAGCCTCAGCCGGTGATCGGCAAGGAGATCTCGATGCGCCCGAACGTGACGAGGCCGGCCGAGCGCTGCGGCGTGTAGAGCGTGGTCCCCGGCGTGATCTGGAGCTTGTAGCCCGTGCCTGCCTTCGCCTCCGAGGCGATCACCTCGAGCGGCCGCTCGATGGTGCGAAGCCTGCCGTCGAGCGTCACCGGGATCGGAGTGGCCTGGTTGCCCACCACGCGCCCCGAGCTGTCGAGGATCTGCGCGTACAGGTGCGTGGACGCCGCTACGGCCGTGCCGCTGTAGGAGAGCTTCAGCGTGGGCTCGCCGACCACGTGCGCGTTTGCGGACGCCGCGGGCAGGGCCACCTCCACGGAGTTGGCGGCGGGCGTGGCGGCGATCAGCCCGCCCGAGGGGCTGCCCGGCACGATCGGGAGCGTCTTCTGGCCCGTGACCGCGGTGAGCGATCCGCGCCGGGGCAGCGGGTAGTCGGCCGCCGAGCGCCACTGCGCGTCGTCCGCCAGCCACTCGAAGCGCGGCCCGGTCTGCACCGAGGTGTCCCGCTTCAGGTAGCGCCCCAGCCAGTTGAGCACCGAGCGCTCCACGTGCCCGGCCTGGCCGGCGCCCGTGAGGCACACGCCGTGCCCGCCGCAGAACCAGACCATCTTCGTGGGCACCCCGCGGCTGCGCAGGGACGCATAGTTGCGGGCCGCCTCCTTGAGCGTGAACAGCGTGTCCGCCGTGCCCTGGGTGATCAGGGTGGGGATCTTGACCTTGGACAGCAGGGTGTCCGGGCCGTGGGCCGCGAACCAGGCCTGGTCGGCCGGGGCGACGGAGCCGCTCGCGATGCCGTTGACGCAGGTGTTCAACAGGTGCGGGTCCATCCGCGAGAGCTCGATCCCGTCGGGGTTCAACAGCCCGCCGGGCAGCGAGGCGGCGGTGCCCAGGCCGCAGAGCAGCACGCCCCAGCCGGCCTTGAGCGCGCCGTCCTTGTAGAGGCTGGTGGTGAGCGAGTTCCAGGAGATGTTCGGCGTGATCACGTCCACGCGCGCGTCGCGCGCGGCCGTGATCCACTGGATGCCGCCGCCGTAGGAGCTGCCGTTCATGCCCACCCGCGGGTCGCCCGCCTTGTCGAGCTGGGCCTCGGGCTGCTGCGCGAGGAAGTCGATCAGGGCCGACGCATCACGGGCCTCGTAGTCCGGCGAGTCGACCATGACCTGCCCGCCCGACTGACCGAAGCCGCGCGGGTCCCAGGTCAGCACGTTGTAGCCCGCGTTGCGGAGCACGCCCACGCCCACCCCGCCGAAAAGCTCCTCGGATGTCGAGTTCTCGTCGGTCTCGCCGGGCTGGCTCCAGCCGGGGCCGACCATCACAGTGGGAGCGCGTTTGCCGGGCGCCAGCCCCGCCGCCGGGAAGAAGTGCGTATTGATCCGCGTCTGGTCGAAGGAGCGCACGGTGGCATCCCTTGCCTGCGCGCCCGGCGCGATCGCCGCCGCCGCCAGACCCGCCACGATGAGGGCCACCGACCATCTACCGCTCGCTCTCGTCCTCACTCGTCTCCCCTGTTTGAAGAACGCTGAAGTTTCCGGATAGTACGCTAGAGTTTCCCAAAGTGCAAGCCAGCGGCTCCGCCATCTACGAGTTCCCCCTAGGTCCTCTTCCCTCCGGGCGCCATTCGCTAACGCGAGAGACCGTTCTGGCCTCCCAGCGCGGGCGGCTGCTCGACGCCATGGCCCAGGCCGTGGCGGAGCACGGCTACCCCTCCACGACGATCGCGCACGTGGTGTCGTACGCCGGGGTCTCGCGCAAGACCTTCTACGACCACTTCAGCGACAAGCAGGAGTGCTTCCTGGCGATGTACGACACCGGCATCATGTTCCTGCTCGGCCGGGTGGCCGACACGCTCGAGGGACAGGACGACCCGCACTCGCGCGTGGTCATGGGCCTCCAGGCCTTCCTCACGGTGCTCTCCGCCGAGCCCGCCTTCTGCCGCGCGATCATCATCGAGGTGCACGCGGCCGGCCCGGCGGCGCTGGCGCGCCGGCGCGCGGTCCTCCGGGTGTTCGCCGATCGCTACCTCGAGATCAACGCGTCTGCGCGCGAGGGCAAGAGCGCCATCGGTCCGCTGTCGGACGAGGCGGCGCTGGGCGTGGTGGGCGCCATCCTCGAACTGGTGGGCATGTGGATCGAAGCCGGGCGCACCGCGGAGCTGCAGAAGCTCGCGACGCCGCTCTCCGCCTTCGTCTCCCACAACGTGATCCCGCGCAAGTAGCCCCGCCCGGGGGCTCATGCGCGAGGATGCCGCGGTGAGCGAATTCGCCAAGACGATCGCCGATGGCTATGCCACCGACGGTCCTGCCGTGGACCTCGGGCGCGGCGTGCACGAGGGCAAGCTCGCGGCGGAGGCGGTCGTGCAGGTGCCGCTGCGGATGATGAACCGGCATGGCCTGGTGGCGGGCGCCACCGGCACCGGCAAGACGATCACGCTCCAGACCATCGCCGAGCAGCTGTCCGCCGCCGGCGTGCCGGTGTTCGCGGCCGACATCAAGGGCGACCTCTCGGGAATCGGGGCGGCCGGCGCGCCCGGAGGGCCGGCGGAGAAGCGCATGGCCGAGCTGGGCCTGCCCTTCGCCCCGGCCGCCGCCCCGGTGGAGTACCTCTCGCTCGGAGGGATCGGGCCGGGCGTGCCGGTGCGCGCCACGGTCTCCGACTTCGGCCCGCAGCTGCTCGGCAAGGTGCTCGAGTCGAACGAGACGCAGGAGCAGAGCCTCGGCCTGGTGTTCCACTACGCGGACGAGAAGGGACTGCCCCTGCTCGACCTCTCCGACCTGCGCGCGCTGCTGACCTTCCTCGAGTCGGACGCCGGCAAGGGCGAGCTGGAGGGCATCGGTGGCCTGGCCTCCTCGACGGTGGGCGTGCTCCTGCGAGCGCTCGTGGGGCTCGAGGACGGCGGGGGCAACGAGTTCTTCGGCGAGCCGCAGCTGGAGATCGCCGACCTGATGCGCACGGCGCCCGACGGGCGCGGGGTGGTGTCCGTGCTGGAGCTGGCGGCCGTCCAGGACAAGCCCAAGCTCTTCTCGACCGCGCTGATGTGGCTGCTGGCCGAGCTGTTCGAGCAGCTTCCCGAGGCCGGGGACCTCGACAAGCCGAAGCTCGTGTTCTTCTTCGACGAGGCCCACCTGCTCTTCCAGGACGCCACCGACGCGTTCCTCGACTCGGTGACCCAGACCGTGAGGCTCATCCGCTCGAAGGGCGTGGGCGTGTTCTTCGTGACCCAGGTGCCGGATGACGTTCCGGCCTCGGTGCTGGGCCAGCTCGGCAACCGCGTGCAGCACGCGCTCCGGGCCTTCACCCCCGACGACGCGAAGGCGCTCAAGGCCGCGGCATCCACCTATCCGACCTCGGACTTCTACGACGTAAGAGAGCTGCTCACCCAGATGGGCATCGGCGAGGCGGCCGTGACCACCCTCTCCGACGAGGGGGTGCCCACTCCCGTGGTGCACACGCGGCTCCGCGCCCCCGCCTCGCGGATGGGGCCCGCCGACGACGTGGACGGAGCCGCCAAGGCGTCGCCGCTGTACGCCAAGTACGGGGAGCGCGTGGACGCCGAGAGCGCGCGGGAGAAGCTCGCTGCCAGGCTCGACGCCGCCACCGAGCCGGCCGAGAAGCCGAAGCCGAAGGCCAAGCAGCGCGCGCCCGCCCCCTCCGGCGGGGTCGACGCCCTCGGGGACTTCCTGACCTCGCGCGAGGGCAAGGCAGTCCAGCGCAAGGTGCTGCGCGGTGTGTTCGGAATGCTGAAGAAGCGCCTATGACCATGCCGCCGTTCACCGACGAGCACAACCAGTTGCGCGAGGCGATCCGGCGCTTCGTGGCCAAGGAGCTGCGCCCGCACGCGGACGAGTGGGAGGACGCCGAGTGGTTCCCCAACGACGTGTTCACGCGCATGGCCGAGGTGGGCTACCTCGGCCTCAAGTACCCCGAGGAGTACGGCGGCGAGGGCGGCGACTACGTGCACGACGCGGTGCTCGCGGAGGAGCTGAGCGGCGCGGGCTCGGGCGGTCTGTCGGCGGGCATCGGCGCGCACATAGGCATCGCCACGCCGCCGATCTGGAAGTTCGGCACCGAGGACCAGAAGCAGCGCTACCTGGTGCCCGCGATCAGGGGCGAGCGGATCGCGGCGCTGGGGATCACGGAGCCCGGGGCCGGCTCGGACGTGGCCGGCATCCGCACGTTCGCCAGGAAGGTCGACGGCGGCTACGCCGTGAACGGCTCGAAGACCTACATCACGAACGGCGTGCGCGCCGACTTCCTCGTGACCGCGGTCAAGACCACGGAGGAGGGCGGCCACCAGGGGCTCTCGTTCCTGATCCTCGAGAAGGAGATGGAGGGCTACACCGTCTCGAAGAAGCTCGAGAAGCTGGGGTGGCGCGCGTCCGACACCGCCGAGCTGGCGTTCGACGACGTGTTCGTGCCGGACGAGAACCTGCTCGGGCAGGAGAACAAGGGCTTCTACCTGATCATGGCCAACTTCCAGTGGGAGCGGCTCGTGATGGCGCTCGGCGCCGTGGGCTCGATGAGCCGCATGCTGGACGCGGCCGTGGCCTACGCGGGTGAGCGCACCGCGTTCGGGCGCCCGATCGGCAAGCACCAGGCGATCCGGCACAAGATCGCCGAGATGGCGGTGAAGCTCGAGGCCGCGCGCTCGCTCACCTACTACGCGCTCTGGCTCTTCGCCAACGGCGGCGACGCCATCCGCGAGGTCACCGAGGCCAAGCTGATCAGCCAGCGCGCCGCCTACGAGGTGGCCGACGACACGCTCCAGATCCACGGCGGCGCCGGCTACATGAAGGAGTACGGCATCGAGCGCGCCGTGCGCGACACGCGGCTCGGCCCGATCGGCGGCGGCACCGACGAGGTCATGAAGGAGATCCTGGGGAAGCAGCTGGGGCTGTAGGCGCCTCGGCGAACCTGCGCACGCAGTCGAGCGAGCAGAACCAGTACTCCACTCCCTCGTGGTTGAGGCTGCCGGCGGCGTGCTCGGGGTCCACGGCCATTCGGCAGATGGGATCGACCGGCAGGTCGCCCAGGCCGCGCGAGAACTCGCAGGTGGCCTCGACCAGCTCGACCGGATCGGCCACGTTCCGGAACTCGCGCCGCCCGCGCGACCGGAGGAACAGCCGCGGCGAGCCGCGCTCGCCCGTGATGCGCTCGGCCGTGGCCGCCGTGAGCAGCACCTCGCCGCCCGCGGCCGCGCCCGACACGCGGGCCGCCAGGTTCACCGTGGCGCCGAACCAGTCGCCGTCGCGCTCCACCGCAGGTCCGGCGTGCACGCCGACCCTCACGCTCGGGAAGCCGTGGCGCCGGCCCACGTCGTGGACGATCGCTATCCCGAGGCGCACGGCGCGCTCGGGATCGTCTGCGCGGATCATCAGCGCGTCGCCGATCGTCTTCACCTGCTCGGCTCCGTAGCCGGGCAGGATCGCCCGCACCTCGTCGGCGAACGCGAGCACCAGGTCGGCCGCCTCCTCGTCACCGTGGACCTCGGTGAGCGCCGTGTAGCCCGACAGGTCCGCGAAGAGGAAGGCCGGCTCGCTCACGCCGGAAGTATCTAGCGAACTGCGTCCGCCGAGCGCGCCGAGAACCGATCCGGCGTGTCGTCGTCGAAGCCGGCGAAGAAGCCGCCGAGCGACTCCATCAGGTGCGTCATCGACTCGGCGCCGTAGAGCACCGGCTGGTACTTCGTGATGTCGTAGTCGATCGTGCCCATCTCGCGGTAGTCGATGGGCCGGATCTCCATCTGGCGGAACTCCTCGATCTCGCCGTAGCTCGACAGGATGCCCGCGCCGTACGCGCGCAGCTCGCCGTCCTCCTGGAGCACCCCGAACTCGATCGTGAACCAGAACACGTGCGCGAGGAACCTAAGCGCGTCGCGGGTCTCGCAGCGGCGCGCGGCCTGACCCGCCAGGAGATTCAGCTCGGCGAGCTCGGGCGAAGCGAGCAGGTTCCCGTGGCCGATCACCTCGTGGATCAGGTCCGGCTCCGGGGTGTACAGCGGCGCTGCCCAGTGGCGGATGTACTGCGTGGAGTGGAACACGCGGTCGGCCAGCGCGCCGTAGAACTCCTCGAGCGGCACGAGCCCCGCGGCAGGCAGGTAGCGGAAGCCCGTGAGCGGCTCCAGGCGGGCGCTCACCTCGTCGAGTCCGGGGATGGCCTCGCTCGGCAGCGCCAGCGCGGCGGCGGCCTCGCGGTAGGCGCGGCAGGCATAGCGCTCGTGCTTGACCGCCAGCTCGCGGCAGACGATCTGCCAGACCTGCTGCTCGCGGTCGGTGTACTCGATCGCCGGCGCCGGCTGGCCGGGGCGCCACGCCAGCGCGGCGGCGGCTATCTCCGAGCGCCGGGCTCGGTACTCGGGATCGTTCGCTCCCGGGTGGTCCACGTCGAGGTGAACCACCACCCCGTTCTCGCCATCCGTGACCGGCGAGTAGAGCTGGCCCTCCTCAAACACTGGCCCACGACCGATCCGGGTTCCAGGACAGCGCGTACTCGGGCTTGTCATGGTCGCGCCACAGCGTGCTCAGCTGCAGCGGGCGGAACGTGTCCCACATGATCGCGAGCTCGTCGGTGCTCTTCGAGCCGAGCGCCTTCTCCACGGCTCCGGGCTGCGGGCCGTGCGGCAGGCCGGAGGGGTGCAGCGTGATCGAGCCCACCTCCACCCCCTTGCGGGCGGCGTAGTCGCCCTCGGCGTAGAACATGACCTCCTCGGACTGGATGTTCGAGTGGTGGTAGGGCAGCGGCACCGCCTCGGGGTCCCAGTCGAGCATGCGCGGCGCGAACGTGCAGATCACGAAGTTCTGCCCCTGGAAGGTCTGGTGGGCAGGCGGCGGCAGGTGGAAGCGGCCGGCGCGCGGCTCGAAGTCGTCCGCGTTGAACGTGTAGGGCCACACGTAGCCGTCCCAGCCGACCACGTCGAACGGATGGCGGTCGAGCAGGTACTCCTGGTGCCCGCCCCGCACCCGCACGGTCACCGGGTACTCGCCGCTCTCGTCGAGGGTCTCGAGCTCGCCCGGCGGATGGAAGTCGCGCTGCGAGTAGGGGGCGTGCTCGAGCAGCAGGCCGTAGCGGTTGCGGTAGCGGTTGGGGGTCTCGATCTCCCCCGGGGTGTGGAAGCAGAGCCACGTCTGCTCACCCGCGTCGAGCTCGAAGCTGTGCGTGGTGCCGCGCGGGATCACCAGGTAGTCCTTCTCGCGGAAGGGCACGCGGCCGAAGACGCTGCGCAGCACGCCGCCGCCGCGATGCACGTAGATCACCTCGTCGCCCTCGCCGTTGCGATAGAAGCCGGTGAACGGCTCCGTGGGCTTGCAGAGCCAGACCTCGAGGTCGGCGTTCCACATGAGGAGGCGCCGGCCGCTGAGCGGGTCGCCGCCGGGATCCACCGGTCCGGTGTCGGCCAGACGATGCACGTGGGCGTCCGGCACCCACTCCTCGCGCTCGATGCTCTGGAAGCCGCCAACCGCGTCCAGGCGGCAGGGCGAGTGCAGGTGGTAGAGGATCGTCTCGTTGCCCGAGAAGCCCTCGTAGCCCATGACCTCCTCGGTCAGGAGCGGCGAGCCGGCGCCGTTGCGCCGGACCTGCACGTGGCGCTTGCGCGGGATCTCGCCGAGGCGCTCGTACCTCATAGGTTGCCCCTCAGGTCCTGCTCGCGCTCGATCGCCTCGAACAGCGCCTTGAAGTTCCCCTCGCCGAAGCCGCGCGAACCGTGGCGCTCGATGATCTCGAAGAACAGCGTTGGCCGGTCGCCGAGCGGCTTCGTGAAGATCTGGAGCAGGTAGCCCTCGTCGTCGCGGTCGACGAGGATGCCGAGCCGGCGCAGGTCGCCGAGATCCTGTTCGATCTCGCCGATCCGGCCCGGCACCTCGTCGTAGTACTCACCGGGGATGGCGAGGAACTCGACGCCGCGATCGCGCAGCTGGCCGACGGTGCCCACGATGTCGCGCGTGGAGATGGCCACGTGCTGCACCCCGGCACCGCGGTGGAACTCCAGGTACTCCTCGATCTGCGACTTGCGCTTGCCCTCGGCGGGCTCGTTGATCGGGAACTTGAGCTTTCCGCTGCCGTCGGTCACGACCTTCGACATGAGGGCGGAGTACTCGGTGGAGATCGCCTCGTCGGAGAAGTGGATCAGCTCGGTCATGCCGAAGACGCGCTCGTAGTAGCCCACCCACTCCTGCATGTGGCCGAGCTCCACGTTCCCGACCACGTGGTCGATGCCCGCGAACATCGGTTGCGTGGGCGCGTCGTCGCGCGCCTGGAAGCCGGGCATGAACGGGCCGTCGTAGGCGCCGCGCTCCACGAGCAGGTGCACCGTCTCCCCGTAGGTCGCGATCGAGGCGAGCTGAACGCGGCCGTGCTCGTCCTCGACCCAGTGCGGCGTGACCACGCCGCGGGCGCCGTGCGCCACGGCGTGCGCGTAAGCGGCCGCGGCGTCGGGGACGCTCAGGGCGATCTTCTGAACGCCGTCGCCATGACGGCGCTGGTAGTCGCCTATCTCGTCCTCGCCCGAGAGCGAGCCCGTGACCACGAGCCGGATGCGTCCCTGCTCCAGCACGTGCGAGACCCGATCGCGGCGGCCTGTCTCAAGTCCCATGTAGGCGGTCTCCGTGAAGCCGAACGCGCGGGTCAGGTAGAAGGCGGCCTGGGCGGCGTTGCCCACGTAGAGCTCCAGGTGATCGATGCCGTGAACCGGCATCCGATCGACGTCGGGGAGACCTGCAGGGCGCGGAGTCAGCTGTTCGGTGGCCATTCCATGTAATGTTTCTACGGTTTGGACCTCGCCGCAACGTCATTTCGTTGCGCGTGGACCCCGAGTGACCCCCACATGGACTCCGTAGACCGAACGATCGTTTCGCTGCTGCGTGACGATGCACGACGCTCCTTCAAGGACATCGGGCGGCACGTGCACCTCTCGGCGCCGGCCGTCAAGCGGCGCGTGGACCGGCTGGAGCGCGACGGGGTGATCCGCGGATACACCGCGATCGTGGACCCCGCCTCCTTCGGATGGCACACCGAGGCGTTCGTGGACCTCTACTGCGCCGGCCGCATGCCGGGCGAGGCGATCAAGCGGGCCGTGGCAAACGAGCCCGGGGTGGTGTCCGCCCACACCGTCGCCGGCGAGGCCAGCGCGCTGATCCACGTGATGGCGGAGGACACGCGCGACCTCGAGCTGGCGCTGGAGCGGATCCGCGCCGTGGAGGGGATCGACCGCACGGTCACCGAGGTCGTGCTCTCGACCCTCGTGCAGCGATGAGGCGCGCCTACCCCGAGGTGCGCCAGCCGCCCTCGATCAGGGACTTCTTCGCCTTCGAGGAGCACGTGCGGACCGCTCGCGCGAACGCGGGGCGCGGCGACGTGCCGGAGGCCTGGTACGAGATCCCGGTCTTCTACTTCTCGAACCCGGCGGCCGTGTACCGCGACGGCGACGAGGTGCCGAAGCCGGCGGACACGGCGATGCTCGACTACGAGCTCGAGCTGGCCGCCGTGATCGGATCGGAGGGCGGCATCGAGGGCTTCACGATCATGAACGACTGGTCGGCCCGGGACCTCCAGGGCAAGGAGATGTCCGTGGGGCTCGGCCCGGCCAAGGGCAAGGACTTCGCCACCTCGCTGGGCCCGGAGCTGGTGTCGGCCGACGAGCTGCCCGACGGCCTGGACATGCGCGCGGTCGCGCGCGTGAACGGCGAGGTGCGGACCGACACCCGCACCGGGGCGATGCACTGGTCCTGGGACCAGATCCTGGCCGCGGCGGCCCGCAACACGCCCGGGCTGCGTGCCGGCGACGTGATCGGCTCGGGCACCGTGGGCGGCGGCTGCATCCTCGAGCACGGCGACGGCCGCTGGCTCGAGCCGGGCGACGAGGTCGAGCTCGAGATCGAGGGCATCGGCGTGCTGCGGAACACGGTCACCGGGGCCTGAGAAAGAAAACGGGGGCGCCCGCCGTGCGGTGACGCCCCCGTTGCTGCGGAACCCTCGGGCTTAGCCCAGGAACCCTGTTCCCTTCACGACCTTGAGAACCTGCTTCATGCTCTTCGCCTGGTCGAACGCCTTGGGCGCGAAGCTCATGCCCGCGAGCGTGCGGAAGTAGGCGGCGTGGCGCGCCTCGACCGAGTGGATCGAGAGAGCGGCCACGATGATCGGCTTCTGCTTCAGCCGCGGACCCTGACCGGCGTACGCGGCCACGCCGGTGTCCTCGAGCGCGACGGCGGTGGCGAGGAAGGTGTCCTGGTCGCCGGTGGTGTTCTTGAAGTCGAACCTGGGCTTCTTGACGGCCTTCTTGCCCAGCACGCTCTTGAGCGTCTTCACGTGCGTGACCTCGTGGTCGCGGACGAGCCTGGCGCCGGAGAGCGCGTCACCCGAGATGGCGCCCTTGGCCACGGCCTCGGTGTAGAACGCGGCCTCGAGGTACTCGAGCGTGAGCGCGTAGTTGAGGATGGCCACGTCCTGCTTCTTCGAGGGCGCTGCCAGGGCGAGCGAGGGGAGCCCGGAGAGCAGCACGCCGCCGCCCACCATCGCTCCGCCGCCGAGGGCCGCCTTGCGGAAGAAGTCGGCGCGGGTGTCCCCCGCGACTGCGTCCTCGGCCTCGCGGATCGCGCCGTCTGCGTCCATGCTCTCGAGGTCGAAGGCCTCTACGGTGATCAGGTCAGGCATCTGTGCGGGTCCCTCCTTGGTGGGATCGAAGCTTGCTGACCGTGTTCCGTGCCGATTCGTCGAGCGGATCACCGTTCCGCTCGTTCTGGCGCGTTCCCCCTCGCCGACGCCCGGTCGTCATGATCCCCGCTCGACAACGTGATTGACATCGGGGCGCAGCCGGCTAGCCGGCTGCTTCCGCAAACCGCGCGCCCGCCGGCGCGCGAAAGGAGAACGCTGAATGGGAGTTCTGGACGGAAAGGCGGCGATTGTCACCGGATCGGCGCGCGGCATCGGTCGCGCGACGGCCGAGCTGCTCGCCGAGCAGGGAGCGCGCGTCCTGATCAACGACCTCGACGCCGACGTGGCCGAGCAGGCCGCCTCGGAGATCGCGGGCGACACCGCCGTGTTCGGAGGCGACCTGACCAAGCCGGGCGTGCCCGACGAGCTGGTGAAGAAGGCCGTGGACGAGTTCGGCCAGATCGACATCATCGTGAACAACGCGGGCTACACCCGGGACGCGGTCGCTCACAAGATGAGCGACGACGAGTTCCAGGCGATGCTCGACATCCACACCATCGTGCCGTTCCGCGTGCTGCGCGCGGCGGCGCCCCACCTGCGCGATCCCGCCAAGCAGGAGCGCGACGAGGGCCGCGAGGTCTTCCGCAAGATCGTGAACATCAGCTCCATCTCGGGCACGATGGGCAACGCCGGGCAGGTCAACTACTCGGCCGCCAAGGCTGGCGTGGTGGGACTGACCAAGACACTCGCCAAGGAGTGGGGCCAGTTCAAGATCAACGTGAACGCCGTGGCGTTCGGCTTCGTGGAGACGCGCCTGACCGCCGCCAAGGAGTCGGGTAACACGATGACCAAGGACGGCGAGGAGATCCAGCTGGGCATCCCCGAGCAGATGCGCGCCATGGCGGCGATGATCATCCCGCTGGGACGTCCCGCCAGCCCGGAGGAGGCCGCCGGGCCGGTGTTCTTCCTCTGCTCACCGTGGTCGAACTACGTGCACGGCCAGGTTCTGAACGTGACGGGCGGTCAGTTCGGCGGGATGTACATCTAGGGCGCGCGGCGCTCTTCGGCCAGCGGCTTGCCGGCCTCGTCGGTCAGGCGAGCGGGCGGCCAGGCGCCGAACCAGTTGTCGCGCCCTCCGTCGATGGTGAGCACGGCGCCGGAGAAGTAGTCGCCGGCCGGCGAGGCCAGGTAGGCCACGAGCCAGGCGAACTCCTCCGCCGTGCCGAGGCGCTGGAGCGGCACCGTGCCCGCCACGCCCTCCACGACCGCCTTCGGGTACTTCGTCATCAGCGTCTCGGTGGCGAAGTGCCCGGCGGCGAGCGCGGTCAGCTTGATGTCGAAGCGCGCCCACTCGATGGCGAGCACGCGCGTGAGGTTCTCCACAGCCGCCCGCGCGGCCGAGGAGTGCGCCATGCCGGGCAGCCCGTTGTGGGGGGAGAGGGTCACGTTCACGATCTTGCCGCCCCTGGCCTCCGGGATCATCGCCCTGGTGGCCACCGCATGGGTCATCAGCCAGGTGCCCTCGACGTTGAGCGCGATCACGGTCCGGAAGCCCTTGGGGGTGATGTCCTCGGCCGGCGTGAGGTACTGGCCGCCCGCATTGTTCACGAGCAGGTCGATGTGGCCGTGGCGCTCGAGGACTCCGTCCACGAGCGCGCTCACCTGATCCTCCTCGCGGATGTCGCACACCTGCGCCTCGCAGCGCCCGCCCTCCGCGCTCGCCACCGTCTCCTCGAGCGGCTCGAGGCGGCGTCCGCACACCACCACGTGCGCTCCCAGTGCGGCAAGCTCGAGGGCCGAGGCGCGGCCGAGGCCGCTGCCGCCCCCCGACACGATCGCCACCTGTCCGTCGAGGAGGCCGGCTGCGAAGAGCTTGGAGGGCATCCGGCCGGACGTTAACGCGCGCCGGCGGTGGCCAGCCGCGTGGGCTCGTCGCGGCCGCGCAGGGTCACGGCCTCGCCGAGCGACCAGCTCTCGCTCTCGTCGCCGGTCACCCGCACCAGGGCGGCCTCTGACGCCAGCAGCCGGTCCGGGCTGCGCTTGGCCAGCTCGCAAAGCCGGGCGGCCTCGTTCACGGGGTCGCCGATCACCGTGTACTCGAAGCGCTGCTCCGCCCCCACGTTGCCGGCCACCGCCGGGCCGGCCGAGATGCCGATTCCGGCCTCGAGTTCCGGCAGCTCGGCCACGAGCCGCCCCTGCAGCGCGCGGCCGGCGGCCAGCGCCCTGCCGGCCGGATCCTCCAGGTCCACCGGCGCGCCGAACAGGCAGAGCGCGGCGTCGCCCTCGAACTTGTTCACCCAGCCCTCCTGCTGCTCCACGCAATCCACCACCAGCGCGAAGAAGGCGTTCAGGAGGGCCACCACCTCGGTGGCCGGCCGGCGTGCCGCGAGCGTCGTGGAGCCCACCACGTCCACGAACAGCACGGCGACCTCGCGGAGCTCGCCGCCCAGCCGCAGCTCGCCCTCGAGCGCGGCCCGCGCCACGTCCCGTCCCACGTGGCGCCCGAACAGGTCACGCAGCCGCTCGCGCTCGCCCAGCCCGGCCGCCATGCGGTTGAACCCGGCCTCGAGCAGGCCCACCTCGCTCGCGTCGTCCACGGGCACGCGGGCGGCGAAGTCGCCGGCCTCCACCCTGCCCATGGCGTTGCGAACGGACCGGATCGGGTCGGCCACGGAGCGGGCGGCGATCACGCTGGCCATGGCCCCGACCACGAGGCCGGTGACCGCCAGGAACAGGGTTGCCACGACGGCCGTGCTCTCGTCGAGCCGAGCGCCGGCCAGGTCGGCGATCGCCATGGCGGCGATGCCTACCAGCGGGATCGCGGTCACGAGCGTCCACGTCATGGTCAGGCGGACCGCCACCCCGGGTGAGGCGAGGCCGGCGGGCGCCGCGCCGCCGGCGAGCGCGAGTGCCACCACGGGCCGCGCGATGCGCTCCACGAGCAAGAAGGCGACGGCGCAGGTGGTGGCGCCACCGAGAATCCCGATCACCGCCGCCGCCGCGCCGAGCTCCGGCGACCCGGTCGCGTTGAGCAGGCCGAAGAAGATCGCTCCGATGCCCCAGAACGTCGCCGAGATCGCGACGACGCGGAACGGCTGGCGCAGCACCGCCCTACGCTCGACCTCGGTCGGCGGCCGGTCCTCGACCAGCCAGCGCTCTATCGGGTTTCCGATGATCCTCCGCGACCAGGCGTTCCCGAGCGGCAGCGTCGTGCCCATGAAGACGACGAATCCGGCAGCGTTGAGAAGGAGCAGCCGGCTCTGGTCGGCCTCGTCTGTCGACACGGGGCTGATGACCCCGAACACGAAGGCGGTCAGCGCGCCGAGCAGGTTTGCGGCGATGGCGGCGCGGGTGAGCCGGGTTCGCAGGCTCTCGGCGAGCTCGGCTCCCCTCAGCTCGCCGTAGCCGCCCTGGGCCATCGGCGCAGTCTGCCGTGCGCGCAGCTCAGGCGGCGGCGCGGCGGCGGTGACGGTGGCGGCGGTGCGAGCAGTGCCCGAACGCCTTTCCCGGCATCAGCACGAAGAAGCCCCAGCCGAGAATCGGCCAAGCGGGCCAGAAGTAGCCCATCCCCGAAAGCGCCCAGATCGCGATCAGCAGCAGCGCCGTGGACGCGAAGACCGTCAGCTCCGGCCGTCTGCTCCTGGGTGCGTGCGGCCGGCGCGGCGGCGCCGGCAGGTCGGCCACCAGAGCGTCGAGCTCGCCACGCGTTCGCGCGCCGAACGCGCGTCCGAGCCGCTGCTCGAGCTCCTCCGGGGTGAGCCGGCCCTCGCCCCCCGCCTGGCGCAGGCGCTCCGCCGCCTCGTCGCGCTCGGCATCGGATACGAGTAGGTCGACGTCGCTCATCGCAGGTACTGCCCGTGGAAGCCGTATGGGATGTGGTGCGGCGCCTCGGCCCGGGCCAGCTCGCCGAACGAGCCGGCGTCGAGCACCAGCAGGAAGGAGCGCTGGGTGCGAGTGTCCAGCACGACGGAGAGGATGATCCCGCCGTCCTCGGCCTCCTCGCCCGGCGTGCGGACGAAGATCGCCTCGCCGGGGAAGCAGCCGTCCTCGGCCCAGTGTGCGACCTCGCCGTGTGCCAGGTCCACCTTGACGAGCCGGTCGAGCCAGCCGTCGCCGCTGCCGTTGGCGTTGCCCGCGAAGTACGCGAAGCGGTAGTCGCGCGTGTTGTGGCGCCGGTAGTCGATGCGCGGCAGCTCGACCGTGCCCTCGCTCAGCGGCTCGTGGCGCACCGAGCCCGAGTCGAGCCCGATCGTGTAGCGGCGCAGCTCACTAGCCGGGAGCGCGGCCACCGGGCCGGTCGCGTCCAGATAGAGCGAGTCGATGATCCCCGCGTCCTCGAAGGCCACCAGGTCGATCACCAGCTCGTCCCCGCGCTCGAACGCGTTCACGTGATGGAACGCGAAGAAGGCGTCCGTCTCGTAGGTGCCGCGAAGCGATCCGGTCTCGCGGTCGATCACCTGGAAGCGCGTGCCGCGCTCGGGCTCCCAGCGGTAGTTCTTGATGAACGCCTTGCCCGAGAAGGCCAGCTTCAGCGGGTTCACCACCAGCGGGTACTCGGCAAGGATCAGGTAGCGCTCGCTCATGCCGAACGCGTGCATGTAGGCGGGTTCGCGCACCGGGAGCGAGGCGATCAGGCGGCGCGAGCTCGAGTCGGCGGGCAGGCCCCAGAGCCGGTACTCGCTCTTGCGCGCGAAGTTCACCGAGTAGTTCACGAGCTCGTTGCGCTCGGGGTCGTGGTGCGGGTGGGCGGTGGTCACCTGTCCCCCGGCCTTGTCGGCGAAGCGCAGCGGCCCGACGGTCGCGAGCGTCTCCTCGTCGAACTCGATCGGCAGCGGCGTCTCGGTCATGGCGATATGGCGCTCGCCGATCCGCACCAGGTTCACGTTCGCGTTGTCGGTGAAGTCGGGGGAGAAGACCGACTGGACGCGCTGGAAGATGGAGCGGCAGGGGTCGGTGCCGAAGCCCGCCGACATCGGCCCGCCGGCCTTGGCGGCGCGATACGCCTTCGTGTCGAGGAAGCGGCTGCGGTAGGACACCACGCCGTCGGCGAACCCGAAGCGGTTGAGCGCGGCCAGGCCGTCGAACCAGTGACCGAGTCGCCGGTCGCCCGCCTCCAGCTTCGCCGGCGTCACGCGCACGAGCGAGCCGGTCAGCCACGCCGGCACCTCACCCTGCACGGGCAGGCGCTCGACGGCGGTCTCCTCCTCCTGGCTCTGGAAGCCGAGCCGGTAGTCGGTCTTTGGCGCCTGCGAGAGTGTGGTAGCCATGGTCGAGACCATACCGTCTATTCTGGACTAATGCAAGGCCCCCGTCTCACCCCCACCTCCTACATCGTTCTCGGGCTTCTGGAATGGGGCGGCCGCTGCACCCCGTACGACCTCAAGGGGCTCGTCAAGCTCTCGGTGGGCAACTTCTGGACGCTCCAGCACGCGCAGCTGTACACCGAGCCAACGCGGCTGGCTGCCGCCGGCTACGTGACCGAGGAGCGTGAGGACAGTGGACGGCGCCGCAAGCTCTACGAGATCACGGACAAGGGCCTCGAGGCCCTCCACGAATGGCGGCGGGCGCCCACCGGCGAGCTGGCCGAGCTACGTGACCACGGCCTGCTGAAGCTGTTCTTCGGCGCCGACGCCGCCACGCTCGCGCCGGCCCAGCTCGAGGCGCACCGCGAGAAGCTCGCCGAGTACGAGGAGCTCCGGAGCCACGACATCGGCCACCCGCCGCGGGGGCCCTGGCTGGCTCTCGAGGCCGGGATCCGCGCCGAGCGCAGCTGGGTCGGCTACTGGGAGTGGGTCCTGAAGGAAGCAGGAGCGGGCTAGGGCCCGGTCCAGCCGCCCGCGTAGCACGGGCGCGAGCCGCAGACGTCGATCACGCGGCCGTCGATCTTGAGGAACGCCGACTTCTGGACACGTCCGTTCACGTCGCTGCGCGGAGCGGAGTGCGGGTCGCGGCCCTCGCGCGGCGGCAGGTTCTCGATCGGCGGGGGCGGCGTGCCGGTCACTCCGCCGTTGCCGTCGGGGCGCACCGGGCCGGTGTCGAACATCACGAACGCCGAGCCGTCGAACGGGAACCAGCGGATCGGCTTGATGCCGTAGAACGGCTCCTTGTCGAAGGAGCGGCCGGCATCCACGGCCGGCGTGCGCAGGCGCGCGCCGATCGTGCGAGCCTCGACCTCTGCGGTCACGTTGGCCACCTGGTGGTCACCGAGCGCCACCTGCAACAGGACCTTGTGCGAGGGCGTGCCCGGAAGCGGGTCGTCGGTGATGTGGTGCGCGTAGCCGTTCGGGTCGCTGCGATCCCAGAGCAGCTGCACCAGCGACAGGATCAGCGGCCGCGCGGCGAGGCTCGGGTAATAGGGGTCGAGGATGGTCGAGTAGAGATCGAAGTCGACGCTGCGCCGCAGCAGTGTCGAGTAGTTCATCCCGGGCACGCCGAGCACCGCGCGGTTGAAGTCGGGCGCGAGCGCGGTGAGAGCGCCGCCGAAGATGCCGCCCTGGCTGTTGCCGTCGTAGAAGAGGCGCCGCGTGTCGATCACGCCGCGGCCCTCGTCCTGGAACGCCGGGTCGGCGCTGAAGCCGTCCGGGTGGATCAGCAGCCGGCCGAGATACATGAAGTCCACGAAGCTCTGCTGGAGGCGATCGGTCAGGGCCGGGAAACGCGAGAAGTTCTGGAGGGTGACCACCGCGTTCCCGATGTCCTCCTCGGACATGCCGACCCACGGCGTGGCGCAGAACACGAAGTTGTGCTCGGCCGACATCGCCTGCACGTTGCCCGCGTTGACCTCGCTCGGGCTGCCGAGCAATCCGTGGCCGTAGAGCGACGGGCGGGCGCGCTTGACCCCGGGGCCGTCGACCGCCGAGTGCGGGATGTTGCAGATGAACCGCGCCTCGATGGTGTTGCCCGGGATCTGCGTCGGGGTGCGATCCCAGGCGTTCGTGAAGTTGAACTTCGAGCCTGTCGGGCAGCCGGGCTGGTCGAGGTAGCACGGCACCTTGACCGTGCCCTCCACGCGCCGCGCGAGCTCGGCGTCCTCGCCGTCCTGGCAGCCGTCGGTACCGCAGGCGGCGAAGTCGGTGACGCTCGTGATCGTGTACGCGGGCGCCTTGCCCTTCACGCGCAGGTCGCGGAGGTCGTGGTCGCCGAGCTGGCGGAAGGCGTCGTTGCGGATCGACAGCGCGCGCTGGGTCAGGTTGCGCTCGGACGAGACCGTGAAGTCCCAGGCCAGGTAGAGGTCATGGCGCGGGATTCCGGCGTGCCAGAGGGTCCGGAAGATGGACTCCATGTGCGCGCGGCGCCGCTCGATCACCGAGCTGTTCGTGCGCCTGCCGTCGCGGTAGAGCTTGAAGGCCGCCGATGCCGGCAGCGTGTTGCCCGCGGAGTCCTTGAGGTTGCGCAGGGCGACGATGTAGCGCGTGCCCTCCTCGAAGTTCACGCCCGGGCGGATGATCAGGTTCACGTCGGCCGGGTTGGTCGGGTTCGCGTCCAGCTCCGACCAGATCAGGTGGCGCTTCTTCGTGCGGGTATTGATGACCACGACCGGCTGCTTGCGGTCATAGGCGCGGGCGAGGTCTGTGATCGGCACGGCCCCGGTGCGCTTGAAGGCCTCCGGCGTGTCGAGGCCGGGCACCTTCGTGATGATCATGTTGCCCGGGCTGAAGCCGTCGGACCGGTTCTGCTCGGTCGGATCGATCGGCACGTCGTTCTTGTTGCGGGGCACCGAGTCGATCGAGATGTTGAGGCGACGTCCCGTGGAGCTGTGGCGATCGGCGACCGTGAAGTAGTCGTTCGGCCAGGGAAGGAGGCACTGGGCCGGGTCGAGGAAGTCGCAGCGATCGGCGTTGGTGAGATCCACGCCGGGCGGGGGCGGCCCCGGCTTCCAGGTGGCGGATGCGGCCGCCGGCGCGACGGCCAGGAGCGCGAGCGCGGCGACGAGCGCGACGACGCTGCGGATCCTGCGTGACTCGGGGCGGACGAGCACTGGCGGCGTAACCTAAGCGATCCGGCGGTCGTGCGCCAGGGGGAACCAGACCATCGGTGCGCACCCGGCCGAGCCGGGTGCTTCCGCAGAGCGCCGGATATGGTGAACCGAGATGGCGACCGCCGCGGAGCCCCGGCCCGCCTCCCCGCCGCTGCCCGGCGGACGCGCGGACGCGACAGTCCGGCTGCGCCCGCTCCTGTGCGGACGCTTCGTGACGCCGGAGGCCTCGATGCACCGCGAGTCGGGCCGGCTCGCCACGCTGCACGCGCTCGGAATCGGGGTGCCCCGCGACCAGTGGGCGGAGGTCCCGGTCGTGGCCTTCCTGGTGCAGCATCCGAGCGTGGGCGCGATGCTCGTGGACACCGGCTTCCACGCGTCGATCGCCGTGACGCCTCACGAGGCGTTCGGCCGCGTGGCGGGCCGCGTGATCAAGGACGTGCGCATGGAGCCGGGGCAGGCCGTGCCGGCTCAGCTGCGGGCGCTCGGCATCGAGCCCGCGGAGGTGAAGGTGGTGGTGATGACGCACCTCCACTCGGACCACGCGAGCGGCATCGCCGAGTTCCCCGAGTCGACGTTCGTGGTGTCCAGCTCGGAGTGGGAGGCCGCCGGATCGAGCGGCCGGCTGAAGGGCTACTGGCCACGCCAGTTCGACCACGCCTTCGAGTGGCGAACGCTCGATTTCGAGTCGGCCGACGCCGGATCGTTCGCCACCTTCGGCCGTGCGATCGACCTGTTCGGCGACAGCAGCGTCCGGCTCGTGTTCACCCCAGGCCACACCGCCGGCCACCTGTCGGTCGTGCTGCGACTGCACGACCGCGAGGTCCTGCTCACCGGCGACGCCGCCTACACGCGCCGCACGCTCGAGGAGTCGCGGCTGCCGTACCGGATGGAGGACGAGCACCGCTTCCGCCGCTCGCTCAAGGAGATCCAGCTCTACGCCCGCGAGAACCCCGGCGCACTCGTGATCTGCGGGCACGACTTCGAGCAGTGGCGAAAGCTCGCGGAGGTGTACGAGTAGGACGGAGGGACGCGCCTTACGTTGACCGTGCAATACAAGGTCAACGTCAGTTTGGTCCGCCCCCCGGGGGCGCTGGCCGCGCCCTACCGCGTTACAGGCCGGCGCGCTGCCGACACGGCGGCCCGGCGCGCCGCTCGCGCGGCCTTGACCACGCTCCGGCGTCCCTCGGTGCGCAGGCGCGAGTGCAGCGCGCGCACGTCCTCGAACACGACCTCCGACGCCGCCTGCGACTGCTCGCGGGTGGGCGACTCGACCTGCTCGAAGCGGACCGGGTCGCCGAACTGCACCGTGACCTTCGGGAACTGAAGCTTCTTCCAGTTGCGGACCCGCTCGGTGCCGGCGATCGCCGTGGGCACGATCGGCACTCCGTACTGGAGCGCCAGCCGTCCGATGCCGGGCTTCGCCTCGCCGAGCTCGCCGCTCCGCGAGCGGCCGCCCTCCACGTACATGACGATCAGCCCGCCGCGCTTGAGGATTGCGTCGGCGGTCTTGAACGCCTCCTCGTCGCGTTGGCCGCGGCGCACGGGGAACACGCCGCCGTGCGTGTAGACGATCTGGATCGGACCATTGAACAGCTGCGACTTGGCCATGAAGTGCACCTTGCGGCGCAGGTACACGGCCACGAAGAAGTGATCGAGGAAGGAGAAATGGTTGGGGGCGATGATCGCCGGGCCGTCCGCGGGCACCTTGTCCGAGTCGATGCAGCGCGCCCGGTAGAAGAGCAGCAGGTAGGGAGTCAGCACGAGCCGCACGAACTCGTACATCCAGTCCGGGCGTCCGCGACGGACCCTCTCGTGGAACCCATCGAAGTGCTCCGCCGGCCGCGGATCCTTGTACACCTGCGCCTTCACTCGAACCGTCCCTACCCGCGCGACGCGCCTTCGTTACGCCTCGCGCGCCCACCCGCGCGCGCGATCGAGGGCACGATGCCAGCCGGCGAGCAGCTCATCGCGCTCGCCGACGGCCATCGCGGGCTCGTAGCGAGCGGCTTCGCGCCACATCGAGCGCACCTCGGATTCGGTCCAGGTCCCGGTGGCCACGCCCGCAAGATAGGCGGCTCCGAGCGCCGTGGTCTCGGACACCTCGGGCACCACCACGGGCACGCCGAGCACGTCGGCCTGGAACTGCATCAGCCACGCGTTCTCGACCGCGCCGCCGTCGGCCTTGAGCTCCTCGAGCCGCACGCCCCCGGCGGACTCCATCGCCCGGACGGCGTCCACCGTCTGGTACCCGATCGACTCGAGCGCCGCGCGAGCGAGGTGAGCCGTGCCGGTGCCGCGCGTGAGGCCGACGATGGTGCCGCGCGCATACGGATCCCAGTGCGGTGAGCCGAGGCCCGTGAACGCGGGCACCATGTAAACGCCGTCGTTGCCCTCGAGCGACCGCGCCAGCCCCTCGGTGTCCGCCGCGGCGTCGATCACGCCGAGCGCGTCGCGGAGCCACTGCACCGCGGCGCCGGTCACGAAGATCGCCGCCTCGAGCGCGTAGTCCACGCGCCCCTCCACGCCCCAGGCAACCGTCGTGAGGAGCCCGTCCACGGGCGCCGGCGGCGTGCCCCCGGCGTTCTCGAGCACGAAGCTGCCCGTGCCGTAGGTGTTCTTGCCGAGGCCCGGCGAGTGGCACGCCTGCCCGTACAGGGCCGCCTGCTGGTCCCCGGCGATGCCCGCCACGGGCACCGATCCGCCCAGCTCGCCGGTCTCGCCGAACACGCCGGCGCTCGGAAGCGCCTCGGGCAGGGACGCCGGATCCACCCCGAGGAGCTCGCACAGGTCGGGATCCCAGTCGAGGCGGTGGATGTCGAAGAGCAGCGTGCGCGAAGCGTTCGAGTAGTCGGTCACGTGCCGGCCGGTGAGCTTGTAGACGAGCCAGGAGTCGACCGTGCCGAACACCGCGCCGTCCGGTACCCCGCCCTCGCGGCGCAGCCATTCGATCTTGGTGCCGGAGAAGTAGGGGTCGAGCACCAGCCCCGTGCGCTCGCGGACCAGCGGCTCGTGCCCCGCGCCGCGCAGCTCGTCGCAACGGGCGGCGGTGCGGCGGTCCTGCCAGACGATCGCGCGATGGAGCGGCTCGCCGGTGCGCGGGTCCCAGGCCACCACCGTCTCCCGCTGGTTGGTGATCCCGATGCCCGCGAGCGCCGGCCGGCCGGCGGCCTCGTGCGCCTCGCCGGCCACGGCGCGCGTGACCTCCCAGATCTCGTTCGCGTCGTGCTCCACCCAGCCGGGCCGCGGAAAGTGCTGCTCGAACTCACGGTAGGCGCGGCCCGCGGGACGGCCCTGCTCGTCGAACACGATGCAGGTCGTGCCGGTGGTGCCCTGGTCGATCGCGAGGATCACCGGGCGGACGATATGGCTATCGTGCCGCGACCGCGCGAAGCCGACCAGGAGGATCAGCGTTGCCCGACGTCGAGGCACACATCACGGGGACGGTCTGGAAGATCGAGTGCGAGCTCGGTCAGAAGGTCGAGGAAGGCGACACCGTCGTGATCATCGAGTCGATGAAGATGGAGATGCCCGTGGAGGCCGAGGACGACGGCACCGTGAAGGAGATCGTCTGCGCCGAGGGCCAGTCGGTGTCCGAGGGTGACACCCTCGTCATTCTCGAGTGAAGGAGCTCGCCTCAGGCAAGCTGCTCCTGGACGAGCCGGGCGAGTCGATCGCCCGGCTCACGATCTCCAACCCCGAGCGCCGCGGCGCCCTGGACCACGAGCTGCTCGACGCGCTTGCGCGCGCGGCCGCGGAGCTGGACGCCCGCTGCCTGGTGATCCGCGGCACGGGCGCGGTGTTCTCGTCCGGCTACGACATCGGGAACCTCGAGGGACAGAAGTTCGAGGAGGCCGCCGAGCGGCTCGTGGCGCACCCGTTCCACGACGCGATCGAGGCGCTCGACGCCTACCCGTATCCGATCGTGGCGCAGCTGAACGGACACGCCATCGGCGGCGGGCTCGAGCTGGCGCTCACGTGCGACCTGCGAGTGGCCGCCACCGGCATCAAGGTCTCGATGCCCCCGGCCAAGCTCGGCCTCATCTACTCGCACACGGGGCTGCGCCGGTTCGTGGACGTGTGCGGCGTGGCCCGCACCGCGGAGCTGTTCTTCACCGGCCACGCCGTGGGTGCCGAGCGCGCCGAGCGCATGGGCCTCGTGAACGAGGTGGTGGAGCCCGACCGGCTCGAGGAGCGGGTGCTGGAGCTGGCCACGGAAATCGCCGGCAACGCCCCGCTGTCGCTGGCCGGGAACAAGCGGGTGCTGCGCGCGCTTCGCGACCCGCGCCTCCCCGAGGAGCTCGAGCGCGAGCTGATCGAGCTGCGCGAGTCGTGCTTCCGCTCCGAGGACTTCCGCGAGGGCGTGCGGGCGTTCGCGGAGAAGCGCAAGCCCATCTGGCGCGGCCGTTGACCGCCACCCCCTGAGGCGGTACATTCGGTAATCACTTGATTACCGAAGCCGCCGCCCCCACCCGAGAGCGCATACTCGACGCCGCGGTCGAGCTGTTCGGCCGCGGCGGCTACAGCGGCACGTCGGTGGGCGATATCGAGCGCGCCGCCGGGCTGGTGCCGCGCCGCGGCGGGCTCTACAAGCACTTCCCCAGCAAGGAGGCCCTGCTCGAGGCCGCGGTGGAGCGCCGCGGCCGGGCGGTCGACGAGCTGGAGTCGCTGGCCGCCACCGCCCCGCTGGCGCCCGACGCGCGCGAGGAGATGCGGGTGCTCACCCGGATCGCCTTCCGCGAGATCGGCCGCGACCAGGACGTGCTGAGGATCGTGATGCGCGAGGGCGACAACTTCCCCGAGCTGCGCGACCGCTTCTACGAGCGCATCGTGCGCAGCGGCCACGCCCAGACCGCGGAGCGCCTGCGGAGGCTCGCGGAGCGGGCGGGCGTGGAGGGCCTCGACGTCGAGGCCCTGGCCGCGGTCCTGCTCGCGCCGATCATCAGCTACCGGGTCATCGAGACGCTCTTCGGCCGCGCGCCCGGCGACCTGGACGAGGACCGCTACCTGAACACGTGGACGGCGTCCGCCGTGAGCCTGCTGGAAGCGCACGGGCTCGTGCCGGACGCCCCGACAAAGGAGGCACGCAAGTGAGCTACGGCGACCATCTCACCGCCAACCGGGGAGCGATCCGCTTCCTCCTGCTCGCGCTGGGCATACCGCAGGCGCTGATCGGCCTGTGGGCGCTCGCCTCCCCGCGCACGTTCTACGACGACTTCCCGGCCGGCACGGACGGATGGGTTCACGTGCTCGGCCCGTTCGACGAGCACCTGGTCACGGACGTGGGCTCGCTGTTCGTCGCGCTCGGGGTCGTGCTGGTGTTCGCCGGCCTCAGCCTGCGGCGCGGCGCGGTGATCGCGGCCGCCACGGGCTGGCTGATCTTCTCCGTGCCGCACTTCCTCTGGCACATGTTCAACCTCGAGCCCTACGGCACGGCGGACGCCGTGTCGAACACGCTCACGCTCGGCTGGACGGTGGTGGGCGGCGTGCTCGTCCTGTTCCTGGCGCTTCGCCGTCCCCGCGAGCGGACGGTGAGCAGCGTCCCTGACGGCGGGCGGATCGCCGGGGTGAGCGACGCCCGGGCCGGGCTCCTGGCCCGCGCCGCCTACCGGTACTCGAAGCGCGAGTTCGGAGCGGTCCCCGAGCCGCTCCGCGTGATCGCCCACCACCCGCGCATCCTCGGCGGGTACGCCGGGCTCGAGTACGCCACCTCCAAGGCCGACCGGGTGCCCCACCGCCTGAAGGTGCTGGCCGCCACCAAGGCCGCAGCGCTGGCCGGGTGCGAGTTCTGCATGGACATCGGCTCGATGATCTCGGGCAAGGCCGGGGTGACCGAGGAGCAGCTGCGGGCGCTGCCCCAGCACTCCACGAGCGACCTCTTCTCGGACGACGAGAAGCTGGTGCTCGACCTGGCGGTGGGGATGACGCGCACGCCCGTGGACGTGCCCGGCGAGCTGCTCGAGCGCCTGTGCGCGCGCTTCGACGAGGCCCAGCTCGTGGAGCTCGTGAACGAGATCGCGGTGGAGAACTACCGCGCCCGCTTCGACTGGGCGTTCGGCATCGGCTCGCAGGGGTTCACCGAGGGCGCGTTCTGCGTTCGCCCTGAGCAGCCGCCACAGGCGCTCGCGGCGCCCTAGGTCCGTCCGGCGCCGGGCCTACCGTGCCGCCTCAGTCCCAGCTCCCGCGGGACTTCCAGTGTGCCGTCGCTAATCAGCCGAAAAGAAGCCCTGCGATTGGGCGAGATCGAGGATCGCGCCGAGATCGAGCGCCTCGTCGAGCGCGCCTGGCGCGTCCGCAAGGACCGCTTCGGCGACTCCACCGACATGTGCTCGCTGGTCAACGCCAAGTCGGGCGGCTGCGCCGAGGACTGCGGCTTCTGCGCCCAGTCGCGGTTCGCCGAGGCCGACACGCCGATGCACGCGATGATGACCGCCGAGCAGATCCTCGAGCACGCACGCGCGGCCGAGGCCGCCGGAGCGCACCGCTTCTGCATGGTCACCCAGGGCCAGGGCCTGTCCAAGCGCGACTTCGAGAACGTCATCGAGGGCGCGAAGCTGGTGGCCGAGCACACGAACCTCAAGCGCTGCGTCTCGATCGGCCACATGTCGCGCGACCGCGCCCACGCGCTCAAGGACGCGGGCATCCAGCGCGTGCACCACAACGTGGAGACCGCCGAGAGCTACTACGACGAGGTGTCCACCACGGTCCGCTACGAGGGCCGGATCCGCACCATCGACGCGGTGCGCGACGCCGGGCTCGAGACCTGCGTGGGCGGCATCCTGAACCTCGGCGAGTCGCGCGAGCAGCGGGTCGAGATGGCCTTCGAGCTCGGGGCGCTCGAGCCCACCAGCGTTCCCATCAACCTGCTCAACCCGCGGCCGGGCACCAAGTTCGGCGATCGCGAGCTGATGGACCCGATGGAGGTCGTGCAGTGGGTGGCGATCTTCCGGCTCGTGATCCCGGACGCGCTGTTCCGGCTGTGCGGCGGCCGCAACGAGAACCTCGGCGGCGAGGAGCTCCAACAGCTGGCCGTCAAGGCCGGCCTCAACGGGGTGATGATGGGCAACTTCCTCACCACGCTCGGCTCCGAGCCGGAGTGGGACCGGGCCATGTTCGAGGGGCTGGGCCTCAACGTGGCGCGCCAGGAGGACAACGGCTCGAACCCGCGGCCCGACAACCGCTCGGGCTGGCTCGAGGGCGAGGCCCCGAGGACGCCGATCGACGAGCTCGTGGACACGCAGGCCGAGGCCAACTTCTGGGACCCGGCCACCCAGCTACGGCACAAGCCCAAGCGCTCCGTGCCTCCCCGCCCCGACGGCGCGCCCAACCGCGGCCCGGAGCCCGACGAGCAGCCCACCGAGGAGCTGCCGGCGCTCGTGATGGTGGATCCGAGGGCGGCGTGACCGACGTCGAGGCACGGCTCGACGAGCTTCGCGAGCAGGGTCTCTACCGCCGCATGCGGGTGGTGTCGGGGCCGCAGGGGCCGCGCGTGCTCCTCGACGGCCGGCCCGTGCTGCTGCTGTGCTCGAACAACTACCTCGGGCTGGCCGACCATCCGCGCGTTCGCGAGGCGGCGGCCGAGGCGGCCATGCGCTACGGCGCCGGGGCCGGGGCCTCGCGCCTCGTGTCGGGCAACATGACGATCCACCGTCGCCTGGAGGAGCAGCTGGCCGACTTCAAGGGCGCGGACAACTGCCTGCTCTTCGGCTCGGGCTACCTCGCGAACGTGGGCGTGGTGTCGGCGCTTGCCCAGGAGGGCGACGTGGTGTTCTCCGACTCCCTCAACCACGCGAGCATCATCGACGGCTGCCGCCTGGCCCGCGCCGAGACCTTCGTCTACGACCACCTGGACATGGACCACCTCGAGTGGGGCCTGCGCCAGTCCGAGGGCCGCGGCTCGCTGATCGTGACCGACGGCGTGTTCTCGATGGACGGCGACGTAGCGCCGCTCGAGCGGCTGGTCGAGCTCGCGCAGCGCTACGACACCCGGCTGCTCGTGGACGAGGCGCACGGCACCGGCGCGATCGGCCCCGAGGGCCGAGGAGCCGTGGCGGCCGCCGGGCTGGAGAACGAGGTGGACGTGCTCGTGGGCACGCTCGGCAAGTCGCTCGGCTCCTACGGCGCCTACGTGTGCTGCGAGCGCTCGCTGGCCAAGTACCTCATCAACACCGCCCGCACGCTCATCTTCTCCACGGCATTGCCGCCGCCGGCCGTGGCCGCCGCCTTGGCCGCCCTCACGCTGCTTCGCGAGCAGCCGCGCCGCGTGGAGAAGCTCCAGCGCAACGCCGCCGTGCTGCGCGAGTCGCTGGTCGCCGAGGGCCTTTCCATCGGCGAGTCGGAGACGCAGATCGTGCCGCTGATCGTCGGCGATGCCGCCGACGCGGTGAGGGCCAGCGAGCGCGCGCTCGAGCGCGGAGTGTTCGCCCAGGCCATCAGGCCGCCCACCGTGCCCGCCGACACGTCGCGGCTGCGGCTGGCGGTGATGGCGTCGCACACGCGTTCCGAGCTGCGCGAGGCGGCCACCACGCTCGCCAAGGCCGTGCGACCGGCGCTCGAGCGCCGGGACCGCGAGCAGAGCGCCACGGGGCGCGCGCGGGTGTTCGACGCGCTCCGCGACGCCGCCTAGGCGGTCGCGCCCTTGCGGGGGCTGTTCGTCACCGGCACGGACACCGGCGTCGGGAAGACGATCGTGGCCGCGTCGATCTGCGCCGCGCTCGCGGAGAGCGGCGAGACGGTGGCCGCGTTCAAGCCGGCGGTGACCGGGCTGGACGAGCCACCGGCCGAGTGGCCGCCCGACCACGAGCTGCTGGCCGAGGTGGCGAGCGCCGGGCAGAGCGCCCAGCAGGTGGCGCCCTACCGGTTCGGCCCGCCGGTGTCGCCCCACTACGCCGCCCAGCTGGCCGGCACGACGATCGAGCCGGCGGCGCTGGTCGAGGCGGCCCGCGAAGCGGCCGCGGCAGGTGTCTTGGTCTGCGAGGGCGTGGGCGGCCTGATGGTGCCGCTCACGCCCGGGTACCTGGTTCGCGACCTCGCGATCGACCTCGGGCTGCCGGTGGTGATCGCGGCGCGCACCGGTCTCGGCACGATCAACCACACGCTCCTGACGCTGGACGCGGCGCGCACCGCGGGGCTGACGGTGGCCGGCGTGGTGATGACCCCCTGGCCCCCACGTCCCGACCCGATCGAGATCTCCAACCTCGAGACCGTCACGCGCCTCGGTGCCGTGCAGGTGAGCGGACTGCCGAGCACGACGCCGGAGCGCCTGGCGGACGCGGGCGTGGCGCTCCCGCTCGCCGACTGGCTCTGAGGGCCGCGGTCTAAGCTCGGTCGATGGCCGCCGAGGAATCCGAGCTCGCCCGCGAGCCGGACGACGACACTCCCGAGCTGCTCCGCAAGCTCCAGGAGCGCAAGGTCCGCCACAAGGAGCGACACGTGGTCCACCGCGCCGGGGTGGTGGTGCTGGGCGTGTTCATCGTGCTCGCCGGCATCGTCATGTCGGGTCCGGGCGTGCCGGGTCCGGGCATCGCGGTGATCATCATCGGCCTCACGTTCCTGGCCCTCGAGTTCGACCGCGCGGAGCGCCTGCTCGAGCGCATGATCCGCTGGGGCGAGCGGGCGGCCGAGCGCGCGGAGGCCACCACGCCGCGTCAGCGGCTGGTCGCGACCCTGCTGGGCGTGGCGGCGGCTGTGGCCTTCGTGGTCGCCGCGATCCTCTGGGACATCCCGCTGATGCCGATCCTCTAGGCGGCACTGCGAGGCGTTAAGGGTGATAGTCTGGTATCGGACTAAATGCTCTCTCGAAGGAGGTGCCCTTTGCCGGCAGCCGCGCAACACCCAGAGGACACGATCACGAGCTTCTCCGCTCTGCTCGTGGAAGGCGACCTCGACGCGCTCGTTGATCTCTACGAGCCGGATGCGACCTTCGTGCCCCAGCCGGGCACCGTCGTGACTGGCCGCGATGCGATCCGCGACGCCCTCCGATCCTTCCTCGCCCTCCGACCCCGCATGACGGGCGAGATCGAGAAAGTCCTGCGTACGAGCGACATAGCGCTCGTGGCCAACCGCTGGACGCTCACCGGGATCGGACCCGACGGCGACCCGGTCGAACTGTCGGGCGTGAGCGCGGACGTGCTGCGCCGCCGGGAAGACGGCCGGTGGGGCATCGCCGTGGACGATCCCTGGGGCAGCCCCGCATAGAGTCGAGTAGGTGGCGCACGCCACCCGATCGAATCTCGGCTATCTGCTCGCGAAGGCCGCTCAGCGCTGGAACGAGTCGCTCGAGGCGGGCTTCGCGGATGAGGGCTTCCCAGAGGTGAGGGCCTCGTATGGCTCGGTCCTGGTCCCCCTGTTCGAGGAGGACGGGTTGCGCATGGGCGAGATCGCCCGGCGCGCCCGCCTCTCCAAGCAGACGATGACGACCCTCGTCCGTCTCTGCGAGCGGGAGGAGCTGGTGGAGCGCCGCAGGGATCCTGGCGACGGTCGAGCGGCCGTGGTTCACCTCACGCCCAAGGCAGAGCGCTTCCGACCTATCGCTGAGCGCGTGCTTGGACGCTTGGAGGGGGACGCGATTGCCGCCATCGGCGAGCGCCGCGTCGCCGGGCTGCGGAAAACGCTGGCTGACCTGAGCTAGGCCGGTGTCGAGCTCGCCTTCCGCTCGCGCTCCTGCTCGCGGAGCTCGACCCGGCGGATCTTTCCGGTGAGCGTCTTGGGCAGATCGTCGACGAACTCGATCTCGCGCGGGTAGGCGTAGGCCGAGTGGCGCTCGCGCACGAAGGCCTTGATCTCGGCGGCCAGCTCGTCGGACGCCTCGTGTCCGGCGGCCAGGACGATGAACGCCTTGACGATGTCCCCGCGGCGCTCGTCGGGCGAGGCCACGGCGGCCGCCTCCTTCACCGCGGGGTGCTCGACGCAGGCGGACTCGACCTCGAACGGCCCGATCCGGTACCCGGCCGAGATGATCACGTCGTCGGCACGGCCGGCGTACCAGACGTAGCCGTCCTCATCCATGCTCGCGGCGTCCTTGGTGTGGAACCAGTCGCCGCCGAACACCTCCTCGGTGTCCTCGGGGCGGTTCCAGTAGCCGATCGGGAAATGCGGGTTCGAGCGCGCGCGTAGGCAGATCTCGCCGCGCTCGCCCTGGGCCACCGGCTTCTCGTCTTCGTCGAGGATCGCCACGTCCCAGCCCGGCATCGGCCGGCCCATCGAGCCCTCCCGCACCTCGACGGTGGGGAAGTTCCCGCACAGCGGGTAGCTCTCCGTGAGTCCGTAGAAGTCGAGCACGGTGATCCCGTACTGGTCGCGGAACCAGCGGATCACCTCGGGGTTGAGCGGCTCGCCGGCCGAGCAGGTCACGCGCAGCTTCTCGAGCGGGTAGCGCTTGCCGGCGTCCGCCACGCCCGTCATGGCTCGCAGCGCGGTGGGGGTCGTGAACATGTTCTCTACGCCGTGCTTGGCGAGGAAGCGCAGGTGCTCTTCGGGGTCGTAGCCCGCCTCGCGCGCCTGCACCAGAGCCACCGCGCCGTAGCGCCACGGGCCCAGCAGCGGAGCGATCCCCGCGGCCCAGGCCCACTCGCCCGATCCGTGGAAGAGCTCGCCGTCGCGCACGTCGTGGCAGAACTCGAACTCCTCGTGCGCGAGCAGATAGCGGTGCGCATGGAGGATCCCCTTCGCCTTGCCCGTGGTGCCGGACGAGTAGTAGAGCTGGGCGGGGTCGTCGGCGAGCGTCTCGGCCATCTCGTAGCTGTCGCTCGCGCTCTCCATGCCCGCGTCGAAGTCCACGTCGCCCGGCTGCGCGCCGCCGCCCATCACGAGGACCTTCTCCACCATCCCCTCGGGGATCCGGTGGCGGTTGGCCGCGTCCGTGACCACGGCCGTCGCGCCCGAGTCGGTCAGCCGGTGCTGGATGCCGTCGTCGCCGTAGAGCACCGACAGCGAGAGCAGGATCGCGCCGCGCTTGTAGGTCCCGATGAACACCGCGGCCGTCTCGGGCAGCGAGGGCAGGAGAGTGGCCACCCGGTCGCCGCGCTCCACGCCGATCTCCTCGAGCAGGTTCGCGAAGCGGTTAGAGAGCGCCTGGAGCTCTCCGAAGCTCACCCGGCGCTCGTTCCCGAGCCAGTCCTCCCAGACCATCGCCGGCCGGTCCGGGTCGTGCTTGTCGCAGACGTCCCGGGCGATGTTGTAGCGCTCGGGCACCTCCCAGCTGTGCGCGGCGCACATCTCCTCGTAGCTGCCCACCTCGTACTTCCTGAAGCCCATCGTCTCCTCCTTCTCTCCTGAGGTGAGTATCCCCAACCGGGTCGCGCTGTGTGCATGGGCCGCCATCCTTCAGGCGATGGCCCGGATTCGACTCCTTGCGCTCGTGCTGCTGGCGGCCGGCCTGACCGGCTGCCTCGGCGACGACGAGCCGGAGGGCAGAGGCGAACGCACCGCGCCGGCCACGGCACCGGCGACTCCGCCCGCGGGCGCCTACGTGCGAGTCGACCTCGGAGCCGAGCCGCGCCGGGGGCCCTCGATGAGCGGCTTCCTCCACAGCCTCGAGCACGGGGGTCCCCCCGACGAGTTGATCAGGCCGCTCCAGCCCAGGTTCTGGCGAAGCGTGCCTCACCGCGCGCCGTACGAGCGTGCGAGGAGCCTGGGCGCCGAATATCAGGTCGTGCTGAGCGACCTGTGGGGCTATCCGAGCGATGGCTGGCACGGGCGCGGCCCGCCGTGGGAGCACCTCGACGCGTGGGCGCGCACGGTCCGGCGGGCGGCACGCTCGCTGCGCGGCCGGCCGGTGGAGTTCGACGTGTGGAACGAGCCCGATGCCGAGAACTTCTGGAACGGCACCCGTGAGCAGTTCTTCCAGGTCTACGCGGTGGCGGCGCGAACGCTCGTGGACGAGCTGGGCGCCGGAGCCGTGGTGGGCGGCCCGAGCACGCGCGCGGCGATCCCGGCGTGGGTCGGCGGCCTGCTGCGGTACTGCCGGGAACGGCGCTGCCGCGTGAGCTTCATCTCCTACCACGCCAACCTCCTGCCCTCGGAGCCGATCCCGGAGATAAGCCCGCGCCTCCGCGAGCTGCGGAAGCTCGTGGGCCGCTACCGCGACCTGGGGCTGCGCCGCATCGTGGTCAACGAGTCGGTGGGCCCGGTGGACCAGTACAGCCCCGGCTCGATCATCGGCTATCTGGCCCAGCTCGAGGCGGGCGGGGCCGACGCCGCGGCACGGTCGTGCTGGCCCGGGCTCCAGGGCGAGGACAACTGCACGAACGGCACGCTCGAGGGCCTGCTGACGCCGAGCGGTCAGCCGCGCAGCGCATGGTGGGCGTACCGCGCGTACGGCGCGGGAGCGGAGTCGCGCGTGCCGAGCGTCTCCGACAACTGGACCGTGGCGGGGCTGGCGAGCGTGCGACCGGGCACCGCCGAGGTCGTGCTCGGCCGCCTGGACCGCGCGGCTCCCGGCACGCCGCCGGTCGACGTGGAGCTCCAGCTGCCCGGCCTGCGCCGCGCGCTGCCGGGCGCGCGGTCCGTCCTGGTCACCGTCGAGCGGCTGCCGAACAGCGGCGACCAGCCGCTCCCCGGGCCTCAGCCCGTGTCGCGCCGGCGGATGAGCATCGAGGAGGCGGCCACATTCCGGCCCGGCGCCCTGGGGCCGAACGAAGCGTTGATCGTCCGGGTTCAGTCGCCCGCGGCGTAGTCCACGATCGACTCGTCGATCAGCCACTCCACCGGCGCGCGGTCGTCCGTGTAGACGCTGCCGCCGGGGAGCGGGCCCGCGATCCGGGCCGCCGCCTCGCGGGCCGTCGGGAGCAGGGCCGCCGGCAGCCAGGCGGTGGCGGCTCGCAGCCGCTCGGCCGAGACCTCGGCGTCGCTGGCGGCGAGGATCGTGTTGGTGTCCTCGATCGGGTCGCGCGCCACGTGGTCGAAGGCCTCGCCCATGGTGGCGGTGAGCACCTTCTCGAGGCCGTCCTGGCCCTCGGGGTGGCCCACGTTCACCACCACGACCCCGCCCGGAGCCAGCCTGTCACGGGCCAGCTCGAAGAACTCCACCGTGCTGAGGTAGAACGGGATGTAGGGCTGGCGGTAGGTGTCCAGCGCGATCACGTCGTAGCGCGTGTCGGTCTGCCGCAGGTAGGGCCGCGCGTCCTCGTGGTGCAGCCGCAGCCGGGGGTTGCGCATGTGGAAGTAGCGGCGCCCGATCTCCGACAGCTCGGCGTCGATCTCCACGCCGTCGATCCAGGTGCCGGGGAAGAGCCGCGCGTATGCGCGCGCGGTCGTGCCGCCCGCGTTGCCGAGGATCGCCATCCGGCGCGGGGGGCGGTCGAGCGCCGCGAAGGGCATCGTGAGGAAGCCGTCCCAGTAGGCGCCGGTGAGGACCGTGCCCGGCTCGTAGCGCGAGTGCTGGGCCTGCCCCTCGTTCAGCTCGAGCACGCGCACGCCGCTCGGGCGCTCGACCACGCGCGCGTACTGGTAGGGCGTCTCGGTCTCGAATATCACCCGCCCGTTGTCCGCCTCGGCCTTGAGCGCGCCCACCGGCACGGCCATCAGAGCCGCGATGGCCGCCGGCACAAGCGCCCAGCGGCGCCGCGGCCGCAGCCCGGCCACCGCCACGAGCGCGATCGCGAGCGCGAAGATCAGGAACGTCCGGCGCGTGCCCACCAGCGGGATGAACAGCAGCGCGGAGCTGATCGTGCCGACCAGGGAGCCCGCCGTGGAGATCGCGTACAGGCGGCCCGCCACGGTGCCCGCCTCCTCCACCGACGACACCGACAGCCGCAGCGCGTAGGGCGACACCGCGCCGAGCAGCAGCACCGGCACCGCCACCAGTCCGAGCACGCCCAGCAGCGAGCCGGCGAACGCGCCGGCGGATATGGAGTCGAGCGCGTCCACCGCCACGTCCAGCAGCGGGTCGGCCACGAAGGGCACGAGCGCCAGCAGCCCGGCGGCGGTGAGCGCCAGCAGGCAGAGGCCGCGCATGGTCGGGTGGCGGTCCGCGAGCCGGCCGCCCAGCCAGTACCCGAGCGACAGCGCCACGAGCACCACCCCGATCGTGTTGGCCCACACGATCGTGGACGCGCCGAAGTAGGGAGCGAGCAGCCGGACCGCGGCTATCTCGGCGCCGAGGGAGCCGGTTCCCACGGCGAAGACGAGCAGCGGCAGAGGGGGCATTTCCGACCGGAACGCTAGCTAGCGTCGCCGATCGTGGACCTGGCCGCAGCGGACCGTGCGCACCTCTGGCATCCGTTCACCCAGCAGCGCGGCTGGTGTGCCGAGGATCCGCTGATCGTCGAGCGCGCCGAGGGCAGCGAGCTGATCGACACGGAGGGGCGCCGCTACATCGACGGCGTGTCGTCGCTCTGGTGCAACGTCCACGGTCACCGCCACCCGCGCATCGACGCCGCGGTGCGCGAGCAGCTCGACCGCGTGGCCCACTCCACGATGCTCGGCCTCTCGCACCCGCAGGCCATCGAGCTGGCGCGCAGGCTGGTGGAGGTCGCGCCCGCCGGGCTCACACGCGTCTTCTACTCCGACAGCGGCTCCACCGCCACCGAGATCGCCCTCAAGATGGCGTTCCAGTACTGGCGCCAGATGGGCGAGGAGCAGCGGACCCGCTTCGTCTGCCTGAGGGACGCCTACCACGGGGACACGATCGGGTCGGTGTCCGCCGGTGGGATCGACCTCTTCCACTCGCTGTACCGGCCGCTGCTGTTCCCCACCCTCAAGGCCGAGCCCGGCGACCTCGCGTCGATGGAGCAACTGCTCGACGAGCACTCCGGCGAGGTGGCCGCCGTGATGATGGAGCCGCTGGTGCAGGGCGCCGCCGGGATGCTCGTGCACCCGGAGGGCTACCTGCGCGGAGTGCGTGAGCTGTGCGACCGCCACGGCGTGCTGCTGATCCTCGACGAGGTGGCCACCGGCTTCGGCCGCACCGGCCGGATGTTCGCCTGCGAGCACGAGCAGGTGGCGCCCGACCTGCTCTGCGTGGCCAAGGGGATCACCGGCGGCTACCTGCCGCTGGCCGCGACGCTCTCGACCGAGCGGGTCTACGAGGGCTTCCTGGGCGAGTTCGAGGAGCTCCGCACGTTCTTCCACGGCCATACCTACACGGGCAACCCGCTCGCCTGCGCGGCGGCGCTGGCCTCCCTCGACGTGTTCGAGGAGGAGCGCACGCTCGAGCGGCTCGGGCCGAAGATCGAGCTGCTCGAGCGCCTGCTCGAGCAGCTGGCGGCTCACCCGGCGGTGGCGGAGGTGCGCCGCTGCGGGTTCATGACCGGGATCGAGCTGCGCGAGCAGCCGCTCGAGCTGCGGATGGGACATCGCGTCACGCTGGAGGCGCGGCGGCGCGGCGCGATCGTGCGCCCGCTCGGCGACGTGGTGGTGCTGATGCCCCCGCTCTCCATATCCGAGGCCGAGCTCACGCGGCTCGTGGAGGTCACCGGCGAGGCGATCCAGGCGGCCACCGCCGCCGAGGCGCTCGCACCCGCGGCCTAGCGGGCGTAGCCTCCGGCTCGAAAGGAGGCCCCATGACGCAGACCATCTATCCCGTGCCGCGCTATCGAGACGCGCGCGGGGCCATCGAGTTCCTCAAGCGGACCTTCGGGTTCGACGAGGTGTCGGTCACCGAGGGCGAGGACGGCAGAATCGTCCACGCCGAGCTGAACGTCGGAGCCGGGCTGGTCATGCTGAGCTCGAGCGACGGCTCCGACGAGCTGTTCCCGGCCGGACCGAGCACCTTCTACGTGGCGGTGCAGGATCCGGATGCCCACCACGATCGGGCCAAGGGCGCCGGAGCCGAGGTGGTGATGGAGCTCACGGATCAGCCGTACGGCTCGCGCGAGTACGCCGCCCGCGATCCCGAGGGGAACGTGTGGTGCTTCGGCACCTACCGGCCGCAGGCGTGACGAAACCGCGCCTGCGCCGTAGCCCATCCGGATGCACTTCCGGCTCCCGCTCGCCGTCACGCTGATCCTGGTCGCCGCCACGGCGGCGGTGGGCGTGGATCAGGCGGGGGCGTGCACCTGTGCCCCCCTGGATCCTCGCGACAGACTGGCCGACGGCGATCCCGCCGTCCTGGGCGAGGTGGTCGCGCGGCGGGCGACTGAACCGGCCGGCTACGCGTACACGGTCAGGGTCGAGGATGCCTTCAACGCCACGCTCGGAGCCGAGGTCGTGATCGACGGCGGGTCGATGAGCGCGGCGTGCGGCTTCACGTGGAGGGTCGGCCAGCGAGTGGGCGCCTTCCTCCACCGCGAAGCGGGCGAATGGACGACCGACCTCTGCAGCCTGATCGCCCCGGCCGAGCTGAGGCGCGCGCTGGAGCCGTATCCCCGAGCCCGCGGCCATGGCCGCGTCGCGCTGCTCGCGGGCGGCAGCTTCACGAAATCTCGCCTGATGGCGCTGGATCGCCGTGGGAGGGTGCTCGGTTACGGCCTCGGCGCCGGGGACGTGTCGGAGATCTCCGTATGCCCGGGCTCGCGGCGCTCGGCGGAGCTCGTGCGCTCGCGAGCGAGCACCGACGTGGTGGCGGTGCGCGACCTGCGCACGCTGCGGATCGTGCACTCGCGGAGAGCTCCGAAGGACACGGGCGAGCTGCGCTGCGCGAACCGCGCCGGCACGTCGCTGTTCGCGGCCGGCATTCGCTACACCCGCGCGAGCCCGCAAGGGCGTGTACGGGTCGTACGCCTGACGAGGCGGAGGCCGATCGTCCTGGCGACCGTCCCCGGCGACACGGTGGCGCTGGCTCGCGGCACCGCCTACGTGGCCGATTCGACCCAGATTCTCGAGATCGACCTCTCCGACCGGGGAGTCAGGTCCCTCGCGCTCTTCCCGAACGCCGGCTCCTTGGCTCCGAGTCCGGACGGCGCCCGCCTGGCGGTGAGCGCTGCGCGCCACGGCGTCCGCGTGATCCATCTGGCTACCGGCCGGGTAATCGGGTCGGCGCCCGCCGGGCAGCCGTTCTGGTCGTCCCCGAACCGTCTGCTGGTGCGCGGGGTCGGGCGCCCGCGGCTCTACGACTCGGACCTGCGGCCGCTGAGACGGCTGCCGGCGTTCCGCGTCGGGAGCCAGGCGCTGCTCGGAGACCTGGTGTTCGGGGTCGACGGGCGGCGGCTGGTGTCGCTCGACCTCCAGCGTGCTCGGCGCGCGCTGGTGGGGCTGCTGCCCGACCAGAACACCTTCGCGCTCGAAGCCGTGCCCGGTGCCCCGCTGCTGAGGACGCGCCGGGCGGCCCCAGCCGGCACCGCCCGCTGCCGGGATCAGCCCTCGTAGACCTCGAAGTCGCGCTTGCGCGCGCCGCAGACGGGGCAGAACCAGTCGTCCGGGATGTCCTGGAACGAGGTGCCCGGCGGGATCCCGCCGTCGGGATCTCCCTCGGCGGGGTCGTAGATGAACCCGCAGGAGGTGCAGATGTAGAGCTGCTGGGGCGTCACGGGCGCGGAAGCCTAGCGGTCGGCGGCGTTAGGCTGGCGCCGTGCGCATCGACCGACCGCCACCCGGCGAGGAGCTCAATTCGGGCCCGGCCGCGGTGGCGCGCGAGGCCGCCTGCCTGATTCTGCTGCGCGACGGCGGCGCCGGGCCGGAGGTGCTGCTGGTGCAGCGGAACCCGGAGCAGCGCTTCATGGGCGGAGCGTGGGTCTTCCCCGGCGGCGCCACGCACGCGGAGGACGCCGACCACGCCGCCACGGCGGTGCGCGAGCTGGAGGAGGAGGCGCGGGTGCGGCTGGGCGACGCCGAGGTGGTGGCGTTCTCGCGCTGGATCACCCCCCGCGAGGTCAGGGTGCGCTTCGACACCTGGTTCTTCGTGGCCGAGGCACCGGCCGGCGCCGATCCCGCCTGCGACGGCGCCGAGTGCGTCGACTTCGCATGGATCCGTCCCACCGACGCCCTCGCCGCCGGCGAGCGTGACGAGATGATGCTCGTGTTCCCCACCATCAAGCATCTCGAGCAGCTGGCCGCGTTCGGGTCCGTGGCCGAGGCGCTGGCGGTGGCTCGCGAGCGGGTGGTCGAGCCGATCGAGCCGCGCGTGGTGGCGCGTGACGGCGTCGGGCACGTGCTGCTGCCCGGCGAGCCCGGATACGAGGAGGACTGAGGATGGCCGCCAGCGGCCTGACCGTCGCAGTCACAGGCCCCACCGGGGACCTGGGGATCTCGATCGTCGATGCGCTCGAGCGCTCGAGGACGGTGGCCCGGGTGGTGGGCATGGCGCGCCGCCCGTTCGACCCAGAGGAGCGCGGCTGGCGCAAGACCGAGTACCGCCAGGGCGACGTTACGGATGCCGACAGCGTCCGCGACCTGGTCAAGGGCGCCGACGTGGTGGTGCACCTGGCCTTCGCGATCCTCAGCGCCAGCGACGCCACCCGCGAGCTGAACGTGAACGGCTCGCGGATGGTCTTCGAGGCCGCCGCCAAGGCCGGCGCCAAGCGCATCTGTTATGCGTCGAGCGTGGCCGCCTACGGGTTCCACGACGACAACCCGGACTGGCTCACCGAGGACATCCCGCCGCGCGGCTCCCCCGAGCACCCGTACTCGCAGCAGAAGTCGGAGGTCGAGCGCGTGCTGGGCGAGGTGCTGCTTCGCCGCCGCAAGACCGTGGCGTACGTGTTCCGCCCCTGCATCGTGGCCGGGCCGGACGCGCGCACCATGCTCCAGGCGATCCCCTACTTCCGCCTCGGCGAGTCGATGCCGGGGCCCGTGACCCGGCTGCTGTCCTCGATGCCGGCTCTGCGCCCGGTGATCCCCGATCCCGGCACGCCGTTCCAGCTGGTGCACGAGGACGACGTGGCGAGCGCCTTCATGGCGGGCGTGCGCGGCGTGGGCGAGCCCGGCCCCTACAACCTCGCCGCCGGGGGCACGCTGACGTTCTCGAACGTGGCCGACGCGCTCGGCTGGTACTCGGTGCCGGTGCCGCGCCTGGCGGTGGAGGCCACCGCCGAGATCGTGACCAGGCTCCCGCTGCTGCCCGAGAGCGTGGGCTGGATCCACTCGGTGCGCAAGCCGGTGCTGATGAAGACCGACCGGGCGCGCAAGCAGCTGCGCTGGCGCCCGAAGCACACCGCCAAGGCCACGCTGCGCGAGATGGCCCAGGCCCAGCAGGCTGCCCGGCTCGCGGAGACGACCGGGCAACTGTGAATCGTTGGCCGGATCCTGGGTAGGAGATAGGTACGAGGATGGATCGAGTCATATGTCCACAGTGCGGATACAGAGTGGGGCTGGGGATGGCCAGCGACCCGGGCAGCTGCCCGAACTGCGAGCTGCCCCTCATGCTCACCTGCGAGTTGCGCGCGCTGTCCGCGGACGACCTCGCCGCCGAGGTCGAACGCCAGCGCGTGCTCGCTGAGCAGCGTCGCGAGCTCCCGCTCGTCTAATCCGTCAACACCTGTAGTGCGGAAGCGGCCGGCTCGGCCGGCCGCGCACCGATGCCTACATCGCCCGCTTGTAGAGCTCCTCGTAGTCGCTCTCGCTCGGCTCGCGCGGGTTCAGGAGCGTGGTGCCGTCACCCATGGCGCCCTCCACGAGCGCCGGGATCCCCGACTCGGGCACGCCCACCTGCGACAGCGTGAGCGGCAGGCCGAGCCGTTCCACGGTTGCGCTGATGTGGGTGGCCAGCGCGTCGCCCACCTCGGCGCCCGAGCCGCCGCTCTCGGCGCCGAAGAGCTCGGCGATGTCGCGGTAGCGGTCGGCGATGTCGTCGCCGCCCTCGGCGTTGAACCGAATCACGTGCGGGAGGTGGATCGCGTTGGCCACGCCGTGCGGCACGTTGAAGTGCGCCCCCGCCGGGTGCGACATCGCGTGCACGGATCCGAGCGCGATCGAGATCGCGATGTTGGCGGCGATCAGCATGTTCCCCCGGGCCACGTCGTCCTCGGGGGTCTCGACCGCGCGCTCGAGGTTGTCGCGGATCATCCGTAGCGCCTGGAGCGACCGCGCGTCCTGATGGGGGCTCCAGTCCACCGACACGTAGGCCTCCACCGCGTGCGTCATGGCGTCCATCCCGGTGGCGGCGGCGAGCGCGGGAGGCAGCGTGCGCGTGGTCTCCGGGTCGAGGATCGCCAGCCGCGGGAACAGCGGGAAGTCGGCGATCTCGAGCTTGACCTTGTGCTCATGGTCCTTGATCACCGCGGCCATCGACACCTCGCTGCCGGTTCCTGCAGTGGTGGGCACGCAGGCGAGCGGGGCGATGTCCAGCGGCCGCCCCATGCCGTCGTTCTCGCGCGGCATGAGCAGGAAGCCCTCCTGGTCGCGCGCGGTCCCGCCGTGCGTGAACACTGCGTCGGCCACCTTCGCGGTGTCCATCACGGATCCGCCGCCGATCGCGAGGAAGGAGTCGGCTCCGACCTCCTTGGCGGCGGCGGCGCAGGCCTCCACCACGTCGGTCGACGAGTCCTGCGGAACGTCGTCGAACACGCCCACCACCTCGAGTCCGCCGTCGCGGACGCCGTCCTCCACGCGCTCCACGAGGCCGGTGCCGCGAATCACCCCGTCGGTGACCACGAACACGCGCTGCGCGCCCTCCTTTAGGAACTCGAAGCCCACGGAGCCGAGCAGGTCGCGTCCCGAGATCACCCGCGTGGTCGAGAGGTACTGGTAGAAGTCCTTGAAGCCCGTCATCTGGCGGGCGAGCGGATCCGAAGCCAGGCCCGTCATCAGGCGGCGTCCAGGAGGTCCTGCCGCCCCGACTGCTCGAGAATCGCCCTGTAGCGCGGAAAGATCGGCTTCGTGAGCGGCACGAGCTTGAGGATCTTCGCCACCGGTCCCTTCGCCTTCATCTGGCCGCGGGCGAGCGCCACGGTCACGTTGACCTTGCCGAGCCAGAAGCGATGGGCGGTGTCCGCGTCCATCGTCATGACCACCTCGGGCTCCATCGTCGTGTCGCCGCAGTCCACGCGGCCGGGGTCGTCCTCGCGGAGGCTCACGGTGATGATGGACTCGGGGTTGCGGTAGTGGTACTGGACGATCGTGTCCGCCTTCTGGAACTTCGGCGACAGCTCCTCATCCTCGGCGAGGTCCTGGAACAGCTTTCCGATGTAGGCATAGACCTCGTCGGCGTCCTTGAAATACGGCAAGTGCGGCTCCTCTCAGGGTGATGTGCCCGGCATTGTCTCAGGACCCGGGCCGGCGGAAGGAGGCACCCGCCACCGCGTCCCAAGCGCGGTCCGGAAGCAGCTTGCGCTGCGTGAGGAGCAGGCGCGCCGACGCGGTCACCGGATAGCGCGTGCGCGGCTTCTTGGCGGAGAGCGCGCGGCTGATGGCCTTCGCCACCGCCTCCGGGCCCGCGCCGAGGCGCGCCAGCGGGCCCTCGTAGGCCCCCGTGGTCGCCTCGGTCACGGACTTGTTGAAGTCCGCGTACGGGCCGTCCTCACCGGGCATCGCGCCCGCCACGGTCTCCGCGAAGTTCGTCTTGATGAGCCCCGGTTCGATCACCACGACCTGGATGCCGAAGTCTCTGACCTCGTATCGCATGGCGTCCGACAGCGCCTCAACCGCGTGCTTCGTGGCGTGGTAGATCCCGCCGCCCGGGAACACGAGCTTGCCGCCCATCGAGCTGACGTTCACGATCCGGCCGCGACCCGCGCGGCGCATCCCCGGCAGGACGAGCTGGCACATCCGCACAAGGCCGAAGACGTTCGTCTCGAACTGATCCCGCACGCTGTCGAGCGGGACGCTCTCCACAGCCCCGCTCTGGCTGTAGCCCGCGTTGTTCACGAGCGCGCCCACGGCGCCCTCCGCCCCCTCCACGGCGGCCACGGCCGCGGCCATCGACGCCTCGTCGGTCACGTCGAGCGCCAGCGTGCGGCACCCGCTCTGGCGCAGGTCCTCGATCGACTCCAGCCGGCGCGCCGTGGCGTACACCGTCTGTCCCTCTCGGGCGAGCAGCTCTGCCGTGGCCCTTCCGATGCCGGTGGAGCAGCCCGTGATCAGCACCGCTCCGGCGTTGTCCGCCATGGTCTCCTCCGATCGTCTGTGCGGCGCCGCCAGCATATGCCGCCGCCACCGCCGCCCGTCAGCGGGCTCTGACCACAAGCGTCTGGGCGGCCCGTCCGAGCCGTCCGCGCTCGTCCCAGAGCGCGGTGTCCGCGAGGCCGATCCCGTTCGGCTCGGGGTAGGTCACCGCGTCGAGGCCCACCCACTCGCCGTCGGGCAGCCGCTTCAGGTGGACGCTCAGATCGGTGTTGATGAACAGGAAGCGCTGCCAGTCGAGCGTGGCGCTCACGCCGTTGCCCGCGTCGGCCGCGATCAGCACGCGCTGGAGCGGCGACGTGGCCTCGCCGGCCACCAGCGGGACGCGGGAGCGCATCCAGACCATGGCCGGTCCCGGCTCGAGAAAGCCGCCCTTCACGAAGCTGATCTCCATGGCCGTGTGGTAGCCGGCCTCCTCGCGAACCGGGAAGAAGTCCCGCACCGAGCCCGCCTCCGGACCGGGCGGGGGCGGATCGGCGGGCGGCTCGGGATCGAGCTCCACCGGGGCCGTGCGCAGCCGCCACGCAGAGGCGCGCATCACCTCGCCGTCCGGACCCGAGAGGGACGCCTCCAGCAGCTCGACGCTCCGCCCCGGCCTCACGATCCGAGCCGATGCGCTCAGCGGAGCCAGTGGCACGGGGCCGAGGATCTCGAAGGTGATCCGGCCGACCTGGGCGTCCTCACGCGGCTCGCAGCGCTCCACAGCGCGACCCAGGAGGGCCGCCGGCGGTCCGGCGTGCTGGGCGTTCGCGTCCCAGGGCCCGCGCGTGAGCTCGCTCGACACGAGCAGATCGCCGTCGGGCTCGTAGAAGGCCTCTGCTGTCACGGCCGGGGATCCTAAGGTCCCTTGATGGATAGTCTCGCGGCGGATGCAGGCGGTGACATTCCAGGGGCCGGGCGAGGTGCGGGTCGAGGAGCGGCCCGAGCCCGAGCTGATCGAGCGCGACGACGCGGTGGTGCGCGTGGAGGCCACCGGCGTCTGCGGCTCCGACCTCCACATCTACCACGGGCGCGTTGCGATCGAGCCCGGATTCACGCTCGGCCACGAGTTCGTGGGCACCGTGATCGCGGCCGGCGACGGCGTGACCGAGGTGTCCGAGGGCGACCGCGTGCTCGGCTGTTACTGCTCGGCGTGCGGCAACTGCTTCTTCTGCAGGCGCGGCGATTACCACAAGTGCGACGAGGGTCGCGTGTTCGGCCACGGCAAGACTCTCGGCGCGCTGCAGGGCGCCCAGGCGGACCAGGTTCTGGTCCCGCACGCGAACCTCACGCTCAGGCGCGTGCCGGAGGGGATGTCGGAGGACGCGGCTCTGTTCGCCGGCGATGTGATGGGCACGGGCTACCACGCGGTGGCGGCGGCGGGCATGCAGCCCGGCGACGCCGTGGCCGTGCTCGGGCTCGGACCGGTGGGGCTGTGCGCCGTGCAGGCCGCTCGCGCCGGCGGCGCCTCGCAGGTGATCGCGATCGACACGGTCGCGGACCGGCTCGCCACGGCCGAGGAGTTCGGCGCTCAGCCCGTGCACCTCACCGACGAGGACCCGCGGGCAGCCGTCAAGGCCGCCACCGACGGCCGTGGCGTGGACGTGGCGGTGGACGCCGTGGGGCACCCCGACGCCCTCGAGTTGGCCTGCCGCCTGGCCCGCAAGGCCGGCGCCGTTTCCGCCACGGGCGTTTACGCGGAGCGCATCCAGGTACACATGGGCATCGTGTGGATCAAGGCGCTGACCATCACCTCGGGGCACGCCAACGTGATCGGCCACGTGGACCGCGTGCTGGCGATGATGGCCGCCGGGGTGCTCGACCCCACGCCGCTCGTGAGCCGCCACATGAGCCTGGCCGAGGCGCCCGAGGCCTACGCGGTCTATGACCGCCGCGAGGCCCTGAAGATCGTGATGCGCCCATGAGCGAGTCCGCCGTTCCCGCGGCCACCGCCGCCATGCTCGAGCGCCGGCGCGAGATTCTCGCGGAGGGCGCCGATGCGATCGGCTGGAAGGTGGGCTTCAACGTGCCCGCCGTGCAGGAGAAGCTCGGCATCGAGGCGCCGCTGGCCGGTTTCCTGTCCACCGCCGGCCTGGTGGCCGACGGAGCCACCCTCCCACTGGCCGGACGGCCCACGGTCGTGGAGCAGGAGGTGGCCGTGGAGCTGGGCAGCGACGGCCGCACCATCGTGGCGCTGCTGCCGGCGCTGGAGGTGGCCGACCCGCCGGACATCTCCTGGGACCTCGAGCGGATCCTCGCCGGGAACATCTTCCACCGTGCCGTGGCGTTCGGCCCGCGCGTGGAGACCGAGGCGCCGGGCGAGGGCCTGGTGCTCGTGAACGGCGAGGAGCACGAGCGCGTGCCCGCCGAGCGCACCGCCGCCCACCTGGAGGCGATGGTGGCAGCCGTGGGCGACCGGCTCCAGGCCGCCGGCGAGCGCCTGCGCTCCGGCGACCGCATCATCACCGGTGTGCTCTGCCCTCCGCCCACGGTGGGCCCGGGCGACGTCGTGCGGCTCGAGCTCGAGGCGCTGGGCGCCGTCGAGCTGTCGTTCTCCTAGCCGTCAGCGCGCGGCCAGCCGGTACACGGGGCCGTCGAGCGAGATGGCGTACACACGGCCCCTTCCGTCCTCGCCGAACGACACCAGGCTCGGGACCTGGGCCGAGAGTGAGCGCGACGGCGCGTTCCGGGCCCGCAGGGTCGACAGGCGCAGGTTCGCGTTGCAGTAGTCGCCGTACACGTACTTGCCGTACAGCCCGCGTCCGAGCGCGCGGTCCCGCAGCACGTAGCCGCCGATGATCGAGCAGTAGCCGCCGTCCTGCGAGTGGGCGATCGCGGGCGGCACGTGCCCGGGCGCGCTGCCCTCGCTATAGCGGTCGAGCCCCTCGAAGATGCTCCAGCCGAAGTTGTATCCGCCCCGCGGGGCGCGCCCGCGGCCGCGGCGGTTGGGCACGAAGTCGATCTCCTCCACCGCGTCCTGGCCGACGTCGCCGACGATCAGGTGGCCGCGCAGGCGGTCGAAGGAGAAGCGGTACGGGTTGCGCAGGCCATAGGCGTAGATCTCGGGCCGGGCACCGGAGCGGTTCACGAACGGGTTGTCGCGCGGCACGTTGTACCTCCCGCCAGCCTTTGGCGTGATCCGGATCAGCTTGCCGAGCTGGGCGCCGAGGTCCTGCCCGTTCTGGTCAGGGTCGCCGCCCCCGCCGCCGTCACCGAACCCTGCGTAGAGCCGCCCGTCGGGCCCGAACTGAATCTGGCCGCCCTTGTGGTTGGAGCGCGGGTGCGGCACGCGCATGACGAGTCGGCGCGATCCGCGGTCCGCCCTGTTGGGCCTCCCGGCCGCTCGCCGGAACTGGTCGATGCGGATGTACCCGTCCGAGTCCGTGTAGTAGACGTAGAAGCGCCCGGAGCGCGCGTAGTCGGGCGCGAACGCCATGGAGAGCAGGCCGCTCTCGCCGCCCGAGGTCACGAGGTCGCCGATGTCGAGGAAGGGCGTGCCGAGCACGCGGCCGCCGCTGACCACGCGGATCCGGCCGGGGCGCTCCACCACGAAGCGGCGCCTGTCCCCGCGGGGGGCCGTGAGATAGGTCGGCTGGTCGAAGCGGCCCAGCCGCAGCAGCCGCAGCTGGGTGGCCGCGGGCGCGGCGGGCGGCGCAGCGGCCCCGCTGCGGGCGGTCTCCCCCGGCGCGGGCGCGGTGGATTCGGCGCTGGCGGAGCCGTCCTCGTCGTCGCCCGAGGTGCACCCGGCGACGGCCATGAAGGCGGCGGCCACAACTGCGACTCGGCGTGCGCGTGCTCTCACGCGGCTGGAGTATGGCAACGCTAGTCTTGGGCCCTTCGGGCTGTGGCGCAGCCTGGTAGCGCGCTCCGTTCGGGTCGGAGAGGTCCCCAGTTCAAATCTGGGCAGCCCGATTACCCGGTCCTCTGCAGTACCCGCACCGCCCCGCGACCCGAGCGGGTGCGGTGCGAGGGGATCCGCCCGGCTGGGTTAGGTTACGCGGGTTGACTACTCTGCTTCCGTCGAGTGGTTCGCCCACCGAAGCTCACTGGCGGAGCTGGGAGTACCTGCTGGTCGCGGCTCTGGCCGGCCTCGTGTTCGTCGTGCACGACGTTCCATGGGTCCTCGCCCAGCCGTTCTGGCTCGACGAGAGCTGGGTCGCGATCAGCACCCGGATACCCGTCACCGAGGTGCCGGACCACACATCCGCCACCCCGGTCGGGTTCGCGTTGCTCATGCGAGCGGTGTCCTGGACGGGGGACCAGGGCCACCGGCTGCTCCCGCTGGCGTTCTCGGCCGGGAGCGTGGCCGCCGCGTATTGCCTCGCTCGCCTGCTCGCATGGCGCGACCGCAGGCAGGCCGTCCTGGCAGCCGTGCTCGCCGCAGGTGCGGCGTTGCTGGTGCCCGCTGCTCTCTTCCGGAACGATCTCAAGCAGTTCACCGCCGAGGCGTTCGCGGCGCTGACGGTGCTCGCGCTCACCGCCAATGTGGAGCGCCGCTGGACCCGCCGCAGCCTCGTGGCCCTGGCCGCCGGCGTGGTCGCCGCCAAGCTCCTGGCGCACACGGTGGTCTTCGTCGGCAGCGCCGCCTTCTTCTCGCTGGCCGTAGTCGCGGCTGCGGGGCGCCGCTGGCGCCGGGCCGGGGAGGTGCTTGCCGCGGGCGCCGCCGCGGCGGTCGGCGTCGTCGGCGTCTACCTGGCCTTCGACCGGCGCAGCGACACCGCCGAGCTGCAGGAGTACTGGAAGGACTTCTTTCCACCGCGCGACCGGGGCTGGTCCGGGTTCCAGGACTACCTGGTGGATCATTTCGAGCAGATCCGGCCCTACTTGGGGCTCGGGGACACGTGGCTCACGGCGCTGCTGGTGCTCGCCGGGATCGTGACGCTGGCGCTTGCCGGGCGCCGCGCCGTCGCACTGGCCGTACCCGTTCTCCTCGTCGAGATGCTCGTGGCCGGCGCCACCAAGCAGTACCCGCTGCTCGACCTCCGCACCTCGCACTTCCTGCTCGTCACGGTCGCCGTGGTCGCCGCGCTCGGAGTCGCGGGCATCGCCGGGCTCGCGGGTCGCGTCACGTTCGTCGCGTCCGTGGGCGTCGCCGCCATCGCCGGGGGCCTCTACCTGAACGAGGCCGAGCCGCACCTACGCGGCCGCACGTCGATCCCGGCGAGCGACGTGCCCTCCCAGGTCCGCTACATCGAGGAGCACCGCCGCCCGGGGGACGCGATCGCCGTGAACCTTCGCGGCGGCTTCGGCTTCGGCTACTACTGGAGCGCCGACCGGCCCCGCCTGACCCCGCAGCACAGCCTGCTGCAGGGTTGGAGCGTCTCCTATCCCGCGAGCTCCGGGATCGTGGTCGCCCGCAAGGGCAGCTACCCGGCCATCGTGGCCGCCCTGCGCGGCGCCTGGCGAATCGCGCGCGAAGGGAGCGGCCGCATGTGGATCGTGCGGTCGTTCACGCTCTTCGAGGCGTGGGCGCCCGCGCTCGACCGCTACACGGTGACCACGCTCGACGTCGGCGAGGAGCCGCTGCTGCTCGCGCGCCGGCCCGTGTCGTCCCGGCAGTTGCGCAGAGCACGGCTGGTCGACGGGAACGGAGGACCGGCGGGCCTCACCTGGCTTGGAGAGAGCATCGAGCTGACGGATGGAGCGGTGAGCGGCTCCGTTGACGCCGTATCGACGTCCGCCCGGCGCCTGCGGGTTGCGGGGTGGGCGTGGGACGAGGAACGCCGCAGGGAGGTCGATTGGGTGCTGCTCTTCTGGGGACGGCGCCTCCTCACCGCCAACGCAACCGGGACGAGCCGCCCCGACGTAGCAGAGGTCCATGGGCGCCACGCGGCGCTCTCGGGCTACGAGCTCAGCGCCGCATTACTCCGATCCGGGACCCGGCCGCCACCCCAGCTCCGCGTGATCGCGATCGCCGGGCGTCGAGGGAGCGAGCTGAAGCTCTCGGGCGAAGCCAGGCGGGTGCTGCGCCTTAGCGCCCGTGCTGGTCCGTGAGTCCGGCCGCCTTGAGCGCGTCGGACCACTCCACGAAGTACTCCATGCGCACGATCGTCCCCTCCCGGAAGGTCGCGACCTGGTGGTACAGCTCCTCGTCGATCTCGATGCCGCTGCCCTTGCCGCGCCCGTGGTGGCGCAGCCGGGTCGCCACCCGGTCGCCGGCGTCGATGTACTCCTGCGGCAACAGCCTGAGGTCCTCGAAGGTCTCGTCGATCCCCTCCCAGAAGAGGATGATCTCCGCAGGCCCACAGCACGAGTCCATGCTCTGGTGCTCGGGCAGCACCCACTCGACCGCGGGGTCGAACGCGGCCACGGCGGCGTCGAAGTCGCGCCGGTTGTAGGCCTCGATGAACTCCCGGGCGATGTCCACGTTCTCCTGCGACATGGCCCTCGCTACGCCGCCACGGCGTTGTAGTAGCGCACCGCCAGCCCCGTGAGCAGCGTCTCGAAGCACGCCGACACGGTCATGTCGTGATCCTGCGCATAGGCGCGCAGGCCGACGCGCTCGATCGCCTCGCTCTGGGCGATCACCTCGCTCACGAGGTCGGGGTGCTCGTCGCTGAAGTAGGCCCCCATCGAGTAGAGGCTCGTGTCCATCAGCGACTCGAGGAACGGATCCTCGGCAGCCGGGGTGGTCCGCTTGGCGGTCACCGGTCGGAGACTACCCCGGCGTAGGTGAGCGCGAAGGCAGCGCAAATTCCGAGAATTGGCTTGCGGCGTCCCGCGCAGCCGTTACCCTCCACGCTAGGTAGGCACGCGACCAGGAGGAACTGCTAGATGGCGAACCATCTGACGCCCACCGAACTCGGCCGGGAGGCTGGCATGCACCGGCGCGAGGTCATCTCGAAGTGCATGGAGATGGGCGTTCCGATCTTCCAGGGGAGGATCGACAAGACCCTCTTTCTTTCGACTCTGAAGCAGGCGAAGAGCAGCAAGCAGCTACTGCAGGCGTAGGTCGGTCAGGTGCCGGGGGACGACCCCGGCCACAGCGCTTCTCCTTCCGCTTAGAATCCGGCGGGCAACCTAGGCATTTCTCGGAGGGAGAGAGTTCATGGAAGCTGTGACCGCCGGTGTGGCGGGTGCCGGGGTGGGCACCGGCTCCAAGACGATCGCGGACCTGCTGCCGCTGGCGGTCGAGAAGTACGGCGACGCTCCGGCGCAGCGCCACAAGGTCGGTGACGCGTGGGTGGACGTCCCCTACTCGGAGCTCGGCCGGGCGGTGCGGGAGATCGCGCTTGGCCTCGTCGACCTCGGCATCGAGCCCGGCGACAAGGTCGCGATCCTCGCGAACACGCGACCGGAGTGGACCAGCGCCTGCTTCGGGATCCTCACCGCCGGCGGGGCGCTCGTCACCATCTACCAGACGAACTCGGCCGAGGAATGCCAGTACGTGCTGGCCCACTCGGACTCGAAGGCGGTCTTCGCCGAGGACGGCTCTCAGCTGGCCAAGATCCACGAGGTCCGCGACCGCTGCCCCGAGCTGCGCCACGTGATCGTGATGGATCCGGGGGACACGGAGCTGGACGGCGAGCTCACGCTCGACCAGCTGCGCGAGCGCGGAGCCGGGCGTGACGAGGCCGAGTGGCGCGCACGCTACGAGGCGGTCACCCCCGACGACGTCTGCCTGTTCATCTACACGTCGGGCACCACCGGACCTCCGAAGGGCTGCCTGCTCTCGCACGGCAACTATCGCGCGATCACCGACTCGGTGATCAAGGACAGCGTGCTCGAGGACGGCGACAGCGCGTACCTCTTCCTGCCGCTTGCGCACGCCTTCGCGATCCTGATCCAGTTCACCGTGTTCGAGCTGGGCGTGACGCTGGCCTACTGGTCCGGCGACGCCAAGCAGATCATCCCGGACCTCACCGAGGTCAAGCCGAGCTTCTTCCCGTCGGTGCCGCGGATGTTCGAGAAGATCTACACGCTGGCCACCAACGCGGCACCCGACCGTGAGCAGCTCGACAAGGCGGTGGAGCTGGGCGTGAAGGTGCGCATGGCGCGCGACGCCGGCGAGGAGGTGCCGGCGGAGCTGGCAGCGGCGTTCGAGCAGGCCGACGAGGCGCTCTACAAGAACGTGCGGGCGCTGTTCGGCGGGCAGATCCGCGAGTGCGTGACCGGCGCGGCGCCGATCGCCCCCGAGATCCTGCGCTTCTTCTACGCGTGCGGCGTGCCTGTCATGGAGGGCTACGGCATGACCGAGACCTCCACCAGCGCCACTGTCAACCGTCCGACCCCGGGCAACTTCCGCTTCGGCTCGGTGGGCAAGCCCCAGCCCGGCGTGGAGGTGAAGATCGCCGACGACGGAGAGGTGCTCATCAAGGGCCCGAACATCTTCCAGGGCTACTACAAGAACGACTCGGCCACGGCCGAGGCGCTCGAGGACCGCTGGCTCCACACCGGCGACATCGGCCGCCTGGACGACGACGGCTTCCTCTACATCACGGGACGCAAGAAGGACATCATCATCACCGCCGGGGGCAAGAACATCACCCCGGCGAACCTGGAGAACGGGCTCAAGCAGAGCCGCTGGATCTCGCAGGCCGTGGTAGTGGGCGACCGCCGGCCGTACCTGGTCGCGCTGATCACGCTCGACGCGGAGGAGGCCCCCGCGCTCGCGGAGCAGCTCAGTGTGGAGGATCCCGCCAAGCTGCCCGATGACGAGGGCGTGCACGCCGAGATCCAGAAGGTTGTGGACGAGGTGAACTCGCACGTCGGGCCGGTCGAGCAGATCAAGCGCTTCGCGGTCCTCCCCGCGGACCTCTCGCAGGAGGGCGGGGAGCTCACGCCGACGCTCAAGGTCAAGCGCAACGTGGTGCACGACAAGTACGCCGGCGTGATCGACGGCGTCTACGAGCGCGCCCGGTAGATTGGGTCAGTAGCGCAGCCCGCGTCCGCCGCGGTGGGCAGGAGGCCGCGCCCCTGCCGCCATGGCCAGCAACGACCCCACCGATACCGGCGGACTGTTCATCGGGCGCCGTCCCGGCACGGCGCCCGTGCGCTTCCCGGACACCCCGGACGTGGAGCCCTCGCGCCGGCGCTGGGACGCGCTGCTCGCGCACGGGCTGCTGGCGGTCGAGCTGATCATGTGCCTGAGCCTGTTCGGTCCGCAGCCCGCGGCCTGGCTCTGGGTGGGATCGCAGGTGGAGTACCTGACCGGGTACGTGACCGCGGGGATCTCGACCATCATGCTCGGCTGCCTCGCGTCGCTGATGCTCACGATGGCGGCCGCCAAGCGCGTGGACCACGCCTGGAAGCTCGTGCGCCGCGCCGCGGGGCATCGGCAGGAGACTGGCGCCCTGGAGCGCATCTTCGCCGCCAGCGTGGGAGTGGCGCTGGTGCTGTTCGGTATCTGGTTCTTCCTGATCCAGGGACCGGCGCCGAGCCTGGCTCCGCAGTAGCCGCGTGGATCTCTTCAGCTACTACCGGCAGTTCGACGACGTCGACGAGCTGGAGCTGAACAAGGAGCGCCGCGCCCGGCGCGACGCCGAGCGCAAGCTCGCTCTGGAGCAGGTGCCCGACCTCGACCTCTCCGGCACCGAGTGGCCCGACCTGCCGCACTCGGAGATCGTGAACGCCGCCATCGCCCGAGCGCGCGGGCGGGTGAACGGATATCCGGACCGCTACGCGAGCGGGGTCCGCCGGCTGCTGTCGGAGCGCCACGACGTGGCGGCCGAGCAGGTGGTGCTCGGCAACGGCGCCGCCGAAATGCTCCAGACGGCGGCCCTGACGTTGCTCTCGCAGGGCGACGAGCTGGTGATGCCGTGGCCCTCGTATCCGCTCTACCCGCTGATGGCCACCCGCGCCCGCGCGCGCCCGGTCACGGTCAGCACCGAGAGCGCCGACGCCCACCACTGCGCCGCTCTGGCAGGCGCGGTCACGCACCGCACGCGCGCGATCGTCATCTGCAACCCGAACGACCCGACCGGGCATTACCTCCCCGCGTCCGAGCTGGGGCGCCTGCTCGCGGTGCTCCCGGAGCGGGTCTACGTGCTGCTCGACGAGGCGCTCGTGCACTTCCAGGACGCCGAGGACATCGACGCCTGCCTGCGCCTGGTGAGCGCGTTCCCGCGGCTCCTGGTGGTCCGCACGTTCTCGAAGGCCTACGGGCTCTCGGGCCTGCGCGCCGGCTACGCCGTGGGCAGCGACGCGGACCTGATGGGCACGATCGCCCCGGTGCTCGGGGTGAACGCGCTCACGCAGGCGGCGGTGGAGTACGCGCTGCAGGCGGGGGACGCCGAGCTCACCCGCCGTCGCGACGCCGTGTCCCGCGAGCGCGCGCGGCTGTTCCAGGCGCTTGGCGACCTGCCCGTGGACGCCGACCCGAGCCAGGCCAACTTCCTATGGCTGCGCGCGCACTCGATGGACGGCGCCCAGCTGGCCGACCGCCTGCGGCGCCAGGGCGTGCTGGTGGCCGCCGGCGGCCCGCTCGGAGCGGACGACCACGTGCGGATCACGGTGCGCGACGCGCCGGCCACGGACCGCCTGCTGCGCGCGCTGGAGATTGCGCTCGGCGATCAGGCCTAGGAAGGAAACGCCGTCAGGCGTCTTCGGACTGGCTCAGCAGCGCGCCGGTGGTCTGCTCGAAGATCCGCCGCCAGCCGGCGCTCTGCTCGCGCTCCTCGGCGAACTTCTGCACCACCTTGCGCACGCGCGTGGCCGAGATCTCGATGCCGTGCTTCGCGCAGACGGCCTTGAGCTCGTCGTAGTCGGACGCGAGCTTGAGCGTGACCGACTCGAAGCCGTGGCGGGCGATCTCCACGCGGCGGGTGAAGTTGAGGATGTTCGTCTCGAACATCAGCTCGTCGTTGGGATCGGGCTCGATCAGGATGATGTCCACGCCCGGGTACTTCTCGCGCCAGTGGCTCACCGCCTCGTGCAGGCGCTGGTGCGCCAGCAGCTTGAAGGCCTGGTAGCCGATCTGCGGGAAGCCCATGTCGGCCACGCGCCGCACCCGGCTCCCGAGCATCGTGGGGATGACCTTCTGGAAGTCGTTCACGTACGGCACCAGCGGGTTGACCACGATCACGAACTTGGCGCCGCGCTCCACGGCCACGTCCACGTTCGTGGTCGACCGGATGCCGCCGTCCACCAGGTGGCGGCCCTTGATCTCGATGGGCTTGTAGACCATGGGAAGAGCCGTGCTGGCCGCCACGGAGGTGGCGATCGGTACGTCGTCCCACTCCGGGCCTCCGAGCACGATCCGCTCGCAGGTGTCCAGGTCGGTGGCGGTCAGATAGAGCTCATTCTCGAGCAGGCGGAAGTCGTTCACGCGGTCGGGGTCGCCGAGCACGGTCTCGAGGTATCTCTGGATCCCGCTCCCGTCATAGAGCCCTGAGGGCAGCGCCTCGGCCACCCCCACGGCCAGGTCGATGAGCGAAGCCGAGCCGATCTGGCCTACGAAGCTGCGGGCCAGGCCCAGGAGCCGGAGCGGCAGCAGTGCCGCGCTCTGCGCGAACTCCTTGGCGTTCGGCCGCATGAGCGTGCTCCGGTCGACGTCACGGAACGGCGTGGGAACCTGCTGGTTCACCACGCGCATCATCTCCTCGGGCGTCACGCCGTTGGCCACCAGCGACGCCACGAAGGAGCCGGCGCTGGTGCCCACGTAGACGTCGAACTGGTTGACCGTGCGGTTCACGGCAAGCAGGTCGAGCGCCCGCAGCGCGCCGATCTCGTACACGCCGCCGGTGAATCCGCCGCCGCCGAGCACGAGCGCGGTCTTGGAACGGCGCGGCCGTCGCGCCTGCTTGCCGCTGCCCTTGGACCCGCTCTTGGTCGGCTTCTGGAGCCGGACTACCTCACCCATCCACCCACGAGTATCGCGGATCGGCAGGCGAACCGCTCCGGAATCGCCGCTAGCGTGTTTCCGGCTTCATGCCGCCGAACCCAAAGGCCATCGTGCTGGCGCTGGCCGCGAGCGTCATCGCTGTGGTGGGCAGCCCCACCGCCGCCTCGGCCACTCCCGCCGCAAAGCTCGGATCGGCTCTGGCAAGCCAGATGCGCACGGCCGGCAGCTATTCCGGCGCCTACGTGGTCAATCTCAGCAGCGGCCGGCGCGTGTTCGGCTGGAAGTCGGGCTACCCCCGAATCCTCGCTTCCAACACCAAGCTCTTCACCACCTCGGCCGCACTCGCCCGCTACGGCACCGATGGCACCCTCGGAACCGAGGTCCTCGGCCGCGGCAGCCTCGACGAGGAGGGCATCTGGCGCGGCGACCTCTACCTGCGCGGCGGCGGCGACCCCACCTTCGGGAGCGGCCGCTTCACCAGGCGCTCGTACCGCAGCGGCGCCACCGTGGAGAAGCTCGCGAAGGCACTCGACCTGGCCGGGATCGAGCGCGTGACCGGTCGCGTGGTCGGGGACGAGTCGCGGTTTGACTCCCTCCGCGGCGGCCCGGACTCCGGCTACGGGACGTCCATCTGGGTCGGGCCCCTCAGCGCTCTGTCCTTCAATCGTGGGCTCGCCAACGAGGGCGGCTCGGCATTCCAGGTGAACCCTCCGGCATTCGCCGCCTCCCGGCTGGACGCTGCCCTCGAGGCACGTGGCGTACCGGTGCGGCGGAAGCCCGTGGCGGGCAGGGCGCCGGCCGGCCTGGAGGTGCTCGCGAGCGTGGAGTCGCCGCCGATGGCCCGACTGGTCAAGCTCACCAACAAGCCGTCCGACAACTTCTTCGCCGAGACGCTCGTCAAGGACCTGGCCCTCCAGGCCCGCGGCCGCGGCACCACCGCCGGGGGCGCCAGGATCGCCGCGGCGTTCGCGCGCCGTGTGGGCTCCGGGGCGAAGCTGGCGGACGGCTCGGGGCTCTCGCGCAGCAACCGCGCATCGCCGTACAGGGTGGTGCGCCTGCTCAGCGCGTTGACCCGGAGAGACGAGTACGACGCCTTCCTGGCGTCGCTCCCGATCGCCGGCAGCGACGGCACCCTCTACGACCGCATGCAGCGGGGGGCCGCTCACCGCCGCTGCCGCGCCAAGACCGGCACGCTGTCGGACGTGAGCGCGCTGTCCGGGTACTGCCGGGCCCGGTCCGGCGACACCTACGCCTACTCGATCCTGATGAACGGCATGTATCCGGGAACGGCCCGGACGATCCAGGACCGGATGGTGCAGGCGATCGCGTCGGTGGACCGCTAGAGGACGACCGCGGCCTCGGTCGCTCCGCGCAGCTCCGCCAGGCGCCGGGCCTCCTCCTCGAGGTCGCCGCGTGCGAGCCGGCCGAGCTTCTCCACGGTGATCTCGGCCTTCTTGCCCTTCGCCTTGACTCGCCACAGGCCGGCCAGGCGGCCGTCCTTCAGCACCGCCCCGGGGCTGGCCACGGGCCGGAACAGGCGCTTGCGCAGGTCGGGCTCCGGCGCGAGCAGCGCCCGGTTCGGTTTCTGCAGGTAGGGGTCGCCGGGCGGAATCAGGCGGATGCCCTCGGCGGCGGGCGGCGACTCGAGCGCGTCCATGTCCTCGCTCATCAGCCATCCCCTGCTCTTCCCGACCCGCACCTCGGCCAGCAAGCCCTCCGTCTCCGCCCACAGGCGGCCTGCATGGGACTTCGCGAGCCCCGCCCACTCGGCGAAGTCGCGGGGCCCGGCCGGACCGTAGAAACCGAGGAAGCGGCGCACGGCTTCGCTCGCGGCCGGCGCGCGCCCCGGCTTGCCCACCCTGTAGCGGCGCTCGGAGTCGAGCCGCACGCCCGCCTTCACCGTCGCGTAGCGCCACAGCATCGGTGCCACGTGGTGGCTCTTGCAGCCCTTGCACCACGGCATCAGGTCGTGGCCCACGCGCCCTCTCAGCTCCTCGTGCAGCTCGTTCTTGTCGAGCGTGCGCCCCCCGGAAAGCGCATCAGTGGTGGCAGCGGCCACCTCGTCGAGTGCCTCGCTCGGGCGGAACCCCTTCTCGCCCGCCAGCCGCCTGACCTGCTGGCCCAGCTGCACGCCGAGCTCGTCGTCGTCGCGCGCAATCAGGGCCCGGCCGTAGAGCGCGAAATCGCCGGGCGCAAGTGCGTGGATGGCCCCGCGGACGATGTAAGCAACGACAAGGTCGCCGGTGTCGACCGCGCCGTCATAGGCCTCTCGGGAGAGGTCCTCGGTCCGCGCCGCCAGAGCCACCAGGGCCGCATCGCGGGAGAAGTCCGAGGCGGGGCAGACGGCCGCCTCCGCGAGCCCGCGCGCGTCGCGGGCCACCAGCCCCGAGCGGGCCAGCCGGAAGGCGAGCACCTGGTCGGCGTCCATCCCGGAGCTCACTCGAGCAGGGCCAGCAGCCCGTCCTCGTCCAGGATCTCGGTGCCGAGCTCCTGGGCCTTCGTGTACTTGGTGCCGGGGTCCTCGCCCGCCACCACGTAGTCGGTCTTCTTGGACACCGAGCCGGTGACCTTCCCGCCCGCGGCCTCCACGCGCTCGGTGGCCTCCTCGCGGGTCAGGCCCGGGAGGGTGCCCGTGAGCACGAGCGTCTTGCCGGCGAGCGGTCCGTCGTCCGCGCCGGGCGGCGGCCCCTCGTCCTCCATCCGGAGCCCGTGTCCGCGGAGGCGCGCGATCAGGTCGCGCATCTGCTCCTCGGCCAGCGTCTGCGCGATCGTGCGGGCGAGGATCGGGCCGATACCGGGCACCCGCTCGATGGCCTCGGCGTCGGCCGCCAGCAGCGTGTCCATGTCGCGCAGGTGCTGGGCGAGCACGCGTGCGTTCACGTATCCGATCCCCGGTATGCCGAGCGCGTAGAGCACGCGCATGAACGGCTGCTCGCGGGAGGCGTCGAGCGCCGCCACCAGGTTCCGGGCCGAGATCTCGCCGAATCCCTCCAGCGCGGCGACCCGGTCCACGTCCAGCTCGTAGAGGTCGGCCATGCTGGCGATCAGGCCCTCGCTGAGGAAGCGGCGCACGTTCTCCTCCCCCAGCCCGTCGATGTCCATCGCGCCCACGAAGTGCTTGACCGCCTGGAAGAGCTGGCCGGGGCAGGACGCGCGGTTCGGGCAGATCGTCCAGACGCCCTCCTCGGGCTTGATGGTGGGCGTGCCGCAGGAGGGACATTTGGACGGCGGCTTGGGAGGCTTGGCGCGCTTCTTGGACTTCTGCGCCTTGGCCGTGGGCGACACCACCTGCGGGATCACGTCGCCGGCGCGCAGGACGATCACCTCGTCCCCGTCGCGCACGTCCTTGCGCCGCAGGTCTTCCTCGTTGTGGAGCGTCGCGAGCTTCACGGTCACTCCCGATACCTGCACCGGCTCGAGCATCGCGAACGGGATCAGGTGCCCGGTGCGGCCCACGTTCCACGCGACCCTCTCCAGCACCGTGGTGGCGGTGCTCGGCGCGAACTTCCAGGCGATCGCCCCGCGAGGCTCGCGCCCGACCACGCCAAGCTGCCGCTGCAGCTCGAGGTCGTCGACCTTGACCACCACGCCGTCGATCTCGAAGTCGAGCCGGTCGCGGCGCTGCTCCCAGGCGTGGCAGGCGGCCACGACAGCGTCGAGGTCCTCGTGCACCTCCACGTCCGGATTCACCCGAAAGCCGCGCTCGCGCAGCCATTCGAGCGACTCGGACTGCGAGGTGAACTCGACCCCCTCGTGGGCGCCGATGGAGTAGGCCCACATCGACAGCGGCCGCGATGCCGTGAGCTTGGGGTCGAGCTGGCGGATCGACCCGGCGGCCGAGTTGCGCGGGTTCGCGAATGTGGGCTCGCCGGCCTCGGCGCGCTGCTCGTTGAGCCTGGCGAACGCGGCGAGCGGCAGGTACACCTCGCCGCGGACCTCGAGGAGCGGCGGCGCGTCCTCGATCCGGAGCGGTATGGCGCCGATGGTCCGCAGATTCTCGGTCACCTGCTCCCCCACCTCGCCGTTGCCGCGGGTGGCTCCCCGCACGAACACGCCGTCCTCGTAGACGAGCGAGATCGCCAGGCCGTCCACCTTCGGCTCGGTCACGAAGCTGATCTCGCCCAGCTCGGCGCCCTGGCGCTGGAGGTAGCGCTCGCTGCGCACGATCCACGCCTTCAGCTCCTCCTCGTTGCGCGCGTTCGCCAGTGACAGCATCGGCTGGAGGTGGCGAACCTCCTCGAACTTGTCGAGCGGCTCGGCGCCGACGCGCTGCGTCGGCGAATCGGGGGTGAGCAGCTCGGGGTGCTCGGCCTCGATGTCCCGCAGCTCGTTCAGCAGCGCGTCGTACTCGGAGTCGGAGACCTCCGGGTCGTCGAGGACGTAGTACCGGTGGTTGTGGTGCTCGAGCGCCTGCCGCAGCTCGGCGGCGCGGGTGCCGGGCTCGGTCAAACCTCGCGAGCGGCCGGCCTCAGGAGGCGGTCGAGGTCGAATCCCTCGAGCGATGCGATGCCCGCCTGGTCGGTCAGGTCGAAGTGCAGAGGCGTGACCGCGATGCGGCCCTCGGCCAGCGCCGCGAAGTCAGTGCCGTCCTCTTCGCGATAGCCCGGCTGCTCGCCGTAGATCCAGTAGCGGCGGCGCCCGCCCTCCTCCTCGTCGAGCTTCATGCGGTCTCGATAGACGCGCTTGCCGAGCCTGCAGGCGCGGGCGCCCTTGATGTCGCCCGCCGGGCAGTTCACGTTCAGCAGGGTGCCCTGCGGCATCGGCACCTCCGCCACCTCCTCGACCATGCGCGCCACGAACGCGGCGGCCTGCTCGAAGTTCGAGTGCTGCCAGTCGTGCGGCACCCACGAGTCGAGGCGCCCGTGGAAGGCCTGCTGGGAGGCGGCGATGGCGGGGATCCCCAGCACCACGCCTTCCAGCGCGGCCGCGACGGTGCCCGAGTACGTGATGTCGTCGCCGAGGTTTGCGCCGTGGTTGATGCCCGACACGATCAGCTCCGGCTCGAACTCCACGAGGCCCAGAGCCGCGAAGCGCACGCAGTCCACCGGCGTGCCGTCGGTGGCGAACCCGCTGCCACCGTCGCCGAAGTCCACCTCCTCGACCCAGAGCGGCTGGCGCGTGGTGATGCTGCGCGCGGTGGCGCTCCGGTTGGAGTCCGGGCGCGATCACCGCAAGCTCCATATCGGGCACCTCGAGCAGCGCCTCGCGCATCACGCGCAGGCCGATCGCGTCGATGCCGTCGTCGTTGGTGAGCAGGACCTTCACGGCCTTCGAGGATAGTCGGAGGGCGGACCCCTGCTCAGTAGCGCACGCTCTCGAGGTAGAGGCCGTGGGCGGGCGCCGTATCGCCCGCCTCGGAGCGCGGGCGGCCGGTGAGCAGCCGGGCGAAGCTCTCCCCGGGCGAGCGCCCGCCGGCGGCATCGAGCATGGTGCCCACGAGGATGCGCACCATGTGCCGCATGAACGTGTCCGCCTCGATCCAGAAGGCGAGCACTCCGTGCCGCTCCTCCACCCATTCAGCTCGCAGCACGTCGCGCTCGAAGCGCACGTGGTCGGTCTGGGTGGGGGTGAAGGCGGTGAAGTCGTGTCTGCCCGGCAGCCCCGCGGCGCACTCGTCCAGCACCGCGCGGTCGAGCGGCCGCGGCCACCAGAGCGCCCGCGAGCGCTCGAGCGGGCTGCGCTCCTCACGGACGAGCACGCGATAGCGGTAGGTGCGCGAGCGCGCGTCGCGCCTGGCGTCGAACCCGTCCGGCGCGGGATCGGAGGCGAGCACGCTCAGGTCCTGGGGAAGCAGCCCGTTGAGCCGCGCGGTCTCCACCGGCTCGCCGGGGTGGCTCGCCACCTGCCCGCGGGCGTGCACGCCGCTGTCGGTGCGCCCCGCCACGGTCGCCGTCAGCGGCCGGCGGGCGATCGTCTCGAGCGCCTCCTCGAGCACTCCCTGCACGGTGCGCAGGCCCGGCTGCCGCGCCCATCCGGCGAACTCCGAGCCGTCGTACTCGAGCAGGAGCCGCGCGGTCAGCGCTACCCGCGCTTGCGCGCCACGATCTGGAGGTACTCGCCCTCGATGCGAACGGGCCCGTCGCCGCCGTTGCGGCTGCGCACGATCTCGAGGTACTCGCCGTGCATCGCTTCGAGCTGCTCGGGCGAGAGCGCTTCGCGCGCCGCCGCCTGCATCGGGGCGTCGCGCTCGAGCTCGGTAACGAACGCCTCCGGCGACTCGCCCTCCCAGATCACCGAGCGCCGCTCGACCTCGATTCGAGCCGCGAGGCCATCGAGGCGCTCGCGCGCCGTGTCCTCGTCGCCCCACAGCTCCGCCGCCGGCAGGTCTGCGGGCGGCGGGGAGTAGCGCCTGCCCACGGCGAAGAGCTCGACCGTGAAGCTGTCGGGGGTCCAGGCCGTGAGCCCCACGGTGTTACCGGAGCGCACGACCCTGAACAGCTCCTGCGCCATGACCTCGGGCCTTGGCGCGAATACCGCTCCGAAGACGGAGCCGACGCACTCGAAGCGCCCGTCCTCGAACGGAAGCTCCTCCACGTCGGCTCGCAGCCACTCCACGTCGTAGCCCTCCTCGCCGGTGCGCCGGCCGCCGCGTTCGACCATCGCGGGGGCCAGGTCGCTGGCCACCACGGCCGCGCCCTCGCGCGCGCAGGCGAGCGCGAAGTTGCCGTCGCCCGCCGCCACGTCGAGCACCTCCTGCCCGGCGGACACCGCGCAGGCGTCGCAGAGAGCCGCCGCCGCCGGCTCCAGAACCCGAGAGAGGGCCGTGTAGTCGCCCAGCCCCCAGGCCCTGGCCTGACGCTCCTTGTACTGCCCGAGATCCACGCCGCGAGCCTACCGGCGGCGGGTGCCCCGCGGCGGAAAGGGCGCTGGTGCTACACAATGGGCAGGTGCGCGTAACTGCCAAGGTGGACTATGCGGTCCGGGCCCTGCTGGAGCTGACCGGTGCGCCGGACGGCCCGGTCAAGGGCGAGCGGATCGCCCACGCCCAGGACATCCCGCTCAAGTTTCTCGAGAACATCCTGATCGACCTGAGGCACGCGGGCATCGTGCGCGCCCAGCGCGGAGCGGACGGCGGCTACTGGCTGGCCCGGCCGCCGACGGAGGTCACGATCGGTGAGGTGATCCGGGCCGTGGAGGGCCCGCTGGCGAGCGTCCGGGGGGAGCCGCCGGAGGACGTGGACTACCACGGCGCGGCCGAGCCGCTGCGCACGGTCTGGATCGCGGTCCGCGCCAGCCTGCGCTCCGTGGTGGACGAGCTGACGCTCGCCGATGTGGCGGCCGACAAGATGCCGGCCCGCATCCGCCGCCTCACCGAGCAGCCGGACGCCTGGTCCCGCCGCTAGGCCGGGGCTTCCTCGGCCTCGCTCGAGCGTTCCTCCGGCAGCGCCCGCGACGGGAGGACGCCCTCGCCCTCGGTGGTCAGCCAGACCACGTCGCCGGTGGCCAGCTCGAGAGCGTCGGCCTCCGCACGCGTCAGCTGCGCCGAGATCGTGTTCCCGCCGCCGAGCATCAGCTCCACCCGCACCTCGAAGCCAAGCAGCGTGATGCGCGTGACCACGCCCTCGTGGGAGCCCTCGCCCGGCTCGTGCCTGATCGTGATGTCGTGCGGACGCACGAGGTCGTCGCCGACCTTCGTGATCTCGCCGAGGAAGCCCATGACGAAGGGGTTGGCCGGCTTGTCGTAGAGCTCGGCCGGGCTACCGATCTGCTCGATTTTGGCGTTGTCCATGACCACGATCCTGGAGGCGATCGACATCGCCTCCTCCTGGTCGTGGGTCACGAGCAGCGTGGTCACGTGAACGTCCTCGTGCAGCTTCCGGAGCCACTCGCGGAGCTCGGCCCGTACCTTCGCGTCGAGTGCCCCGAAGGGCTCGTCGAGCAGGAGCACGCGCGGCTCGACCGCCAGCGCGCGCGCAAGGGCCATCCGCTGCCGCTGACCGCCGGAGAGCTGGCTCGGGTAGCGGCCGGCGTAACCGGCCAGGCCCACGATCTTGAGCAGCTCGCCCACACGATCCTCGATCTCGGCCTTGGGCTTCTTGCGCACCGAGAGGCCGAACGCGACGTTGTCCTTGACCGTCATGTGCTTGAAGGCGGCGTAGTGCTGGAACACGAAGCCGATGCCCCGGCGCTGCGGCGGAACCGCCGTGGCGTCCTCGCCGTTGATCTCGATGCTGCCCTCGTCGGGAAGCTCGAGACCGCCGATGATGCGCAGCAGGGTCGACTTCCCGGAGCCGCTCGGCCCGAGGAGGGCCGTGAGCGATCCGTCGGGCACGTCGAGCGAGACGTCGTCGAGGGCCACGTAGTCACCGAACCGCTTGGTCACTCCCTTGACTGAGATCACACGGGCTCTCGCTTCTTGTTTAGCAGGGTCATGAGGAACAGGGTGAGCAGGGCCAGGCCCATCAGGACGGTGGCGGCCGCGTAGGCGCCAAAGGTGTTGTGGTCATCGATATAGCGCGCGTGCACGAGCAATGTAAGGGTTTGGGACTCGCCTGAAACTCCGCCTGCAACGACGATCAGCGCCCCGAACTCTCCCAGCGAGCGCGCCACGGTGAGAACCACGCCGTACAGGAGCCCCCATCGGATCGCGGGGAGCGTGATGCGCCAGAAGGTCTGTCGCCAGGACGCGCCCAGGGTGGCGGCCGCCTGTTCCTGCTCGTCGCCGATCTCATGCAGCACGGGCTCGACCTCCCGGACCACGAAGGGCAGCGTCACGAAGATGGTCGCGATCACCATCCCGGGCAGCGAGAAGATGACCCTGATGCCGTGGTCGGCCAGACCGCCGAACCAGCCGTCGATTCCCCAGAGCAGGATCAGGGACACGCCCACCACCACCGGTGACACCGCGAATGGAAGGTCCACCACTGTCTCGACCACGCGCTTGCCACGGAAGTTGCCGCGGGCCAGCGCCAGCGCCGTGACCACGCCGAAGACCACGTTGAGCGGCACGACGATGGCCACGATGATCAGCGACAGGTTCAGCGCCGAGATTCCCGCAGGGGTGGTCACCTGCTCCCAGAAGGCCACGAAGCCGTCTTCGAAGGTGCGGTAGAAGATCATGCCCAGGGGCACCATCACGAGCGCGACCAGGTAGCCGATCGCGATGAATCGGAGCGTGAGGCGGGGAGCGAGTCCGGCGGCCACCGTCAGCCCCTCTCGTACCTCTGGGTGCGCGCGGCCAGCACGCGGAGGCCCACCAGGACGGCGAAGGCGATCAGGAGGAGGGTCAGCGACACCGCTGCCGCGGACTCGGGCCGGTCCACCTCGATCTGCTTGGCGATGTACTGCGAGGCGACCTCCGTCTCGCGCGGGATTCCGCCACCGATCAGCACCACGGAGCCGAACTCGCCGACCGCCCGCGCGAATGCCAGTCCGGCGCCGCTGAGCAGCGCCGGGATGAGCGCCGGCAGGATGATCCGCCGGAAGGTCACGAACCTGCTCGCTCCGAGCGACATCGCGGCTTCCTCGGCCTCGCGGTCCACCTCCATCAGCACCGGCTGAACCGACCGGACCACGAAGGGCAGCGTCACGAACAGCAGCGCGACCACCAGGGCGGGCCGCGTGGCGTAGAGGTGGACGTCGATCGGGCTCTGCGGGCCGTAGAGGGAGAGCAGCACGATGCTGGCCACGATGGTGGGCAGGGCGAAGGGCAGGTCGATCACCGCGTTGACCAGCCCCTTGCCGCGGAACTCGTCGCGGACGAGCACCCAAGCGATCAGCGTGCCCACCACCACGTTTATGGCGGCCACGAGCAGGGAGATGACGACCGTCAGCACCAGTGCTGCCCTCGCCGACGGCGCCGATATCGCGTCCCAGATGCCCGCGAGCCCTCCGTCCAGCGCCTTGACGGTGAGGGCGGCGAGCGGCAGCAGCACGATCAGGCTCAGCCAGGCCATCGTGATGCCGAGCCCGAGGGGCCCCACGCCGCCCACTCCCGCGGGCCGTCTACGGCTGCGGCGGCGCCCCGGAACGGGGACGCCGCCGCCTATCTGTGCCGCAGACGACTCCATGCGTCCTTTTAGCCGGTGGCCTCTTCGTAGATCTTCGCGACCGAGCCGTTCTCCTCGTCGAACAGCTCGTCGTTGACCTTGCCCCAGCCACCGAGGTCATCGATCGTCCAGAGCTGCTTCGGCTCCGGGAAGTCGTCGGCGAACTCCTCGGCCACCGTCGGGTCCACCGGGCGGAAGCCGGCCTCGGCCCATCCGCGCTGTCCCTCGGGCGTGTAGAGGAAGTCGACGAAGGCCTGGGCCGCCTCCGGCTCCTTGGCGTTGTTCAGCACGGCCACCGGGTTCTCGATCTTGAACGTGGTGTCCGGCGTGACGTAGTCCACGTCCTCGCCCTGTCGCTGGATGAAGATCGCCTCGTTCTCGTAGCTGAGCAGCACGTCGCCCGTCCCCTGGAGGAAGGTCTCCGTGGCCTCGCGGCCCGACTGCGGCTGCACCTTCACGTGATCGCCGATCAACTTGCTGAGGTATTCGAGCCCGGCGTCCGGGTTCTTGCCTCCCTCGCTCTTCTCGGCGTAGGGGGCCAGCAGGTTCCACTTGGCCGAGCCCGAGCTGAACGGGTTCGGTGTCACGATCTCGATGCCGGGCTTCACGAGGTCGTCCCAGGTCTGGATGTTCTCGGGATTCCCCTTGCGGGTCACGATGGTCACGACCGAACCGAAGGGAAATCCCTTGTGCTCGTTCGCGTTCCAGTCAGCGTCCACGAGACCGGCGTCAACGAGGCGGGTCACGTCGGGCTCGACCGAGAAGTTGACCACATCGGTGGGCAAACCGGCCTCCACCTTGCGCGACTGGTCGCCCGAGGCGCCATAGGACTGGCTGAAGGAGACGTCCTTGCCCGCGTCGGTCTTCTGGAACAGCGGGATCACCTTGTCGTAGCCAACCTTCGGCACGGCGTAGGCGACGAGCGAGAGCTTCGTGTCTCCACCGCTCGCGGCGGCGTCGTCGCCATCCACGTCATCGCTCGAGCCGCCGCATGCGACGAGAACCGCCAGCGACAGCAGAGCGGTCAGAGACAGGACGGAACGGAGTGTGCGGGACCAGGTTCGGGACATTCTCCACCTTGCGAGTCGACTTTAACGGCGGCGGAAGGTACCACAATGTCCACCGAAAAGGTCGGAAATGACACTATACTTGCCGCCGAACCTCCCAAATCGTGACCTGACCGCTACGCTCGCTCGCTCGCGTGGACGAGATCGCACCCGGCATCTGGCACTGGAAGGCCCCCCACCCGCACATCGGGGCGGAGGTGAGCTCGTACTTCCTGCCCGGGCCCGCCGTGTTGCTGGACCCGCTCGTGCCGGACGCCGAGCTGGACCAGCTCGAGGAGCTCGGCCCGCCCCGTCACATCCTCCTGACCAACCGCCACCACTGGCGCGACTGCACGAAGCTCACGCAGCGCTTCGGCATCACGGTGCGGGCGCCGCGGGTGGGCATGCACGAGTTCGGCGAGGGCGACCCGGTGGAGCCCTACGACATGGGAGAGACCCTCGCCGGCGGCGCGGTCACCGTCCACGAGGTGGGCGGGATCTGCCCCGACGAGTCCGCGCTCCACATCCCGGAGGTGTCCGCCCTGGCGGTGGCCGACGGCGTGGTGGGCTACGACGGCCTGCGCTTCGTGTCGGACGGGCTGATGGACGATCCCGAGGACACCAAGGCCGCGCTGCGCGCGGCGTACGCGCGCCTCAGCGAGGAGCTGGAGTTCGACAACCTGCTGGTGGCCCACGGCGACCCCGTGGTCGGTGGCGCCCGCGAGGCGCTGCGCGAGTTCGCCTCCGCCTGACCTCAGGCCTCCGCGCCGAGGTAGCGCTCATGGAGAGCGTCCCAGCCGGGTAGCTCCACGAGGTCGGCGTCCCGGCCCTCCAACGCGGCTGCGAGCGCATCCAGGTGGTAGTGCCAGCCGGCCAGGACTTTCGTCCGGTACTCGTCCGGGAGGTCGAGCGTGCTCGTGAAGGTGAGCACCGTCTGGTCGCCGTCTGCGGCGAGCTCGAAGCGCAGCACGCCGTGGATGTCGCCGCTGAGCTCGAGCAGGCGCGGTGGGTCGAGCGCGGTGACGGTGGCCTCCATCTCCGCGCGGTTGCCCTCGTCGTCCACGTTCAGCCAGGCCATCGCGAAGCGACCGCCCGGCTCCAGCTCGACCCGGGCACTGCCCCACCACCGGATCAGCTCGCCGGGGTCGGTGATGGCCGCCCAGACGCGCTCGATCGGATGGGCGAGCCTGCGTTCGAAGCGCAACACGCTCTTGCCGTCGGTCCGAACCTCGAGTCCTCCGTCAGCAGCGGTCATGCGTCCCTCGCCTTCTCGTCGAGATGCCGTTCGAGCGCGTCGAGCCGTCCGGCCCACAGCTGCCGGTAGGGCCCGAGCCAGGCGTCCACCTCAGCCAGCGGCTCCGGCTGCAGCTCGTACCAGCGCGTCTGAGCCTCCGGCCGAACCCGAACCAACCCCGCCTCCCGCAGGACCCGCAGGTGCTTGGAGGTGCCGGGCTGGCTGAGCCCGAGACGCTCGACCAAATCACCAACGGACCTGGGCTCCTCCCGAAGAAGGTCCAGGATGCGCCGCCGGGTGGGTTCCGCCAATACCGCGAAGGCAGTAGCCATGGCGAATAATATAGCCGTTCAGGTATATATCTACAAGTGCATACACTCTCTCCTAAGGTGAGGAGGGTGAGACGGGCGCTCCTCGCCACCCTCGCGGTCGCCGGCCTGGTGGCCTGCGGGGAGGACCCGAAGGACGACCCGCCGATGGCGGCCGCGGTCGAGCCCGCGGCCGCGGAGCCGCCCCCTGCGCGCCGCGGACCCCTGGTGAAGCTGCGCGACTCCGAGTACGGACGCGTGCTCTTCAGCGGCAAGGACCAGGCCGTCTACCTGTTCACCAAGGACGACCCCCGACGCAGCCGCTGCTACGGCGCCTGCGCGGAGGCCTGGCCCCCGTTCTACGCGAAGGGGCGCCCGCGGGCAGGACGCGGCGTGAAGCAGTCCCTCCTCGGCACGACCAAGCGCCGGGACGGCCGCCGCCAGATCACCTACCGCGGCCACCCGCTGTACTTCTACGACGAGCCGCCCCGCCAGATCCTCTGCCAGAACGTCGTCGAGTTCGGCGGCACCTGGCTGGTGCTGACCGCAGACGGACGAGCGGTCCGCTAGACGAGCTCGAGAAAGACCATCTCAGTCGAGTCCGACCGTCTCGGACCCAACTTGAGGATGCGCGTATAGCCCCCCGGACGCTCCGCATACCGCGGCGCGATCTCCTCGAAGAGCTTGTAGACCACGAACTTGTCCTGCCCGAGGCGCGACATCGCCGTTCGGCGCGAGTGCGCGTCGCCCCGCTTCGCGAGGGTGATCAACCGCTCGAGCTCCGGCTTGACCGCCTTGGCCTTGGCCTCGGTGGTCTGGATCCGCTCGTGGTCGATCACCTCGCGGCACAGGTTCATGAACAGCGCCTTGCGGTGCGCCGAGTCACGCGACAGCTTTCCCTTTTGCTTGCGATGGCGCACGGCCGAACGATCCTACCCCTGCCCTAGCCCGCGCGAAGCGCGAGCCCACGAGCGTCGAGGGTCTCCTTGACCTCTTCGATCGACTTGCGGCCGAAGTTCGGGATCGCGGCCAGCTCGGAGTCGCTCTTCTGCACCAGGTCGCCGACCGTCTGGATGCCGGCACGCTTGAGGCAGTTGTAGGAGCGGACGCCCAGCTCGAGCTCCTCGATCAGGATCTCGTCCATCCCGCCGGCGCCGGGAGCTCCGCTGCCGTCGCCGGACAGCCCGAGCTCTCCCGCCACGAGCGCGGCCCCCTGGTCCCGCAGGGCCTCCACCCGATCGGCGTCGGTGAAGATCGCCAGGTACTTGATCAGGATCTCCGCGGCCTCGCGGAGGGCGGCCTGGGGCTCGAGCGAGCCGTCGGTCTCGATGTCCAGCGTGAGCTTGTCGTAGTCGGTCTTCTGACCCACGCGCGCGGCGTCCACCGAGTAGGCCACCCGCTTGACGGGGGAGAAGATCGAGTCGATCGGGATCACGCCGATCGGCTGGTCCGCGGTCTTGTTCTCCTCGGCGGGGGAGTACCCGCGGCCGTGCCCGATCGTCAGGTACACCTCGAGCTTGGTCTTCCGCTCCAGCGAGGCGATGTGGGCCTCGGGGTTGAGGATCTCGACGCCTGAGGGCAGGTCGATGTCACCGGCGGTGACGTCGCCCGGGCCGGTGATCACGAGCGGCGCCTCGATCTCGGCCGCCTCGGAGTGCATCCGGCAGACGACCTCCTTGAGGTTCAGGACGATGTCGGTCACATCCTCCTTCACGCCGGGGATCGTGGAGAACTCGTGGGCCACGCCCTCGATCCGCACGCTGGTGACCGCTGCGCCGGCCAGCGACGACAGCAGGACCCGCCGAAGCGAGTTGCCGAACGTGTAGCCGAAGCCGCGGTCCAGCGGCTCGATCGTGAACGTGCCTCGGTTGTCCTGCACGTTCTCTGTGGATATCTGCGGAGTCTGAAACTCGATCATGGGTGCTTCCTTCGCGTCTAGGGCGCGCACGGCCACAAAGTGGCCGCCACGCTCGCGTTCACTACTTCGAGTAAAGCTCGACGATGAGCTGTTCCTGCACCGGCGTGGTGATCTCCTGCCGCTCAGGCAGGCGGAGCACCTTCGCCGTCAGGCCGTCGTGGTCGGCCTGCAGCCAAGCCGGCACCGCCGAGGTGAGCTCGGTGGCGTCGCGCACCACCGGATCGACGGGGGCACCGGCCTTCATGGTGATCACGTCGTCGGGTCGCAGCTGGTAGGACGGAATGTCCACGCGGCGGCCATTCACCGTCCAGTGCCCGTGCCTGACCATCTGGCGGGCCTGGCGCCGCGAGGCGGCGAAGCCGAGGCGCACCAGCACGTTGTCGAAGCGGCTCTCCAGGAGCCGCAGAAGATTCTCGCCGGTCACACCGGTCTGACGACTGGCCTTGGCGTAGTAGTTGCGGAACTGCTTCTCGAGCACGCCGTAGTAGCGGCGCGCCTTCTGCTTCTCGCGCAACTGGAGCCGGTACTCGGACTGCCGCGAACGGCCGCGTCCGTGATCGCCCGGCGGATAGCTTCGGCGCTCGATCGCACATTTGTCGGTGAGGCAGCGTTCCCCCTTCAGGAAGAGCTTGGTGCCCTCGCGTCGGCACTGCTTGCACTGCGGACTGGTATCGCGGGCCATCGCTAGACCCTCCTGCGCTTCCGGGGACGGCAACCGTTGTGGGCCTGGGGCGTGACGTCCCTGATCCCTGTGATCTCGAGGCCCGCCGCCTGCAGCGAGCGAATGGCGGTCTCGCGACCGGAACCGGGGCCCTTCACGAAGACCTCGACCTTCTGGAGCCCGTGCTCCATGCCCTTGCGCGCCGCGGCGTCGGCAGTCACCTGCGCCGCGAACGGGGTGGACTTGCGCGAGCCCTTGAAGCCGGCGCCGCCGGCGGACTCCCACGCGATCACGTTCCCCTCGCGGTCGGTGAGGGCCACGATGGTGTTGTTGAAGCTTGTCTTGATGTGGGCCTGGCCGAAGGGCACGTTCTTCCGTACCCGCCTGCGACCACGCGGCCGTCCTGGTCTCTGCTGCGCCATCTAAGAGGTCAGTGCTTCCTTATCTTCTTCTTGCCGCCGCCCATTGCCGAGCCGCGCTTAGGTCCTTTTCGCGACCGGGCGTTGGTCTTGGTCCGCTGCCCGTTGACGGGCAGTCCCCGCCGGTGTCGCAGCCCCTTGTAGGAGCCGATCTCCATGAGGCGCTTGACGTTCTGCGAACGCTCGCGCCTCAGATCTCCCTCTACGAGCAGGTCGTCGACCTTCTCGCGCAGCTTCCGAACCTCGTCCTCGGTCAGGTCCTTCACGTGGGTGTTGGGATCCACGCCGGACTCCTCGAGCACCTTCTCCGCGATCGAGTCGCCGATCCCGTAGATGTACGTCAGGCCGACCGCGACCCTCTTGTTGAGGGGAATGTTGACTCCAGATATGCGTGCCACTAGCCCCGGGTCACCCCTGCCGCTGCTTGTGACGCGGGTTTGAACAGATCACGAGAACCGCACCGCCGCGGCGGATGACCTTGCACTTCTCGCACATGGGCTTGACCGATGCTCGGACCTTCATAGCTCCGTGACCTGGACGTATTCGAAAGAGGGAGGCGACGGGGCCCAGGAGACGGCCGCGCGCCGACCGGTAAGAGTAGCAGTCAAGCGCCGCTTGCAGCCTGCGCCCCGACGGGTGCGCGCTCGCTCGCATCGAGGTGCCACGGAGTGAGGATCCGGGGGCCGTCGGCGGTGACCGCGACGGTGTGCTCGAAGTGGGCCGTGAGCGACCCGTCCTGCGAGTAGACGGCCCAGTTGTCCGAGCCCATCCGCACCTGGTGGCCGCCTGCGTTGACCATCGGCTCGATGGCGAGCACCATGCCGTCCTCGAGCTCCGGTCCTGTGCCGGGATCCCCGAAGTTGGGGATCTGCGGGTCCTCGTGCATGTCGCGGCCGACGCCGTGGCCGACCAGCGACCGGATCACCGAGAACCCCTCGCTCTCGACCCGCCGCTGGACCGCGTGCGACACGTCGCCCAGCCGGTTGCCGGGGCGGCACTGCTCCACCGCGTCGAAGAGCGACGCGCGGGTGGCGGCGAGCAGGCGCGTGGCGATCGGCGTGACCTTCCCGATCGCGTGGGTGATCGCGGCGTCGGCCACCCAGCCGTCGAGCACCACGCCCACGTCCAGGGAGATCAGGTCCCCGCGCCGGAGCGCGTAGGGGCCCGGGATGCCGTGCACGACCATCGAGTTGGGCGAGGCGCAGATCGAGCCGGCGAATCCGCGGTAGCCCTTGAAGGCCGGCTCGGCGCCCTGGGAGCGGATGAACCGCTCGGCCGCCTCGTCGAGCTGCTTCGTGGTCACGCCGGGACGGGCCTTGCTGCGCAGCATGTCGTGGCAGCGGACGAGCACGTCGCCGGCCGCGGCCATCTTGTCGAGCTCCTCGGGTGTCTTGCGGATGATCACCGGATCAGAGCTCGCCCTCGAGCTTGAGCGTGGCCAGCGTGGCGCGCAGGTGGTCGTGGACCTCTTCCTGAGTGCGGTTTCCGTCGAAGCGGCGCAGCAGGCCCGCGCCGTCGTACCAGTCGATCAGCGGCGCGGTCTGGTCGTGGTAGACCGACAGGCGCTTCTTCACGGTCTCGGGCTTGTCGTCGTCGCGCTGGATGAGGCGGGAGCCGTCTTGGTCACAGGTGCCGTCGTTCTTCGGTGGGTCGAACTCCACGTGGTAGAGGTGCCCCGACTTCACGCAGATGCGCCGGCCGGTGGTGCGGCGCAGCACCTCGTCGTCGGAGGCGTCTATCAGCATGGCAGCCGTGAGCGACCTGCCGGCCCGCTTGAGCTCTCCGCTCAGCGCCTCCGCCTGGGGGATCGTGCGCGGGAAACCGTCGAGCAGGAAGCCGTCCTTCGCCTCCTCCGAGTCCAGGCGCTCCAGCACCACCCGCGTGATCAGGTCGTCCGGGACGAGATCGCCCCGGTCCATGTACTCCTTCGCCTCCTTGCCGAGCTCGGTCTCGTCCTTGACCGCCTGGCGAAGGATGTCGCCGGTGGCGTAGTAGGGGAGGTCGAAGTCGTCGACCAGCCGCTCGGCCTGGGTGCCCTTGCCGGCGCCGGGAGGGCCGAGAAGGATGAGGTTGAGCTCGCTCATCGGAGGGCGGAGAGGCTACCGGGTCCCGGGCCGAGGCCCCGCCCCTGGCACCGCGCCTGCAGCGTTACTTCAGGAAGCCCTCGTAATTGCGCATCATCATCTGCGCCTCGAGCTGCTTCATCGTGTCGAGAGCCACGCCGACCACGATCAGGATCGACGTTCCGCCGAAGTAGAAGTTGGCGCTGGTCTGGCTGAGCAGGATCGTCGGAAGAGCAGCGACCGCAGCCAGGTAGAGCGCGCCCGGGAACGTCAGGCGAGCCAGGATCCGGTCCAGATACTCGGCCGTAGGCCGGCCGGGTCTCACCCCGGGGATGAACCCGCCGTACTTCTTGAGGTTGTCCGCCTGCTCCACGGGATTGAACGTCACCGCGGTGTAGAAGTACGTGAAGAGGATGATGAACAGCGATTCGCCGATCAGGTACGGCGCCCCGTTCGGGGAGAAGAAGGTCGAGAAGTCGCGCGCCCACGGGGCCTGCGTGAGCTCGCCTACCGTCGGCGGGAACGCCATCAGCGACGCGGCGAAGATCACGGGGATCACGCCGGCCATGTTCACCCGCAGGGGCAGGTAGGTCGATCCGCCGCCCGCCATCCTGCGCCCGACGACGCGTTTGGCGTATTGGACGGGGATGCGCCGCTGGCCCTCCTGCATGAACACGATCGCGACCACGATCGCCAGCGCCAGGAAGGGCATGATTAGGACGAAGACCTGGTCGGGGTTGTTCCACCACGAGTTGATGCCCTGCGGCAGGCCCGACACGATCGACGCGAAGATCATCAGCGAGATCCCGTTGCCGATGCCGCGCTGGGTGATCAGCTCGCCGAACCACATCAGCAGCACGCAGCCGGCCGTGAGCGTTATGACGATCACGAAGACGCGGCCGAAGGTGAAGTTCTCGACCACCTCGGCGCTGCCGCTCGAGAAGGTCCTGAAGAGGAACACGTAGCCGACCGACTGGCCGAAGGCGAGCGCCACGGTCAGGTAGCGCGTGTACTGGGTGATCTTCTGCTGGCCGACCTCGCCCTCCTTGCGGAGCTTGTCGAGCGAGGGGATCACGACGGTCAGCAGCTGCAGCATGATCGACGCCGTGATGTACGGCATGATCCCGAGCGCGAAGATCGCGAAGCGCTGGAGCGATCCGCCCGAGAAGAGGTTGAGGAAGCCGAGGACGTTCGAGCCGCCGAAGTTCTCGGAGATGTTCTCGACGGCCTCGATGTTGATGCCGGGCGCCGGGATGTAGGCGCCGATCCGGTAGAGCGCCAGCATCCCCGCGGTGAACGCCAGCTTCTTCCGGATGTCGGCCACCCGGAAAGCGTTCAGGAACGTGCGGAGCACGTGCTACCCCTCGATGACGACGCAGGTGCCCCCGGCCGCCTCGATCTTCTCGCGGGCAGTGCCGGAGAAGCCGTGCGCGTGGACGGTGAGAGCCTTCGACAGCTCGCCCTGTCCGAGCACCTTGACCGGCACGTCGCGACGCGTGGCCAGGCCGGCCGCGCGCAGCGAGTCGGGTGAGACCTCGGCGCCCTTCTCGAAGCGCGCCTCCAGGTCGGTCAGGTTCACGGGCTGAGTGCGCGTGCGGAACATCTCGAAGGGCATCGACGTCTTCTTCGTGGGCCCGCGGAGCTTGCGCATCCGCATGTGGATCGGGTTCTGCCCGCCCTCGAAGCCGACCTTCTTCTTCGCGCCCGAGCGCTGGCCGGCGCCCTTGTGGCCACGGCCGGAGGTCTTGCCCACGCCGGAGCCCTCGCCGCGCCCGACGCGCTTGCGCGGGTGCCGCGAGCCGGGTGCCGGCTTGAGGTTGTGGAGACCGATTCGCTCGCTGCCCTGCTCAGCCACGGTCCACCTCCACGAGGTGGGAGATCTTGGCCACGATGCCGCGGACGATCGGATCGTCCGGGCGCTCCGTGGACTTGC
>CAVXTL010000023.1:0-60085 GCA_963764665.1 uncultured Thermoleophilaceae bacterium | reverse complement strand
AGCGCTCGACCAGGCGCTGCCCGCCGGGTCGGTGATCGGCGAGCGCTACCCGACCGCGGGCATGGCCACGGTCGAGCGCTAGGCGTCGCGCTCGACGCGCACGGAGAAGCCCTCGGCGCGGGCGGCCTCGAGGATCTCGTCGCTGTTCTCCGGCCCGCGTGTCTGGAGCACGAGCTTGATCGCGGTCTCCCCCACGTGCAGCTCCACGCCGTCGCGCAGGTGCTCGACGTCCACGACGTTCCCGCCGTGCTCGGCGACGATCGCGAGCAGACTCGAGAGCGCCCCCGGCCGGTCGGGCACGACCGTCGAGAGCACGACGCGGCGGCGCGCCACGGTCTCGCCGAGGCGGATGCACTCCGACAGCAGCGAGGCGTCGACGTTCCCCCCGGACAGGACTGCGCAGATCTCGCCCTTCTCGGGCGCCGGCACGCGACCGTGCATCAGGGCGGCCACGGCCACCGCGCCCGCCCCCTCCACCACGAGCTTCGAGCGCTCGAGCAGGAGCACCATCGCCTCGGCCACCTCGTCGTCCGACACGGTCACGACCTCGTCCACGTAGCGCTCCACGATCGGGAGCGTGTAGTCGCCGGGGCGCTTGACCGCGATGCCGTCGCAGATCGTGTTGGCGGAACGCGCTCCGATAGGCCGATGGGCCGCGAGCGAGTCGATGTAGGGGGCGCACCCCGCGGCCTGCACTCCCACTACGCGCGCGTCCGGGAGCGACGCCGCCACTGCCAGCCCGATGCCGCCGGCCAGGCCACCTCCGCCGAGCGGCACCACGACCACGCGGGTGGCGGGCGCCTGCCGCGCGATCTCGAGCCCCACCGACGCCTGGCCGGCCACCACCTCAGGCTGGTCGAAAGCGTGGACCACGCGCATCCCGCGCTCGTCGGCGAGCCGCGCTGCCTCGGCCTGCGCCTCGTCGTAGCCGCCGTCCACGAAGGTGACCTCGCCGCCGTACTGCCGAACGGCGGCCACCTTGGCCAGCGAGGCCCGCTCGGGCATCACGAGCAGCGCGCGGCTGCCCGCCGAGCGCGCCGCGAACGCCACCGCCTGCGCGTGGTTGCCCGCGCTGGCCGCCACCACGCCGGCGGACAGCTCCGCGTCCGACAGCTGCCGGATCGCGTTGGTGGCTCCGCGAGCCTTGAACGATCCGGTCACCTGAAGGTTCTCCGCCTTGAGCGTGACCCGTGCACCCACGCGGCGCGAGAGCTCGCCGGCGGGGAGCACGGGCGTCTCCCTCACCGTGCCGGCGATGGCCTCGGCGGCCTCGTGAAGCCGCCGCTCCTCGATGTGGTCGGGCGCTACAGACATCGCATCCGGGTCACCACCTGAGAATATGCCCCCATGGCCACGGCCGAGGAGACCGCCCGCCTACTCGCGAACACGGAGGTCTTCGCCGGCCTCGAGCAGCGCGAGCTCGAGGAGGTGGCGATGGTGGCCGTGCCGCGCCGGTGGGACCGCGGCGAGATCCTGTTCCGCGAGGGAGACACCGGGGACACGTGTTACCTCATGCGCGACGGCGCCGTGCTGCTCACGCGCGAGCACCAGGACGGCCGCCTGGTGGCGCTCGCGGAGTTCCGGGCGGGCGACCTGTTCGGCGAGCTGGCCATGTTCCGCGGCGAGACCCGCTCGGCCACGGCCGAGGCGATCGAGGACACGTCCGCGGTCGCGCTCCTGGCCGCCGACATGCAGCGGCTGATCCGGCGCAACCCAGACCTGGCGCTCAAGCTGCTCGCCGCGCTGGCCGAGCGCGTGAGCACCACCACCGAGCGGCTGCTGAAGCAGTCCTTCCAGACGGTGGCGGGTCGCGTGGCGAGCACGCTGCTCGCGCAGACCGTGGTGCGCCAGGCCGAGGGTGCCTCCGACAGCGACGTGCTGATCCGTGCGACCCAGGCCGAGATCGCACAGCTGTCGGGCACATCGCGAGAGAGCGCCAGCCGTTTCCTTGCCACGCTCGAACGGGCCGGGTTGGTCACCCTTGGCAGGGGAAAGGTGACCGTGCATGAGCCGGGGAGACTCCGGAACTACATTCACTGACGCCCGCCGGCGCATGGTCCGCCGGCAGCTGCGCGACCGCGGCATCCACGACGAGCGCGTGCTGGCGGCCATGGAGGAGGTGCCCCGTGAGTTGTTCGTGCCTCCGGAGCTGCGCCGGCGCGCCTACAAGGACGGAGCACTCCGCATAGGAGAGGGACAGACGATCTCCCAGCCCTGGATCGTGGCCTGCATGGCGCAGGCCCTCGAGCTCCGCGGCCTTGAGCGTGTGCTCGAGGTGGGGGCGGGCTCGGGGTACTCGGCGGCGGTTCTGTCGCGGCTCTGCGCGGAGGTGGTGGCCATCGAGCGCTTTCCGAGCCTGGCCCGCGCGGCGGCGGAGCGGCTGAGCGAGCTCGGGTACGGAAACGTGGAGGTGCGCGAGGGCGACGGCACGCTCGGGGCGCCGGACCGAGCGCCGTTCCAGGGGATCGCCGTCACCGCCGCGGCCACCGGCGAGCCGCCCCCGGCCCTGTTCGACCAGCTGGCTCCGGGCGGAACCCTGGTGTGTCCGGTGGTGAGCGACGGGCGCGAGGTCCTGGTGCGCGTGCGCGACGGAGAGGAGCAGGTGCTCGCGTCGGTGCGGTTCGTCCCGCTGGTCGCCGGGGAGGGGCCGGGTGACGGCAGCGACCGCTAGGCTGCCCCCGGTCGTGTTCGTCCTCAACTTCTACTCCCCGGTCTTCATCGACCAGCTCAAGCGGGGCCGCAAGACGGCCACCATCCGGCTGGGCAACAAGAGCAAGAAGTACCGCAAGGGCGAGGTGGTGATGATCACCGTCGGCTTCCAGCACTCCCCGCGCGAGCGCATCTTCGAGGCCGTGATCGACAGCGTGGATGTGAAGAAGGTCAGCGAGCTCTCCCGCCGCGACATCGAGCACGACAATCCCGAGTTCCGCCGGCTCGACGAGATGGTCCACTTCCTCGAGCAGATCTACGGCCGCAAGGTCGACCAGAACGACGACGTGACCGTGGTGCGCTTCTCCCAGATCTCGGACCGCCCGTCCGAGATCCGCGAACGGCTTCGGCCCGACGCGCCCGCCCAGAACTAGTCCCTCCAACTGGGGATTTGGCACTCTGAGTGCTAGAGTGCCAAGCCCGGCACTCCGCATGCTCGAGTGCCAAGAATCTGCAGTACGCACCCCAAGACGGAGGTTCCTGCGCATGAAGCTGAAGCCCCTGGGCGATCGCGTGATCGTCAAGGCAATCGAGGAAGAGGAGACCACTGCCAGCGGCATTGTCCTCCCCGACACCGCCAAGGAGAAGCCGCAGCGCGGCAAGGTTCTCGCGGCCGGTGACGGCAGGTGGGACGAGGATGGCGAGAAGCGCATCCCGCTCGACGTGGCCGAGGGCGACGAGGTCCTCTACTCGAAGTACGGCGGCACCGAGATCGTCGTGGAGGGCGAGGACCTCCTCGTTCTGCGCGAGTCGGACGTGCTCGCAAAAGTCGGCTAAAGACTTAGACCGGATCAGGAGGAAAGAGAACACACATGGCTCACAAGGAGCTCAAGTACAACGCTGAGGCTCGCCGCGCGCTAGAAGCGGGCGTCGACGCCGTAGCCAACGCCGTGAAGGTCACGCTCGGCCCCAAGGGCCGGTACGTCGTGATCGACAAGAAGTTCGGCGCACCCACAATCACCAACGACGGCGTGTCCATCGCTCGCGAGATCGAGATCGAGGACCCGTTCGAGAACCAGGGCGCTCAGCTCGTTCGCGAGGTGGCCACCGCCACCAACGACGTGGCGGGCGACGGCACCACCACGGCGACCGTGCTGGCCCAGGCGATCGTGCACGAGGGCCTCAAGAACGTGGCCGCCGGCGCGAACCCGCTGGCGCTCAAGCGCGGCATCGAGAAGTCCGTGGATCAGGTCGTCGAGGCGATCGGCAAGCTCTCGAACGAGATCTCGGGCAAGGACCAGATCGCCCGGGTTGCCGCCATCTCGGCTGCGGACGACGAGATCGGCGACGTGATCGCCGATGCCATCGACCGGGTCGGCAAGGACGGCGTGGTCAACGTCGAGGAGGGCCAGACGTTCGGCATGGACCTCGAGTTCACCGAGGGCATGCAGTTCGACAAGGGCTACATCTCGCCGTACATGGTCACCGATCAGGACCGCATGGAGGCGGTGCTCGAGGATCCGTTCATCCTCATCGCCAACCAGAAGATCGGCTCGGTGCGCGACATCCTGCCGATCCTGGAGCAGGTGATTCAGTCGGGTAAGCCGATCCTGGTCATCGCCGAGGACGTGGAGGGCGAGACGCTCGCCACCTTCGTCGTCAACAAGCTCCGCGGCACCTTCACGGGCGTCGCGGTCAAGGCTCCGGGCTTCGGCGATCGCCGCAAGCGCATGCTCGAGGACATCGCGATCCTCACCGGCGGCGAGGTCATCACCGAGGAGATGGGGCTCAAGCTCGAGAACACGCAGCTCTCGCAGCTCGGCCGCGCCCGTCGCGTGGTGGTCACGAAGGACACGTCCACGATCGTGGACGGCGCTGGTGACGCGGAGGGAATCAAGGGCCGCATCAACCAGATCAAGAACGAGATCGAGAGCACCGACTCGGACTTCGACCGCGAGAAGCTGCAGGAGCGGCTGGCCAAGCTGGCCGGCGGCGTGGCTGTCGTGAAGGTCGGAGCTGCCACCGAGACGGAGATGAAGGAGAAGAAGCACCGCGTCGAGGACGCGCTGCAGGCCACCCGGGCAGCCCTCGAGGAGGGCATCGTCCCCGGCGGCGGCACCGCACTGCTCGGTGCTCAGAAGGCGATCACAGTCGACGCCTTCGAGGGCGACGAGCGCACCGGCGCGAAGATCGTGTTCCGGTCGCTCGAGGAGCCGCTCCGTCAGCTGGCCAACAACGCCGGGCTCGAGGGCTCGGTCGTGGTCAACGACGTGCGGAACGCCAAGGGCAAGAACCAGGGCCTGAACGCCGACAGCGGCGAGATCGTCGATCTCGTGGCAGCCGGCGTGATCGATCCGGCCATGGTCACCCGCTCGGCGCTCCAGAACGCCGCGTCGATCGCCAAGAACATCCTCACCACCGAGGCGATCGTTGCCGAGATGCCGGAGAAGGACGGAGCCGGCATGGGCGGCGGAATGCCCGGCGGCATGGACGGAATGATGTAAGACCGCTTCAGCGGTCGCTGTTTTCGAGAGGCTCGGCGCGTAGGCGCCGGGCCTCTCGTCGTTTCAGGCCCCGCCCAGCACCGCGTCCATCGGCAACGGGCGCACGCCGAGCTGCTCGGCGTCGGCGGTCCCCCGCGCGGTGGTCATCGGCTCCTCCATCAGCTCCGCCTCCTCCCAGGTGGCGAACGCCTTGGGCCCCGCCACGCGGCCCAGCGCCCGCAGCGAGCCGCGCACCACGGGCAGCGGCACGTTCAGCAGACGCCTGCGGCGGCCGCTGGCCCTGAGCGCCACGCGCACGATCTGCTCGTAGGAGATCGTCTGCGGGCCGGCCAGCTCGTAGCTGCGGTGCGAGGGCCCGCCGTTCGACGACAGGGCGCCCGTCACGCAGTCGGCCACGTCCTCCGCCCAGATCGGCTGGTAGAGCGAGCGGCCGGACCCGGACACCGGGATCGCTGGCAGGTAGGAGAAGCGCTCGAGCAGGGTGATCCAGGGATCGCCCGGGGCGTAGACGATCGACGGCTGGAACACCACCGTCTCGAGCTCGGCGGCCTCGACGGCGTCGGCGGCCAGGGCCTTGGCCCGGAAGAAGCGCGTGCGCGAGTGGTGCTCCGCCCCGAGCGCCGAGAAGAACACGAAGCGGCGCGCCCCGGCGCGCTCGGCGGCGCGCACCAGCCGCAGCGTGGCCACCGCGTTGAGCTCCTCGATCGAGGCGACGGGCTGGTCCCTTATCGACGCCGCCAGGTGGATCACGGTGTGCACGCCGCGCAGCGCGTTGCGGAACGAGGGCGGGTCGGCCAGGTCTCCGAGGGCGATCTGAACGCGCACACGGGCGTCGCCCAGCCTGCGCGGGTCGCGCACGAGGCAGCGAACCGGCTCGCCCGAGCTCGTCAGCCGGCGCAACAGCGCCGACCCGACCGTGCCGCTTGCGCCGGTGAGGAGGATCACGTGGCCAGCCTAGTCAGACTCGAAGCCGAGGCGGCCCGCGGGAGCCCACAGGTACAATCCCCGCTCCTCGCGCCGCGGGCGCCCTACCCGAGACGAGAAGGACTAGAAGGACACCCATGGCCTACGTAATCGCCGAACCCTGCATCGATACGAAGGACAACTCGTGCGTCGAGGTGTGCCCGGTGGACTGCATTCACCCCACGCCGGACGAGGCTGACTACGAGAACGTGGTGCAGCTGTACATCGATCCCGAGGAGTGCATCGACTGCGACGCCTGCGTCGAGGCCTGCCCCGTGGACGCGTGCTTCGCCGAGGATCAGCTGCCCGACGAGTGGCAGAAGTACACGGAGCTCAACGCCGCGTACTTCAAGCAGCAGGCCGGCTAGGGCGCCATCGGCAGCGCGGTTCCGGTGACCTCCGGGATCGGAGGCCCGGAGGGCGCCTGGAACACGCCGAGCTCCTGCGGGGTGGCGGCGATCAGCCCGCGCGCAGCGTGCCGGATGGCCTGCGATGCGGGAGCGTCGGGATCGTCGATCACGAGCGGCAGGCCGATGTCCGCGCTCACGCGGAGCTCTTCCTGGAGCGGGATCTTGCCGAGCAGCGGAACGTCGAGGTCGTCGGCCAGGAGCTGGCCCCCGCCCTCCCCGAAGATGGTGAAGCGCTCGCCGTCGGGCGTCGTGAAGCCGGACATGTTCTCGATCACGCCGGCGATCTCGAGGTCGAATCGCAGAGCCGTGTCGGCCGCGCGCTTGGCCACGTGCTGGGCGGCCGGCTGCGGGGTGGTCACGATCAGGAAGCGAGCCTGCGGGAGCAGCTGCGCGAGCGTCATCGACACGTCGCCGGTGCCGGGCGGCAGGTCGATCAGCAGGTAGTCGAGCTCGCCCCAGTCCACGTCCTCCAGGAACTGCTTGATCGCCTTGTGGAGCATCGGCCCGCGCCAGGTGATGGCCTGGTCGCGCTCCGAGAGGAAGAACTCGATCGAGATGACCTTCACGCCGCCGTGGGCCTCGAGCGGCAGGATCTTGCGCTCGGGGGAGACGGTCGGCCGACCGTGCACGCCGAGCATGCGCGGGATCGAGTAGCCCCAGACGTCGGCGTCCAGCGCGGCCGCCCGGTGGCCCTCGGACTGCAGCGCGGCGGCCAGGTTGGCGGTGAGGGTCGACTTGCCGACCCCGCCCTTGCCGGAGCCCACGCAGATCACGTTCTTCACGGCCGCGAGCGCGCCCTCGGGGAGACCGCCCTGGCGGCCGAGCTTCTGGGCGAGGCCCTGCTTCTCCTCGTCGCTGAGCACGTCGAACGCGACGGTCACCGACTCCACGCCGTCGAGGGCCGAAACGCTCTCGATCACGGCCTTCTCGAAGTGGGCCCTGATCGGGCAGCCCGGAGTGGTGAGCGACACGACCACGTCCACGCGCCCCTGCGACGGCTGCTCGATCGAGCGGACCATCCCCAGGGTGACGATGTCCTTGCGCAGCTCGGGGTCGATGACGCTGCGGAGGGAGTCGCGAATCTGGCTCTCGGGAGGCATTACGCCGATTGTCGCAGACGCGAATTCGACTCTCGCCGGAAGGTGTCCAGAAAGGCCGATGGCGCCCCGGAGGGCGCCATCGACTGAGGGAGGAGAGATACTGCACTACCGGGTTTGGCCGGCAGCCTGACCCCGGTCCCGGTCTCTCCAACCGGGCGGGGGGAAGTGCTCGCTCTAGACGCTCTAGGCGAGGGCGCCCACGCGCTGCGCGAGGACCTCGGCCTGACGCTGCGCCTCGCGACCGGTGACCTTCACCTGACGCTCGGCGTCCTTGCGCACGCCCTTGACGGTGCGGACGGCCTTGCCACGACGCTGGCGCAGCTCGCGCTCGAAGCGGGTGCGGGTGCGCTTGACCTCGCGGAGGGCGCGGTTGCGCGCGGTGTTGCCGCGACGCTCGAACTTCCGCAGGTTGACCGAGACGCGCTTCTGGAGCTTCCCGAGCTCCTTCTCGGCGCTCTCGCGACCCTCGACGTACGGCTTGGCGACCTCGACGAGGGTGTCACGCGCCACGAGGGCGGCACCGACGGGGATGAGGACGGCACGCTCGGCCTGGGCCTGAACGGCTGCGGCGGTCGAGAGCTCGGCCTGCGCGCGGGTGGCGGCGGCCTTGCGGGCGGACTGGCTGCGCTTGGCGGCGTTACGCCGACGGGTGGCGGCGGCCTTCTGGGCGGTCGCCTTGCGCTGCTGCTCGGTCTGGGTAGCCATTTGTGACTCTCCTACCCCGCTGTTCGGGGTGTTCGGGGTGCTTATTAGTTCTAAGTTCAATAGGAATATACCATCGAACACACGTTTGTAAACCGCCGCGGTGCGGAGGTTACGTCGAAAGGCGAGGGATCTAGGCCGCTGCGGGCTGGCCGACTCGTTCGAGCCAGGCGTGCGGATCGTTCAGCTCGTGCGGATCCGGGAGGGCGGCGGGCTCGCTCCACACGGCGCCCAGAGCGTCCATGCCGCCGCGCTCGACCACCGCGTCGCAGAAGGACTTGCCCAGCTTGTACTGGGCGAGCTTCATGTCCAGGCCCAGCAGCCGCTCCACCACGCGCTCCGGCGCCGAGCGGGTGCCACGACGGCGGGCCATCGCGGCGCGCAGCGTTGGGAGGTCCGGGATCAGGCGCTCGCCGAGCGAGTCCATCACGTGCTCGGAGTGGCCCTCGATCACGGCCATGGCCGCCTGCAGGCGCGCCATCACGGAGCGTTGCTCGCGCGTCTGGATCAGAGCGGCCAGGCCACCCTCCCGGAACCTCTCGACGAGCCTGCTCGGGCTCGGGATGGAGGGGAGGCCCCCGGCGGCGCCCCGGTCGATCCGCACCTCCACCGACTCGAGGTACTCCCGCACGAGCGACGACATGTGCTCGCGCAGCCAGGGCACTCCCTGGAACTGGAACACGTGGGTGAGCTCGTGCGCGCAGATCCAGCGCTCGAACGCGGAGCGCTCCACGCCCATGTCGCTCACCGCGCGCCGCAGGTTGGGCGCCACGAACAGCAGCCGCGCGGGACGGTCGCCGGCCAGCAGCGAGATGTCGTACTGCCCGAGCACCCGGTGCGAGACGTAGCCCATCACGAGCCCGGCCTCGGCTGCCACCGTGGCCGCGGCGCCCACTCGGAGGGCGCCGGCAAGCGGCCCCGCGAACCCGAGCCGGTCGTCGAGGCGAGCGGCCACCGGGTCGAGCAGCTCCGCAAGGGAGACGAGATTGGCCGACGCCCACTCTGAGCGGCTCACGAGCTCCGGAGCGGGAACGGGCACACCCAGCTCGAGGCCGGTGTACTCCCCCACCGGGCCCTCCAGCTCGGCGCAGATCGCGGTCAGGTCCACGTCGTACGCCCCGGGGTCGTCGGCGCCCGCGGACAGAGCCGCGACCTGCCGGGCGAGCGACCAGTCGACCATCGTGCGGAACGCTACAGCGCCGGGAGCTCCTGCTGGAGCGCGTGCACCGGTTCGAACAGGTCGCCTTCGCGCTCGACCCGCGCGAGCACGTCGTCGGCGTCGAAGCTGAGTGCGGCCGGATCGTCCAGCTCCTCCCACCGCACCGGCGTCGAGACCGTGGGCCGCGGCCGCGCCCGGAGCGAGTACACGGACACGGTCGTCTTGTGCTCGTCGTTCTGGCTCCAATCGATCAGCACCTTGCCCTTGCGGAGCTCCTTCTTCTGCGTCGACACGATCAGCTTCGGGTGCTGCGCCTCCAGGTGGCGTGCCAGTGCCTGCGCCAGCGGCTTGGTGTCGTCGTAGGTCGCCTCGCCGCGATTGAGCGGCGCGTACACCTGGAGACCCTTGGAGCCCGAGGTCTTCGGGAAGCACTCGAGTCCCAGGCTGCCGAGCGTCTCGCGCAGGAGCACGGCCACCTCGCAGCACTCCGCGATGCCGGCGGGCTCGCCCGGATCGAGGTCGAAGGCCATCACGGTGGGCCGCTCGATGGCGGCCGCCAGCGACAGCGACGGGTGCAGCTCGAGGTCCGCCAGGTTGGCCATCCAGACGAGGGTGGGCAGGTCCTCGCAGAGGCAGAAGTCGATCGTCTTGCGGCCGGTGGGGATCGGCGCGGTGCTCACCCAGTCGGGCCGGTGCGACGGGCACTGCTTCTCGTAGAAGAACTGGCCCTCGACCCCGTTGGGATAGCGCTTCAGGGTGAGCGGATGGCCACGCAGGTGCGGCAGCAGCACCGGCGCCACGCGCGTGTAGTAGTCGATCACCTGCCCCTTGGTGAAGCCCACCTCGGGGTACATGACCTTGTCGAGATTGGAGAGGGACAGCGTGCGTCCCTCCACCTGCACCTCCACCCGGCGAGCGGGCACCGGCCGGGCTACTTCTTGGCCGTCTTGCGGCGCGAGCCGGAGCCGCTGGACTTCTTGGCGCCGTTGGACGACTTGCCGGCGCCCGTGGCCTTGGAGGAGCGGCTGGCCGGCTTCTTCGGCTTCGCCCCATCGGAGGACTTCTCGCTCGCCTTGCGCCCGCCTGGGCTCTTGGAGGCCGCGATGCTCGCCTCGAGGGCGGCCATCAGGTCCGGAACCTCCTTGGGCTGCTCCGGCGCCGCCTCCACCACGATCTCCTCACCCTGCGCCTTGCGCTCGATCAGGTCGAGCACGCGGTCCCGGTACTCGTCCCGGTACTTGTCAGGGTCGAAGTCCCCGGAAAGCGAGTCGATCAGCTGGCGAGCCATGTCGAGCTCGCGCTTGGTCGTCTTCTTCGCGTCGGTGGCCATGTCCTCGAGCGAATCCGGGGGCACCACCTCGTCCGCGAAGAGCATCGTCTCCATGGTGAGCACGCCGTTGTGCGGGCGGATCGCCACGAGGCTCTCCTTGTTGCGGAGCACGACCCTCGCGATGGCGACCTTGCCGGCCTCCTCCATGGCGTCGTAGAGCAGGCGATAGGCCTTGTCCGCGCCCGTGCCCGGCGCGAGGTAGTACGGGTGGTCGTAGAAGATCGGGTCGATCTGGTCGAGGTCCACGAAGTCCTCGATGTCCACGGTGCGCGACTTCTCGGGCGAGAGCGAGTCGAGCTCCTGGGGCTCGATGATCACGTAGCGGTCCGGGCCGATCTCGTAGCCCTTGACGAGGCGCTCGTACGGCACCTCCTCGCCGGTCTCCGGGTTCACCCTGCGCTGGGCGATCCGCTTGCCGGTCTCGCCGTCGATCTGATGGAAGCGAACCGTCTTGCGCGAGACCGCGCTGAAGAGCCTGACCGGGATGTTGACCAGGCCGAAGCTGATTGCACCGCTCCAGATCGCACGTGCCATGGACTCACAAGGTACCCGGCCGAGGGTCCTTACCCCTCCTCACGGATGCAATCTTGCGGGTCCTTGTCGTAACGAAGGCCCTTGAAGGAGGGTGCGCGGAGGGTCCCCGCGCGCGTCCATTCGCGGTACTCCACCTCGGCCACGAGGCGCGGCTCGACGAACACGGTGCCCTTCGGCGGCTGGCGTCCCGAGAACGGAGAGGCATCGGCGCGCAGCGGCTCGAGCTCACGCTGAAGCGTCGCCAGCGTGGACTCCGTGAACCCGGTGCCCACCTTGCCCGAGTAACGCAGCTCGCCGTCCTCCATCACCCCTGCGGCGAGCGCGCCGAGGCTCTTCCTGCGGCCGCCCTCGCCAGGCGTCCAGCCGCCGATGACCACGTCCTGCGTGTGCACGTTCTTGACCTTGATCCAGCCCGACGAGCGCCGTCCCGGCTCGTACGGGCCGTCGAGCCGCTTGGCCACCACGCCCTCCACGCCCATCTGCCTGGTGGCGGCGAGCAGCGCGCTGCCCTCGGCGCGGTGGTAGGCCGGCGTGCGCCACGACGCCCCCTCGAGCTCGAGCCGCTCGAGCAGGCTGCGGCGCTCCTCGTAGGGCAGGGGCAGCGTGTAGTGGCCGTCGAGGTAGAGGAGGTCGAAGATCACGTAGGTCACGGGCAGGTCGCGCATGCGCCGTCTCACGGCCGAGTCCGAGGCGAGGTGCATCCGCTGCTGCATCAGCTCGAAGCTGGGCCGGCCCTGTTCGTCGAGCGCCACCACCTCGCCGTCGAGCACCACCCGGTGCGAGCCGAGCTCGCGCGACAGCTCGCGCAGCTCCGGGTAGCGGGGCGTGAAGTCTGAGAAGTTGCGGCCCTGGAGCGCCCAGTGCCCGTGGTCCGAGTAGGCCAGGGCACGCACCCCGTCCCACTTGACCTCGAACGCGTAGCGCTCCTCGTCGCGCGGGAGCTTGCCGAGGCGGGCGAGCATCGGCGCCAGCCGCTCCGGCATCGGCTCGTAGCCGGGATCCGCCGGCGGATCCATCCGGTGGATCATCCAGTCGTCCCCGCGGGTGCGGAACAGCGCGTAGCGGCCGCTGAGCCGCTCGCCGTGGAAGGTCGCGATCACCTCGCCGTCGCGGAACTTCTCCGCCTCGAAGGTGCCGGTGTCCCAGATCCGCATCGTGCCGGCGCCGTACTCGCCCTTCGGGATGTCGCCCTCGAACTCGAGGTACTCGAGCGGGTGGTCCTCGGTGTGCACCGCGAGCCGGTTCTCGTCCGGATGGTCGGGCACGCCGCGCGGCAGCGCCCAGGAGGCGAGAGCGCCGTCGCGCTCGAGCCGCAGATCCCAGTGGAGGCGCCGCGCGTTGTGCTCCTGGACCACGAACCGGCCCTCGCCGGCACCGTTCGACTCCCCGCCGGCGGGCTCCGGCGTGGTCCCGAAATCCCGCTTGCCCCTGTAGCGACCGAGCTTGTCCGCCATACACCGGACGCTAGCCCAGCGGCGTCTCCGACCGCTGCTTGCGGAGGGCTTCGATGGACTCGAAGACCACGGCGGCGCCGGCGTCGCGCAGCTCCTGCTCCGAGAACCCGCCCGTGAGCACGGCGATGGTCTCGATCCCGGCTCGCTTCGCGGCCTCGCAGTCCCAGGTGGAGTCGCCCACCATCACGGCCTCGCCGGAGCCGGCCTTGTCGATGGCCGCCTGCACTAGGTCGGGCTCGGGCTTGGTGGCCTCCACGTCGCCTGAGGTCGTCCAGCCGTCCACGAGCTCGCGCGCGTCGAGCAGATCGAGGTAGTGGTCCACCTCGTCGGGCTTGGCCGAGCTGGCCAGCACCACCGGGTGGCCCGCGTCCTTCAGGTCCACGATCAGGTCGCGTGCGCCCGCGAGCGGCTCGACCTCCTCGATGAGCGCCATGTAGAGCGCCTTCTCCGCGGATCTGATGTCGTCGCCCTGCTCGCTCTCGACCTCCTCGCCGGCCAACGACTCCACGAGCTGGTCCCCGCCCATCCCGATATGTCTGTGAATGCGCCAGATCGGGAGCACAATCCCGTGCTGACGGAAGGCGCGGTACCAAGCGATCGTGTGCTGGTAGTTGGTGTCGACGAGAGTCCCGTCCACGTCGAGGATCGCGGCTGGTGGCATGGGTTCCCCTTGCCCAACGGACGGTGGGGCCCAAACTGATGAGACATGCGTCCAGGCCTGGCCCTGCGCGCAAACGCGCATCGCCCGTTGTGACGAGTGGGTGGTTCATGCCCTCCGTCGCCCTCCCTCGGTTCCTGTCCGTGCTCGGCGTGCTCGCGGCCGCCTGCATCCTCTCCCTGACGGCGGCTCCGGCCGCGTCCGCCGGCCAGGCATGCGCGTCCATGCGGGCCACCCCGGCCCAGGTGTCCACGGACCAGCTCGCGTCGTCCACGCTGTGCCTTCTGAACGCCCAGCGGGCGCGCTACCGCCTGCGCCCGCTCCGGGTCAGCGCGTCGCTGTCGCAGGCCGCGCAGCGCCACGCCTCGGACATGCAGCGTCGCCGTTACTTCTCCCACACCTCGCGTGACGGCTCGGACTTCGTCCAGCGCATCCGCCGCACCGGGTACTTCAAGCGCGTCTCGTCCTGGTTCGTGGGCGAGAACCTCGCCTGGGGGGCCGGCGTGAACCGCTCGTCGCCGCGCGGCATCGTGGCGGCGTGGATGGCGAGCCCGCCGCATCGCCAGAACATCCTCAACGGGCGCTTCCGCGAGATCGGCATCGGCGTGGTCGAGGGAAGCCCGAGGCGGAACGTGTACGGCCTCCCCGCCGCCACCTACGCCACGAGCTTCGGCTCGCGCAGCTGAGCCAGGTTTGGCGCGGCGTAGCGCCGGACAGCAGGGGGAGATGACCGCTCTCCAGACGCTCCCGCATGCCGAGGTGCCGGCCCCGCCGGCGCCCGACCAGCCCCTGACCGACCCGAGCCCCGGCGTTCCGGACCCCGGTCCCGACCCGGTCGAGCCCGGGCCGACCGGACCCGAGACGCCCGAGCCCTCCCCGCCGGACATGCCGGAGCCAGGTGCGCCCGACGCTCCGCAGCCGGATCCGAAGGGCCCCGAGACCTCCAGTTAAGCGGCGAGCTCTTTCGCCCGCGCGACCGCGTCCGAGCTGCGGTCGCCGGCGAGCAGGTCCAGCACGGCAGCCTCCACGCGCCCCTGGACGTCGGGCCACGCGCCCGTATCGGCGGCCAGCTCCGGCAGGACGCCGCCGATCGTGAGCCCGCCGTCGAAGCGGTCGAACACCCGCGGATCGATGTACGAGGCGCGGCACACGGCCGGCGTGTTCCCGAGGTAGCTCGCGGTCTCCTTGATCGCGCGCGTCTTCGCGCGCTTGCGTGCGGTCTTCGAGCCGGTTGCGGCCACCCCGGAGACCGAGAGCGCCACGGCGGCGAGCACGGTGGCGCTCCAGGTGCGGAAGTCCTTGGCGGAGAACTCGCGGCCCGCCGCCTCCTTCACGTACTGGTTCACGTCGCGTGACTTGACGTCGGTCCAGCGGCGCCCCTCGCGCCAGGCCAGCAGCTCCTCACCGCCGCCGCGCCTGCGCTTGAGCTCCGTGACCACCGCGGCCACCTTCGGGTCGCCGAAGGCCTGGAGGCGGCGCTGCCCGCCCTTCGACTCGTAGTCGAAGGTCACCACGTCGTCCTCGACGGTCACGTGGCGCTTGCCCATCGTGGCGATGCCGTAGGTGTCGTTCTCCTCGGCGTAGTCCTCCGACCCGATGCGGAAGAAGCCGCGGTCTAGCAGGCGGGTGGCGCAGGCGAGCACGCGCTCGCGAGGCATGCCGTCCTTGCCGAGGTCCCTGGCCACCCGCTTGCGCAGGCGCGGCAGGGCTCGGGCGAACTCCTCCATCGACTCGAACTTCTCGCGGTCGCGGCGCTCGCGCCAGAGGTCGTGGTAGCGGTACTGCTTGCGCCCCGCGGCGTCCGATCCGGTGGCCTGGATGTGCCCCATCGGATACGGGCAGATCCACACCTCCTCCCACGCCGGCGGGATCGCCAGCTCGCGGATCCGCTCGAGCACGGAGGGCTCCTTGATGCGCCGCCCGTCCTCGTCGATGTACTCGAAGCCCTTGCCGCGCCGCCGGCGCATGATGCCGGGGCTGGAGCAGTCAACTCGTCGCAGTCGGGCCACGAACCGCGTGTGCCCCGCCGCTGCCAGGCCTAATCACCGTGGCCAGGCTCTGGGCGCGGCGTATCCTGGCTCGATGCCCGCCTCGCTGGACGGTCTCTCCCGCGCCCAGCTGGCCGCAGTGACCCACCCTGAGGGCCCACTGCTGGTGCTGGCCGGCGCGGGGACCGGAAAGACACGCACGCTCACGAGCCGCTTCGCCTGGCTCGTGGAGCAGGGCGTGCCCGCGGAACAGATCCTGGCGCTCACCTTCTCGTCGCCCGCCGCGGCGGAGATGCGCGAGCGGCTCGAGGCGCTGATCGAGTCGCCCTACGAGAGCCTCCACGTGGCCACCTTCCACGCGTTCTGCGCCCGCCTGCTCCAGGACGAGGCGCTCGAGGCCTGCGTGGACCCGTTCCTCACGCCCGTCACGCCCGCCGACCGGCTGGCGCTGCTGCTCGAGCGGCTCCACGACCTCACGATCCGCCGCCACGAGATCCGCGGCAACCCGGCGCCGCTGCTGGCGAGCTTCGTGGCGAGGATCGACCGCCTGAAGGACGAGCTGGTGACCGCGGACGAGTACCGGACCTACGCGGAGGGCCTGGTGGCCGCGGCCGAGGAGGAGGGCGACGCCGCGCGAGCCACGGCGGCACGCGAGCTCGAGTTCGCCGGCATCTACGCCGACCACGACCGCCTGCTCTCGGAGCGCGGTGCGCTCGACTTCGGCGATCTGGTGATGCGCGCCTTCCGCCTGCTGCACGAGCGCCCGCACGTGCGGGAGCGCACCTCGCAGCGCTACCGGCACGTGCTCGTGGACGAGTACCAGGACACGAACTTCGCGCAGGGGATGCTGCTGGGGCTGCTGGTGGACGCTCACCGCAACGTGACCGTGGTCGGCGACGACGACCAGGCGATCTACCGCTTCCGCGGCGCCTCCCAGAAGAACCTCCTCGACTTCCAGCGCGAGTACCCGGACGCCGAGGTGATCAAGCTCGAGCGCAACCACCGCTCCGGCAGGCGCATCCTCACTGCCGCCCAGGCGGTGGTGGAGCCCTGCCCCGACCGGATCGGCAAGGAGCTGCGCGGCGCGAGCGGGGGCCGGGTGCGCTTCTGGCGCTGCCGCTCGGACCGCGCGCAGGCCCAGGCGGTGGCGGCGGAGGCCGAGCGCCTGATCGCCGACGGGGTGGCGCCCGACCAGATCTGCGTGCTCATGCGCTCGGTGAAGAACGAGGGCGCCGTGATGTCCTCCGCGCTCGAGGAGCGCGCGATCCCCTCGCGCACGTCCGGCTCCGCCGCCTACTTCCAGCGCGCCGAGGTGCGCGACATGCTCGCCTGGCTGCGCGCGCTCGCCGACCCGAGCGACTCGGGCGCGGTGGTACGCGCGCTCTCGCGGCCGCCGGTCGAGCTGCGCTCGGTGGACGTGGCGCGGCTGACCCAGCTGGCGCGCCGCCGCAAGCTCGACATGCCGTCGGCCATCGCCGCGGCCCTCGAGGGGCCGCAGCTCTCCGAGGAGGGGCGCGACCGCGCGCGCGTGTTCCTGCGCCTCTACCGCTCGGCCTCCCAGGCGTTCGAGGACCGCCGCCCCGACGCCTTCGTGCTGCGCCTGATCGAGCGCACCGGGCTGCGCCGCCAGCAGGTCTTCGCCATGCACGCCGACACGGTCGAGCGCCTGCGCAACATCGCGAAGCTGCCGGAGATGGCCACGGCGTACATGCGGCGCGAGCCGCAGGCCACCGCGCGGGACTTCACCCGCTACCTCACCGCCGTGGCCGAGTCCGGCCTGCGCGAGGAGGAGGTCACCGGCGCGCCGAGCGCGCCGGCGGTGCAGGTGCTGACGATGCACGCCGCCAAGGGGCTCGAGTTCGACCACGTGTTCGTGCTCGGACTGTCCGCGTCGAGGATGCCGGGCGCCCATCGCGCTCGCCGCGACGAGGTGCCCGACCAGCTGCTGAAGGAGCGACTGCCGGCCGCCGACGACCGCGCCACGCACGAGGCCGAGATGCGCCGCCTGCTCCACGTGGCCATGACACGGGCGCGCAAGGGCCTCGTGCTGGCCTGGTCCGAGACCGGGCCGGCCGGCGCCACGCCACGGCCGTCTCCCTTCTACGAGGAGGCCCGCGCCGCCGTGGACGTGGAGGAGGAGGTGCTCGAGGAGGAGCTGTTCGGGCCGGCCGAGGGGCTTCACTCGACCTTCCGCCTGATGCGCGACGAGCTGCTCGACACCGTGGCCCGGGTGGGCGGCCACCTCGGCGAGATGCGCCTCGACACCTATCTGGACGTCGACCAGGCGGTGTCGCGCTACCTCGAGCTGATCAAGGTCGCGGCGCTGATCGAGCGCACCAAGGAGGGCCAGACCCTTGACACGGCGCTGCCGGAGCTGAACGAGATCCTGGCCCAGTGCGCCACCGCGGAGCAGCGCGAGATCCTGGCCCAGTCGGCGCTCGACTCGTGGCTGCGCGACACCGACCGCGACCCCTCGAGCCGCCCCGCCGCCGCGCAGAACGGCTCCGAGCCGTCACTCGACCCCTTCATCCCCCGGCGCGGTCGCGGCCTGATGCTGTCGGCGTCGGACATCGACACCTACCGGATCTGCCCGCTCAAGTACAAGTTCGCGCGCGTCTTCCGGATTCCCCAGGAGCCCACGATCCACCAGCGCTTCGGGATCGCGCTGCACCAGGTGCTGGAGCGCTTCCACACCGCCGGCGGGGGCGACCTGCCGGCGCTGATGGAGCTGTTCGAGGCGTCCTGGCGCCGCTCGGGCTTCGGCGACACCGACGACGAGAAGCAGTTCCGCGACCGGGCCGTGGCGGCACTGGAGCGCTACTGGCTGCTCGACCGCCAGTCCGAGTCGCGCGCGGTCTGGTTCGAGCGCAGCTTCGCGTTCCGGCTGGGACCGCACCTGCTGCGCGGCCGCGTGGACCGCGTGGATCGCCACCCGGACGGCAGCTACGAGCTGATCGACTACAAGACCGGCAAGTCGAAGAGCGCCCAGGACCTGCGCGAGGACGTGCAGCTCTCGCTCTACCAGATGGGTGCGCGCGAGTCGTGGAAGCTCGAGACCTCCGCGCAGAGCTACTTCTACGTGATGACCGGCGAGAAGGTGCCGGTCAAGCACTCGGAGGAGGAGCTGGACCGGGTGAAGGCCACCGTGAACGAGATCGCCGGCGGAATCCTCAAGCAGGAGTTCGAGCCGACCCCCTCGGCCGAGATCTGCAGCTTCTGCGACTACCGCATCGTCTGCCCGGCGGCAGAGAAGTAGGCCCGCACTGCCGGACGAGGACGAGGACGAGGTCGAGATCGAGATCGTCCGGACGCTGCTCGCGGCGATCGACGACCGCCGCTACGCGGACGCGGCGGCCTGCCTCCAGGCTGATGCCGAGTGGCACAACACCCGCGGGTTCCCGGGGCCGACGGTCTGCAGGGGTCCTGATCAGATAGCGAGCTTCTGGGAGCAGCTCTTCGAGGCCTACGGAAGCTCGATTACGGAGATCGAGCAGATCGAACAGGGCCACGGCGTCGTGGCGGTCCTCCTCCACGCCACGGGGAGCGGGAGGAGCAGCGGCGTGCCGCTCGACACCCGCTGGGCACACAGCGTCTGGATCCTCGACGGCCTGATCGAGCGCGTGGAGACCTACGGGGACTACGACAGGGCGCTGAAGGCCGTCGGGCTGAAGTAGCGCCACAGAGGAAAGTGACAGGTCGCTCCGGCGAGTGCCTGTTCAGTTATGCACGCATATCGGGAGGAATTGAACAATCACTCGGGAGCGCCCAGCGGCCCGGGCGGAGCGCGGGAAAGCGCTAGCTCTCAGGCCCGCGCTGGCGCAGGAAGCGCTGGAAGTCGCTTGCGATCGTGTCTGCCGAGGGGAGCTGCTCCTCGGAGGCCTCGTCGCCCTCGACCTCGTCCATCGCGGTCTCCAGGCGCTCCACGAATGCCTTGACCTCCGGGTCGCTCGCCACCGCCGCGGTCACCTGGCGCTCGTAGTCCTCGGCCGCCTCCTCGAGCTCGGTGGCGTCCACCACCACGCCGGCCGTGCCCTCGAACGCGCGGACCAGCGCCAGCGCCACCTTCGGGTTGGGCGCCGCGGCTACGTAGTGGGGCACCGAGGCCCACAGGCTCGCCGACGGCACGCCGGCCTCGGCGAACGCGTGGTGCAGGACACCGACGATCCCGGTCGGCCCCTCGTAGTTGGTGCGCCCGTAGCCGAGCTTCGCCAGCAGCGACTGGTCGGATGCGATCCCGGTGATTCCCACGGGCCGCGTGTGCGGCACGTCGGCAAGCAGGGCGCCGATCGTGATCACCATGCGCACGTCCAGCTGCTTCGCGACGCTCACCACGTTCTCGGTGAAGCGGCGCCAGCGCAGCGACGGCTCGACCCCGCGCAGCGTGACCAGGTCGCCGTCCGCGCCGGGCACGGGCGCCGCCCAGACGGTGTTGACCGGCCAGTCGATCTCGCGCGTCTGCCCCTCGGTCAGCCGCACGGTCGGCCGGACGGCCGTGAAGTCGTAGAACTCCTCGGGGTCGAGGCGGGCCACCTCCGACGACTCGAAGCGGTCGTTGATGAACGACACGGCCGTGGAGGCCGCCTCGCCCGCGTCGTTCCAGCCGCGGAACGCGCAAACCATCACGGGGGCGCGCAGGGTGGGGTGCTCTCGCCAGATGACATCCATCCGGTTCACCGTACCCGACGTCCGAATCCGCAGTCACCATGCCGCTCGTGACCATCGCCGAGCTTCGCGCAGGTGGCGAGGTCGACGGCGTGTACGCGTGCACCCGCAAGGACCGCCTCACCGCGCGTAACGGAACTCCCTATCTGGCCGTCGAGCTACGCGACCGAACGGGCGCCATTCCCGGGCGCGCGTTCCGCGACGCGGACTTCCTGGCGAGCCAGTTCGAGCGCGGCGACCTGGTCTCGGTGGCCGGCCGCGTGGAGCGCTTTCGCGACGAGCTCCAGGTGGACCTGCGCGCGATCAAGACCGCCGAGGCCGACCCCTCCGAGTTCCTGCCGGTGGCCTACCGGGACATGGAGGAGCTCGACGGGTTCCTCGAGCACCTCGCCCGCGAGGTCCACGACCCGGACTTCGCCCGCCTGCTCGGCTCGTTCCTCGGCGACGAGGGCTTCCGCGCCGACCTGCGGCGCGCCCCGTGCACGCGGGCCGGCCACCACGCCTACCTCGGCGGGCTCATCGAGCACACCGTGGCCGTGGCCACGCTCGCGCAGGAGGCGGCGCTGCTCCACCCCCGGCTCAACTCCGATCTGCTCCTCTGCGCGGCCATCCTGCACGACATCGGGAAGACGCTCGAGTTCGATCTCGGCGCGGAGATCCAGCTCAGCGAGGCCGGCGCTCTCGTGGGACACGTGGCGCTCGGGCAGCAGCTGGTGTCCGAGCGCGCACGGACGCTCGAGGGCTTCCCGGACACGAAGCTGCACGCTCTCTCTCATTGCATCCTGGCCCACCACGGGGCCGAGTCGCTGCCGGGGCGTCGCTTCCGCTCGGTGGAGGCACTCGCTCTGTTCCGCATAAATGCACTGGATGCAGGGGTAAAGGGCGCCCTGGAGCACGGTCTCTAACAGGGGCAGACACATGTTCTAGACGGATGGTCTGGGGTTGTGCCGGGCCGCGTGGGAGCCGATGGCAGACCGGGTGTCCAAGAAGTCGATGACTTTGGAGGCGGTCGCCCCGCCCGAGGCCGTTGAGGAGCTGCTGCGTCAGCTGGTGGACGCCCGCTTCGTTCTTACGGACCGGAGCGGCTGCATCACACGGTGGAGCCGCCCGGCTGAGCAGGTGTTCGGCTGGCCCGCCAGCGCCATGGTCGGGCGCGGGCTGCTCGAGACGCTGGCCATCCCGGGGACCATCCCCCCGGCGGGAGGCCATCTCGAGGCCGCCGCGCGGCGCAAGGACGGCTCCGAGGTCCAGGTGGACCTCACCCTGGTGCCGGTCCAGATGGCTCACAGCCTCGAGTTCAACGGCTTCCTCGAGGCGCTCGAGATCGTCGGCCCGCGCATGGCCGGGCTCGAGCGGCTGCAGGAGAGCCATCGCACCGTCGTCGAGTGGATCGCCGCCGCCATCGCGGGACGTGCCGAGTCCCAGGAGGATCAGCCGGCGGGCACGATCGTCGCCTTCAGGGGCGTCGGCGAGTCGATCCCGATCTTCGGCGAGACCGACGCGGACGAGGACGACGCCGATGTGGTGGCTCCCGGCGCCAGCGCGGCGTCGCTGGCCGCCGAGCGAGAGCGCGCCGCCGGCGAGCTGGCGGTGGCGAAGGCCGAGGCCGCGGCGGCCACCGACCGCATCTCCGAGCTGGAGAGCACGAGCGGGCGCCTGGACTCGGAGCTGGCCGACACCCGGACGGCGCTCGAGCAGATGCAGGCCCATCTGGAGGCGCTGCGCGGCGAGCTGAAGGAGTCGCGCTCGGCGCTCGAGGAGCGCGACCGCAGCAGCCGGCAGGAGCTCGAGAGCAGGCTCGAGGAGACCCGCGAGCAGCTCTCGCAGCTGGGCGCGCGCGTCGGCGAGGGCCGCGAGGAGGAGCTGCGGGCGGAGGTCGAGGCCACCAACACGCGGATCGCGAGCTTCGAGGAGGCCCTGGCCGAGAGCGACCGCCGTGACGAGCTGCGCGTGGAGCTGGAGGCCACGCGGGCGCAGGTGGCCGCCCTCGAGGAGACGGTTGGCGACCGTGGCCGCGAGGAGGCCGCGCTGGCCGAGCTCGCGGACACCCGGGCAAAGGTGCTCGCGGTCGAGGAGGCGCTGGCCGACCAGAGCGGTGACGAGCGGCTCCGCGAGGAGCTGACCGAGACGCACTCCAAGGTCGCGGCGCTCGAGCGGGCGCTGGCCGACGACGCGCGCTTCGACGAGCTGCGCTCGATCCTGGAGGCCACCACCGCCAAGCTGCAAGCGCTCGAGGAGTCCGGTGCGAGCGACGAGACCGCCGCGCGCCTCCAGGCCGAGGTCGACACCGCTCAGGCGCGAGTGGCGCAGCTGGAGCAGGTGATCGCCGACTCGACGCGCGAGGATCGCCTGAGCGAGGAGCTCGAGCAGACCAGGGCCAGGCTCGCGCAGCTCGAGGAGGAGCAGCGCTCCGCGCGGAGCTCCGATGGCGAGATCGAGCGCCTGGGCGCGGACGTGGACGGGCTGCGGTCGGCGATCGAGCGGCTGCGCTCGGCCCCGGCGCCCCCGCAATCGACCGCGGACGGCGTACCCGACCAGGCCACCGCCGACGCGCTCGCCGAGATGCTCGAGCGGGCCCGCGGCCTCGTGGCCGAGGTGGACGCCCGCGCGGCACGCGTTGAGGAGTACGTGGACACCGTGGCCGGTCACTCGGCCCAGGCCGCCGAGGCGGCAGGCGCCGCGCGCAGCGCCGTGGAGCAGCAGGGCGCGGCCGCCGAGTCGCAGGCCGCCCGCCTGGCCGAGCTGGGCGCGGTGGTGGAGGAGCGGGTGGCGAGCACCAACGATGCGGTGGCCACCGCGCACGAGGCCGCGTCAGCCGCGGTGGCGCACGCCGGGAGAAGCGCGGAGGCCGAGGCCGCCGCCGGAGCGCACGCGGCCGCCGCGGCCACCACAGCCGAGGAGTTGAGCCGGCAGATAGCCGCGACCGAGGAGCTTGCGCGCGCCACCGCGGACCAGGCGAAGCGCGCCGAGGACGCCGTTGGGAGCGCAGAGGGACATGCCGCGCAGGCCGGGGAAGCCGCCGGTGCCGCCAAGGGACACACAGCGCGCGCGGAGCAGAGCGCCGCGCGGGCCGGAGAGCTCATGGGCGCCGTGGAGCGCCATGCCGCTCACGCCAAGGAATCGGCCGGCGCCGCCGAGAGCCACGTTCAGGCGGCCCGCAAGGAGTCGGCGGCCGCCCAGGCCCATGCGACCGCGGCACGTGAGGCCGCCGCCCCGGTGGAGCTGCGCCTGAACCGCGCTGTCGAGGCCGCGGCCACCGCCGACCGCCACGCCGACCGCGCCGCCGAGCACGCGCGCACAGCCGACGGGCACCTGGAGACGCTCGCCCAGGCGCAGGCCGCCGCCGAGCGCCTGGCTGCGCGCGCCGAGGCCGCTGCCGCAGCGGCCGAGCAGGCCGTGGCGGAGGCGCGCCGCCACGCGGAGCTCGAGTCGTCGCTCCCGCTGCCGGACTGGAGCACCACCTCGAAGAACGGGGACCCAGGGGATTCGCGCCGCCCGCTGATCGCGCGGCGCGGCGCCGACCGGCCGCCGCGCGAGGCGCGGCCCGGCTTCGACGACGTGGCCCGGCCGATGGCGAGCATCCGCCTCGACGGGCACTTCGGCGACATCAACCCCGCCTTCAGCGAGCTCGTGGGATACGCCGAGCAGGAGTTCCAGGCCGCCAGCTGGCCGCCTGTGGCCGACCGCGTGAACCTCTCGAAGCATCGCGAGCAGCTCCAGCGGATGCTCGCCGGCGAGATCGAGTCGGCGCGCGTCGACACCGGCTACGTGCACGCCCAGGGGCTGCTCGTGCCGGTGGTGGGGCAGCTATCGCTCGTGCGCGAGGACGGCCAGCCCTGTTACTTCCTGCTCGAGGTGGAAGCCGGGTAGCCTGCGCGGCCGTGCCGTCGGCTGCCCAGATCCTGTCCCTGCTCGACACGGCGCGCCAGGAGGTTCCCGGCGTCGAGCTCTTCGACGCCCACACCCATCTCGGGGCCAACGACCCGGATGGCTTCCACTGCACGCGGAACGAGCTGACCGATCTGCTCGAGCGCGCCGGCGCCCGCGCCGTGGTGTTCCCGATGCACGAGCCCGACGGCTACACGGCCGCCAACGACATGGTGCTCGCGGAAGCCGAGGCGTCCGACTCCCTGTTGGTGCCGTTCTGCCGCCTCGACCCGCACGACGAGCCTCTGGCCGAGGCCGAGCGCTGCCTCGCGGCGGGCGCGCGCGGGATCAAGCTCCACCCTCGCGCCGAGGGGTTCGGGCTCCACCACCCGGCGCTGCAGGACGTGTTCGCGCTGGCCGACGAGCGGCGCCTGCCCGTGCTCTGCCACGCCGGCCGCGGGATACCCGCGCTCGGCCGGCACTCGATCGAGGCCTGCTCCCGCTACCCGGGGATGCGCCTGATCCTCGCCCATGCCGGGATCTCCGATCTCTCGTGGATCTGGCGCGAGGCCCCCGATCACCCCAACCTGTTCTTCGACACGGCATGGTGGTCGCCCAGCGACTACCAGGCGCTCTTCGCGCTCGTGCCGCCGGGGCAGATCCTGTTCGCCAGCGACGCGCCCTACGGCACGACCGCGATGTCCGCCACCTGGGCGCTCAGGCACGCTCTTCAGATCGGGCTCTCCCCGGATCAGCTGCTCAGCGTGATGGGTGGCCAGCTGACGCGGCTCCTCGACGGTGAGGACCCCGCGGACCTGGGCCCGGCGCCGGGCGCGGACAGGCTGGGCAGCGACGCGCTGCTCGACAGGGTGCACACCTTCCTGCTCGCGTCCATCGGCCAGGGGTTCGCCGGGATCGAGCCCACGGAGACGATGGCGCTGGCCACGCTCGCATGCGACGTGGGAGACGACGCCCCGCAGGCCGACATCTGCGCCTGGATCGTCGCGCTGATCGAGGAGCGCGCCGACTACCAGCCGGGTGGGCCCGAGCGGCCCTCGCGCTTCGCCCCCGGGCTTCCGCTGCTCGTGCTGGCCGCCACGCTCGCGCGGACGCCCGACGTGCCGGTGCCGGTCCTTCCTTAGGGGACGTCTTCCGCTTCGGGGTCGGGCTCGAGCACGAAGAACTCGAAGCCGACCGCCGGGTGGAAGGTCACCTGGCTGTGGTAGGTCACGACCTTGCGCCCCATCGCCTCCTCGACACCCTCGATGAAGCGCTCGGCCACCGCCTCCTGGAAGGTCTGGCGCACCCTGCGCACGAGATCCTCCTCGCCGTTCTTCACGAGCGTCTGCTCGACCGTGGTGAGGAACTCCTCGAGCACCGTCACGACGTAGTTGTCGAACGCGTACGACTTGGCCTTCGTGGGGCCGCGGCCGTAGCACTCGCTGAATATCGCGACGACGGCGTTGGACACCGCCGCGAGGCGCTCCACTCCTATGCGACCTCGCGCAGGGCTTCGAGCTCCCGGCGGGTGGCGAGTCGCTTGAGCGCCTTGGACTCGAGCTGGCGGACCCGCTCCGCCGAGAGGCCGAGGCGGCGGCCCGTCTCGCGCAGCGGCTGAGGATCGTCGCCGTTGATGCCGTACCGGATCCTGATGACCTTGCGCTCGACTTCGGGAAGCTCCTCGATCGTGCGGCGCAGGAGCTGCTCGCTCAGGCTGACCTCAACCTCCTGGTCCACCGGCGCGTCCGCTCCCTCGAGCAGGTCGCCGAGCGCCGTGTCGCCCTCCTCGCCCACCGGCCGGTCGAGGCTCGTGACCGTCCGGGCGGCCTCGCGCACCTCCTGCACCTGCACCAGCGGCAGGTCCGCGGCCTCCGCGATCTCCTCGTCGGTGGGCTCGTGTCCGTGCTTGGCCTGGAGCTCGCGCTCGGCGCGCGCGATCTTGCGCTCGCGCTGGCCTATGTGCACCGGGATCCTGATCGTGCGGGCCTTGTTGGCCAGCCCGCGCTGGATCGCCTGGCGCACCCAGAAGGTCGCGTAGGTGGAGAACTTGTAGCCCTTGCGCCAGTCGAACTTCTCGGCGGCGCGGATGAGGCCGAAGATGCCCTCCTGGATCAGGTCGAGGAGCGAGAGCTCCTGCCCCTGGTACTTCTTCGCGATCGACACGACCAGGCGCAGATTGGAGTTGATCATGCGCTCCTTCGCCTCGAGGTCGCCCTGCTCGATCCGCTTGGCCAGCTCGATCTCCTCGGCCGCCGTGAGCAGCGGGTAGCGGCGGATCTCGTTCAGGAAGAGCTGGAGCGCGTCGGTGGTGGCGGCGGCCAGCTCGCCGTTGCGGAACGAGGTGGGCTCGATGCCGGCGCGGCCGCAATCGTCGGAGATCTCGATCCCGAGGCTCTCGAGGTGCGACTCGATCGAGTCCACGTCCTCGTCGTCCACGCCGAGAGCACGTACGAGCTCGTCGAGCTCCGACAGCTGAGCGCACCCGCGCTCCTCCGCCTGGGCGACGTACGTCGCCACCTCCGGCCTCGACATGAGGTCCTGGCTGACCACGGGATGCATGCTACGCCGCGCGCGCCGAGCCTGCCACGTGCGCTCAGCTCACCGTCGAGGCGTCGTCCACCATCTCGAGGCGCTCCTCGAGCCGCGTGATCGAGAACACCCGCTGCACGGGATCCGGACCGCGGACGATCACCACGCGCCGGCCCTCGTCCTTGGCGCGCTCGTCGGCGGTGACGAGGCAGCGCAGACCCGTGGAGTCCAGGAACACGAGCCTGGAGAGGTCGAGCACGATGACCTTCGGCCCGTCCGCCTCGGCGCGCCGGAGCTCCTCCTGCAGCTTGCTGGCTGAGGACAGGTCGAGCTCACCCTTGAGGGAGATGTGCACGAGCCCGTCGCGGTCCTCGGACTTCACGTGGAGGATCTCCACCGGTGGCAACCTAGCGGGTAGGGCGCCACGAGGGAAGCCCCGCCCGCTCGGCCAGGCTGTACGCGAAATAGAGCTGCACGATCGCGAACGACACCTCCAGCGCGCGCTCGGAGAGCGCGTTGGCGAGAACCGCCCCAAGGAGCACCCCGATCGGCGAGAGCACACCCACGATCAGGCCGTCCCTGAGCCGCACGTTGCCGTAGCCGCGCTGTCGCCACGTGCCCACCACCGCCACCAGCACCACCGCCACGAGCGAGGTCGACACGGCGTGCAGCTGCGACTCGTCCAGGAAGATCACGAGCCCCGGCACGAACAGCACACCCCCTCCCACGCCGAGCAGGCCGCCCGCCATCCCGGCGGCGAAGCCGATCACGAGCAGGCCGATGACGTCAGTGGCCTCCACGCTCAGAAGATGAGGATCGCCGCGGAGATCACGAGCAGGGACACGAACACCCGAGCCACCATCTGCTCGGAGATCCGCTGCTGGACGGCGGTGCCCACGAGCACGCCGCCGATCGCGGGCGCCCCGATCGCCAGTCCCTTGACGACGTCCACGTTCCCGTAGCCCGCCTGGACGGCCGCCGCGAGGGCGCCGATGATGCAGATCGCCGCGAGCGAGGTGCCGGTGGCCTCCTTCTGGTCGTAACCGAGCCAGAGCACCAGCAGGGGGACGATGATCGTCCCGCCGCCAACGCCGAACAGCGCGCTGAATGCGCCCGCCGCCGTTGCGATCGCGGCGAGGCGCACGAGCCGGGAGGACATCGCGGGGCATACTACGGCCGGTGTCCGCTCCGACCGCAGACGCGCTCGCCGAGGCGCTGCGCCCGCTGCGCGAAGCTCCGAAGCGGGCCGGCGTGTTCTGCGACGTGGACGGCACCCTCGCGCCGATCGTGGGCCGGGCCGAGGACGCTCGCGTGCGCGAGGAGGTGGCGGTCCTCCTGGGCAGGCTGGCCCGCCGCTACGGCTGCGTGGCGTGCATCTCCGGCCGCTCGGCGGCCGAGGCCCGGCGACTGGTGGGCGTGGGCGGGATCGCGTACTCCGGCTCGCACGGCGCCGAGCTGCTCGAGCCCGGCGCCGCCAACCCGCGGGTGATCCCGGCGTTCAAGAGCTGGGAGCGGCGGGTGCGCCGCTTCGCCGCCGAGCGCGACACCCCCGAGCTCCGGCTGCTGCGCGTGCGCATCGAGGACAAGGGCCCGATCTCCGCGTTCCACTGGCGCGGCGTGCCAGACGAGGAGGGGGCGCTGACCCATGTCGAGCGGATCGCCCGGGAGGCGGAGGCCGACGGGCTGGCGATCCACTGGGGGCGCAAGGTGCTCGAGGTCCGGCCGCCGGTGCCGATCGGCAAGGGCGGGGCGGTGCGCGACCTGGTGGAGGGCGCCGGGCTCGGGGCCGCCCTCTACGGCGGCGACGACGCCACGGACCTCGACGGCTTCGAGGCGCTGGACGAGCTCCAGGCGGAGGGCGTTCTCGAGACGGGCGTGCGGGTGGGCGTGCGCTCCGACGAGGGGCCCGCGGCGATCGTGGAGCGCGCCGACCTGGTGGTCGAGGGCGTGGACGGATTCACTCGCGTGCTGGCGGCGCTCGCAGCGGACTGATGCGCTTCCGGGACTTCCTGCGCACCGCGGTGCTGCTGTACGGCGGCGCGGCCACCGCCCTGGCAGCCGTGTCCGTGGTCGGCGCCGGCCGCGAGGACGACAACACCCTGGTCTTCGTCGCGGCCGCCTGGTGGCTGCTGGCCGCCATCTCCGGCCTGTGGATGGGCCGCGGGGCCACCACCACGCCGGGCATCGCCGGCCTGCTCGCCGACGCCCGGCGCGCCAACACCCTGCCCGAGTTCGAGCCCGGCACGATCCTCTTCAACCGCCTCTGGCCGCTCGCCCTGCTGGCGGTCGCCGCGGGCGCGCTCGGGTTCTTCTTCCCGCCCGTGCCGGCGGTGGCGGTGGGCTACGCCCTGCTGGTGGCGCTGCTCTGGCGCAAGCAGTCCGGGGCGGTGGAGGCGATCGAGGGCCGCGACGGCGTGGAGTTCTGGATCGACCGCACCTCACCGTTCGGACCGCCGCGGCTGCTGCGCCTCCCGGGGATGCGCAAGATCGAGCCCGAGGAGGAGGCTGCGGGGCTCCCGTGAGCCCTACCGCGAGCGCTTGCGCAGCTTGTCGAGCTGCTTCCAGGTGCGCGTGTTGGCCACCTGGGCCTTGGTCAGCCAGGCGCGCCGGGCCGTGGCCACGCCGTAGCGCATGTTCGCCAGCGTGGACGTCCGGTGGGCGTCCGAGTCGATCACCAGCGTGACTCCGGCCTCCGCCGCCGCGCGGGCATAGGTGTCCGGTAGGTCACGGCGGTCGGGGTTGGCGTTGATCTCGAGGAAGGTGCCGGTGCGCGCCGCCGCCTCGATCACCCGGTCGAGGTCCACGTCGTATGGCTCGCGCCGCTGGATCTTCCGGCCGGTGGGATGGCCGAGCGCGTCCACGAGCGGATGCTCGAGGGCGTGGACGATCCGGTCGGTCATCTCGCGCTCGCCGATCCGGAACGACGTGTGCACGCTCGCCACGACCCAGTCCAGCTGCTCCAGCAGCTCGTCGGCGTAGTCGAGCGACCCGTCGGTGAGCACGTTCACCTCGCTCCCCGCCAGGAGCGTCAGCCCCTTCACCTCGACCGACCGCACGCGCTCGATCTGCCGCAACAGCTCGTCCGGCGTCACGTGGTCGCCGAAGCCGTGGCTGGCCGAGTGGTCGGTGATCGCCGCGTAGACGTATCCGCGCTCGCGGGCGGCCACGGCCATCTCCTCGATCGTGTTGCGGCCGTCGGAGGCCACGGTGTGCATGTGGAGGTCTCCGCGGATGTCGCCGAGCTCGATCAGCTCCGGCAGCTGGGCCGCGCGGGCGGCAGCCAGCTCGCCGCGGTTCTCGCGCAGCTCGGGAGCGATGTACTGCATGCCCAGCCGCTCGTAGACCTCCTCCTCCGTCGCATACGCGTCCGTCTTTCCGCTCTCGTCGTCCGCGATGCCGTACTCGCTCACGTGCAGCCCGCGCCTGACCGCGTCCGTGCGCAGCGCCTCGTTGTGCTTCCCGGACCCGGTGAAGTGCTGGAGCAGGTTCCCGAACGCCTCCTCGGGCACCACGCGCAGGTCCACCGGGATGCCCTGGTGCGTTACGGCGCGCGCGCCCGCGGGGCCGGAGGAATGCACCACGTCGATCTCCGCGAGCTCCTCGAACGCCTTGACCAGCGCCGCGGGATCCGCGGTGGCCGCCACCACGTCCAGGTCCTTGCACGCGTCGACCATGCGGCGTGCGCTGCCCGCCAGCTCGACCCTCGTGGCGTGCGGCCGCAGGCCCTCCACGATCGCATCGCCCACCGCCAGCGCCTGGGACAGCAGGAAGCGCGCGCGGGCCGCGCCGGCGTCGTCGGCTGCCAGTGCCGCGATCACGTTCTCCGCGGCCTTGGCGCCGAATCCCGGCACGTCGGCCAGCCGGCCCGCCTCGGTGGCCTCGCGCAGCTCCTCGAGGGAGGTCACGCCGAGGTGCTCGTGCAGGGACCGCACGCGCTTGGGCCCCAGGCCCGGGATGCGGGTGATCTCCACGAGCCCGGCCGGAATCCGCGCCCGCAGCTTGTCCGCCGACGGGATCGTGCCGCCCTCGAGCAGGGCGTCGATCTTCTCCGCGATCGTCTTGCCCACGCCGTCGAGCTCCTCGACCCTCCCGGCTCGCGCGAGCTCGGCCACGGACACGCCCGCCTCTCGGATCGCCTTCGCGGCGTTGCGGTAGGCCACGACCCGGTAGACGACCGCGCCGTCGAGCTCGTAGAGGCTCGCCAGCTCGTCGAAGGCGTCTGCTATCTCGGCGTTTCGCATGGTGCGGGGGGTGCCGGGGCTAGCCTACGCGGCCGTGCCGGGAGCCTGGCTGATCCTGCCGACCTACAACGAGTCCGAGAACATCGAGGCGATCGTTGGTGCGGCCCTCGAGCACCTGGGCGCGGCCGCGGGGGAGCATCGGATCCTGATCGTGGACGACGGCTCTCCCGACGGCACCGGCGAGATCGCCGACCGGCTGGCGGCCGAGCACCCCGAGGTGGAGGTGCTCCACCGCCCGGGCAAGGGCGGCCTCGGCCCCGCCTACCTGGCGGGGTTCGCGCGGGCGCTCGCGGGTGGGGCGGACCTCGTGCTCGAGATGGACTCCGACTTCTCGCACGACCCGGCCGACCTGCCGCGCCTGATCGCGGCCGCCGAGAAGGCGGACCTCGTGCTCGGGTCGCGCTACGTGGCCGGCGGCGGAGTGACCGACTGGGGCCTGCTGCGCCGCTTCGTGAGCCGCGCCGGGTCGGCCTACGCGCAGGTCGTGCTCGGGGTGCCGGTGCGCGACCTGACGGGCGGCTTCAAGTGCTTCCGCAGGTCGGTGCTCGAGGCGATCGACCTCGACAGGGTCCACGCCAACGGCTACGCGTTCCAGATCGAGCTCACCTACCGCGCCTCCCGCGCCGGGTTCACCATCACGGAGGTGCCCATCGTCTTCCGCGACCGGCGCGTCGGCGAGTCGAAGATGACCCCGCGCATCGCGCTCGAGGCAGTGTGGATGGTGCCCTCCCTCCGCTTCAGGTCGTAACGTTGGGCACATCGGGAGGGCAGGCAGGGTAGGTCGCTATATTTTGTATAGCAAGCAACCAGCCCCAAGCGACGGACGAAGGAGCATCAGTGGCGGGAGTAATCAACGAGGTGACGGACGCGAACTTTCAGGCCGAGGTCATCGAGGCCGAGAAGCCCGTGCTGGTGGACTTCTGGGCGCCCTGGTGTGGTCCGTGCCGGATCGTGGCCCCGCATCTCGAGGAGCTCGCCGGCGAGCGCGAGGACCTGAAGATCGTGAAGCTGAACGTGGACGACAACCCGCAGACCGCGGCGCAGTTCAGCGTCATGTCGATTCCCACCCTGCTGCTCTTCAAGCACGGACAGGTGGCTCACCAGATCATCGGCGCGCTGCCGAAGAACCGGCTCGTGCAGGAGATCGAGCCGGCCCTCGCTGCGGCGTAGTTGCACCGATGCTTTAGGCCGCAGCCGGCTCGACGTTCTCGCGGCGGGCGCGGAAGCGACCGCCGAGGCCACCGAGGATCCCACCGATCACGGTCGTGAGGATCACCAGCACCACCTGCGGATCGGCCAGCTCGGCCTTAGCCTCGGTGCCGGCGATCTTGTGCCCGAGCAGGATGAAGCTGCCGTACACGAGGCCGCCGACGAGGCCGCGCACGAAGCCGTCCTCCCACCCGCGGTGCTCGATGCCGCCCAGGAACCCGCCGAGCAATGCGATCGGCCCCACCATGATCAGGTAGACGACCTCGGACCAGCCGAGGGCGAAGCCGGTGAGCAGGCCGAAGATCACCGGTATCACCACCAAGCCCAACAGCTGAAGCGCGAATGGGCGTTCCTCGAAGACGGGCGGCAGGTGCACGGCCCGCCAGCCTACCTCCGCTCGACGCCCACCACCAGCTCCAACCCGTCCACCTCGGTGCGCGTGCCGGCGTCCGCGCCGTCGTAGACCAGCTCGACCGCGAGCGTCTCGCTGGTCACGTACTCCTCGTGGGCGCGAGCCGCCTCGATCAGCGCGTCGTCGCCTCCGAGGGTGAGCGCGATGCGGTCCTCCACCCGCAGCCCGGCGCCCTTGCGCGCCGCCTGGACCGCGTGCACGATCTCCCGGGCCAGCGTCTCGCGGCGCAGCTCGTCGTCCAGCTCCAGGTCGAGCGCCACCGCGTGCGTGCCCGAGCGCTCCACCTGGTAGCCCTCGAGCGGCTGGAGCACCATCTGGACGTCCTCGGGACCGATCCGATGCTCGTGGCCGTCGAGGTTTAGCCCAACCTCGCGGCCCTCCCGGAGCGCCGCGGGATCCAGCGCCGCCACCGCGGCCGCCACGCGCGGCATCTGCTTGCCGAAGCGCGGGCCGAGGCTGCGGTAGTTGGGCTTCAGCTCGAAGCGGCCGAGCTCTTCGGCCTCGGACACGAAGCGCACCGACTTGACGTTCAGCTCGTCGCGCACCAGGTCCTCGAACGCCTCGATCGCCTGGCGCTCGCGGCCGGCGGCCACCATCACGGCCTCCCGCAGCGGCTGGCGCACCTTGACCTTCGCGTGTGCGCGCGCCGCGCGGCCCAGCTCGACCGCATCACGCGCCACGTGCATCTGCCACTCCAGCTCGGGGTCGCGCTCGCCCGCCTCCGGGAAGTCGCACAGGTGCACAGACGGCTCGGAGCCGTCGAGGTTCTCGTAGATGGCGTCGCTGATGAAGGGCGTGAGCGGGGCGAGCAGCTTCGAGACGGTGAGAAGGGACTCCCGCAGGGTCGCGAAGGCCGCCGGGTCGCCCTCCCAGAAGCGACGTCGCGAGCGGCGCACGTACCAGTTGGAGAGATCGTCCACGAACTCCGCGATCGCACGGCCCGCGAAAGTCGTGTCGTAGTCCTCCATGCGCTCGGTCACGCGCTCGACGGTGGCCGCCAGGCGCGACCGGATCCAGCGGTCCAGCTCCGTGGGCTCGCCCTCGCCCTGCGGGTCGGTGAGGCTCCCGTAGAGGACGAAGAAGGAGTAGGTGTTCCAGAGCGTCTTCAGGAACTGGCGCACCGACTCGGCCACGGCGTCCATCGAGAAGCGGTACCCGTCCCAGGGCTGCTTCGAGGTGAAGTAGTACCAGCGCAGCGCGTCCGCGCCGTGCGCGTCGATCACGTCCCACGGCACGACCACGTTGCCCTTCGACTTGGACATCTTCTGCGCGTCGGCGTCGAGGATCAGGCCGAGGCAGAGCACGGTGCGATAGGAGCTCTGCCCGAACAGGATCGTCGAGACGCCGAGCAGCGAGTAGAACCAGCCGCGCGTCTGGTCGAGCGCCTCGCAGATGTAGTCGGCCGGAAAGCGCTCGCGGAACTTGTCCTCGTTCTCGAACGGCGCGTGCCACTGGGCGAAGGGCATGCAGCCCGAGTCCCACCAGACGTCGATGAGGTCGGGCACCCGGCGCATGTCCCTGCCGCAGTCGCAGCGCAGGACGATCTCGTCGATGTAGGGGCGATGGAGATCGTCGGGCACCACCCCGCCGCGCTCCTCGATCTCGGCGCGCGACCCCACGCAGACCACATGACCCTCGTCGCAGCGCCAGACCGGCAGGCCGGTGCCCCAGTAGCGCTCGCGCGAGAGCGCCCAGTCCACGTTGTTCTCGAGCCAGTTGCCGAAGCGCCCGTGCTTGATGTGGTCGGGGTACCACTTGATCGTCTCGTTGGCGGCGAGCAGCTGGTCCTTGATCTCGGTGGTGCGGACATACCAGTTGGTCTTGGCGTAGTAGATGAGCGGCGTGCCGCAGCGCCAGCAGTGCGGATAGGAGTGCTCGTACTCGCCGGCGCGGAAGAGGCGCCCCGACGCGCGAAGCGCCTCGATGATCTCCGGGTCGGCCGCGCGCACGTACATGCCCGCGAACGGGCCGGCGCGGTCGTCGAAGGTGCCGTCCGGGCGCACCGGGTTGTGGATCGTCAGGCCGTTGTCCTGGGCCAGCCGGAAGTCGTCCTCGCCGAAGGCCGCGCCGGTGTGCACCACGCCCGTGCCGTCCTCCACCGACACGAAGTCGCCGGCCAGCACCGTGTGGCCGCGCTCGCCGTAGTCGGAGATGTAGGGGAACGGCGGTTCGTAGCGGAGCCCGAGCAGGGCCGAGCCCGGCATCCGCTCCTCGATCTCGGCGTGCTCGCCGAGCACCCTCTCCACCAGCGCCTCGGCCAGGATCAGGCGGTCGTCACCCAGGCGCGCCCGCACGTACGTGACGTCCGGGTCGACCGCGATCGCCGCGTGCGGCACGAGCGTCCAGGGCATCGTCGTCCACGCGAGCAGAGAGACCGAGGGGTCGTCGAGCAGCGGGAACCTCACGTACACCGACGGATCGACCACGTTCTCGTAGCCGAGCGCGACCTCGTGCGACGACAGCGCGGTGCCGTCGCGCGGGCAGTACGGCACCACCTTGTAGCCCTCGGTCAGGAGGCCCTTGTCCCACGTCTCCTTGAGCGACCACCACACCGACTCGATGTAGTCGTTGGACAGCGTGAAATAGGCGTCGTCGGTGTCGACCCAGAAGCCGATCCGCTCGGTGAGGGCGTTCCACTCGTCGATGTAGCGCAGCACCGACTGTCGGCACTTCGCGTTGAACTCGGCCACGCCGTAGCGCTCGATGTCGGCCTTCGACTGGAACCCGAGCTCCTTCTCGACCTCGAGCTCCACCGGCAGGCCGTGGCAGTCCCAGCCACCCTTGCGCGGCACGAAGTGGCCCCGCATCGTCTTGAACCGGGGGAACACGTCCTTGAACACCCGGCTCAGGACGTGATGCACGCCCGGACGCCCGTTGGCGGTGGGCGGGCCCTCGTAGAAGACGAACGGCTTGCTGCCCTCGCGCCGGCGCATCGACTCGCGGAACACGTCGCGCTCGCGCCAGCGCGCGAGCACCTGCTGCTCTAGATCGGGGAATGACTGCGCCGGGTCCACCGGCTCGTAACGGGCCAAGGCGTCGATTCTAGGCGGGGCCTGCTAATAGTTCCGCGCAGTAATCGCCGAATCCCTGCCGGGCCGTCCGGTGGGAGCGGGGGACCCAAAGACCCAAGGATGGTTCGGGGCAAACCGGCGCATGCCGGCGCGTATCTCTTTCGCGCGAGCCCGTCAGCTAACCCCGCAGGCCGAGGAAAGAGAGGGTCGTTGTGCGCCGCCTACGCCGCGTGCTCGCGAGCTGCTTGCTTGCGGGCGTGCTCCTGCCATCCGCAGCCCCCGCTGCGGCCTCCCCCGAGCGCAGCATGATCAGGGAGCTCAACAAGATCAGGCTCCAGCACGGGCTCAAACCGCTTCGCCGTTCGCCCAGCCTGCACCACTCGAGCTCGCGCTACGCGCGCCAGCTCATGCGCACGGACGTGTTCGCCCACCAGGCGCACATCTCCGTGGCGGGCCGCTTCGAGTGGGCGGGCGAGAACCTGGAGCTCCACTGGGGCTGGCGCCCCAGGCCGCACTACACCGTGCGGCGCTGGATGGAGTCGCCGGGTCACCGCGCCGTGATCCTGTCCGGAGAATGGCGCTGGCTCGGGGTGGGCCGCTCGCGCGGGCGCTTCAACTCGGGCACGGCCACGATCTGGGTGGCGCACTTCGGGCGGGTCTAGCGGAAGCAGCCGGCTCGGCCGGCTGCGCACCGACGGCATTGGAGCGGAAGCAGCCGGCTCGGCCGGCTGCGCACCGACGGCATCACGTCGATTCAGGGCTCAGGCGGCGAGCTTGCGGCAGAGCTCGGCCAGCGAGCGCTTCTCGCCGTCGTCGAGAGCGTCGAACGCCTGGCTGACGCGCTGAGCGTGCTCGGGGAACACGCGCTCCACCAGCGCGCGGCCGTTCGGAGTGAGCACCACCTCGACCGCGCGCCGGTCGGCGGCCAGGCGGTGGCGACGCACGAGCCCGCGCACCTCCAGCGTCTCGGTCACCTCGGTGGCGTTGGCCTTGCTCCAGTCGAAGCGGCGGCGCAGCATCCGTAGTTCGAGCGCCCCGCCCGCGGTGGTGAGCACCACGAGCGCCGAGAACCCCGCGGCGGACACTCCGGCGCGCTCCAGCTCCGCCGCGAGGCGGCGCCGGACGGTGGCCTCGGCACGCACCAGAGCCTGCAGGGCGCGATGGGCGAGGGGATCGCCGAGCTCGAGGGACGACATCCCCTCACGATGCTAGGAAGGCAGGCGGACGGCCGGACATCGTCGGTGCGCAGCCGGCCAAGCCGGCTGCTTCCGCATCAGCGGGCGACTGGCACGCGGGCGGGCCGCGCCACCGGCTCGACCTCCGGTGCGACCACGACCTGCTCCAGGCGGCCGCTGTCCACGTACGCCTTGAGTCGCTCCACGGCCTCCGAGGGCCGCGAGCCGAGCGACGGGATGCCGTGCTCGCCCGTGACGGGCATCGCCTCGCGGTACTCGAACACCGGTCCGGCGGAGCCCACCTGGCGCACCGTGTACACGAGCCGGCCGACCACCTCGAGGGTGGCCTCCCCGCCGCAGAACACGAACGCGGTGGGATCGATGGCCCTGATCGCGCGAACTATGCGCTCAGGGGGAAGGTCGAAGGCGAGCAGCAGAGTGCGGAAGCCCGCGCGGCGCAGGCCGAGCTCGAGCGCCTGCACCTGGAGCGACTCCAGGTCGAGGCGCGGGCTCGAGTCGAACAGGAGCACACCCTGCGGGCGCGTGGCGGGAGCCACGACCCGGCGAGCGGCGTACAGCCACCCGGTGGCCCAGCGGCTGCCGAGCTCGCGCTCGGCGTCGCGCCCCTCGCGCTCGTAGGCGAGCTCGAGTGCCGGCATCAGGACCTCCTCCACCGAGCGCTCGACCGAGCGCACGGCAAGGCTCTCCTCGAGGATGCGGTCCGCCACGGTCTCGTCGAAGTGGTCGAAGGCGTCGAGCAGTCGCGCGGGGGACGAGGGACCCTCGCCGCGCTGGCGCGCAAGCTCGATGGCCGAAGAGATGTTGTGCGTCTCGAGCAGCGCCCTGCGCAGCGACTCGAGCTCCGTGAGGTCGTACTGGCGGTGGCCGCCCTGCGTGCGGCGCGGCTTGGGGTAGCCGAAGCGGCGCTCCCAGCTCCTGAGCGTGTTGGGGCTCACCCCGAGCAACTCGGCGGCGGCATTGGTCCTGATCCCGCTCACTTGACCTCCCGATTGACTAGCCGCGTCAGCGTCGCGGCACTACTTCGCACATCCACGGCCTCTTTACGAGGCGTGGAGACCCTTTGCACGAGCTTCCCGCGAGGGAGCATGTGCGTGGATGGAGGTTTCTTCGTCTTGCCGCGAGGCCGTCGCAAGCCGTGCACCCGTTCTTGCACGGGTTGCGGGCGCTATTGCGACGGAGACCGTCGGTGCGCAGCCGGCCAGCCGGGTGCTTCCGCGCGAGGCGAGACCGTCGGTGCGCAGCCGGCCAGCCGGCTGCTTCCGCTTTAGCGAATACCGAAGCCGCTCGGCTCGACCGCCACCAGCGCCGCGCGGGGCGAGTCGCAGGTCGCGATGCGCGCCGACAGCGTGCCGACGCGCGGAGCGGCGTCGGACAGGAGCCGCACGGGCATTGCCACTGTCTCGCAGCGGCGCTCGGCGGCGCGCCGGATGTGCTGCTCGAGCTGGTCGTCCCCGAGCGGGCACGTGACGATTGCGAGGAGGTGCGAGCCCGTGAGCTCGCCTTCCTCCCCAAAGAGCTTGTCGCCGCTGCGGCTGACCGCGCTGACGGCCATCTCGGCGGTGACGACCATGAACGCGGCGCCCGGACCCGGCAGCGCGTCGCCGCTGGACGTGAGCATCACGCCCATCCCACAGCGCTCGCACACGCGCTTGAAGCGCTCGGACCGGCCCGCGAGCGGGTCGTCCGGGCCGCCGCAGCGCGAGCAGAAGCGGATCGTCGCGAGACGGTCGTGCGGGGGGCGCGTGGAGTCGGAGGTGTGTGTGAGGAGGGGCATCGGCGGTCGAGTCCGATCAGAACACGGAGCCCCCCGATTCGCCTGCCCTCATCGAGCAATGCAGCGGTTAGGTGTGCGAAACCGACACCTCCCGGGCGATAGCCTCCTACGAGTAACCGAATGACATCGCTGCGGTGGCGGCCGAGCCGCCCCCTTGCGCACAAACGAGGAGACGAATGGCCGTTCAGCAGGAGCTCTGGGGCGCCGAGACCAGCAAGGCAGTGGAGAACTTCCAGGTCTCCGGCGAGCGTGTGCCGGTGCCGGTGGTGCGCTGGCTCGCCCGCGTGAAGGCCGAGGCCGCGCGCGTGAACGCGGAGCTGGGGCTGCTGGACCCCGAGCTGGCCGAGCGGATCGCCCGAGCGGGCGACGAGGTGGCCGCAGGCGAGCACGACGACCAGTTCCCGATCGACGTGTTCCAGACCGGGTCGGGCACCTCCACGAACACGAACGCCAACGAGGTGATCGCGAACCTCGCCGGCGAGGGCGTCCACCCCAACGACCACGTGAATATGGGGCAGTCCTCGAACGACGTGTTCCCCTCCGCGGTCCATCTCGCTGCCGTCACGGAGGTGCGCGAGGAGCTGATTCCCGCGATCGACCACCTGGCCAAGGCGCTGGCCGGCAAGGCCGACGAGTTCGCCGACATCGTCAAGGCGGGCCGCACTCACATGATGGACGCCGTGCCGGTGACCCTCGGCCAGGAGTTCGGCGGCTACTCCGCCCAGATGACCCTCGGCCGCGACCGCGTGAGCGACGCGCTCGGCCGCGCCGAGCAGATCCCGCTCGGCGGCACGGCCACCGGCACCGGGCTCAACACCCACCCGGAATTCGCCGAGCGCGTGCGCGCCCGGCTCGGCCTGGGAGTGGCCCCGCGCGACCGCTTCGAGGCCCAGGGCAACCGCGACGGCCTCGTGGAGCTGCACGGCGCGCTGAAGATCGTGGCGGTGTCGCTCACCAAGATCGCCAACGACCTGGTGCTGATGGGCTCCGGGCCCGCGCACCGGGCTCGTGGAGCTCCAGCTACCAGAGCTCCAGAAGGGCTCCTCGATCATGCCCGGCAAGGTCAACCCGGTCATCCCGGAGGTGACCCTCCAGGTGGCGGCGCAGGTGATCGGCAACGACGCGGCGATCACCATCGCCGGGACGCAGGGCAACTTCGAGCTGAACGTGCGCGTGCCGCTGATAGCCCGCAACGTGTTCGACTCGATCCGGATCCTCACGTCCACCTGCCGACTGCTGGCCGACCGCTGCGTGTCCGGTCTCGTGGCCAACGAGGACCAGCTCCTGCGCCACGCCGAGTCCACGCCGGCCATCGCCACGGCCCTCAACCCGCACATCGGCTACGACCTCGGCACCGAGATCGTGAAGGAGGCCGTGGCGTCGGGCCGGACGATCCGCGAGGTGGCGATCGAGAAGGGCGTGGACGAGGCGACGCTGGACGAGGCGCTGGACCTGCGCGCGATGACGCGCGTGGCGGATAGGCCCTAGTACACCCGTCTACAGAGCCCGGAATCGTGACTGGGGCTCCCTAGCCTGGGTACCTCGCTGATTCCATGATTTCCAGGCATTTCAAGACATCTCTCGTTCTGCTCCTGCTCGTCGCTTCCGTCGCGATGGCCAGCCTCCCGGCCACGGCGGGCGCTCAGGTCGACCCGCGCGGAGCGGACCCGGCGAGCCCGAATCCGCTCCTCGGCCTGCCCTTCTTCGTGGACCACGACTCCCCGGCATGGGACGCGTGGCGGACCTACACGCGGCGCGGCCAGCGAGGCAAGGCCGACCTCGTCTGGAAGATCGCCCGCGAGCCCAGGAGCCTCTGGTTCGGGCGCTTCACCAGGCCCAACTTCAACCTCAAGGTGCGCCGCCGCATCGACGCCGCCAAGGCCGTGGGCCAGGTGCCGATCTTCGTGGTGGCGCGCGCGGAGGCCAATCGCTGCACGCCGACCTACCAGGCCGGCGGCCCGAAGGGCGATCGGGTCACGCGGAAGTGGTACGACAACATGGCCCGCGCGATCGGCAACGACCGCGTGATCGTGGCGTTCGAGCCAGACTCGCTCGGCACGATCCAGTGCCAGGCCAAGAGCCGCCGCGACGACCGCTACCGGCTGCTCCGCTACGGCGTGGACGCGATCTCGAAGCTCCCCAACGTGACGATGTACCTCGAGGCCGGGGCGTCGGACTGGGAGAACGCCAAGCGCACCGCCAAGCAGCTGCGCCGGATCGGCATCGCGAAGGTGCGCGGCTTCCTGCTGAACGCCACGCACTACGACTGGACCGCGGCCAACATCGAGCACGGGCTCGAGATCTCCCGCCTCACGGGAGGCAAGCACTTCATCATCAACACGGCGGAGAACGGCCGCGGGCCGGTGCACTACCGCAACTGGATCGATCGCAGCCGCCACAAGTGGCGCACGATCAACATCTGGTGCAGCCCAGGCCTGCGCGGCCTCGGCAAGCCGCCGACCACGGACACGTCCAACCCGATGGTGGACGCCTACCTCTGGATCAACCGGCCGGGCTTCGCGCAGTCATGCGCCGGCCACAAGATCGCCTGGTTCCCGCCGCGGGCGTTCGCCTACGCCCGCTGGGCCACCAACTGGGAGAGGCCGCCGCGGGGAACGCGCTACGGGCACTACAAGCGCTATCCGCTCAAGGTCTTCGGCATTCCGTAGGAATCAGCAGCCTGCCCAGGGCCCGCAGTAGTCCTCGTGCGGACCCGGAGCCGCGAGAGCGGTCCGCGAGGCGGTGCCGGTGAGCATGTACGGCAGCGGGGTGACCGGAGCGTCGAACCGGCGCACCTCCCAGTGCAGGTGCGGGCCCGTGGAGCGGCCGGTGGAGCCGGCGTAGCCCAGAAGCGACCCGCCGCTGACGGCCTGACCGGGCCTGGCCACGACGCGACCGAGGTGGGCGTACCAGCTGGCGAAGCCGAGCCGGTGCTTGACCACGACGAGATTGCCGTAGCCGCCCGTGTTCCAGCCGGCGAAGGACACCACGCCCCTGCCGGCCGCCTTCACGCGCGTGCCGGCCGGCACCGGGAAGTCGATCCCCGTGTGCCGGCGCCCGCCGATGTGACCGAAGCCGTCCCCCATCGGACCGGCGAGCGGCCTGAAGAAGCGCACGGGTGAGTACGGATGGCCGCCACGGCCGCGGCGCAGGGCGCGGATCGTATGGGCGCCCGCCATGCCGTCGGCGAGCAGGCCCGTCGAGCGCTGGTAGGCGTAGACGGCCCGTGCCGTTCCGGGGCCGAAGCCGCCGTCGATGCCGCCCGGAGAGAAGCCGGTTCGCCACAGCAGGTACTGCACGGCCGCCACGTCCCAGCCGACAGCCGGCTGGACGACCACGCGGCTGCCGAGCCGCGGGCGGCCGCGGCTGCCGAGGGCGCGGATCGTCCGCGGCCCCGCCACTCCGTCGACGGCGAGGCGCTTGCGGCGCTGGAAGCGCATGGTGGCCGCGCGCGTCATCGGTCCCGGCACCCCGTCCACCTCGGCTGTGTAAAGGCCCTTGGCCTGAAGGGCCGCCTGGAGCGCGGCCACGCGCGGACTCCCCGCGGATGCAGGGGCAGGGGCAAGGCACAGGGCGGCGGCGACAAGCACGGCGGCGCCCCAGCGGATCCTTCCGCGAGGCATGGGTTTCCACTCGACAGCCGCCGGGACGCAGCCAAGTCCCTGAATGGATACGTGCAGCGGCGGGACGCCGCGGCGCTCAGTCCAGGTTCACGGCGACGTACTTGGTCTCGAGGAACTCCTCGATGCCCTCGTTGCCGCCCTCGCGCCCGATGCCCGACTGCTTGACGCCGCCGAAGGGCGCGCCGGCGTTCGAGACCATGCCCTGGTTCAGGCCGACCATCCCGGTCTCGAGCCGCTCGCACACGCGGATGGCGCGCTTGATGTCGCGCGTGAACACGTAGGCCACCAGCCCGTACTCGGTGTCGTTGGCCCTCTCGATCGCCTCGTCCTCCGATGAGAAGCCCGCGATCGGGGCCACCGGGCCGAAGATCTCCTCCCTGAACACCCGCGCGTCGGGCGGCACGTCGGCAAGCACCGTGGGCTCGTAGAAGTACCCGCGGCCGTCGGGCGCCTGGCCGCCGGTGAGGCTCTTGGCGCCCATGGACACCGCGTCCTCCACCAGCTCGGCCACCTTGTCGCGCGAGGGCGCGTCGATCAGCGGCCCGACCTTCACGTCCTCCTCGGTGCCGCGGCCCAGCTTGAGCGATCCCATCTTCTCGGCCAGCCGGCGCGCGAATTCGTCCTTCACGGAGTCCGCCACGTGAAAGCGGTTGGCCGAGGTGCATGCCTCGCCGATGTTGCGCATCTTGGCCAGCAGCGCCCCCTCGACCGCCTCGTCGAGGTCCGCGTCCTCGAACACGAGGAACGGTGCGTTGCCGCCCAGCTCCATCGACGTCTTCAGCACGTTCTTGGCGGAGGCCTCGATCAGCTTCTTGCCGACCTCGGTCGAGCCGGTGAAGGACAGCTTGCGCAGGCTCGGGTCCTCGATCAGCGGCCCGGTGACCTTGCCCGAGGACGACGTGGTGACGATGTTGAAGACCCCGCCGGGGAGGCCCACCTCCTCGAGCACCTGGCCGAGCGCGAGCATCGAGAGCGGCGTGAGCTGCGCCGGCTTCATCACGATGGTGCAGCCGGCGGCGATCGCGGGGCCCACCTTGCGCGTGCCCATCGCCATCGGGAAGTTCCAGGGGGTGATCATCAGGCACGGCCCCACCGGCTGCTTCATGGTCATGACCCGGCTGGTGCCGTTGCCGAACTGCTTGTAGTCGCCGTCGAGCCGGAGTGCGTCGCCGGAGTGCCAGCGGAAGAAGTCGGCCGCGTAGACGATCTCCGACTTGGACTCCGCCAGCGCCTTGCCCATCTCGAGGGTCATCAGGAGGGCCAGCTCGTCGGCGCGCTCCATCATCAGCTCGAAGGCGTCCCAGAGGATCTTGGCCCGGTCGTTCGGCGCCGTGGCGCCCCACTCCGCCTGCACCGCCACGGCGGCGTCGAGCGCCGCCTGGCCGTCCTCGGGGGTGGCGTCGGCCACGTCGCAGAGAGCCTCCTCGGTGGCCGGGTCGATCACCGGGAAGGTCGCCCCTCCGGAGGCGTCGCGCCAATCGCCCCCGATGTAGAGGCGCTTCTCGACCTGCTCCACCACCTGCTGTTCCTGTGTCGCTATCGCCATTGGTGCCTCCTTCTAGGTCGCGACCGTCTCCACGCCCAGCTCCTCGCTGATGGCCACGTCGATCGAGTAGTCGATCGGGAGCACGATCAGCGACGGCACGTCGAGCGTGAGCGCCCGCCGCAGCGTCTCGCCGAAGTCGTCGGCCGAGCCGCAGCGCCAGGCCGGCATTCCGAAGCTCTCAGCCAGCTTGACGAAGTCGGGGTTCGTGAAATCGGTGCCGAAGTGCGTGCCGAACTTCTTGTCCTGCTTCCAGACGATCGAGCCGTACTGGCCGTTCTCCCAGACCACGTTCACGATCGGCGTCTTCAGCCGCACGGCCGTCTCGAGCTCCTGGCAGTTCATGAGGAAGCCGCCGTCGCCGTTCACCGTGACGACGTTGCGGTCCGGGTGCACGAGCTTGGCCGCCACCGCCGCGGGCACGGCGAAGCCCATGCCCGCCAGGCCGTTGGCGATCAGCACGGTGTTGGGCTCGTACGCCGGGAACATCCGCCCGATCCAGAGCTTGTGGAGCCCGACGTCCGAGATGAGGATGTCCTCGCGGCCCAGCGCCTTGCGGATCTCGTAGAGGGCGCGCGGCGGCTGGACGGGGAAGGCGTCGTCGTCCTTGGCCTTCTCGAAGCGCCCGAGCACCACGTCGCGCAGCCGCGTGGAGCCGCCCTGGTGGGGCACGTGCCGGCACTCCTCGCTGAGGCGGGTGAGCACGTGGTAGATGTCGCCCACGAGCTCTACCTCGGGCACGAAGTACTCGTCGATCTCGGCGGCCACCGAGTCGATGCAGATGATCTTCTTGTCGCGCCCGGGGTTCCAGTGCTCGGGTGAGTGCTCCACGAGGTCGTAGCCGATGGCCAGCACCACGTCCGCCTCGTCGAAGCCCGCCATCCGGTAGTCGCCCGACTGGAGGCCCACCGAACCGAGCGCCTTGGGGTTGTCGGGCGGCACCAGGCCCTTGCCCATGAAGGTCTCCGCCACGGGGATGCCTGTGGCGCGCACGAACTCGCGCAGCGCCGCCACGGCACCGGTGCGCACCACCCCGTTGCCGGCCAGCGCCACGGGGTTGATCGCCCCGCGCACGATGTCGGCCGCCCTCAGCAGCTCGCGCGCCGCCGGCTCCGGCTGCACCACGCGCCGGCGCGGAAGCGGCTCGGCGTCGATCTCGGTGGCCATCACGTCCTCCGGCAGCTCGATGTGCGTGGAGCCGGGCTTCTCCGCCTCCGCGACCTTGAAGGCCTTGCGCACGACCTCGGGGATGATCGCCGCGTCGGAGAGGCGGGCGTTCCACTTGGTGATCGGCCGCATCACCCGCAGCAGGTCGATGTACTGGTGCGACTCCTTGTGCATCCGCTCGAGGTCGCCCTGGCCGGTGAGCGCCACCAGCGGAGCGCGGTCCAGATAGGCGTCCGCCACCGCGGTGACCAGGTTCAGGGCGCCGGGGCCGAGCGTGCCCAGGCATACGCCCGCGTGGCCGGTGAGCCGGCCGCTCACGTCGGCCATGTAGGCCCCGCCCTGCTCGTGGCGGACGGGGATGAAGTCGATCGACGAGCGCGACAGCGACTCGTTCAGATCGAGCGTCTCCTCGCCCGGGATGCCGAACACGTGGCCGACGCCCTCGGCCTCGAGGCACTCCACGAACACGTCACTGGCTTTGCGCTTGCCCACGGTCGGCTGACTGTAACGTCCTCGACCCAGTGCCTCCGGTTGCCCGCTACGCCCGAAGCGGTGACGTGCACATCGCCTACATCGTGGAGGGCGACGGCCCCATCGATCTCGTGTGGATCCCGCCCTGGATCTCGCAGGTGGAGTACCTCTGGTCCGAGGCGTCGCTGGCCGGCGTGATGGACCGGCTCACCAGCTTCGCGCGGGTGATCACCTTCGACCGGCGGGGCTCGGGCCTGTCCGATCCGCTGGAGGGCGCCCCCACGCTCGAGGAGCAGATGGACGACGTGCTGGCCGTGATGGACGCCGCCGGATCGGACGAGGCCGCGATCGTGGCGACTCTGGAGGGCGGCCCGATGGCCGCGCTGTTCGCCGCCAGCCACCCGGACCGGACCCAGTCGCTGACCATGTACGCCACGTTCGCGCGCTCGGTGTGGGCGCCGGACTACGACTGGGCCTGGAGCGCGGAGGAGCGGAGGGCGCGGATGGACGAGTGCGTCGAGCACTGGGGCGAGGGCCTCGTGGCGGGCGCCGTGGCCGGGAGCCGCATGCGCGACCCGCGCTTCGTGGAGTGGGCCGGCCGGCTCGAGCGCCTGGCCGCCAGCCCGGCGACGATCAAGCGCATCTTCGACCTGATCGGCGAGTTCGACGTGCGCGAGGTGCTGCCCTCGATCCGCGTGCCGACGCTCGTGATGCACCGTCGCGACGACAGCTTCATCAAGGTGGAGCACTCGCGCTACATCGCCGAGCGCATCCCGGGCGCGCGCTACGTGGAGCTCGAGGGCCCGGACAACATGTTCGCGGTGGGCGACAGCGAGGCGATCCTCGGCGAGCTGGAGGAGTTCCTCACGGGCACCCGCCACGAGCGCGAGCCCGACCGCATGCTCGCCACCGTGATGTTCACCGACATCGTGGACTCCACCCAGCGCGCCGCCGACATGGGCGATCGCCACTGGCGCGACCTGCTGGAGCGTCACGACGAGCTGTTCCGGCGATCGCTCGAGCGCCACCGCGGCCGCGAGATCAAGCGCACCGGGGACGGCTTCCTGGCGACCTTCGACGGTCCGGCGCGCGCGATTCGCTGCGCTGCATCGATCACGGACGCCGTGGAGGAGCTGGGACTGGAGCTCCGCGCGGGCCTCCACACTGGAGAGTGCGAGGTGATGAGCGACGACGTGGGCGGTCTGGCGGTGCACATCGCCGCCCGGGTGATGTCGTGCGCCGATGCCGGCGAGGTGCTCGTTTCGAGCACCGTCAAGGACCTCGTGGTTGGCTCTGGAATCGACTTCGAGGACCGCGGCACGCACGACCTGCGCGGGGTGCCGGGGGACTGGCGCCTGTTCAGAGTCGCCTGAAGTCTCGCTACCTTCAGCCGATAGAGGAGTTGTAGCTCCTATGCGCCGCCTTCTTCTGTCCACAGTCGTGCTTGCGGTACTCGCCGTGCCCGCGAGCGCCAACGCAGCCACCCGCCACGTCGTCCGCGGCGCCGGCTGGGGTCACGGCATCGGCATGAGCCAGTACGGGGCCTACGGCTACGCGCTCGAGGGCACCGGCTACCGCGCGATCCTCAGGCACTACTACTCGCAGACCCGGCTGACGCAGGCCGCCCAGCGCTCCGTGCGGGTGCTGCTCCAGCCCGACGACCCGTACATCCGCGTACGCGGCGCCACCCGCGCCGACGGCAGGGCGCTGAAGCCTTCGAAGACCTACATCGCGCGCCCGTCCGGTGGTGGCATCGCGCTGTTCGGCCCATCCGGCAAGCGCATCGGGCGCTTCTCGTCGCGGCTGCGGATCGAACGTCCCGGCCGCGCGCTGCGGCTGCTCGGCCCGGCCCTCAACGGCGTGAGCGACGGCCTCTACCGGGGAGCGATCGAGATCCAGGCCGGCGGCGGGCTCGACGCGATCAACGTGGTGGCGCTCGACGACTACGTACGCGGCGTCGTGGCGGGCGAGATGCCCGCGTCATGGCCGCTCGAGGCGCTCAAGGCCCAGGCGGTGACCGCGCGGACCTACGCGCTGGCCACCCGGCACCCGGAGGGCCCGTTCGACCTCTATCCGGACACGCGCTCCCAGGTCTACCGGGGCGTGATCGCCGAGGGCGTGCGCAGCAACGCGGCCGTGGCGGGCACCGCGGGCCGGATCCTCACCTACGGCGGCGAGCCGGCCGTGACCTACTACTTCTCGACCTCCGGAGGGCACACCGAGAACGTCGAGTTCTCGTTCGTCGGGTCGCTCCGGAAGCCGTGGCTCGTCGGCGTGCCCGACCCCTACGACTTTCGCTCGCCCTACCACCGCTGGCGGCGCTCCTTCACGACCGCGCAGCTCACGCGCGCGCTCGGGTCGCGCGGCAGCTTCCGGCGCCTCAAGGTGCTCAAGCGCGGCAGCTCGCCCCGGGTGGTCAAGGCCCAGGTGATCGGCAGCCGCGGCACGACCACGATCAGCGGTCCCACGATCCGCGCCCGCCTGGCCCTGCGCGACACCTGGATGCGCTTCACGCGCGTCTCGACCTCCGCCCGCTCCGCGGCCAAGGCCCAGGCGGCCGCCTGGAGGTCGCCGCGCATCGCGCTCTGGACGCTCAACCGCATCTCGCCGAGTGTGTCCGGGAGCTTCGACCCGGCCCCGCGCTCGCACCGGCTGATCCTCGAACGCAGGATCGACGGGCGCTGGAAGCGTGCCGGCACCATCCGCACCGCCGCGCACGGCCGCTACCACAAGGCCGTCAGGCGCCCCGGCGTCTACCGGGTCCGGGCCCACGTGGTGGCAGGGCCGCCCGTCAGGGTGCGCTGAGGCTCTCCACGGCCTGCGGTGCGGGCATGGGCGTCCAGGTGACGATCCGTGCGGAGACCGTCCATTCGAACGCCGTGGACAGCAGGCGTGTGAACGCCCGCGCCCCCGCCGGGGCCAGATGAAGCCCGTCGGCTGCGAACCAGGACCTGCGGCCGGCGCTGTGGCGAACCCAGTCGAGCACCTTCACGCGGTCGGGCCAGCGTCGTCCTGCCGCCCGGATGTTGCGCCGGTTCGGGGTGCGCACGCTCGCCAGCTCACGAGGGACCACCAGCCCGAGCACCCGGCCCGGGCCGAGGATCCGGAGCGTCTGGCGGATCTGCGTCGTCGTGACGGTCCAATTGGTCCCGAGGGCGACCACCACGATCCCGGGCAGGGCGTCCCTGCGCCCGCGCGCGGCCAGCACCCTCACGCCCTCGGCCATCTGGCGGCAGCCGCGCGCGTCCACCTCGAACCCGGCCGCCACGAGGCGGTCCACGGCGCCGAGCATCACGGAGTCGCCGAGCGCGAGCGGCGGCGTGCCCTCGGGCTCGGGAGGTCGTGCCCGCGTGCCGGTCTCGCAGGCCGCCGCGGCCGCCGGCAGCACCGCCACCGCAGCCGCAAACGCCGTTACAAGCGCAATGAGGTGCCGGCCCCGCACCCGGGGCGGTATAGCAACCGCTGACGGCCTACCCGTCAGCGTCCCGCGCCGCGATCGTGGCGCGCACCAAGGCGATCGTCTCCGGCGACGCGGTGCGCGTGGAGCCGGAGTCGAACGGGGGCTCGGGGTCGTACTCGATGCCCAGCTGGATCGCCTTGGCGACCTCCTCGTGGGTCATTCGCGCAACGAGCGTCAGGGCCATGTCGATGCCCGAGGAAACACCGGCGGCCGTGACGATCTTGCCCTGCTCCACCACCCGCTTCTCGGTGGCCACCGCCCCGTATTGCGCGAGCATCTCCATGTCCGCCCAGTAGGTCGTGGCGTCGAGGCCGTCGAGCAGGCCGGCCGCCCCGAGCACCTCCGCGCCGGTGCAGACCGAGGTGGACCACTCGGAGGTCTCGTGAGCTGTGCGGACCCAGTCGAGCAGCGCCTGGTCCTGCGCGGCGTCGGTGCTGCCCGGGCCGCCGGGGACCACGAACACCTCGGGGGCCGGGATGTCGGCCAGGGCGGCATCGGCGCGGATCGTGAGCATCCCCGTGTCCGTGGTGTAGGGGCGCGCCTCCACGCCGGCGAAGGTCACCTGTGCTCCGGGCACTCGCGAGAGCACCTCGTAGGGGCCGACGGCGTCGAGTGCCGTGAAGCGGTCGTATAGGGGGATCACGATTTGAATGGGAGCTCCTTCGTTCAGGCCGCTTCCGAGCGGAAGCGGCGGCGGTAGTCGGCGGGGCCAACCCCCACCCGGCGGTGAAAGGCGCGGCGCATGGTCTCGACGGTCCCGAAGCCCGCCCGCGCGGCCACGGTCTCGATGGGCGTCTCGCCTGCCTCGAGCGCCATCCGGGCGCTCTCCACGCGGGCGGTCTCCACGTACGCGGCCGGCGTCATGCCGACCTCGCGGCGCGAAGGCCCGCGCGAAGTTGCGCTCGCTCATGTGCGCCTTCTCGGCCAGCGCGGGCACGGAGAGATCGGCGTCCACGTTGTCGGCGATCCAGGTCTGGAGCTCCCGGAGCGGCCGGCGATCGGCGAGTCTGGGCGGTCAGCTGGGCGCTGAATTGCGCCTGGCCTCCGGGGCGCTTGACGAAGAGCACGAGCCAGCGCGCCGTGGTCAGGGCCGTCTCGCGCCCGAGGTCCTCCTCGACCAGCGCCAGCGCCAGGTCCATCCCGGCGGTGACCCCGGCCGAGGTGTACACGTGGCCGTCGCGCACGAAGATCGGGTCCGCGTCCACCTTCACGTCCGGATGGCGCTCGGCCAGCAGAGCGCAGCTCGCCCAGTGCGTCGTGGCGCGGCGACCCTCGAGCAGACCGGCCGCGGCCAGCAGGAAGGCGCCGGTGCACACGCCGGCCACCCGCCGCGAGCGTCCGGCCGCGTCGCGCAGCGCGGCGAGGAAGCACTCGTCGTGCTCGAGCGCGAGCACCCCGGTGCCCCCGGCCACCACCAGGGTGTCGATCGGGCCGCGCACCGCGTCGAGGGTCGTGTCGGGCACGAGGCTCAGGGCCGACGCTTTGAGCGGGCCTGCGTCGGGTGCGGCGATCGTGACGGAGTAGGCGTCGCCCTCCAGCCGCGCGGCGGTGTGGAAGACCTCGGCCGGGCCCACCACGTCGAGGGGCTGGACATCGGGGAAGGCCACGATCACGACACGTCGCTGACTCACGAACGCCATGATGGCGCGCGGCGGTGTTGGCGGCAAGGGCAGATACCGGACGATTTCTGCCAACACCGGCCAGGCGCCACGGCATAGGCTTGTGTCATGCCGCAGATAGAGGTCAACGGTGTCGGCCTGCACTACGAGCTGCAGGGCAGCGGCGATCCCCTGGTCCTCGTACACGGGTCCTGGTCGGATGCCACGGGATGGGGTCTGGTCGCTCCGGCGCTGGCCGCGTCGTGGCAGGTGCTGACCTACGATCGCCGCGGGCACTCACGGAGTGAAGCCGGCGCGGGGCCGGGAAGCGCTGATCAGGACGGCGACGATCTTGCGGCGCTGATCGAGGCGCTCGGCCTGGCGCCGGCGCACGTCGTGACCAGCTCGTTCGGGGGCAACATCGCCCTGCGCCTGGCGACCAGGCGGCCCGAGCTGTTCCGCTCGCTGACGTGCCACGAGCCGCCGCTGTTCGCCCTGCTGGCCGGCGATCCCGAGAGCGAGGCGATGCTTCAGCAGAGCGTGCCGGCGATCGAGTCGGTCGGGCGCCGGATCGCCGAGGGTGATCACGAAGGCGCCGCCCGACAGTTCGCCGATGAGATTGCGTTCGGCCCAGGAGCCTGGGAGACACAGCTCACCGAAGAGTCGAAGGCGACGATGGTCCGAAACGCTCCGACCTTTCTGGACGAGCTCCAGGACCCGAACCAGGGGACCGTCGATACCGACGCCCTCGCCGGCCTGGAGGCGCCCCTCTCCCTCACTGAGGGATCGGATAGCCCCAAGATCTTTCCGCGCGTGCTCGACCGGCTGACGGGGTTCGCACCTGACGCGCGACGCCAGACGATCGACGATGCCGCGCACGTGCCCCACCTCACCGCCCCCGAGCGCTACGTGGAATCGGTCATGCGCAACCTGGAGCGACCCATCTCCTGAGCGCCCGGTGTGCGCTACGACCTCCTCCTACGGCGTGAAGCGGAACGTGACCACGTCGCCGTCCTGCATGGCGTAGTCGCGGCCCTCCACGCGCAGCTTGGCCTGTTCGCGCGCCGGCGCGTATCCGCCGGTCTCGACGAGGTCGCTCCACGGCACGATCTCCGCGGCCACGAAGCCGCGCTCGATGTCGCTGTGCACCGAGCCGGCGGCGCGGCGCGCGGGAGTGCCTCGCGGGATCGCGTGCGCCCGCGCCTCCTTGCCCTCGCCCGCCGTGAAGAACGAGATCAGGTCGAGGAGGGCGAACGCCTCGCGAATCACGGTCGTGAGGCCCGACTCGGCCACCCCCATCTCCGCTCGCATGGCCTCCGCCTCGGAGTCCTCGAGCTCGGACAGCTCGGAGTCGAGGCGCGCGCTCACCGCCGTGGCGCGGGCGCCGCGCTCCTCGGCGTGCGCCACCAGCTCAGGCGGCGGCTCGAGTGGCTCGCCCTCGGCCACGTTGGCCACGTAGAGCACCGGCTTGGAGGTGAGCGCCTGGAGGCGCACGTCCGCCCCGGGCGCGCCGGAGGGGGCCGGGACGGTGCGCACGGCGCGACCCTCTTGAAGCGCCTCCACCACCCTGGTCAGCCACTCCTCCTCGGCCACCGCGACCTTGTCGAGCGACTTGGCCTGCTTCGAGACCCGGTCGAGGCGCCGCTCGGCCTGCTCGAGGTCGGCGAACAGCAGCTCGGTGTCCACGGCGTCCACGTCGGACAGCGGATCCACCCGGCCCTCGGGGTGCACCACCTGCGCGTCGTCGTGCGCGCGCACCACGTGCACGATCGCGTCGGTCTCGCGGATGTTGCCAAGGAACTTGTTGCCGAGCCCCTCCCCGCGGTGGGCGCCGCGCACCAGGCCGGCGATGTCGTGGAACTCGATCACCTCGTGCACCACCGGCGTGGCGCCCACCGTCTCGGCCACCCGGTCCAGCCGCTCGTCCGGCACGGGCACCACGGCCACGTTCGGCTCCACCGTCGTGAACGGGTAGTTGGCCGCCTGGGCGCCGGCGCGCGTGAGCGCGTTGAAGAGAGAGGACTTGCCCGCGTTCGGCAGGCCGACGATCCCGACCTTCACGGCGCCGGCGCGCCCAGGCGGGCCACGGCGTCGCCGAGCAGCGCACCGGCGACGATGTCCGAGGGGTAGTGCACACCGAGGTACGGGCGCGCGAGCGCCATCGCCACGGCGAGCACGTAGAGCGGCGCCCGCGGCAGCGCCGCCGAGAGCACGCGCGCCCCGGCGAACGAGGTGCTGGCGTGCGCCGAGGGGTACGAGCGGCCCGAGATCGTGGGCGCCAGGGCGGGCAGCCCCTCGAGCACCGGGCGCGGCCGGCCGACGGTGTACTTCACCGCCGTGTTGGCCACCATCGTCGCGAGCACCGTCAGGCTCGCGCGGCGGTAGACGTGCGCGTGACCGCGGTCGAGCAGCAGCCCGGACCCGGCCACGGCGTGCCAGAGGAGGCCGTGCTCGCCGGTGTGCGCAAGGGTTCGCACCGCCGCTTCGAGCGACGGGGTGTGCCCGCGCGTGCGCAGCAGGCGCAGCAGCCCGACGTCGAGCGCGCGGAGCACGCCGTGCGGGTTAGAACCCGACCCGGTGTGCGTCGGTGTCGAGCCGCACGTACACGACCCGGGAGAGGTCGAGGGCGACCTCGGAGTCCTGCGTGCGCAGCTCGTACCAGCGGTCGGACTTCTCGTTGGCCAGCGCCTTGCGGAGGTCCTGGTAGTCGGACACGGCCACCCGCGCCGTCATCACCTGACCGCCGTCGAAGCCGATATCGAGTCGAGTGACCTCTGACGCCATCTTCAATGCTCCTCTGCCGGCTGCACGAGCTCGGTGAGCACGCCTCCGGTCGACTTGGGGTGAACGAAGGCCACGCGGCTGTTCCTGATCCCGGTTCGCGGCTCCTCGTCGATCAGCTGAAGTCCCGCAGAGCGCGCCTTCTCGAGCGCGGCTTCGATGTCGCCGGTCTGGTAGGCGACATGGTGCAGGCCCGGGCCGCCGCGTTCGATGAAGCGGCCCACGGCGCTCTCGGGATCGGTGGGGCTGAGCAGCTCCACGTGCGAGTCCCCGATTCCGAGCAGAGCGGCCTCCACGCCGAACTGCTCGACCGTCTCGCGGTGCTGGAGGGGCATCCCCAGGCGATCGCGGTACAGCTCGATCGCGCCGTCCAGGTCGGCCACGGCAACTCCGATGTGATCGATGCGGTCGAACACGGGCCGGGAGTGTAGACATACGACCCATGGCCAACCTGAGCGAGCCGCGCTACGACGACAACCGCGACACACCGGGCTTCACCGTCAGGCGCGCCCGGGTCGGCCGGCAGCTCGGAGCCCGGCGACTCGGCGCCAGCCTGTACGAGGTCGAACCCGGCGAGGCGGCGTATCCCTACCACTACCACCTGGGCGAGGAGGAGCTGCTCGTGATCCTGGAGGGGCGTCCGAGCATGCGCACGCCCGACGGGTGGCAGCAGCTCGAGCCGGGCGAGGTGCTCTCCTTCGCCACCGGCGAGGCCGGCGCGCACCAGCTCGTGAACCGCGGCGAGGACACCGTGCGCTTCCTCGCCATCAGCACCTCCGGGCTCCCGGACGTGGTCATGTACCCCGACTCGGGCAAGGTCGGCGCCTTCGAGCGCCTGCCCGACGGCGGCGGCCTCTATGAGCTCTTTCGGCGCTCCGACGCGGTGGACTACATGGAGGGCGAGACGCCGCCCGGGTGATCGGTGCCCTCGGTGGCCGCGATCGTCGGCCGGCCGGGGTTCTCCGCGGCGCGCACCAGCTGCTCCACGTCCTGGCCCTGGTCGAGCCGGTAGGCGGCCATGATGCGGTCGATGTCGTCTCGCTCGAGCACCTCGTGCGTGAGCAGCGTGGAGGCGAAGGCCTCGAGCAGCGGCCGGTTCTCGGCCACCAGCTTCATGGCGCGCCGGTGGGCGAGGTCCGTGAGGTACTGCTGCTCGTCGTCCACGTTCCTGCGCGTGTTGTCCGACATCGCGTAGTCGTCGGAGGGCAGCTGCTTCGACTGGAGCTCGGTGCCCATCCCGTACTGCGTGACCATCGAGCGGCTGATCTCGTGCACCTTGCGGAGGTCGTCGGAGGCGCCGGTGGTCACCTGGCCGAACACCAGGTGCTCGGTGACCCGCCCGCCGAGCAGCACCACCATGTAGTCGAGCAGCTCGTCCTTGGTCTTCAGGTAGCGGTCCTCCTCGGGGAGGTTGAGCGTGTAGCCGAGCGCCTGTCCGCGCGGGATGATCGAGATCCGGTGGACGCGCTCCACGGACGGCAGCAGCTCGGAGCAGAGCGCGTGCCCGGCCTCGTGGTAGGCCACCACCCGCTTCTCGTGGCTCGTGATCACGCGCCGTGACTGCATGCCGGCGATCACCCGCTCGAGGGCGCCCTGGAAGTCGCGCGTGAGGAGCGATGTGCGCCGGTTGCGCCCGGCGAAGATCGCCGCCTCGTTGCAGATGTTGGCCAGGTCGGCGCCGCTGAGCCCGCTGGTCTGGCGCGCGATCAGGTCGAGGTCCACGTCCTGCGCGAGTGGCTTGGAGGCGGTGTGCACGTCGAGGATCGCCCGCCGTCCCTTGAGGTCGGGCGGCGTGACCAGGATCTGGCGGTCGAAGCGCCCGGGGCGGAGGAGCGCCGGGTCCAGCTGCTCGAGCATGTTCGAGGCGGCGATCACCACCACGTCGTCGCGGTCGCCGAAGCCGTCGAGCTCCACCAGCAGCTGGTTGAGCGTCTGGTCCTTCTCGCCCGAGATGTCCTTGCCGCGCGTGGCGCCCACCGCGTCGAGCTCGTCGATGAAGACGATTGCCGGGGCGGCCTTGCGCGCCTGGCGGAACAGCCGCCGGATGCGCGCGGCGCCGAGGCCCACGAACATCTCCACGAACGAGGCGGCGGACTGGGCGAAGAAGGTCGCATTGGACTCGTTGGCCACCGCCTTGGCCAGGAGGGTCTTGCCCGTGCCGGGAGGGCCGTGCAGCAGGATGCCCTTGGGCACGCGCGCGCCGAGCGCCTTGAAGCGCTTGGGATCGCGCATGAACTCCACGACCTCGCGCAGCTCGTCCTTGGCCTCCTCCACCCCGGCCACGTCGTCCCAGCCGACGGAGCTCGCGGATGAGGGCTTGATCTCCTGCGGCTTGGTCCGCGGCATCACGCGGACCATCATCAGGAGTATGCCGAGCAGGATCGCGAAGAAGATGATCGGCAGCCAGACGACCGCCCAGTTCTCGAGCGACTGGAAGTTGAACCCGGAGTCGGTGCCGGGCGGCGCGATGCGCACGACCCGGAACTTGTCGCTGCCCGACTCTCGGATGAAGAGCTTGCGGCCGGCGTCCACATCCCAGCCCACCGGCGCGGTGGTGCCCGGCGTGGCCACGAACTGGCGCAGCGCGCGCACCGCCTCCCCGCAGTTCATCTCGCTCGTGTCGAGCACGGTGACCTCGTAGTTGCCCTCGGTGAGCAGGAGGTCGTCGAACGCGCGGTCCCGCTGCACGGGCACCGTGGTCGTGCAGGTCGCGGCCGAGCTCACCTGCGCAGGGGCAGGCTGCGCGGCCACGGCAAGCGTTACCAGGGCGCAGGCGAGCGTCCGGAGAGTGAGGCGCCTCATCTAATTTCCCTGATCGGCCGTTTTGAGGGCCTACATGAGGGTCAGTCCACGGCTTCCAGGCGCGGATTGGCCCTGAAGCGGCGGCCGGCCTTGGCGCAGTCGCGGCCCTCCAGGCGCACCACGTCCGCCGTGAAATCGTTCTGGCCCTGAAGCAGCGAGGAACCGACCCCGTAGGAGTCCACGGGCGCACCGAGTTTCTCGAAGCGGCGGATCTTGGCGGCATCGAACCCTCCCGAGACCACGATCCGCACCCGCGAGTGCCCCGCCTCGTCGAGCGCGGAGCGCACGCGCGCGACCAGCTCGGGCGTGACGCCGGTGGGCTGGGACTCGCCCATGTCGGCCCAGAGCGCGCGGTCCACCATCCGCTCAGAGGTGTCGAGCCGCACCCCCCAGAGCGTGTCCCCGAGGGTGTCGGCCACCTCGAGCGACGTGCGCACCGAGTCGTTCTCGAAGTCCACGAGCACGGTCACGTTCATCTCCCCCGAGTACTTCTCGGCGAACGCGCGGGCCGCGGCCACCGTGTCGCCCCCATAGGCCGCGATCAGCGCGTGCGGGACCGTGCCCACGCCGCGGCCGCCCCACCACGACGCCTGGGCGTCGGTGGACACTCCGATCGCCCCGGCCACGTGGGCGGCCCAGCCGTCGCCGGTCTGCACGAGCCAGTGGTCGTGGCGCGCGGGGAAGAACAGGATCGGCTTGCCGTGCGCGGCCTCCACCACCTCGCGCACGTTCCTCATCACGAGGCTGCGACGCGCCATCACCCCGAGATACACGGTCTCCAGGTGCGCGAACAGCGAGTAGTCGCCATCGATCTGAAGCACGGGCTCGAAGGGGGAGATCACATCGCCCTCGTGGAGCGCCCGCACCTCGAGCTCGTCCCAGCCCACGCTCCACGCCTCGCCGGTTGAGCGCCCCGAGCACTGCTTGAGCACCGCGATCGCCTCGTCGATGCCGCCGAGCACCGAGTCGTGCTTCTGGAACACCTGCATGGTCACGCGCGGATTGCGGCCCTCCCCCTCGAGCAGCTCCTTCGTGAGGTTGAAGTACGCGTCCGTGTAATGGCCGGAGCGGATCCGCTCCAAGGGCAGCCGGAATACCTCCGGATCGAGGCGCGTGCGCGGGCGGGCCTCCGTGGCCATGCGTCAGGTGGCGGCTTCGGCGCGCAGGATCTCGGCGAGCGCCGCGCGCCCGACCTCGAGCTGCTCCGCGGTGGGCTCGCGCGTGCCCACCACGCGCTGGATCTCGTGCCCGGGCTTGCGCAGCAGCCGGGCGAGCGACGCTGTTGGCGTGGCGCTCGGACCAGGCGAAGACCTCCACCGCCACCGCCGCGCTGCCGAGCCCCACCGCGGCCTCGGCCGCCGGACCACGCAGGCCGGCCCGGCGCGCGGCCACGTTCCCCACCGCGGCCGCGGCGAGCATCGGCGTGACCAGATGCGAGCCGCAGCGGTCGTGCTCCTTGTCCTGGTCGGCGGCGTCCGAGTCCCCCTCGTAGCCGGCGATCGCCTTGTGCTCCACCCCGTGGTACGCGGCCAGGTCCCCGCTGCGCAGCGCCATGAGCGCGGGCATCACGCTCACGAGGGCCACCGCCGCCTCGCGGCCCACGGTGCGCGCCCCGGCCGAGCGGATGGCCTGCCCGCCCAGCGCCGCGGCGCCCATCGCGCCGACGGTGCGCGCATCCTGCATGGGCAGGCGCGCGGCGGGCAGCGAGCGCTTCACGAGCGGGATCACCGCCATCGCCTCGGCCAGCTTGATCACCCCGCGCACGCCCGGCATGCGCTCCGCCACGCGGCCCCTGAGGCGCGGCTTGCGCCCGGAGGCCACCTGGATGTCGCCGGAGTCGGTCCGCACGGCGGCCGCCCAGTGGGTCGGGCCGTGCACGAGCAGCCCGTTGCGCAGCGCCATTCCGCCGAGCCGCAGCTTGTCATCGGGTACGGGCTTGGTCACCTGAGCACCTCCTCCGCGAGACCGGCGTAGAAGGTCGCGGCCAGGCCCAGGTCCTCCACGGGCACGCGCTCGTCAGCGCCGTGCACGAGCGGCAGGGCCTCGAAGAGGTCCATCTTGCGCTGCGGGAAGAAGCCGTAGGCGGTGCAGTCCGGGAACGCGGAGCGGAACCAGCGCGAATCCGAGAAGCCGGGCAGCACCACGGGCACCGCGCTCGCGCCCGGATCCTCGCGCTCGATGAAGGCCTCGATGTGATCCATCAGCGGGGTCTCGATCGGCGAGCGGTTGCCCACCACGGTGTCGTGGAACTCGATCTCGAAGCCGTCCTCGCCCAGCAGCGAGTGGATCCGCTCGAGCGCGTGCTCCTCCCCGAGCCCCGGAGGCACGCGGCAGTCCACGCTCAGCCGCGCTCGTGAGGGGATCACGTTGATCTTCTCCGAGGCCGACACCATCGTCGGGGTGAGCGTCACGCCGAGCATCGGCTCGAGCAGCACCGCCACGCGCGGGTCGCGCTCCTCGACCGTGCGCATCGACGCGTCGAGGTCGTCGGTTCCGAGGCCGAGGGCGCGCATGAAGGCCTCCGGCTCCGGCGAGAGCTCGTAGGCGGGCCGCCCGTCGCTGAGCGCCTCCAGGATCGGCGCGAGCTTGACCAGCGCGTTGTCCCCGATGCGCGGTATCGAGGCGTGGCCCGCCCTGCCCGAGGTGGTGAGCGTGAACCGGAACACGCCCTTCTCGCCGGCGCAGACGCCGTAGTGGCGGCGGCCGTCGAACTCGAACACCTCGCCGGCGCCCTCGTTGACCACCATGTCGCAGGCCACCCGGTCCGGGTGCGTATCGCAGAGCCAGTGCGCGCCGTGCTCGGCGCCGGTCTCCTCGTCGGCGGTGAAGACGATCAGCAGCTCGCCGGCCTCCGGCCGCCAGCCCTCCTCGGCGAGGGTCAGCGCCGCGGCCGCCTCGGCGGCCACCTGGCTCTTCATGTCGAGCGCGCCGCGGCCCCAGACGCAGCCGTCGCGCAGCTCGCCGGACCAGGGGTCCACGGTCCACTCCTCGGGGTTGGCGAGCACCGTGTCCACGTGTCCGAGCAGGCACAGCCGCGGGCCGTCGGATGCAGCCTTCATGCGCGCCACGAGGTTGGGGCGCCCCTCCACGGCCGAAAGCAGCTCGCATTCGAAGCCGGCGCGCTCGAGGAGGCCCTTCAGGAACTCCTGCGCAGCCTGCTCGTTGCCCGGCGGGTTGACGGTGTTGAAGCGGATCAGCCGCTGGAGCAGCTCGGTGGTTCGGCCCTCCAGTTGCGCGCGATCGGGCACCCGATCGAGTATATGGAGCCCCATAGCCGCCCCTGGCGCTGCCAGAATCCGCTCATGGAGCGGCTCTTCGACCTCGACGACGCGCCCCGGGGCCAGACCGGCGTGCCGGCCCCCGACCTGCCCCTGGCGGCGCGCATGCGTCCGGTGTCGCTCGGCGAGTTCGTGGGCCAGGAGCACCTGCTCGGCCGCGGCGGCACCCTGCGCACCGCGCTCGAGGAGGGGCGCGCGCACTCGATGATCCTGTACGGGCCGCCCGGCACCGGCAAGACGACGCTCGCCCGCCTGCTCGCCGTGAACGCGCGTGCCGCGTTCGAGGAGGCGTCCGCCGTGAACGCGGGCCGTGCCGAGGTGCGCGAGGTGATCGAGCGCGCCCAGCACCGCCGCTCCACGAGCGGCGAGCGCACGATCTTCTTCCTCGACGAGATCCACCGCTTCAACAAGGCGCAGCAGGACAGCCTGCTGCCGGCCGTCGAGGAGGGGCTCGTGCTGCTGGTGGGCGCCACCACCGAGAACCCCTACTTCGAGGTCAACTCGGCGCTGCTCTCGCGCTGCCGGGTCTATGAGCTGCATGCGCTCGAGACCGAGCACGTGCTGGCCCTTCTGCGGCGCTCGCTGGGCGACGAGCGCGGCATCGCCGACGCCCCGCGGGTGGACGACGCCGCGCTCGACTTCCTCGCCACGCGCGCGGGCGGCGACGCGCGGACGGCGCTGTCCGCGCTCGAGCTGGCATGCGACACGGTGGGCCCCGACGGCGCGGTCACGCTCCGCGTGGCGGAGGACGCGCTCCAGCGGAGCGCGATCCTCTACGACAAGGAGGGCGACCGCCACTACGACCTGATCTCGGCCTGGATCAAGGCCACGCGCGGCTCGGATCCCGACGCCTCGCTGCTCTACCTGGCCGGGATGCTCGAGGGCGGCGAGGACCCTCGCTACGTGGCCCGGCGCATGGTCGTGCTGGCCAGCGAGGACATCGGCAACGCTGACCCGCGCGCCCTCGAGATCGCGGTGGCCACCGCCGCCGCGGTGGAGCACGTGGGGAT
>CAVXTL010000022.1:0-182236 GCA_963764665.1 uncultured Thermoleophilaceae bacterium | reverse complement strand
TCGCACGTCCGCTGCGTGACGCGGCGCCCCGGCCGGGGAAGTGAGCCGCCGGAAGGTCGTAATCCTCTTGCACCAGCCCGATCTGGGCGGGGCCACGAGCTCTGTTCTGGGCACGGTCCCGTTGCTGGAGCGAGAGGGGTGGCGCTTTGCCTTCTGGGTGCCGGGAGAAGGGGCCGCCAGAAACGAGCTCATCGCTCGAGGCTACGAGGTCGGGGGAGAGCCCCGTCCACTTCGCTACAGCCGGCGCGCGCTTTCGGAGCCGCCCGGGGCCTTCGCCCGCCTCGCCCGGACACCGGGCTATCTCCGGCGGTTGCGCCACTGGGTGGCGGCGCAGGCGCCCGACCTCGTGCATTCGAACACCCTGGTGACCCTTCCCGAGCTCGTGGCCTCCCGGCGGCGGGGTCTCCCCGCGCTCATGCACGTGCACGAAATGGTCGCTCCCGATATTCGAGGACGTGCGGCCGCGGCCCTGCTCAGAGCGGCGGCTTCTGACGTCGTCGCGTGCTCGACCCCGTGCGCGGAGGCACTGAGGGCGCACGGCGTCCGCTGTTCGGTGGTGCATGAGGGCGTCGTGCCCCCGGATCTGGCTCGCGGAGCGCGGCGCGCGAATCGCGTGGTGGTCGGTACCGCCGGGACCGTCTCCTCCAGAAAGGGCTCCGACCTCTTCGTTCAAGCCGCGACCAGCCTCACGGGCGCGCTCCCCAACGGCGAGTTTCGAATCGCCGGTGAGCTTGCGCCGGGCCCGGACGAGCCCTGGGCCAGGGAAACCGTGGAGCGAGCCGAGCGCTCCGGCATCCATTACGCCGGCCATGTGGACATGGCGGCCGAGCTGGCGAAGCTCGACGTATTCGTCCTCCCGTCGCGGCGAGATCCATTCCCGCTGACCGTGCTCGAAGCCATGGCCGCCGGGGTCCCGGTCGTAGGGACGCGGGTCGACGGTATCGCCGAGCAGCTGGCCGGAGGCGCGGGCATCCTCGTCGACTCCGAGGATGCGGGCGCGCTCGCTGCTGGCATCGAGCGGCTCGTCCGAGACGCCGATCTTCGCGCCGAGCTCGGCGAAGCGGGACGCCGGCGCGTGGTCGAGAACTTCACGGTTTCGCATCAGGCCGAGGGCCTGAGCCGCTCCTATCTGGAAGCGCTCGCGAGCAGACCGGCCTAGTTGAGAACGGACGCGGCGGCGTCCGCCTCGGCTTGGGCAGGCCGAACGGCGGTTCGGCCGAGCTGTCGCTCGAACACGAAGACCGTGAGCGCCGCCATCGCGTAGAGCGAGCCCACATACGTCCAGGCCGCCCCCACGTCACCCGCCGAGGGGATCAGTAGCGCCGACAGCAACGCGCTCAACGCGAGACCGGCCAGCCCGATCCCCACGAGATGGGCTTCCCCGTCGAACGCGACGACCGCGTACCAGCAGACGCCGAGCGTCGCGTAGCCGGGAACCCCGATCAGCACGATCCGGAGCAGTTCCGCGCCCGGCGCGAAGTCGCCGCCGAAGATGCCGCGCATGATCGGCTCGGCCAATGGCAGGGCGATGGCAGCCAGCACCCCGCTGGCGCCTATGAGAGTGAGTGTCACGCGATGCACAAGCCGGCGGGCGCGCTCAGGCTCGGCGCGCGCCAGATAGGAAATGCCGGGCATCAGGGCGAAGCCCGAGCTGATCGCGAGGATGTAGACCGCGTCGCCGAAGCGCTGTGCTGCAGAGAAGAGCGCGACCTCCCGGTCCGTCCCCACGTTGCCGAGCACCGCCAGCGGGATGCGCATCAGCAGTGCCACTGCCACGCCCGCGATCGCGAGCTTGATGCCGATCTTGAACAACCGGCGCCAGTCGCTGCGGCGTGGCGTGTCCTCGGTCGGCTGGAGGTCGCCGCGGAGGGCCGCGTACGCGATCAGCGCCGAGCCGAGCTCCTTGCTGGCGAGGATCGCGAGCACCACGGTCACACCGAGGTCGGCCGCGACGGCGATGGTGCCGCCCACGATGAAGTAGACGGCGCCAACCGACTGCAGCACGGCCTCGAAGGTGAAGCGGCCGACCCCGCGCAGCATCGTGGCCGTGAAGTCGAAGAGCCGGTTGAAGACGACGTACGCGGCGGTGATCAGGACCGGGACGATCGTGCTCCCGGGCCCGGAGTCGAGCGCGCCTATGACCGGCAGGATGAGCGCCGCGATCAGGGCGCTGACCACCACGACGGGCAGGGCCGAGAAGAAGAGGTCGCCCGGGCTTGCGCGGCCCGCGGACGCGTCTCGGCTCGCCACCATCGGCACGCCCGTGTCGCTGAGGATCGTGAACGCGGCCGCCAGCACCAGCAGGTACGAGTAGCTCGCGAACTCCTCCACGGACAGGAGTCGCGCGGCCACCACGAGGAAGAGGATCTGCGCGAACTTCGCGAAGCTCCTCGAGATCAGCGTGACGGAGGATCGCGCGAGGAGACGGCGGTCTGAGGTTGCGGCCTGCTCGAGTCTCCGCGGAGCCTGCTGCTCAGCCACGCGCTCGGGCGTGCTCGTGCACGAACGCCGTGACGGACTCGGCGATCCAGTCGATCATCTCGTCGGAGAGCCCGGGGTAGCAGCCGACCCACACCGTCGCCTCGGTGATCTTGTCGGCGTTGTCGAGCGCACCGGCTACTCGGTGCTCCAGCCCCATGAAGCCGGGCTGGCGCGTGAGGTTGCCGCCGAGGAGCAGCCGGTTGTCGATCTTGCGGCTGAGGAGGAAGCGCTGGAGCTCCCGGCGCTCGTCCGAGCTTCCGTGCCTGAGCGTGAACGGGTAGCCGAACCATGACGGGTCGGCCTCCGGGAGCGAACGTGGCAGCACGAGCTCCTCCGACAGCGGCGTCAGCGCCTCATGCAGGCGTGCGAAGTTGTGGCGGCGCCTCTGCCCGAAGCCCTCGAGCCGGTCGAGCTGCGCGAGGCCGAGCGCCGCCTGCATGTCGGTGACCTTGAAGTTGAAGCCGATGTGGGAGAAGACGTACTTGTGGTCGAACCCGGCGGGCAGGTCGCCGAAGCGCCCGTCGAATCGCCGCCCACAGGCGTCGTTCACGCCCGGCGGGCACCAGCAGTCACGGCCCCATTCGCGCAGCGAGCCGAGCGCCCGGATCCACGTAGGGTCGTCGGCCACGACCGCGCCGCCCTCGCCCATCGTCATGTGGTGCGCGGGGTAGAACGAGAAGGTGGCCGCCTGCCCGAAGCTGCCCACCTTGCGGCCCGCGTAGGTCGAGCCGAGAGCGTCGCAGCAGTCCTCGATCAGGACGAGGTCGTGCTCGCGGCAGAGCTCGGCCACACCCTCGGCGTCGAACGGGTTGCCGAGGCAGTGGGCGATCAGGATGGCGCGCGTGCGCTCGCCGATGGCGGCGGCGATCGAGTCCAGCGTCGGGTTGAGCGTGTCCAGTTCCACGTCCACGTAGACGGGCACGAGGCCGTACTGGTAGAGCGGCCCGACGGTGGTCGAGAAGCCGAGCGCCGGCGTGATGACCTCATCCCCGGGCTGGAGGGGCCGCTCGTGCAGGTGTGAAGTGGTCGCGGCCACGGCCAGGAGGTTGGCCTGGGAGCCCGACCCGACCAGCAGGGTCTGCGAGCGGCCGACCTCCTGCGCGAAAGCCGCGGAGAACTCACGCGCGAAGCGGCCCTCGGTAAGCCAGCCGTCCAGCGAGGCGTCGGTGAGGGCCTCGAGCTCAGGCGGCCCGATTACGCGCCCCGCGACGGGCACGTTGCTCTCGCCCGGCACGAATTCCGGCTGGACCAGCGCTTCCTCTGCGTAGCGCCTGACGGCGGCAAGGGCGTCCGCGCGGAGGCCGTCAAGGCGGTCCGCGGCGCCGGGCGCGCCTTCCGAGCTGCGGGTCGCCATCTCCGAGACTCTAGTTCAGCCCCCCGTCAGGCGCGACGGTCCGATCGGCTCACCGTGCTGTCGGCCGCTTGGTCAACTCGAGGGCACGGTCACCGAAGATCCCGAACACCCGTACCTCCTCCCCTGAGGGCTCCCCGGCCGAGGGCAGAGTCGCCGTCAGCGCGAAGCCGGAGCTGCGGGTGGCCGGACCAAAGTTGGCGGCTACGTCTTCGCGGAGGATCTTGGGGCGGCCTTCAGCGAACAGCCTTCTGTTGAGGTACACGACCACGCGGTCGGCGGTGCGGCCCTCGACCGCGGACCACCCGCGGACGGTCAGCCCGCTCGCGGCCCGCTGCAGGGAGTCGACGTACCCGCCTACGGCTTCGGGTACCACGGTGACCGCAGCACCGGATTTCCGCCTCAGGAGCTCACGCCCGTCCTGCCAGACGAGATCGAGGCCAAGACTCGCCGCTTGGCCCAGCGATTCGAGCGTGACTTGCGGGGCGGAGCCCTGGACGGCCAGTACCTGCACGCTGTTGGAGCCCCGGCGGAGGGAATCAGGGGACACCAGCGCGGTGAACGACGTCTGGCCGGCTTCTCGGAACGTAGAGGTTGTCGCCGCGACCCGGCCATTCAGGGCGATGGCCAGCCGCTGCCCGGAGTCCATGCCGGAGACCTGGCCTGTCACGAAGACTGGGACCAGAGGTGCCATGGGATCTACCGACCGGAAGCTTCGGCTGGAGTCGAGGCGGACCCGTGCGCCGGGACGTCGCACGATCGAGAAGAGCCTCGTCGGGCGGCCGATCAGCCCGGCTGCGTTCGGGGGCGAGAAGAGGTTGTGATCCCCGGAGCCGAACAGGTCGTTCGTCTGGGCCACGAACTCGTCCCGCTGACGCTGGAAGCTGGTGAAGGTTCGCCTCACCTCAGGGCCCTCGGATGTCGCCACTCGCAGAACGTCTCTCGCGGGCGCCGGCCCGTCCTTTAGGGACCGTCCCTCGGCGTCCCAGGGCAACTCGGCACCGACGTAGTCGGCGATGGTCGGGACGACGTCGATGCTGGTGGCCGGGGAGTCGTCTACGCGACCCTCTTGTTGGCCTGGTCGCTTGATGAAAAGCGGGATGCTGGCGAGATCGGCGAAGTTGCGGCGTGAGACGCGGCGGCGGTAGTCGCCGGCCCGGAAACTGATGCCGTGGTCGGCCATGACGACGATCAGCGACCGATCGAACACGTCTCGCCGCCTGAGATCGGCCATGAGCCGGCCGAGGAGCTGGTCCACGTACTTGGCCTGCAGCATGTAGCGCTGGAACGACTGCAACGGCAAGGACGGGTTCTCGGTCTCCCACCTGTCGCTCTCTTATCCAGGCCGGGAATGGGACCGTTCTCCACGTACTGCTGCCCTGACGGGAGGTACAGCCATGGGATATGAGGCAGGAGGATGTGAAGGAAGTGAAGGCTGCGCCCGGTCTCGACCCCGCTGGCAAACGCGTCGAAGCTCTGTCCCCGCGCCTGGGGCGCCGCCTGGTCGGCGCCCTTCACGACACCGCCGTGGACTTCGGCGCTTCCTTCGAAGTTTCCGAAGGTGCGGTTGACCGCCGGGAGGCCGCTCGCGAGGTCGTCCGGCAAGAGACGGTGCAGCGCCACGGTGCGCAGGTCGCGTCCCAGCGATCGCAGGCGCGTCCCGATCGGCTCCCGCTCCCGCTCGCAGAGGTTGTCCGGACACATGTGGGAGGCCGTTTCCTGAACATCGAGCTCGGTAGTCGCCCCCGAGGAGCGTGAAGAGGTTCTCGGGATAGTCGCTCACGATCGGGAGCTTGTTGGCACTGGGACGCGTGCCGGTCAGGATGGCCGGCACGGCTCGATCGGTCCGATCCGACACGGTCGTGGCGTTGGGGTACCAGTCGGACGTGCGCGCGAGGCGCGCGAAGTTCGGGAACCGCGCCCCGTTGATGCGTCCTGAACGATCGAGCAAATGCAGTCCCGAGAACTCGTCCAGCACCACGAACACGACCGGCGTGTCGCCTCCGACAGAGGCTTCAACGGCCGTTTCATCCTCGGGTAGGACAAGTTTGGAGACGTCCGAGAAGAACAGGAAAAAGGCGAGGAACAGCACAGGAGCCGGACTGAGCACCGTCAGCATCGAGGGCAGGAGCCGGGTGGCGCCGATAGGCGAACGCGGCCGCGACGCCAAGGCCGATGGCGAGAGGTATGAGGACGGCGCTCGAGCCACCGGGAGCGGCGTCCGCGATGACCTGGAGCGCGAAGACAGCGGCCAGCAGCGCGACGAAGGCCAGGTGGAGCGCGTTCCTCACGCGCGGCAGCCGAGTGAACGCCGCCTCGATCGCCACGAGCGCCGTCGGCGGGATGAGAACGAGGCCGAGGGCGAGGATGATGATGTCGGCGGAGGTATTTCCCCTCGCCACGAAGAAGGCCGGATCGTCGGCAAGCACGTTGAACAACGGCTGGGCGGCGGCGAAGGACCAGAGGACGCCGAGGTGGAGCCACGCTACGAGCAGTCGCACGCCGGGCGACGAGGCGGTCTCTTGGGTCGTCTGGCCTGTCCCTGCGATCCGGTCAGGCTAGAACAGGCCGCGCCGACGCGGCGCAGCGTGCGAGGGGTCGTGCCCGCGCTAGCCCGGCTTGCGGGCTACCACGAGCAGGCGCTTGTGGCTCGAGTCGTGCTCGACCGTGTCGAAGGCCACGTGCCCCAGGCCGACCCGGTCGAGGATCTCGAGCACCTCGTTCTTGCGGTAGCGGCGAATGAAGGTGGGCACTTCGCCCGCCTGCTGGAAGTACCGGTCACGCTTCAGCAACCGATGCACGACCGTCGATTCCAGGAGGTCGAAGAAGAACCAGCCGCCGGGATCGGTGTGGCGGCTTATCGCGTCGAGGCCCTTCTCAAAGGACGGAGCGATGTGCTTCAGGACCAAGGACGAGATCATCACGTCGAACCTCTGGTCCACGGCGAGGTCCTCCACGTCGGTGTGGATGAAGTGGAAGCGAGGATCGTCGAATCGCTGTCCCAGATGCTCCACGTTGCTCGACGAGAACTCCACCCCGGTATACGCCGCGAACGGGATGCCCCGCTCGAGCATGTGGCCGGCAGGCGTCCGTAGCCTGGGCCGACCTCCACCACCCGCTCGTTGCCTGTGAAGGTGTACTGGCGGGCGACGGCGTCGAAGAACCGGTCTCCCGTGAGGATCTTGGCCCAAGTGAGACCACTGTCCGGCTGGGCGTCGCGCCAGCGCGTGCGCGACCGCTCCCGCTCGTTCTCCGCCAAGGTTTGCGTATCGCTCATCGTCGGCACGCTAGAACAGCGGGACACGTGACGCAACTCCCTACCGGGAGCGCTGGCGCCAGCGGCGCGGCCAAGGCCACCGCCTCGGGGCCGTCGGTGTCGAACCGGACGAGGGAGCCCTCCACCGCCTGGTACCAGTGGCCGCTCTGCCAAAAGGCGTAGTCGCCCGATCGGCCTCGGTAGGGGAAGTCGATGCTCGTCGTGCCCAGGTCCAGAGGCGGCGATCCGACCTTGCTGAGATACAGATGCTGGGGATAGCTGGCGCTGCGGTAGATCACGTCGCCCGTGGGGGCCATGGCGATGATCCGTGCCGAATAGTGAGATGGGGTTATTCGGGTGGTGGTGCCGTCCGGGGCCCTCCGCCAGACGCGCTCGCCCGTCGAGTCGGAGCGCACATAGGCCACCCAGCCGCCGGCGGCCTCGTAGTCCGTGTGTTGCCGATGCCACCTGTTGAGGAACGAGTTGAGGACCACTTCGCCGGAGGCCGTCCGTACCGCCACCCAGCTCTCCTCGACACTGGTGTTGCAGCAGGGAACCGACTTGCGGTAGACGACGTTCGTGCCGTCTGTGACCGGGTACATGTTCGAGCGCTCGGTGTTCGGATCGCTCGTCAGCTGCTCGCTGGTCCCGTTCCGCCAGCGAAAGACCTCTGCGTCGGGGAAATTCCCGTAGACGACCTCGCCGTCCGGTCCGATGTCGTTCCAAGTGTTCACCACCTGGTGCGTCGACGCGTCGTCGACCGTGATCGTCGTCCCTGTTTCGAGGTCGCGCCGGTAGAGCGGCTCCTTTCCGAACGGTCCGCCATTCCAGATGGCGTACCGGCCCTTGACCACCAACCCCATCACCGGCTTTACGCCGAGCAGAAGCAGCTGGCCGTCACGCCACTCATACAGCGCTTGGTTGTAGGGGTAATTCTCCTGCGTGATGAAGATCGCGCCGTGAGGCGAGAGGAAGGCCCCTGAGCACCTCCGTCATGACCGGGAAGAAGCGGCGCCACGCTGGGGATCGCCTGCACCTGCCCGGTGGAGCGGTTCTTGATCTTCAGCACGGGGTCCGGCCCGCTCCAGTCCATGTAGAGGAGCCGGTCGGGTGACACGTCCAGGATCTGGCCGGGGACCGTCTCGAAGGCCGTCTTGAAGAACTGGGCGCCACTGCATGACGGGCCGGCGTCCGGGTCCTGGTCGTCCGCGCAGAGCTTGTAGTGGTAGGTCGTGTCGGGCTGGAGCCCCTCGAGCTTCTCCGTGACCCGTTGGCGCCGTTCGTCATTGAAGTCGATCGCCCGCCTGGGGGTCTCGCTTCCGTAGGCGCGTGTGGTGCCGTACTCGAACCACCATTCACCCGGGTCGGGCCGGTTCGAGCCGACCTCTCCCCGCAGCTCGGCGGTCGTCGTCGTGATGTGCAAGGCCGGCCCGCGGAAGCCGATCGCGCAGCCGGAGAAGAGCGCGATGGCGCTGATCGCCACGACGAGAAGGGGGAGCCTCCTCACACGGGCGAGCCTAGCGCGAGAAGGGGGGCCGCTTCACGGCCGAGACCGTGAACGGCAGCGACGGGTTGCGCCCGCGCTGGCTGAGCTGGCCGTTCACGACGAGGAGGCGCTTTCCGGCGATCGCCACGGTTGTCGCGAACTTGAAGCGGGGGCTCGTGATCTGCCGCTCCACGCGCGCGCTGAGCCAGTTCTTCGAGAGCTTCAGCTGCGTCACTCGGTTGGTCGAGTTCACCGCGTACAGGGTCCGTCCGTCGCGCGCGAGGCCGTCGCCCACGAGGAGCGGCTCGCCGTGCAGGTCCACCTGCCTGACCGCCTTGGTCTTCAGGTCCACGCGCACGAGCGCGCCCGACACGGTGCCCACCACGAGCAGGTAGCGCTTGCCGACGGTCACGAGGCCGTTCGCGTAGAGGCCGACCGGCGTGCTCGAGAGGTCCACGAACGGCTTGAGCGGCTGGAAGGCGCTCTTGCGCTTCTCGAGCGTCTTCGCCGGGACCTTGAAGAGCAGGCCGCGAGTCGAGTCGGTGGCGTACACGTCGCCGTTGGGAGCCACCGTCGCGTCGTTCACGAGCCCGCGCACGCCGGGCTCGGCGGTCGTGAAGCGCCGGATCAGGCGGCCGCTCGGCAGGGCGTACACGAACAGCCTGTTGGTCAGGCTGCCGGTCACCACCAGCCGGTCGCGCGAGGCGTGGAGCCCGTTGGCCAACAGGCGCCCGTTCGACCCGGGCTCGAGGAAGACCTTGGGCCTCGCACGGTCGAGCGTGCCTCGGAACACCGTGCCGTCGGTGGTCGAGGTCACGAAGAACTGGTCCGTGCCCGGCCACACCGTCACGCCCTCGGGGAAGGTCTCCTTACCGGGGAGGATGTACTCCTTGGGCAGGGCGCTCGCCGCGGGAGCCGCAACGAGCGCGCCGAGCAGGGCCAGCAGCAGGGCGCGTCTCACGGCGGCGAGCTTATCCGGCGAGCGCGGTGGCCGCCGTTATCCTCAGTCGCGATGGACGAGCGCGCTCTCACAGAGCGCTTGGTCACCTACGACACGTCCACCCTCGAGGGAATGCAGAGCGCGGCCGGTTTCGTCAAGGGCTGGCTCGAGGCCCGCGACGTGGAGGTGACCGGCGAGATGCACAACGGCCGCCCGGTGCTGGCGGCCACGGTCGGCCCTGCCGGCGCGCCCACGATCGTGTTCCACGGACACCTCGACGTGGTGCCCGCGAGCCCCGAGCTGTTCACGCCACGCATCGACGGCGACCGCCTGTACGGGCGCGGCGCCTATGACATGAAGGGCGGGCTCGCGGCGATGATGTGCGCCCTCCACGACGTGGCTGCGCAGGACGGCGTGCGCGTGCACTTCCTCTGCGTGTCCGACGAGGAGTCGGAGGAGCCGGACGAGCAGCGCGGCTCCACGTACCTGGTCAGGCAGGGCTACATCGGCGACTTCGCGATCACGGGCGAGCCCACGGACCTCCACATCGGCGTGCAGGCCAAGGGCGTGCTCGTCCTGCGCATCGAGGTGGACGGCACCTCGGCGCACGGCTCGACCCCCTGGATCGGCGACAACGCGGTGGTCAAGGCCATCGACGTGTTCCGCCAGATCGAGTCGCTGCCCTTCGCGCGCGAGTCGTCCGACCTGTTCGACCGGCCGTCGATCAACCTCGGCCGGATCGCCGGCGGCGACGCCATCAACCGCGTGCCGGACTCGTGCGTGATCGACGTGGACATCCGCTACCTGCCCGGCCAGGATGCCGACGCGATCCTCGCCGACATCAACGGCCTGGACGGGGCCACGGCCACGCGGACCTTCCACCGCCATCCGGTGATGGTCGATCGCGAGGACCCCTATGTGAGGGCGCTCGGCGCCGGCATCGCGCACATCGTGGGGCGCAGCGACGACCAGATCTCGGTCGGCCGCCACGGCGCCTCGGACGCCACCGCCTTCCTCGACGTGGGCATCCCGGCCGTGGAGTGCGGACCCACCGGCGACGGCCACCACGGCCCCGACGAATGGGTGTCGATCCGGTCGCTCAGCCAGTATCGGAAGGCGCTCGTGGAGTTCGTGCAGGTGCTTCCGGCCCGGCTCGACGCCCCGGGCGACGACGAGCGACGCCTCCGCATCGCCTGAACCATGCTCGACGAGATCCCGCGCCCAGGCCTTTGGAAGAAGCTGCTGCTCGGCGCGGCGCTGGTGATCTTCGCGTCGGCAGGAGCCACGGCCGTGGCCGCGTTCCACGAGGTGGACAAGGTGGTGGAGGCGCTCGACCAGAGCCCGTCGCTGAAGCTCAAGGGGCTCGCGGACACCGATCCGGGCGAGCCGCAGACGCTCATGATCCTCGGCTCGGACCGCCGGCCCAAGAACAACGTGGAGGGCGGCTCCGGCGCGCGCTCGGACACGATCATGCTCGTCCGCCTCGACCCGGACAAGGACGCCACGTCGCTCATGTCCCTGCCGCGCGACCTCAAGGTCCGGATCCCCGGGCACGGCACCGACAAGATCAACGCCGCCTACGACCTCGGTGGCCCGCGCCTCACCCTGAGGACTGTCAAGCAGCTCACCGGGCTCTCGATCAACCACGTGATCAACGTGACCTTCGGCGGCTTCTGGCGAGCGGTCAACGCCATCGGCTGCGTGTACGCCGACATCGACCGGCGCTACTTCAACGACGACCCGCTGTACGCGCCGATCGACGTCCAGCCGGGCTACCAGCGCCTCTGCGCCCGCAAGGCGCTCCAGTACGTGCGCTTCCGCCACGAGGACAACGACCTCGTGCGCTCGGCCCGCCAGCAGGACTTCCTGCGCCAGACCAAGCAGCAGGTCAACTACACGGACCTGCTCGGCAAGCGCGACAGGCTGGTGCGGATCTTCGGCAAGAACACCACGACGGACAGCGGCCTGCGCGACCGCGCCGAGGTGCTGCGGCTCCTGAAGCTGGCGGTGTTCTCGGCCGGCCGCCCGATCCACGAGGTCCACTTCGAGGGGCTGATCGGACCGAGCTACGTCGAGGCGAGCGACTCGCGCGTGAAGAAGCTCGCTCAGGAGTTCCTACACGGGAAGGACACCCCGGGCCCGCGCGGCGAGCTGAAGGAGAAGCGCCGCGAGCAGAACCCCAAGCGCAAGCGCCTGCCGAGCGTGGGCTCGCTCGGGCTCGAGGACGCCACCTCCCTGGGGCGCGACCAGGCGATCCAGGCCGTGGAGCAGGGCGCCGGGGGGACGCTGCCGGTGCTGTTCCCGACCCTGCGAACCACCGGCGCCTACTACGCCGGGCCGCCGCGCGTGTACAAGATCCGGGCCGACGGCAAGGCCTACGGCGCGTATCGCATGGTCCTGAGCCGCAGCCTGGCGGGCGAGTACTACGGGGTGCAGGGCACCACCTGGAAGGACCCGCCCATCCTGGGCGACACGTCCGAGGAGCGGAAGATCGGCCGCCGGACGTACGAGCTCCACTACGACGGCGACCGTCTGCGGCTCGTGGCCTGGCACACCTCCAAGGCCTCCTACTGGATCTCCAACACCCTGCTGCAGACCCTCACCGAGGGCCAGATGATGGCGATCGCCCGGTCCACGCGGGCCCTCTAAGCCGAGCCCTCTACTAGCCTCTCCGCTCCATGCCGGACAAGGAACCGATAGGCGTCATCGGCGTCGGCTGGGTGGGCCTCGTCACCGCGGCCTGCTTCGCCGAGCTCGGACACGAGGTCTGGGCGCGCGACATCCTGAGCGAGAAGGTCGAGTCGCTGGCCCGCGGGGAGGTGCCGATTCACGAGCCGGGGCTCTCCGAGCTGGTCACGAAGAACGCCGAGCGCCTCCACTTCACCACCGACATGCCGGAGACGGTGTCGAACGCGCAGCTCCTGTTCTGCTGCGTCGACACCCCGCCCACCTACTCGGGTGACGCCGACCTCTCGCGCGTGGAGGCCGTGATCGCCGAGCTGGGCGACTCGAAGGACCACGCCCTCGTGATGAAGAGCACCGTGCCGGTGGGCACCGGACGCTCGATAGCGCGTCGCCGCGCGGACCTGGGCTACGTGTCCGCGCCGGAGTTCCTCAAGGAGGGCAGCGCGGTGGACGACTTCATGAACCCCGACCGCGTGGTGATCGGCGCCAACGCCGGCTCCGAGAGGTTCGCCGACAGGGTCGAGACGCTCTACTCGCCGCTCGGCGGCGCGATGGTGCGCACCGACGTGGCCAGCGCCGAGATGGTCAAGCTCGCGTCCAACGCGTTCCTCGCCACCAAGATCAGCTTCATCAACGAGATCGCGAACGTGTCCGAGGAGCTGGGCGCCGACGTGAAGGAAGTGGCCCGCGGCATGGGGCTCGACGACCGGATCGGCCCGAAGTTCCTGCAGGCGGGTATCGGCTATGGCGGCTCCTGCCTCGCCGGCGACGAGACGGTGCTCGTCCGGCAGCACGGACTTACCACGCTGCTGCCGCTCGAGCGGCTCTGGCGAAGGCTGGAGGACGAGGAAGACCCCGCCGACGTGGCGGAAGGCGTGATCGAGCCGGCGGCTCTCGAGGTGCTCAGCTGGGTGCCCGGCTCCGAGGCGCCCTCCTTCCTGCCGGTGCTCGCCGTCACCAGCCGGCCGTACGAGGGCGACCTGGTCGAGGTGCGCACGAAGATGGGCCGGCGCGTCCGCTGCACCCCCGACCACCCTTGGGTAGTCGCCAACGGCGTGGACGAGGACACCGAGGTGAAGCTCGCCGGTGACCTGGACGGCACAGACTGGATCCCGCTCGCCATGAATCAGGCGCGGGAGGGCGACGAGGTCGAGCGTCTGCCGCTCGTGGCCGCCGTGGAGGCCGCCGGCATCACGGAGAGCCAGGTAGTGGTCAGGCCCCCGGCCGAGCGGGTGCGATCCCTCTTGGATCGTCCGATCGAGCAGCGCCGGACGGCCTTCGCCACCCACCGTTCTGCCGCGGCGCGCACCGGTGACGTCAAGCGGACCGGCGCTCTCAGGCTTGACGAGCTCATCCGGGCGGAGCTGCCGCTCGAGGGGTCGACGTTCGGCACCGCCCGCAACGGCCAGTTCGTGAGCACCGAGATCACCGCGGATGCCGCGTTCTGGCGCGTGGTGGGGCTCTATCTCGCCGAGGGTCATGTCTCGGTGGAACCTGGACGGACTGGCATCCGGCACCGCATCACCTGGTCGTTCCATCCCCACGCCGAAGAGCACCTCGTGGACGAGGTGGTCGCGTTCTGGCTGCGCCACGGCGTCGAGGCGCGTGTCTACGACTCCACGACCTCGCGCACCGTCAGCGTGTCGTCCCGCCTGCTCGGGTCGTGGTGGATCCGAGAGCTCGGGCTCGGCCGCAACTCGTACGAGCAGCGGCTCCCCGACCTGATCTGGGATCGGAGCGCGAATCACAAGTGGGCGCTGCTCTCGGGCCTCTGGGAGGGCGACGGATCCTGGTCACCGGTGCGGGGCGGACCCAGCGTGGTCCTGGAGTACGGCACGATCAGCGACGAGCTGGCCGACGGAGTACTGAGGCTGCTCGGCGACCTGGGCGTCGTGGCCGGGCAGCGGATCGGGAGAACGGCCAAGTCCACGAAGGACACCCACTGGCTGCGGGTCAGCGGCGCCGACCAGGTGGAGCGTGCCATCCGGCTTGTGCCGGAGCGCGATCGCCCCGGCGTGCAGGCCATGATCGCGTCCCAGAGCAAGCGCATCGCGCCCACGGGCTATCGCCGTTTCGACTCCGGTCAGGCCTGGGCGCGGGTGGTGTCCACGACCGCCACGCCGTTCTCCGGGTCGGTCTATTCGCTCGAGGTCCCGGGGGCGCACACGTTCGTCACCACGGGCTCGGCGATAACGCACAATTGTTTCCCCAAGGACGTCCAGGCCCTCAAACAGCTTGCCGGCAACACCGGCTACCACTTCCAGCTCCTCACTGCCGTCATCGAGGTCAACGAGCTCCAGAAGCGGCGCACCATCGGCAAGCTTCAGAAGCACCTCGGCTCGCTGGTGGGCAAGGAGATCGCGCTCCTCGGCGTGGCCTTCAAGCCCAACACCGACGACATCCGCGAGGCCACGAGCCTCGTGCTGGCCGGCAGGCTTCAGGGCGAGGGCGCCCAGGTGCGCGTATACGACCCCGTGGCCACCGACCGCGCCCACGAGCAGCTCGGCGGCGCATTCGTGGCCGCCAATGCGCTCGAGGCGCTCGACGGCGCCGACGCGGTTGTGCTGGTGACCGAATGGCCGGAGTTCCGCGACCTCGACTGGGCGGGTGAGGTCAAGGACCGGCTGAGGAGCCCGGTGGTGGTGGACGGCCGCAACTTCCTCGACCGCGAGGCGCTCGTCGAGGCCGGCTACACCTACGAGGGCGTAGGGCGCTGAGATGGCTGATTCCGCGACCCCGCGCACGCGGGTGACGCGCGGATACCTTCGCCGGATCGGGGTCATCGGGCTTGCCGATACACCCGTGTATCGGCGTCGCCCTGCTTCCCCCGCCCGACTCGGTCCCGTGCGCCCCCGCGCACACGCGGCCACGGAACCAGCCATCTAGTGCAGGCGCTCGTGCTCGCCGGAGGCGAGGGCACGCGTCTGCGTCCGCTGACCTATACGACCCCGAAGGCCGTGATGCCGCTCGCGGGCCGGCCCTTCCTCTCGTTCATGCTCGACTGGCTCCACGGCCACGGTGTGGACGACGTGGTGCTCTCCTGCGGGTTCCTCTCTGCCGACGTCCGGCGCGTGCTCGGCGACATCTACCAGGGCATGCGGCTCCGGTACGTGGTCGAGGAGGAGCCGCTCGGCACGGCGGGCCCGGTGCGGCTGGCGCTCGACGAGGGGATCCTCGAGGGCCGGCTGGTGGTGGCCAACGGCGACGTCCTCACCGACCTCGACCTCACCGCCGAGCTGGCCTGGCACGAGGAGCGCGGCGCCCGCGCCACGCTCGGCCTCGTGGCGGTGGAGGACACCAGCAGCTACGGCGTGGTGCCCACCGACGCCGAGGGGCGCGTGGAGGCCTTTCTCGAGAAGAGCGACGAGCAGCCGCCCACCGACAGGATCAACGCCGGGCTCTACGTGCTGGAGCGCGACGTGATCGAGGCCATCCCGGCCGGGCGGCCGGTGTCGTTCGAGCGCGAGATCTTCCCGGCGCTGGTAGGTGAGTCGCTGTACGGCTACCAGGCCGAGGCGCCCTACTGGATCGACATCGGGACGCCCGAGCGCTACCTGGAGTCCACCTGGGACCTGCTCGCCGGCCGCGTGCCGTCGAGCCTGCCGCGGCGTGACGAGACCGGCTCGCTCGTGCTCGACGGCTCGCTCGTGGCGGGGGCCCACGTGGGACCGCAGACCGTGCTGGGGCGCAGCTGCTCCGTGGGCACCGACGCCCGCGTGGAGCGCGCGGTGCTGCACGACCGCGTGATCGTGGGCGCCGACGCCGCCGTGATCGAGAGCGTTCTGGGGGAGCGGGTGCGCGTGGGGGCGGGCGCCCAGGTGGGGCCGCGGGCGATGGTCGGCGCCGGAGCCTCGATCGGCGAAGGGGCGACCGTGGGCGCGGGCGCGCGGCTCGACCCGGGCGCCGAGGTGGAGGCGGGCGGCAGCGTGGCCCCGGGACAGACGCTGGCGGCGGGGGCCGCGGCCGGATGACCGACGACTCCCTCTCCCGCGAGGCGATCGCGGCCGTGGACACGGAGGGAATGCTCGACGACGTCCTGGCGCAGCCGCTGCAGCTCGCGGACGCCCTCTGGCGCGCGCAGTCGGCCGGCATCCCGTCGCAGGACCTGCGCGGCGGGCTCGTGGTCTGCGGCATGGGCGGATCCGCCATCGGCGGCGACCTGGCGGTGGCGGCGCTGGGCGACCGCGCCACCAGGCCGATCCGGACCGTGCGCGGCTACGGGCTCGAGCCCTGGACGCCGCCCGACACGCTCGTGCTCTGCGCCAGCTACTCGGGCGGCACCGAGGAGACGCTCGCCTGCTTCGAGGCGGCCGGCGCCGCGGGCACCGGCCGCGTGGTGCTGACCACCGGCGGAGCGCTCGCCGGCGCGGCCCGGGAGGAGGGGGTGCCGGTGATCGGCGTGCCCGCCGGGATGCCGCCCCGGGCGGCGGTGCTCTACATGACCATCGGCGCGCTCGAGTGCGCGGCGGCATGCGGCGCCTCGCCGCAGGTGAGGTCGGAGATCGAGGGAGCCACGGCGCTGCTCGAGCGGCTGGTGGTCGCCTGGGGCCCCGACTCCGAGCCGGACTCGCTGGCCAAGTCGATCGCCCGCTCGCTCGAGGGCACGCTGCCGGTGATCCACGGGGCGGGTCCCACCGCAGCGGTGGCGCGCCGCTGGTCCACCCAGCTGCACGAGAACGCCAATATGGCCGCCTTCGCCTCGGAGCTCCCTGAGGCGGATCACAACGAGATCTGCGGCTGGGGGCGGGGGCGGCAGATAGCGCCCCTCTCGGCCGTGTTCCTCGAGGACGCCGACCACCATCCCCGCGTGCGCAGGCGCGTGGACCTGACCGTCGAGGAGGTCGAGCGGGCGGGCGCGCCGGCCGTGCGCGTCCCCTCGCGGGGCGAGAGCCGGCTGGAGCGCGTGCTCTCGCTGATCCTGCTGGGCGACCTCGTGAGCGTCTACCTGGCCGCGCTCGCCGGCGTCGATCCCACGCCCACAGAGGCCCTGGACCGGATAAAGGCAAGCCTCGACTAAACCTTGACACGATCGTGGTAAGGTTTGCCGCTGCGATGGAGGGGCTCACGATCAACCAGGCGGCCGAGACCACCGGCTGGTCGCCGCGAATGCTGCGTTACATCGAGAACGCGGGCCTGATCGAACCGGCTCGCACGCCCTCGGGGTACCGCCTCTACGGTGCGGAGGAGCTCCAGCGACTGCGCACCCTGCGTGAGCTGCTGGGCGGCTTCGACTGCGCCCTGTCCGACATCGCCTTCGCCGAGCGCCTGCGCTCGGACCCGGAGCTGAGCGCGTCCGTAGAGCGCTGGCTGGAAGAGCGGCCCGAGCGCCCCGAGGGGATCGCCTCGAGCGACTGGCTCAGCTGGGAGCAGGAGAAGCACGAGCGTCTGCTCGAACTGACACGGCCACGACTGACGGAGACACCCGCATGACGATCGCTCAGACCACCACCGCCGACTACAAGGTCGCGGACATATCGCTGGCCGAGTTCGGCCGCAAGGAGATCACGCTCGCGGAGCACGAGATGCCCGGGCTGGTGGCGATGCGCGAGGAGTACGGCGCGGCACAGCCGCTCGCCGGCGCCCGCATCATGGGATCGCTCCACATGACCGTGCAGACCGCGGTGCTGATCGAGACCCTCACGGCGCTCGGCGCCGACGTCCGCTGGGCCAGCTGCAACATCTTCTCCACCCAGGACCACGCAGCGGCCGCCATCGCGCAGGCCGGCGTGCCGGTGTTCGCCTGGAAGGGCGAGACGCTCGAGGAGTACTGGTGGTGCACCGAGCAGGCGCTCACCTGGCCCGACGGCGACGGCCCGAACATGCTCCTCGACGACGGTGGCGACGCCACGATGCTCGTACACAAGGGCACCGAGTACGAGAAGGCCGGCGCCGTGCCGGACCCGGCCCAGGCCGAGTCCGAGGAGTTCCAGGTCTTCCTGGGCCTGCTCCAGCGCTCGCTCGAGGCCGACCCGCAGAAGTGGACCCGCGTGGGCGAGGCCATCAAGGGCGTGACCGAGGAGACCACCACCGGCGTGCATCGTCTCTACGAGATGCAGCAGGCGGGCACGCTCCTGTTCCCGGCCATCAACGTGAACGACTCCGTGACGAAGTCGAAGTTCGACAACCTCTACGGCTGTCGCCACTCGCTGATCGACGGCATCAACCGCGGCACCGACGTGATGATCGCCGGCAAGACCGCGCTGATCCTCGGCTACGGCGACGTGGGCAAGGGCTGCGCGCAGTCGCTGCGCGGCCAGGGCGCCCGTGTGCTGATCGCCGAGATCGACCCGATCTGCGCCCTTCAGGCGGCGATGGACGGCTACCAGGTGGCCACGCTCGAGGATGTGGTGGACAGCACCGACATCTTCGTCACGGCCACAGGCAACAAGGACATCATCACCGCCGATCACATGGCGCGGATGAAGCACCAGGCGATCGTCGGGAACATCGGCCACTTCGACAACGAGATCGACATGGCGGGCCTGACCCGGCTGCCGGGCATCGAGCGCATCAACATCAAGCCGCAGGTGGACGAGTGGCGCTTCTCGGACGGCCACTCGATCATCGTGCTCTCCGAGGGCCGGCTGCTCAACCTCGGCAACGCCACGGGCCACCCGAGCTTCGTGATGTCGAACAGCTTCACGAACCAGACGATCGCCCAGGTGGAGCTCTTCTCGAAGAACGACGAGTACGAGAAGAAGGTCTACGTGCTGCCGAAGCACCTCGACGAGAAGGTCGCCCGGCTGCACCTCGACGCCCTGGGGGCGAAGCTCACCCAGCTCACCCCGGAGCAGGCCGCCTACATCGGCGTGCCGGTCGAGGGTCCCTACAAGAGCGATCACTACAGGTACTAGGCCGGACGTGGCAGGCCCGCCAGCTCGGACATCGCTGATCCGGGCCTGGCGCCTGCGGGAGCGGCCCGGATCGAGTGGGCTGCCGGCCAGATGCCGGTGCTCGGCTCGATCCGGCTGCGCTTCACCAAGGAGCGGCCGCTCGAGGGAATCAAGGTGGCCGCCTGCCTGCACGTGACCGCCGAGACGGCCAACCTGATGGCCGCGCTCACGGCCGGCGGCGCCGAGCCCGCGCTCTGCTCGGCCAACCCGCTCACCACCCAGGACGAGGTGGCGGCCGCGCTGGCGGCCTCGGGGGTGCCGGTCCAGGCGCGCCGGGGCGAGGACGCGGCGGCCTACGCCGAGCACGTGGCGGCGCTGGCCGATTGGGGCCCCGACGTGACGCTCGACGACGGCGCCGACCTGCTGGTGTTCCTGCACGAGCGCGGCGACGCCGAGGGGCTGACGGGAGGCGCGGAGGAGACCACCACCGGCCTGCTGCGCCTGCGGCGGATCGAGGCGGAGGGGCGGCTCGCCTGTCCCGTGCTCGCCGTGAACGAGTCGCGCACCGAGCGCAAGTTCAACGATCGCCACGGCACCGGCCAGTCGGCCCTCGACGGGATCCTGCGGGCCACCAACCTGCTGCTGGCCGGGCGCAGCCTCGTGGTGCTCGGCTACGGCGCCACCGGCCGCGGGATCACCCAGCGCGCGCGCGGCGCCGGCGCCGCGGTGATCGTCTGCGAGGTGGATCCGGTGAGGGCGCTCGAGGCGCGGATGGACGGCTTCGAGGTGATGCCGGCGCTCGAGGCCGCCGAGCGCGGAGAGCTGTTCGTGACCGTCACCGGCTCGCGCGGAGTGCTCGGCCGCGAGCACTTCGAGCGGATGAAGGACGGGGCCGTGCTGGCCAACGCCGGGCACTTCGACGTGGAGGTCGACCTCGACGCGCTCGACGACCTGGCCGAAGGACGCGTCCGCCAGGTGCTGCCGCTCGTGCAGCAGTACGACCTCGGCGACCGCAAGCTGAACCTGCTCGCGCAGGGGCGGGTGGTGAACCTCGCGGCCGGCCAGGGTCACCCGGCGGCCGTGATGGACATGAGCTTCGCCAACCTGGCGCTCGGGGTGGAGCACCTGGTGCTGAGCGGCGACTCGCTGGAGCACCGCGTGATCCCGGTGCCGCGCGACATCGACGACGCGATCGCGCGGCTCAAGCTCGAGTCCCTCGGTGTGGCGATCGACGAGCTGACGCCGGAGCAGGAGGCCTACCTCAGCGCCTGGACCGGGCACCCGGCGTGACCGAGGCCGAGGCCAACGTGGCCGTGGTGCGCGCGCTGCACGAGGCGTGGGAGCGCCGTGAGTTCGGGATGGAGCTGTTCCACCCCGACGTCGTGTGGTCCACGCCCCACCCGGGCGCAGACGTGCACGGGCGCGAGGAGCTGCTCGCCTTCCTCAAGAGCTTCATGGGCGCGTGGTCCGAGTACAGCAATGAGCTGGAGGAGATCCAGGTGCTGCCGGACGGCCGGCTGCTGGTGCTCTTCAACGAGGTGGGCCTCGGGCGCAGCAGCGGCGTCCGCACCGAGCTCCACCCGGGCGCGCTCCTGGAGTTCCGCGACGGCCTGATCTATCGCTACGAGGGCATGGAGCGCGACGAGGCGCTGCGCGCGGCGGGCCTCGGCTAGGGGTCGAGCTGGGGTAGCTCGGAGGCCTTTCCTCCCGCGATCCCGAAGACGCGCAGATCCCCTTCCTCGGGGGCGCGTCCGAGTGACGTGACGATGTTGAAGCCGGAGAGCAGGGAGCGGGTCCCCTGAGTCTTTGCGACATCCCCCCTCGGCGCGGATGGCCGGGACGCGATCAGGAACCGACCGTCGGCGAACACGACGACCTCCTTGGCCGCCCCGAGGCTCCGGCTCGCGGACCAGCCGGAGATCCGCAGCACGCCGTCCCTGAACTTGGTCTGCTCCACGAAGCCCTCGAGGGCCCCCTCGGCGACGGGCACGCGGCGACCCGACGAGTCCACGAGCTCTTCGCTCCCATCCTCGCCGGCGAGCGTGTAGCCGGTCTCGGCCTGTGCGAGCCGGGCGAGCCGCCGGGCGCCGGGGGCCCCGCGCAGCTCGAACAGAGCGACCCTATTGGGGCCCCCCGCGATCCTGTCGGGATCGAGGAGCGCCTCGAAGCGAATGTTCACGCCGTCCGAATAGGACGTCGTCAGGGCCGCGATCCGCCCGTTCAGCGCAACCGCGAGCCGCCGCGAGGGACCAAGGTCGCTCACGCGGCCTGCCAGGTAGGCCGGGAGCACCTCCGCCTTCCTGTCCACGGCGGCGAGGGCACGCGGGTCGTCGAGCTCCACCTGCGCGCTGATGGGCGGCGCGGCGGGCACGCTGTCCACGGCCCGGCCGATCAGGTCGAAGTCCCCGCCCGGGGCGAACACCCCGCGCCCGCGGTCGTCCGCGCCGAAGGTGTCCGCCACGCGGCGAACGAGTGCGTCGCGGCGCGTCTTGAACTCCGCGAACGGCAGCGTGAGGGTCGGGCCGTACTTGGCGAAGACGGACGGAGAGTCGTCACCGGCCGCGGCCGGGTCCCGTAGCGACCGCCCGTCGGTGCGCCACGTGAGCGGGCTGCCCAGATAGTCGGCGATGGTCGGCACCACGTCCACGTTGTGGGCGGCCGAGTCGTCCACCGCGCCGCGGCGCTGTCCGGGCGCCTTGATGAACAGCGGCACGCTCGCGATCTGCTCGAAGGTCGTCTCCGTGACCGCGCGGCGCGAGAGCTGGGGCTCGAACGCGACGCCGTGGTCGGCGGTCACGACCACGAGCGAGCGCTCGTAGAGCCCGGTGGCGCGCAGCCGGTCGAGCAGCCGCCCGAGCAGCCGGTCCACGTAAGCGACCTGGAGCAGGTAGCGCTGCTCGCCCTGCCTGATGAGGCGCTTGTCGGCGTTCCACCGGTCTTTGTCCGTGCCCGGCACGCCCTCGGTGCTGGTCACGTACTCGTGGCCGCTCGGCAGGTAGTTCCACGGCACGTGCGGAAGCTCCGTGTGGATGAGGTCGAGCGTGGGGCGGCCCGGGTGCGACCCGACCCGCGCGACGAAGCGCCGGAAGGCCTCCGGCCGTTGCTCGAGGTACTCGCGGTTCCCGGCCGTGTCCGTGCCTGTGCCGGCGCCGTCGTTACCGAAGCCGCTGAACGTCTGGTCCACTGCGGGAAGGTCATCACCGAGCTCCTCGGGCAGGAGCCGGCGGAGCGAGACGATGCTCAGATCCGAGGCGAGCTCGCGCAGCCGCTCGTCCGCCGGCGGCCGCCGCTCCGAGCGGCAGCGGCTGAGCGGGCAGAGCTCGGTCACCGGCTCCTCCACGTTGAACGCATAGTCGTCGCCCAGGTAAGTGAAGATGCTGTTGGGGTGGTCCGCACGGATCGGGAGCTGGCCCTTCTCGGGCCTCCGGCCGGTCAGGATCGCGGGAACCGCCTGCGAGGTGTAGTCCGCGACGGTGGTGGCGTTGCGGTACCAGGTGGCCTGCCGGGCGAGCCGGGCGAAGTTGGGGTAGCGCGTGGAGTCGATTCGGGCCGCGCGGGTCCATCAGGGTCGCCCCGGAGAGCTCGTCGAACACCACAGTCACGACCGGTACCCGGCCTTCCCGGTCGCGGCGCTTGACCGTCGAGGCTTCGCCGTCCTCCGGCAGCACCAGATCGGTCACCGGCGAGAAGAACAGGAAGAGAACTACGAAGAGCAGCGGGACGGGAGCGAGCACGGACAGGATGGCGGGCACCGCCGTCACGCGCATGTATGCGACGGCGCCGGCGGCCCCGAGCGCGAGGGCGAGCGCGATCAGCACGATGGCGCTCCCTCCGAGCAGATCCTTCAGCGCCTGGAGCGCTATCGCTGCCACCAGAATCCCGACGAACGCCACGTGCACGGCTCGCGCGCTCGTGGCAGGCGCACGAGCAGAAGCTCCGCCAGGAGCAGGATCGTCGGCGGGACGAGGGTGACGCCGAGCGCCAGCACCACGATGTCGCCAGCCCGTGTTCTCCCGGGCGACGAAGAACTCCGGGCTGTCGGAGAGGATGTCGAAGAGCGGCTGCGCGAAGGCGAAGGACCAGAGCACCGCGAGGTGTGCCCAGCTGACCAGGAAGGAGCGCGCGCCGTCCGCGGGAGGCTTCACCCGGCCACTGTATGACCGTCCGCACGACCGGAGCCCCGTACGACGGCCGCGACCCGAAGGGGCCGCGGCCGCAGGCGGTGGTGCTGGCCTACGAGTCGGGGGTCGTGGCCCCCGGCGAGACGTCCAGCGAGTAGTCGAGCCAGCGGTCGTCGCGCTCGCCGCCCACGCGCTCGTACACGGCCTGCGCGCGGTGGTTGTCGCGGGCGGTCTGCCATACGAGCGAGCTGGCGCCGCGCTCGCGGCAGCGCTCGGCGCACGCGGCGATCAGGTCGTCGGCCACACCCGTCCCGCGCCTGTTCTCGGCCACGAAGAGGTCGTTCATCAGCCCGAGCCGTGAGGCGCTCAACGTCGTCCACATCCAGAACACGGTGGCGAAGCCGATCGCCCGGCCCTCGGCGTCGCGCGCCAGCAGCTGGAGCCCCTCGCGCTCGGGATCGGCGATCAGCACGCGCGCCATGGCCAGCAGGTCGTCGTCGGAGGGCTCGACCTCGTAGAACTCGCAGTAGGCGCGCATCAGCGGCAGCAGGTCCGGAAGGTCCGGCTCGGCCACCGCCTGGATGTCGTGCGCGCTCACGCGCGGCACGCTACCGGCCGGCGACCACGGTGGTGGGGCTCATGCGCGCCCTCAGCTCGTGGAGAAGCGCGCCGACCACCACCGGGTCGAACTGCGTGCCGGCGGCGCGCCGCAGCTCGGCCACGGCCTCCTCGTGCTCGCGCGACGCGCGGTACGGCCGCGCGGTGATCATGGCGTTGTACGCGTCGCAGGCGAGGATGATCCGGCTGCCGATCGGGATCGCCTCGCCGGCCAGGCCGTCGGGATAGCCGCTGCCGTCGAAGCGCTCGTGCTCGTGGCGCACGAGCGGCGCGATCGCGGCCAGCTCGGGCGTGCGCAGCAGGATCTGCTCGCCGATCACGGGGTGCTCGCGCATGATCTTCCACTCGGCCTCGTCGAGCGGCCCGGGCTTGTTGAGGATCTCGTTCGGGATGGCCACCTTGCCCACGTCGTGGAGCATCGCCCCGTCGCGTACCTGTGAGATCTCGGCGTCGGAGAGTCCCAGGCGCTTGGCCACCCCGCCCGCCAGGTCCACCACGTCCTTGGAGTGGGACAGCGTGTAGTTGTCGCGGGCGTCGATCGCCGCGGCCAGGGCCGCCACGGCGGCGCGGGAGCCGCTGCCGCCCTGCCCGGCCAGCACGGTCACCGTCTGCCCGGCCACGATCTGGACCAGGCGCAGGCAGGTCATCGGGAACACGGGAGCGGCGTGACGTAGCAGCAGCACTCCGTGCCCCTCGCCGGCGCGGGCCATGCCCACCGCGGCGAAGGAGCCGCCCGGCGCCTCGGCGGAGCCTCCGGCCCCCAGTCCGAGTGCGAGCCTCAGCTCGGGCAGGGACCCACGCGAGATCGATCCGGCTCCCACCCGGCGCATCACGTCGCCGCCGGGGGACAAAGAATCGGCGCCGAAGGCCACCGCGCCGGGGTCGCCGGGCACGCGGGCATGCGAGAGCCGCTCGAGAGCGCCTCCGGCCGAGTCGCGCGGCGAGTCGTAGAGCGCCACCTCCTCCAGGCCGAGCTGCCGGACCAGGAACGCCGGCAGCACGAACAGCACCTCGCGCGGCTCCTCGCATGCAGCCACGGTGTCCCAGAACTCGTTCATGAACTCGGACGGCGCCTGGCCGCCCTCCAGCTCGGCCAGCTCGAGCTCGGCCCTGGCGCTCGCCACCACCACGGAGCCCTTCCCGCGCCGCTTGGCCAGCAGCAGCGCGCGGTCGGCCCGGTCGAGCAGCTCGCCGGCGGTCTGCGGCTCGGTCCACTGCGCCACTCCCACCGACACGGTCACGGGCAGGCCCAGGTCCTTGAAGTTCTCGGCCGCCCGGTCCACGCAGGCGCGCAGCCGGTCGGACGCGGCCAGGGCGTCGGCCTCGTCCGAGTCGGGCAGGATCACCACGAACTCGTCGCCGCCGTAGCGGGCGATCCCGTCGTAGGGCCGGAACTCCTCCGACAGCGCGGTGGCCACGCGCTTGAGGATCTCGTCGCCGATCAGGTGCCCGTGGCGGTCGTTGATGGGCTTGAAGTTGTCGAGGTCGCAGAGCAGGCAGGCGAACGGCCGCTCGGCGCGCTGGGAGCGCCAGATCTCCTCGCTCGTGCGCATCTGGATGGCCCCGTGGTTGAGCAGCCCGGTGAGCGAGTCGGTTCGGGCCGCCTCGGTGGCCTCCTCGAAGGCCTCGGCGTTCCTGCAGGCCACCGCGGCCAGGCTGGCGATCGCCTCGAGCGTCTCGATGTCCTCGCGCTCCACGGGCCGCATCGAGTAGAAGGCGAGCGAGAGGGCTCCCCGGAGCGCCCCGTTCCAGACCATCGGCACGGACACGGCGGTCTTGATCTGCTTGAGCAGCTCGATCCCGGGGACGGTCATCTCGCTCTGGTAGTCGTTCGTGACCGCGGGCTCGCCCGTGCTCAGCGCCCGCCCGGCCACGCCCTCTCCCGGGGCAATCCGGTATCCCCACCACTCGGAGTCCTCGGGGATCCCGTTGGCCGCCACCGCCACGCCGCCCTGACCGGCATCACCGAGATAGACCCCGCTGATGTCGGCTCCCAGCGCCACGGTGGCCTCGCGGCAGAGGGTGTCGAGCACGGCGCGCCGGTCGAGGTGGACGTTGAGGGCGCTCGCGGCACGCGCCAGCGCGGACTGCCTGTCGGCCTGGTCGGCCAGGCGACTGCGCATCTCGAGCGCGCTCAGCCCGGCCGACGCCTGGTTGGCCATCGTGTAGGCGAACTCGATCTCCTCCTCGCGGAACCAGCGCGGCGTCTCGCTGACCAGCACGATCACCGCGTGCACCACGCCCGAGTAGACCAGTGGCACGTAGAGGAGGCTCGCCGCGCGGAACCGCTGCGTCAGCTGGGACGCCACCACCGGGGAGTTGGCAGCGTCGGTGATGTTGAGCGGCTGGCCGGTCTCGAACACACGGCCCACGCCGGTGGGCCGGTCGAACGGGACGAAGTACTGCTCGTCGCCCAGGGCGCTGCCGTCCTCCAGCCGGCGGAAGGCCGTGCCGGAGGCCCCGGCGCCGTCCGCGGCCACGAGACACACGTGGACGGTGTCCACTCCGAACACGCCGAGCAGCTCCACCGCAAGGCTGCGATGGATCGCGCACTGGTCCGCGGCATCCACCACGGCAAACGACATGCGACGGAGTGCCGCGAGCGCGGCCACTGTCGTCGCGTCCGTGGGTGAAGCGGAGATCGGGTCCTCCTTTGCGGGTTCGACCATGTATCGGTCGATCCGGCAAAGGCGTTGAGCCACATAGGATCGCTCTCATGGGGAGCGCCGTGGACAAGATGCGGGCAGAGGGCCTGCCGGAGGTCGCCATCGAGACCTTTGACCGCCAGCTGGCGCGCCTGAGGGCGGGCGAGCAGGGCACTCTGCCGGAGTCGGAGATCGAGCCGGTGGAGTCGCTCCCGGACGCCGAGGAGCTCCCGGAGGACCCCGATGGCGCGCGCGCCGCGCTCGACCGCGCGGTGGTCCTCAAGCTGAACGGCGGCCTCGGCACGAGCATGGGCATGCGCCAGGCCAAGTCGCTCCTGGAGGTCAAGGAAGGCCTGACGTTCCTCGACGTGATCGCCCGCCAGGTGCTGACGCTCCGCGAGCAGGCGGATGCCCGCGTGCCGCTCGTGCTGATGAACAGCTTCGCCACGCGCGACGACTCGCTGCAGGCGCTGGAGCGCTACCCGGACCTGGAGGCGGACCTCCCGATCGACTTCCTGCAGGGCAGGGTGCCGAAGCTGGGCGCCGACGATCTCGAGCCGGTCAGCTGGCCCGGCGACCCGAAGCTCGAGTGGGCGCCGCCCGGGCACGGCGACCTGTACACCTCGCTCGCCGGCTCGGGGATGCTCGACGCCATGCTCGAGCGCGGGTACGAGTACGCGTTCGTCTCGAACTCGGACAACCTCGGCGCCACACTCGACGAGCGGATCCTGGCCTGGTTCGCGCGCGAGCGGCTGCCCTTCCTGATGGAGGCAGCCGACCGCACCGAGTCCGACCGCAAGGGCGGCCACCTGGCCAGGCGCCCCGACGGCGGCCTGGTGCTGCGGGAGATCGCGCAGACGCCCGACGAGGACGAGGCGGCGTTCCAGGATGTGAGCCGGCACCGCTACTTCAACTGCAACACCCTGTGGGTGAACCTCCCCGCGCTCGCCACGCGGCTGGAGGACGGGGGAGGGGTGCTCGAGCTGCCGATGATCGTCAACCGCAAGACCGTCGATCCCGCCGACTCCTCGTCGCCCGCCGTGATCCAGCTCGAGACCGCGATGGGCGCGGCCATCGACGTGTTCGACGGCGCAGCGGCCGTGCGCGTGCCGCGCAGCCGCTTCGTGCCCGTCAAGACCTCGGCCGACCTGCTCTCGCTGCGCTCCGACGCCTACGTGCTGAGCCCGGGGCCGCGCGTGGAGCTCTCAGCCTCGCGCGACGGCACTCCCCCGGTGATCGAGCTCGACCCCGAGCACTACAAGCTCGTGCCGGACCTGGAGCAGCGGTTCTCCGGCGGGCCGCCCTCGCTGGTGGCCTGCGACCGCCTCACGGTCGAGGGCGACGTGCGCTTCGGCTCCGGCGTCGTGGTGCGCGGCAGCGTGCGGGTGGAGGGCCCGCGCGAGATCGAGGACGGCGCGGTGCTGGGGGACTAGCCGGCTCCGCCGGCGGCCTCCGCCCGCTCCTCCAGCCGCTCCCGCCGCCGCTCCTCAGCTTCGGACCGCACGAGCATCCCCATGAACAGCACCACGAGCGCGATCACGAGGGTCAGCGACTGCTCGACCATCATGATCACGCCGCCCACGTTCTGGTCTTCCACGGGGGAGAGGTCCCAGATCCGCGGGGTGCTCTCGTAGTAGGGGTAGATCGCGGTGGCGCTCCAGGTCAGCACGAGCCCCAGCGCCGCGAGGCCGGCCTTGGCCGACGCGATGTAGGCCAGCGGCTGCAGGCCGGTCAGGCGGCGGCGCATCGGCACCGGCTGCACGAGCGGCCACCAGAGCGCCACGCCGGCGGTGAAGAAGGACACGTGCTCGAGCAGGTGCACGAGCGGGTTCTCGACCGCGAGGTCGTAGAGCGCGGGGATGTGCCAGAGGTACATGATGGCCAGCCACAGCACCATCCCGGTCCACGGGCTGGCCAGCGGGCCGAGCGCGCGCTCGACGCTCGCCAGCCGGCGGGTGGCGGGGCGCATGATCACGCGCGAGAGCGAGAGCAGGAGCAGCAGTGGCGCGATGTCGCCCAGCAGCACGTGCTGGACCATGTGCGCGGAGAAGAGGTAGTCCTCGCCGAGGCCGTCGAGCGGGGAGATCAGCGCGGCCAGCAGCGCCAGCATTCCGCCGGTGAACGCCGCCGCCTGAGCCAGGCCCGCGCCACGGCCGCCGGCCTCCCGCCGGGCCGCCCGGAAGCGCCAGACGTAGATCCCCACCAGGAGCGCGAGCGGCGCCAGCACGGCGGGGTCGGACAGCCAGTGGAGCGTCGGGTCGCCGGCTCCGATGTAACTCCACACGCACGCGATTGTGGCATTGGCGCGCCCACCGGTCGGCCGCCCGCCGCCAGGCTCGACAGATGCTCACCCGGCTCGCGGCACTGGTGGCGCCTCCGCTCTGCTGGGGCTGTTCCGCGCCGGCCGCGCGCGGCAGTCCGCTCTGTCGCGCATGCGCGCGCGGGTTGCGGCGCCTGCCGCCGGACCTGGTCGACCTCGCCGGCGTGCCTTGCTTCTCCGCGGTCGCGTATGAGGGCCCGGCCCGCGCGCTCGTGCGCGCGTTGAAGTTCCGTTCCGCGCTGGCCGTGGCGGACTCCATGGCGGCGGCCATCGCGGCCACCGCGCCCGACGGCCTCTTCGAGGGAGCGGCGCTGGTGCCGGTCCCGCTCGCGCGCTCCCGCGCGCGCAGCCGCGGCTTCAACCAGGCGCTCGTGCTCGCACGCGCACTCGGCCGGCGCACCGGCTGCACGGTCGTCGAGTGCCTCCAGCGCCGCGCCGGGCCCGGCACCCAGGTGGGCCGCGACCGCGCCGAGCGCACGCGCGCCCTGGCGGGCTCCATGCGGGCGGGGGACGCCGCCGCGCGGGTCGGCCGGGCGGTCCTGGTGGACGACGTGGCCACCACCGGAGCGACCCTCGCGGCCTGCGCGAGCGCCCTCCGCGGAGCCGGCTGCGAGCCGGTCCTGGCGGTCACCTACGCGCGCACGCTGGGGCGGCTTTGAGTGTTTCCCGAAGGCCCTTCCCTACGCCTCGGACGGCCACTACCATCGGAAGCCAGCAGCCGCCGCTACCCAGGAGGGCCGATGCGCATCCAGGTCAAGGGCCGCAACGACGCGACAGTCGAGGCCGAGCTCAGAGCTCGCGTCGAGAAGAAGCTCGCGAAGGTGGCCCGGCAGGTCTCGCCCCTGGCCGAGCTCGAGGTGGAGCTGCGCGAGGAGAGCAACCCCTCCATCAAGGATTCGCAGATCGCCGAGGCCACGCTGCACCTGAAGGGCGTGACCCTGCGCGCCACGGAGCGCTCGCCCGACATGACGCATTCGATCAACCTGCTCGCAGAGGACTTGGCACGTCAGGTGAAGAAGCACCGTGACAAGCGGCGCGCGCGCCCCCGCAGAGGGGCCTCGCCAGAGGCCCCGCGTCCCGCCTGAATCCCCTTCGCGACAGCTCCAGAGCGCTCCCGCCCCCTTGCTACCGTCTTTGAAATGACCATTCTCGATCGCGCGCTGCGGGTAGGCGAGGGAAAGAAGTTCAAGACCTTCGAGAAGGTCGTAGCCCGCATCAACGACTACGAGCCCGAGCTCGAGCTGGAGAACGACGAGGAGCTGAAGGCCCGCTACGAGGCGCTCCGCGAGCGCCACCTCGACGGCGAGTCGCTCGACGACCTGCTCCCGGAGACGTTCGCGCTCACCCGCGAGGCGGGCAAGCGCTCGATCGGCCAGCGCCACTTCGACGTTCAGCTGATCGGCGGGATGGTCCTCCACGACGGCTCGATCGCCGAGATGCGGACCGGCGAGGGCAAGACGCTCACGGCCACCCTGCCGATCGTGCTCAACGCGCTCTCCTCGCGCGACGAGAACGGCCACCCGGCGGAGGGCAAGGGCATCCACCTCGTCACGGTCAACGACTACCTGGCGCGCCGCGACGCCCTGTGGATGAAGCCGATCTACGACTTCCTCGGCGTGACCGTCGGGATCATCCAGTCGGGGCAGAACGACATCGACAAGCAGGAGGCGTACTCCCGCGACGTCGTCTACGGCACCAACTCCGAGTTCGGCTTCGACTACCTGCGCGACAACCTCGCAGTCGAGATCGAGCAGAAGGCCCAGCGCGGGCACGGCTTCTCGATCGTCGACGAGGTGGACAACATCCTCATCGACGAGGCGCGCACCCCGCTGATCATCTCCGGCCAGCCCGAGCAGGCCGCCGACCTCTATTACAAGTTCGCCAAGCTGGCCACGCGTATGGAGCCGGGCAAGAAGCCGGAGGGTCTCGAGGCCAAGTCGAAGGAGTACGAGGCCGACTTCGACTTCGAGCCCGACGAGAAGCACAAGACCGTGGCGGTCACCGAGCGCGGCGTGGAGAAGGCTGAGCGCTTCCTAGGCGTAGACAACCTCTACCGCGCCGAGCACGGCAACATGGTCAACCACCTCCAGCAGTCGCTGAAGGCCCAGTCGCTCTACAAGCGCGACGTGGACTACGCCGTGATCGACGGCGAGGTCAAGATCATCGACGAGTTCACCGGCCGCATCCTCGAGGGCCGGCGCTGGTCGGAGGGCCTCCACCAGGCCGTCGAGGCGAAGGAGGGCGTGGCGATCCAGGAGGAGAACCAGACCGTCGCCACGATCACCTACCAGAACTACTTCCGCCGCTACGACAAGCTCGGCGGCATGACCGGCACCGCGCTCACCGAGGCCACCGAGTTCATGAAGATCTACGAGCTCCAGGTGGTGGAGGTGCCCACCAACCAACCCATGATCCGCGCCGATCAGAACGACCAGATCTACAAGACCAAGGACGGCAAGTGGGCGGCCGTGGCCAACGAGATCCAGGAGCGCCACGACGCCGGCCAGCCCGTGCTCGTGGGCACCATCTCGGTCGAGGTGTCCGAGGTGCTCTCCGAGCAGCTCAACAAGCGCGGCATCAAGCACACCGTCCTGAACGCCAAGCCCGAGCACGCCGAGCGCGAGGGCGAGATCATCGCCGAGGCCGGCCAGCCGGGCGCGGTCACGATCGCCACCAACATGGCCGGCCGCGGCGTGGACATCAAGCTCGGCGGCAACGAGGAGCACCTGACCCAGCGCGAGCTGGTCAAGCGCGGGCTCGAGCCCGACTCGCCGGACTGGGACAGCGCCTGGGACGAGGTGTTCGCCACGATGGAGGCGCAGGTGGTGGAGAACCGCGCCAAGGTCATGGAGGCGGGCGGGCTCTTCATCTGCGGCACAGAGCGCCACGAGTCGCGCCGGATCGACAACCAGCTCCGCGGACGCTCCGGCCGCCAGGGCGACCCGGGCGAGTCGCGCTTCTACCTCTCCGCCGAGGACGACCTCGTGCGCCTGTTCGCCGGGGACCGCATCTACCGGATCCTCGACAACAAGTTCCTCTCGCAGGCCGACGACGACGGCAACGAGCTGCCGATCGAGCACAAGATGCTCTCCAAGCAGATCGAGAACGCCCAGAAGAAGGTCGAGGAGCAGAACTTCCTGATCCGCAAGCGCGTCCTCGAGTACGACGACGTGATGAACCAGCAGCGCGAGATCGTCTACGAGTACCGCGACCGCATCCTCGAGGGCGAGGACATGTCGGAGATCGCTCGCACGCAGATCGCCGAGGCGATCGAGCGGCTCTGCGGCGAGTACCTCCAGGGCGAGTACCAGGAGGACTGGGAGCTCGAGGCGCTGCTCGACCAGCTCGGGCAGATCTACGCGGTGTCCTACGCGCTCGACGACGTTGAGGAGCGCGAGACGCGCGCCACGTTCATCGAGAAGCTGCGCGAGGACGTGGTCGACGCCTACAACGACCGCGAGGAGGAGCTCGGCAGCGAGCTTATGCGCGCCCTCGAGCGTTTCATGCTCCTCCAGATCATCGACGAGCGCTGGCGCGAGCACCTCCACGACATGGACTACCTGCGCGAGGGCATCCACCTGCGCGGGTTCGCCCAGATCGATCCGCTCGTGGCGTACAAGAACGAGGGCTTCGACATGTTCACGGAGCTCATGAACAACATCTGGGACGAGTTCGCCCGCTACGTGTTCAACGTCGAGGTGGAGGCGCAGCCCGAGCAGCCCCAGGGCAACGGCAGGCGCTGGAGCGCGGGCGCGAACACCTCGAGCTCGAGCAGCACTAGCCGCCTGAACTACGCCGGCGGAACGGCTGCGGACCAGCCGAGCGCCCTTGCGGCCGCGGCCGCGGCCGGCGGCGCGGTGCCCGCCGGAATGGCCGGCGCAGCCGACCAGGCCGCCGACGCCGTGCTCGAACCGCCGCCCGTGGTCGAGACGAAGGTGCTGGACGAGCACGAGCGGATCGGTCGCAACGACCCCTGCTGGTGCGGCTCGGGCAAGAAGTTCAAGAAGTGCCATGGAGCGGCGTAGATGTCTGCCGACTCCAGTGGCCTCCGCGACCAGCTGAAGCTGCTCGCGGACTATCTTTGACCCCGCTGGGCTAGAGCAGCGCATAGGCGAGCTCGAGGGGCAGATGCAGGCCCCCGGGTTCTGGGACGACCAGGACCGCGCCACCAAGGTGTCCGCCGAGCACTCCTCGCTCGCGCGCCGCGCCGAGTCCTATCGCTCGCTCGAGCGGGACATCGACGACCTCGACACCCTCGTGGAGCTGGCGGAGGAGGACGAGATGATGGCCGCCGAGCTCGAGGAGCAGCGGACGTCGATCGACTCCCGGCTGGCCGAGCTGGAGGAGGCGCGCCTGTTCGGCGGCGAGTACGACGGCGGCGATGCCGTGGTCACCGTCAACGCCGGCGCCGGCGGCACCGACTCGCAGGACTGGGCCGAGATGCTGCTGCGGATGGAGATGCGCTGGGCGGAGCGCCGCGGGATGAAGGTCGAGGTGGCCGAGGTGTCAGCGGGGGAGGAGGCTGGGATCAAGTCGGCCACCTTCATCGCGCGCGGCGAGAATGCCTACGGGCTCTTCTCGGCTGAGAAGGGCGTGCACCGGCTGGTGCGGATATCGCCGTTCGACGCGCAGTCGCGTCGGCACACGGCCTTCGCCGGCCTGGAGGTGGCGCCGCTGATGGAGGACACGGGCGAGGTGGAGATCGAGCCCGACGACCTGCAGATCGACACCTACCGAGCGTCAGGCGCCGGTGGCCAGCACGTGAACAAGACCGACTCGGCGGTGCGGATCACGCACCGCCCGACCGGCATCGTGGTGCAGTGCCAGAACGAGCGCTCCCAGTCGGCGAACAAGAACACGGCGATGACGATGCTGCGCGCGAAGCTGACCGAGCTTGAGGAGCGCAAGCGCCAAGAGGCGATCGCGAAGGAGCGCGGCGAGGCGCTGGACGTGGGGTGGGGGTCCCAGATCCGCTCCTACGTGCTGCAGCCGTACACGATGGTGAAGGACCACCGGACCGACGTGGAGGTCGGGAACGTGCAGGGGGTGCTGGACGGGGACCTGGACAAGCTGGTGCGGGCCGAGCTGAACCGGCGGGCCGGGGTGGCCGCCGGCGCCTCCTCGGGTTAGGGCTGGTTTTCCCCGTTCACGGCCCGTAGGGTGGGATTTCCCACCCCACTGGTCACCAGCGGGCCGGGAGTGGGGGGCGGAAGCATCCCTTTAGGGGTGCGAAGGCATCGCAGCGTCCAACGGCAGGGGGAACAGCTTGACCCAGCAGCGTCGTCGTTTTCGGTTTCGCGCGCACAGCAAGGCGCTCGCGCTCGGCATCGCCACGCTCGCGCTCGGGGCCGCAACTGCCCTCGCCGCACCTGGCGACCTCGACAACAGCTTCGACGGCGACGGCCGCACGACTCTGGACTTCGGCGGCGTCGATGCGGCGAGGGACGTGTTCCGGCAACCCGACGGGAAGATCGTCCTCGTCGGTGACGGCCGTGCCTCGAACGACATCCTCGTAACGCGCCTGAACCTCGACGGCTCGCCGGACATGAGCTTCGACGGCGACGGTACGCGTGAGATCCTGCTGGGAGCGGTGGAAAAGGGCAACGCCGGCGCCCTGCAGAGCGACGGGAAGATCATCGTCGCCGCCGACGCGACCCTCGATGCTGAGAGGGACCCGACGCTCGTCCGGCTCAATCCCGACGGCTCGATCGACGTCGGCTTCGGCGACGAAGGCCAGCTCTTCCTCGCCGATCAGGGTTTCGATCCCAGTTTCGGCACCGCCGCAGACGTGCTCGTCCAGCCCGACGGCAAGATCGTCGTGGTGGGCGTCGTCACCGGCAACAACTTCGGCGTGGCGCGCTTCAACCCCGATGGCTCGCCCGACCCGAACTTCTCCGAGGACGGGGCGGCCCAGATCGAGTTCAACGTCGAGGACATCAGCGTTCCCTACGCGGTCGCGCTCCAGGGGAACGGCAAGATCGTCGTGACCGGGTCCGGCGGCAGTGGGGGCGGCTTCGGGGTGGCGCGCCTCAACCCCGACGGCTCACCCGATTCCGGCTTCGATGACGACGGCATGCTCAGGGTCACCAGTAGCGACGGCCCTGCACGTACCCTGCTGGTGCAGCCCGATCAGCGGATCGTGGTCGGCCTGGACAACGCCGGTCTCTCCGCGGTTCGGCTGAACCCGGACGGCTCGTTCGACACGGGCTTCGGTGGGGGCGGTCGTGTGGACACGCCCCTGCGGATATACAGCGCCGCGCTCCAGGCGAACGGCAAGATCGTGTTGGGCGGGAGGCGCGACAACGAGGAGGTGGCGGCCCTCGTGAGGCTTCAGCCCGGAGGGTCCATCGACACGACGTTCAGCTACGACGGCCTGCAGACGGTCGGCCCTGGATTCCAACGCGCTCTGGGGATGGCGTTGCAGGCGAACGGCCGCATTCTCGTCGCCGGTCTGACCGCGGGCGACGCCTTTGCCGCCAGGCTGGACGGGGATCCGGCCAGCGCGGGCGGCGGTCCGGCCGGGGGCGGGCCCGGCGGCGGTCCGGGCGGCGGTCCGGGCGGTGGCGGCGGGTCGTCGGGTGTGCCCCGCTGCGCGGGCAAGCGGGCAACGATCGTCGGCACATCGCGCAAGAACCGACTGCGCGGCACCCGCCGGTCAGACGTGATCGTTGCCCTGGGAGGCAACGACACCATCAAGGGCGGCCGCGGCAACGACCTGATCTGCGCCGGCACCGGTAACGACTCGATCAGCGGCGAGTCCGGCAACGACCGGATCTACGGCCAGAGCGGCAAGGACAAGCTCAAGGGCGGCAGCGGCAACGATCGCCTCGACGGCGGCAGCTCGAGCGACCGCCTCGACGGACAGAGTGGCAAGGACCGCCTCGGCGGCGGCACAGGCCGCGACCGCTGCAGCGGGGGCCCCGGCCGCGACCGCGCGAAATGCGAGCTCCGCAGAAGCATTTGACCGGGGTGGCGGCCGGCGCCGCGGTTGTCGGACCTACTGCGGCGAGGGAGAGGAGCGCCACTGCGCCGCCCGCGCCCGCGGCCACGCCGAGCGAGGCATCGGCGGTCGCACCGAGCGCGATCGCGATCGCGCTGCCACCGACACGCTGCTGATCACGGCGACGACCGTCGCGAAGGTGAAGAACTGCTTGCGCCGCTCGGGCGGCACCGCGGCGTTCTCGAACACTCCTCGTCCGTCGTCGTGCCCAGTTGCGGATCCGGTTGATTGCGACGCCGTAGCGGAAGTCCTCCGCACCGCACTCGACCACGCGCACGAAGGTGAACACGCCGAGTACGTAGAGCGTCGGGAGAACGGTGAGGGCGAAGACGTCGAAGCTGGCGCCGATCTCCGATGCCTGGCCGATGAACCCCAGCGCCACCAGGGCGCTGGAGACCGACAGGATGTAGAGCGAGGCGCGGGAAGCGCTCTCACTCGCGGTCTGCGAGCGGGCGCCCTGGAGCGTGAAGTGCTCCGTCGTCAGAGCGGTCAGGAGCTCCTGGCGATCCGGTGCCTCCGCCACGTCAGCAACGTACCAACGCCGACCAACTCACTGAGCGACCTGCTCCACCGACCGGGCGGGATTCGTACCCGACGCCCGTGTACTCGACGCGTAGGCAACCGCAAACCCCTCTCGCCAGCTGGGATGCCGCAGCTCCCACCCAAGCTCCCGCTTCGCCTTCGCATTCGACACACCCCGCGACTCCGTTCCCATCATCACCGCGATCTCGCCCCCGAACAGCCGGGCGAGCCAGACGGGGAAGTGGCGGGGCGGCTTGGCGCCGAGAGCCTCCGCGAGCACCGGCAGCCACTCGCGTGTCGGGGCGGGATCGTCGTCGACGATGTTGTAGATGCCGGTCACGTCGTGCTCGAGAGCCAGCACGGTCCCTGCGGCGGCGTCGTCGAGGTGGATCCAGGAGGAAACGCCGCCGCCGTCGCCCACGATCGGGAACTGGCGCTTGCGCACGGGCTCGATCAGCCCGTCGTTGTCCGCGCCGTAGAAGACGCCGTACCGCAGCACCACGCCGCCGGCGGCCGGGACCGTCTCGTCGAGGTAGCGCATGGCAGCCTGGCCCTTGCGCATCGCCTCTGGCGGGGTCGGGTCGAGCGGGTCGTTCTCGGTCTTGACCATCCCGCCCTCGCGGACGTGGCGCATGGTGGCGAAGCTCTGGGCGACGAACCGGCTCACCTCGGCCTCGCGGGCGGCGGCCAGCAGCGTGTCGATGCCCTCGGTCCGCAACCGGTTGGTCTGCTCGAAGGCGCGATCCATGTTCCGGGAGAACTTCACGTTGGCGAGGCCGGTCGCCTCGTGGACGATCGCGTCGGGCCGAGCCTCGAGGACGGCCCTGCGCACGGCGGCGGGCTCGAGCAGGTCGAGCACGATCGCCTCCGCGCCCTGAGCGCGTACGCGCTCGGCCCGCGCGGGCGACGTGGCCGTGCCGACCACCTCGTGGCCGCGCGTCGATCAGCTGGGGCACGAGCCGGGTTCCGATCGCGCCGCTTGCTCCTACGACGAAGACTCGCATTGCGTTCTCCTTCCCGCCGTCACACAGGCGGGGTTTCGGGGGTCTATTGGGTATGACCCGAAACAGAGGAGGAATGTGACCGATGAATGAGCGCGACTGGCTGGCGGAGCGATTCGAGGAGCACCGAGGCCGCCTGCGGGCGGTGGCCTACCGCATGCTGGGCTCGGTGAGCGAGGCCGACGACGCCGTCCAGGAAGCCTGGCTGCGGCTCAGTCGCTCGGATGCCGACGAGATCGACAACCTCGGCGCGTGGCTGACGACCGTGGTCGGACGCGTGTCGCTGAACACGCTGCGCTCACGCCAGACGCGTCGTGAGGAGCCGCTCGACGCCGTGCACGTGCCGGAGCCGATCATCGACCGCGTCGACGGCACGGACCCCGAGCACGAGGCGCTGCTGGCCGACTCCGTGGGTCTGGCGCTGCTCGTGGTGCTCGAGACGCTGAGCCCCCCGGAGCGACTCTCGTTCGTGCTCCACGACATCTTCGCCGTGCCCTTCGACGAGATCGCGCCGATCGTCGACCGCTCCCCCGAGGCGACCCGCCAGCTGGCGAGCCGCGCCCGCCGCCGCGTGCGGGCTGAGAACACCGTTCCCGACGCCGACGTGAACGCTCAGCGCGAGGTGGTCGAGGCCTTCCTCGCGGCCGCGCGCGAGGGGGAGTTCGACCGGTTGGTCGGACTCCTCGATCCCGACGTCGTCCTCCGATCCGACTTCGGCCCCGGCAGGACACAGGAGGTCCGGGGGGCGGCCGCGGTCGCCGGCCAGGCGAAGTTCTATTCGCGGCTGGAGCTCGCCATGAAGCCGGCGCTCGTGAACGGCGCGGTGGGTGTGGTCGCGATGCGGGACGGCCAGCCCTTCTCGGTGGGGGCCTTCACCGTCAAGGGCGGCAGGATCGTCGAGATGGACTGGCTCGCCGACGCCGAGCGCCTGCGCGAGCTCGACTTGACGATCCTCGACGCCTGACCGCGTCGATCGGGCTAGGCGAGGCCGAGCGCGAGCACGTTCTCGCCCCACATGACCCTGCCCGTGTCCGTGAAGCCGTAGCGGAGGTAGAACCCGCGGGGCGACCCCGGGCCGTCGGCGCAGCTCGTGTAGAGCACGTCGGCACCCGGGCGCGTCCCGAGGTAGTCCACGACCGCGTCGAGCGTGGCCGTGCCGTAGCCGTGGCGCTGGAGCGGCTCGTCGATCAGCAGCTTCCAGAGGTAGTACGGGCCGACCAGGTCGTCGTCCATCGGCTGCGGGATGTTGTCGCTGATCATCGTGAAGCCCACGAGCGCGCCGGTCGCCGTGTCGTGCACCGCCCACGGGTGGGGCATCGCGCGCCGGTCCGTCTCGGCCTCCTCGAAGATCTCCTCCATCGAGTTGAGGTACTGGTCCTGACCGGGGCCGAGTCGCAGGCCCATGACCGCCGCCTGGTCCTCCAAGGTCGCGATGTCGCGCAGCCGGACTCTGGGCATCGGGCGCAATTACAGCGCCCCACGGGCACGGGTGCCAAGATCCGAGCCGTGGCCGACCCGGAGTTCTCGGACGATTTCGACGCTCCGGACCTCGACACATCGGTCTGGATCCCGCACTACCTGCCGCAGTGGAGCTCCCGGGCGGAGAGTGCCGCCACGTACGCGACGTCCTGGTCCGAGCTGCGGCTGACCATCCCGCCCGAGCAGGGCATGTGGTGCCCCGCCGATCACGACCCGCTGAGGGTCTCGGGCATCCAGTCCGGGGTGTTCTCAGGGCCGGCCGGCAGCACCATCGGACAGCAGCCGTTCCGCGACGGCCTGGTGGTGCGCGAATCTCAGCCGACCCAATGGGGTTGGACGCCGCACTACGGGCAGATCGAGGTGCGCGCCCGGATGGATCTCAGCCCGCGCTCGATGGCCTCGGTGTGGATGGTGGGGCTGGAGGACGAGCCCCCGCGCTGCGGCGAGATCTGCGTGTTCGAGGTCTTCGGCGACGCCCTGGCGACCAGGGACGGCACGCCGACCGCGGCGGTGGGCATGGGGGTGCACCCGTTCCGCGATCCGGCACTGACCGAGGAGTTCGACGCGCCGGAGTTGGCGATCGACGTGGCCGAGTTCCACGTCTACGCCGCGCACTGGCGGTCCGGGCGGGTGGACTTCTTCGTCGACGGTGAGCAGGTGAAGACCGTCCACCAGGCCCCGGACTACCCGCTGCAGATGATGGTCGCCGTGTTCGACTTCCCGGACAGGCCGCCTGGCCCGCAGCCGGATCACGTACCGGAGCTGGCCGTGGACTACGTGCGCGGTTCTCCCTAGAGCGGGAGCGGTCGCGTGTTGACGACCTGGGCCGCCGTGGCCCAGCCCCGCCGCGCCGTCATCACGGACAGCAGCATGTTCTCGAGCCCCCGCACCGAGTGCGTATCCGTCGAGCACACGATCTCCACGCCGGCCTTCAGCGCGTCGCGGACGTGCTCGCCCCGAAGGTCGAGGCGATCGGGCAGCCCGTTGACCTCCAGCGCCACCCGTTCCTCCAGCGCGATCTCGTAGACGCGCTCCAGGTCCAGCGCGTTCTCCGGCCGCCGGTTGATGATGCGGCCCTTCGGGTGGCTGAGGCAGCGAACGTACGGGTTGCGCAGCGCCTCCTCCACGCGCTTCGTCATCTCGGGCCGGGGCATTCGCTGCCCGCCGTGCACGCTCGCCTGGACCCAGTCGAGCTCCGCGAGCACGTCGTCGGGTAGGTCGAGCCGGCCGTCGGGCAGGATGTCGCACTCCGTTCCGCGCAGGACGCGGAAGGGGGCCAGCACCTCGTTCGCGGCCGCGATCTCCTCGCCCTGGCGGCGAACGTCGTCGGGGGTCAGCCCGGGCACGGCGCCGACCGCGGGAGTGTGGTCGCAGATCGCGATGTACTCGTAGCCACGCGCCACCGCGGCCTGGCCCATCTCGAGGACGCTCGCCCGCCCGTCGGACCACGTGGTGTGCATGTGCAGGTCGCCGCGGATGTCGGCCGGCTCGACCAGCGCCGGCGGCTCGCCGCGGAACGGCTCCTCGCGCAGCTCCGGCGGCAGCCATGGAATCTCCAGAGCGCGGTAGACCGCCTCCTCGTCGGGCGCGTCCGGCAGCGGCTCCAGCGCCTCCACATACGCGGGCGCCCCCGTCGCGCGCACCAGTGCGGTCCCGAAGCGCTCCGGCTCGGCAACGACGACCTCGAGCGCTATGCCCTCCACCGTCACCCCGAGGGCGCGCTGCTCGCCCTGCTCCACCACCGCGACGATCTGGGGCAGCGCGGCGAACCGGTCCAGCACCGGCTGCGGATCGGAGGCGGAGCAGACCACCGTCAGCGCCTCGCTCGAATCGCGCCAGCGCCGAACGTCGCCGGCCACCTCGCCCCCGAGCGCGGCCGCCACGCCTCCGACCAGCTCCCACGCGAGCTTGATGGTCAGTCCGCGCCGAGGCGGCGGCTCGCCCTCGCGGGAGAGCGCTTCGAGCAGCTGCGCCTCCCGCTTCGGCCCGATTCCCGGCACGCTCCGCAGCCGGCCGGCTGCCGCGGCCGCGCGCAGCTCCTCGGCGGTGCGGACGTCGAGCGCCCGCGCGATCTCGACCGAGCGCTTCGCCCCGAGCCCGAGGTAGCGGCCCAGGCCCACCATGTCGGGCGACAGCTCGCGCTCCAGCTCCGCGAGCTCGGCGATCTGGCCCGTCTCCACCAGCTCGCGCAGCTTCGTCTCGATCGAGCGCCCGATCCCTCGCAGCGAGCGCACGCGCCCGGAGCGCACCAGCTCGTCCACGGAAGCGGCCGAGCCGCGGATCGTCTCCGCGGCGCGGCGATAGGCGCGAGCCGTATACGGGTTGGCGTCCCCGAGCTCGAGCAGCGACGCGAAGGCCTCCAGGCGGTCGGCGATCTCGGAGTTGGTCATCGGAGCGATACTGATGGGGTGGACGATCGCAGCGTCTTGGGCGAAGAGCTTCAGCCCTGCGGCATGGACCCCGTGACCGGCTTCTACCGGGACGGGTGCTGCCGAACCGGCCTCGAGGACCGCGGCAGCCACACCATCTGCGCGGTGGTCACCGCCGAGTTCCTGGACCACCAGCGCTCGATCGGCAACGACCTCAGCACCCCGATGCCCCACTACAACTTCCCCGGCCTCGTGCCCGGCGACCGCTGGTGCGTGACGGCGGCCAACTGGCTGCGCGCCCACGAGGACGGCGCGGCGGCCTACGTGGTGCTGGCGTCCACCCACGAACGCGCCCTCGAGATCGTGCCGCTCGACGTGCTCGAGGAGCACGCGGTCGACGTGCCCGAGGACGCGGGCCCTTCGGGGGCTAGGGACCGGGTCCCGCCTCGGCGGCCACCTCGTCGAGCAACTCGGCCAGCGCCTCGGGATCCTCCGCCATCGGGAAGTGGCCGCCGGGGATCTCGATCGGCTCGATGCCCAGCAGCTCGCGTGCCATGAAGCGCTCCCAGGCCGGCTCGAAGGCCTCGTCGTCGGCCGCGTAGATCAGCACCGTCGGAACGTCGGGAGGGCCGGCCAGCGGGTACTCGTCGGGCGGCTGGGCCATGGGGCGCAGCTTCCATGCGAGCGCCCGGGCGGTCTCCGGGGGCAGACGCCCGTACATCGCGGTGATGGCGGTGTCGGCGTCCCAGGCGCTGCTGCCGTCCGGGCGGTTCGCCGGGAACGGGAACTCCGAGCGGAACCTGCTCGGGGCGCCGGGCGGCTCGGCGAACCCGCCCAGCCGGGGGCAGAGGTGCACCAGCAGGCAGCCGGGGCGCGTGACCGCGGCCAGCGCCGCGTACGCCGACGCCATCGAGTGGCCGACTACGACGGCGGGGTCGCCCACGCCGCCGAGCGCGTCGACGGCCGGGCGGGCGCGCTCCTCGAATCCCGCCTCCGGATCGTGCAGCGGCAGGTCGGGCGCCACCGCCTCGTGGCCGCGCTCCCGGAGCCTCGACACCAGGGCCTCCCAGACCGAGCTGTCGTGCCACGCCCCGTGGATGAGGCAGAAGCCGGCCACGCTCACACCACCCGGCCGGTGGCGATCCACGCCCGCGCGCTCAGCCGGAACGGGTCGTTCCCCACGCCGAGCCGGCGCCGCAGCTCGTCCTTCAGCTCCGCCCGCTGTTCGGGCGCGAGCGCGACCGTGTGGGCGCCCGCGGGCCCGACGCCGACCTCCAGCGGCGCCCAGAGGTCCTCGAAGTCGTCGTACCCCGCGGCCACGACCACCGGAGCGACGCTGACGTCGGCCAGGCCGACCGCCGACCAGAGCTCACCCAGCTCCTCGGGCGTGCAGAACCGCATGGAACTTCCCTCGTCTTCCGCAGACGGATCGAGCGCCACCGCCGCGTCCCAGAAGTTCCGCAGCAGGGTCATCTCCCCGACGTAGTCCCACACCGCGGCGGCCACCGTGCCGCCGGGGTGCGTGACCCGCTGCATCTCCCGCACGCCCGCCGGCGGGTCGGTCATGAAGTTGAGGGAGAGCTGCGCCAGGGCGTGGTGGAACGTGCCGTCGTCGAAGGGCAGGTCCTCGGCGGCCGCGACCTCGACCTGCACGCCCGGCAGGCGAGCGCGGCATGCCTCCGCGAAGGGCACGGACGGCTCCACCGCGGCCACGCGGTCGCGCCCCAGCAGGCCGGCGAGCTCGGTGGTCAGGCCGCCCGGTCCGCAGCCCACGTCGAGTGTTCGCTGACAGTTGCGAACGCCGGCCGTGGCGATGAACGCCCGGGCGAGCTTGCGGCTGTAGCGGCCGACATGGCGGTCGTAGGCCTCCGCAGGCGTTTGGAACATCGCCGCTCCAGGCGCGTCGCCCATGGGCGAAGCCTCCCGCTCTGAGCCGGTGCGGTCAAGCGGGCGGGAACAGGTGGGCCTATGATCGACCCTGTGGGCGACCTGTACCGTCGCCACGCGCTGATCGAGGCGTCCATCGAGGATGTCTGGTCGGTCGTGAGCGACCCCCAGACGCACCCTGGCTGGTGGCCCGAGCTCAAGGGCGTTGAGGTCGGTGACCACGGCGAGTACACGCGCACCGCGCGCCGCTTCGGATTCCTCGACGTGGTCGACAGCGTTTGGACCGTGGAGCCGATCGAGCACCTGCGAGAGGTCAACTTCCGCTGTATAGCGACCGGCACGTACACGCGCTTTGCCCTCACCCCGGCACGGGACGACACGTTCGTCCAGCTCGAGAGCGGCGTGGTTCCCACCGGCCTGCAGGGCCGTGTGACCAAGGTCATCAGCCCTGTCCTGTTTCCCCACTGGCTCCGGGAGCTGCTCGACGGCCTTCCGAACGCCGTGGCGCGCGCGCAGCAGCGCGACTCCCCTTCTTAGGCTCGAGGGCATGACCGCATCGCGTTCCCTCAGACCGCTCGGCGGCTGGGACATCGTGGCCCGCGGCAGGTTCGAGACGGACCATGACGGGCACGTCTGGACCGTCGACCTGGACTACTTCGACTTCGGCGAGAAGCTGCATCTGTACCGCGACGGGGTGGAGGTGGAGGTGCAGAAGTCGCCGGCCACCTTCCAGCTCGGCCCGGGCGCCGCGATCGAGGCGTCGATGAACCTGCTCGGCATGAAGCAGATCGATCTCGTCGTGAACGGCGAGACGATCATGCTGGCGCCCGTCGACGGGACGGCCGAGGCCTGGCGAGTCCGGCTGGAGCGCGAGCGCCCCGAGCTCAGCCGTCTGATCGGCGTGATCTCGTGGACGGTGCTGGTGGTCGCCCTGGCGTTCGAGGTGCCCCAGCTGATCGCGCTGGCGGGCGGCGACCCCCCGTTCCTGCTGCCGGGGGCGGCCAACTTCGTCCTGGGCGTCGCCGCGCTGACCGCCGCCCTGGAGCGAGCCCTGCGCTTCAAGAGCAGTCGCTGGTTGGGCTGATATCGTTAACCCTGTGGTTAACGATCCATTCAAGGCCCTGTCACACCCGATCCGCCGCGGCATAGTCGAGCGCCTGGCGGCGGGCCCGGCCACGGTCGGTCAGGCCACCGGCGGCTTCGGCGTGTCCAAGCCCGCGATCTCCAAGCACCTGAAGGTCCTGGAGGAGACGGGCGTGGTCACGCGCGTGGTGGAGGGCCGGACCCACCGGCTGTCGCTCGAGCCCGACGTGCTCAGCGAGGCGGCCGACTGGATGGATCGCCAGCGCGCCCTGTGGGGGCGCCTGTTCGACGTCGTCGACGAATACCTCAAGGAGGAACGGTCCCGATGAACACCCCGCCGATCGTGTCACCGCAGGAATGGGAGGCCGCCCACGCGGACCTGCTTGTGAAGGAGAAGGAGCTGACCCGCGCACGCGATGCGCTGGCCGCCGAGCGCCGCCGGATGCCGAGGATGGCGGTGGAAAAGGAGTACCGCTTCGAGGGCCCCGACGGTCCCGCCGGCCTGCTCGACTTGTTCGACGGGCGCAGGCAGCTGGTCGTGTACCGCTTCTTCTACGAGCCCGGAGTGGAGGGCTGGCCCGAGCACGGCTGCAGCGGCTGCTCGTTCCTCGCCGACCAGGTCGCCCACCTGGCCCATCTGAACGCGCGCGACACCACCCTGGCCTTCGTCTCGCGCGCGCCCCAGGAGAACATCGACGCCTGGAAGACGCGGATGGGCTGGGACATCCCCTGGTACACGCTCACGGACGACTTCGACGCCGACTTCGGCGTGGGCGAGTGGCACGGCACCAACGCCTTCATCCGCGACGACGACGACCGGGTGTTCCGCACCTACTTCGTGGACAGCCGCGGCGACGAGGCGATGGGGAGCACCTGGGCCTATCTCGACATCACCGCGCTCGGGCGCCAGGAGCTGTGGGAGGACTCCCCGGAGGGCTACCCCCAGACCGCGCCGTACCAGTGGTGGAACCTGCATGACGAGTACGAAGGTGCCTCGTGATCGCACATCTGGGTGTCCTGCCCGTGGAGGAACTCGTGCCGTCGGCAGCCGCACTGGTCATGGCCCGCGCCTGGATAGCGGTGCGCCTGCGACGCGTACGGGAGAACGGACAGTGAGCGAGGCCACGACCCTGCGCATGGAGCGCACCTTCGAGGCGCCCGCCCAGGCGGTGTTCGACGCCTGGACCAGCGAGGAGGTCATCAGGCGCTGGTGGCACGCCGAGCACGACTGGGAGACCACCGAGGCCGAGGTGGACCTCCGCGTAGGCGGCACCGTGCGCGTGGTCATGCGCAATCCCCACGACGACATCGAGTACGGCGGCGGTGGCCGCTACACGGAGATCGAGCCGCCGAACCGCCTGGCGTTCACGTGGATCTGGGACGGCAACGACACGCGGCAGCTGATCGAGCTCGACTTCGAGGAGAGCGACGGCGTGACCACGGTCCGCTTCACGCACAGCGACCTCTGGGACGAGGAGGCCGTGCGCTCCCACGAGAGCGGATGGAGCAGCGCCTTCGACAACCTCGAGCGCACCCTGCGCATGATTTGAGAACGCGTGCAGGGGGTACGCATGCGTTTATGGACCGGAGGCTCATCTCGGTGCTTCTGCTGGCCGGAGTCCTCTGTGCGTGGAGTGCGGCGCCGGCCGCGGGGCAGGTGCTCCCAGCCGAGCCGCCTCTGTCCGCCTCCACGAACGTGCGCCTCCTGGGGCACATCCCGGGCACGGCCGCCGGGATGACCTTCAAGGATCACTACGCCTACGTGAGCGGCTGGGGCGGCATCACCGTGCTCGACATCGCAAAGGCGGATTCACCGCGGCTCGTGGGCGCGCTCCCGCTGCCCCACTTCGAGAACGAGGACGTGGACCTGTGCGGCAACACGCTGATCGTGGTGAACGATCGCGCGGTGGCCGACATCGGCTCGATCATGTACGTCGTCAGCATCGCCAACCCGACCGTGCCCGTGTTGAGCGCGGTCCTGCCGCTCGGCCTGACCGGGAGCGGCCGCGGCTCGGGCCACATCGCGAACTTCGTCAAGTCCGACTGCTCGCAGGCGTGGATCGACGGCGGAGATCTCGTCGAGGTCGTCGATCTCAGGGTCCCCAGCGCGCCGAGGTCGGTCGGGAAGTTCGAGTCGGCCGCCTCCGCGAGCGAGGCGTTCAACGTCACGCACGACACCGAGCTCGACAGCACCGGCGCGGTGTGGTCCGTCGGCGGCGGCGGCGCGGCCGGCTACCAGCTGACGGCCAATCCGCTGGCCCCCAAGCTGGTCGGGACCACCGGCACGGCAGGTCGCAATCCCTCGCCCTACAACGACTTCATCCTCCACAACTCGCAGCGCCGGGGAACGACGCTGCTCATCACCGAGGAGGACTACATCGACACAGACGAGGTCCCGCCCGGTGGCTGCCGCGGCCAGGGGAAGTTCGAGACCTGGGACCTCTCGCGGCTGAACCGGGGCGCGATCACGCCGCTCGACAGCTGGGAGACGGAGCTGAACGGGATGTTCACCAGCGGGGCCGTGGACTCCAAGGCGCCGGTCACGGTCAACTGCTCGTCGCACTGGTTCGACGCGAAGAGCGGCGTCGCGGCCGTGGGCTGGTACGAGCAGGGGGTCCGCTTCCTCGACTACCGCTCGCCGGGCGCGATCAGCCAGGTCGGGTACTACATCCCGGCCAACGGATCGACCTGGGCGGCGTACTGGTCGCCGACCGACCCGAGGGGCGAGGTCGTGTACACCGCCGACGCCTATCGGGGCATCGACGTGCTCAGGATCGCCGGCGGCGGTCTCACCGGCAAGAAGGTCAAGGCGCCCGTTCGCAACGAATGGCTGGGCGGCCCGGCCGCCGACGCCGCATCGTTCCAGCCGCACCCGGAGTTCGGCTTCGTGTGCCCCGTGCTGAAGCCCGGCGTGGCCACGCCGTAGGTCCCGCGGCCGTCCTCACATAGAGTCGCGGCCATGAAGGCTGCGCTGATCCACGAGAACGGACCCCCGGAGGTCCTGCGCTACGAGGACGCGCCCGATCCGGAGTGCCCCGACGGCTGCGTGGTGATCGACGTGGAGGCCATCAGCATCGAGGGCGGGGACCTGCTCGCCCGCGCGGTGTCACCGCCACCGTCGGTCCCGCACATCGTCGGCTACCTGGCCGCGGGCACCGTGGCCGAGGTCGGCGCAGGCGTCGAGAACCGCGCGGTCGGCGACCGGATCGTGACCCTGAACATGTCGGGATCGCACGCCTCGAAGCGAGCCGTGCCCGCCATGTCCACCTGGCCGATACCGGACGGGCTGGACCCGGCCCCCGCCGCGGGCATCCCGGTCGCGCTGGGCACCGCCCACGAGTGCCTGTTCACCGCCGGCCACCTCGAGGAGGGGCAGACCGCCCTGATCCATGCGGGGGCGGGAGGCGTGGGCATGGCCGCGATCCAGCTGGCCAAGCGGGCCGGCGCCACCGTGATCTCCACCGCCTCCGGCGACGAGAAGCTCGAGCGCCTGAAGGAGTTCGGGCTCGATCACGGGATCAACTACGCCAGCGAGAACTTCGTCGAGCGCACGCGCGAGCTCACCGACGGGCGCGGCGCCGACGTGGTCCTCGACTCGATCGGCGGGAGGAACCTCGTGGACAGCGTCGGCGCGCTCGCCTATCGCGGGACGCTCGTAAGCGTGGGCGTGGCGGGGCGCGCGGGCTCGAGCATCGAGGCGCGGGATCTGTGGGGGCAGAACAACACCCTGCGCGGAGTCTTCCTCGGCGGCGCGCTGCTCAACGAGTACCCGCGCGTCCACGCGATGATCGGCGACCTGTTCGAGCAGGTCGCGCGGGGCGAGGTGCGCGTCGAGATCGCGCGGACGTTCCCTCTGGCCGAGGCTGCCGCCGCACACACGTACATCGAAAGCCGCCAGGCCTTCGGTCGCGTGGTGATGGAGCCCTAGCCGAGGTCCACGCTAGGCTCGCCCCTCCGCGGCGGCCGGCGCGCCGGGCTTCTCCACGTCCAGGCTCGGCAGGGCCCGCTCCAGCCAGTCCGGGATCCACCAGTTCCACTTCCCGAGCAGCTGCATCACGGCAGGGACGAGCACCATCCGCACGACGGTGGCGTCCAGGAAGATGGCAGCCGCCAAACCGATCCCGAAGAGCTTCAGGAAGACGTCCGGCGCGGCGAGGAATGCCAGGAAGACGACGACCATGATCGCCGCGGCCGCGGTGATCACGCGGGCGGTCTTCGCGAGGCCGTCGGCCACCGCACGGGTCGTGTTCCCGTCCTTGAGGTACTCCTCGCGGATCCGCGAGATCAGGAAGACCTCGTAGTCCATCGAGAGGCCGAAGAGGATGGCGAACATCATCACCGGCATGAACGGCGCGATCGGGACCTCGTGGTCGATGCCGATCAGCCCGCCGACCGCACCGCCCTGAGCCACGATCGTCATCACGCCATAGGCGGCGCTCACGGAGAGCAGGTTCATGATGCCCGCCTTGAGCGAGATCAGCGGTGAGTGGAAGGCGACCAGCAGAAGCAGGAACGACAGGCCGACCACTCCGATGATGAACAGGGGCATGCGTCCCTTGATGTAGTCGCTCTGGTCCTCGAGCGCGGCCGTGACTCCGCCCACCTCGGTGGTGATGCCGGTGTCCGCGAGCTGCTCGGGCAGAACGTCGTCGCGCAGGCGCTTGACGAGGTCCGAGGTCTCCTCGTCCTGGGGTGAGCCGTCTGGGATGACGGTGAGGATCGCCGCGTCGCTGCCCGCGTTTATCCGCGGCGGCGCCACGAAGGCCACGCCCGGCTCCTCGCGCAGACGGTCCGCGAGCGCGTCGACGTCGGGCTCGGCGTCGGCACCGGGCAGATTGGCCGCGATCACGAGCGGGCCGTTGGTGCCCGGCCCGAATCCCTCGGTGTTGAGGTCGTAGGCCTGGCGGGTCATGGTCGAGGGCGGGTCGTTGCCGGCGTCGGGGAAGCCGAGGCGCATTCCGAGCGCGGGCGCCGCCAGCGCGAGCAGCAGCGCGGTGCCGGCGATCACGGCGGTCCAGGGCCGCCGCTGGACGGCGTGCGCCCAGCGCGCCGCGGGGGAATTTCCATCGGCCTGCTTGTCGAGCGACCTGCCGAGGAACGGGATCCGCAGGCGGTCCACCCTCGGGCCGAGGTACGCCAAGAGCGCCGGCAGCAGCGAGACCGCGGCCAGCATCACGACCAGAACCGCGATCGAGGCCGAGATCGCCACGCCGTACATGTACGGCAGCCCGGTGAGGGCGAGCCCGAGCACGGCGATCACCACGGTCGCGCCGGCGATGATCACGCTGCGCCCGGCGGTGGTCACGGATTCGACGATGGCGTCGTGGCGGGTCTTGCCGTCGTGCAGCGCCGACCTGAAGCGGGTCAGGACGAGCAGCGAGTAGTCGATTCCCACGCCGATCCCGATCAGCCCCGAGACCGCGGTGGTCCAGTCAGGCACGTCGACCACGTTTGCGAGCAGGACGATCAGGCCTCCGGACGAGATGCCGAGGCCCACGAGGGCGATCACGAGCGGCAGGCCCGCGGCGACCACCGAGCCGAAGGCGATCAGGAGCACGATCGCGGCGCCGAGGAAGCCGAGACCCTCAGGGCTGGCGGCTTCCTGTGCCGCATAGATCGGGTCACCGCCGAGCTTGATCTGGAATGCGCCGCCGCTGTTGTCCTCGGCCGCGGCGATCAGCTTCTCGCCGTCCTCCTTCTCGACCTCCCAGCCGGGGACGGTCATGGGGAGCGTGGTCGAGCCGATCGTGCCGTCCTCGGAGTACCGGATCGGGGCGTGCTTCTCGATGTGCTCGACCTTCTCCGCCTCGGCGAAGAAGGCGTCGAGGCGCTCACGGGCGGCCGGGCTCCGGGCGCCCTCGGGGTCCTTCCAGACCACGTAGATCTCCTGGCCGGAGTATCCGTCGAAGCGGGACTCCGTCAGGTCGCTCGCGGCCTTGGACTCGGATCCGGGGGTGTCGTAGTCGGCCTTGTATTCCCCGGCCAGCGACGATCCCACGCCGATGATCACGATGGTGGCGGCCACCCAGGCGAGCACCATGCGCCCGCGGCGCCGGCAGGCGAGGTCGGCAAAGCGGGTGAGGAAACGCGTCATCGCTGTGGTGCTCCTTCTGTGGTCATCCAGGTCTTGATGCGACTAAGACCGCGGGCGAGAGCCGAACTCATCGGCGCATATCGTGCGGCAGCGCACAGGTCTCGGCCAGTGCGGCTGCCCAGTCAATCGAGGTACGGATATCCGAACTGTGCGCTTCGTCACTCGACCGCCACGGCCGACCGCAGCGGCGGGAAGTCCGTCAACAGGTCTGCGGCCTCCACCTGGAACATATCGAGCGGCTCGGGCAGGCCGCGAAACCGCCAGGAGCCCAGGCTCTTGAGGGAGTAGCCATCCGGGGGCGGGTCGAGAACCGCCGAGCGCACGGCGGAGGACATGATGATCTGGCCGCCGTGCCCCGAGAAGCAGATGCGCGCGGCGGCGTGAACGGACAGGCCCACGTAGCCCGTGTCGGTGAGCGCGGGGCGCCCGCGGTGGAGGCCGATGCGCAGCCGGGCGTCGACACCCCCGGGCCAGCCGCCGGTCTGCATCGCCCGCTGGATCGCCAGCGCGCCCTGCACCGCGTCGGGCGCGCGTTCGAACACCGCGAACACGTCGTCGCCGCGGGCCGACACCTGATGGCCGCCGGCCTTGCGCACCGCGCCGCGCACCCGGCGGCGGACGTCGGAGAGCAGGGCGGCGTAGCGGTCGCCGAGGCGATGCAGCAGATCGGTCGAGCCCTCGATGTCGGCGAGCAGGAAGGTGAGGTTGCCCTGCGGCAGCTTGCGCTGCGGCTGCAGCTGGGCGCTGATGAAGCCGATCGGCATGATCCCGTGCTTCTTGGACGCCCGCAGCAGCCGGTTGCGCGCGCGGTCGCGCGCGTCGTCGTCCTCGAACGCGACCTGGCCGAAGCGGGCGAGCGCGTTCCTGACGTGTGCCGCGTCGTGGATCGGCAGGCGGCGTCGGCCGCTCGAGTCGATGTATGCGAAGGCGCTGTCGGGCAGCTGCGCACGCTCCTTCGCGCGAAGCGGTGGCATGTCCGGCATGATCGCAAGACCGATGAGTCCCGGTCGGTCTCCGGGTCTCTGAACGTATGACCTCCCAACCGAAAACCCAGTTCGACAGCCGCTTCAGCGCCCCCGAGGCCGGCGCGACCTCGTGGTCCGACGCCGAGGCGCTGCTCGAGGGCGCCGAGCTCTACTGGATCACCACCGTGCGGGCCGACGGCCGGCCGCACGTGACTCCGCTGATCGGCGTGTACTTCGAGGGCGCCGCGCACTTCTGCACCGGGCTTCAGGAGCAGAAGGCCCGCAACCTCGAGCACAGCGATCGCGTGGCGCTCACCACAGGGAACAACGCCTGGGCCAGTGGCCTGGACGTAGTGGTCGAGGGGACCGCCGTCCGCGTGGTCGAGACGGACACGCTGCAGCGGCTGGCCGATGCATATGAGGCGAAGTACGGCAGCGTCTGGCACTTCGACGTCGCCGATGGCGGGTTCGCCGGGGCAGGGGAGGACGTGGCGGGCGTGTTCCGGATCGAGCCGGCCAAGGTGCTCGCGTTCGCCAAGGACCCGCACGGCCAGACCACGTACCGGTTCTGACGTGGGAGACTCGGCCCGATGGCCGAGGGTGCCCGGATCCGCACCAGCCTCGTGGGCTCCTACGCCCAGCCGGACTGGCTGATCGATCGCGAGCGGCTGCGGGACCGCTTCCCGCCGCGGGTGCGAGCCACGGAGCTGTGGCGGGTGGACGCGGCCTACCTGGAGGAGGCCCAGGACGACGCCACGCGGCTGGCGATCGCCGATCAGGAGCGCGCCGGGCTCGACATCGTCACCGACGGCGAGATGCGCCGCGAGAGCTACTCGAACCGCTTCGCCACCGCGCTCGACGGCGTGGACGTGGACAACCCCGGCACAGCGCTCGATCGCAGCGGGCATCCCAACCCGGTCCCGCGCGTGGTGGGGCCCGTGTCGCGCGGGCATCCGGTGCAGGTCCGCGACCTCGAGTTCCTCAAGGCCCACACCAGTCGCAGGACCAAGATCACCGTGCCCGGGCCGTTCACGATGTCGCAGCAGGCGCAGGACGGCTTCTACGGGGACCCGGCGGAGGTGGGGATGGCCTACGCCGACGCCGTGCGCCACGAGATCCTCGACCTGTTCGCGGCCGGCGCCGACGTGGTCCAGGTGGACGAGCCCTACATGCAGGCGCGCCCCGACGCCGCGCGCGAGTACGGCCTCGACGCCCTGCGCCATGCCACCGACGGCATCCCCGGCACCACCGCGATCCACATCTGCTTCGGGTACGCGGCGATCATCCACGAGCGCCCGAGCGGTTACTCGTTCCTGCCCGAGCTGGCCGCCACCGAGTGCGACCAGGTCAGCATCGAGACCGCGCAGTCGGGCCTCGAGCTCGACGTGCTCGACTCGCTCTCGCCGAAGACGATCATCCTCGGCGTGCTCGACCTCTCCACCGACGAGGTGGAGACTCCGGACACGGTGGCGGCGCGCATCCGCCGGGCCTTCCCGCACGCCGGCCCCGCGCGGCTGATCGCGGCGCCGGACTGCGGCATGAAGTACCTCCCGCGCGACTCCGCCTACGGGAAGCTCGAGTCGCTCGCCGAGGGTGCGAGGATCGCGGAGGCCACCACATGACCAAGGTGATCGACAAGCGCGTGACCGCCGCGATCGAGGGCGACTTCGTGGTCTTCCTCATAGGCATGCGGATCAACCGGCTCTGGAAGGTCTGGAAGTGGCTCCCGGTGTTCATCGCGATGCCGCGGATGCTCCGCGAGCTGGACGGCAGGCCGGAGTCCGGCTTCCTCGGGTCCAACCTGTACGTGGGCAGCCCGCGGCGGCCGATGGTGGTCCAGTACTGGCGCTCCTTCGAGGACCTGGAGGCGTACGCCCGCAGCAAGGACGCCGCCCACTGGCCGGCCTGGGTCCGGTTCAACAAGCGGGTGGGCTCGAGCGGCGACGTAGGGATCTGGCACGAGACCTATCTCGTGCCCGCCGGCGGCTACGACAGCGTCTACAACAACATGCCGCCGATCGGCCTAGGCGCGGTGTCGCGCCTGGTGCCCGCGGCCGGACGCAAGGCCACGGCCGCGGGGCGAGCGGGGATTCGCGAGGAGCCGTACCCGGAGGGCGCGCCCACGGGGCGCATCGACATCTGAGGCATAGACTCCTCGGCGAATGGCCCTGCCCGAGAGTGCCAAGGAACTGATCAGCTCGGACGCGCTCGGCCACCTCGTCACGATCGGCGAGGGGGGCGCCCCGCAGGTCACCTGCGTCTGGGTGGCGGTCGACGGCGACGACCTCCTCACGGCTCACCTAACCTGCAAGAGCTGCGGAAGCTCCGAGAACGATCCGCCGCCGGGCCAGGAGTCCTCGTGGCACGGCACGGCCACGATCGGAGGGCGGCCGCCGGGGCTGCTCCAGGATGCGGATCGCGGTGGAGCGCGTGGGCGGTACCGGCCCGTGGGCCGACTGACCGCCTAGGCGGCTGCGGGCCCGGGTTCCACGGGCGGGGACATGGCCCCTCGGTCGGCCAGGGAGGCCGGCAGCGCCATCGCGGTGATGGCCAACCACGCCACCGCGGAGGCCCCGAATCCCACGAACCAGACCCAGGTCGCCAGGTCCGAGCTCGAGAACAGCTCGCTGTGCACCACCGACACGATCACGGTTCCGGCCGTGAACACCAGCATCGCCGGCGCGAAGGCGGCCAGCTCGGCCCAGGACCGGCGCTCCGAGTAGCGCCAGCTGCAATAGGCGATGGCCAGGAAGGGGCCGCCGTAGAACTGGGCCAGGCCGTCGCTGATCGGCCACGGCCAGACGTCCGCCATGGCGCCCCGGGCCACCAGGAGCAGCAGCCCGAGCACGGCGAACACGCCCGCCTGGAACCTCAGGAACGTCCGCGCCCACGGTGCGATCGCGGGACCGCCGACAGCCGGAAAGTCCCGCCCACGCGCGGTCCACGCGAGCGCGAGCGCGATGGTCGGAAGGATGATGTAGGACATGGTCCAGACCCACACCGGGCCCAGGTCGTAGTCGAACGCCTTGGGGTTCAGGAGGGTCACGAGCAGGAGCAGGCTGGTGAAGATGGCGATCGCCGGCAGCGTCGGCGAGACTTGTGACCAGCGATGGGCCAGGATGCTGCCGACCATGTAGACCGCGCCAAAGAGGTAGAGGACTCCGACGAACCGCGCGTGCAGGGGCGGCAGCACGACCCAGGTGAACTTCTCATCCAGCTGTTCCGGAACGAAGATGCCGAGGTATGCCACGAAAACAGCCGCGACGAAGGTGACGCCGAAGAAGAGCCTTACCGGGACGGAGATCTCGTTCAGGACCGCACCTCGAGCCGACTCTACTGTCCGGGGGTAGCCAAATGCCAGTCACGACCACCATCCGCCCCTGCCGTGACGACGAGCGCGCGGCGATCCTCACGATCGTCAACGCCGCCGCCGAGGCCTATCGGGGCGTGATCCCGTCCGATCGCTGGAGCGAGCCGTACATGCCCCGCGAGGAGCTCGACGCCGAGATAGCCGCCGGGGTCGCGTTCTGGGGCTGCGAGATCGACGGCGAGCTCACCGGGATCATGGGCATCCAGCCGGTGGGCGACGTGGACCTGATCCGCCACGCCTACGTGGCGCCCGAGAGCCAGGGCCGCGGCATCGGCAGCGCGCTGCTCGAGCGGCTGGCGGGCTCGGCCACGCGCCGCATGCTCGTGGGCACCTGGGCGGCCGCCGACTGGGCGGTCGGCTTCTATCGCCGCCACGGCTTCGAGCAGGTCTCGCCCACGCACAAGGACCACCTGCTCAAGACCTACTGGACGATCCCGGATCGCCAGATCGAGACCTCGGTGGTGCTGGCCAGCCCGCCGCTCGCCGATGCCTGACACGTTCACAGCCGAGCATCACGGCGGCAGCGGTCCTCCGCTGGTGTGCCTGCACGGCTTCTCCGACACTTGGCGCACCTGGGATCTGATGCTGCCCGCCCTGGAGCGCCACCACGAGGTGCTGGCTCCCACGCTGGCCGGGCATGCAGGCGGGCCGCCGCTGGGAGAGCTCAGCGACTACACGCTCGCCGAGGCGGTCGAGCTGGCCATGGACGAGGCGGGCTTCGAGACCGCCCACCTCGTCGGCAACTCGCTGGGCGGCTACGTGGCGCTCCAGCTGGCCGCGCGCGGCCGCGCCCGTACGGTGGTGGCGTTCGCTCCCGCCGGTGGGTGGGCCGCAGAAGACGAGTCGTACCGGGACCTGCTCGCACTCCAGACACAGATGCAGGAGCTGGCCAAGGCCGCCGCCCCGCACGCGGACGCGCTGGTGGCCTCGCCGGAGGGCCGGCGCGCGGCCACCGCCTACATCACGACCAACTTCGAGCACATCCCGGGCGAGCTGCTCGCGCACCAGCTCCGGGGGGTGGGCGGCTGCACCGGGGCACCCACCCTGATCGACTACGCGCTCCAGCGGCGCTGGAGCCTCGACGCCGGGAAGATCACCTGCCCGGTCCGGGTCGTGTGGGGCACCGACGACAAGCTCCTGCCGTGGCCGGCGTCGGCCGTGCGCTACCGGGACGAGTGGTTGCCGAACGCGGACTGGGTAGAGCTCGACGACGTGGGGCACTGCCCCCAGCTCGACATCCCCCGCGAGGCGGCCCAGCTGGTGCTCGGCTTCACCGCTCGCTGAGCAGCACCACGACCTGCACGGCGAGGGTCCCCGCAAGCCCGATCGCGAACGCGGGCGCGATCCCCAGCGGCTCCAGGAGGACCGCGACCAGGAAGCAGAACGCCACGGTTCCGAAGATCGCCCTGAGGAAGCCGCGCAGCATTCCCGTGGCGGCCACCGGTCCGTCCTGCGCGAGCACGAATGCCGCCACCACCGTCGTGGCCACGGGGAACGGGGAGAGCGCCCCGGCTAGTGCGGGACCGAGTCCGTCGGCGGCGCCGGTGACCGCGACGATCAGGACGGCGGTGGCCACGGCGCGGGCGGGCAGGTCCCAGGCGGGCGGCGGTGTGCGCGGGCCGGCGGGAGACGTGGGCGGCGGCGTGACCCGCAGCGCGAGCGCGAACGCGGCGCAGGCGGCGATCAGCGCGGGCACCGGTGCCACGTCCAGCTGCGACACGGCCAGCGCCACGGCAAGAAAGGCGGCCCACCCGAGCAGCGTCGTCACCTCCCAGCGGAGCGTCCGGCCGGCGCGCTCGAACACCACCACGTAGACGGCCAGGGCCACCATCGCGAGTAGCGAGGACGTGGCCGCCTCGGCCCCGAATCGCTCCCCCTGCTCGATGGCGATGATCAGGAGGATCGGGCCCAGCACGATCGGGATCGCCACGAGGATCCCCGAGACCGCCGACCCCCAGCGGCGACCCGCCAGCGACGCGCCCACAACCAGGCCCGGGCCGAGCAGGAGCTTGGTCAGGAGGATGCTGCTCAACGGGCTAGGGCCCCGGACGCCGCTGCGCCGGATAGGGCTGCTGGATGTCCAGCTCGCCGTCGTCGGTGAGATCGACCAGCAGCAGCTGCGTGTCGCCGTCGTCGTAGAGGAGCTCGCAGCGCGTCAGGCCGCGCAGACGAATGGTCTCCTGGCAATCCACGCCCCCCACGTCGTCCACGCCGCTGGTCCGCAGCTGAGCCTCTAGGCGCCGGTCGGCGGTGATGGCGGGTACCGGTCCCGGCGGCTCCGGGGCCGGATCGCGGGAGAGCAGCACAACGAGCGCCGCGCCGCCGGCGAGCACGCCCAAGGCGACCGCGGCCCAGAGGGGAGAGGGCCGCGGCAGCGAGCGGCGGGCGGGCGACTCGAAGAAGACGAAGCCGCAGTCGCGGCACGAGGACGCGCCCGCGGCCGCTCCGGCGCCGCACCGAGGGCAGCTCGTGTCGCTGTCTACGAGCCCGCCGGGGCCTTCGACCATTCGGCCTTGTGGATGCGCTTGGCCGCCTGGTAATCGGCGAGCGCCTCCGGCGAGTCCACGTCGCCGAGCGTGGGATGCCAGGGCACGAGGTCGCGCGCGACCTCCACGCCGAAGCGCTTGGCGAGCACGCCGCCGAGCGCCTTGATCTTCATCTCGCCGAAGCCCGGGAGCGCGGACAGGTTGGCGCGCAGCTCGTCCGAGTCCTTCGCGTCGGTCCATACGCGCGCCGCGTCTCCGCCGAGGTTGTCTCGCACGTGGACGGCCAGCGCGTGCACGCGGCCGGCCATCGAGCCGGGGTAGCGGTGGATCGCGGGCTTGGTCCTGAACACCGGCTCGAGGTCGGCCGCCGCCAGCGTCTCCGCGTCGATCGCGCCGAGGCGCTCGCGCAGCACGAGCGGCCCCGAGAACGCCTTCTGTACGGTCACCTGCTGGTCGAGCACGAAGCCCACGAGCAGCGCCATCGGATCGGACGCGATGAGCGCATTCGCCTCGTCGGACTCCGTGAAGAACAGGCGATCGGGCATGCGCCGATCGTACCTTGGGACAGGAGGGCGAAGATGGTGGAGCGGCTCGAGGTGCTCATCGGCGAGTGGAGCATGGAGGTGCGCCTTCCGGGTGTCCCGCCCGGGGACGTCGGCGCGCGGCTCTCGTTCGAGTGGATGCCGGGACGGCAGTTCGTCGTGCAGCGCTGGCAGGTGCCGGTGCCGGAGGCGCCGGACGGCCTGGCGATCCTCGGCTTCAACGAGCCCCGGGACACCTTCCTGCAGCACTACTTCGACTCCCGCGGCGTGGCCCGTGTGTACGAGATGAGCTTCGGCGACGGGGAATGGAAGCTGTGGCGGGATGCGGAGGACTTCTCGGCGCTCGACTTCTCGCAGCGCTACACGGGCAAATTCACCGACGACGGCCAGACCATCGAGGGAGCCTGGGAGATCGCCCACGACCGCACGACCTGGGAGCACGACTTCGACCTCACCTACAGGAAGCTCTCTTAGGCGAGCACCGGCTTCACGTCGACGATCGGCGTCCCGTCCACGGCCTCCAGGCCGCCCACCTGTATCCGGAGACCGTCCACGGCAAGCACCTCGACCGGGTGGAGGCCGATCGGGTTGGGCCTGTCGGCCGAGCGCGTGCTGAACACCCCGCGCAGCGGGTTGGCGGGATCGTCGCGCGGGTGCACCCGGAGCACGTCGCGGCCGGCCCGGTCCAGCCAGGTCAGGACGATGATCCGGTCGCCCGGCCCGACGTCGGAAAGACCGTCCGCGACGCCCGGCTCGAACACGAGCCAGGCGTCGGGCCCGCCCTCGTGGCCCTGCTTGGGAGCCGCGGCCGGATCCGTCAGCGCGGAGTCGACGACCCCGATCGGCGTGAGCTCGATACGGGCCTCCGTCACGCCCCGGCGGGCTCGTAGATCAGCACCAGGGTCTCGCCCGCCGGCGTCGTCTCGGTGAGCTTGAACGACGTGGTGTCGTTCGCCTCGCCGAACAACCGCTTGCCGGTGCCGAGAGCGATCGGGAACACCATCAGCCGGAGCTCGTCCACCAGCCCGTGCTCGATCAGGGTCTGCACGAGCTGGACGCTGCCGTTCACGAGGATGTCGCCGCCGGGCTCGGCCTTGAGCTTCGCCACCTGGCCCGCCACGTCGTCCTTGATGATGGTCGAGTTGTTCCAGTCGGCGCTCTCCATAGTCGTGGAGACCACGTACTTGGGCATGGTGTTGAACTTGTCGGCGAACTCGCCCTCGCGGGACGGCCAGGCGTCGGCGAAGCCCTCGTAGGTCACCCGGCCGAGCAACAGGGAGTCCGCTGCCTTGAGCTCGTCGAGCTTGAACTTGTCGCCGTCGGGCCCGCGGTCGAACTTGAAGGCCCAACCGCCGCGGTCGAGGTCCTCGGAGCCGCCCGGGTCCTCGACGACGCCGTCGAGCGTGATGAATTGCGACACGACCAGCTTTGCCATCTCGTCCTCCTGTTCGCGGGGTTTCGCAGGCTAAGACCGCGCGGCAGCGCAGCACTCATCGCCTGCCCCGCTCAACTCGGCTGCGGCACGATCCGGATGTACGGGCGCGGCGACTCCCAGCCGTCGGGATACTGCTCGCGGGCGGCGTCGTCGGACACCGAGCCGGCGATGATCACGTCCTCGCCCTGCTTCCAGTTGACCGGCGTCGCGACCTTGTGCTTGGCGGTCAGCTGGAGCGAGTCGATCACCCGCAGGACCTCGTCGAAGTTGCGGCCCGTGGTCATCGGGTAGGCGAGGATCAGCTTCACCTTCTTGTCCGGGCCGACCACCACGACGTTGCGGACCGTCTGGTTGTCCGCCGGCGTGCGCTCCAGCGGGTCGCCCTCGACATCGTCGGGAAGCATGTCGTAGAGCTTCGACACCTTGTAGTCCACGTCGCCGATCAGCGGGTAGTTCGGCGCGGTGCCCTGGGTCGCCTCGATGTCGTCGAACCACTCGCTGTGCCGGTCCACCGGATCCACCGACAGGCCGATGACCTTCACGTTCCGGCTGTCGAAGTCGGGCTTGACCTTGGCCATGTAGCCGAGCTCGGTGGTGCACACGGGGGTGAAGTCCTTGGGGTGCGAGAACAGCACCGCCCAGCCGTCGCCGATCCAGTCGTGGAACCGAATGGGGCCTTCAGTCGTGTCGGCCTCGAAGTCCGGGGCCGTGTCTCCGATCCGCAGAGTCACCAGTGTCTCCTCTATGTCCGAGTTGTCGTTTCGGGGGCCATCTTGAGAAGATCATGCCAGTGGCGGTCTGCACACACCGGGACCACGTCAAGCTCACGCAGCTCCCGGAGGCGGTGGAGGGCTGCGAGGACTGCCTCGCCACCGGGGGCAAGTGGATGCACCTGCGCATCTGCCTCGAGTGCGGTCACGTGGGCTGCTGCGACGACTCGCCCAACCGTCACGCCACCGCGCACGCCACGGACAGCGAGCATCCGGTCATGCGCTCGCTCGAGCCGGGCGAGGACTGGTGCTGGTGCTTCGTAGATCAGGTCGGGATGCTGATCCCGGAGATCCAGGGCGAGACCCGCATCCCGCCGTCGCCCCTGATGGGCTGAGGCTTTGTCCGCCCAGGCTTCGGGCTATGCGCTACCCGCCGACGGCGGCGAGCAGCTCTCGTTCGCGGGTGGCATGTTCGTGATCAGGGCGTCCGCCGAGACCACGGGCGGAGCGTTCAGCATCGTCGAGGAGGCTCCGCCGCTGCTCGACACTCCGCTTCACGTCCACGCCAACGAGGACGAGCTCTTCTTCATCCTCGAGGGCGAGCACGTGGTCCAATGCGGGGACGACGAGTTCCGCCTCGGGCCGGGAGGCACGGCCTTCTTGCCGCGCGGGGTGCCGCACTCGCAGCGTCGCGTCGAGCCGGGCGTGGGGAGGCTGCTCGCGATGACCTCTCCGGCCGGGTTCGAGGGCTTCTTCCGCGAGCTCGACGCCGCCGAGCGGGCCGGCACGATCGGTCCGGAGGCCTACGCGACCGCTTCCGAGAAGTACGGCATCACCTGGCTCGGCTGAGCGCCCGCACCGCGGCACCCACGTCGTCCGGGCGCGATCCCACGACCCCGATCACGAGCTCGCCGCGTCGCAGCAGCGCCTGGCGGCCGCCGCGTGCCACCAGGGCGGTCTCGCGTGGCGGCACGTATCCGCCAGGCAAGCCGAACGCACCCCTGAACAGGCCGTAGGTGTTGCGCCGCGCCTGGTTCACCACGAGCCGCTCGTCCCCCCCGTAGAAGAGCGAGATCACGCGGTTCGGCGCCCTGTAGCGGGGCCGCCGCATCGACGGCGTGAAGCGGAACTCGCGCTCCCCGCCGGCCACCATCCGGGTCAGGGGGAGGCCGGCGATGCGCCGGCCAGGCCACACGAGCGGCGACCGGAGCAGCCGGCCCGCGGCCGCCCGGTCGACGGTCCGGCGCGGCAGCGGCTCGAAGCCGGGAACGGTCGTGGAGGTCGCGCGTGTGGGGATCTCGCCGCTGCCGGCCGGCAGGCTCTCGAGCTCCAGCACCCGTTGCCCGAAGCCGCCTCGGCGCGGGCCGAAGCGCACGTAGACCGGCTCGTAGGTCTCGCGCGAGACGGCCACGTCCTGGCGCGGCCCCGGGGTGCCCGCCTCCACGCGCAGCCAGTACACCGGCGTGCCGGCCACATCGCCCTCCTTGAGCACGCGCGCGCGGCCGGCTCGAAGAGCGTCCCGGTAATCGCGGGTGAACACGCCCATCGCCCGCGTCGCGGCGCGCATCCGAACGGGCCTGTCCGCCGGCGCGCCGTACTCCTCGACAACGTTTCCTCCGAAGCGAAGGGTGCCGCGGAAACCGCGATCCGGATCGAACCAGGTCTCCTGCTCCATCCGTAGCTGGGTGCGAGCGCCGCTCTGGAGGTCCACGAGCGTGCCGCCCATCCCAGGGCTGCGCGTGACCACGTGCAGCACCGGCCCGTCCCCGATGGCCGCCAGCGCGCGATCCAGCACCCCGGCGTCCTCGTCGCCGAACGGGTCCGCCACCAGCGCGCCACACACGGCGGCGGCCGCAGCCACTGCCAAGAGCGCCCGCCGGCGCCGGCCGCGGCGTGGCGCTCGCGCGGGCTCGACACAGGCGCGCCGGAGCACGTCGTCCCAGTCCACGGGCTCGTCCGCGAATGGCGGCTCGAGCGTCTCGAGGGCGGTGCCCAGGGCGTCGCGATCGGTCATAGAACAGCCTCCTCCAGGAGTCGCCGGAGGGTCGCGCGCGCCGAGTGGAGCGCGGCTCCCACCGTTCCGGGGCTGATCTCGAGCACCGCGGCGATCGTGGCGTAGTCGAGATCGGCGTAGTAGTGAAGGAACAGGATCAGTCGCTGGCGCTCGGACACCAGCATGAGCGCGGCGCGCACCCGGTCGGACGTCGCTTCGTCGTGCCCATTGCTCCGCGGATGCGTGTCGGCGGCGAGCTCCTCGGTGGGCCTCACCCGGCGGCGCTGGTCGCGGCTCGCATTGACCACGATCCGCCACAGCCAGGCCTCCAGCGGGCCCTGTCCGCTGAAGCTCGCGCGCTTGCGCACGGCCAGGGCGAACGCATCCTGCACGGCGTCGCGGGCCAGCTCGCGGTCCCCGCAGATCGCCGCCGCCACACGGCGGAGCTCGGGCAGCCGAGCACGGTAGATCCGCTCGATCGCGTCGAGGCTCGCACCGTCTGGCTGCAGCCGTGGTGCCACTTGTCTATACGACGCCCACCGTCGTTGAATTCTTTAGCGGGCTCCGCTGCCTACCATCCTGCAGATGGCCGACTCGTCCCGTGCGCCGGACCCGCGCACCGCGCCGCCGCCCGCCGGTACGGAGAAGCGTCCCTGGCGCGTGACCCCGGCGCCCGACGGGCGCGGGGCGCCGGCGCAGCGCCCGCCGATGCTGCCGTTCAGCGTGCGGCGCTTCGTGACGATCCTGGCGGTGCTGTTCCTCGTGAACTGGCTGCTCGTGCAGGTCCTCGCGCCGGGCAAGGAAGTGATCCGGGTGCCCTACACCCCGACCTTCATCGCCCAGGTCAAGGACGGGAACGTCAAGGAGATCGCCGCCGAGGGCGACACGGTGCAGGGCGAGTTCAAGAAGGAGGTCACCTACAAGGGCGACAAGGCGAAGGACTTCAAGACCGAGATCCCGTCCTTCGCCAACGACAACGCGCTGTCGGCGCTGCTCGAAGAGAACAAGGTGACGGTGAACGCGGAGCCGCCCGGGGAGCGCTCGCTGTTCGAGACGATCCTGTTCAGCTTCGGCCCCACCATCCTGCTGGTGGCTCTGTTCGTCTGGTTCGCCCGGCGCGCGGCGGGCGCGGCGGGGGGCGGCGGCATGCTCTCCCAGTTCGGGCGCTCGCGCGCGAAGCGGGTCGAGAGCTCGGAGCAGACCGTGACCTTCGCCGACGTGGCCGGCATCGACGATGCCAAGGCCGAGCTGGAGGAGGTCGTGGACTTCCTGAAGGAGCCCGAGAAGTACCAGAAGCTCGGTGCGCGGATCCCGCGCGGCGTGCTGCTCTCGGGACCGCCGGGCACCGGCAAGACGCTGCTGGCGCGGGCCGTGGCCGGCGAGGCCGGCGTGCCGTTCTTCTCCGCCTCGGCAGCCGAGTTCATCGAGGCGATCGTGGGCATCGGCGCCTCGCGCGTGCGCGACCTCTTCAAGCAGGCCGAGGAGGCGGCGCCCGCGATCGTGTTCATCGACGAGCTCGACGCCATCGGCGGCGCGCGCGGCCGCGGCGGGGGCCTCGGGGGCCATGACGAGCGCGAGCAGACGCTCAACCAGATCCTCACCGAGATGGACGGCTTCGATCCCAACGTCGGTGTGATCGTGCTGGCGGCCACCAACCGGCCCGACGTGCTGGATGCGGCGCTTCTGCGTCCCGGCCGCTTCGACCGGCGCGTGGTGGTGTCGCCGCCCGACGGCAAGGGCAGGGAGCTGATCCTGCGCGTGCACACGCGCTCGGTGCCGCTGGCCGACGACGTGGACCTCGAGCGGCTGGCGCAGTCCACGCCGGGAATGGTGGGCGCGGATCTGGCCAACCTCGTGAACGAGGCGGCGCTGCTGGCGGCCCGGCGCGGACACCGGCAGGTGCAGCGCTCGGACTTCACGGACGCGCTCGAGAAGATCCAGCTCGGCACGGCCCGCAAGCTGGTGCTCAGCGAGGCCGACCGGCGCCGCATCGCCTACCACGAGTCGGGCCACGCCATCGTGGGGATGCTCACCCCCGGCGCCGATCCGGTGCGCAAGGTGTCGATCATCCCGCGCGGGATGGCGCTCGGCGTGACCCTCTCGACGCCGGAGGACGACCGCTTCAACTACTCGGAGGACGAGCTGCGCGCCAAGATCCGCGTGTCGATCGGCGGGCGGGCCGCCGAGGAGCTCGAGTTCAACGAGGCCACCACCGGCGCCGAGTCGGACATCCAGCAGGTCACCCGGCTCGCCCGCGCGATGGTCGAGCGCTGGGGGATGAGCGAGCGGGTGGGCTTCCTCGTGGTGGCCCCGAGCGAGGGCATGAACCAGCTGCTCCCCGGATCCGACCCGGTATCCGAGGCCACGCAGGAGCTGGTGGACGCGGAGGTCAGGCGGATCGTGGACGAGGAGTTCGAGGCCACCCGCACGCTGCTGAGCGCCAACCGCGAGAAGCTCGACTCACTGGCGCAGGCGCTGCTCGATCGCGAGACGCTCGACGAGCACGAGGCCTACGAGGCCGCCGGAATCGAGCGCGGCCGCGTGCTCGCCCGCACCTAGTCGTGCTTGGCGGGCTTGTTGCCGAGCAGTGAGAGGTCGGCGAGCGCCATCACGTCGTCGATGGTCATGCCATCGTCGAACTCGGCGCTGCCGTAGGTGAGCGTCACGGGCCTGTGGTCCTGGGTCTGGCACACGGCCGCCACGGCCTTGGCCATCCGGCCGAGCACCTCCTCGGCCACCACGCGGTCCGTGGCGGGGAGGACGATCACGAACTCGTCGCCGCCCCAGCGGAAGCAGCGGTCGGTCATGCGCACGGACAGCTCGATCGCGCGCGCCGCCTCCCTGATGCAGCGGTCGCCCTCGAGGTGGCCGTAGCGGTCGTTGATGCCCTTCAGGTCGTCGAGGTCGGCGATGCCGATGCTGAGGTCCGACCCCTCGCGGCGGGCGCGGGCGATCTCCACGCCGAGTGTCTCGTCGAACGAAAGCCGGTTGCCGAGGCCGGTGAGCGAGTCCATCCGGGCCAGCCTCCCCGTCTTCTCGGCGTTCAGGCGCTGGCTCCGCACGTCGAACAGGATCGCCCCGAGCACGAACCCGACCACCACCACGAGCACCGACTGGGCGGCCAGACGGCCGGCGAGCTCGGCGCCGCCGCCGTCAACGAGGTAGGGGATCCAGAGGGCCAGGGCCGCGGCGAGCACCACCGGGAGGCTGCGGCGTGGCGGATGCACCGCCGACGCGCCGGCCCAGATCACGAAAAGCTGGCTGTACGCGCTTATGTGCGCCTCGGACAGGAGGTTGAGCACCGCCAGGCCGCCCACGGCGCCGTAGCAAACCGCGAGCAGGAAGCCCCAGCCGACCTTGCGCTGGGCGATCACCACGATGCCCAGGGTCCAGGTGGCGAGCACCAGGCCGGCCACGGCCCAGCCCGTGTCGCCGAGCCGGCCGCCCACGGGCTCGAGCGGAAGGAACGCGAGGCAGAGGAGGGCGCTGAGAGCGAGGAGCCCGTGCAGCGCGTTGCGTGCCGGCGGGAGGTCGGCGCCCGCGTAGGGGTCGGGCTGCCGGGCGAACATCTGTTTCAGGAAGCCGTAAGCGGTTCGGCTCTCCTCTTCCATTGAGTCTCCATCGGCATTCCGCGCCCGTTCCCATAGCCTCCGCACGCGTGTCGGACCTCATCGCCATCGCCCTCGAGGAGGACCTGGGAACGGGGGATCTGACCACCGCCGCCGTCGTCCCGGCCGGTGCCACGGCGCGGGCGACCATCGAGCAGCGCGCCGCCGGCGTACCGGCGGGACTGGGCGTGGCCGAGGCGGTGTTCGCGCGGCTCGACCCCTCGATCTCCTTCACCGCCATGGCGGCCGACGGGACGTGGCGCGAGCCCGGGCCGCTGGCCGAGCTGGCCGGCCCGGCCGCCGGGATCCTCACCGGCGAGCGCGTGGCGCTCAACTTCGTCGGCCGGCTGTCGGGCGTGGCCACGCTCACCGCCAGGTTCGTCCAGGCGGTCGAGGGCACGGGCGCGCGCATCCTCGACACGCGCAAGACCACACCGGGGCTGCGCGAGCTCGAGAAGGAGGCCGTGCGGGCCGGAGGCGGCACCAACCATCGCGGCGGCCTCTACGACGCGGTGCTGGTGAAGGAGAACCACTCGGCGCTTGCCGGCGGGGTGGGGGAGGCCACTCGCCGCGCGCTTGCCGGAGCTCCCGCCGGCGTGACCGTGGAGGTCGAGTGCGCGAGCCTCGACGAGGTGGACGAGGCGCTGGCCGCCGGCGCCGGGCGCATCCTGCTCGACAACATGGACCCCGCCGAGCTGCGCCGCGCCGTCGAGGTCGTGGGGGGCCGAGCCGAGCTCGAGGCATCGGGCGGAGTGACGCTCGAGAACGTGCGGGCGGTGGCCGAGTCCGGCGTCGGCTGGATCAGCGTCGGAGCGCTGACGCACTCGGCGCCCGCGCTCGACGTGAGCCTGATGTTGCGCGGGCTCTAAACTCTGGGGACAGTCCCGCCCGGTTCAGGGCGAGGCTTCATTTCGACACCGAGAGAGGTTCGAAACATGCCGTCCCAGACGCTCCCCGCTTCGGGAACACCGCTGACGCTCGAGAACATCCCGGCGCTGAAGAACGAGGTCAGGGCGCTTGCGGAGCAGCGGAACGCCGTGATCCTGGCGCACAACTACCAGGTGCCCGAGGTGCAGGACGTGGCGCACTTCGTGGGCGACTCGCTGGGCCTCTCGCGCAAGGCGGCCGACACGGAGGCCGACGTGATCGCCTTCTGCGGCGTCCACTTCATGGCGGAGACCGCCTCGATCCTCTCGCCGGACAAGACGGTGCTGCTGCCCGACCTCGACGCGGGCTGCTCGCTCGCCGACTCGATCACCGCCGACCAGCTGCGCGCCTGGAAGGCCGAGCACCCGGGCGCCCTGGTCGTGATGTACGTGAACACGACGGCCGAGGTCAAGGCCGAGACCGACTACTGCTGCACGTCGTCGAACGCGGTGCAGGTGGTGGAGCACATCTGGCGCGAGCACGGCGAGGACACCGAGATCCTGTTCGGACCCGACATGTGGCTCGGCGCGTACGTGGAGCGCGTGACCGGCCGCCGGATCCAGGTGTGGGACGGCGAGTGCCACGTGCACGCCGGAATCAGGCCGGCGGACATCTCGGACGTGAGGGCGGAGCACCCCGGCGCGGAGTTCCTCATCCACCCCGAGTGCGGCTGCACCACCCAGGTCATGGAGTACGTGGCGGCGGGCGACGTGGACTCCGATCGCACGCACATGCTCTCCACCGGGGGCATGCTCGACTTCGCGCGCAACTCGCCCGCGGACGAGTTCATCGTGGCCACCGAGACCGGGATGCTCCACCCGCTCGAGAAGGAGAACCCCGGCAAGACCTTCATCGCTGCCAACCGAGCCGCGGTCTGCCGCTACATGAAGATGATCACGCTGCCGAAGCTGCGTGACGCGCTGCGCGACGGGCGCCCGGAGGTGAGCGTGGACCCGGCGATCGCCGAGCGCGCGCGCATCCCGATCGAGCGCATGGTCGCGATTTCCCCGTAGTGCGACGGGTCCTCGCGCTCACCCTTGCCCTGGCGTGCCTGCCGGGCACGGCCCTCGCCGGCGGCTCCGGCCGCGACCCGGTGGACCACACCAGGGCGAGCGCCCCGGACGGCACTCCGATCTGCGCGGCCTGGGTGCACGACCGCTACGCGGTGCGTCGCGGCGGTCGCAGCTGGGCCACCTGGCACCCGCCGATCGACCCTCGCCACCACTGCGCGTTCGGCCACGAGCACGGCTCGAATCCGCATGCGTTCCGGATGTTCAGGCGCACGGGCCTGCCCGCCTTCGGGCCCATCGGGACGTTCGCGGGCAGCGACGAGCCGCATGCCGGGTTCAAGGTCTTCGTGGTCAACGACGACCGCAGGGGCCTCTCGTGGATGGTGGTCCTGCATCAGGGCTCCGGCTCTCCGCGGCGCGGGACCGTGCGCTTCCACTCCCTCGAGACCTGGCTCTTCCGGCGCAGCCGGCTGCTCGCGCACACGCGTGTGATGGCGGACTTCGGCGCGCCGGTCTCCAACTGCCCCGGCGTGCGGCTGCGGTCCCGCATGCGGCTGCTGCCCGATCCGGGCTGCAAGTCCGTGTACGAGGAGTGGGCCACCGCCGTGGACGTGGGCGGTGCCTTCCGCGCCCGGCCCGCGTTCGCGATCGACAACGCGATCACGCAGTTCGACCCCGACGATCCCGAACGGGTCGTGTTCAACAAGCCGTTCGCGTGCGGGCCGATGGACCCGGCCGGCTGGGACTCCTACTGCAAGGGCGACAAGCGGACGGTGCTTCGCCCGCGCTGGGTGGTGAGCAACCCGGGCCGGTCGCGATTCCGCACCGACGCGCGTGGGCGCCGGGCGTCCGAGGGGCTGCTCCAGGTGGTGGCGCGCCGGGCCGGCGTGAGCCAGCGCGCCGAGTGCTGCGGCGTGGAGAACGCCTTCGTGATGGAGCGCCCCTCGGACGGCGGCATCTACCGCGCCGGCCGCGGACTGAACTCGGCGAACTTCGAGTTCCCGGGCTACTGCCTGATCCGCGCGAACTAGACATCCGGTCGCGTTTGATCGAAACTCCCTGAGCATGAGCGAGGGGATCCCATGGGCTTCGTGGTGATCAAGTGCCCTACGGACGGGGAGCCCGTCTACACGGGCCTGCAGATGGACGTGGCGGTGTACGAGGACGCCACCCTCCGGGACTACGGGATGCTCTGCCTGCGCTGCGGGAAGACGCACGTGTGGTCGAAGGAGGACAGCTGGCTCGAGACGCTCGAGATCCACTAGGGGCACCCGCGACCTTCTAGGCTGCCCGCCGTGCGGCTGCTCGTGCCCGAGCTACGGGAGACCTCGCCCGACCGGCATGCCTCGGGCCTGCGGATGGCGGACCGCGCGCCGGACGCGCGTCCGCACCTCGCGCTCAACATGGTCTCCACGCTCGATGGCAAGGCCGCGATGGACTGGCGTACCCGCGGGATCTCCACCGAGCTGGACCGTCAGCTCTTCCATCACCTGAGGACGCAGGCCGATGCCGTGATGGTCGGGGCCGGCACCGTGCGCGCCGAGCGCTACGGGGTGATGACCAAGACACCGGAGCTTCGCGAGAAGCGAGAGGCCGAGGGGGTGCTGCCCGTGCCGCTGGCCGTGGTGGTCTCGGGCCGGCTCGACCTCCCGCTCGACCTGCCGCTGCTCAACGAGCCCGATCAGCCGGTGGTCATCGCCACCGCGTCCGAGGAGTCGCTGCCAGGTCTCGGCGACCAGGTGACCTACGAGCGCGTCGGCGACGACCTGCCGCTCCTGATGGCGCGCCTGCGCTCCGAGTACGGCATCAGGTCCGTGCTCTGCGAGGGCGGTCCCACGCTCAACTCGTTCCTGCTCGCAGCAGACCTGGTGGACGAGCTCTTCCTGACGCTGCATCCGAAGCTGCTGGGCGGCGCCGCGGCCCTCACGATCGTGGCGGGGCGGGAGCTCGTGGAGCCCGCGGAGCTCGAGCTGGTGTCCCTCGCGGAGGGGTGCGGCGAGCTCTACTCGCGCTGGCGCATTTCCCGCTGAGAGGTGCAGAAACGCGTGCACCTGCGCTTCTGAGCAGGGCTTTTCGCTATCAATGGACGTCCGCATGGCTTCGGTCCGCACCGAACACGCGCGCCCGCGGGCGCGGCGGCCCTCCGACCCGAACATCCCGGTCGTCGAGTTCAGGGACGTGAGCAAGGTCTACGGCGGTGGCTCCGTCGGGCTCGACGGAGCCTCGATGCGCATAGGCAGGGGCGAGTTCGTCTTCCTCGTGGGTCCCACCGGCTGCGGCAAGTCCACCTGCATCCGTCTGCTCATGAAGGAGCTCGAGCCGAGCAAGGGCGAGATCCTGATCGCGGGCCGCGAGCTCGTGGGGATGCCGCGCGCGCGGGTGCCCTACCTGCGCCGCAACATCGGCGTGGTGTTCCAGGACTACAAGCTGCTCCCCAACCGCACGATCTACGACAACGTGGCGTACTCGCTGCAGGTGATCGGCGAGACGCGCCAGGAGATCCGGCGCAAGGTGCCCGACATCCTGCGGCTGGTGGGCCTCTCCACGAAGCTGCACAACTATCCCGACGAGCTGTCGGGCGGGGAGCAGCAGCGCGTGTCGATCGCGCGCGCCTTCGTGAACCACCCGCCGCTGCTGCTCGCCGACGAGCCCACCGGCAACCTCGACCCTGAGACCTCCATCGGGATCATGCAGCTGATCTACCGGATCAACCGGGCCGGCACCACCGTCGTGGTCGCCACGCACGACAGCCAGATGGTGGACAAGATGCGCCGTCGCGTGGTGGAGCTGCGCGAGGGACGCATCATCCGCGACGAGCTGTCGGGCCTGTACCGGCCCGACGAGTCCACCACCGAGTTCGCGGTGCGCCTGCGCGGCGAGCTCGGTCTCGGCGACGAGGGGCACCCGAATTGAAGCCCGTGCCCTTCAGCTTCTTCCTGAAAGAGGCCCTCCGCGGCCTGCGCCGCAGCTCCGCGCCGGCGCTGGCGGCGCTTCTCACCGTGCTGCTCACGGCGCTCGTGCTGGGCGTGTTCATCCCGGTGGTGCAGGCCACCACCGGCACCGCCAACGAGGTGCGCAACCGGGTGGTCGCCGACGTCTACGTGAAGGACTCCGCCACCCAGGCCCAGCAGGACGAGCTCGGCGCGGCGCTCGAGGGCACCGACGGCGTGAAGTCGGTGGAGTTCATCTCCAAGGCCGAGGCGCTCGACAGCGCTCGCGAGAAGAACCCCAAGGCCTTCGAGGAGGGCGCCGAGTTGCTCGGCACCAATCCGCTGCCCGCTTCGTTCCGCGTGACTCCGGACGACCCCGACAAGCTCGACTCGGTCGTGAGCTCGCTCACGGCAGCCGGGCAGCCACAGCTCGCGGCCATCGACGAGGTGCGCAACCGCGAGGAGGACACGGAGAAGATCCTGTCCGCCACCGGTCTGGTGAAGGCGCTCACCGCCGGGCTCGCCGCGCTGCTCATATTCGCCTCGATCGCCCTGATCGCGAACACGATCCGGCTCTCGGTGTTCGCCCGCCGTCGCGAGGTTGAGGTCATGAAGCTGGTGGGAGCCACGAACTGGTTCATCCGCTGGCCCTTTGTGATCGAGGGCGTGATCGTGGGCTTCTTCGGCGGCCTCCTGGCCGTGCTGCTGCTCACGATCGCCAAGGAGACCTTCATCGACCCGCTCTCGGACCGGTTTGCCCTGCTCGCCGGGCCCGACACGATCGACTTCACGCTGCTCGTGGTGGTGCTGATGTTCGCGTCCATCGCCGTGTCGGCGATCGGCAGCGGCATCACCCTCCGCCGCTTCCTGCGCGTCTAGCCCTCTCTCCTCTTTAGAGAGCCGAAAGCCCGGCGACTACCCTCAACTGCTGCTGTGGGCACCTCTCGCATCCTGTCCCTGATCGCAGCTCTACTGGTCACGCTCGCCGCCGGCATCTGGCTCGGCGGGCACCCGGAGAACCTGCCCGATCCCATCCGCGACGCGCTGGTGGACGACGACCGTGCCCTGCGCGCAGAGGTGATCGACACGATCGAGGACAACTTCTATCGGCCCGTCAAGGAGAACCGGCTCGAGGATGCGTCCCTGAAGGGCGTGGTGGACTCGCTCGACGACAAGTTCTCGCACTACCTCACTCCCAAGGAGGCCGGCCAGTTCCGCGACTCGGTCAGGGGCGAGTTCGAGGGCGTGGGGATGAGCGTGGAGGAGGACAAGCGCGGCCTGCGTGTGCTGCGCGTGTTCGACCGGTCACCGGCGCGCCGCGCCGGGATCCAGCGCGACGACCTGATCGTGGCCGTGAACGGACGCTCGATAGCCGGCGTGAACAGCGAGGTGGCCACCGCGCGGATCAAGGGTCCCGAGGGCACGCGGGTGAGCCTCGCCGTGATCCCGGGCGGCGGCGGCGAGCGGCGCACCGTGCGCGTGGAGCGTGAGCGGATCGAGATCCCGGTGGCCGAGGGCCGGGTCGTGGAGCGCAACGGCCGCAAGGTCGGCGTCGTGCGCCTCGCCGGGTTCAGCGCGGGCGCGCACGGCTTCGTGAAGGAGCAGGTGGACCGGCTCATCAGGCAGCGGGTGGACGGCATCGTTCTCGACCTGCGGGGCAACGGCGGCGGCCTGCTGTCGGAGGCCGTGCTGGTGTCGAGCATCTTCATCGAGGACGGCCGGATCGTGTCGGTGCGCGGCCGCAGCCGTCCCAACCGCACCGAGGACGCCGTGGGCGACGCGATACCCGAAGACCGTGCCGGTGGTGGTGCTGGTGGACAGGGGCAGCGCCAGCGCCTCGGAGATCGTCACGGGCGCCCTGCGCGACCGCGGGCGCGCGACGGTGGTGGGCACGCGCACCTACGGCAAGGGCCTCGTGCAGGAGGTGATCGACCTCTCGAACGGCGGCGTGCTCGACCTGACGGTGGCCAACTACTACCTGCCGAGCGGCAAGACGATCACCACCAAGGGGCTCCAGCCTCAGGTCAAGGCCAAGGACGACCCGGACACCAAGCGCGACGAGGCGCTGCCCGTAGCGCTCGACACCGTTCTGCGGCAAGGTCCGTGACCGCCGCCGGCACGCGGCGCGCCGCGCGCCGCCCGGACGCCCCGTTCGTGGCGGTGCTCGAGAAGCGCGGCCGCTTCCTGGTGGGCGAGCCGCTCTTCGGCCCCGGCCCCCGCACCGCCGTGGAGCGCGGCGGCGCCGGCCCGGGCGACCTGGTGCTGGTGGGCTCCGGCAAGCGCGGCGCAAGGGTGGTGCGCGTGCTCGGGCGCCCCGACCGCGCTCGCGACGTGGTGGAGGGCCTGATGCTCGATCGCGGACTCCACCGCAACTACGGCCGCGCGGCCGAGGCCGAGGGGGTGGCGGCCACGGAGGACCCGTTCGCCGCCGACGCCAGCGTGGACCTCACCGACCTGCCCACGTTCACGATCGATCCCGACGACGCCAAGGACTTCGACGACGCGGTCTCGGCCACGCGCGAGAACGGGCGCGTCCGCCTCTGGGTCCACATCGCCGACGTGACCGCCTACCTGCGTCCCGGCGGGCCGCTGGAACGCGAGGCCACCCGCCGCGCCACGAGCGTGTACGTGCCCGGGGCGGTGGAGCCGATGCTCCCGGAGGTGCTCTCGAACCGCGCCTGCTCGCTGCGCCCGGGCGAGGAGAAGCTGGCCGTGACGGTCGAGCTCGAGATGGAGGGCGCCGAGGTCCGCAAGGTGGCCTTCCACCGCTCGCGCGTACGCAGTGACGCCCGGCTCACCTACGGGCAGGTGGACGCCGTGTTCGCCGGGCGCGAGCGCGCCGCCGAGCCCTGGGCCGCGCCGCTCGAGGCGGCGCGCGAGGTGGCCCGCGCTCTCCACGCGCGCCGCGACTCGCTGGCCATCGGCGGCCCCGAGCCGGTCTTCGAGTTCGACGGCGAGGGCCACGTGACCGGCGTGCGCCAGGAGGAGCAGACCGAGTCGCACAGCCTGATCGAGGCGCTGATGGTGCTGGCCAACGAGCAGGTGGCCGGGTACCTCGAGGACCGCAAGCTGCCGACGCTGTACCGGGTGCACGAGCGCCCCGAGCCTCGCTCGGTCGAGTTCCTGGCCGACCAACTGGCCAGCCTCGACATCCCCACGCCGCCGCTGCCGAAGAACATGACCCCGCAGCAGGCCGCCGACGCGGCCACCGAGATGTCGAGGATCGTGGCTCGCGAGGCGCCCGACCGCCGCGCCATCGGCGTACTGGTGCTGCGTGCGCTCAAGCAGGCCTACTACACGCCGCGCAACCTCGGCCACGCCGGCCTCGCGAGCGCGCGCTACACCCACTTCACGTCGCCGATCCGGCGCTTTCCCGACGTGGTGGCGCACCGCGCGCTGCTTCAGGGCCTCGGCATCGATCACACCGCCACCCCGGCGTCCGAGCTCGACGAGCTCGGGGTGCACACCTCGGCGCTGGAGCGCGAGGCGATGAAGATCGAGCGCAAGGCCGACGACGTATGCCTGGCCTTCCTGCTCGAGCGCCGCCTGGCGGAGGCCGGTCCCGGCGAGGAGCCCGTGTTCGAGGGCGAGGTCGTGGGGCTGATCGAGAAGGGCGCCTTCGTGCGCTTCGGCGACGCCGGGTTCGAGGGGTTCATGGGCGTGCGCCGCATGCGCGAGTGGTGGACGCTCAACGAGTTCGGCACGGCGCTGGTGACCGAGTCCTCGCGCGGGGCGCTGCGCCTCGGCGACCCGATCGAGGTCACCGTCGAGCGCGTGGACGCGCCGCGCGGGCGGGTGGATCTAGCGCCTATAGTCGGCGCGTGATCCGCTTCTTCGCAGCCTGCCTCGGAGCGCTCGTGCTCGCGGCTCCGGCCTACGCCGAGCCCGTGTCCGAGAAGGTCAGCTCCGGCGTCGTGACCGCCGAGTTCACCTATGAGCGCGACGGCAAGAGGTACTCGGACTTCCACCTGAAGGTGGTGCGCGACGGCCTCACGCTGGTGGACAGGGCGGTCGGGCCCGGCTGCCCGGAGGAGCCCTGTGGGGTTGTGCCCTCGGGCATCGCGGCCAAGCAGGACTCGGTCCGCCTCCGCGACCTCGACGCGGACCGCGAGCCGGAGGTGATCGTCGACCTCTTCACCGGCGGGGCGCACTGCTGCGCCTTCTCCACGATCTACACGTTCGAGGAGGGCACCGGCAAGTACGCGCGCGTGCGCCGCAACTGGCGTGACGCGGGCTACCGGATCCAGGACGTGGGGCGCGACGGCACGGTGGAGCTGCGCAGCCGCGACGCGCGCTTCGGGTACGCCTTCTCCTCCTACGCCGAGTCCTACCTGCCGATCCAGTACTTCCGCCTCGGCGAAGGGCGCCTGACGGACGTGACGCCGAGCTACCGGCGCTGGTTGCGCGCGGACGCCCGCAAGGCGCTGCGCCTCTACCAGCGCGTGCGCGAGCGCGACGTGAACGTCGGTGGCATCCTGGCGGCGTACGCGGCCGATCGCTATCGCCTCGGGGAGCGCGGCGCCGCACGCAGGACGCTGCTCCGCGCCGTGCGCCGGGGAGAGGTGGAGCCGGCTTACGTCAAGCGGGTGGACCGCTTCCTCAAGCGGATCGGCTACGCGAAGCGCCCGAAGCCGAATGGCTAAGAAGGGCAAGCGCAAGGCGGCCGCGGGCGACGTGGCCACCAACCGCCAGGCGAGCTACCGCTACAACCTGCTCGACCGGTTCGAGTGCGGGATCCAGCTCCAGGGCTCGGAGGTCAAGTCGATGCGCGACGGCGGGGTCCAGCTCAAGGACGCCTACGCCGAGGTGCGCGAAGGCGAGGTCTGGCTGCGCAACATGCACGTGGCGCCCTACAAGCCCGCCGCGCACGAGAACCACGAGCCGGAGCGCCCGCGCAAGCTGCTGCTCCACCGCCGCGAGATCGAGCGCCTGATGGGGGAGACCTCCGAGAAGGGCCTGACGATCGTGCCCACGCGGGTGTACTTCTCGGGTGGGCGCGCGAAGGTGGAGATCGCCGTGGCCCGCGGCAAGGACGTGTTCGACAAGCGCCGCTCGCTGAAGGAGCGCGACCAGAAGCGCGAGATCGACCGCGCGCTGAGCGAGCGCCTCTAGCCGAACCAGAGGCTGCGCAGTTCCGCGGAGATCCGCGGCGTGAGCTCGCCCTCGTCCCACCGGTGCAGGCCCCGCACGGCCCCGATCGGCTCCACGCCTCGCACGGCCCCGGTCGCGAAGGCCTCGTCGGCATCGAGCAGGCGCTCCAGAGACAGATTCTCCTGCCGCACCTCGATGCCCGCCGCCCCGGCCACCTCGATCACGCGTGCCCGCGTGACGCCGGGCAGCAGGCGCCCGTCGGCGGGCGGCGTCCACAGCACACCGTCGCGCACGAGGAACAGGCTGCCGCGCGAGGTCTCCAGAAGGGCGTGGTCGGCGTCGAGGATCAGCGGCGTGGCCGCGGCGGCGTCGCTCTCCGCCTGCTCCAGCAGTCGCCGGTCGGCCCATTTGTGGGCCCCGATGCCGCCCGGCACCGCCACCAGGGCCAGCTCCAGCACCTGGTCGAAGGACGGGAACACGATCGCCTCGTCCACGTCCGCGACCCGTACGGAGTTGCCCTGGTTGGGGGACACGTCGAGGCGCAGCCGGCCCAGCGCCGTGTCCGCGGCCGACGCGAACACGAGGTCGCGTGCATCCGCCGGAAGCGACAGGCCGAACAGCTCGCCGAGGCTCGCTTCGAGGCGCGCGAGGTGGGCATCCAGCTCCACCGGCAGCCCCTCCAGGACGAGCATGGTCTCGAAGACGCCGAGGTTGGAATCCGGCAGCGGGCCGTCCATCTTCACGACCTGGTGATCCGATTGCCCGGTGTGAACGTTCATGGTGTCTGGGGTACGACCCGTCCGGCCCATACTAGGATGAAGAGTCGGATCTGCAGGGTTGTTTCCACCCGGACCTCCCCGCCATGAGCGTCCAGACTTCTCAATCGCCACAACAGGGACCACTCGCGTCCAGCGTCTCCGATTTTCGCTGCCTGCACCGCCGGCACGGGTCGCGAGAGCTGCTTCGCAGGGTCGCGGCGCGCGCCAGGTCCGCTGCTTTCTCGCGCGAGGAGATCGTGGTGCTCCGCAAGGACCTTCGCGAGGCCACCGAGATGGCGTTCTCCGAGTCGCTGCGGATCGAGGAGCTGCGGCCGGACGACCTTCCCGCCCTGTTCGAGTTCAACCGGCGGCGCTGCGACTCCAAGGCCAACGCCCGCGCGGTGAACGACGTGAGCCAGGGCTACCGCGGCTACGCCGGCTACGTGGGGGAGGAGCTCGTGGGCTACTACTGGTGGGTGGACCGCAGCATCGAGCCGCGGCACCGCGACATCGAGAACTACGGGCTGGAAATCGAGCTGGACGACCGCGCGGTCTACGGATTCGACTTCTTCCTGCTGGAGGAGCACCGTGGCGGGGGCAACTCCGTCGAGTTCCTCCACAAGGTCGAGACGAGGCTGCGCGAGCTCGGCTACGAGACGCTCTGGGGCTACGTGGTGGCGGACAACAGGCCGGCTCGCTGGCTCTACAGCATGCGCGGCTACCGCCCCGTCAGGAAGGTGGCCGCCCGCCGCGTGCTCACCCGGCGCGTGCCGCTGGCCGGCGAGTCCGAGCTACTCGAGGCGCGGACCACCGGCGCCGAGGCGCCGGTGGCGCCGGGTTGATGCGGCCCAGCGCTGCGGGCTTCCCAAATCGCCCTGGTTGTCGTTACGGTGTAGCCAGATGAGCGTCACGACCGACGTAGAGCAATTCATACTCAGCGAGCTCTCCCAGGGCCGGGGGATCACCGCGGTGGACCCCAACGACAACCTCCTGGCCAAGGGGATCGTGGACTCCCACGGCGTCATGGAGCTCGTGGCGTTCCTCGAGGAGCGCTACGGCATCTCGGTGCGTGACGAGGACCTCACGCCGGAGAACTTCGAGAGCGTGGTGCGCATCGAGGAGTTCGTGGCGCGCAAGCAGGACGGCCGGGGCTAGCGCCTCATTCCGTAACCGCCATGTTGATGGAGCTTCTCTACGAGAACGCGTCCGCTCGCCCGGACGACGTGGCGATCGTGTACCGCGACGAGCGGGTCACCCACGGCGACCTGATCGAGCGCGTGGAGCGGCTGGCGGCGGGCCTGGCCGCCCAGGGCATCGAGCCGGGCGACGCCGTGGCGCTGCTCCTGCCGAACGATCCCGACTTCATCGCCAGCTACTTCGCGATCGCCGGCATGGGCGCGGTGGTGGTGCCGGTCAACCCGTCCTTCAAGCAGGACGAGCTGGACTTCTACTTCCGCCAGTGCGCGGTGCGCGCCGTGATCAGCGACGAGCGCAGCGCCGGCGTCTGCGAGCGGATCGTGGCCGGCTGGGAGCGCCCGGCGCAGGTGATCACCACCAGCTCGGCGCACGGCCAGGCGCTCACGCTCGAGATGCTGATGGAGCACGAGCCGGCCAAGCTCGAGCCCCGCTCGCCGGACGAGTCGCTCGTCTACCAGTTCTCCTCGGGCTCCACCGGCCGGCCCAAGCGGGTGGCGCGCACCCATGGCCAGTGCGGTGGCGAGGCCGATTACTACCCCGGCCTGGGGATCGACTCGAGCGACCGCATCTTCTGCGCGATCCCGCTCTTCCACACCTACGGCATGGGCTGCTGCATGTTCGCCGCCGTGGCCACCGGAGCCACGCTCGTGATCCTCGAGGACCCCAACCCGTTCCTGCTGCGCCGCCAGCGGGCGCTCGAGCTGCTCGAGCAGGAGAAGGCCACGATCTTCCCCGGGGTGCCGTTCAACTTCCGACTGATGGCGGAGGCCCCCGCCTCGGCCGACCTGTCCTCGCTGCGCCTCTGCTTCTCGGCGGGCACGGCCCTGCCGCGACCGTTCTTCGACGCGTTCTTCGAGAAGTTCGGCGTGCCGGTGCGCCAGCTCTACGGGTGCACGGAGGCGGGCACGCTCACCGCCAACATGGACGAGGACCCGGTGGCCACCTTCGAGTCGGTCGGCCGGCCCGTGGACGGCGTGCAGGTGCGCATCGAGGACGACGACGGCGAGCAGGTGCCCACCGGCAGCATCGGCGAGGTGGCGGTCAAGGCCCCCGGGCTCACCAACGGCTACGCCGACATGGAGGAGCTCAACAGCCAGGTGTTCCGCGAGGGCTACTTCATTACCGGCGACCTCGGGAAGGTCGACGACGAGGGCCGGCTCTCCATCACCGGCCGCAAGAAGCTGCTGATCGAAGTGGGCGGCTACAAGGTCGACCCGATCGAGGTGGAGGACGTGGTGGTGGCCCACCCCAAGGTCGGCGAGGCCGTCGTGGTGGGCGTGCCGGGCAAGGTGGCCGGCGAGGAGGTCGTGAAGGCCGTGGTGGTGCCCAGCGACGCGTTGGACGAGCGCGAGGTGATCGCGTACTGCCAGGAGCACCTCGCCAACTTCAAGGTGCCGCAGGTCGTGGAGTTCCGCGAGGAGATCCCGAAGAGCCCACTCGGGAAGATCCTGCGTAAGTACCTCATCTGAGTTTGCCGAGCGCCCGAACCCGGGCTACTCTGAGAGTTCGCCGGGTCCGCCGCCCGGTGTCTCAATCGTCGACCGCCGGGAGCTTGACGCAGTGAAAACGCTGCTCATCGACAACTACGACTCGTTCACGTACAACCTGTTCCAGCTGATCGCCGAGGCGAACGGCGAGGAGCCCACGGTCGTGCGCAACGACGACACCCCGTGGAGCGAGCTGGCCGGTGGCGACTTCGACAACGTCGTGATCTCTCCGGGTCCCGGACGGCCCGACGAGCCGAAGGACTTCGGAATCTGCGCCGACGCCATCCGCGACGCCGAGGTGCCGCTGCTCGGCGTCTGCCTGGGCCACCAGGGCATCGGCCACATCTCGGGCGCCGAGGTGGTGCACGCCCCCGAGGTCATGCACGGCCGGATGAGCGCCGTGTACCACGACGACTCGCCGCTCTTCGCGGACATCCCGCAGGGCTTCACGGTGGTCCGCTACCACTCGCTCTGCATCACTGAGCCGCTGCCCGAGGACCTCGAGGCGATCGCCTGGACCGCCGACGGAATCGTCATGGGCGCGGCCCACCGCAAGCGCCCGGTGTGGGGCGTCCAGTTCCACCCCGAGTCCATCTGCACCGACTGGGGCCGCCGCCTGCTGGCCAACTTCCGTGACATGACCGCCGGGGTGGCCGGCGGCAAGCGCACCCCGCTCACCCAGCCGGCCACGAACGGGGGCGGGTCCACGTGGTCGCCTCCGCAGCGCCCGCGCCTGCGCCTCCAGGTCGAGCGCATCGACCGCCTCTACGACTCCGAGCAGGTCTTCGTGAACCTCTACGGCGACCACAGCTACTCCTTCTGGCTCGACAGCAGCAAGGTGGACGAGCGCTCTCGCTTCTCCTTCATGGGCGCCAGCGGCGGCCCGCTCAGCTCGGTGGTGACCTCGGACGTGACCACCGGCAAGGTCAACGTCGCGCGTGGGCTCTCGAGCGAGGAGCACGACGAGTCGATATTCGACTACCTCAGCCGCGAGACCAAGCGGCTGCGCTACGTCTCCGACGACCTGCCGTTCGACTTCAACTGCGGGTTCGTGGGCTACTTCGGCTACGAGCTGAAGGCTGACTGCGAGGGCGACAACGCCTTCCAGTCGTCGATGCCGGACGCGGCGTTCGTGTTCGCCGACCGTCTGATCGCCTTTGACCACTACGAGAAGACCACCTACCTGCTGTGCGTGACCGAGCCCACCAGCGAGAACGAGGGCACGCGCTGGATCCGCGAGACGGCCGCGAGCCTCGAGGCGCTGCCGCCGCTCGAGCCGGTGGACCTTGCGGCGATCACGGAGGGCGGCTCGCCCGCCGAGTTCCGCCTCAGCCGCTCGCACCAGCAGTACCTGGACGACATCCAGACGATCAAGGACTACCTCACCGAGGGCGACACCTACGAGGTCTGCCTCACCAACAAGGTGCACGCGGACATCTCGCCCGAGCCGCTGCCGCTCTACCGGACTCTGCGCGAGATCAACCCCGCGCCGTTCTCGTCCTACCTGCGCTTCGGCGACGCGTCCGTGCATGAGCTCGTCCCCCGAGCGCTTCCTCTCGATCGGCCGCGACCGCTGGATGGAGGCCAAGCCGATCAAGGGCACCTCCCCGCGCGGCAAGGACCGCGTCGAGGACCTGCAGCTGGCCGAGACGCTGCGGACCGATGAGAAGACACGCGCGGAGAACCTGATGATCGCCGACCTGCTGCGCAACGACCTCGGAGTCGTGTGCGACGTCGGCACGGTGCACGTGCCGCACCTGATGGCGATCGAGTCCTACGAGACCGTGCACCAGCTCGTGTCCACGATCCGGGGCCAGCTCCGCGAGGGCGTGGAGCCGCCGGACGGGATCCGCGCCTGCTTCCCGGGCGGGTCCATGACCGGCGCGCCGAAGAAGCGCACCATGGAGATCATCGACGAGCTCGAGCACGAGCCGCGCGGGGTCTACTCCGGCGCGATCGGCTACCTCGGCCTCAGCGGCGGCTGCGACCTCAACATCGTGATCCGCACGATCGTGATGGACGGCGAGACCACCACGATCGGCGCCGGCGGCGCGATCGTCATGCAGTCGGACGCCGAGGACGAGTACCAGGAGATGCTGCTGAAGGCGCGCGCGCTGATGCGCGCGCTAGCTGCTCACGCCGACCCCGCGGGCGAGTTCAAGGTCCACGAGGGCGAGGCGCTCCCGGCCGAGATCTGACGTCTGCTCAGAAGAGCAGCACGATGATGATGATCAGGAGGACCAGGGTGAGGATGCCGCCGCCGATATACATGCGCTCCTCGTGCCCCTGAGCGAGGGACTCTTAAACCCCTGAGTCAATCGAGCTCGCGCTCGGCCGCCCAGCGCGACAGCTCGTGGCGGCTCGACAGCTGGAGCTTGCGGAGCACCGACGACACGTGGGCCTCCACTGTCTTCGGCGAGATGTCCAGCCGCAGCGCGATCTCCTTGTACATGTAGCCGCGCGCGATGTGCTGCAGCACCTCGCGCTCGCGCGGAGTGAGCGCGTCGAGCTCGCTGTCGGTCTGCGGCGCCGGCCCGGCGAAGGCGTCGAGCACGAAGCCGGCCAGGCGCGGGGAGAACACGGCGTCGCCGCCGTGCACGCGGCGCACGGCGTCGGCCAGGTCGGGCCCGGAGATGCTCTTGGTCACGTAGCCGCGGGCGCCGGCGCGGACCACCGCGATCACGTCGTTCGGGTCGTCGGACACCGACAGGGCGAGGAACACCGGGGTGGCGCCGCCGCCGGCCACCGCGCGCCTGATCACCTCCATGCCTCCGCCGTCCGGCATGTGCACGTCGAGCAACACCACGTCGGGATCCAGGTCGGCGATGCAGCGCACGGCCTCGGCCACGCCCGACGCCTCACCGGCGATCTCGAGTAAAGGCTCGAGCTCCGAGCGCACACCGGCCCTGAAGAGCTGGTGGTCGTCCACGATCAGCACGCGCGGCTCGCTCACGAGCCATCCCGCCCGGAGCGCTCGAGCAGCAACTCGACCTCCGTGCCCGAGCCGGGAGCGCTCGTGATCGTGGCGCGGCCGCCGTGCCGGCGCATCCGTCCCACGATCGACTCGCGCACGCCGCGGCGGTCGGGCGGCACCTGTGTGGGGTCGAAGCCCGGGCCGCGGTCTCGCACGAACACGTTCAGGCGCTCGGGAGACACCTCCGCGAACACGTCCACGGTGGACCCGCCGCCGAACTTGGCGGCGTTGGTCATCGCCTCGCGAGCCGCGGCCACCACGGCCTCCGTGGCCGGGTCGAGCGGGGCGTCGCCCACCGCCACGGTCTCCACCGGCACGCCGTGGCGGCCCTCCACCTCCGCCGCTGCGGCCTCCAGCGCGGCCCCCAGGCTCGCGGCCTGGCCAGGCGCGGGCCTGCCGGCCAGCCAGGCGCGAAGCTCGCGCTCCTGGCGGCGCGCCAGGGCGGCCACCTCGCGCGGCTCGTCGGCGCGCCGCTGCACCATGGCCAGCGTCTGGAGCACCGAGTCGTGCAGATGCGCGGCCACCTCGGCGCGCTCCTGAGAGCGGATCCGCTCCGAGCGCTCGGCCGCGAGCGAGCGCACCAGGCGCACGATCCAGGGGGCGAAGATCACGCCGAGCACCACCACCGCGGCGAACACCGCGAGCAGCACGTCCTTGGCGGCGCTGAGCGCGCCGGTGCCCTGGAGGAAGGCGAAACCGGCGGCGATCACGAGCGCCACGCCCACACCGGTGCGCGAGACCGCCACGGCTGCGGTGCGTGCCGCCTCCGCAGGGTCGCGGGTGGCCGGCGCGGCCTGTTCCGGCGCCGTGGGCACCGGACGCGGGCGGGTGGGGGCCTCGGGTGCGTCCGGCTGACCGAGCGACTGGCGCCAGATCAGCACGCCGCCGGCGGCGATCAGCACCAGCGGCCAGACGATGGCGTCGGAGAACCAGAGCCCGAGCGCGCGGAACGTGAGAATCGCGCTCAGCAGGAGCAACCCGCTGCCGACGGCCACCTGGACCGAGGCGCGGGCGCTCGAGGGGCGGCGCGGCTCACCCGCCGGGGCGTCGCCGGCGGGGACCACGAGCCAGGCGAGCGCGTAGAGCGCCACCCCCAGGCCGCCGGCGGCGGTGGCCACCACGAAGGCCAATCGCACGAGCGCCGGGTCCGCCCCGAGGCGCCGCGCGAGCCCGGAGCAGACCCCGGCGATCCAGCCGCCGGCGCGGTCGCGGCGAAGGCGGGGTCGGGCGCCGCTCGCGAGGCTGGTCATCGGGCCTCCATCATTCCAGCGCGGCTCACTCGCGCCGGCTCAGTCCCGCCGCCACGAGGATCGCTCCCGTGGCGGCGCATGCCACAGGAGCGAAGACCGCGAAGCTCAGATCGAGCGCGCCGCTGTCATCCAGGAGCACGAGGATGCCCACGAGCCCGACCGCCAGGCCCGCCGCGAGCGACGCGATGTCGGGGCGCCTGTCACCCACCGGTGGGCACCCGGCACGCGCTGTTGGCATCGCTGTCGCGCTCGAGGTCGTGGCTGTCGAACTCGCGGCTGAACCCGTCGAAGCCGAACGGGAGGTCGTCCGCGTCGCGAACCTGCAACGCCCCGACGCCTATGTCCGCGTCCAGCACGAGCCGGCTCGCGGTTGGCGGCGCCTCGGGGTGCTCCTCGAAGCTCACGTCAACGCCGCCATTGGTGCGCCCGAGGATGTTCGCCTCGCCCATGCCGATGTCGGCGCGGCTGGCCACGCACACGTCGGTGGGCACCGTGATCTGCACGTCGCCGATGCCGAGGTCGATCTCGAGCGGGGTGTCGCCCGGGGGCAGCTCGAGGTCGCGGAGGTCGATGTCGAGCTCGCCCATGCCCAGCTCGTAGCGGTCGTGCAGGTCGGCCATGGAGGCCGGGCGGTAGTGGCGCTCGCCGACCCCGCCGTCGAGCGAGATGTCGGCCGCGGCGACGCTGCCGGTGGACAGCGCCATGAGCACGGCGGGCAGGATGAGCCAGCGCACCGGACGCACGAACGCGCCGGCGGCTATCACCAGGCCCGCCAGGATCAGCGCAATCGCCACGATCGTGCCGCCGCCCGCTGCCGCCGCTATCGCCGCGCCGAGCGCGACCGCGAAGGACAGGATGAGGATTCCGAGTCCGAGCGCCGCTCGCAGCGCGATGTCTTTCGGCTCTCCTGAGGGTCCTTCTCCCGAGACGAGCCACCATACGAGAACACCCGCGATAGCGAGGGCCGAGATGGGGACGAGAACGGCTGCAGCGATGACGCCGCCGCCGAGCAGAAAGGGCCAGGCGACGATGAGGAGCACCACCACCCCGACCACGACCGGCACGGAGCGGCCACCGCCGGTGGGCTCGGCGCCCGGCACGGCCGGCTCGCTCGGGATCAGAAGCAGGCCGGCCAGGTAGAGCAGCAGCCCGGCGCCGCCCACGAGCGCCAACACGGCGATGCCGATCCTGAAGAGGATCGGATCCACGTTGAAGTAGCGGCCGAGGCCTCCGCAGACGCCGCCGATCAGACGGTCCTGGCGTGAGCGCAGGAGCTTCCGGGGCCCGGGAGTGAGGTCCTGCTGCTGCGTGTCGTTCGCGTCCATGGTCGATCCTCCGATGGCGTTCGTGGTCTCGCCATCGAGACTGCCGCCTGCGCGACAGCCTGCCAATTCGGAATGGCCCTTAGGGGATCGGCCTAGACGTCCCCGAAGTCACGCTCGACGAAGGTGAGGTCCACGCCCACCGCCAGGCCCAGCGCCAGGCCGAGGTAGACGCCCGCCACGATGGCCCGGGTCCGCCTCGGAACCCGGTGGTATTCGCGCGCCTCGGGCGTCTTCCGGATCTTCCAGCGCCGCCAGGTCTCGAATCCGCCGAGCAGCAGCACGAGGATCAGCACGGGGTTCGGGAACACGATGGTGGCCGCGATCAGGAGCGCGTACCCCACGAACCACAGGGCGGGGGAGAGGGCGGCCATGGCCCGTCCGCCGTCGAGCGGGAGCACCGGGAGCAGGTTGAAGAGGTTCAGCAGGAAGCCCACGTACGCGAGCGCGAGGAACAGCTCGCTTGCGCCCGCCCAGTAGATCGCGAGCGGCACGAGGCATGCCACGGAGCCCAGCACCGGGCCTGCGAGCCCCACGCGGGCCTCGGCCGCGGCGTCCTTCGGCATCTCCTTCATCGCCACGAAGGCTCCGATGAAGGGGATGAACATGGGCGCGCTGGCGGGGATCCCCTCGCGTCGCAGCTGGATCACGTGCCCCATCTCGTGGACGAAGAGAAGGAGGACGAAGCCGAGCGCGAAGCGCCACCCCCAGATGAGCGCGTATGCCGCGACGGACACGAGCATCGTGCCCGAGGTGCTGAGGATCTTGATCTTCGGGAGGAGGAGAAGGAGGCCCTTGAGCTTGGCCGCGAACTTGAACGCCACCAGGGCGCCGGCGCCGAGCCAGCCGAGGATGCGCCGCCACGGCGGGCGCCGCTCCTCTTGCGGAGGCGCCGGCTGGGGCTCCGGCGGCTCGAGCCGCGGGTTGTAGAGCGAGGACTCCATGCCTCAAGTGTGGCAACGTCGACTACCCTTGAAGAGCAGCTTCCAGGGGACGACAGGCTTCGACGTGGACGTTCCGTGGAGGCAGTTGCGAGTCGAGGTCCCCGGTAGGCCTCGTTAAACCACCGGGAAAACCATAAGTGCGGATCGTAATCACGAATTCGCGCTCGCGGCCTAACTAAACCTAGGCTGATGAGCTGTCGGCCTCCGCTCGGCTCCGTGGCGGAGGACCCGGCATAAGAAAACGGGCTCACCCGCCGCGCTTGCCCTCGACGTGGCGGGGACATCAAGAGGGCTGGCCACCCGTTACCCCGCCGGCACGGCGATCGGGAGGCGAGACACAGAGAGCCGGCTACGCTCGTAGAAGCTGCCTCTTACGCGCCCGCGGACGTGGGTTCGATTCCCACCGTCTCCACTCACGGCTCCAGATTCGGATGAACGCCGGCCGCGAGGCCCTGCGACTCCGCCACGCGTTGCAGTAGCGAGATGAGCTCGGAGCGCTCTGAAGCGTCGAGGGCAGACAGCAGCTCGACGTCGCGCTCGTTGACCGTGCGCTCGAGGTCGGAGAGCAGGTCGCGCCCGGCGGGCGTGAGGTAGAGCGTGTACGCGCGTCGGTCGACGGGGTCACGGCGCCGCTCCGCGAGTCCGCGCTGCTCGAGGTCGTCGACGAGCGCCACCACCGCGCTGCGGTGAATCCCGAGCGCGTTGCTGAGCGCCTGCTGGGACCCGCCCTCGGAGGCGGCGAGGTGGCTGAGCATTCCGAAGTGCCGGGGGTGGAGGTCAAGCCGCGCGAGGCGTTCGGCAAGCTGCCGGTGCGCGTGGGAGCCGAGCTGGGCCAGCAGAAAGCCGACGCGGCGGCTCAGGTCCCGCGCCGGGGACGCCTGTGCGCTGGGCGGTTCTCCGGACACTCTGGCGATGGTACCGTGCCCGAGGAACTGTTCTTGATATAAACAGTTCTGAAAGCAGCATACCTCGGAGAGCGGAGGATGAAATGACGACGGTCAGCGTTCGCTACATCAACGACGACGTCGACGCCGCGGTTGCCTTCTACGTCGAGCATCTGGGCTTCGACGTCGAGATGCAGCCGGGACCGGGCTTTGCGGTGCTTTCGCGAGGCAACCTTCGGCTGCTGCTCAATCGGCCCGGCGCCGGCGGGGCGGGACAGCCCGTGCCCAATGGCCGCCGTCCCGAGCCCGGGGGCTGGAATCGTTTCCAGATCGAGGTCGCGGACCTCGAGCGCGAGGTCGAGGTGCTGAGCGAGGCCGGGGCCCGCTTCCGTAACGACATCGTCACGGGGCGTGGTGGCAGCCAGATCCTGCTCGAGGACCCCTCGGGCAACCCGATCGAGCTCTTCCAGCCGGCCGGCGCGTGAGATGCCGCTGCCCGAGAAGGGCCTAGCCCGGCCGGCTCGCCAGATCCGTGGCGCGCCGGAGCGACTCGAGCGCCAGGTCGCGGTATCGGTTGGCGGTAGCCGCGTCCCCGTCGGTGATCGCGTCTGCGATCGCCGGCAGGAATTGTGCGGCGTAGCCGGTGAGCACGCCGGGGGCATAGATCATGTGCTTGAACCAGGGTCGTCCGGCCAGCCCCTCGGACTGGGTCAGCGCGCGCTCCTGTCGCATGAACGAGCTGTTGATCGCCTCGAGTTGCCGCTTGCCGCGTCGCGTGGAGAGCTCGTCCGAGCCGAGCAGCCCGGCCGCCCGCTGCTCGAGTGCGCCCGCGGCGGCCTTCCAGGCCTGCGCCTGGGCCATAAGCGGCTCGAGGTCGACGATGCCTGCGCCGTCCTGGCCCTGCAGCTCGCGGACGTAGCCCTCGACCGCCGCCGCGTACTCCGAGTAGCGGAATGGCAGCGCGTCGGCTTCGGCGAGCCGCATGGCAATCGTCCCGCTCATGCGCGAGGCCGCCTGGTGGCCCAGGTAGCCGGGGTCCAGGAAGCGCTCCATCATCCGGGTGTCGTCGTAGGAGGTGTGGTACTCGCCGCCGGGCGTCGAGAAGCCCACCTCGAGCGAGGGCACGCCCACGTGGTCCAAGAAGGCCGTGTAATCGGACCCGCTGCCGAGGCGATCGACCGTCGGCTCGCCGTCCGCCGCCCACGAGTCGTGGACCGTGCCGTTCGCTCCCGGGGCCGGGACCGTCTGGGACACGTCCTTGATCAACTGGTCGAGCGACGGTACCGCGCCGGCGCCGAACTCGCGGCCCCCGACGCCGTCCATGTTGATGTAGGCGATCGCGTCGCGGCGCAGGTCGGGCCGCAGATCCTCGACCCACTCGGTCGAGCCGAGCAGGCCGTACTCCTCGCCGTCCCAGCCGACCAGCACGATCGTGCGGTCGGGGCGCCAGCCGCGCTTGAGCAGCCGGCCAAATCCACGGCCGGCCTGAACGATGGACGACCAGGCACTCGTGTTGTCGTCGGTGCCGTAGGTCCAGCCGTCGAAGTGGCCGCCAAGAACCACCTTTTGCTCCGGATGCTTGGTGCCCCGGATCTTGGCCACGACGTTGTTCACCCGCTCCTGCTCGTAGGCGATGTCCAGGTTGAGCCGCGTCTCCGTAGGCCCGGGCCCGACGTGGTACTTGAACCGCAGGCCTCCCTGGAAGCTCTCCGGAGCCTCAGGGCCCGTCAGCGCCTTGAGCATCGGCTCCGCTTCCCCGTAGGACAGCGGCGTCGTCGGGATCTTGGGAAGGTTGGTCGCGTCCGCCGGGTCGAGTCGCGGCGTTCCTGGCGTGGAAGGCAGGCCCGGGGTCAGCGGGTCCCCGGGGTAGTCGAAGATGTACTCGATGCTCCCGCGCTGAATGCCGTTGGCGTCCTTCCAGGGTCCGTTGGGGAACACCGGACCCTTGACGTAGCCGTCGTCCTCGGGGTCGGAGTAGATGATCAGGCCTTTGGCGCCGTGGTCCTCCGCCACCTTGGCCTTGACGCCGCGGAAGCTCTCGCCGTAGCGGACGATCACGATCTTGCCGCGAACGTTCACGCCGAGCTTCTCGAGCGCCTCATAGTCGGCCGGCAGCCCGTAGTTCGCGTAGACGAGCTCGCCGGTCACGTCGCCCTTGGGCGAGTACGCGTTGTAGCCCACGACCACCTCGTCGTAGTACCGCTGCCAGGGGAAGCGGGGCTCCTTGACCCGCGCCTCGCGCCTGAACGGCTTGGTCATCGTCACCTGGATCTTCTCCGGGCGCGAGATGTAGACGTCGTACGAGGCGCCCTTCACCCGGAGGCCGTAGCCGCGCAGGGTCTTGACCGAGTGCTTGAAGGCCCTACGGTTGCCGGGGGAACCGATCAGCTGGGGCCGTTTGCTGACGGTGCGGCTGAAACGGCCGATGTCGTTGGCCGAGATGGCGCGCTGGAAGCTCTGCTCTGCTTGCTGCTGCTTGGCCGAGTGCCCGGGCGTGAAGCCCGGGATCGGCGGTTCCGCCTGCGCGGCCGTGCTCATCCCGGTCGCAGTCAAAACCACCCCGACGAAGATCCGCGCTCTCGTTCCCATGCCTCCTGTTTTCTCCGAGGCAAGCGCAGCCAAACCCCGTCAGGCCCGGTTGCCGTCGGCCTCCGCCTGCTTGAGGTACTGGTGCACGAAGGCGATGGCCATGCTGCCCTCGCCGACTGCCGCGGCCACGCGTTTCACCGGGCCGAATCGCACGTCGCCGCACGCGAAGATTCCCGGCACGCTCGTCTCGAGAAGGTAAGGGTCTCGCTCGAGCTCCCAATGCCCCTCGGCGCGCACCTCGGACCCGGTGAGCACGTAGCCGCGCTGGTTGAGGGCGATCTCCGGCGGCAGCCACGCAGTCTCCGCGTCGGCTCCGATCATGATGAACAGCCCTCCCGACTCGAGCCGGGTGGTCTCCTCCGTCGCGTTGTCGTGGACCTCGATCGCCTCGAGCGACTCGTCGCCGTGGGCGGCGATCACCTCCGTCCGCTGCAGCGTGCGGATGTTCCGACGGGCCGCCACCTGGTCGATGAGATAGCTCGACATGCTCTTCTCGAGCGTCTCGCCGCGGCAGATGATGGTCACGCTCCGCGCGTGTGTGGAGAAGAACACGGCCGCCTGTCCCGCCGAGTTGCCCGCCCCGACGATGTGCACGTCGAGGCCATGTGTGCTCGCCGCGTCGCTTCGCGCCGCGCCGTAGGAGATCCCCTTCCCGGCCAGGCGCTCGAATCCGTCGATCGCCAGCTGCCGCCACGCGACCCCGCACGCGACGATGATCGTCCGCCCTCGCAGGACGTCGCCGCCGTCCAGGTGCACCTGCCGCGTCGCCGCATCGATCCGGTTGATCGACCGGGTGACGAGCACCTCGGCGCCGAGCCTCCAGGCCTGCTGCAGCGCGCGGCTCGCCAGCTCGTCGCCGGAGACGCCCGCCGGGAAGCCCAGGTAGTTCTCGATCCGGGACGAGGTGCCCGCCTGGCCGCCGGGCGCCTCGCGCTCGATCACGATCGTGCGCAGGCCCTCCGATGCGCCGTACACGGCGGCCGCCAGTCCCGCGGGTCCGGCGCCCACGATCACCGCGTCGTACTCGGCGGCCGCGGCGTCGGTGGCCAGGCCCAGCAGCTCTGCCACCCGCCGGAGCTGCGGGCGCACCACGGTCTTGCCGTCGACCACCCGGATCGTCGGGCAGTCGTCGTCTGCCGGCAGGGGGCCGCCCCAGAGCTCGGCCGCATCCGGCGCGTCGGGCGTGATCCACTTGAACGAGATCTGGTTGCGGTCGAGGAAGCGCCGCAGCTCCGCGCAGGCGGGGTCCCAGCGATGGCCCACCACGATCGCGCGCGGCGGAGGCGGCTCGGCTGCGATGGCCTGAAGCCCGCGCGATCCGCCCATCCGGTTGGCGGCGAGCTTGCCGACCTCCATGCCGAGGTCGGGGTGGATGGACGCGATCGCGTGGTAGTCGCTCGGCTCGATGCGCATGACCCGGGACCGCTCCGCTGCGCGGAAGCCGACCGGGAACACCGTGCCGAGCACGATCGGGACCTCACCGAAGAGGTCTCCGGGATGGCGCTCGCCCACCACCCGCCCGATCCCGTCCACGAGCTTCACCGCTTCGATGCGGCCCTCGAGCAGCGCGAAGAGCGCTCGCTCGCCGCCCTCGTGCGCCGCGTACTCGCCCGCGGTGAGCGTGACGTCCGCCGCCGCGCGCGAGAGCTGCTCGTGCTCGGCGGCTCCGAGCGCGGCGAAGATCGGGACGGCAGCCACCTCCTCCGTCGTCACCATGGCCGGGCCAGTCCAGCACGGGAGCGCACGGTGGCGACGCTATAGATTCGGGCCCTAGCGCGCGAGCAACGCGATCATCGCCGACTGCACCGGGCGCGGCGGGAACGTCATCACCACGTCATCGCGGTGCTGCTTCAGGAAGCCGGCGGCCCAGCGCGCGCCGCGCAGGCTGCGGGGGATGCCGCCCTTCATGAACAGTCCCTCACGGGCCGCGGCGGCGCTGTCCTCGAGGAACGCCTGGAGCTCACGTGCCGGCCGGACGTGGCAGCGAAGGTGTGCGTCGGTGTCGGTGATGCTCTCGATCCCGTGCTTCGTGCCGGGCGCGACGAGGATCTCACCGTCCTGCGGGCCGATGACTCGCTTGTCGCTGCCCAGCTGGAAGCGGACCTCGCCGTCGAGCACGGACCAGACCTCCTCCTGAACCGGGTGGAGGTGGGGCGGCAGGCCGCCGCCCGGCTCGATCCAGGTGTCCACGAACAGGTTCTCGCCGTCGGGCTCGAACGCGTAGCGGGCGCGGTGTACGGGGTCATGCGTTGTGGCGGTCATGGCGACAACTTAGCAGCTAAGTTACTCTCCGGTAACCATGGTCCTGCCCCCCGGAATGCGTGTGCGGATCTCCGCTCCCGAGCGTCGCGAGGTGATCTTCCGATCCGCGGGGCGGCTCTTCGGCGAGCGCGGCTACGAGGCCACCCGGCTCGACGACGTGGCCGCTGCGGCGGGGGTCACCAAGCCGATGGTCTATCGCCACTTCGCATCGAAGAAGGCGCTCTACATGGCGCTGCTCGAGAAGCACGAGGCCGACCTGCCCAGCTTCCTGGAGGGGACCGGCGAGCCCGACATCCACGCGATCCTCGAGCTCTGGCTCGACTACGTCCGCGAGAACCGGCACGCCTGGCTCATGCTCTTCCGCGACAGCGCCGGCGACGACGAGCTCCAGGCGCTCCGCCTCCGCGTGACCCGGCGGGCCCGCGAGGTGATGGCCGGGTTCGTGACGACCAGTGTGGGCGGAGACATTCCGCCTGAGCAGGTGGAGCCGACCGCGGAGTTGCTGAGGACCGGGCTAGCGGGTCTCGCGCTCTGGTGGATCGACCACCCCGACGTGCCGAAGCCGGTGGTCGTCGAGGCGGCGGCTCGCTTCACCGCTTCGATCTTCGGCTAGCGTCGGCCCGATGTCGCAAGCGAACGTGGACATCGCACGCTCCTCGATCGACGCGTACAACCGCCGCGACATGGAGTCCATCCTCGACGTGGCCACCCCGGACTTCGAGCTGGACCTGTCCCGGGCCGCGGGGCCGCTGAACGGCGTCTACGACCGCGATCGGATCGAGGGGTTCTGGGCCGAGATCACCGACAGCTGGGAATCCACCCAAATCGAGGCGCACGAGTTCATCGAGGCGGGTGAGCACGTCGTCGTGCCCTGGACGATGCATCTGACGGGACGCGACGGGATCGAGGTGCAGGCGCGGGTAACCTGGGTCTGGACGTTCCGCGACGGCGCCGTCGAGCGCATCACGATGTACCAGGAGCTCGAGCACGCGCTCCAAGCCGTGGGCCTGGCGTCCTAGCCCGCCATCTCCTCGAGCCGGCTCGCCAGCCGGTTGATGCCGCGCTCGCGGGCCGCCGCGGCGGCCCCCGCGAAGTCGGTGGCCCGGTCGCGCGGGGGCTTCACTCCTGCGTCGCGCAGCGTGGCGATGTCCTTGAAGCGCAGCAGCTCGTCGCCCTGTTCGAGCAGCGCGGTGCGTACGCTCGGCTTGGACTCGCGCATGGCTCCCTCCAGCGCCGCCTCGAGCGAGCCGTGGCGCTTGAGCAGCTCGGCCGCCGTCTTCTCGCCGATCCCGCGCGCGCCCGGGATGCCGTCGGAGGGATCGCCGCGCAGCGCGATGAAGTCGGGCACCTGCTCGGGCTCCACGCCGTAGCGCTTGCGCACCTCGGCGGGACCCACCGGCTCGGCGCCGCGGCCCCCGGTTCGCACGTAGAGCACCGTCACCTGGTCCGTGGCGCACTGGAACATGTCCCTGTCGCCGGTCATCACGAGCACCCTTCCGCCCGCCTCGGCCTCGAGCCGCGCGTAGGTCCCGAGCAGGTCGTCGGCCTCGAGCGAGTCGTGCCAGGCCACCGTCCAGCCGAACGCCTCGAAGAACTCGCGCGAGTCGGCGAACTGGGGCGCCAGCAGGTCGGGCACCTCCGGGCGCTCCGCGTGGTAGCCGTCGTAGAGCTCGACTCGGTACTCGGCCGCGTCGGGTCCGAAGCACAGCACCACCGCCCGCGGCGAGTGCTCCTCGACCTCGCGCAGCACCAGGTTCGCCGTTCCGAGCAGCGCGTTCACCGGCTGATCGTCGTTGCCGGTGATGGTGTCGGGAAGCGCGTAGAACGCCCGGAAGAGCATCGACGGGGCGTCCACCACGAGGAGTGGGGCGGTCATGGCTGGGAGGCTAGCCCGAGCGCAGTGCGCGCGAGCGGTCGGCCACCGGCTGGAGGAAGTCGGGCAATGGCCGCACCAGGCCGCGTCCGGTCTCCTGCTCCCAGATCTGCTCGAGCTGGGCCAGGTGCTCGTCCATCACTTCCTCGATCGCCGGGAAGTCGGCGCTGCGGATCGCGGCCAGCGTGCGCTCGTGCACGTCAATCACCCAGTCGGGCACCGGCGGGGCGTGAACCGCCATGTCACGGGCGATCTCGAGCCGCTTGAAGAGGCTGCGCATCAGCGAGACGACCGTGGAGTTGCGGGTGGCGTGCGCCATGGCGAGGTGGAACTTGAGGTCGAGCTGGAGGAAGAGGTCCTCGTTGCGGAGCACGTCGTCGCGGCGAGCGAGCTCGCGCTTGCGCTCGATCAGCGCCGCCATCACCGCGAAGTCGTCCTCGCTCGCGTGCACAGCCGCAAGCTGGGCCACGCGCGGCTCGAGCAGCCGGCGCGCCTCGAGCACGCCCGCCACCTCGCTCACCCGGATCTCCTGGCGGCTGCGGAGCAGCTCGCGCGGTATGAGCTCGGAGGCCACGAAGATGCCCCCCGCCTGGCCGCGCCGGACGGCGAGCACGCCCGCCTCGGCCAGCACCTTGATCGCCTCGCGCAGGGTCGGGCGGCTGATCTGCATGCGCGCGGCAAGCTCGCGCTCGGAGGGGAGGCGGTCGCCCACGTGCAGGTCGCCGGCCTTGACCTTCTCCGCGATCTGCTCGACGGCCTCCTCGAAGGTGCGTCGTGTGGCGACCGGTTCGAAGTCGCTCTGCAAACCGGCGCGAGTATATGGCCGGTCGGCGGGCGGGACTCGGGTGATCACGGGCGAGCGGACGCCACGCGCTCGAGCGCCTGGCGCTCGGCCACGTCCACCGGCGTGGAGCCCTCGGCCTCCGCGGTGACGATCGCGCGCTCCAGGCAGTCCATGGCGCGATCCACCAGGACGCTCTCGTCAGGGCCCTCCTGGCCGTACCACTCGCCGGCCACGTGGATCAGGCCACCGCAGTTAGCGAGGAAGTCGGGCACGTAGAGGATGCCACGACGCGCCAGCGTCCGAGCGACCTCGCGGTTGGTGAGCGGGTTGTTGGCGGCGCCGGCCACCACGCGGCAGTCGAGCGCACGCCCGAGGGCGTCGTCGATCATGCCGCCGGCGGCGCAGGGAGCCACCACGTCGAGCGGCATGGCGAGCACCGCCTCGGCCGACGGTGCCACCCGGATCCCGTGCTCCGCCGCGCAGCGCTCCGCACGCGCCCCGTCGAGGTCGCAGGCCACCACGTCGGCACCCGCTCCGGCCAGCCGTGCTGCCAGCGCGTAGCCGACCTTGCCGAGTCCCACCACGCCCACGCGCCGGTCGCCCGGCTCGTCGGAGCCGGTGGCGGCGGCGAGACCGCGGCGCATGGCCTGGAAGACCGTCTCGGCGGTGACGGGGGAGGGGTCGCCGCCTCCGCCTCGTCCCAGGGAGCGGCCCACGACGTAGGGGGTGTGCCGCGACATCAGGTCCATGTCTGCGGTGGTGGTGCCGATGTCCTCCGCGGTGATGTAGGCGCCGTCCAGCTCGTCGATCACGCCGGCGGCCTGGATGAGGCGGGCATCGCGCGTGTCGGCCAGGCCGTCGTCGATCATCACGGCCTTGCCGCCGCCCAGCGACAGGCCGGCGGCCGAGGCCTTGAGGGTCATCGTGCGGGCCAGGCCCATCACGTCGGCCAGCGCCTCGCTCAGCCCGCCCGGGTAGCGCCTGAGGCGCAGACCGCCCAGGGCGGGGCCGAGGACGGTGGAGTGCACGGCGACGATGAAGCGCAGCCCCGTGGCCCGGTCCTGGCGGATCACGATGCGCTCGTGATCGTCTTCTGCGACTGCCGGTGAGGAGCGAACTGGGGGCCGTGCTGAAATGGTCATTGTTATTGACCATAACGCGTGTTTCGCTTGACATCAACGGGAACCGGTCCAATAGTGGTGGATAGGGTGCCCGGGTCGACTGGCCAGGATGGCGTTGCGCAAGATGCGCCATCAATGGTAAGTTTCGTTATCCATAGGCTGGCCGCCCAGCATGGAACCGAGGGAGAGACGAGTGAATCCGACCGCGCTACGCGACCGCCCCGACAGGCGTAGGCAGCAGCGCTCAGAGCGTCGAAGAGGCACGACCGCACGCGGGCGCCGGCAGCCCGAGCGCCGCGAGGTCACCCTCGACGACAAGTACCTGCTCGACGAGGGCCGGGTGCTGCTCACGGGCGTGCAGGGGCTGGTGCGGCTTGTGCTCGACCAGCACCGCGCCGATCGTGCCCGCGGCCTGCACACCGGCACGCTCGTGTCGGGCTATCAGGGCTCGCCGCTGGGCGGGTTCGACCAAGAGCTTCAGCGCCGCGCCGAGCTGTGCGCCGAGCATCACGTCCGGCATGTACCCGGACTGAACGAGGAGCTCGGCGCCACCTCCGCCTGGGGGAGCCAGCTGGCCGGCCGGCTGCCCGGCTCGCGCTACGACGGCGTGCTGGCCATGTGGTACGGCAAGGCGCCCGGCCTCGACCGCGCCGCCGACTCCCTCCGCCACGGCAACTTCGTGGGCGTGTCGCGCACAGGCGGCGCCCTGGCCGTGGTGGGCGACGACCCGAGCTGCAAGTCGTCCACCGTCCCGAGCGCGTCGGAATCTCTGCTGGCCAGCCTGCACATGCCGGTGTTCGCGCCCGCCGACGTTCAGGACGTGCTGGACCTCGGCCTGCACGCCTACGCCTGCTCGCGCGCCTCCGGGCTCTGGTGCGGGTTCAAGATCGTCACGAGCGTGGCCGACGCCTCGGGCACCGCCGAGGTGGGCCTCGCGCGGGTGACTCCCGAGCTGCCCGAGGTCATCTGGCAGGGGCGCCCCTACGAGCACGTGCCCAACGGCAACCTGCTCGCGCCGGCGTCGCTCGACATGGAGCGGAGCCTGCTGGGACCGCGCACCGAGCTGGCCCTCGCCTACGCACGCGCGAACGACGTGAACCGCGTGGAGGGCGCCCGTGACGCCTGGCTCGGCATCGTGACCGCCGGCAAGGCCCACTACGACCTGTGTCACGCGCTGCGCCGGCTCGGTCTCGAGGAGCGCGAGCTCGAGCGCGCCGGGGTGCGGATCCTCAAGCTCGGCATGATCTGGCCGCTCGAGCCGCATGTGGTTCGCGAGTTCGCCCGCGGCCTCGACGAGATCCTCGTGGTGGAGGAGAAGGGCCCGTTCGTGGAGAGCTCGCTCAAGGAGGTGCTCTACGGGACCACGGGCGCCCCCCGCATCGTGGGCAAGCGCGACGAGCACGGCCAGTCGCTGCTGCCGGCGGAGCTCGACCTGGACGCAGACGTCGTTGCCCGCGCGGTGGCGGCCCGGCTCCGCGCCCGCGTGGACCTGCCCTCGGTGGACGCGGGGCTTCGCGCCCTCGACGAGATCGCCGGCCGCCCGCGGCCGCTGCCGATGGCAGCCCGCTCGCCGTTCTTCTGCTCCGGCTGCCCCCACAACAGCTCGACCCAGGCGCCCGAGGGCACGCTCGTGGGCGCCGGCATCGGCTGCCACACGATGGTGCTGCTCAACCCGGAGGGCAAGGGCGAGATCACCGGCATCACGCAGATGGGCGGCGAGGGCGCGCAGTGGATCGGCATGGAGCCCTTCACCGACGACCGCCACCTCGTCCAGAACATCGGCGACGGCACCTTCCACCACTCGGGCTCACTCGCGGTTCGCGCCGCCGTGGCGGCCGGGGTGAACATCACCTACAAGCTGCTCTTCAACGGCGCGGTGGCCATGACGGGCGGCCAGAACGTGGAGGGCGGCATGAGCGTGCCCGAGCTCACCCGCTGGCTCGAGCTCGAGGGCGTCCGGCGCATCATCGTGACCACCGAAGAGCCCGAGCGCTACCGCGGGGTGAAGCTCGCCTCGATCGCCGAGCTGCGCGACCGCGGCGACCTGCTCGATGCCCAGCGCGAGCTGGCCGAGGTGGACGGCGTGACCGTCCTGATCCACGACCAGGAGTGCGCCGCCGAGCTTCGGCGCAAGCGCAAGCGCGGCAAGGCCCCCGACCCGGTGGAGCGGATCTGGATCAACGAGCGCGTGTGCGAGGGCTGCGGCGACTGCGGCAAGAAGTCGAGCTGCCTGTCGGTCCTGCCGGTGGACACCGAGTTCGGCCGCAAGACGCAGATCCACCAGGCCTCGTGCAACAAGGACTACTCGTGCGTGGAGGGCGACTGCCCGTCGTTCCTCACTGTCGTGCCGGGCAAGGTGGCCCGCGTTGAGGCCCCGGCGCCTCCGGCGTCGCTGCCCGAGCCCGAGCCGGTCGTGAGCGACGCCGAGTGCGGCGTGCGAATGATGGGCGTGGGAGGCACCGGCGTGGTGACCGTGAGCCAGGTGCTCGGCATGGCGGCCCTGATCGACGGGTTCGACGTGCGCGGGCTCGACCAGACCGGCCTGTCCCAGAAGGGCGGCCCGGTGGTTTCCGACCTGCGCATCTCGCGCGGAGCGCTCGCGTCTGCGAGCAAGGCTCCGGCGGGCAGCGTCGACGTGTACCTCGGCTTCGATCTGCTCGGCGCCTCCGCCGACTCGAACCTCGCCACGGCCACGCCGGACCGCACGGTGGCCGTCGTCTCCACCAGCGCGGTGCCCACCGGCCGCATGGTGATCGACCCCGGCGAGCGCTTCCCCGAGCTGTCCGGGCAGCTCGACCGGATCGACGCGGTCACGCGGCGCGAGCTCAACCTCTACCTCGACGCCCAGGGTCTCTCGGAGCGGCTCTTCGGCGACCACATGATGGCCAACACGCTCGCGCTCGGGGCGGCCTTCCAGCGCGGCCTCCTGCCGGTGTCGCTGGCGGCGCTCGAGCAGGCGATCCGCCTGAACGGGGCGGCCGTCGAGAAGAACCTGGCCGCCTTCGCCTGGGGACGCGCGGTGGTGGCCAGCCCGGATGCCCTCGAAGGGCTAACCGCAGAGGCCGTGCCGCCCGCGCCCGAGCTCTCCGACATCGAGCGCGAGCTCGTGGACCTGGCCGTGGACGGCGACACCGGCGAGCTGCGCCGCATCGTCGAGGTGCGCGTGCCCGAGCTCACCGCCTTCCAGAGCTCGGCCTACGCGCGCCGCTACGCCGAGGCCGTGCGCCGCGTGCAGGTCGCGGAGCAGGAGCGGGTGCCCGGCCGCGGCGAGCTGGCTGAGGCGGTAGCGCGCAACCTCTTCAAGCTGATGGCCTACAAGGACGAGTACGAGGTCGCCCGGCTCCACCTCGACTCGTTCGAGCGGGCCAAGCTCGACCGGGAGCTCGGCGACGGAGCGCGCATCTGGTTCAACCTCCACCCGCCGCTCCTGCGCGCGCTCGGTCTCAAGCGCAAGCTCAAGCTCGGGCGCTGGTTCGTGCCGGCCTTCCGCGTTCTGCGCGGCATGCGCCGCCTGCGCGGCACGCCGCTCGACCCGTTCGGCATGGCCCGTGTGCGCCGCGTCGAGCGCCGGCTCGTGGGCGAGTACGAGCAGCTGGTGAGCGAGGCCCTCGCGGCGCTCACGCCGGACACCCACGGAACCGCCGTCGAGCTCTGCGAGCTCCCCGACATGGTGCGCGGCTACGAGGACATCAAGCTGGAGAGCGTCGAGCGCTTCCGCGAGCGCGCCGCAGAGCTGAGCGAGGCGCTTCGCGCGGCCTAGCCGCCGCCCCGGCCAGCGTCGCTAGCCTCGGCGCGATGGACACCTTCACGATCGGCGGAGACCTCGAGGTACGACGGCTGGGCTTCGGCGCCATGCGCATCACGGGGCCTGGGATCTGGGGTCCGCCCGAGGATCCCGACGCCGCGCGCGCCGTCCTTCGCAGGACGCTCGAGCTCGGGGTGAACCTGATCGACACCGCCGACTCGTACGGCCCGGACGTGAGCGAGGAGCTGATCGCCGAGACGCTCCACCCGTATCCCGAGGGGCTGCTGATCGCCACCAAGGGCGGGCTTCGCCGCACCGGTCCGGGCGAGTGGCCCCGCGACGCGCGGCCCGAGCGCCTGAAGGAATGCTGCGAGGGCAGCCTGCGGCGGTTGAAGCTCGATCGCATCGACCTCTATCAGCTGCATTCGCCCGATCCGGACGTCCCGTTCGAGGACTCCGTGGGCGCCCTCAAGGAGCTGCAGGACGAAGGCAAGATCCGCCACATCGGCGTGTCGAACGTGTCGCTCGACGAACTGGAGCGCGCCCGAGAGCTGGTGGACGTGGTCACGGTTCAGAACCGTTACAACCTGGAGGACCGCCGCTCGGAGGACGTGCTCGACGCCTGCTCCGAGGCCGGCATCGGCTTCATCCCCTGGTTTCCGCTCGCCACCGGCGACCTGGCGCGGCCGGGCGGCCCTCTTGACGACGTGGCGCGCAGCCACGACGCCACGCCGGGTCAGGTGGCCCTGGCCTGGCTCCTCGGCCGCTCCGAAGTGATGCTGCCCATTCCGGGCACCGGATCCGTGGCGCACCTCGAGGAGAACGTGGCTGCCGCCGAGCTCGAGCTCGGGGCCGACGAGCTCGACCGCATCGCCGCCGCGGCCTAGAAAGCGTCCACAACGACGACGGCCGCGACCCGAGGGCCGCGGCCGTCATACGACCATTCTTTTTCTTGAGGCCTACGCTGCGTCGCGCAGCGCGGCAACCGTCTCCTCGCGCGCAAGGCGCTTGAGGGCACGGTCCTCGAGCTGGCGGACACGCTCGCTCGAGAGTCCGAGGCGGCGTCCGGTCTCGCGTAGCGCGACCGGCTGCTCCTCGTCCAGCCCGAACCTGAGCGCGATCACGTTGCGCTCGACCTCGGGAAGGGTGTCCACCGCTGCTCGCAGGCTCTCGGTCGCGAGGTCCGTGGCCACTTCCTCCTCGACGGTCGGTCCGTCTGCGGCCACCAGGTCGCCGAGGGCGGTGTCGCCGTCCTCGCCCACGCCCTGGTCGAGGCTCGCGGGACCGCGGTCGGCGCGCCGGATGTCGGCCACCTCGTCGAGCGGAAGCTCGACGGCCGCCGCGATCTCCTCCTCGGTCGGGCTACGACCGAGCTCCACGGCGAGCTTGCGCTCCGCGTCCGCGATCTTTCGTGCCCGCGCCACGATGTGCACGGGCAGCCTCACGGTCCGGCCGGAGTTGGCCAGCCCGCGGCCGATCGCCTGGCGGATCCACAGCGTTCCGTAGGTGGAGAACTTGAAGCCCTTGCGCCAGTCGAACTTCTCGACCGCGCGGATCAGGCCCAGCATCCCCTCCTGGATCAGGTCCGTCAGCGGAAGGCCCTGGCCCTGGTACTTGCGGGCCACGGAGATGACGAGTCGGAGGTTCGCGTTGACCATGCGGTCCTTGGCGGCGAGGTCGCCCTTTTCGATGCGCTTTGCGAGCTCGATCTCCTCGGCGGCAGTGAGCAGCGGGTACTTGCGCGCCTCGTTGAAGAACAGCTGGAGGGAGTCCTCCAGGAGCTCAGGGGGAGTGGGTGCACTCCGGGTAAGTGTCGATGCAGCCATATCTACTCTTCGTTTGATAGTTCGATTGTTATCGAAAGTATAGCGAAACGGTTCGTCGATTTCTTCCCGACTCCTTCCCTCCTGAACCGGGAAACTGATTGCGCGCGCAACTATCCTGCTAATCTAGAGAATGGCTGCTCACGAATCATAAGGGAGGCGTTTCCCGTTGGATATAGGACTCTTTGCACTGCACGCCATACCCGGCGTGCTCTTCATGGGGCACGGGACCCAGAAGCTCTTTGGCCTGTTCGGAGGCCACGGGATCCAGGGCACCGGGGGCTTCTTCGAGGCGCTCGGGCTGCGCCCGGGCCGGCTCCACGCGACCCTCGCCGGGGCCGCTGAGTTCTTCGGCGGACTGCTGCTGGCGCTCGGCCTCCTCGTGCCGTTCGCCGCGGCGATCCTGATCGCCACGATGGTCACGGCTTCCCTCACCGCACACCGCGGGAAGGGGATCTGGGCCCAGGACGGCGGCTTCGAGCTCCCGCTCGTGTTCGCGACGATCGCATTCGGTCTCGCGGCCGTGGGCGCGGGTGACGTGTCGCTCGACTCGGCGTTCGGGTTCGACCTCGCCGGGACGGCCTGGGCATTCGGCGCGCTCGGCGCCGGGCTCGTGGGCGGCATCGGGGCGATCGCCGCGGGCCGGCTGAGCCATGAGCGCGGAGCGCCCGCGCACCCGCAGGGCGCCTAGCACCCGCATCTCAGGAATGACGTCGGGCCCGGGCAGCGCGTCCGGGCCCGAGTCGTTCAGGAGGATGCGAGCGCCGCGCGAAGCGCGTCGCGCAGGGCCACCTGCACGTCGCGCGGCAGCGCTGCGATCTCGGGCGGCGGCTGCTCCATCTGCAGCGACGCATCCGAGCGAAGGCGCTCGCCCTCGGCCGTCAGCGCGAGGATCTTCACGCGCCGGTCGCCGTCCGCCGGGCGGCGCTCGATCAGGCCGCGCGCCTCGAGCCGGTCCACTATCCCCGTGACGTTCGACGGGTCGCAGAAGAGCGACTGTGCGAGCGCGCCCATGGGGACCTCCTTGCCCGGCTCGATCAGCCGCAGCGCGTGCAGCTGCATGGGGGCGAGGTCGAGCTCCTGGGCCAGCCGCATCATGCGCGGCTTGTTCGCCTGCATGAGCCGCCAGATCAGCGTCCATGCCTCGACAGCGGGCTCGATCTCCTGTTTGACGGGCATCCTTGAGGCGCATGATAGTCGACTACTTCGATAGTTCGCAACACGAATGATCCTGTGCTAGCCTCGCCGGCCATGAGCGACATCGCAGCGATCGAGACCGCCGACCTGGTGCGCGAGTTCAAGAAGGGCCCGCGTGCCGTGGACGGCATCGACATTCGCGTCGCCTCCGGCGAGGTGTACGGGTTCCTCGGGCCCAACGGGGCGGGGAAGTCCACGACCGTCCACATGCTCACCACGCTGCTGCCGCCGACCTCGGGAAGCGCCCGGGTGGCGGGACACGACGTGGTGGAGGAGGGCACGCAGGTCCGGGCCGCCATCGGGGCCGCCCTCCAGGAGGCCGCGCTCGATCCGTTCCTCACCGGGCGCGAGCACATGAAGCTTCAGACGGCGCTGCACGGCCTGCCGCGGGCGGAGCGCACCCGGCGCGGCGACGAGCTGCTGGCCCGGGTGGGCCTGGTCGAGGCCGCGGACCGCAAGGTCGGCGGCTACTCCGGCGGCATGAAGCGGCGTCTCGACCTGGCGCTCGCGCTGGTTCACGGGCCGCGCATCCTCTTCCTCGACGAGCCCACCACCGGGCTCGACCCCCAGAGCCGCAGCGCGCTCTGGGCAGAGGTCCAGCGGCTGGCCACGGACGACGGCGTGACCGTGTTCCTCACCACGCAGTACCTGGAGGAGGCGGACCTGCTCGCGGACCGCATCGGGATCATCGACCAGGGCCGCATCGTGGCGGAGGGCACGCCCGACTCGCTGAAGGCCGAGATCGGCCGCTCGAGCGTGGAGGTCGTCCCGTCGGCGCACGAGGAGCTCGGCCGCATGAAGCAGGTGCTGTCCCGCTTCGGCGAGGCCGTGTCCTCGTCGCCCAAGGGCGCGGCCGTGCGGCTCTCGGGCGGTGACGCGCAGCTGGCTGACGTGGTGCGGGCGCTCGACGCCGAGGACATCCGCGTGGAGCACCTACAGCTGCATGCTCCGACGCTCGACGACGTGTTCCTCGCCAAGACCGGACGCCATCTGGAGGGCTCGGGCGACGGCGCCGCGGCGGAGGAGCCCGAACCCGCCGGGGTCGCCGCGTGACGCCCGGACTTGGGCTTCAGGTAGGCACGCTGGCGCGGCGCTCCGTGGTGCGGACCCTGCGCCAGCCCGCGATGGTGGTGCCGTCCCTCTTCTTCCCGCTGCTCCTGCTGGCGGTGAACGCCGGTGGCCTCCAGGAGGCCACCAAGCTGCCGGGCTTCCCTGCCGACACCTACCTCGACTTCGTGCTGGCCGTGTGCTTCGTGCAGGGCGGCCTGTTCGCCGCCAACAGCGCGGGCACCAACGTGGCCAGCGACGTGGAGTCGGGCTTCCTCAACCGGCTGTCCCTGACGCCGCTCAACCGCACCGCCCTTCTGGTGGGGCAGCTAGCGGGCGTGGTGGCACTCGGGACGATCCAGGCCACGACCTTCCTCGTGGTGGGCCTGATCGCCGGGGCGGGCATCCACGCCGGCCTGGCTGGAGCGTTCGTGATCGCCGCTCTGTCCCTGCTCATCTCGCTCGGCTTCGGGAGCATCGGCGCGTTCGTGGCTCTGCGAACCGGCTCGGGCGAGGCGGTCCAGGGGATCTTCCCGCTCATGTTCGCCGCCCTCTTCCTCTCCTCGATGGCCCTGCCCCGCGACCTCATCGAGACCGACTGGTTCCGCACGGTGGCGACGTACAACCCGGTCTCGTACATGCTCGAGGGCATCCGCTCGCTGGTAATCGTCGGCTGGGACAGCGAGGCGCTGGCCCTGGGCTTCGCGTGCGCGGGCGGGATCGCTGTGGTCGCGCTGATCGCGGCGTCGTCGGCCCTGCGGACGCAGATGGTGCGCACATGAGGCGCGGGGGCGTGCGCGACGTGGCGCTGGCCGTGGCCTGGCGCGGCGTGCACAACTACTTCACCAACCCCGCGATCATCATCCCCGGGCTGCTCTTCCCGCTCTTCTTCTTCACGGCCTTCGCGGGCGGCCTGTCGCGGGTGTCCTCGATCCCGGGGTTCGAGTTCGGCTCGAACTACACGGCGTTCGTCTACGGCTTCGTGCTGCTCCAGGCGTCCGCCTTCGGCGGCGTCTTCACCGGCTTCTCGATCGCCCGTGACTTCGAGGCCGGGTTCTCGCGGCGACTCCTGCTCGCCGCCCCCCGGCGCGGGGGAATCGTCGTGGGGTACTGGCTCACCGGGGTGGCGCGCGCCGTCTTCACGATCCTGGTGGTGACCACCGTGGCGCTCGTCACGGGGATGAGCGTGGGCGGCGGCGGGATCGATCTCGTGGGGCTCTACGTCCTGGCGCTGCTCGTGAACGCCGCAGCGACCCTCTTCGGCAGCGGCGTGGCCATGCGCCTGCGGACCATGCAGGCCGGGCCTGCGATGCAGATTCCGGTGTTCCTGTTCCTCTTCCTCGCACCGGTCTGGCTGCCGTACGAGCTGCTCACCGGATGGGTGCACGCCGCGGCCGGCTTCAACCCGGCCACGCGGTTCCTCGAGACCGAGCGGGGGTTCATCTCCGGCGACCCCACGCACGTGCTGCTGGCGTTCGCCCTGGGCGCCGGCATGGTCGCCGCGGGCGTGCTCTGGGCGCGCGGTGGGCTGCGCAGCGCCGAGCGCGCCGCCTGAATAGGATCGGCTCGTGGCCGACGACGTGAGAGAGGTGCTCGAGGGCGACGGCTTCGCGGTCGGGAACGTGGACGGCCTGGGTGAGGGCCCCGGCTTTCGCAAGGTCCGGCGGGAGCTGGGCGTGACCGCGTTCGGCGTCAACGCCATCGAGATCCCGCCCGGGTACGAGACCGGCCGCCACTACCACGACGAGCAGGAGGAGCTCTACTTCGTCTTCCGCGGACGCGTGGAGTTCACCTTCGGCGACGGGTCCAGCCATCTGCTCGGGCCCGGCGGCCTCGCGCGGGTGGACGCCGCCACGGTCCGCAAGATCAAGAACGTGGGGGACGAGCCCGCGCTCTACCTGATCACGGGCGGCAAGGACGGGTACGTGGGCCGCGACGGCCGGCTGCCCGAGGGCGAAACCCGCCGCTAGAACATCCGGCCAGGCGCGCTGTGGCAGTCCAGGGGGCGCCCTAGCCTTCACCCGCGATGCGTGCGGGACGCTCAGCGGTGGTTGCCACCGTGGCCGTGGTGCTCGCCGGCCTGTTCGCGGCCGGCGGCTCGCCGGCCCGCCCCCTGCCGAGCGCGAAGGGCTGTCCCCTGTTTCCGCGCACGAGCCAGTGGAACGCCCGCGTGGACAAGCTTCCGGTGCTGGCCGGCTCGGCGGCGATGGTCAGGAGCATCGGCGCGGACGCCCACATGCACGCCGACTTCGGGTCGGGCCTGTGGGACGGCGGGCCGATCGGCATTCCCTTCGTCACTGTTCCGCGCGGGCAGAAGCGCGTGCCGGTGAGCTTCGAGTACGCGGACGAGTCGGACCAGGGCCGCTACCCGATTCCGCCGCGCGCCCCGGTGGAGGGCGGGCGCGGATCCGACGGCGACCGGCACGTGATCGTCGTGGACCGCTCGCGGTGTCGGCTCTTCGAGCTGTTCGCGGCCCATCCCGAGGACGGCGGGGCACGCTGGCGGGCCGGGTCGGGGGCGGTGTGGAACCTCCGCTCGAACCGTCTGCGGCCGCGCGGGTGGACATCCGCCGACGCGGCCGGGCTGCCGATTCTCCCTGGGCTCGCGCGCTACGACGAGGTGCGCCGCGGCTCCATCGACCACGCCCTGCGCTTCACCGTGCCGCGCACGCGACGGGCGTTCGTGTATCCGGCACGGCACTTCGCGTCGTCGCTGAACGACCCCACGCTGCCCGCCATGGGCCAGCGCTTCCGGCTGCGGAGAGGATTCGACACCTCGCGCTTCCCGCGCCAGTCGCGGATCGTGCTCCGAGCGCTGAAGCGCTACGGGATGATCCTGGCCGACAACGGCTCCGCCTGGTACCTCTCCGGCGCTCCGAGCCGCGGCTGGAACAACGACGACCTGCACTCGCTCCACGGCGTGCCCGGCAGCGCGTTCGAGGCCGTGGACACCAGCGGCCTGCCGCGCCCCAAGCGATAGCTTTCCGGCCCGATGCGACCCGTCAGGGTCGGCTGCTCCGGCTGGAACTACGACGACTGGCGCGGTCGCCTATACCCGGAGGGAATGGGGCCGGCGCGCTGGCTGCGCCGCTACGCGGAGGTGTTCGACACGGTGGAGGTCAACTCGACCTTCTACCGGCTGCCCACCGCCGCCTCCGTCGAGCGTTGGGCAGAGCAGACGCCCGCAGACTTCGTGTTCGCGGTCAAGGCCAGCCGCTACCTCACCCACATTCGCCGCCTGCGCGACCTGGCCGACGGGGTGGAGCTGCTCTTCCAGCGGACCGAGGCGCTCGCGCGCTCGCAGAAGCTGGGACCCGTGGTGTGGCAGCTGCCGCCGAACTTCCGCCGCGACGACGAGCGGCTGGCGGCGGCGCTGGGCGCCCTGCCGCCGGGCCGGCACTGCTTCGAGTTTCGCCACCCGAGCTGGTTCACGGAGCCCGTGTACGAGCTTCTGCGCGCGCACGAGGCAGCGCTCGTGATCGGGGATCACCCGCGCTGGCCGTTCCAGGAGCGGGAGCTCACCACGGACTGGACGCTCGTCCGTCTTCACCACGGCGCGCGGGGGCGCCGTGGCAACTACTCGGCCAGGGAAATCGAGGAGTGGGCGGAGCGCATCGAGGGATGGCGCAGGCGAGCCGAGGTGTTCGTCTACTTCAACAACGACTGGGAGGGCTTCGCCGTGGAGAACGCACGCCGGCTCAAGCGGCTTCTGCAGCCTCCTCGAGGCGACTGAGGGCGCGACGTAGCAGCCGTGACACGTGCATCTGCGAGTAGCCGATGCGTTCGCCGATCTCACGCTGCGTCAGGTCGTGCATGAAGCGCAGCTCGACCACCTTGCGCTCGAGCTGGGGGAGCGTCTGCCAGGTGCTGGCGATCGCGTCGCGGCTCTCCACCAGCTCGTAGGAGGTGTCGTCATCGCCGAACAGGTCGAGCAGCGTGCCCGCCTCGCCGTCCTCGCGGGAGGCCGGCGCGTCGAGGGACGCGGCCTCGTAGCTGGCCGCCGCCTCGCTCGCCTCGAGCGCGGACTCGACGGTGCACCCGAGCGCAAGGGCCACCTCGCGGATGCTCGGTGAGCGCCCAAGCTGCTTGGACAGCGCCTCTGTCTCGCGGCTGAGCGCGAGCGAGCGCTCCTGAAGGTCGCGCGGCACGTGCAGGGCCCAGCCCTTGTCGCGGAAGTGGCGCTTGAGCTCCCCGAGGATCGTGGGAGCCGCATAGCTCGTGAACTTCGTCCCGCGATCGGGGTCGAAGCGGTCGATGGCCTTGATCAGGCCGAGGCAGGCCACCTGGAGCAGATCGTCCAGCGACTCGTCGGTGTAGCTGTAGCGCAGCGCAAGGTCGCGGGCCAGCGGGATGAACCGCTCCGCGAGCTCCTCGCGCGCGGCCACGTCGCCGTGGCGGTGGTAGCGCACGAGAAGCTCGTGCTCCACCTCCCTGGCCTGCGCGCGCTCGCGCGGGTCACGGGGTATGGAATAGGGCCGGTGCGGTGCCGGTGCTTCGAGTACGGCTACAGACATGAGGACCTCCGTCGAATTGAGCGACGAGGTCCGTCTGGCGACCGTGCAACGGCCGGAAGTCGTCCCCCCTATGGGAGGAGGTGAACCAGCGAGCCAGAGAGTCCCGGTGGAACAGCCTCAAGAGACAGTATGTCCTGTCTCTCGATTTTCCAAACGATCAGGCCGGCACACCGCGGAGGGAAGGCAGCACCCGTTCGCCATAGACCTCGAGGGCTCGCACCGGGTCGGCGCCGGACGCGTTCTGGAGGCAGACCACGGTGGCCCCGAGCTTCTCCACCTCGCGGATTCGCTCAGCGTGCTGGTCGGGGTCGGGCCCGACGATGTACTGCTCGAGGAACTCCTCGTCGGAGAACTGCCGCTCGCCGTTCTCGTGCATCGCCCTGGGGTCGTGCCAGTCGTCGGTGAAGTGCTCCTCCGGCATCGTCCCCTTCCAGACTCGCGCGCCCGCGAGCGCTGCCTGCGCGTCCTCCGCCCACGAGAACCCGGTCTGGAGGATGATCTCGCCGCTCTCGCGGCCGGCGTCGTCGCAGGCCGAGCGGTAGGCGTCGATGATCTCGGGAGCCGACTCGGGATCGGCGATCGTCCACAGTCCGTCGCCGAAGCGGGCGGCCACACCGGCGGCGCGTGGGCCGAACGCCGACACGTACACCGGCGGCCGCCGCTCGGGCCGGGTGTGGAGGTAGGCGTCCTTGGTGCGATAGAAGCGGCCCTCGTGGTCGAGCCGCTCGCCGTCCAGCAGGCGGCCGATGATCTCGAGCGCCTCCTCCATCCGCTCGACCTGCTCGCCCACCGGGGGCCAGTCCATGCCGCACGGGCTCTCGTTGAGGGACTCGCCGGAGCCGATGCCGAGGAAGCCCCGCCCGGGGAACAGCTCCTCCACGGTGGCGGCGAACTGGGCCACCACGGCCGGGTTGTGCCGGTACACCGGAGCGGTGACCCCGGTGCCGATCGGGATGCGCTCGGTGGCCTGCCCGATGGCGCCGAGCAGCGTCCATGCGTGGCCGGAGTGGCCCGGCTCCCACCACGGCTGGAAGTGGTCGCTGACGTTCAGGGCGTCGAAGCCGGCCCGCTCGGCCGCGACGGCCTGGGGGACGAGCTCGCTGGGGGCGAACTGCTCCGTGGCAAGTTGGGTCCAATAGCGCATTGCATGCGGCTACCCGGGCGGAGGGGCCGTTAACGCCGATATCGCTAAGGCCAATTCGTCCATTTGTCTGTCTTTATTGACCATTACCCCGCGGGTGGGTACGTTGCGGCGACCGCCAAGGAAGCGTGGTGCGGACCGCCGAAAACGCCCAGCGGTTGTACGGACCTCGTGGCCAACGGCCAACACGAGGAGGAGAGAGATGGCGTACCTGACCTGCCCGACCTGCCGGTTGACGGTGTACCAGCCGCATCTGTCGCTGTCCGAGGACTGCCCGCGCTGTCGCGCGAAGATGGGCAAGGCCAGCCGCCTGTTCAAGACCGCGGGCCCGCCGCGGCTGTCGGAGCCGCAGCGCAGCCAGGCGCCGAGCGGTACCGGCTAGCTGCCGCCCAGGCCCCGATCCTCGGAGGCCTTGTAGGCGATCTGGAGGAAGTCCGAGATCGTCAGGGCACTGAAGATCGACGCGAGGAAGCGCGTGGTGCGCGGCGCGAACACCAGGCCCACGTGGAACCCGGCAGAGATCCACATGCCGAGGCAGTAGGGGCACACGAGCAGCTCCCCGATCGCCCGTTTGAGGCCGGAGCCGCGCGGCTTCTCCTCGACCTCGGCCGGGCCGCCGCGCTCCTGGAACTCGGTGAAGGGCGCCCGCGCGAAGGCCGTGATCCTGTCCTTGGAGATCATCCTGCTGAGCTTGTGCGTGGCCACACCGGTGAGCAGCACGTCGGCCGCCTCGACTCGCTCGGGCAGCTCCCGTCCCGAGCGCCGGGCGGCCACCAGCGCCGCCACCACGCCGGAGTTGAGCACGGCGGTGAAGGCCATGTAGGACTTGAACGGCGGACGCTCGGCCGGCTCGGCGTAGCCCGTGAACGGGCCGTCGTCCGCCTTGGGCGTGGGAGGAGCGCTCACGACCGCTCGCTCTCCATCTTGCGCGTGTCGCGCGGCTCCATGAACGGCTCCTGGTCGGCCGGCTGCCCGGCCTCGATCGCGCGCCCCCGTTCGAGCTCGGCGTTGAACTCGGCGCCCAGCAGCACCGCGATGTTCGAGATCCAGAGCCACACCAGGAAGACGATCACGCCCCCCAGCGCTCCGTAGGTCTTGTTGTAGGAGCCGAAGTTCGAGACGTAGAACGCGAACCCGGCGGACGCGGCCACCCACAAGAGGACGGCGAGCAGGCCTCCGGGCGAGATCCAGCGGAAGCCGGGCTGCTTGACGTTGGGCGCGGCCCAGTAGAGGAGGGCGAACATGAAGGACACCACCACCAGGAGCACCGGCCACTTGGCGATGTCCCAGACGGTGACGGCGGTGGACCCGAGGCCGACCAGGTCGCCGGCCTGCTCCGCCAGCCCGCCGGTGAGCACAACGGCGATGGCGCTGATGGCCACGAGAACTAGGAGCGCCACGGTCAGTCCCACGCGAACCGGGAGGGTCGTCCAGATCGGCCGTCCCTCCTCGATGTCGTAGATGGAGTTGGACGCGCGCATGAAGGCCGCCACGTAGCCCGACGCCGACCAGAGCGCCCCGGCCAGGCCCACCACGAACAGGACCCCGGCCGAGCCCTGGCTCGACTGGAGGTTGCGGATGGCGTCCATGACGATCTCCCTCGCAGGGCCGGGCGCGAGCTCCTCGAGATTGTCGATCAGCGGCTGGGTGGCGGAGTCGCCGACCAGCCCGAGCACCGAGAGCAGCACGATCAGGGCCGGGAAGATCGCGAGGACCGAGTAGTAGGTGAGCGCCGCCGCCCAGTCGGTGAGGTTGTCCTCCTGGAACTCGCGCACGGTTCGCTTGAGGACGCTCACCCAGGAGCCAGCCTTCAGATCGGTGGGCCCTTCGGGCGTGCGCACGAGAGAGCCGCTACCCCCGATGGCGCTCTGTAAGCGGTTCGATGGCGAGCGGGCCGCCGTGGAGCTCCTCCACCTGGAGCGTGCTGTGCTCGATGCCGAAGGTCTCATGCAGCAGCAGCGCGAGCTGGCGCCGGTGCGACTGGGAGTCGCAGCCGGAGCGAACCACCACGTGCGCCGACAGCGCCGGGAAGCCGGACGTAACCTCCCAGACGTGCAGGTCGTGCACCTCGACCACGTGTGGCGCGGACGCGAGGGCGCGGCCGATCTCGTCGGGATCCAGATCCCGCGGGGCCGCCTCGAGCAGCACCCGCCCGGAGTCGCGCAGCAGGCCCACGCCGGACCTGATCATCAGCGCCGCCACGAGCAGGGCGGCCACGCCGTCCGCGCGCGTGAACCCGGTGGTCAGGATCACCACGCCGGCCACGGCCGTGGCGATGAAGGCGAAGAGGTCGGTGAGCACGTGCTGAAAGGCGCCCTCCACGTTCAGGCTGCGGCGATCCGCGCCCGCGAGCACCATGGTCGCCGCCAGGTTGACCGCGATCCCGGCCACGGCGACCACCACCACGGCGCCTCCCTCCACGTCTGGTGGCGAGATCAGCCGGCGCGTGCCCTCGAGCACGATCACCGCCCCGAGTGCGAGCAGCGTGGCCCCGTTCACCTGCGCGGAGAGGATCTCCGCGCGCCGCATCCCGAACGTGAAGCCGCCGCCGGGAGGACGGCGCGCAAGCCGCGCGGCGAGTAGGGCCAGGGCGATCGCTCCCGCGTCGGTGAGCATGTGAGCCGCGTCGGAGAGCAGGGCGAGCGAGGAGGCCAGGATCCCCACGACGACCTCCACGACCATGAAGGAGAGGATCAGCGCGAGGGCGATCCACAGTCGCCGGCCGTCCGTGTTCTCCACAGAGCCGCCCGCGGGCCCGTGGACATGGAGGTGATGTCCGCCCATCTGCGGAGATGGTCGCAGGCTCTCACCCGGTTTTGAACGGGGTTCTGCCCGGGTATCTAGCGCCCGATGAGCGAGACGCTCCAGGCAGCGAGGCCCAGCCCGTCGCTGAGGGCGGGAATCGGCTGGGTGGCCGCCGCGACCCGCCACGCGGGCTGGTGGCTCGAATGGCAGACGCGGAACCACGCCGGACAGGGCTGCCGCGCGCTTCAGAAGGACCGCCAGCCGCTCGCGGCCCGCCGAACCGCCGCCTGAGCGCTAGGGCGCGGTCTCAGGCGCCGTGGGGGTGGTCGTCGCCGGGGCGGGGGTGGTCTCCGTGGGCACGGTGACCGTTACGGTGCGCGGCTCCTCCGGCTCCGTGGCGGGCGACTCAGTCGTGTCAGGCGCCGGGGCGGGGGTGCGCTCCTCCGTGGTCGAGGCCCGCTTGTTGCGCGCCTTGCCGCCCACCAGCGATGTGGCGCGGTCGCCCTTGCCGATCGACTGACCCGCGATCAGCTCGGCCACGGTGAGCGCCACCCCGCCGAGGAGCAGGCCGGTCAGCGCGGTCATCGCCACCACGCGGGTCGCGATGCGGCGCCGCGGGCCCGACGGGCCCGACGGTTGCCGGTACACGCGCACCGGCGCCGCGCCGGGGGCGTCCGGGTCGACTCGCTTGGAGGGGGCGGGGGACTCGTTCGGGTCGTCCAGCTGAAGCGCAGGGCGGTCGGAGGTGACCGCGCGAGCGATCCGCTCGGTAGGGCGGTGCAGCAGCTCGCTCACGATCGCCACGATCAGAGGAGTGACCGCCGCGGCGATCCAGGTGCCGGCGATCCAGAGCTGAGAGGTCACGGCGGCGGCTGAGGCGGATGCCGCGCTCGCGATCGCGAGCGTGCGCGCGTTCAGCCGGCGCTCCTCCTCGCGCGTGCGCGGAGGCGAAGCCATTGGCCGCAACATAGCGAGCGCGAGGGCGGGCGCCGCGTGCGGGTAGGGTGCCGCCGCGATGGCCGATCAGCTCACCCGCGACGCCGACGTGGCGGTGATCGGGGCCGGCCTGGCCGGTCTGAGCGCCGCTCGGGGCGTGGTGGCGGCGGGCGCCTCGGTGGTGGTGGTGGAGGCGCGCGACCGCGTGGGCGGCCGCGTGCTGAACGAGGACATCGGCGCGGGCAACGTGGTTGAGGTCGGCGCTCAGTGGATCGGCCCCACACAGGACCGGCTGGCCGCCCTGGCCGCCGCCCTCGGTGTGGAGACTTTCCCGACCCACACGCACGGGCAGAACGTGCTCGAGTACGGCGGGAGGCTGCGGCGCTACAGCGGCACGATCCCGCGGATCAACCCGCTCGTGCTGCTGGACGTGGAGCGCGCGCAGCGGAGGCTCAACCGGCTGGCCCGCTCGGTGCCCACCGACGCGCCCTGGAAGGCCCCGGCCGCCGAGCGCCTGGACTCCCAGACCGCCGCCACCTGGATGCGCCGCAACGTGGCCACGAAGGCCGGGCGGAGCCTGCTCCAGCTGGGGATCCAGGCTGTCTGGGCGGCGGAGCCCGAGGACATCTCCCTGCTCCACATGCTCTTCTACATCCACTCGGCCGGCAGCCTCCAGATGCTGTTCGACACCGAGGGCGGCGCACAGCAGGACCGCTTCGTCGGCGGCTCGCAGCGGGTGGCGATCCGCATGGCGGAGGAGCTGGGCGAGCAGCGGCTGCTCCTGGGACACCCGGTCAGGGCGATTGCGCACGGCCCCGACGGCGTGGTGGTGCGGGCCGACGGCGCGGAGGTCCGGGCCCGCCGCGCCATCGTCGCGGTAGCGCCCACGCTCGCAGGCCGTGTCTCCTACGACCCGCCGCTGCCGGGCTATCGCGATCAGCTCACGCAGCGGATGCCGCTCGGCACGGTGGCCAAGTGCATGGCCGTCTACGACGAGCCGTTCTGGCGCGCCGAGGGCCTCTCCGGCGAGGCCACGAGCGACGTCGGACCCGTGCGGCTGACGTTCGACAACTCGCCGCCGGCCGGCTCGCCCGGCGTGCTCCTCGGCTTCCTGGAGGGCAACCACGCACGCCGCCTCGGGCGGCTGCCGGCGGACGAGCGGCGCGCTGCCGTGATCGACTGCTTCACCCGCCTGTTCGGCCCGCGCGCGGCCCGGCCCGAACGCTACGTGGAGCGCCTCTGGGCCGAGGAGGAGTGGTCGCGCGGGTGCTACGGGTGCCACATGCCCACCGGCGCGTGGACCAACTACGGCCCCGCCCTGCGCGAGCCGATCGGCCCGCTGCACTGGGCCGGCGCGGAGGTCGCGACGGTGTGGAACGGCTACATGGACGGAGCGGTGCGCTCGGGGGAGAGCGCGGCGGCCGAGGTGCTCGAGCGGCTCTGAAATCCCCGTTTAGCCACCCCCGGACTCGGTACCCATCAAGTGAGAGTTCTTCGAACTCGACATTGAAGGAGAACCGAGAAGATGCCAGGCAAGCTTGAAGGAAAGAGAGTCGCGTTCCTTGCGACCGACGGCGTGGAGCAGGTCGAGCTCACCGAGCCGTGGAAGGCCGTCGAGGATGCGGGCGGCACGCCCGAGTTGATCTCCCTCGAGGAGGGCGAGATCCAGGGCGTGAACCACATGGACAAGGCGGACACCTTCGCGGTGGACGCAGTGGTGGCCGCAGCCGACGAGAGCGACTACGACGGCCTCGTGCTGCCCGGCGGCGTGGCCAACCCCGACTTCCTGCGGGTCGACGAGGATGCCGTGGCGTTTGCCCGCGCGTTCTTCGAGGCCGGCAAGCCGGTGGCCGCCATCTGCCACGGGCCGTGGACGCTCGTGGAGGCCGACGTGGTCCGCGATCGGACACTCACGTCGTGGCCGAGCCTGCGGACGGACATCCGCAACGCCGGCGGCAACTGGGTGGACGAGGAGGTCCACGTGGACAGTGGCTTCGTGACCAGCCGCAAGCCGGACGACCTGCCGGCGTTCTGCGAGAAGCTGGTCGAGGAAATCTGCGAGGGCCGGCACGATGAGCAGGCTCTCCAGACTGCGGGCACCGGCAACTCCTAGCGCAGGCGCCGGTCCCCGCAATCCCCCGGCGCACTGGGGCGCCCTTCGGGGCGCCCCGGTGTTTGCGGAAGGGCGGCGCACCGATGGCGTTCGGCTAGCGTCCGGCGGATGCGGCCGGACCCGGTCATCTACCAGATCTACCCGCGCTCCTTCCAGGACTCGGACGGCGACGGCGTGGGGGATCTCGCGGGCGTGCGCGCGCGTCTCGACCACCTCGTGGACCTCGGGGTGGACGCGCTCTGGCTCTCCCCGATCTATCCGTCGCCGATGGCGGACTTCGGATACGACGTGTCGGACTACCGGGACGTCGATCCCGTCTTCGGCACGCTGGCCGACTTCGACGAGCTGGTCGAAGCGGCGCACCAGCGCGGCCTGGAGGTGCTGCTCGACATCGTTCCCTGCCACACCTCGATCGAGCACCCGTGGTTCCGCGATCACCCCGACTGGTACATCTGGGCCGAGCGGCCCAACAACTGGCTCTCGGCGTTCGGCGGGTCCGCCTGGGCGCCGCTGGACGGTCGCTACTACCTGCACTCCTTCTATCCCGAGCAGCCGGACCTCGACTGGCGCAACCCGGAGGTCGTGGCCGCCATGCAGGACGTGCTCCGGTTCTGGCTCGATCGCGGCGTGGACGGCTACCGGATCGACGCCATCGACAGGCTGCTGAAGGACGCGCGGCTGCGCGATGACCCGCCGGCAAGCGAGGCATTCGGGTTGCCGCTGAGCGAGGCCGAGGCCCGGCTGGCTCTCACGAACTCACGGAACGCGCCGGACATGGGGGAGGCGCTCGCCCGGATACGCGCGGCCGCGAGCGACGCGTTCCTCGTCGGCGAGGTCTACCTGCCGAGCGCCAAGTGGCAGCCGTACCTCGACCACTTCGACGCCGTCTTCGCGTTCGAGCTGCTCCAGTCCCCGTGGGAGGCGGAGCAGCTTCGCCGGGCGATCGACGCCACCACGAGCCGCCCCGGGGCGGCCTGGGTCATGTCGAACCACGATTTCGGCCGGCTCGCCACGCGCTTCGGGGCCGAGAACGCGCGCGCGGCGGCGATGCTGCTGCTGACGCTGCCCGGCCCGGCGTTCCTCTACCAGGGCGACGAGATCGGCCAGCTCGACGGCCCGCCCGGCGAGTCCGGTCACGACCGCGCCGGACGTGACCGCTACCGCCACCCGATGCAGTGGGACGCGGATCCCGGCGGAGGGTTCAGCACCGGCCCGGCCTGGCTGCCGGTGCTCGACGCGGCCGGCCGCAACGTCGAGGGGCAGCGTGCCGACCCGGAGTCCACGCTGGCGCTGGTGCGCGAGCTGATCGAGCTTCGCCGCGGCCTGGGCGAGGGCTTCGAGCTGCTCGAGGCTGCGCCGGGCGTGATCGCCTATCGCCGCGGCGCGCGCGTGGTGGCAATCAACACCACCGCCGAATCCCGCCCCGCGCCCCCGGAGCTCGGCGAACCGCTCCTGGCCACTGCGCCGGACGCGATTCGGGGCGGTGAGCTGGCCCCGAATGCAGGTGTTGTCTCGGACTGATTGAACCCGCCGCTTGCAGGGTAGGTAGCCCTCGAGGAGAGGGAGAACTGCACGGACGGCACGCCATAGCTGTGATCGCGACGCTCGCCTCGTCGCTGCTGGCCGCATGCGGCGGCGGTGGTGAGGGCGGGAGCGGCGCCCGGGCCATCAACTGGTACGTCTTCAACGAGCCGGGCGGTGCCTACGACGCGGCCGTGGAGGACTGCAACAAGCAGGCCGGTGGCCGTTACGACATCAACTACGTGAAGCTCCCGACCGACGCGAACCAGCAGCGCGAGCTGATCGTGCGCCGGCTCGCGGCCGAGGACGAGAGCATCGACCTGGTCGGCATGGACGTGATCTGGACCGCCGAGCTAGCGGAGGCCGGCTGGATCCTGCCCTGGGAGGGCGAGCGCCGCAGCGTGGCCGAGGAGGGCAAGCTCGAGGGCCCGCTCAAGACGGTGGAGTACAAGGGCAAGGTCTGGGCGATCCCCTTCACCAGCAACACTCAGCTGCTCTGGTACCGCAAGGACCGCGTGGACGCGCCGCCGGAGGACTTCACCTGGGACGAAATGATCGACGACGCCGTGGAGAAGGGCACCGCGGTCGAGGTGCAGGCGCGCCAGTACGAGGGTCTCACCGTCTGGATCAACTCGCTGATCGCGGGCGCCGGCGGCCAGATCGTCGACCAGAACGGCGACGTGAAGGTTGACGACACCGCCAAGCGGGCGGCCGAGATCGAGAGCAAGCTCGCCAAGTCCCCGGCCGCGCCGCCCGGCATGTCCACCAACGCCGAGGACCAGGCGCGCCAGGGCTTCGAGTCGGGGCGCTCCGACTACCAGGTGAACTATCCCTTCGTCTACCCGAGCGCCGGGGACGTGAGCGAGGAGTTCCAGAAGAACATGGGCTGGGCGCGCTATCCGCGGACGGACGCCGGCGAGCCGAGCCGTCCCCCGCTCGGGGGCATCAACATCGGCGTGTCGTCCTACTCGGAGAAGCCTGACCTGGCGTTCGAGGCCGCCGAGTGCCTGGCGAACGAGGACCACCAGGCGATCGCGGCCGAGCTGGGCGGCTTGCCTCCCACCACGGAGGCGGTCTACGACACGCCCAAGGTGCAGAAGGCCTACCCGTTCGCCGATCTCCTCCGGGAGTCGATCGAGGCGGCCGCGCCGCGGCCCGTGACGCCGGCGTACAGCGACATCTCGCTCGCCATCCAGAAGACCTTCCACCCGCCCGACAAGGTTGACCCCGACGGCATCGTGGACAAGCTGCGCGACCGGATGGAGAAGGCGGCCGAGGGGAAGATCTTCTGATGGAGGCCGGCGCCGCCACCACGCAGACCGCGCCCGCTCCGGCCCCGAAGAAGAAGGGCATCACCGACCGCGCGAAGGCGGAGCGCAAGCTCGCCTGGCTGCTCTGCGCCCCGGCGGTGATCGCGATGCTGATCGTGACGGGCTATCCGATCGGCTACGCGTTCTACCTGTCGCTCCAGAAGTTCGACCTGCGTTTCCCGGACGACAAGGAGTTCGTCGGTTTCGCGAACTACGGCGACGTGCTGACCTCGACCACGTGGTGGTCGGACGTGGCCACGACGCTGATCATCACGATCGCGTCGGTGGCGATCGAGCTGGTGCTCGGCATGGCGATCGCGCTCGTGATGCACCGGGCGATCTTCGGACGCGGGCCGGTGCGCGCCGCGATCCTGATCCCCTACGGGATCGTCACCGTGGTCGCGGCCTTCGCTTGGAAGTACGCGTTCGACCCGACCAGCGGATTCGTAGCGGGGCTGCCGCTGATCGCGGACGACGCCCAGCCGCTCAATACCAAGAACGGCTCCCTGGTCGTGATCATCCTGGCCGAGGTCTGGAAGACGACCCCGTTCATGGCGCTGCTCCTCCTGGCGGGGCTCTCGCTCGTTCCCGACGAGCTGCACGAGGCGGCCAAGGTCGACGGCGCGAGCGTCACCCAGCGCTTCTTCCGCATCACGCTGCCGCTGATGAAGCCGGCGATTCTCGTGGCCCTCCTGTTCCGCACGCTCGACGCGTTCCGGATCTTCGACAACATCTACATCATCCAACCCGGGGGTGCGCTCGGCACCGAGAGCGTGTCGATCCTGGGCTACAACGTCCTGATCAACCGCGGGAACCTGGGACTCGGATCGGCCATATCGATCCTGATCTTCCTGTGCGTGATCCTCATCGCCGTCTTCTTCGTGAAGGCGCTCGGCACGAGCACGGCGCAGCAGCGAGGGGAGGTCTGAGGTGGAGCACACCAACCGCGAGCGGCTGATGTGGGGAATCGGGATCCTGGTGGTGCTGCTCTACGCACTGATCCCGGTGGCGTGGATCACCACGCTCTCGCTGAAGACCCCGGAGCAGGTGGCGGACCGCAAGTTCTACTCGGGCATCTCCTTCGAGAACTACGAGGTGATCTTCAAGGACGACATGTTCATCGCGGCTCTGATCAACTCGCTCGGCATCGCGGCCATCGCGACGCTGATCTCGATCGTGCTCGCCGCGATGGCGGCCTACGCCACCTCGCGCCTCGAGTTCACCGGCAAGACGCTGATCCTCTCCGGCGCCCTGGCCGTGGCGATGTTCCCGCCGATCTCGATCGTCGGCTCGCTCTTCGACATGTGGCGGGCGATCGGGCTCTACGACACCTGGCTCGGGCTGATCATCCCCTACATGACCTTCACCCTGCCGCTTGCGATCTACACGCTCTCGGCGTTCTTCCGGGAGATCCCCTGGGAGCTCGAGCAGGCGGCCCAGGTGGACGGGGCCACGCCCTTCCAGGCGTTCCGGAAGATCATCGTCCCGCTCGCGGCGCCCGGCGTGTTCACCGCGGCGATCCTCGTGTTCATCTTCGCCTGGAACGACTTCATCTTCGCCAACACGTTGACCTCGACCGACAACGCCCGGACAGTCCCGGCGGCGCTCGCCTTCTTCACCGGGGCGTCGCAGTTCACGCAGCCGATCGGTGCGATCGCCGCGGCGGCCGTCGTGGTCACCGTCCCGATCATCATCATGGTTCTGATCTTCCAGCGCCGAATCGTCGCGGGCCTCACCGCCGGCGCGGTGAAGGGATAAAGGAGGTACCCGATGGCCCAGATAACGCTCGACGGAATCACCAAGCGCTACCCGGACGGATACGAGGCCGTGTCCGACATGAGCCTCGAGATCGAGGACGGCGAGTTCGTGATCCTCGTGGGCCCGTCCGGATGCGGCAAGTCCACCGCCCTGCGGATGATCGCCGGGCTCGAGGACATCTCGGACGGCGAGCTGCGGATCGGCGGCGACGTGGTGAACGACAAGGCGCCGAAGGACCGCGACATCGCGATGGTCTTCCAGAACTACGCGCTCTACCCGCACATGAGCGTGCGCGACAACATGGGCTTCGCGCTCAAGCTGCGCAAGCTCGACAAGGAGGAGATCGACAAGAAGGTGATGGAGGCCGCTCGGGTGCTCGACCTGGAGCAGCACCTCGACCGCAAGCCGTCGCAGCTCTCCGGCGGCCAGCGCCAGCGCGTGGCGATGGGCCGCGCGATCGTGCGCGACCCCGCGGTCTTCCTCATGGACGAGCCCCTGTCGAACCTCGACGCCAAGCTGCGCGTGCAGATGCGCACCGAGGTCTCGCGCATCCAGAACAACCTGGGCACCACCACCGTCTACGTGACCCACGACCAGACCGAGGCCATGACCCTGGGCGACCGCGTCGCCGTCATGCGCGCCGGCCGCCTCCAGCAGGTGGGCTCGCCGATGGAGCTCTACAACCATCCGAACAACCTGTTCGTGGCCGGGTTCATCGGATCACCGGCGATGAACTTCATGCCGGCGACCGTGGAGGGCGACACGGTGAAGCTGCCGGTCGGCGACGTGCGGCTTCCGCAGGAGGCGCGGGACGCGGTGAGTCACATGGCCGGCAAGCAGATGATCGCGGGCATCCGGCCGGAGAACTTCGAGGACGCCGCCATCGTGACCGACGAGGTCAAGCAGCGCGGCTCGACGTTCCGGGCGCGGATCGACGTGGTCGAGTCGATGGGATCCGAGCTGTACGCCCACTTCACGGTGGACAGCGACCAGGACATCGAGTCGGCAGAGCTCCGCGAGCTGGCCGAGGACGCCGGCGGCGGCGAGGTGCCGAGCGCCGGGGAGCCGGGCAAGATCGTGGCGCGCTTCGATCCCGAGAGCAAGGTGCAGGAGGGCCAGGAGGCCGACATCTGGGTGGACGCCGACCGGCTCCACCTGTTCGACCCCGAGGACGGCCGCAACCTGACGGTCAGCGGCAGCGCACCCGCCGCCACCGGTGGCGGCGACGCCTCCCAGGGCGGCTAGCGCAGCTCCTTCCGGAGCCGCTTCACCATCGTGTCCTCGTCCCAGCTGGGGCGGTCGAGCTCCTCGCGCAGGCGCCCGATCACGCTGTCGTCCCAGTCGTGGGTGCGCAGGATCAGGTAGCGGAGGTGGGAGACGCGCATGTACGTCTCGGTGGCGGTGCCCTTCTGGGCGAGATCGGCTTCCCGGAGCATCTCCACCACCGGCTCGTACTCCTCTCGGAACCATGCCTCGGCCACGTCCGGGCGTGACAGCGCCTCGCCGGTGCCCTGCTCGCGCCGGAAGCCCCAGGCCTCCACGGCCTCGGCCAGCGCCGCGTAGCGCCATTCATCCGAGAGCTGGATCTTCGCCCGGGCCTCCTCGGGCAGCGGCACGCGCTCCCGGAACAGCCGCTCATGGCTCTTCAGCGGAAGGTCGGCGAGCGTGATCTCCCGCTCGGCGCCGAGCTCGGTCAGCACCTCCGTCACGTACGCGTTGATGTCCTTGTGGCCGAGCGCGCGCGCCACCGACACCCGGTGATGGCCGTCCTTCACGAAGTGCAGCTCGCCGATCCGGTAGACGTCGATCGGGGGCATCGCCTGGCCGCGGCGCTGCGCGGCCGCCACCCGCTCCCAGCGCGAGCGCACCTTGCCCGAGGTGGGGCGGAAGCTGCGGTCGAACTCGCGACCGCGATCCACCGTGCCCACGATCGAGTCGAGCGGGATGACCTGCTGGCCCAGCTGCCGCTCGCCGCGCCGCCCGAGCGCCGCCACCACCTCCTCGAACGGGAGGATCACGTTCACGTCGCTCGGCTCGCCGCGCAGGCGGTCCCTCAGGCGGGCGAGCGCACGCGCGCGCCTGGTGCGGGCGAAGTCGAACTGCGCGTCGGATTCCGGCAGGCCGGTGTCCTTGGGCACCCCCCAAGTGATACCCGACGCGCCTGCAATCCTCCCGGCGCATGACTGACGCGGCGATGGTGTTCGTCTCGCGCCGGCTCCCGGGCGGCGCGCTCGACCGCTTGGGCGAGCGGCACGACGTGGAGGTCTGGCCGGAGCGAGTGCCTCCGCCGGCATCGGAGCTCGCGGCCCGCGCCGCCGAGAGCGAGGGGCTGCTGACCCTGCTCACCGACGCGGTCACGGCCGACGTGATCGCGGCCGCGCCGCGACTGCGGGCGATCTCGAACTACGCGGTGGGCGTGGACAACATCGACGTGGCCGCGGCCACGGAGCGCGGCATTCCGGTGGGCCACACCCCCGACGTGCTCACCGACACCACCGCCGACCTGGCCTTGGCCCTGATGCTCGGCGCCTCGCGGCGGCTCGTGGAGGGCGACGCGCTCGTGCGGCGCGGCGAGTGGCTCACCTGGGAGGCCGACCTGCTGATGGGGCACGACCTCCACCACTCGACCGTGGGTGTGGTGGGCATGGGCCGGATCGGGCGCGCGGTGGCGCGCCGGGTGGAGGGCTTCGGCGCCGAGGCGATCTACTCGGGCCGGCGAGGGGGCGTGCCGCTCGAGGAGCTGCTCGAGCGCTCCGACTTCGTGACGCTGCACTGCCCGCTCACGCCCGACACGCGCGGCCTGATCGACGCCCGGGCCCTGGCGCGCATGAAGCCCACCGCCTACCTGGTGAACACCGCACGCGGTCCGATCGTGGACACCGCTGCCCTGATCGCGGCTCTCGAAAAGGGCGAGATCGCGGGCGCGGCGCTCGACGTGACGGACCCCGAGCCGCTGCCCGGGGGCCACCCGCTCCTGGCGGCGCCGAACCTGCTCGTGCTGCCCCACCTGGGCTCGGCCACGCACGCCACCCGCGAGCGGATGGCGGACCTGGCGGTGGACAACCTGCTGGCCGGCCTGGGCGGCGCGCGGATGCCGCACTGCGTGAATCCGGAGGTCTACGGCTAGCTCACTCGCCGAGCACCTTGATCACCAGGCGCTTCGGCCGGCGGCCGTCGAACTCCGTGTAGAACACCTGCTGCCACGGGCCCAGGTCGAGCCGGCCGTCGGTGACCGGCACGATCGCCTGGTGGTGCACGAGCAGGTTCTTCAGGTGGGCGTCGCCGTTGTCCTCGCCGCCGCGGTGGTGGCGATAGTCGCCCGGGTCGGGCAGCAGTTGCTGTGCCACGTCGTTGGCCGGTTCCTTCCAGCTCGGCGGCGCGACCTTGTCGAGCCACTCCAGGGTGTCCTCCTGGAGGCCCGGCTCGTCGTCGTTGATCCAGACGCCGGCGGTGATGTGCATGGCCGCCACGAGGGCCAGCCCGTCGCTCACGCCGGCCTCGTCCACGGCGGCCTGCACGTCCTCGGTGATGCGCACGAACTCGCGCCGGGACTCGGTCTGGAACGTCCGGTAGACGGTGTGGGACTTCATTGGGCGATCATTCCTCCTGAATGGACCTCGGACTCGACGGCAGGATCTGCGTGGTCACCGGCGCCACACGAGGAATCGGCGCCGCCACGGCCCGCATGCTCGCGCAGGAGGGCGCCCGCGTGCTCTCGGTGGCGCGCCACGGCGCGGACATCGAGCTGGACGTGACGGCCCCGGACGCGGGCGAGCGAGTGCTGGAGCGCTGCGAAGGGGCGCCATGGGCGCTGGTGAACAACGCGGGCACCAGCAGCGTGCGCTCGCTCGAGGAGCAGCGCGACGACGAGTGGCAGGCGCTGTGGGAGCTCCACGTGATGGCTCCGATGCGCCTTATGCGCTCGCTCGCGCCGGCGATGGCCACGGCCGGCGGCGGCCGGATCGTGAACGTGAGCTCGTCCTCTGGAAAGCGGCCTTCCCTGACCAACCCTGCGTACTCGGTCACAAAGGCGGCCCTGCTGTCGCTGAGCCGCACTTTCGCCGACTCCTTCGCGGCCGACGGCGTGCTGGTCAACTCGGTCGCTCCCGGCCCGGTGGACACGGAGCTGTGGGTGGCGGAGGGCGGCCTGGCGGATCAGGTGGCCGAGCGCACCGGCTCGACCCGCGACGAGGTGCTGGCCTCGACGCACGCCAAGCCGCCGCTCGGGCGGATGGGCCGCGAGGACGAGATCGCCGCCGTGATCGCGTTCCTCTGCTCGGAGCGCTCCTCGAACGTGACGGGCGCCGCCTGGTCGGTGGACGGCGGAACCGTGCCGACGATCGTCTGATGCCGCGCGTGGTGATGGGGTTGATGTTCTTCCCGCGGGGCGGATCGAGCCAGGTCACGCGCTACCTGGCGCGCTCGCTCCCGGAGTCCGGCTGGGAGCCGACGCTGGTGTGCGGGTCGCTCGGTCCGCCCGGCGCCCCGTCGAACGCAGCGAGCTTCTTCCCCGGTCTGGACGTGCGCGCGCTCGACTTCGGAGCGGCCGCGGAGGCGCCGGACCCGATGGCTGCCGACCCCCCCTTCCATCCGTCCTTCGAGGACCGGCCGGGGGCGCCGGACCGGGTGTTCGCGAAGCTCGACGACGCCGCCTTCGAGCACCAGGTGGAGACCTGGCGGCGCCAGCTCGCGGCCGCCGACGCGGGAACGGCCGACCTCTTCCATCTGCACCACCTCACGCCGATCAACGAGGCGGCGGAGCGCTACTTCCCGGGCGTCCCGCGGATCGGCCACCTCCACGGCACGGAGCTGCTGATGCTGCGCGAGATCGCCGAGGGCCCGCCGCCCGGATGGGAGCACGCCCGCGTGTGGGCCGAGCGCCTGCGCCGCTGGGCGAGCGCCTGCGAGCGCCTGCTCGTGCTTTCGCCCGACGCGGTGCGACGCGTCCCGGAGCTGCTCGGTGTGCCGCCGGAGAAGGTGGTCTGGGCGCCCAACGGCTTCGATCCCGCCGGCTTCCGGCGCGAGCCGCTCGCGGTCAACGAGCGGGTGGTTCACTGGCGGCGCTGGCTCGTCGAAGAGCCGCGCGGCTGGGACGAGTCGGGCGAGCCGGGAAGCATCGCCTACACGAACGAGCAGGTGGCTCTGTTCCGCCACGCGGGCGCCGTGCTGCTCTACGTGGGCCGCTACACCCAGGTCAAGCGGATCCCCCTCCTGATCCGCGCGCACGCGCGTGCGCGCGCCCGCTTCAGGCAGCCGGCCCCGCTCGTGCTGCTCGGCGGCTTCCCGGGCGAGTGGGAGGGCGACCACCCGCTGGCAGTCGTGCGCGAGACGGGCGACCCGGACGTGTTCCTGGCGGGCTGGCGCGGCCACGAGGACCTCCCGGAGGGGCTGAACGCGGCCGACCTCCTGGTGCTGCCGTCGGTGCACGAGCAGTTCGGCGCCGTGCTTGTGGAGGCGATGGCGTGCGGCCTGCCGGTGGTGGCCGTGGACGCTCACGGCCCGGCGGAGATCGTGGACGCCGGCGAGACCGGGTGGCTGGTGCCCCCCGACGACGAGGACGCGATGGTCGAGGCGCTGGTGGAGGCGGTCAACGGCCGCGCCGAGCGCCGCCGCCGCGGCGAGCGCGCCTACGAGGAGGCTCGCGCCCGCTACGCCTGGCCCGCGCTCGCCCGCGGCCTGGCGCGCGTGTACGACGAGGTGCGCGAAGGACGGCCGGCAGCCGCCGGCGCTCATACCCTCTTAGGAGGATGAGCTCTATTGCGTACCGGATCCGCCACTCGTCGCGCGCGCGTCACGCGCGCATCGTCGTGGACGGCGGCGGGGTGGAGGTGGTGGTGCCGCGCGGGTTCGCGCTCCGGCAGGTCGAGCCGTTCGTTGAGGAGAAGCGTCCCTGGATCGAGCGCACGCTCCGGCGGATGCGCGAGTCCGAGGCGGAGCTGGCGCCCGTGCGCCTGGAGGACGGCGGCGAGGTGCCGTACCTGGGCGAGCGCCTGGCCCTGCGGCTCGCGCGCGGCCCGCGAGCCCGCGTAAGGGCCCGTGGCGAGGCGCTGGAGGTGACCGTGTCCGAGCCGGGCGAGGAGGCGGTGCGCATCGTGCTCGAGCGCTGGTTCCGGCGTCGCGCGCGGGATGAGGTGGCGCGCCGGCTGGACGCCGCGGCGGCTCGCGCGGGCGAGACCTACGCGTCGCTTCAGATCCGCGGCCAGCGGAGCCGCTGGGCATCGTGCTCTTCGAGCGGGGCCATGAGCTTCAACTGGCGGCTCCTGCTCGCCCCGCCCGAGATCCTCGACTACGTGGTCGAGCACGAGGTTGCGCACCTCACCATCCACGACCACTCCCAGCGCTTCTGGGCCCTGCTCGCGAGCCGGTGCCCCGAGTGGCGCGAGCGCGAGCAGTGGCTGCGCCGCCACGGGCACGCGCTGCGTCTCTAGTGCGCAGCGATGTCCTCAGCTCCAGCGGAAGTAGCGCACGGCCAGCAGCAGCCCGGCCACCGTCCAGAGGCCCACCACCGCGGCGGAGCCGAGCGTGTCGCCGCCTCCGCCCACGATGGCGGCCGACAGGCCGTCGATCAGATGCTTGAGCGGCAGCGCCTCGGCCACCGCCTTGAGCACGCCCGGGAGCGAGTCGGACGAGTAGAACACGCCGGAGATGAAGATCAGCGGAAGGAACACGGCATTCACCCATGCCGGGCCTGAGTCCACGTTCGGTATGGCGTGCGCGAATGCCACACCCAGCGCGCCGAAGCAGATCACCCCGAGGATCGAGAACCCGGCCAGGAGAAGCCAGTCCGCGGGCCAGCTGACGTCGTAGATCACGTGGCCGATCACCACCACGAGCAGCACCTGGACCAGGGCGTTGAGCACGGCCGAGGCGATCATCCCGCCGAGGTAGGAGGCGGCCGGCATGGGCGTGCCGCGTACGCGCTTCAGGATGCCCTCCTCGCGGCGGTAGACGAGCACGTACGCCAGCGCGGTGAAGGTGGTGGCCATCACGCTCATGCCGGCCACCCCGGGGATCAGGATGTCGAGCTCGTCGCCCTCGCTGGCGAAGGCGGTGGCCACGAGGAACAGCAGGAGCAGCGGCAGCACGAAGTTGAAGAACGCCGCCGTGGGGTTGCGCCAGAACAGCTTGCGCTCGAAGCGGAACTGCTCCCAGGTCAGCGCGGCGGTGCTCACGGGGCCTCGTCCGCGGTCAGCTCGAGGTACACGTCCTCGAGCGTGGGCCGGTTGACCTCGAGGCCCTCCAGGCGCTCGCCGCGGGCCAGCGCGTCGCTGGTCAGGCGGTGCAGGAGGTCGGTGGGGTCGTCGGTCTGGTGCTCCACCCGGCGCCCCGAGGACAGATAGGAGACGCGGTAGCGGGCCTGGGCCGGGCCGAGCTCGGTCGGAGGGCCCTGGGCCACGATGCGGCCGTCCTTGACGATCGCCACGCGGTCGGCCAGCTCCTGGGCCTCGTCGAGGTAGTGGGTGGTGAGCAGGACCGTCATGCCGAGGCCGCGCAGGTTGCGCACCGCGTTCCAGGCGGTGCGCCGGGCGGCTGGGTCGAAGCCGGTGGTGGGCTCGTCGAGGAACACCAGCTCGGGGTTGCCGATCAGCGCCAGGGCGAGGTCGAGCCGCCGCCGCTGGCCGCCGCTCAGCTGCGCGGTGCGCGAGTCGGCCTTCTCCTCGAGACCGACCAGCTCGATCGTCTCGCGCGCGTCGCGCGGGGCGGAGTACGCCTTGGCCGTGTTCTCCACCGCCTCCCGCACCGTCGCCTGGGGGTAGAAGCCCGAGCTCTGGAGCACGATGCCCACCCGCTCCTGCAGGCGGCGGTCCCGGACGGCCGGATCGTGCCCGAGCACGCTCACCTCGCCTGCCGTGCGCGAGCGGTACCCCTCGAGGATCTCCACGGTGGTGGTCTTGCCCGCCCCGTTGGGGCCCAGGAGGCCGAACACCTCTCCCTGCTCGACCGAGAACGACAGGCCGCGCACGGCCGCCACCGGCCCGTACGACTTCTCGAGGTCCCGGACCTCGATGGCGGGGGCGGGGGACATGTCAGACCCCGGCGCCCGCGCCGCCGCGGCCCTCGCCGCCGGCGAATCGCGCCGCGCCGCGCCAGGCCGTCTCCAGGGTGGGTTGGCTGCTGCGGGCCTCGAGCTCGAGCGCCTCCGGCAGCGGCAGGTCGAATCCCTCGATCGCGGCGGACCGGTCCGCCAGCATGGTGTCCTGCGGGAACCGCGCCAGCGCCTCGGCCATCTCGAGCGCGCGGCCGAGGTGCTGGCCGTCCGGCACGATCTCGTTCACGAGCCCCATGGCGTGGGCCTCGTCGGCCTCCACGATGCGGCCGCTGAGGATCAGGTCCAGCGCCCGCCCGAGCCCGACGATGCGCGGCAGCCGTTGGGTGCCGCCGTCGATCAGCGGAACGCCCCAGCGGCGCTCGGGGAAGCCCAGCGCGGCGGTGGGGGTGGCCACGCGCAGGTCGCACCAGAGGGCGAGCTCGAGCCCGCCCGCCAGGCACCAGCCGGAGATCGCGGCGATCGTGGGCTTGGTGGCGATGCGGCGCGTGAAGCCGAGCGGACCGCCCTCGCGTTCGAGCCGTGGCCCGAAGCTCTCGATGGCCTTGAGGTCGGCGCCGGCGCAGAAGGCCACGTCGCCCGCGCCGGTCAGGATCATCACGCGGGCGTCGTCGTCGGCCTCGAAGCGCTCGTAGGCCTCGGCAAGCAGGTCGGCGGTGGGTCCGTCGACGGCGTTGCGGCGCTCCTGGCGGTCGATCGTCACGACTGCCGCCGCGCCGGTGCGCTCGTAGATCACGGGGTTCATGCCCGGCACTCTCCCAAAACGGCGCGTGGCCCCGGCAGGGAGGTCAGGGGGCTACCAGCCGACGCGACGGCGCAGCTCGGCAGCCTTGCGCTGGTCCTTGCGCTTCTCCAGCGTCCCCTGGATGACGGATCCCAGGATCACCACGACGGTGAAGAAGATCACCAGGCCGAGCGAGAAGAACGTGATGATGCGGTCGTCGGTCTCGCCGACGAGACCCTCGCCGTTGTCATGGGCGAACACCGTGATCTGCGCGAGCAGTGACATCGCGCGCCAAACGATACCCTGTGCGCCGACGTGTCCGACGAGTCGTTTGCCTGCATCGTCGAGATCCCCAAGGGGAGCAGGAACAAGTACGAGTGGGACCACGAGCGGAACGCTCTGGTGCTTGATCGCTTCCTCTTCTCGTCGGTCGTATATCCCACCGACTACGGCTTCATCCCGGACACGCTTTCCGAGGACGGCGACCCGCTCGACGTGATGGTGCTCGTGTCAGAGCCCACGTTTCCCGGCTGCATGATTGATGTCAAGCCCATTGCGCTCTTCCGCATGGAGGACGACAAGGGTCTGGATGACAAGGTCCTCGCCGTCCCTCTGCACGACCCTGGCTGGAACACGCTGGAGAGCCTCGATCAGGTCTCAGAGCAGCTCCAGAACGAGATCGCGCACTTCTTCTCGATCTACAAGAACCTCGAGAACAAGCACGTCGAGGTCAAGGGCTGGTTCTCTCGCCAGGACGCCGTGGACGAGATCAGGGCGTCCCGGGCCCGTTTCAAGGACACACCCGCTCACTAGGGTTCCGCAGCCGTGTCGATTCTCGAGGCGATAGTCCTCGGGATCGTGCAGGGGCTCACCGAGTTCCTGCCGATCTCGAGCACCGGTCATCTGCGGATCGTTCCGGCGTTCCTCGGCTGGGAGGACCCTGGCGCCGCCTTCACGGCCGTCACGCAGCTGGGCACGATGGCCGCCGTCCTCCTCTACTTCCGCGCGGACCTCAAGCGGATCGCCCAGGCCTGGTATCGATCGCTGCGCGAGCCGGCGACGCGCCGCGAGCTCGACGCGCGGCTGGGCTGGTACATCCTGCTGGGAACCGTTCCGATCGGGATCTTCGGGCTGATCTTCAAGGATCAGATCGAGACCGGCGCACGCGACCTGTACCTGATCGGCACGGCGTTGATCGTGCTCGGGCTGGTCCTCCTGCTGGCGGAACGGGTGGGCACCCGCTCGCGAAACATCGAGCAGATCACCAGGCGCGACGGGATCGCCATCGGCTTCGCGCAGGCGCTGGCGCTGATCCCGGGCGTCTCTCGCTCGGGGGCCACGATCACAGCGGGCCTGTTCATGGGGCTCGATCGCACCGCAGCGGCCCGGTTCTCGTTTCTCCTCTCGGTACCGGCGGTGGTGCTGAGCGGCGTGCTCGAGCTCGGCTCGATCCTGAGCGGGGAGGAGGGGGAGACCACTTCGCTGACCTGCCTCGTGGTGGCCACCGTGCTCGCCTTCGTGACCGGCTACGCGTCGATCGCGCTCCTGCTGCGCTACCTCGAGCGACACTCCACGGTGGTCTTCGTGATCTACCGGGTCGCGCTCGGCTCGCTGGTGCTGGTGCTGGTGAGCTCCGGCGCCATCAAGTGATTCCGCCAAAGCTTTAGCCTTTCCCCAGTGCAGCTCGCATGGAAGCTCGGGGTGGTCGCGTTCGTCGCGCTCTTGTTCACGCTGGCGCCCGGTGGAGGAGCGGTGCTGGACGTGTTGCTCACGGTCATCACGATCGGGTTCTTCGCGGCCATCGCGTTTCTCGCCTATCGGCTCTTCCGCAACTACAGGTTCGAGCTGGAGACGCTGCCCGACCGTCAGCGGATGGTGCTCTACGGCTCTCTGGGGCTCGCCCTCGTGACCTTCACGGCCACCAACCGGCTGTTCGACACGGGGGGCCTGGGCGCGCTGGCCTGGCTGGCGCTCGTGGGGCTGGCGTCCTACGGGATCTACTGGGTCTGGACGCAGTACCGCAGCTACGGCTGAGCGGCGGCGGCGGCGCCGGCAGTGGCGCCCTCGAGGGCGAAGGCCTCGGCGATCAGCTCGTAAGAGCGCCGGCGCGCCTCGTGCTCGTGGGTGATCGTCAGCACCGTGAGCTCATCGGCGGCGTACTCGCTCGCCACCTCCCGGAGCCCCTGGCGCACGGTCTCCGGTGAGCCGATCACGGCGCGGCGGCCGGAGCCGCCGGGGCGCCGCTCGCGCGTCTCGAGGTAACGCAGCGCCTTCTCGACCGGCGGCACCGGCACGAGCCGTCCCATGCGGAGCAGCGAGAACGCCATCCGGCTGCTGGACGCGAGCCGCTCGGCCTCCTCGTCGGTGTCCGCGCACACGGCCATCACGCCCACGGCCACCCGCGGCGCCTCGGAGCGCGCGGAGGGCTCGAAGCGCCGGCGGTACTCCGCCGCGATCTCGGCGCCGTTCGGGTTGATGAAGTCGGCGAAGGAATAGGGGAGCCCGAGCTCGCCGGCCCAGATCCCGCTCTGCGGGGATGAGCCGAGCAGCCAGACCTCGGGCCGGTGCGGCACGCCCGGGAGCGACGCACTCAGCCGCGCGAACGGATGGTCCGCCGGCATCTCGTCCTCGAGGTAGGCGAGCAGCTCGGTGAGCTGCTGCGGGAAGTCGTCCGGGGCGGTTTGGCGCCGGTCGCGCTGGAGCGCCAGCATGGTCAGCTGGTCGGTGCCCGGCGCGCGCCCGATCCCGAGGTCGATCCGGCCGGGGTACAGCCCGCTCAGGATGCTGAAGCGCTCCGCCACGCTGAGCGGGCTGTAGTGGGGGAGCATCACGCCGCCGCTGCCCACGCGGATGCGCTCGGTGCCCGCGCCGATCGGGCCGATCAGCACCTCCGGGCTCGCGCAGGCGAGCGTGGGCGTGCCGTGGTGCTCCGCGAGCCAGTAGCGGTGATACCCGAGCCCGTCCGCCAGCCGGGCGAGGTCGAGCGTGTTGCGAAGGGCGTCCGGCCCGGTCGACCCCTCTGAGATCGGAGACTGGTCGAGCACGTTGAGGAGGAGCTCGGGCACGGCTTCGAGGGTAGTTGTTGCGCAGCTGTCACACACCCGTGTTGAGCCGTCTCCCGCCGGCCGAGAGGCTCACCGGCGATGAGTCCCTCCACGGTTTTCCCCCAGCCACGGCCCGGCGGTGAGCGCGGTCAGGCGTCGGTGGAGCTCGTCGCGGCGCTGCCGCTCGTCCTGCTGGCGGCCGCGGTGGCCTGGCAGCTCGCGCTGGCCGGCCACGCCCTGTGGCTGTGCGCCCACGCCGCGCGCGTGGCGGCCCGAGCGGATGCGGTGGGGCGCAGCGCGGAGGCAGGGGCGCGCAGCGCGCTCCCGCGCTCGCTCGAGGAGGGGCTCGGCGTTCGCCGCCTTCGCGGCGGAGGCGTGCGCGTCTCGGTTCGCGTGCCGCTCCTGATGCCCGCCTGGCAGGCGCCCGTCAGCGTTGCCGCCACCTCGTCGCTCGGGCGCTCGGAGTGACGGCCGGGCGCCGGGAGGACGGCCAGGCCACCGTGGAGCTGATCGGGATGCTCCCCGCCCTCCTCGCGGTTGCTCTCGCGTGCCTCCAGCTGCTGGCGGTGGGCTACGCCCAGGTGCTCGCCGGCACGGCGGCGGAGGCCGGCGCGCTGGCGCTGGCCGCCGGAGCAGACCCGCGCGACGGCGTCCGCGAGGCCCTGCCCGGCTGGGCGCGGGCGCGGGTGCAGATCGCTGTGGACGGCGGCCGGGTGGGTGTGAGGATGCGGCCGCCGGCGGCGCTGCGCGCCGTGGCCGACAGGCTGGTCGTCGAGGCCCACGCGACGGTGGCCCCGTGAGTCCGCTCCGTGCGTCCCCGGGTCCACGCGGTCTGGCCGGCGCCGCTTTGAGCGCGGCCGGCTCCTGGCTGCTCGAGCCGGCCGATCCCGAGCCGGTCACGAGCGCGCGCGCCGCCGGTCCACGGCCGGTGATCGCGGTCTTCGGACTCGCGCCCGGCTGCGGTTCCACGGTGGTCGCGCGCGCCCTTGCGGCCGAGCTGGGCGCCCGGGACCCGGCCGGAGCGGCCGCCGTGTCCTGCGAGCTGCCCGGATCGGGGATGGCCGTGGCCACGCCCGCGGCCACGCGCCTTGCACGCTCCCTCGCCGACGTCCCGCGCGCCGCCACGCGCGCCGTCGGCCGGCTCTGCCTGGTCGCCGGGGCGGATGCGCTGGCACTGGCCGATTGCGCGCGCCACTTCGCCCCGCTCGTGCTGGATGCCGGGTCGGCCGCGCTGGGCGGGCGGTCCGCCGCCCTCGCGGACTGCATGGTCCTCGTGGCGTCCGGCGCCACGGAGCCGGCGCTGGCCCCGGTGGCAGCCGCGTGCCTCGCCCGGGTAGGGCCAGAGCCCCTCCTCGTCCTCAACGGTCCCGAGACCGGCCGCTGGAGCGGGCGCGCCGTGGTGACCCTGCCGCGCTCTCGGATGGGCGCCCAGCTGGCTCTCGGCGGCCGCGAGCCGCGCGGCGAGCTTGGGCGGGCGGTGGCACGCCTGGCGGACCTTGTGTAGGGCCGGGGTGGGCCGGGAAGAGGTCTGGGAGTGCTCGAGCTTCTCGACCTGAGCAGGCGTTACGGGCAGACCGTGGCGCTGGACGGTCTCACCCTGAAGGTGCCCGAGGGAGAGGTGCTCGGATTCGTCGGTCCCAACGGCGCGGGCAAGACCACGGCCATGCGCATCGCGCTCGGCGTGCTCGAGCCGGACTCGGGCGAGGTTCGGTGGCAGGGCGCGGCGGCCACGCGCGAGGACCGGAGCCGGTTCGGCTACCTGCCCGAGGAGCGCGGCCTCTACCCCAAGATGCGAGTGGATCGCCAGCTCCGCTACCTCGCGTCCCTGCACGGCCGCAGCCAGGGCGAGGCAGCCGAGGCCGCGGAGCGCTGGATCGACCGTCTCGGGCTCGAGGAGCGGGCCACCCAGCGGGTGGAGGAGCTGTCGCTGGGGAACCAGCAGCGGGTCCAGCTTGCCGCGGCGCTGGTGCACGACCCGAGCGCCCTGATCCTGGACGAGCCCTTCTCGGGACTCGATCCGATCGGCACCGACGTGATGGCCGAGGTGCTCAAGGAGCGTGCGGCCGACGGCGTCGCGGTCATCTTCTCGTCCCACCAGCTCGAGCTCGTGGAGCGCCTCTGCGACCGCGTGGCCATCGTCGACGGCGGCCGGCTCGTGGCCGCGGGCCGGGTGGACGAGCTGCGGGCTGAGCGCTCGCTGCCGCGGCTCCGGGTGGACCTCGACGCGGAGTCCAACGGGTGGCTCGAGGGCGTGCCCGGGGTACGGGTCCTGGCAGGCGACGAGAGAGGAGTGCTGCTCGAGCTCGACGACGGGGCAGACGACCAACTGGTGCTCGACGCCGCCCGCCGCGCAGGACCGGTGCACACGTTCGCCCCGGTGCGCCCCACGCTCGCAGAGCTGTTCCGGGAGGTGGTGGAGAGATGAGCGACCGCCGGGCGATGATGCTGGTGGCGCGGCGAGAGCTCAGCGAGCGCATCCGCCAGCGCAGCTTCCAGATCTCTACGGCGATCATCGTCGGACTTGTGGCGGTGGCCGCGATCCTCGCTGGCGTGCTCGGCGGAGACGACCCCGAGAGCTTCGACGTCGGCGCCTCCGGCGCCGAGTCGTCGGCGATCGTCCGGACGGCGCGCTCGCTCGAGCGCCAGTTCGACGTGCGGGTCGACGCACGCGAGTTCGCGAGCGCGGCTCAGGCCCGCGCCGCCGTCCGCGACGAGGAGGTGGACGCGGCGGTGGTCGATGGGGAGCTGATCGCGCGCGAGGACCCGCCCGAGGAGCTGGCGCAGCTCCTGCAGGTCAGCGCGCGTCAGGTGCGATCGGTGGAGTCCCTCCGCGGCGAGGGGCTCGACCGAGACGAGGTGCGCCGGGCGCTCGACCCGCCACCGCTCAGGACGAGAGCACTGGAGCCGGACGACGACGACGGCAGCTATGGAGTCGCGTTCACGGCGTCGCTACTCCTGTACGGCCAGCTCATCGTCTTCGGAATAGCGGTGGCCACCGGCGTGGTGGAGGAGAAGGCGTCGCGGGTGGTGGAGGTGCTCCTTGCGGCGATCAACCCGCGGTCGCTTCTGACCGGGAAGATCGTCGGGATCGGTCTGCTCGGCCTGACGCAGCTGCTCCTGGCCGGGGTGGTGGGCCTGAGCCTGGCGGCCGCCAGCGGGGCCGTGGAGCTCACCGGCTCCGTGCTCGGTGCGCTCGGGGTGGCGCTCGTCTGGTTCCTGTTCGGGTACGCCTTCTACGCCACGCTGTACGCGATCGCCGGCGTGTCGGTGTCGCGCCAGGAGGACCTCCAGGCATCCAGCACCCCGCTGACCTTCCTCCTCATCGCCTCCTACCTGGTGGTCCTGCCGGCCCTTGACGACCCGTCGTCGACGCTGGCGGTCGTGGTGTCCATCGTCCCGATCTCGTCTCCCATCGCGATGCCCGCGCGCGTGGCGCTGGGCGAGGCCGGGGCGATCGAGATCGTCCTGTCCCTAGGTGTGCTGATGGTGAGCGTCGCGTTGATGCTCGGGGTCTGCGCGCGGATCTACGAGCGCTCGATCCTGCGGATGGGGCGCCCGGCGAAGCTACGCGAGGTGCTCGGCCTGGCGCGTTGAGCGCTCGCGGCGCCAGCGCCACACCTGGCCGTCCTCGCCTGCGTCCATCTCGCCTTCGTTCGTGAAGCCGCTCTTCTCGAGCACCCGCGTGGACGGCCCCGGCTCGGCGAGCGTGTGCGCGATCACGGCCTCGATCCCGTCCACCGAGAACCCGTCGCCGAGCATCTGCCGCACCGCGTCGCCGGCGATCCCACGCCCTCGGAACGCGGGCGCCACGGCGTACCCGACCTCGACCACGCCGTCCGCGGGCGCGCCCTTGAACCCGCCCCAGCCCACGAGCGTGCGCGGGTCCTCGAGGATGAACAGCCGGGTGCCCCAGCGCCCGCTGTCCGGATCCGCAGCCAGGCTGCCGCGCGCGGCCGGAACGGCCTCCGGGAAGCCCTCCCAGCCATCCGCCACCGCGCATCCACCGAGCGCTCGGGAGAGCGCCCCCGGCCCTTCCAGCGCGGCATCGAGCACCGGAAGGTCGGCGATCAGTAGCGTCACGCTGCGGGCGTGCATCGCCGGACCGTAGCGATGAGTCCGCGGCGCGCGCCCGGTCACTAGGACGTGCCCACCTCGGCCTCCATCCAGCGGACGTACCTCCTGCTCCTGCTCGGGAACACGCTGGCGGCATCCCTGATCTGGGGGATCAACACCATCTTCCTGCTGGACGCCGGGCTCTCGAACCTGGAGGCGTTCGCGGCCAATGCCTGCTTCACCGCCGGCATGGTGCTGTTCGAGGTGCCCACCGGGATCGTGGCCGACACCGTGGGCCGCCGCGCGTCGTATCTGCTCGGCACGGTCACGCTGGCCGCCTCGACCCTGCTCTACGTGCTGCTGTGGCAGATCGAGGCGCCGTTCTGGCAGTGGGCGATCTCGTCGCTCCTCCTCGGCCTGGGCTTCACCTTCTTCTCCGGCGCCGTCGAGGCGTGGCTGGTGGACGCGCTCGCGGCCACGGGGTTCACCGGCACGCTCGAGTCGGTGTTCGGGCGCGGCCAGGTGGTCACCGGCGCGGCGATGCTCGCCGGCTCGGTGGCCGGAGGGTTCATCGCCGAGCAGACGAGCCTGGGCGTGCCGTTCGTGCTGCGCGGAGTGGTGCTGGGCGTCATGTTCGTAGTCGCGTTCAGGCTCATGCACGACGTGGGCTTCACGCCCGAGAAGGGAGGCCGGCCGCTCGACGAGATGCGAAAGATCGCCTCGGACTCGATCGAGTACGGCTGGCGGGTGCCCGCGGTCAAGTGGCTCATGGTCGAGGTGCTGTTCGCCGGCGGGGTCGGCATCTACGCCTTCTACGCGCTGCAGCCGTATCTCCTGGAGCTCTACGGCGACCCGGAGGCGTACCAGGTGGCCGGTCTGGCGGCCGCGCTGGTGGCGGGTGCCCAGATCCTGGGAGGGCTCGCGGCGCCGTGGATCCGGCGCCTCTTCCACCGGCGCACCTCGGCGCTGATCGCCATCGCCGCGGTCAGCACCGCCACGCTCGCGCTGATCGGGACCATCGAGAGCTTCTGGCCCGTGATCGGGCTGACCGCGATCTGGGGCCTGCTGTTCGCCGCGGCGATGCCGATCCGCCAGACCTACATCAACGGCCTGATCCCGTCGCGCCAGCGGGCCACGATCCTGTCCTTCGACTCGATGCTGGGCTCGAGCGGCGGAGTCTGGGCACAGCCGGCGCTCGGCAAGGCGGCCGACGCCTGGGGCTACGGTCCGACCTACCTGATCAGCGCCGGAATCTCGGCCCTCGCGCTGCCGTTCCTCGTCCTGTCGCGGCGACAGAACGTGCCGGCGGACACCGTGGACGTGATCGAGGCCGAGCCGGTTACCTGAGCGCGGTTACGACCCCTTCGCCTGGCCCACGAACCCGCGCACGTCCGTGGCGGGCTCGGTGTAGGCGTCGCCGAGGGTGGCCTCCATCCTGGTCATGTACTCCTCGGCCCAGTCCGGGAACTCGTAGTCGATCGCTCGCAGGAACTCGAGCGTCGCCGCCAGGCGGATGTCGGCGATCGAGGGGGCGTCGCCGCCGATGAACTGCTGGCCCTCGAGGAAGAACACCCGGTAGGCGTCGAGCGGCTCGGCGAGCGCGGCGGTGGCGTCCTCCTGGGCCTGCGCCTTGAGGTCGTCGCCGGCGCCGGAGGTGGCCACCTCACCGGGATACTGCGGGAAGCCGAGCGTCGGATACGTGGCCCGCGCCACGAGCGGATAGAGCGTCCCGACCAGGTAGAACATCGCGCTGTCCACCATCGCCCGCCGGCCGGGATCGGTCGGGTAGAGCTCGTCGAGGCCGTGCTTGTTGCACAGGTACTGCATGATCGCGCAGCTCTCCCAGAGCGAGCCCCGGGGCAGCCCCGACTCCTCGAGCAGCGGAGTGAGGTGGGCCGGGTCCTTGTCGAGGAACTCCGGGGTCGTGGTCTGGCCCCAGACGTCCTGCTCGTCGAAGTCGAGCCCGGCGGCCCGAACGAAGATCCGGGCGGTCAGGTTGTTCACGCTCGGCTTGAGGATGTTCAGCGTGTTCTCGGCCATGTGCTCCTCCTTACTTGTAGGGGTCCTTGGGCGACGCGGTCGTCGGAGAGCGACTCCTGTGATCGCGTGACCAGCGCCTCGATCGCGTCGGCCAGGTGCTCGCGGGCGATGTTGTAGTCGCCGCGCTCCACCCGCAGCTTGTGCGCCACCAGCAGCACGTCGGTGTGCGTGTGGTCCGCCGGCGGCTCGAAGCGGTAGGAGGCCAGCTCGATGAGCAGGCCGAGCGGGTCCTCGAAGTAGATCGAGTCCATGAAGCCGCGGTCCTTGACCCCGCTGTGCTTGATGCCGCGCTCGTCGAGACGGTCCACGGCCTGGTGGAACGTGGCCTGCGAGACCGCGAACGCCACGTGGTGCACGCAGCCGGGATCCGTGGGCGTGCGGCCCGGATCCCCCTGGCGCTCCTCGTTCGTGAAGATCGTGATGAGGCGCCCGTCGCCCGGGTCGAAGTAGAGGTGGCTCTCGGACTCGTTGTCGAGGTTCGGCTGCTCGAACACGAAGGGCATGCCGAGCACGCCCTCCCAGAAGTCGATCGACGTCTGCCGGGAGGCGCCCACGATCGTGATGTGGTGCACGCCCTGGCTCTGAAGCTTCTGCATCGACTTCCTCTCCTTGACCTAGTGACCTAGTGCTCGACGAGCTTCGATTTGTACTCGCTGCGCTGAAGGCTGCCCCACGGCACGAGCTCCACCCTCGTCTGGACCACCAGCGCAGCCCGCAGTCTTTCGCGGATGGCCTCGGCGAGGGCGTCACCGCCCGCGTGGCCCTGTGCCAGCTCGACGCTCACCGGGAGCGGTGGCTCCTGCTTCACGCCGGCCGCGCTCGGCCTTACGAGGATGTGGCCGCTCACGTCGGGGGCGAAGTCGCTCACCACCTCGCGGATGGCCGAGGGGAACACGTTCACGCCGCGCACGATCAGCATGTCGTCGGTGCGGCCGATGCAGCGCAGGCGCGGGCTCGTGCGGCCGCACGCGCAGGGGCTCGTGCGGACCTGGACGTGATCGCGGGTGCGGAAGCGCAGCAGGGGCGCCGCCCGATGCCGGAGGTGCGTGAGCACCAGCTCTCCGGTGGCGCCGTCGCCAAGCTCGAGCGCGGCCCCGGTGGCGGGGTCGATCAGCTCTGCGTGCACGAAGCCCCGCGCCCCGAGGTGCATACCGTCCTGCTCCTCGCACTCGCCCCACAGCGACACGCCGATGTCGCCGATGCCCATCGCCTCCGTCACGCTGGCGCCCCAGCCCTCCTCGAGCGCCGCGCGGAAGGCCGGCTCGCCGCCGCCGGGCTCGCCCGCCACGAGCACCCGCCTGACGCTCGAGCCGCGCAGGTCGAAGCTCCGGCCGGTCGCCCACTCCACGAGGTGGGCCGCGTACGAGGGGGTGAGCACGGCAACCTCGGGGCGGAGCAGCTCGATGGCGCGCATGAGCCGCTCTGTGTTGCCGGTGCCGACCGGGATGTGGGTGAGCCCGATGCGGTCGAACGAGGCCAGCGCCGCGCCCGCCACGAACGGCCCGGCGTTGTAGGTGGTGACCACGCGCTGACCGGCCTCGATGCCGGACGCCGCATAGCTGCGCGCAGAGCCGGTGACCCAGTTGTCGAGGTCGCCGGCGGTCAGCGGGATGTAGCTCGGCGCGCCGGTGGTGCCGCTGGTCGAGTAGATCCGGACGATCTCGGCGGGCGCGGCGCAGAGATGCGCGCCGATCGGGTTGTCGGGCGTGCAGGTGTCCCTGAGCTCGCGCTTCTCGGTGAGCGGCAGAAGCTCGATCTGCGCGAGCCCGCCCGCCTCGGCCGCCGACGTGCACCCGGCCTCCGCGAGCTTGTGGCGATAGAGGTCCGAGCGCCCGAGGAGGTAGGTGAGCTGTTCGCGGTAGCACGCGTCGTCCACGGCGAGCTGCTCGTGCCACGGGCGCGTCTCGACCTCGGGGGCGAGGATCAGCTGGGACCGTCCTGGGGCGGCTCGTAGTGGCTGGCCTCCTCCGCGGCGCCGGCCATCAGGAAGCCGAGCGGCTGCTGCTGCTCCTCGGCCAGATGAGCGAGCAGGCCGGCTGTGCGCGCGAGGATCGGCACCGCCTTGACGGTGGCGGAGGGGAAGCCCAGGTCCAGCATCACCGCGGCGATCGGCATCGACACGTTCATGGTGAGCGGCTTGCCCCATGCCGCCGCCACGCCCTCGCGCATGCGCCGGGCCAGCTCCACGTGGATGCCGCTCACGCCGCGCTCGTCGGCCAGCTCGAGTATCCGCTCGGCGCGCGGGTCGAGCGGCCGGTGCACCGGATGGCCGAACCCCGGCAGCCTGTCACCGGCTGCGTGGACGGCGCGGGCCAGCTCCTCGGCCGCCGCGGCGGGCTCGTCACCCGACTCCACCTTCTGCCGCGCCTCCTCGAGCAGCCGGGCGCAGGCCTCGGCGGTGCCGAGGATCACCGGGCCGCAGCCGAGGATGCCCGCCGCCACAGCCCCCTGCAGCGATCCGGGGTCGGCCGCGAGCGTCATCCGTGCAGCCACGTTCGTGGGCATCATGCCGTGCTCGGCGATGGCCACCAGCAGCAGGTCGAGGAAGTAGCGCTGTTCCTCCGTGGGCTCGGCCCCGGTGAGCAGCAGATGGAAGTACTCGGTGAAGCTCAGCCGGCCCATCAGATCGCCCGTGAGGTCGCGTCCACGTACCTCGACCCTGTCGGCGTGGGCCTGACTGATGTGGGTGACGGGCGGGCCGGCCTTGCCGATCGGCATCGCGGCGACTCTACGCCCGGATCGTCATGCGCGCCACGCGATCGCCTTCCACCTGGAAGGTGAAGGTCGACGGACCGTTGAAGCCGTTCCCGCCCACCTGGACCTTGACCGTCGTGTCGTTCCGCTCGGTGTGAGCGCTGAGCAGCTCAGCGGCCATCGCTCTCAGCAGCGCCGCGGCTTGGTGTTGCCGAGCGGCACACAGAGCGTGGACCACCGCAGCCGACCCGTCTTGCGCAACCGCCAGCGGATGAGCTTGCCGTCGTAGGCGTGGGCCGTGACCAGCACGTCGATGTGCTGGCGGGCGCGAAGGAACGGCGGCGCGAGGCCGAGCGCGTCCAGCACGTCGAGCTTGCCCCCGCCCGGCGTCGAGACCGTCCGTCGCCTGAAGGAGCAATCCGGGCCGGCACAGCTGATTCGCACGCGAGCGCCCGGCGGCAGCTTGGATACGCGGAGCCGGCGGAGCTGCGCCTCGCCACCGACCCCCACCCAGCGGGTCGTCAGGGTCGCGGGCATGGGCAGGCCTTGTTCGTGAAAGCCCCAGGGCGGGTTGGCGTTGATCACGCGGCCCGGCCTGCAGGTGGCCACGAAGCTCGCGAAGCGCGTGGAGGGGTGCCGTGCACGCAGCCTGTAGACGCCGGTGGGCACGCCGGTCCAGATGACTCCGCCGTCGATCGAGGAGAGCGGCTGCGCCGGGTCCGGGATCACGTCGTCGTTGAAGTAGATCGGCGCCGGCAGCGTCGGAGTGGCGAAGGCCGTGGCGCCGGCCACGCCGTGTGCGCCGTACCCGGTGAATTGCCGAAACCCGAGGTCGCGCACGTTCCTGGTGCTGAACGTGGAGACGATCGCGCACTGTCGGATCTTGCCGTCGGCGTCGAGCGGCACGCTGAGTAGGGCGGCCAGCGCGCGGTAGATGCCGTTCGTGGGCGTCTGGAAGTTCACGCGGTGGAGGTCCTCGCCGTTGGTCCGGAACGTCTGGAGGTAGACCGTGTTGTAGCCCGCGGCCACGATGTACGGCGTCACGCGCGCGTGGTCGGGAACGGCGAGGTCGTACGTGCCGTCGGCCTTGGTCTTCGCGCGGAGGCGCGGGTACTCCGCCACCCGGATCGTGGCCCCGCGGAGGAGCGTGTCGACGTTGTTGAACTCGTACGCGGTTCCACGTAGGTGGACGGGCTTCGCCACGGCAGCGGCGCTGTTGGCGAGCAGCGCGAGCGAGACGACCGCGAGGGTCACGGCGATCCGGTGCATGCAGGCAACCTACCTCCCTCCTATGATCAGGAACTGTTGAGCGAACCACGTGCTCCTGAACTGGCAGTACGGCTGAACAAGACCCTCAACGAGGGGGACATCGACGGCGCTCTCGAGCTCAGCTGCCCGGACGCGGTCGTCTACGGCCTCCCGGACCCTGGCGAGCGCCGGCTGCAGGAGGCGCTCGACGAGCCCGATCGCTGGATATTCGAGATCGACGGCCTGGTCGACGCCGGGCCCGAGGTGGTGATTGCCGCGGTGACCGCGGCGGGGGAGAAGCTGTTCCACGTATTCAGGTTCCGCGGCGGCAGGCTGAGCGAGCTGCACGCCTGCCCCGACTTCCTGGCGGCCCTCAGCGCGGCCGGGATCGACGACTCGCTCGACTAGCGGGTGCGCAGCCCCCAGCCGAACGGATACAGCGGGTCGTAGTCGCGGTCGCCCACGTTGATCGGCTCCTGTGCGAGTGTCCTCGGCCAGCTCACCGGGAGCTTGCCGGTGAACGGCCGCCGGCCGAAGAGCGTGTCGGCCACCCCGGCGCCCTCGCTGCCCGGGAGCCAGGCCGCCACGAGAGCGTCGATGTCGTCGAGCTGCGCACGCTCGATGATCAGCGGGCGGCCCGAGACCACGATCACGACGCACCGGGCGGCGGCCTCGCAGACGCGGTCGACCGCGAGCCTGTCGGCGGCGGACAGCTGCATGTCCTTGACCGGACGGGGCACGCCGTCGTCCGACCACTGCGGACCGCCGACGTCGCCGAATCCCTCGGCGTATGGCGTCTCTCCCACGACCACGACGCCCACGGAGCCCTCCGGCACCGGCGCCGAGGCGTCGGCGCTGTGCGTCACGTTCCCGCCGCGCACGGCCGCACGAATCCCGTCGAGGATCGTGGTGCCGGGGATCTCGTCAGTCGAGCCCCCCTGCCAGCTGAGCGTCCACCCGCCGGCCTGGTTGCCGATGTCGTCGGCGTTCGAGCCGGCCACGTACACGTGGCGGCCCGGTCGCAGCGGCAGCGTCCTGTGGCGGTTCTTGAGCAGGACCTGGGACTTGGCCACCGCACGGCGTGCCAGCGCACGGTGAGCGCGCGAGCCGATCTCGGCGATCCGGGTCCGGTCGGTGAACGGGTGCTCGAACAGGCCGAGCTCGAACTTCTTCCTGAGGATCCGGCGCACGGCGTCGTCGATGCGATTCATCGACACGCGGCCGGCGTTCACCTCGGCGAGCAGCGTGGTCTCGAAGCTCTGATAGGCGGTCGGCTCCATGAACATGTCGATTCCGGCGTTCACGGAGGTGCGCACCTGAGTCGCCCAGTCGCCGGGGATGTGGTGGATGCCCTGCCAGTCGCTGACGACGAAGCCGCGGAAGCCGAGCTTCCCCTTGAGCAGCCCGGAGATCAGCTCCCGGTTGGCATGCATCCGGATCGGGTTGCCCAGGCCGTCCTCGGTCCAGTCCACGCTCGAGTACGAGGGCATCACGCTGCCCACCTTGTGCCGTCGCACCGCGGGCACGTACGGCGACAGCGAGTTGCGCCAGAAGGCCCTGCGGCTCGTGACCGCGATGCCCTGATCGATCGTGTAGCCGTCGACGTTCGTGCTGGTGCCGTAGTCGGCGTCACCGTCGCCTGCGTAGTGCTTGGCCGTGGCCAGGACGCGGTCGCGGTCGTCCAGGTGGCCGGGCGGTCCCTGGAATCCGTCGATCGCCTTCTCGAACCGCGCCACCAGCCGGGGGTCCTCGCCGAAGCTCTCGTAGGTCCTGCCCCAGCGGTCGTCGAGTGCCACGCACACGCACGGCGCGAACGTCCACTGCGGACCGCTGGCGCGCGTCTCCTCGGCGGTCACGTGCGCGGCCTTTCGCGCCAAGTCGGGGTCGCGCGTTGCGCCCAGCCCGATGTTGTGGGGGAAGACCGTCGCGCCGAGCATGTTGCCGTCGCCGTGGACCGAGTCGATCCCGTAGACGATCGGGATGCGGAGCCGCGTGGCGAGCGCCGCTCGCTGGAAGCGGTCCACCATGTCGGCCCATGCCTTCGGAGTGTTGGGCGTGGGCACGGAGCCGCCGCCGGACAGGACGCTGCCGACCTTCCAGGTCGTGATCGGAGTGGCGTCGTCGTACACCGAGCCGCGCTCGGTCTGGGTCATCTGCCCGACCTTCTCCTCGAGGGTCATGCGCGACAGGAGGTCGGACACGCGCGCGCGAACCGATAGGTCGGCGTTCTCGTAGGGGCGTGCTTCACGGGCTGCCGATCCGCCCGCGAGCGCTCCCGCGACGACCAGCGCCGCCACGGCGGCGACGGCGAGCCGCGCTCGACGCAATCCTCGTACCGACATCTCTCTCCCTCGATACCCGTACACGACCGGGGGTAACGCGAGGGATATGGTCTGGCCGGTGACGATGCTCTCAGCGCTGCGCGGCCGCCTCGCCCTGACCGCGGTCAAGCGCACGCTGCCCTCACGGATGGCCGCCGATCCGGTGGCCGATCTCCCCGACGGCCTCCATGCGGCGATCGTCGGGGCCGGGTCGCCGCTTCCGGATCCAAAGCGCGGAAACCCCTCCGTGGCGGTAATCGCCGGACGGCGCGTGTTCATCGTCGACGCCGGGGAGGGAGCCACCGAGACGCTCAACCGCATGCAGATCGGGCCCCAGCACATCGAGGCCGTGCTGCTGACCCACTTCCACTCCGACCACATCGGCGGGCTGGGCAGCCTGGCCATCCAGCGCTGGGCCGCCACCGGCGCCGCGGCGCCGATGCGGGTGCTCGGGCCTCCCGGAGTGGAGCGTGTGGTGGCGGGCTACAACGAGGCGTACGCGCTGGACTCCGGCTACCGCACCGCCCACCACGGCGAGGCCATCCTGCCGTCGTCCGGTGCCGGCCTGACGGCCGAGCCGTTCGCCATGCCCGAGGGCGGCGACTCCCGCGTGGTCCTGCAGGACGACGACCTCACGATCACGGCGTTCACGGTCGACCATTCGCCGGCCGAGCCGGCCGTGGGTTTCCGCTTCGACTACAAGGGCCGGAGCCTCGTGGTGAGCGGCGACACCGCCCTCACCCCGGTTCTGGTCCGCGTGGCCCGGGGTGCGGACCTGCTCATCCACGACGCCCTGTCCCGCGAGCTGCTCCGCCTGGCCGAGGACGCGGCGCGCAAGGCGGGGCTGCCGGCGCGGGCCAAGATCTTCTCCGACCTCCCCGACTACCACGCCAGTCCGCAGGAGGCGGCCGACGCGGCCCGCGAGGCCGGTGTGGGAGCCCTCGTCCTGACCCACATCGTGCCGCCGCTTCCGCTGAAGGGGCTCGAGGGCCCGTTCCTCGGCGACGCCGCACAGCGCTTCACGGGACCGCTCTGGCTCGCCCGCGACGGCGACCTCTACAGCGTCCCGCTGGGCGCGGGCGGGGTCGAGCGGAGCGGCATGATCCGGCGCGGACCCGCCGGGTAGCCGGCTACGGGTACTCGGCCCGGTAGCCGAACAGCCTGCCGACCCGGGCAAGCGCCCCGAAGATCAGGCGCTGAACGGCCAGCGGCGGGCGGGCGAGATGGATCTCGTCCTCGAAGTGGCGCAGGATGAGCGCCAGCCGCAACGGGTTCCTCGGGACGCCGATGCGGTTGGTCTTGCCGTCGCGCGCGAGGGTGGCGAGCGTCTCGAACGCGACCTCGGTCCTGAGGGCCGGGCGGAAGTCCACCAGGACGTGGACCTCCTCGCCGCCGGCGTTCCAGGCCGCGTGCGGCGCTCCTGCCGGGGCCACGATCACGTCGCCCGGGCCGTGCACGACCTCGACGCCGTCCACGCGCAGCCCCAGCCGGCCGCAGAGGACCTCGAAGCGCTCCTCCTGGCGTGCGTGGACGTGGTCGGGTCCGGTGGTCCAACCGGGAGCCCCGATCCAGTCCACCTGCAGCAGCTCCCCGCCGGTGCACGCGGCGGTCTCTCGGAACACGGTGCGCAATCCGGTGGCGGGATTGACGAGCTGATCGCCCGGCCTAACCATGCGCCATCGAGGTCTCGCACAGCATCGCGACGAACTTGTCGGCGTCGGCGTGCTCGATCGCGTCCAGATAGCACTCGAGCAGGGCACGCTCCTCATCGCTGGCCTCCGACCCGCGCGTCCACTCGAGCCGCTGGCGGGGGAGGCGGTCCTTCAGGGTCCGGCGCGCCCGCTGGAGGTTGCTGTTCACAGCCGCGACGCTGGAGTCGAGCAGCGCCGCGGAGTCCTTAGCCGACAGACCCGCCACGCCGCGCAGCATCAGAACCGACCGCTGCGTCGGGGTCAGGTGGCGGATCGCCGCCAGAAACGCGAGCTCGAACGTCTCGTGCGCGAACGCCTCGGCTTCCGGCTCGGCGTCGGTGCCCGCGATCTCCTCGAGCGCGCGGTCCCAGTCCGCCAGCGGCGCCGGGTAGCGCCGCCGCTTGATCGCATCGAGGCAGACATTGGTCGCGATCCGGTAGAGCCAGGCCCGGAACGAGGCCTTGCCCTGGTAGGTGGCGCGGCTGCGCCAGGCGCGCAGGAACGTCTCCTGAACCATGTCCTCGGGGTCCTCGAGCGAACCGAGCATCCGGCGGCAATGCGCCTGCAGCTCGCGCCGGTAGGGGTCTGCGAGATCTGAGAAGGCTGTGTCGGTCATCCCGGCCGACGCTACGGCCAGGTCCCTCGACCCGCATCGGGGAGCTCCCCGATCCGGTTCCCTGATCTTCGGCGGCGCGTTGTCCCCAGATAAGGTGACCCCGCCGACCCCGGGGGGTTTGGACTGCCGTGGCCAGGAGCGCGACAACACTGCTCGAGCGTGAGGGCGAGCTCCGCGAGCTCGGCGATGCGCTGGCGGCGGCACAGGAGGGACAGGGCCACGTGGTCCTCATCCAGGGATCGGCCGGGCTCGGCAAGACCAGCCTGCTGAGGGCCGCGGTGGACAGAGCCGCGGACGCGGGCTTCGCGTGCCTGCGCGCGCGGGCCACCGAGCTCGAGCGCGACTTCGCCTACGGCTCGGTCCGGCAGCTGCTCGAGCCCGCCGTCGCGAAGCTGCCCGAGGCGGAGCGCGACCGCCTGTTCGACGGCGCCGCGGCGCTCTCGAAGCCGCTGTTCGCGCTTACCGGCGATCCGGCGGCGCTTCCCTCCGCCGATCGCGCGTTCTCGATGCTGCACGGGCTCTACTGGCTGGTCAACAACATCGCCGACGAGCGCCCGGTGGCGCTCGCGGTCGACGACATCCACTGGTCCGACGCCGAGTCGCTGCGGTTCTTCAACTACCTGGCGCCGCGACTCGACGGTCTCCCGCTCGCCGTGCTCGCATCCACCCGCGGCGGTGAGGACATGACGGCAGATCTGGCTCGCCTGGCCGCCGCCGCCGAGACCACCGTCCTGCGGCCCCGGCCCCTGAGCACCGGGGCCACCGCGACCCTCTGCAAGCGCAGGCTCGAGACCGAGGTGGCGCCCGAGTTCGCCACTGCCTGCCGTGAGGCCACCGGCGGCAACCCGTTCTTTCTCGAGGCGCTGCTGCGAGAGGTGAGCGAGCGCAGGATCTCGCCCGACGCCGCCGGGGCCGAGCGCGCGCGGGGAATCGGGCCCGCGGCCGTGGCCGAGGCGGTGCTGCTGCGGCTCTCCGAGCGGCCCGCCGCGGCGACCGCATTGATCCGCGCCGTGGCGGTGCTCGGGGACGGCGCCGGCCTCCCCGAAGCGGCTCGGCTGGCCGAGCTACCGGAGGACGAGGCCACCCACGCCGCCGACCTTCTGGCGACGGTGGGGATCGAGAAGGGCGCCGAGGGCCTCGAGTTCGCGCATCCGATCGTCCGTGAGGCCGTCTACGCCGACATCGGCTCGCACGAACGCGCCGAGGCGCACGCACGAGCGGCCGAGATCCTCACGGAACGAGGGGCCTCCGAGGAGCGGATCGCGGCCCAGATCGCCGCCGCGGAGCCGGTGGGCGACGCCGGGCGCGTCGAGCTCCTGCGCCGCGTGGCGGCGAACTCGCTGAGGTGCGGAGCGCCGGCGGCCGCGGTCGCGTGGCTCGGCCGGGCGCTGGCGGAGCCCCCGCCGCCGGCATCGCGGAGCGTTGTGCTGCTGGAGCTGAGCTCGGCGAAGCTCCGCCTCGGTACGCCGGAGGCGGCGGTGGAAGAGCTCACGGCGCTGGCCGGGCTCACCGGGGAGCCGGAGCTGCTGGCCTCGTCGGTGCGCCTGCTGGGTGGCGCCCTCACCTGGTCGGGGTCCGCGGACCGCGCGGTGGAGGCGATCGGCTCGGCGATCGACGTGCTCGAGGGCCAGAACCGGGAGCTGACGCTTCTCCTCGAGGCGGACCGCGCGGGCTACGCCCAGCAGGGGAGCCTCGAGACCCGAGCGCCGGTGGCGGCACGGCTCGAGCGCTACGCCGACCTCCCGGGCGCTACGCCGGGTGAGCGTCTGGTGCTGGCGAGCCTCGCCTTCGAGCGCGCGCGGGCGAGCGAGTCGGGCGCCGAGGCGGCGGCGCACATCGAGGGTGGCCTCCGGGGCCGGCGCCTGCTCGGCGAGCAGGAGCTCGACGTGGCCGGAACGCTCTACCTGCTCGTGACCGGTCTGCTGGCCACGGATGCGCTCGATCTCGCCGACGTGTGCCTCGAGCGGATGCTCGCGGATGCCGAGACCCGGGCCTCGATCCCGGCGCAGGCCTTCGTGCTCGTCCACCGAGGCTGGGTCTCGTTGCGGCGGGGCGCGATGGCACCCGCGGAGGCCGACGCGCGCACGGCGCTGGAGCTGCTCACCGCCCACGACATCCAGCTCGGGACCAGGTTCGCCCTGGCCCTCCTGATCGAGGCCCTGATCGAGGGCGGCGAGATCGACGCCGCCGAACGGCAGCTGCGCGAGAGCGGCTTCGGCGCGGACATTCCCCCCGGCATGGCGAGCAACGCCCTGCTGGAGGCGCGGAGCCTGCTGCGTCTCGCTCAGGGCCGGACGCGCGAGGGACTCGACGACATGGTCGAGTACGGCCGCCACGACGCGCTCTGGGGGGGTGCGAACCCGCTGGCGTCGCGCTGGCGGTCGCACGCGTCACTCGCGCTGCTTGCCCTGGGCGACGACGAGGCGGCGCGCCGCATGGCTGCAGAGGACGTCGAGCGGGCCCGGCGATGGGGGACGGCCAGCGGCATCGGCATCGCGCTGCGCGCCGCCGGATTGGTCGAGGGAGGAGAGCCGGGCGTGGACCGGCTGCGTGAGGCCGCCGGCTTCCTCGAGGGGGCGCCGGCAAGGCTCGAGCACGCCCGGGCGCTCACCGACCTGGGCGCCGCCCTGCGCCGCGCCAACCTGAGATCGGAGGCCCGGGGACCTCTTCAGGAGGGGCTCGATCTGGCCCATCGTTGCGGCGCGCGGGCGCTGGTGGAGCGGGCGGCCACCGAATTGCGCGCGGCCGGCGGCACGTCGAGCGACCCGTATGCCAGCGGTATCGAGCAGCTCACCGCCTCCGAGCGCAGAGTGGCGGAGTTCGCGGCCGAGGGCCGGAGCAATCCCGAGATCGCGCAGGCGCTGTTCGTGACCCGCAAGACGGTCGAGACCCATCTCGGCCGCGTCTACCGGAAGCTCGACATCGCGGGGCGAAGCGAGCTCGGGCGCGCGCTGGCCGACGAGCTCTCCTCCTGAAGATCAGGGAGCTGAATCAGGGAGCGCCCCGACGCCACGGCCGGGCCGCGCGCCTACGGTCGATCCGTCCGCTGACCCAGCCCCGGCCAGGGGCGTCCCGGAAAGGAACGACGATGACGAGCAGCACGAGCGAGAGCAAGCCGATCCTGGTGCTGGGCGGGACCGGGAAGACGGGCCGCCGGGTGGCGGAGCGACTCACGGCGCGAGGCGTGCCGGTGCGGGTGGGCTCGCGCTCCGGAGAGCCGCCGTTCGACTGGGAGGATCCGGCCAAGTGGGCTCCCGCGCTGGAGGGCGTGGGCGCGGTCTACCTCAGCTACTACCCCGACCTGGCCGTGCCCGGCGCTACGGAGGCGGTGCGCTCGTTCGCCGATCTGGCCGTGGGGAGCGGGGCTCCCCGGATCGCGCTGCTCTCGGGCCGCGGCGAGCCCGAGGCGGAGCGCGCGGAGCATGCCGTGCGCGACACCGGCGCCCACCTGACGATTCTGCGCTCCACCTGGTTCATGCAGAACTTCAGCGAGGACTACATGCTGGAGCACGTGCTCAGCGGCGAGATCCGGCTCCCCGCCGGCGACGTGCCCACGCCGTTCCTCGACGCCGACGACATCGCCGACGTGGCGGTGGCGGCGCTCACCGACACCCGGCACGTGGGCCGGCTCTACGAGCTGACGGGTCCGCGTTCGCTGACCTTCGCCGAGGTGGCCGCCGAGATCGGCGCGGCGACGGGCCGCGAGATCACATACGTGCCGGTCTCGCTCGAGGAGCACGCGGCCGAGATCGCCGCGCGCGGCGTGCCGCCCGAGGTGATCGACCTCCTCACGTACCTGTTCGCCGAGGTCGTGGACGGGCGCAATGCCGACACCACGGACGGCGTTCAGCGGGCCCTCGGCCGGGATGCGCGCGACTTCACGCGGTACGCGCGGGCCGCGGCGGACACCGGCATCTGGACGGCACGGGGGCCGGTGAGCTCCGCCACGCCGATTCGGTCATGAAAAGGCCCTGATCCACCGATAAAACCGGGATGCCCGGTTCCCAGCAAGCGCAGCCGGCGGCCTGGGGTTCCCGGCCGTGGGCGGCGACGATCATGCGCGTCGTCCTGACGGTCGTGCCGCTGCTGGCCTCGGTCGGCTTCGTCTGGTTCGCGAGCCAATGGTTCCCGGCGCCCCACGACGCGTCGGTGGGGATCTACGTCCTGTGGTGGCTGGCCCTCAGCGCGGCGGGCAGCCTCGTGCTCTTCGTTGCGGACCGCGCGGCGCGCCGGCTGCTTCCGCTCGCGGCGCTGCTGCGCCTGTCGCTCGTCTTCCCGGACGCCGCGCCCTCGCGCTTCCGGGCGGCGCTCCAGGCGGGAAAGGTCCGCCGCCTAGAGGATCGCCTGCGGCTGGTGAGCGAGGCGCGCGACGCCGGCACTCCGAACGAGTCGGCCGAACTGCTGCTGACGCTGGTGGCCGCGCTAAGCGAGCACGACAAGCTCACGCGCGGGCACTCCGAACGGGTCCGTGCGTACGCCGTGATGATCGGCGAGGAGATGCGCCTCGACCCGGAGGAGCTGGACCTTCTCAACTGGGCGGCGCTGCTGCACGACATCGGGAAGCTCGACGTGTCGGGCGAGATCCTTCGCAAGCCGGGACGCCCGACCGAGGCGGAGTGGGAGCAGCTCAAGCGGCACCCGCTCCTCGGCGAGCGGCTGGTCGGGCCGATGGGCGCCTGGCTCGGCGGCTGGTCCAAGGCTGTCGGGTACCACCACGAACGCTGGGACGGCGAGGGCTATCCGCGTGGCATCGCCGGGGACGAGATCCCGCTGGCGGGACGAATCGTGGCGATCGCCGACGTGTTCGACGTGATCACCTCGGCACGGTCGTACAAGGCGGCCGGCGCCGCGACCGCGGGCCGTGAGGAGATCGCCCGCTGCGCCGGCACGCAGTTCGATCCACGCGTGGTGCGCGCCTTCCTGAACGTGTCGCTGGGACGGATGCGGCTCGTCATGGGCCCGCTGTCCTGGCTGGCCCACACACCGGTCCTCGGGCGGCTGCCGCTCGCGTCCACCGCCGGCTCCATCTGGAGCGCCGTGGCCGTGGTGGCGGTGGCCACCGGGCTCGTGGGCTCAGAGACCTCGCAGCCGGATGCGGTCCCCAAGGCGGTCGTGGCGAACGCCCAGGCGCCGCCCCCCCGGCTCGCCCGCACTCCCGCGCCCGAGAGGGCGCGCATGGTGAGGCCCGGCCCCGAACCGGCGGGCGGCGAAACGACCGCGGACGTGGGGCCGCCTGCTGTGGAGCAGGCGCCCGCCGACCCGGCCCCCGCCCCTCCCCGCCGCGGGGACGGCCCCATCACCGACCCGCCCGCACCTCCGGTGGACACCATGACCGCCAACGTCCCGCCCCGATTCGCGGCGGGGCCCGACCAGCGCGTCCGGGAGGACGCGCGCGCCCGGACGGTGGCGAACTGGGCCACGGGCATCTCGCCCGGACCGGCGAGCGAGAGCGGCCAGTCGATCACGTTCCTGGTGAACAGCGACTCGCCAGACCTGTTCGCCGCACAGCCGAAGCTGCGACCGGATGGGACGCTGACCTTCACCCCCGCGCCTGACGCGAGCGGGGTTGCCGCGGTCACGGTGGTGGCCGGCGACAACGGCGGCACGGACCACGGCGGCAGCGACACCAGCCCGCCGCAGACGGTCGCGATCGCGATCGTCCCGGCCAACGACCCGCCGGGCTTCGCCGCGGGGCCGGACGAGCTCGTGCTGGAGGATGCCGGCGCGCAGACCGTGGCCGGCTGGGCCACGGGCATGACCGCCGGACCCGCCGACGAGGCCGCGCAGTCCGTCTCGTTCGCCGTCTCCAACGACGAGCCGGGGCTGTTCAGCGCGCAGCCCCAGGTGGAGCCGGACGGCTCCCTGACCTACGCCGCGGCGGCGGATTCGAGCGGGACCGCCACGGTGACCGTCCGCGCGGTGGACAGCGGCGGCAGCGCCGATGGCGGCGACGACACCAGCGCGCCCCGGACCTTCACGATCACCGTGGTCGACGTGAACGACCTGCCCGGCTTCACAGCCGGGGCGGACCAGTCGGTGCTCGAGGACGCGGGCGCCCAGACGGTGGCCGGCTGGGCCACCGGCATCTCGCCCGGGCCGTTGCACGAGAGCGGCCAGACGGTCTCCTTCAGCGCGAGCAACGACAACCCGGGGCTGTTCAGCGCGCAGCCGCAGGTACAGCCGAACGGGACCTTGACGTACACCACGGCGGCGGGCGCGAGCGGGCTCGCGACGGTCACGGTGCAGGCCGTCGACAACGGCGGCACCGCCTTCGGAGGCAGCGACACCAGCCCGGCCCAGACGTTCACGATCGCCGTGACCGCGGTCAACAGCGCGCCGAGCTTCACCGCCGGGCCCGACCAGTCCGTGCTCGAGGACGCCGGCACGCAGACGGTCACGGGCTGGGCCACCGGAATCTCGCCCGGGCCGGGTGAGGGCGGTCAGACGGTGACGTTCAGCGTGAGCAACGACACCCCGGGCCTGTTCAGCGCCCAGCCGCAGGTGCAGCCGAACGGAACACTGACCTACACGCCCGCGGCGAACGCGAGCGGGACCGCAACGGTGACCGTCCGGGCCCAGGACGACGGCGGCACCGCGCTGGGCGGCAACGACACCAGCGCGCCCCAGACACTCACGATCGCCGTTGCCGCAGTCAACGACACGCCCGGCTTCACCGCCGGTGCCGGCCAGCTCGTCCTGATCGACAGCGGCCCGCACGTGGTCGGCGGCTGGGCCACCGGCATCTCGGCCGGACCGGGGGAGGGCGGCCAGGCGGTCAGCTTCAGCCTCAGCAACGACAACGCCGCGCTATTCAGCGCGCAGCCGCAGGTGCAGCCCGACGGGACGCTCACCTACACGCCCGCGGCGGGCGTGAGCGGGCTCGCCACGGTCACCGTGCGCGCGGTTGACGACGGAGGAACGTCGGGCGGCGGCAGCGACACCAGCGCCCCGCAGACGTTCACGATCGAGGTGACCACGGTGAACGAGGCGCCGGCCTTCACGGCCGGCCCGGACCAGTCCGTGCTCGAGGATCGCGGGCGCCCAGACGGTGGCCGGCTGGGCCACCGGCATCTCACCCGGACCGCCGGCCGACAGCGGCCAGGCCGTCATGTTCAGCGTCACGAACGGCAACCCGGCGCTGTTCAGCGCCCAGCCGCAGATCCAGCCGAACGGAACGCTGAGCTACACCCCGGCGGCGAACGCGAGCGGGACGGCCACCGTGACGGTGCGGGCCGTGGACGACGGCGGAACGGCCTTCGGAGGCGCCGACACCAGCGCCCCGCAGACCTTCACGATCACCGTGACCGACGTCAACGACGCGCCCAGCTTCATCGGGGGCGGCAACCAGACCTCGCTCGTGGGCCTCGGCGGGCAGGACGTGGCCGGCTGGGCCACCGGCATCTCGCCGGGGCCGCCGAGCGAGAGCGGCCAGTCGGTGACCTTCAGCGTCAGCAACGACAACCCGGGGCTGTTCACCTCGCAGCCGCAGATTCAGCCGAACGGCACCCTGTCCTACACCCCCGGGCTGCTCGCCATCGGCTCGGCGACCGTGACGGTGCGAGCGGTGGACAACGGCGGCGTGGCCAACGGCGGTGTGAACACCAGTCCGCCCCAGACGTTCACGATCACGCTCATCCTCGGCTAGCCGACGGCGGCTATCGTGGCCGCCGTGCGCGTTCTCGTGGCTGCCCTGGCCCTGGCCCTCCTCGTCCCTTCGGTCGCGGCAGCCGACCGGGACGGCGGCGGCAAGGGACCGGCGCTCGGAGTCGCTCGATCCAAGTTGGCGGCGTCGTTGACGTGCAGCCCGGGATTCGCCAAGAGCTCAAGGCCCCCGGTGCTCCTGACTCCGGCTTTCTCGAGCGCCGCGGTGTCGTACGGCTGGAACTACATCCCTCAGCTGAAGGCCGCCGGAATCCCGTCCTGCTCGATATCGGTGGCCGACGAGGGCTACGGCGACCTCCAGAAGACCGCCGAGCACGTGGTCTACGCGGTTCGCCGAATGTCGAGGGCCACCGGCCGCAAGGTCACGCTCCTCGGGCACCAGCACGGTGGGCTCGACGAGCTGTGGGCGCTGACCTTCTGGCCGGATGTGGCGCGCTCGGTCTCCGATCTCGTCACCCTCGCTACGCCCCATTCGGGCACGACGTCCTCGACGGGGCTGTGCGGGCCGGGTGGCCACTGCACGGCCGCGCTCCGCCAGATCACGAAGGGCTCGCGCTTCCTCGCGGCGCTGCGCGCCGCCCCGCTGCCGAAGGGCGTGTCGATCACCTCCATCTCGTCGAAGAACGACGCGCTCATCGTTCCGCAGCCCGCGGCCAGCCGCCGGAAGGGGATCCACCACGTGCTGCTCCAGCGGGTGTGCCCGGGACGCGAGGTCGACCACTTCGCCGCTCTGGCCGACAACGTCGCCTACCGGCTGTTCCTCGACGCCCGATCGCATCGCGGGCCGGCTTCCGCGGCCCGTCTCCCGGCCAAGGTCTGCGCGACGCAGTACATGCCGGCGGCCGACCCGGTGACCCTCTCGTTCACCCCCGCCTTCCTCACCGGCTTCTTCGAGCGCAACGCCGCGTCCAACGACCGCGAGCCGAGGATCGCGGCGTACGCCAGGAAGCGCCGCGGGTAGCTAGCGGGACGCGTCCCGCTGCTCGCCCACCCAGTCGTCCAGCACCTGCCAGAGCTCGTACAGCCAGGCGATGCGCTCCGTCTCGCCGGTGGGAACCTCCGCGGCGGGGTAGCGCCAGAAGCGCACGCGCACGGTTGTGCCCACGAGGCCGCCGGCCCAGATGTCCCGGATGTACTCGAAGCCGTCGAGGCCCACGTGGCCGCACACCACCACGTCGGCGCCGCGGCTCTCGTCGAGCAGCGCCAGCGGACCGCCGAGGCGCGGCGGGAGCAGATTGCGCAGCCGGTTGGCCAGCGGCGCGACCTCCGGCAGGCGTTCGGCTATGACCTCCTGCGCGCGAGCGAGCTTCTCAGGGGTGTGGCGAGTGCCCTCCGGGTAGATGAGCACGCCCTCGCCCTCGCCGAGGTCGTGCGCGAGGCGTCGCAGGCGCGCGACCTCTCCCGCCGGGTCGTCGGAGGCTCGCCGCACGAAGTTCGTGGGCACCCAGCGCCCGCCGATGTCGATGGTCGGGAGCATCTCCAGCTCGTGCTTGATCACGAATCGGAGACCGAGTCCGTGCGCGTGCCCGATGACGGCGTCGGGAAGCGCGTTGTCGATGATGCTCGCGTGCCGGATGAGGACGAGTACCGGCCCGGGCCCCGCCTGCTCGAGGCCCTCGATCTCGAACGTCAGCCCGAACAGCACGCGTATGCCCTCCAGGTGGCTGCGGGCCCAGTGGATGCGCAGGTCGTAGACCAGGCGCCGGCGCCTGAGCGAGCCACGGCCGAGAGGCCCGCCCGTGATCAGGTAGATGGCCGCCAGGCCGGCGATCCCGCGCAGCTCGCCGAACAGGAACCACCACGCCATGCAGGCCAGCCGGACCGCCATCCACGGCTTGCGGCGAACGAGCCAGAGCGCCAGGTCCACCAGCGCCGCGGCCGGCAGGACCACGGGCAGGGCCAGGGTGAGCACCACGAAACCACCGGCCTCGATCGCTATGCCCTTCGCGCGGCGCCGCAGGCGGGCACCGCGCGGTCCCGCAGCTGGGAATAGCGGGCCTCGGGTGACCCGCCTCACGCGCATGGGCCGAGCCTAGCCGGGCATCGGTCGTAGGTGGTTACCCGTGGGCGAGCACGCTGATGACTACGCCCTGCGGATCGCGAACGAAGAAGCGACGCACGCCCCAGGGCTCGTCCACTGGGCCGTAGATCACCTCGTGCCCGGCCTTCACCGCCTCGGCATGTGCCGCATCGACGGCCTCGGGCGAATCGACGTCCACGCCCATGTCGGGCAGGACCGGCTCCACGCCTGAGGGCGCGAAGACGACCTGCGCTTGGCCGGATCCGAAGCCGAAGTAGCCGCCGCCGAAGGTGCCCTCCTCGAGACCGAGCACCTGCGTATAGAAGGCGCGCGTGGCCTCGATGTCCGGCGATACGTAGTAGGGCATGATGCGTCGGACGGTCATGCGGCGCAGTGTCGCAATTTCGCCCGACGCTTTCCGCGTGAATGGCGGTTACGCGTGGAGATCTCCCGGATGTAGGCGGCCACCACTGCATCGGAGGCGTGGCGGCGGCGCGCGGTCGCCGACCCGAGCCAGACCGAGCGCATCCTCCGGATCGCGCTCGACGGCCTCCGCTACAGCCCCGAGGGCTAGCCGGTGGCGGCGACGCTCTCGGGGCCGGCCGCGCGGGGCGCGAAGAGCCTTGCGAGCTGGATGCTTCCCTCGTAGAGGATCAGCAGCGGCACCATCTCCAAGACGAGTGTGACCGGGTCGAGCGTGGGAAGCAGCGCCGCGATCACCGCGATCGCCAGGACGCCGTAGCGGCGTGTGCTGCGCAGCTGATCGACCGTCACGACACCCAGGCGAGTCAGCACCAGCACACCGATGGGCACCTGGAACCCCAATCCCATGGCGACCATGGTCAGCGACGCGAAGGAGTAGTAGTCGCTCGCGCGTAGCTGGGTGTTGAACTCCGAGGCGTTGAAGTTGAGCAGGAACTGGAGAGCGGGGGGCAGCACGACGAGGTAGCAGAAGACGGCCCCGGCGATGAACAGCACCGGCACCATCAGGATCAGAGGCGCCGCAAGCCGCCGGTCACGCGGATTGAAGGCCGGCACGATGAACGCATACACCTGATAGAGCACCACCGGCAGGACGAGCAGCAGGGCCGCGTAGGCCGAGTTCTTGAGCGTGGTCACGAACGGCTCTGTCGGGCTGAGCGTGATCGGCTCGAGGTTGCCGGGCAGCGGCGCGTTCAGAATCTCGATGACGAGGTCGCTCTGCCACGTTGTGAGCGCGAAGGCCACGAGGAAAGCCGCGCCGGTGACCATCAGGCGCGAGCGGAGCTCGCCCAGATGGTCCACCAGCGTCAGCTGTTCCTCGTGGTCGATGGGCTTCAGGCGAGCCATCGGAGAACCGGGGCCGCTAGGGCTTGCTCGCGCTCGCGGGGTCGCCGGGCGGCAGGTCCTCGCGCTCGTCGCCGCTGATCGAGTTCTTGAACTCGCGCATCCCCCCGCCGATCGAGCGGCCGAGGTCCGGCAGCTTCTTCGGTCCGAAGATCACCAGCGCGACGATCAGCACGACGATCAATTCCATGGGTCCGATTCCGGGCAGCATCCGATTCCTCTCCTTAGGCCTTCACGAAGGGCTTGACGGCCATCAGGACCTGATCCATGTCGAGCGACTTGTCGAAGCCGCCGTCCGTGATCGGCACGCCGTTGAGCTGGCGGATGGCGGCCGCGTGGCGCGCTTCCACCTGAACGATGCTGCCGGCGGCCGCGAGGATGGCCTTGGACTCGATCGCCGGTGCCGCTCCGTTGTAGGCGCTGACCCCGGTGTCCTCGAACGTCTGAGCGAGCTTCAAGAAGCTCTTCTCACTGGCGAAGGCGTCGCCGAAGTCCACGCCGGGCGCAGCCACCGGCTTGCCGCCGGCACCCTTGATCGCCGTGGTCAACGCGTCCACGTGGGCGTCCTCGTTGTCGCGGATCGTCGTGGCGAGCTTCCTGACGTCGCCCGACATACCGCGGACCTGCTTGAGCGCCTGGCCGTAGAACGCGGCCTCGAGGTACTCCAGCGTGAGCGCGAAGTTCAGGACGTCCACGTCGTTCGCGCCGTCCTGGGCGAGGGCGCCACCCACGAACGGGCCCACGGACCCGAGCCCGTAGACCGCACCGGCGGCGACGGCGCCGCGCATGATGAACGCGCCGCGGGTGTGGCCTTCGATCGTAATGGCCTCCAGCTCGGGGGCCGGCTGTGTTTCCTGGTTCATCTGAAGCATCTCCTTTGAGTCAGTGCTGCGCATCAGGCGAGAAACGGCTTGACCTTCGGAAGGACCTCGGCCATCGAGGCCGGCTTCGCGAAGGCGCCGTCGGGGACGATGGTCCTGCCCACCACCGAGTTGAGGGCCGCCGCATGGCGGGCCTCCACGCTGTGGATGGCGAGCGCTGCGGCGAGCACTTCCTTCGACTTGATCCGGCCCGCCTGCCCGAGATAGGCCGCGGCGCCGAGGTTCTCCACGGTGGCCGCGGTCTCGAGCACCATCTGCTCGCCGCCGTCGATCACCGCGTCGAAGTTGGTCTTCGGCCGCTTGGGCTTCCCGCCGAGCTTCTTGACGGTCTGCGTGAGCGCGTCCACGTGCTCCTGCTCGTTGTCGCGGATCATCGTCGCGACCTTGGCGAGGGCCATGTCCTTGACCACACCCGAGTCGATCACCGCGTTGTAGAAGTCGGTCTCCAGGTGCTCGAGCGTCAGGGCGTACTGGACGATCTCCAGGTCCCGCGCCGTGTCAGCCATCGTGTCCGGCTTCGCGGCCGTGGCCTGCTTGTCATCGCCGCCGCAGGCGGCCATGAAGATCGCAAGGGCGCTCGCCGCTCCGGCGCCGCCCATCACGCTCAGAAAGCGCTTGCGGGAGGCCGGATCGGCCGCCAGCTCCTGCACCGCCCCGCGCTGCTCGGGCACGTGTTCGGCTGCATCCGTCATGAATCGAGTCCCTCCGTCGAAAGTGGCTGCCGGTCGAAATCCTCCGACCTGGGCGCTTCCTTCGGGCCGACCTCCGCGATCGGATCAGTCGGGATTGCCGGAACCTCGCGCCGCGAGTCCCGGATCGGGGTATGTTGGCGATCGCTCGAACACCTGGGCCCGCTGTCCTGGCCCGGCTTTGGCGGGGGAACCATGGCTCGAGGGGCGCAATCGCGCCAAGTGGAGCCGCGTCGTTATCCGGTGCCGACCTCCCGGCGGAAGACAGCGCAGGACGCACTGGCTCGATCACTTCGATGTCCGATTTGCGCCCTCCGCCGCGCTGGCCGGTGCCGCTATCGGCCGCGCCCGCGCCGCGGATGAGGTCGAGCCGCGCCTGTTGGCGCTCGCCTACTCTGGTGAACGTGGCGAGCTCTTCGCGGCCGTACCGGAGGTACGCGAAATTGGGAGACACTTTGGCCCAGACCGGACGCTCATCTTCGAGGACGACGAAGCCACGTCTTCGAACCTCATTCAGCACGCTGGGACCGCAACTCACATTCACTTTGCGTGCCACGCGAACGCCGGTCTGTTCGAGGCCGAGAAGTCAGTTGTAGTGCTCGCCGATCGCGAGGTCTGAGCTCTCGAGCTGACCAAGTTGGTAGGGCCTGCGTACTCGGCTGGTTTGCGTCTCCGCATGCCGCAGCGCGATGGCCGACATCGCCAACGCTGCGGATGAAGCGATCTCATTCGGAACGGCGGTCCTGGCCGCGGGTAGTGCCTGCGTTATCGCGACGCTCTGGCCCGTGGACGACGCCGCGGCGGCGCTGTGCATGAATCGTGTCTACGACGAACTCCTGCATCCGGGGGTGACTCCACCACAGGCGTTGCGTCGGGCCCAGGTTTGGCTGCGGGACGCCGCAGACGACGAGCTCGAGCGATACCTAAGTACGCATCCCGCGCTCGAGGCAGAGTTTCGCCGTCGCCAGGACGAAGGGGATCTACCCGGCCGCCGGGGTTCAGACGCCGGCGCTGGTGGTGCGTTTTCGCACCCGGACTACTGGGCGTGCTTCATAGCCTCGGGTGCGTGACGTGTTAAGAAGTCAACAGTAAGCCAGGACCGGAGGAGGCCCCGTCCGCGTTGTGCGCGGGGGCCACTCCGAAGCGGCTCGCGTATGGGAGTGAGCTCGGGTGGCGCCGGAGACGCGACCCCCCATAGACCAGACAAGTCGCTTCTCGCGAAGGTACCGGCCGTTCTTGTGCCCGTCGCCAAGGCACTACGAGAGCTCGTTCGCCGAGTATCAGCGCCTCGCCTCGTGCGGCTCTAGCGACGCTGTAGGTCCTCATGAGGTTGTTCATCCGGGCCTCCTCGGAGGCTGGGGGTGTCGAGCCACCCAGTCCCAAGGAGGACACCGGATGAAGATTCACGCTAACGCCAGGACCTGTCCGAGGAGCAGGGCGTTGATGGTTGGGCGGGTGCTGTTGGAGGGTTGGTCGCTCGCGGCGGCGGCCGAGGCCGCCGGCGTGAGCGAGCGGACCGCGGCGAAGTGGGTGGGCCGGTTTCGGGCTGAGGGGCGTGCAGGGCTTGTGGATCGCAGTTCGGCGCCGCGTCGCTGTCCGCGTCGCACTGCGCCGGAGCGGGTCGAGGCGATCCGCAAGTTGCGCCAGCTGCGTCTGACCGGCGCTGAGATCGCGGAGCTGCTCGGGATGGCGCTCTCGACCGTCTCGCGCTGGCTCAAGCGGATCGGTCTAGGCAAGCGCTCGCGACTGACGCCGCCCGAGCCCCCTAACCGTTACGAGCGCGCCCGCCCAGGCGAGCTCGTGCACGTCGACATCAAGAAGCTGGGGCGCTTCGAGCGTCCCGGCCACCGCGCGCTCGGGCGCGGACCGGGACGGCGGGTCACCCAGACCACAGCCAAGGGCCGCGGCCGCGGAGCCGTCGGCTGGGACTTCCTGCACGTCTGCGTCGACGACGCCACCCGGCTCGCCTATGTCGAGGTGCTGCCCGACGAGCGCGGCGCTACGGCCGCCGGCTTTCTCAAGCGAGCCGTCGCGTGGCTCTCGCAGCGCGGGATCAAGACCGAGCGGGTGATGAGCGACAACGGCTCCTGCTACGTCTCCCACGACCACTCCCAAGCCTGCAAAGAGCTCGGTCTGCGCCACCTACGCACCCGCCCCTACAGGCCACGCACCAACGGCAAAGCAGAACGCTTCATCCAAACCCTCCAAAACGAGTGGGCCTACGCACGCCTCTACGCCAGCTCAACAGAACGCGCCGCACACCTCGACGCCTGGCTCAACCACTACAACTACCGACGACCACACGGCTCCCTCGGCCACCAACCACCCGCAGCCCGCCTAACCGAGCTGCAACGAACAACCTAAGAAGGAACTACACCTAGCTCAGGGACTCGGCTCGCAACGTAGTCCTGATGCAGGGTCTCGTAGTCGGACGTTCCTCGCGGGCGCCGTCGCCATCGGGTGATCGTGAGGTGGGGGCTAGCGGGCCCCTTCGCCCGCCGTGTATCCCGTCCTAGAAGTCGGCGTCGATGACGAGCAGGCTGAACGTGTTGGTGCCGTCGTCTATCGCCGAGGTCGTCGGGTTGCACGCCTTGATCTCCATGTTGTTGTCGTTGGCGTGGGACTGGGCGGTATAGGTGAGGAGCCCGGACGCGCCGTTCCCGCTGGGGGTGAGGAGCAGGTGGTCGCCCTGGGCGTTGACGCCCGTCACGATTCGGGTGACGCAGCTCTGGGCGGGCACGACGCCGATGAACCCCGAGAAGTTGCGGAATGTGTTTTCTGCGATGTCGACGTCGTCGAGCGTCCCGTCGAGGATGTCGAAGCCAGTGACTGTGTTGTCCTCGATGTTGTACGAGTCGACCCCCTGGTAGCCGATGTCGAACCTGGTGATGCTGTAGTTCTCGATGTCGTCGCCGGTGAGCGTGCCGTCGACGACGTCGGCGCCGAGGAAGGTGGAAACGTCGAACGTGGTGAGCGACTGGTCCTTGACGTCGGCGGACGCGATGTCCTGGTTCTTGATGTCGACCGAGGCGACCTCTCCGTCGACGATGTCCGTGGAGCGGACCGTGTTGACGGCGTAGGCGCTACCGCCCAACGCGACGAACAGCGCCAGCGAGGCGACGACGTTGGCGTAGGTGAGGCGACCGGACAGTCTGCGCAGCATCGAAGCTCCTTGAACGGGGCGGCCAACCGTGGCCCAGTCCGGCGCTCCATGCCTGACGCCAACCTAGCCCCGCTCAGCGGCTGCGTCCATCCGTAGGGGGGCCGAGGTTTTCCGGGGGGCATACCGAGGATCGGCCGGGCTCGGGGCTCGGTCAAGCCCAGTGGCCGCTGACGGTTGAGCGGAAGCAGCGGAGGGGGTGGCGCCGCCTGCGACTCAGCCCATGGAGGAGGTGCTGGCCCGCGACACGCGGCAGCGCAAGCCCGCTGTTGTTCCCGTAGCCAACGCACTACGAGTGCGCATTAGGCCTGTATCGACCCGGGCGCCCTGCGGGAAGGGCTGGGCGCCTCGCGTCGATCACAACTTGACGAACGGGCGGCGATGCGGGATATGAGCCAGGCGTGCATCGCCGAGCAGGCTGCGCCGGTTGCGTTCGGCGGGAGCTAAGGCGTGACTCGTGGCGGCGTGTCCCTCGGCTTGTACTGGGGGTAGTGCTTGCGGGCGTGCTCCTGCGAGATGTACCCGGCGTGAACGTCTGCCACGATCGCGCTCGGATCGCGGTCGTCAGGAGGGCCGTACCCCCCGCCGCCGCCCGTGGAGAGCTCGAACGTGGAGCCCTTGGGCACCTTCGCGCCCGTGGCCTTGATCAGCGTTTCGCGCGAGCCGTCGGGGTAGCGGATCGACGCACCGTTCGGCTCCGCCTCGCCGCCGCCGACGAGACCCCACGGACGATTCTGGCTGCGCTCGATCCCGCATGTGAGCCAGCAGTCGTCCAGCATGTGGAAGAACATGTCCACCCCGAGCCCACCGCGGTGGCGCCCGGGTCCGCATGAGTCCTGGCGCAGCTCGAAGCGCTCGAAGATCCACGGATTCTTCGCCTCCCACACCTCGACCGGCGTGATCCGTGTTGCGGCCTCGCCGTGGTGCATGATGGCGCTGGGTCCGTCATCGACGCTGGTCGCGCCGTGTCCCACGGGATTGCCGGAGCCGTCCGCCCACGGTTCGCCGGTCTCGGCGAAGGTGCCCCACCAGATCAAGGTGGTCACGTCCCCGCCGCTGCAGGCTGGAACGGCCTCGGGTAGTGCGCTCGCGATCGCCTGGAAGATGACCTCGATCGCTTGATAGTCGGCGACGTAGTAGAGCCACGCGGGGGAGGGGGGCAGCGGGTGGAACAGCGATCCCGGCCGGGTCTTGATGTGGATTGGGCGGAAGTGCCCCTCGTGGAAGTGACCATCACTGCCGAGGTCGGCCGAGCTTGCGAGCATCGAGATGGCGACGCGCGTGGCGGAGACCGTGGACGGGAGCGGGCTGTTCACGGGCCCAGTCCGCGCGTCCGGAGCCCTGCTGTAGTCGACCGTCACGTCGCTGCCCGAGACGGTCACCTGGAGCTCGAAAGGGATCTCCTCGTCCACCACGCCGTCCCCGTCCATAACGCCTTGGCCGAGGTAGCTGCCATCCGGAACGTCGGCGAGGAAGCTACGAACCGCGGTCTCACCGCGATCGAACATCTCCTCGACCGCGTTCTCGAAGGTTGGGATGCCGTGACGTCTGACGACACGCAGGAGCGCCCGCGCGCCTGTCCGCGCGCCGGCCACCTCGGCGTTGAGGTCGCCCGCGACCGCCTTCGGAACTCGCGAGTTCGCGGTGACCATGCGCAAGATGTCCTCGTTGAGGCGGCCGGCGGTGTAGAGCTTCACACCCGGGAAAATCGTGCCTTCCTGGAAATAGTCGACCGTGTCGGTGCAGAAGTAGTCCTTTCCCCCGATGTCGAGGAAGTGGGCCTTCACGGCGGTGTAGCCGACGAGCAGCTCGCCGTCCAGGAACACCGGGCAGACGACGGCCATGTCCTCCTGATGGGACCCCGTCTCGTAGGGGGAGTTGAGGAGGATCACGTCTCCGTCCTGAAGCGTGTCCTCGCCGACCGCATCGACAGCCGCTCGGACGCAGTAGCCCATGGTGCCGAGGAAGTTCGGCAGCCCGGGCGCCTGTGCAAGCAGGCGCACGCGGCGGTCGTAGATGGCCACCGCGAAGTCGAGGACGTCGTAGATGATCGGAGAGAAAGCGGTGCGCATGAGCGCCCGCTTCATCTGTTCGGCGGCGGAGTGGAGGCTGTGCCTCACGACCTCCGTAGTGATGTAGTCGACGCGGTCAGGCATCGGCGCGTTCGATCAGCAGGGATCCGGAGGGATGAGCGCGGGCGTGGAACCCGCGGTCGAGGTAGGTCATCGCCGTTTCTTCTGCGATCAAGGCGGGACCGGGCAGCGACTCGCCGAGCTGGAGCTCGCTTCGGTCGACCACTGCGAAGTCGGTCCACTCCGATGCGGTGAACGAGAACGCCACGGTCTGACGCCGTTCGCCGGTGCCCCGGCGGCCGGACGGTCGTGCCGCGATCCGTTCGGGCATCGTGCGGCGCAGCGTTCCGCGCGCGGCGACGATCTCGATGTCCTCGTCCATGCGGTGGCCGAAGATCTTCTCGTATTCCGCCTCGAAGGCCGATGCGACCCACCGGGTGTCTGCGCCCAGACCGCCGTCGTCGGAGTAGGGCACCGGCAGCGTGAGGCTGTGCTCTTGTCCCACGTAGCGCAGGTCGATCGCGGCCGCCGGCACCGCATCGGAGTCTGCCCCGTTCCCGGGCCTCTGTCGCAGCTTCGCGACAAGCTGGCGCAGCAGCCGCTCGGCATCGTCCGTGCCGTCGTCGCTCAGGGGGGCGATCATCGTCTGCGCGGCGGTCTGGGTGATGTCCGCGCCCAGCAGACCCCACGCGGAAAAATTGCCAGAGAAGGGCGGCAGCACGATCGTCGCTACATCCGACTCACCCGCGAGCAGGGTGGCGAACAGGCCGCCGGCGCCGCCGAAGGCCATGAGAGCTCCGTCGCGGGGGTCGAGGCCTCGCTCGACGGTGATCTCATGGATCGCATCCGCCATGTGGGACGCGGCGACTCGCATCATGCCCTGCGCGACCCTCTCGACGTCCATGCCGACCGCGTCAGTGAGCCTGGACAGAGCCGCACGCGCGAGGCTTGGATCGAGTCTCAGGCCTCCAGCAAGCCGGCCTTCCGCGAGCATTCCGAGCGAGAGCGCGGCGTCGGTCACGGTGGCCTCCGTCCCGCCGCGCCCGTAGCACGCCGGGCCTGGGACGGACCCGGCGCTCCGCGGCCCCACGCGGAGCAGTCCACTCGAGTTGATCTCCGCGATCGAGCCTCCGCCGGCGCCGATCGAGCGTACGTCGACCCAGGGCGCCTGCACGGGGAAGCCCATCACCTGCCCCTCGTTCATGGCCTGTGGCTGCCCGTCCATGACGACGGACACGTCGAAGCTCGTCCCTCCGACGTCAGCCGCGATGACTTGCGGCAGCTTCAGCTCGCGTGCGAGCGCGGCCGCGCCCTCCACGCCCGCAACCGGCCCGGAGAGAATCGTCTCGAAGGGTCTGTCTGCGGCTTCGTCGAAGCTCATCGCACCGCCGCCGGAGCGCATGACGAGGAGATTCGCGGGGCAGCCGAGCCCCCGCAGGCCGGCCCCGAGCCGCCCCAGGTAGCCGGAGGTGGCCCCGCGAACGTAGGCGTCGATGGCGGTCGTCGAGGTTCGCTCGAACTCCCGGTATTCACGCGACACGCGATGCGAGAGCGAGATCTCCCCCGTGAAGCCGTGGGCCACCAACGCTGCACCGGCGGCGACCTCGTTCGCCGGGTTCGCGTAGCTGTTGATGAAGGACACGGCGACAGCCGTCACCCCTTCGCGGGAGAACAACTGGACCGCCTCCGCAACGTCCTCGTCCGCGAGCTCGCGGACGATCGCGCCGTCCGCACGCGTTCGCTCGCGGACGGGAACGCGCAGCTCCCTCGGGACGAGCGGGGTGGGCGGACGCCACCACAGGTTCAGCATCTGCTCGCGGCTGCCGCGCCGGATCTCGAGGACGTCGCGAAAGCCCGACGTGGCGAGCAGTCCCAGCCGAGCGCCCGACCGCGTGAGAAGCGCGTTCAGTCCGACGGTCGTCCCGTGCAGGAAGTACGACGAGCGCCTGATCAGCTCAGCGGGCACGCCGCTCGATACGCATTCGATCACCGCGGCCTCGCGGGCGTCGGCGGTAGAGGCGCTCTTGGCGAGCATCACGTGGCCTGTCTCGTCGTCGTACGCGATCAGGTCGGTGAAAGTGCCCCCAACATCGACACCGATCCGGGTTGCCACCTCTCTGCCCGCCGTCAGCCGTTCGTGAGCAGCTCGAACGCGGCGACCGTCATCACGAGCGTGGCCTGACGGAGAGCCTCGAGCGACTGGTGCTCGTCGGCGCAGTGGCAGAGCGCCACGTCGCCGGCGCCGAAGGTGATCGCCTCCATCCGCGCGTCGTTGACGAGATTGCGGACGTCGCTGCCGTAGGGCGTTCCCACGATCGTGCCCGGCTCACCCGTGACTTCCCGCACGGCTGACTGCACCACGTCGATGAACGGGCTGTTCGCGGGCACCTCCGCCGCCTCGAAGGCGTGGTGGATCGGCGTTACCTCGGCGCGGATGCCGTTGTGGCCGCTGACCGCTTCGCCGACGAGGCTGTCCAGCTCGGCGCGAACGGTCTCGTGCGTCTCACCCGGAATCACGCGCCTGTCCACGGTGAGCTTGCACGAATCCGGAATGGCGTTGTGCTCCGCGCCGGCCTGGACCATGGTCACGGTGCAGATCGGGCTGCCCAGGAGCGGATGCGTCCGCGCCGAGAGGTCGTCGTTGTAGCGGCGAACCCGCGCGAGCACATCCTCCGCCGCAAGGATCGGGTTGGCGCCCGCCTGGGGGGTGGCGGCATGCGTGGATCGGCCCGTGATCGTGATCTCGAACCACCCCGTCCCGCGCTCGGCGGTCGCGATCTCGAGCCCCGTTGGCTCGGTGGTGATTCCCCAGTCGCCCACAAAGCCGGCCTCGATCAGCGAGAGCGTGCCGGGCTCTCCACACTCCTCCCCGGCCGCGAAGTGGAGCACCAGCGAGCCGTGGAGCCGGTCGCGCACCCTGGCGAGCGCTTTGGCGCAGGCGATCTGCGAGGCGAGGCCGCCCTTCATGTCTACCGAGCCGCGGCCCCAGACGGCCCCATCTCGTATTTCGCCTCCGAACGGGTCGACGGACCATCGGGCGGGATCGTCGATAGCAACGGTGTCCATGTGACCGTTGAGAACGAGGCGCGGGCCATCGCCAGAGCCGTCCAGCACCGCTGCCAGCGAAGGCCGGCCCGGCATCGACTCGACGCGCGTGAGCTCGCAGCCGCTCCCCTCGAGCTGCCGCTCGATCTCCTCGACCATGGCCAGCTCGCTCATCCCCGGATTGACGCTCGGGGTCCTGACCAGGGCGCTGAGCGACGCGCCCAGCTGCTCGCGGCTCAGCTCGGGCGCATCAGCCGCCTCAGCGCTGAGGCGTTCCGGCGGACGCATCGCGGCGACGTTACCTATCTGGAAAGCGATCTGTCAAGATGCTCTGCCATGGAGATTGGCTGCTTTAGCGACTACGGAACCCTTCGAACGGTGATGATCGGGAGCACCGAGGACCTCGCGTATCCGGCCTGGAACACGAACATCCGTTACCTCACGGGAGATGTCGCGGACATCCTCTCGGCAGCTGACGGGAAGGCCGTCAACATACGTGACCGGGCCCCGGAGCTGTGGGAGGGGATCACCGCCGATGTAGAGAGCATCGTCGGGCTCCTCGAGCGGCACGGCGTTCAGGTCGTGCGGCCGCGCAAATACCTGCCCGAGGAGATGGAGTATCTCGACAACCTCCAGGGTGGGCACAGCCTCCTGTACCCCGCGGACCCGAACTACGTTCTCGGCAAGCACGTCATCGAGTGCTGTATCCGGCGGCCGTTCCGTCGCAAGGAAACCTGGGCCACGCGCGACGTCCTGATGCCGTACATCGATGCAGACCCGGACGTTCGGCACGTGTCGGTCCCGCGCGCTCGCCCGCACCCCGCCGGGAACGAGGGCCCCGGTCCCTTCCTCGAGGGAGGCGATCTGATCATGCTCGGGCCGAACGACGTGCTGTGCGGCAATACGGACCTGACGTCGAACGAGGCGGGCCGGGCGTGGCTCGCGCGCTATCTCCAGGACTTCGACATCCGTGTGCACCCGGTCGACGTGCACGGCACGTGGTTGCACCTGCTGGGCGTCATGTGCGTGGTCGGCGAGGGCCTGGCCATGGCTCACATGCCGGCCCTCGGCGGGAAGCTTCCCGACCCGATCTCCGATTGGGACGTGATCGAGCTGACCGAGCAGGAGACGCTCGAGCTCGCATCCGTGGGCATCAACATCGACCAAAAGACGCACGTGATCGACCAGCGCTTCGAGCGCGTGATCCGCGAGCTCGAGACGCGCGGCGTCGAGACGATCCCCGTGGACGTGGCCCACTTGAGCGCGATGGGCGGCGCCGTGCGCTGCCTAGCGTTGCCGATTGCGCGCGACGCCGAATAGGCGCTACGTCAGCGTCAGCATGAGGCCCGCAAGAAGGCGGGCGCGCGGTATGAGCGAGTCCACGAGCAGATGCTCCTCCTCGGTATGGAAGCCGTCGCCGCTCGGCCCGAGCCCGTCCAGCGTCGGAATCCCGAGGGCGCCGGTGAAGTTGCCGTCGCTTCCGCCGCCGACGATCCCTGGTTCGAGGTCGAAGCCGATCTCGAGCGCGAGGGAGCGCGCGTGCTCGTAAAGCTCGAGCGTGCCGGCGTTGGGGGTGAACAGCGGGCGATGGGCTCCCGTCTCGACCTCCAGCTCTATGCCCTCGTTCCGGGGCCGAAGCGCTCTCATCCGCGATCCGATGCGCTCGAAGTCGTCCGGATCCTCGGTCACCACGAGGACGTGCGCCTCACAGGTGGCCGGGACCACGTTGACGAAGGTCCCGCCGGAGACGATCCCCACCGAGAGGGTGAGGTTTCGCTCCGGCTCCTGCATCGACTCGATCGCGACGATTTGCTCTGCGATCTCGCGGATCGCCGAGCGGCCTGACGCGAGCGTGGCGCCGGCATGTGCGGGCTTGCCGCGCGCCCGCACGACGAACCGCTGGAAGGCCCACCGGCCGATGATCACGTCTGCACCCTCCTGCGCAGGCTCGGGTACGAGGACAAGCTGCTCGCGGCGGGCACAGGACTCGATCAGGTCGCGGGTCGACGGTGTGCCGACCTCCTCGTCGGGGACGAACAGGAAGGACAGCGGCAGCGGAGTGGTGACGCCGGACCGGACGATCTGCCGAAGGGCATAGTGGGCGAGGAAGGTGCCGCCCTTCATGTCCAGGATGCCTGGGCCGTAGGCGCGTCCGTCCTGCCGGCGGAACTCGAGCTGGCGCTCGAACGTCCCGGGAGCGTGCACCGTGTCGAGATGGCAGAGGACGAGGATCCCGGGAGCGCCGTCGCCCCACGGCATTCGGGCGAGCAGGCTGTCTCCGTATCCGTCCCTTCCCGGATGGCGCTCGGTCGCGGCGCCCAGCTCCTCCATCGCCTGCTGAGCCTCGTCCATCATGCGGTTGACGCCTGCCACGTCGGTGGTGGGGCTGGAGATGCCGACCCATCGCTCCAACCCCTCGAGGATCTCTTCGAGGTCGAACGCATCTGCGGGGAGCGCTCTGGCCATGCGCTCAGCTGGAGCATGCGCGCGGTGGTGCGCTCCAGTGTGACCAGAAGATCGCGCAGGATCGCGTTGAACCGGTCACGTTGCGTCCGCGTCAGCGGGCTCAGCAGCTGCTCCTCGTTCTCCTGGTGCGCGGCCATCGCCTCCTCTTGGAGCTTCTTGCCGGCGGGCGTTAGTGCGACGATGACGCCGCGGCCGTCGTCCGGGTTCGGCTCCCTCGATATGAGCCCCCTGCTCTCGAGGCGCTCGAGGAGCTTCGTCAAGCCGCCGGAGCTGAAGAGAAGCGAGACGCCCACGTCGGTGGGAGAGAGCTTGTGCGGGCGCCCGGCGCGGCGCAACGCGTTGAGCGCATTGAACTCGTTGACGGTGAGGTCGAACATGGATAGCGACCGTTCCACCTCGAACTGGAGGAGGCGCGAGGCCCGCATCACGCGCCCGATCAGGGCGATGGCGCTGGTGTCGAGGTCCGGCTGCTCGCGCGCCCACTCGGCGACGATGCGATCGACGTGATCACCTGCGCCGCGGGACGAAAGATGAGCGCGGGGGCGTTGCGAACTGGATGCGCTCCGTCTCCCCATCGGCCGCATGAGTCTAACCTATGCAAACTGGCCAGAATGCTTTCCAGCAAGCTTGACAGGAAGCTATTTGCCTTACTAGGGTGCCAGCGTCCCGGCTCGACCAATGGAGATGGCAGACATGCGGCAACGGCTGACGCTTGCAGCGCAGGTGATGAGCATCGTCCTCTTGGCGCTCGCCAGCGCAGGGTGTGGTAGCTCCGGGAGCGATGACACCGGCTCCTCTGGAAGCTCGCAGGGAGCGAAGGAGCTGAAGGCCGGATGGGTTTGGTACGGCCCGATCCAGGACACCGGCTGGAACGTCGCCAACCATGCCGGGCAACAGGAGGCCCAGAAGGCGCTCGGCGACTCGCTCGAGCAGCTCAATGCCGACAACGTCCCCTATACCGACGACGCGACCCCGGTCTTCGAGCAGTTCGTGACGACCCGGAACGCCAATGTGCTCGTGGACGCCGTCGGGTACGGCGAGATCTTCACGAAGGTCTGCGACGACCATCCGGACATCTATTGCATCCAGACGGCCCCGTTCACCAAGCTCGGCAAGAACACGACCGGCTGGTTCCCGAAGCTCTGGACGATCGAGTACACGGCGGGCGTGGCGGCCGGCCTCAGCACCAAGGGCAACACCGTCGGGTACGTCCTGGGCTACAAGGTCCCCTTGATCATCGGCGCCGCGAACGCCTTCACGATGGGATGCAGGTCGGTGAATCCCGACTGTGACGTCCGGACGGTCGTGACGAACGACTACTACAACCCGCCCAAGACGTCTCAGGCCGTGTCGACACTGCTGGACACCGGCGCCGACGTCATCCGCTCGTACACGGACGACCAGGGTTACTGCAAGGTAGTCAACGACAAGGGCGGCGCGCTCGCCATCGGCGAGTTCTGGACGAACGGCGAAGCCTGCGGGGACAGTGCGCTGATGTCGACCGTCTGGGACTTCGGCAAGTACTACACCGACCAGTTCAAGTCGATCCAAGAGGGCAAGTTCGTCTCCCGGCAGATCGAGTTCCTGGATCCCAAGGACACCTTCAAGCTCGAGGATTGGGGCCCCAACGTCTCGGACGACGTGAAGTCCGAGGTCGAGCAGACCCTCGACGACCTCGCGTCCGGCAGCAAGAATCCGTTCGTCGGCCCGATCAAGGATACGCAGGGCAAGGTCCGGGTCCCCGACGGCGAGAAGTTGACCGACGAGTTCCTATACGGCGGGTGGAAGTGGTACGTCGAGGGAATCAAGGCAGGTTGAGCGATGAGCCCGTCGTCGCCCTCCGCGGGATAACCAAGACATACGGCGACCTGCGGGCAAACGACGGCGTGGACCTGGATCTCCGCGCCGGCGAGGTGCACGCGCTGCTCGGCGAAAACGGTGCCGGCAAGACCACCTTGATGAACGTCCTGTCCGGCGCAATCGCTCCCGACCAGGGCGCTGTCTTGATGCGCGGCGAGCCCCTGGTCCTGCGCTCGCCGAAGCACGCGATGACCCTGGGGATCGGCGTAGTGCATCAGCACTCGCGTCTGGTGGAGGCGTTGACTGCCGCCGAGAACCTCTTCGTCGGCTGGGACGAGATCCCCGGCCTGTTCCGAAGACGGTCGACCGTGGTCAGACGGGCGCAGCAGCTTGCGGCGCAATACAACCTCGAGCTCGACATGGAGGCCGAGGTGTGGCAGCTCTCGGTAGCCGACAAGCAGCGGCTCGAGATCCTCCGAACTCTCGCGCGAGGCGCCCGCGTCCTGATCCTGGACGAGCCGACCGCTGTCCTCACTCCCTCGGAGACCTCGGGTCTGTTCCAGCTCATTCGCGACCAGCGCGACGCCAACGAGTCGGTTGTGTTCATCTCGCACAAGCTGCGCGAGGTGCTGGCGATCGCCGACCGGATCACCGTGATGCGCCAGGGCAGAAACGTGAGGACCCTCGAGCGGTCGGAGGCCGACGTCGACACGATCATCGAGCTCATGATCGGGGGCAGCGTGCCAGCCGTGAGCCGTAAGGCGGGCGCGGCCGGCAAGACCGTGATGGAGGTCGCCGGCCTGACCGTCAAGGACGACCGGGGCGCGGACGCCGTGCACGACGTGTCGCTGAAACTCGCCGCCGGCGAGATAGTCGGCCTCGCGGGGGTCACCGGGAACGGGCAGCGTGAGCTGTCCGAGGCACTGGCTGGGCTGCGCAAGCCGGTCACGGGGGCGGTCAACGTCGACGGCAAGGATCTGGCCGGGCGGTCGTGCCGAGAGTTCGTCAGGTCCGGTGTGGGGTTCGTTCCCGAGGACCGGCTCGGAACCGGGCTAGCGGGGAACGAGCCGATCTGGCGCAACGCGATCATGCGCCGCTACAGCGCGGACCGGCTGACCCGCGGCCCCATGCTGAATCAGAAGGCCTCCCGCCAGATGGCCGCTGAGCTCGTCTCGCAGGTCAAGCTGTCGGCGGACGACCTGGACTCGCCGGTCCGCGCGCTCTCTGGCGGGCATGCCCAACGCCTCCTGGCGGGGCGAGAGCTCAGCGTCGGCTCGAACGTTCTGATCCTCGCTTTCCCCACCCGCGGCCTGGATGTCTCGGCTGCCGCGTACCTCCGGCAGACCATCCTCGACGCTCGAGCGGGCGGCCTGGCGGTTCTGTTCATCTCGGAGGAGCTCGACGAGATCATCGAGATGTCCGATCGCCTGCTCGTGATGTACGAGGGGCGCATCAACGCCGAGTTCGCCGGTGACATCGACCGGGATGCCGTCGGGCGCGCGATGGGCGGCCTCGACGAGAGTTCAGGCGAGCTGAAGGCCCAGGCGTGATGGGAGTGCGGGGACTCCCCGCGTGGCGGATCGAGCGGCGCGCGAAGCCGGGCGGCTCGGGGACGGTACCGAGTCGGATCCATCGCAATCGGGGTCGTCTTCTCGACGTCCTTCGGGCTGCTCGTCTCCGGAGCCGACTCGGGGCAGTTCTTCGACGGCCTCTGGAACAGCACGCTCGGCCAGCCCGCTGGCTTCGAGAACATGCTGACCGTGGCCGCCGGGCTGCTGCTCCTCGGCCTGGCGGCGGCCATTCCGCTGAAGCTCGGACTCTGGAACATCGGAGGAGACGGTCAGCTGTTCCTCGGCGCGTGGGGAGCCTTCGCCATGGGCGAGCTGTTCCCCGACATGAGCAGCTCGCTACTGATCCCGCTGATGTTCGTGGCCGGTGCTGCCTGCGGCGCGGCCTGGACGATCATTCCCGCGCTGGCACGTGTGTATTTGAACGTCAACGAGATCATCAGCACGCTGCTGTTCAACTTCATCGCCGTGTCCTGGGTCATCTACTGGGCGGGGACCAAGTGGGGCGAGCCGGCATCGGCGGGCTCAGTCAAATCCGAGAGCGTGCCCCCGCAGACCATCATCGAGTCGATCCCCGTCGGCGACTACCTGATTCCGATCGGCTTCGTGGTCGCCGTCGTCTTCGGGGCGGCCATCTGGCTGTTCCTGCGCGGCTCGGTGTTCGGCTTCGAGATGTCGATCATCGGGTCCAGCCCGAAGGCCGCGACCTACGCGGGGATGCCGACGAAGCGGATCATGATCGCTGTCTTCGCCCTCGGCGGCGTTGCCGCCGGCCTGGCCGGCGTGGTGGAGATGCTTACGAACGTCCAGCGCTATGGGCCGGCGCTGTCCAACAACACGGGATACACCGGGGTGGTGGTGGCCGTGCTCGCAGGCGGCTTCGGACCTGAGCTCCTGGTCATGGCGATCGTTTTCGCGGTGATCGCCGTCGCGGGGAACATCCTCACCATCACCGGAGCCCCCGGTGAGCTGGTCTTCGCCATGTACGGGCTGACGCTGATCTGTGCCGCGGTCGGCCAGGGACTGCGAAACGTAAGGATCGTCAACCCCGGGAGAGCCGACAGCGACGGGCCCGCCGTGGCCGTCCCGAAAGGGGCGAAGTGAGAGACGGGCTCGTATCGGCATCGATCGCCACCGCGATCATGGCGGCGACACCCGTGCTGATCGCAGCGACCGGCGAGCTTCTGGCCGAAATCGTCGGCGTCTACAACATCGGCATCGAGGGCGCGATGCTCATCGGTGCGCTGGGCGCGTTCATCGGGGTCCAGCAGACCGACTCGCTGGCTCTGGGGCTGCTCATCGGGATCCTTTCCGGAGCGGTCGCCTCGCTCCTGTTCGCGTTGGCGGTGGTGGTGCTCAAGGCCGACGTCGTGGTCGGGGGCCTGGCGCTCGTGTTCGTCGCGCTCGGGCTCACAGGTCTCGTGGGCAAGGACTACGTTCAGCAGCCGGCCGACGCGACCATCCCGAGCTGGGACGTACCGCTCCTGTCCGACATCCCGTTCTTCGGAGAGGCCTTCTTCCAACAGCTGAGCGTCTCCTACCTCGCGTTCCTCTTTCCAGCGGCCGCGGTGTTCCTGCTCTACCGGACTCAGCACGGTCTCAACATGCGCTCCATCGGCCAGGACCCTGGCGCCGCCGACGCCGCCGGCCTGAGCGTAACCGGCTGGCGGATTCTCTATGTCTCGGTCGGCGGCGCTTTCGCCGGACTCGCGGGCGCCGTGCTGACGCTCGGGATCGTCGGCACGTGGCTTCCCAATGTGACGTCGGGTCAGGGCTGGATTGCGCTGGCGCTCGTGATCTTTGCGAGCTGGCGGCCCATCCCGCTCATCCCCGGCGCGCTCCTCTTCGGCGGTCTCGGAACCTTCGGCAACGTGGCCCAGGCGGAAGGCTGGTCCATCACTCCGGAGTTCTTCTCGGCGCTTCCGTACGTGGGGACCCTGCTGATGGTCTATTTCCTCGCATTCCTGAGGATCAGGCGCGGGGGCGGAGCTCCATGGCCCGCCGCGCTCGGCCTTCCCTTCTTCCGGGGAACGGACTAGCAGGCCGTGGCGGGACGCATGCGCGACAAGGTGGCCGTTATCACCGGGGCCGCGCGGGGCCAGGGCGCGGCGGAGGCCGAGCTCTTCTGCCGCGAGGGAGCGCGGGTGCTGCTCACCGACGTTCTGGACGACGACGGCGAGCAGCGCGCCCAGGCGCTCCGCGACGCAGGACATCAAGCGATCTACCGGCGCCTGGATGTGTCGAACAGCGCCGACTGGGACGCGGCCATGGACCATGCCGAGGCGGAGCTCGGCGCTCCCGACGTGCTCGTCAACAACGCAGGGATCGTGAGCTTCGGTGGCGTGACTGACACGACGGACGAGGAGTGGGGCAGCGTGCTGGCCGTAAACCAAAGCGGCGTCTTCTTCGGCATGCGCGCCGCTTCGCGGCGCATGCGCGGCGCCGGTGGCGGCTCGATCGTGAACGTCTCTTCGATCTACGGCATCAACGCGGTGCCGGGGTACTTCGCCTACCAGGCCAGCAAGGGCGCGGTGGTTCAGATGACCCGTGCCGCGGCCGTCGACCTCGCTCGGCATGAGATCCGTGTGAATTGCGTCCTGCCGGGGCTGATCTTCACTGACATGACGAAGACCGAGCCAGAAGACGCCGTGGCCGAGAACATCGAGATGACACCGCTCGGCCGTGGCGGGCAGCCCGATGAGGTCGCCCTTACCGTGATGTTCCTCGCCTCCGAGGAGGCGTCGTTCGTGACAGGGGCAGTGCTGCCGGTCGACGGCGGATACGTGGCGCAGTAGGAGGAGGAGAGATGAACGCGGGCGAGTGCTGGGCGAGAGAAGTGGATCGAGAACCCGATCCCCTGGCCGGACGGGGCACGCTGCGCGGCATCCCTCGTGTTCGATGTCGATCTGGACAGCATGCTCCGCCTGACCTATGGGGCACGCACGGCCGAACGGGTGTCGACGCTCTCCTGGCTTCAATACGAGCAGGTTGCCATCCCGAGGATTGTCCGCCTCTTCCGATATCTCGGGATCAAGCAGACCTTCTTCTTTCCGGGCTACTGCATCGATACGTACCCAGGCTTGGTCGAGCAGGTTCTGGACGATGGCCACGAGGTCGGTCTTCACGGTTACCTGCACGAGGTGTCCTTCGAGCAGACGGCCGGCGACGAGCTGGCGATCCTGGAACGCGGACTCGAGGCCGCCGCGCGAGTCATGCCAAAGCCCCCGATCGGCTGGCGTGCCCCGCTCTATGGACTGTCCGATCGCTCGCCGGAGCTGCTCGTCGAGCACGGCTTCCTCTACGACGCCTCGCTCATGGGCGACGACCAGCCGTACGTGCTCAGCACGCCAAAGGGCGAGCTGATCGAGGTCCCTGGCGACTGGGCTAACGACGACTGGCCGCCGTACGCGCACGTCCCGGACTTGGACTACGTGATGCAGGTGAGCGCGCCGCAGCGGGCCGCTGAGGTGTGGCGAGCAGAGATCGCGGCCGCGTACCGCCACGGCGGATGCTGGGTCACCGCTTTTCATCCGAGCATCTCCGGACGGCTTGCGCGCCTCGAAGTGGTGGCGGACCTCCTCGAGGAGATGCTCGGCCGCGGCGACGTCTGGATCGCACCCCTGTCGGAGATCGCCGCGCACGTCAGGCAGATGATCGATTCGAACCAGTGGACGCCAAGGACCGTCGAGATCGAAAGGGTGGTCACATGACCGAGGTAAAGGAGCGCATCGAGATCCCCGCTCGCACCGGGTGGAGCGCGAAGCTCGACGAAGGGCAGCAGTTCCGAATCATCGACGTGGAGGGCGGCCAGGCCGCTGATCTGTTCGTCTACAACGCCGCGAATCCGATCGAGTACATGAGCGGGCGCCACACGCGCGTGTACATGGACGAGATGTATCCCGCGGGCCGGGTGGACCTTCTACACCGAACGAGCGCACCCCCATACTCGAGTTTGTCGACGACACCTCGCCGGGAAGGCACGACTGCATCGTCGCGGCCTGTGATCCATATCGATACAGGGACCTCGGCGCTGAGCCAGGGCACGCGTCATGTGAGACGAACCTCCAAGCGGAGGCGAAGAAGCATGGCATCGACGTCCCGCATGCCCCACAGCCCATGAACGTGTTCGCGAACTTCCGTGTCGACGGCGAGGGGAGGCTCACGCTCGAGGATTGCGTCAGCAGGCCGGGCGACGCCGCCACGTTCAAGCTCCTGATGACCGGCGTCGTGGTCGTGTCGGCATGTCCGCAGGACATCGTCGGCTTCCAGCCGGGCGGTCCGACCGACATGGCCATCGAGCTGTTGGACTGACCCTCTCGAGCGCGGCAAGCCGAGCAGCCTGGACGTTAGCCCTCCCGGTCGCGACGTCGGCATGGGCGCAGCTGTTGGTACAAGAAGGGGTGGCGCGGCCGGGGCGACAGCCCATAGACCAGACAAGGTCTAGGCGAAAGTCCCTGGCGAGCGCTTTGCCCGCCGCTATCCGAGCATGTGACGGCGGAGATAGGCGGACCTGTTGAGTGCATCAACCGTGGCCGGGGCGCCTTGGCGGAAAGAAGTCGGTGAGCCTCGCGGCAGCGCTACAGCCCCACGAAGGTGTCTGGGTCCGGGCCGGTCCGGTCTCCGGCGTCGAGGCCGCCGATCGCTTCCATCTCGGCGTCGCTGAGGTGGAAGTCGAAGAGTGCGAAGTTCTCTTCGATCCGCTCCGGTGTCGCCGACTTCGGGAACACGACATTTCCGATCTGCAGGTGCCAGCGGAGGACCACCTGGCCGCTGGACTTGCCGCGGGCCTCGGCGATCTCGCTAAGCACCAGGTCATCGAGCACGGCGCCCTGCGCGAGCGGGCTCCAGGCCTCGGTCACGATCCCGCGCTCCTCATGCTCTCGGCGAAGGCCGCGCTGCTGGAAACGCGGCTTTCGCTCAGCGGCGGAACTGGCACTTCCAGAGCGTGGGATAGACGCGTTGGAGGGCGGTGTATCCCGGGGCTGAGAGGCCGTAGACGTTGCCTGCGATCGTGCCGTGTGCGTTGATGTCGTTGACCTGGGCGACGGCCACGGCATGTGCACGGCGCGGTCGCGGGGGCAGTGGAATCGGGCGCAGGCTCGGCCAGCCCGGTTTCCAGATCGCCGGAGTCGCTACCGGGAAGAGGTCCTCGGTGAAGCTGCCGTAGAGGCCGGCCGCGAAGTACGGGGTGATGATGAGGTGGTCACCGTCGGGGTTGCCCAACACCGGCATGGCTACGGAGGTGCAGCTTTGGGCGGGGACTGTGCCGACGTTGACCTCGACGTCGCGGATCGCGATTTCCCCGATGTCCTCGTCCTTGAGGCTGCCGTCCATGACGTCAGTGCCGATGAGCGCGTTGTCCAGCACCTCGTCGCTGGTTACCGCTTCGGCTCGGATGTCGGACTGGAGCAGCGAGTCGTTGGCCACCTCGTCGCCTGCCACCTGTCCCGAGCCGATGTCTGCGACGCCGATCGAGTTGTCCTGGAGATCGGCGCCGGTGAGCGTGCCGTCGACCACGTCCTCGCCGAGGAAGCTGTGCACGTCGAAGGTGTTGAGCGATCCGTCCTTGACGTCGGCGGAGCCGATCTCGTTGTTGCCGATGTCGGCGGACTTGACCTCGCCGTCGACGATGTCGCCGCTGCCGACCGTGTTCGCCGCGTAGGCGGTCCCGTCCCGCGAGCGCGGCGAACACGCGATCGAGGCCATCACGTTGGCGTAGGTGAGGCGCTCGCGCACCCGCGCCGCCGTTCTCTGGTCTTGCCGTTCAATTTCCACCTCCTCTCGGCGAGTGATGATTAGTCCAGAGCCGAGACGAGCGTCCAGATCGCCATCTGGGCGATGCAGACGCCGGCGATGATGATCGCCGCGAGCGCCATGCCCGAGCCGTTGGGCGCGCCGGGCGCGGACGCCGAAGATGATGGCCGCGACGGCGAGCGGCAGGCCGATGTAGAGCCCGCCGGCCGGCAGTTCCCAGGCGAGGGTCGAGCCGGGAACGGCAAGCAGGGCGAGCAGCAGCGCGAGGCCGGGCTTCGGGCGGTCGGCCGCTACGTCTACGGCGGGGCGAGTGACTGAGCTTTCCATGGTCCTCCTGGTTGGGGATCGGTCGGACGGCTCGAACGTACGGCTGGCCACGGTCCGCCGCCATCGCGGCCACCACCTGAGCTGCACGAGTGGTGCCACTTGTTCGAGACACGCGCCCACCCGGTTGTGAGCCCGCTCGGATCAGGCGAAGATCCTCTGATGGCTCGTGACCCGGACTCGGACTCGGACTCCGGCCGGTCGCCTGGTTGCTCGTGGCGGTGACGCTCGCGCCTGTTGCGCTCAGCCTCGGCCTGGAAGCGGCACAGGCGAGGCCGCTCGAACTGGGCACCGGGTTTCCGCTCGCGTACGTGGCCGTCCTGCTGGCGCTCGGCGTGCTGGTGACCTCCCGCCAGCCGGCGAACCCGATCGGCTGGATCTTTCTCGGCGTCGCGGTCACCGTCGGCCTGGGGCGCCTCGGCGGCGCGCTACGCCGACTACTGGACCTCGGGCGAAGGCGGCTCGCACGGCCTCGGCAAGCTTGCTGCCTGGTACGCGTCGAGCTCCTGGATCCCGTGGGTGCTGATCCCGGCGACCTTCCTGCTGCTGTTGTTTCCGGACGGGAGGCTGCCCGGTTCGCGCTGGCGGCCTGTGGCCTGGTTCGCCGGCACGGGCATCGGCCTGCTGCTGGTGAGCCGGGCTGCTGACCCCGGGCCGCTCGAGGACTACCGCAGGTCGGAAACCCGCTACGGGGTCGACACCGGACTGATCGATGCGCTCGACCGGGCTCGCGTTCCTGCTGGTCGCGATCGGGATCTTCGGCTCGATCGCCTCGCTCGTCACTCAGATACCGGCGCGGTGGCCGGGAGCTGCGCGAGCAGATCAAGTGGATCGCGCTGGCGGGAGGCGCTCGTCGCCGTCGTGGTCCCAGTGGGACCGCCACCTACGACCTCGTGGGCGAGGTGCTGCCAACAGCGCCATCGAGCTCAGCATCCTCACGCTCCCGCTCGCGGCGGGCGTCGCGATCCTGCGCTACCGCCTCTACGACATCGACCTCGTCATCAACCGCACGCTGGTCTACGGCGTGCTGACGGCGGGACTCGGCGGATCTACGCAGCGGTGTCGCTGGGCCTCGGGGTAGCGATCGGGTCGGGCGCGACGCTGCCGACCGCGGCCGCGACCCTGGCTGTGGCGCTCCTTTTCGGCCCCTCCGCGCGAACATCCAGGCTGCGGTCGACAAGCGCTTTGACCGCGCGCGCTACGAGGGCTTGCGGAAGGTAGAGCACTTCCTCGACGAGCTCCGCGCGGGACGGGCGGCACCCGAGGAGACGGGTCACGTACTAGCCGACGCGCTCGGCGACCCCCAGCTCGAGGTCTGGTTCTGGCTTCCGGCCGATGAGGTCCACGTCGACGCGGCTGGCCGGGAGGTAGCGACGCCGGCTGCTCCGGACCGAATGCGGACGCCGGTGCGCCGCGGCGACCTGCAGCTCGCGCACTCTCGTCCACGACGAGGCACTCGGCCGGCGGCCAAATCTCCTCGAGAGCGTCATCGCTGCCGCCGGGCTCGCGATCGAGATCAGCCGGCTGCGCGCGGAGGTGCGACGCCGGCTCGCCGAGGTCGAGGACTCGCGGGCACGGATCGTGACCGCGGGGGATGCTGAGCGACGCCGGCTCGAGCGCGACCTTCACGACGGCGCACAGCAGCGCCTCGTCTCGATCGGCCTGGCCCTGCGCCATGTCCAGGGTCACTCCCGCACGGCGGCGAGGCCGCGACCGAGGTCGACGCCACCGTCACGGAGCTGACCGATGCGATCGAGGAGCTCCGGGAGCTGGCCCGGGGGGTCAGGCCCGCCGGGCTCGACGACGGCCTGGCGACCGCACTCCAAGAGCTCGCCACACGGGCGCCGCTGCGGACACGGTCGAAGCGACCGACGAGCGCTTCGAGGACCGCGTCGAGACGGCGGCCTACTTCGTCGCCAGCGAGGCCCTCGCGAACGTCATCAAGCACGCGCAGCGCTACCGCGATCAACTGAGCGCCAGCAGGCGCAACGGCAGCCTCGTCGTCTCGGTGCGCGACGACGGCATCGGCGGGGCGGCCGCCTCCGGCGGATCGGGCCTCGTCGGCATGGGCGACCGAGTGGCGGCGCTTGGCGGGCGGCTGCGCATCGACAGCTCGCCCGACGCGGGCACGGTCGTCACCGCGGAGCTCCCGTGCGGGTAGTGATCGCCGAGGACCAGGCGCTGCTGCGGGCAGGCCTCACGCGGCTCTTCGAAGACGCCGGCCACACCGTGGCGGCGGGCGTCGACAACGCCGACCGGCTGCGCGCCGCAGTCAGCGAGCACGACCCCGACCTGGCCGTCGTCGACGTTCGCATGCCTCCCTCGTTCACCGACGAGGGCATCCGCGCAGCCCAGTGGATCCGCGACGCCCACCCCCGACCGGCGTGCTGGTTCTCTCCCAGCACGTCGAGTCCGCGGGCGCGGTCGACCTCGTATCCCAGGGCGGCTTCGGCTACCTGCTCAAGGACCGCGTCCTAGACGTGGCCGAGTTCCTCGACGCTGCCGTGCGCGTCGCGGACGGCGGCTCGGCGCTCGATCCAAAGGTCGTGGCATCCCTTGTCGGCCGCGAGCGCGACGCCCTCGCGGTGCTGTCAGACCGCGAACACGAGGTCCTTTCCCTGATGGCCGAAGGTCTGACGAACACCGCCATCGCGCAACGGCTCGTGCTCACCGAGCGGACGGTCGAGGGCCACGTTCGGAGCATCCTCATGAAGCTCGACCTCCCAGGCGGCGAGGACGCCCACCGCCGAGTTCTGGCGGTGATCGTCTACCTCCGGGCGGCGTCCAGCGCCACCTAGCGGCCGGGCGGGATCATCAGCATGATCAAGCCGCCGACCAAACAGCGCCAGGATCACAGCGAGAACGAATCTTTGAAATCGGCCTGAAATCTCGGCCTCCACTGGCAGAAGACGTTGACGCACTGAAGGGGGTTGCCATTTCCGCTAGCTGTGTTCCCGCCGAGATCTCGTACGCCAACAACAGCGTCGATCCCGAGATCAGCGTTGTCGTTGGCGGCATTGCCTCGGAGGCGCGCGGTGGTCTCGCGGATGTCCATGCCGTCGTCCGTAGCGCCCGTGGCAGTGTTCTCGATAATCCGGATTCCGGGCGAGGCTTCGACGAGCAGGCCGTCGCTTGGGGAGCGGATGAGTCCGTGTGGGGCGGGCGCGCCGACGAAGGTGTTTCGATCTACCAGTCCTCCGGCGGAGCGGATGCGCAACGCTGTAAAGGAGCCTCCCGAAAAGGGTGTTCTCGCGGAGGATCATTGCTGGACCTTCCATCGTGGCGCCGCCGCCCGCGTCGAGCCCGCCGCTGATGCGGTTGCCGATGATCCGCACGTTCGACCCGGCCACGACGAGGCCCCAATCGCGTCCGCTGAAGCGCGAGTTCCGGACGACGACTCCGTCGCCTGAGATGTGCGAGCTGGTGTACCCGGCGTAGTCGTCTCCGTCCACGAACCGGTTGTTCGAACCATCGAGGGTCAGGCCGGGCCCATTGGTGGCGTGTACCTGTGGCTGGATGAAGCGGTTACCGTCGCCGGCGACGTACAGTGCTCGGTGGTCGATTGTGTGGGCACGGAGGTCTGTGACCAGGCTCCGGTCGATCTCGAGGCTGGCAGTCCCTTCGAATGCGACGTCGTCGATCGTGAGGCTGGCGCCGGAGATGAACGTCGCGAAGCCGTCGCCGCCGCCCAGCGAGTACTCGTTCGTGAGAGTGCCATTCTCGATCGTCACTCCGTCCTGAGCGCTTCGCAGGGCGGCGCGGTACGGCAACTCTGCTTCGTCTTGGATCGCGACGGTGTGGCCACCGAGGTCGAGGGTGACGTTTGGGGCTCCGATCGTCAGGCCCGCCTCGAGACCCTTGCAGCGCAGGTCGCGGTCAAGTGTTGCATCCGAGGTGAGGACGTCTCCGCAACGTGGGCCGAGGGCTCGGAAGGAGCGACCGGCGCCGCAATGGCCGCCTTGACCGTCTCGGGCGCACAGGCGGTAGTGGTAGGTCTCGCCGATGTTGAGGTCGACGAGGGAAACGGAAACCGAGAGGCCTCTAGCCCCGCGGGGTCCACGGTCACGTTCGGGGTGCGCTGCCCGTAGGCCGTCGTGGACCCGTACTCGACCCAATAGTCGGTCGGCCCGCCCGTCGTCGACGCGATCGTTCCCCGGATCGTTGCGGTCGACTGGCCGACATCCGTGGCTGGGCCTGTCACTCCGGTCGCGCAGCCTGTCCCGGCGAGCCCGATGCCGACCAGCGCGAGAATAAGGCTGGGTGCACGGCGCGCGGTCACGAGCGGACTGTCTATCCGCCACGGCCCGCTCAGGTCAAGCCGGCGTGGGGTCTGAATGGGGCCTGACCACGGCCGTGTACCCGTCACCCAAAGGGCAACCTTCCCGCCCAGGTGCCCCAGAGCGCCGCGGGTACCTCCCTGGTTCACCTGTAACGAGCATTTTACGTCTGTGCCTTGAG
>CAVXTL010000021.1:0-204097 GCA_963764665.1 uncultured Thermoleophilaceae bacterium | reverse complement strand
GGGCGGTGGGAAAGGTGCAGGAGCTTGTGGGGGGTGGAGCCGAGGATCGCTCCCCTGATCGGGCTCTCCCCCCAGGTGCCCACCACGATGAAGCGGGCGTCGCGAGCGTCGGCCACCTCCACCAGCGCGGCCGCCGGGCGCTCCGGCACCAGCTCGACGCTGGCCGTCAGGCCGGCCTGCTCGGCCGCCGCAAGCGCCTCCGCGGTGTGCGCCCGCGCCTGGTCCTCGAGCGCGGCGCGGTTCTCCTTCCATTCCTCGCCCACCCCGCCGGGCGGCGCCACCCCGTAGGCGATCACGAGCTCGTCGCCGTGCTCGCGCGCAAGGTCCACGGCGCAGGCGAGCGCCGACCTGGCTCCGGGCGAAGCGTCGTATCCCAGCACGATTGCCCCCATCAGATTGCCTCCTCCGGCACCGCGGCCACGCCCATCTTGCGGCCGGCTGCCACGTCGGGATCCACGACCTCACGGTGACGTCCGAAGAACTCGTCGTGGCCGGTGAGCCGCCAGATGAGCATCAGCACCACCCCCAGCAGCAGCAACCCCACGCCGAGCACCACCGGGACCGCCGTGCCGAACACCTCGCTGCCGGAGTAGGAGGCGGCGGGGTCCCTGTACTCGTCGATCGCCTTGAAGAACAGGTAGGTGAGGATCAGACCGCCGACCACGGGGCCCACGCCGATGAAGAAGAAGTTCTTCACCGACTTGGTGAGCTCGCGGCGGTGGTAGATCGCACATGCGAAGCCCGTGAGCGCGTAGTAGAAGGCGATCATGAACGCCAGCGACGTGAGCGAGTCATACACGAAGTTCTCCGACAGCGGGAACAGGACCCCGAACCACACGGAGGCGATGATGCCGATGGTGATCGTGGATACGTGGGGCGTGAGGAAGCGCGGGTGCACGCGCCCGAACACCTCCGGGAACGCGCCCTGGCGCGCCATCGACAGCGTGGTGCGCGAGGCGGGCAGGATGGTCGTCTGCGTGGACGACAGCGCCGACAGGACCACCGCGATCACCACCAGCTTGTCGAGCGGCGAGCCGAGCACGTCGGTGGCCAGCGCGCCGAAGATCCCCGCGTCGTCCTCGAACTCGGCAACGCGGTCGAGGCCGGCGAACGACACCACTGCGACGGTCGTGATCACGTAGGTCACGAGCAGGATCACGGTGGAGAGCACCGCGGCCAGGCCCGGGGCATTGGCCTCGCCCCCGGTTTCCTCGTTCAGGTTGACCGCGCTCTCCCAGCCCCAGTAGATGAACACGCCGGTGAGCAGCCCCACCACCAGCGCTGAGCTCGAGTCCACCGCGAAGGGCGAGAACCAGGACAGCTCGGGCGTGAGCGCCCCGCCCTTGATCAGGGCGACGACCGCGAAGAGCAGCAGGGCTCCGACCTGGAACAGGATCATCACCCGCTGCACAAGCGCGGACAGCTCGGTGCCGAGCACGCAGATCGTGGTCATCACGGCGATGATCGCCAGCGTGAAGATCACGTTCGCGAGCGTGGAGTCGCGCAGCTCGGTAAGCCCGAAGAGGTCGAAGGTGTAGTACGCCGCCACCTGGGCGAGCGAGCCGATCACGAGGATGCCCGTGGTGGTCACGGCCCAGCCGCCCACCCAGCCGAAGCTCGGTCCCATCGCCCGCGTGATCCACGAGAACGTGGTGCCGCAGTCCGGATCGGCGCGGTTCATGTAGTAGAAGGCGGACGCGATCAGGAACATCGGCACGAACGACGCGAGCAGCACGGCCGGGGCCTGCACGCCCACGCCGACCACCACGATCGCCAGCACAGCGGCGAGCGAGTATGCGGGCGCCGTGGAGGCGATCCCGATGATCAGCCCGTCCAGGAAGCCAATGGCGTCCTTCTTCAGGCCGTGTTCGCTCCGTTGCGGAGCCGATGCCTCCATCTCAGTCCCCCTCGCTCTCGAGTCGTACCGACGCCAGGCGCTCGGCACGCCGTTGCTGCCACACCGTGAGGAGCATTGCCGCCACGGTGAACAGGAAGATCATCGCCGCCAGGACGTTTACCTGCGGCGGAATCGAGACCCGTGCCGCGCCCCAGATGTAGAGCGGGTACGTGACGGTGGATCCCGAGTTGAAGTTGGTGATCACGAAATCGTCGACCGAAAGCGCGAACGTGAGCAGCGCTGCTGCCACCACGGCCGGCGCGATCAGCGGCAGTGTGACGCGGAAGAAGGTCTGGAGGCCGCTGGCCCCGAGGTCGTGGGCCGCCTCCTCGATCGAGCGGTCGAAGCCGATCAGGCGCGAGCGCACCGTGACCACCACGAACGACACGCTGAACATGATGTGGGCGATGACGATCGTGGCGAACCCGCGCGCGAAGCCGATCGAGATGAAGAGCGACAGGAGCGAGGCGCCGAGCACCACCTCCGGGGTGGCGAGCGGGATGAAGATGAACAGGTTGGTGCCCGCCCGGCCGCGGAACTGGTAGCGCACCAGCGCCAGCGCCATGAGCGTGCCGAGCGCCGTGGCCACCAGGGTGGTGAGCGCGGCCACCTGGAGGCTCGTGACGAGAGCGTCGGTGAGGTCCTGGAACTTGAACGGGTCCTTCCAGTGCTCGAGCGTGAACCCGTTCCAGAGGAAGTTGAAGCGGCTCTTCGTGTCGTTGAACGAGAAGAGCAGGATGATCGCCACGGGCACCAGCAGGTAGATGAGCGCCAGCGCCGCGTACACGTTGAGCGAGGCGTTGAGCGCGCGCCGGCCGATGCGCACGGCGCCCGACTCCATCAGCGCGTCTCCTCGTCGGCCCCGGTGAGCGACTCCGTGCCCACGAAGCGCGCGTACACGAGCACCATCACGAGGATGATCAGCATCAGGATGAAGGAGAGCGCCGCCGCCGTCGGGTAGTCCGCCAGCTCGAGGTAGCGGCTCTGGATCACGTTGCCGATCATCGACTGCTGGGGCGTGCCGAGCAATTCGGCGTTCACGTAGTCGCCGGCGGCGGGGATGAACGTGAGCAGCACGCCCGCCACGATTCCCGGCGCCGCCGCGGGCACCACCAGGCGCATGATCACGTCGCGCCGCTTGGCGTAGAGGTCGTAGCCCGCCTCGAGCATGCGCGGATCCACACGCTCCAGCGAGGCGTAGACCGGCAGGATCATGAACGGCAGGTAGTTGTACGTGATGCCCGCCACCACGGCCGTGCTGGTGGCGAGCAGGCGCCCGTCGTCTCCGAGCACGCCGATCGTCTTCAGGAAGCTGACGATCCAGCCGGAGTCGTCGAGGATCGTCTGCCAGGACAGCGTCCTCACCAGGTAGGTGATGAAGAACGGCAGGATCACGACCAGCAGCAGCGCGTTCTTGTACCTGCCGCCGCGGAACGCGATGAAGTACGCGAGCGGGAACGCGATCAGGAGAGCGATCAGCGTGGACAGCCCCGCGTACTCGAACGAGCGTATGAACTGGTCCTGGTACTGGGAGAGCGCGTCCGTGTACGTCTCGAAGTGCCAGGTGAGGCGGTAGCCGACCTCGTCGTTCCCCGTCTTCAGCGAGATCTCCGCCATGTAGTAGAGCGGGACCGCGAAGAAGACCACCAGCCACAGCAGCCCCGGCGCTAGCAGGCCGTATGGCAGGAGGTTGCTACGAGTTCGGTTCACGCACCGATGGCACGCTGGAAGGCCTCGTCGATCTCACGCTCGTCGCTCGGCGAGAAGGTCTTGAAGTTGTGGGCGTTGGTGAGGTCCGGGAAGATCAGGTCGTTCTCGGCGATCTCCGGGTCCTTCTCCAACAGGACCTCCTTGGTGCCCTTCACCGGCGGCACGTAGTTCACGTAGGCCGTGACCGCGGCCTGGATCTCGGGGTCGTAGTAGAAGTCGATCAGCTTCTGGGCCGTGAACGCGTGCGGAGCGCCCACCGGGATCTGCATCGAGTCGGTGAAGATCATGAAGCCCTCGTCCGGCTTCTTGAAGCGCACGTTCTCGTCGTCGAGCGTGAGCTGGATCGCGTCTCCCGACCACCCGAGGATCGCGTGGGAGTCGCCCTTCAGGATGTCCTTGGTGTAGTCGTTGCCGGTGAAGCGGCGGATCTGGCCGTCCTTGGCTCCCTTCTCCAGCTTCTCGATCGCCTCCATCACCTCGTCGAGCGTGGCGTCCTCGGGCGTCACCCCGTTGCCCAGCAGCACGGCGCCCACCGAGTCGCGCATCTCGGAGAGGAAGGTGACCTTGCCCTTGAACTTGGGGTCGAAGAGGTCGTTGAAGCTCGTGAGGTCCCCGCCCACCAGGTCCTTGCGGTAGATCAGCGCCGTCTGGCCGGACTGCCAGGGCATCGAGTACTCGCGCTTGGGGTCGAAGTCCGGGCTCGCCACCGCGTCCTCGATGTTCTTGGTGGCGTTGGGCATCTCCGACTTGTCGAACTTCTGCACGTAGCCCAGCCGCTTCATCTTCGCGGCCATCCAGTCCGTGACCACGTGCACGTCGCGGCCGCCCGAGCTCCCGTTGCCGTACTCCTGGCGGACCTTGCCGTAGAACTCGACGTTGTCGTTGACCTCCTCCACGTACTTGACCTTCGTGCCGTACTTGTCCTGGAAGTCCTGGAGCGTCGGGCGCTCGCCGGTCTTGTCGTCGATGTCGATGTAGAGCGGCCAGTTGGCGAAGGTGAGCGCCGTGGAGATCTCGCCCTTCGGGATCGCCTTGGTCTCCTCCTTGGCCCCGCCCGAGAGCTCGTCGTCGCCGCAGGCGGCGAGGTAGGCGATGGCGCTCACGCTCAGCGCGCCGGCGGCGCCCTGGCGCAGGAGGCGCCTGCGGGTCAGCTCGCCGCGCATCATCTCGTCCAGACGGCGCTCGAAATCGGTGGTGGGCTTCCTCGGCACGCGGGTCTCCTTCGATCAGGCCTCAGCAGGGATTGCAGAATCGGTCGGCGGAGCGTCCGGGCCCTCCGCCTCTCGCACGATGTGTATGTGCTCGTTTGCCCAGGCCAGTCGAACTTGGTCGCCCGCACCCGGCAGCCGGCGGCGAGCCGACTCGTCCGAGTTCGGTACGAGGACAGTCATCCCCGTGGAGTCCCCAAGGCGCACCACGAACTGCGTGGCCGTGCCCAGGTAGAGCGAGCTCTCCACGGTTCCTTCCACAGCGGGTCTGGCGGGATCCGGCGCTTCGCCGAGCGGGCGCAGCTCGAGCTTCTCGGGCCGCACCACGGCATGGGCGCGCTCGCCGGTGCCGGCGCCGCGCGAGTCGGTGTTCACGGTGACCCCGGAGTCGAGGCGCAGCTCCGCCTGCCCGCCGCCCACCGACACGACCTCGCCCGGCATCAGGTTGGACACGCCGATGAAGCCGGCGACGAAGGTGGTGCGCGGCCGCTCGTAGACCTCCTCGGGACCCTCGATCTGCTCGATCACGCCGCGGTTCATCACCGCGATGCGGTCGGACATGGTGAGCGCCTCCTCCTGGTCGTGGGTCACGTACACGAACGTGATACCCACATCGCGCTGGATGCTCTTGAGCTCCACCTGAAGCTGCTTGCGGAGCTTCAGGTCGAGCGCTCCCAGCGGCTCGTCGAGCAGCAGCACGGCGGGCCGGTTGACGAGCGCGCGGGCGAGCGCCACGCGCTGCTGCTGGCCGCCCGACAGCTGCCGAGGCCGGCGCATGGCCTCCCGCGTCAGGCCCACGCGCTCGAGCTCCTCCGACACGCGCCGGCGCACCTCGTCCTTGGCGATCTTCTGCCGCTCGAGACCGAAGGCCACGTTGCGCTCGACGCTCAGGTGGGGGAACAGCGCGTAGCTCTGGAACACCGTGTTCGTGGGCCGCTTGAAGGCGGGCAGGCCGGTCACGTCGTCGCCGTCGAGCATCACGGAGCCCTCGGTGGGCTCCTCGAAGCCGGCGATCATCCTCAACGTCGTGGTCTTGCCGCAGCCCGAGGGCCCGAGCAGCGTGAAGAACTCGCCGCGCTCGATGTCGAGATCGAGGTGGCTCACCGCCGCGAAGTCTCCGAAGCGCTTGGTCACACCCTGGAGGCGCACGCTGGGCGGGCTCATCATGACGCGCACGCTAGTGACGGGCGCGGCGGCTTCACAAGTGGCATTTGGGTCGAAAACATCAGCTCCGAGTTGGACGAATGGTCCAATGGGATCGCGCATAGTTTCACAGGGTTAGCCCTTGTGTTGCGCCATATGCGCCGATACCGTTGTCCAGAGCGTCTAGCCCCCGGTCGAAGACGAGGAGAGCGAATGGCAACCACTCCCCAGACCGCGTACGAGCCCCACGCAGGCGCCCCGAGCGACCTGCAGGAGAAGGCTCGTCGCCACCTCTGGATGCATTTCACGCGCATGGGTGCGTACGACGCGGATCACGAGATCCCGATCATCGTGCGCGGAGAGGGTTGCTACGTCTTCGACGAGCACGGCAAGCGCTACCTCGACGGCCTCTCGGCGCTCTTCTGCGTGAACGCCGGCCACGGCCGGGCGGAGCTGGGTGACGCCGCGGCCGCGCAGGCCAAGGAGCTCGGCTTCTTCACGAACTGGAGCTACGCGCATCCGCGCGCGATCGAGCTGGCGGACCGGATCGCATCGCTCACCCCGGGTGACCTCAACCGCGTGTTCTTCACCTCCGGCGGCTCGGAGGCGGTGGAGTCGGCTTGGAAGCTCTCGCGGGCCTACCACAAGCTCCGCGGCAACACCCAGAAGACGAAGATCATCGCCCGCGAGACGGCCTACCACGGCACCACCTTCGGAGCGCTCTCGATCACCGGCATCACGCCTCTGCGGACGCCCTTCGAGCCGCTCGTGCCCGGAGCGCATCACGTGCCGAACACGAACGACTACCGCTGGGACGAGGCTCGCGACCCGCTCTGGGCCGCCGACCAGATCGAGCACAAGATCGAGTTCGAGGGTCCCGAGACGGTGGCCGCGGTGATCCTCGAGCCGGTCCAGAACTCGGGCGGCTCGTTCGTGCCCCAGGACGGCTACTTCCAGCGCGTCCGCGAGATCTGCGACCGCCATGACGTGCTGCTGATCTCGGACGAGGTGATCTGCGCCTGGGGCCGGCTCGGGCACTACTTCGGATGCCAGCGCTTCGACTACCTGCCGGACATCATCACCACGGCCAAGGGCATCACGTCGGCGTACGCGGCGATGGGTGCGGTGATCGCCACCGACCGCGTGGCGGAGCCCTTCATGACAGACACCAAGATGTTCACGCACGGCATCACGTTCGGCGGGCATCCGGTGTCGGCCGCGGTGGCGCTGGCCAACCTCGACATCTTCGAGCGCGAGGACCTCTGCGGCCACGTGCGCGCGAAGGAGGGCGAGTTCCGCCAGATGCTCGACAAGCTCCACGAGGACCTGCCGATCGTGGGCGACGTGCGCGGCGCGGGCTTCTTCCACGCGCTCGAGCTGGTCAAGGACAAGGAGACGAAGGAGACCTTCGACGACGCTGAGTCCGAGGAGCTGCTCCGGGGCTTCATGTCCGGCGAGCTCTACAAGCGTGGCCTGATCTGCCGCGCGGACGATCGCGGCGACCCGGTGATCCAGCTCTCGCCGCCGCTGATCGCCGACACCGAGCAGTTCGAGGAGATCGACACCGTCCTCCGTGCGGTCCTGACCGAAGCCTGGGAGAGGATCGTCCGGCGCTGACCGGCGCCGCGTCGAGCCTCGGACGGGTAACCGGTCACCGATGCTCACCGTACGCGGGCTCGTGGAGGAGCTTGGGCTCGAGGTGGCCGCGGGCATCGACGGCGCCGACGCGCCCGTCCGCTGGGTGCACATCTCGGAGCTGCCGGACCCGACGCCGTGGCTGTCGGGCGGCGAGCTGCTGCTGACCACCGGGTTCCAGCTCGACACCGCGGAGCGCCGGCGCCAGTTCTTGAAGCGCCTGTCGGCCAGCCACCTGGCCGGCCTCGGGTTCGGCACCGGCTTCGAGCACGCCACGGTGCCTTCCGACCTGCTCGAGCAGGCGGAGGAGCTGGCCTTCCCGGTGTTCGAGGTCCCCTACGAGCTCCCGTTCATCGCGCTCACCGAGCGGGCCTTCGCCACCCTGGTGAACGAGCAGTACGACGTGCTCCAGCGCGGCATCGCCATCCACAAGCGGCTGGAGCGGCTGGTGCTCGAGGAGAAGGGCCTCGACGAGGTGGTGCGCGCCCTGGCCGCCGCCACAGGCGGCGCCGTGTGTGTTCTCTCGGGCCGCGGCGAGCAAATCGCCGCCGCGGAGTTCAGGCGCCCGCTGCCCGCCGGCGCCGTCGAGCAGGTGCGCGAGGAGGTGCTCCGCCGGGGCGAGGGGGACAGCCCGGACGAGTTCGCGCCCGACCACCCGGACATCGCCGGGCGCTCCCTGGTGCTGCCCGTGTCCACGCGCGGGCGCGGCTCCCCGCAGGCCTGGCTGCTCGCGGCGCTCGACTCCGGCGGGCTCGGCGACTTCGAGCGGCTGATCCTCCAGCAGGCCGTGACCGTGGTGGCGCTCGAGCTGATGCGCCAGCGCGCGATGCGCGACACCGAGCGGCGCCTGGCGGGCGACGTGCTGGCCGAGGCGCTCACCGGACGGCTGTCGCAGGAGGAGCTGCGCATGCGGCTGCGCCCGTTCGGCGTGGGGGCCAACGCCGCCGTGCTCGTCTTCTCGAGCGACGACGAGGCCGAGCCTCCGGCCGCTGCGCAGCTCGATCGCTTCCTCGCGGAGGCCGGTGTGCCCGGGCTCGTGGCCCCGCGCGAGCGGCTGCTCTGCGCCGTGCTCGACGGGCGCGACGGCCTCGACCCGGTGGCGCTGGCCGAGCGCGCCTGCGATGCGCTCGACGCCGAGGGCGGCACGGTGCGGGCGGCCGCCTCGCGACCGGCCCCGGTGGGCGCGCTCCGCAACAGCTTCCACGAGGCGCGCTGCGCGCTCGAGGCCGCGGCGCTGAGCAACGGGCACTCGCGGCGCGTGGCCTCCTATCGCGACCTCGGCGCCTTCCAGCTGATCCTGTCGCTTCAGGACGACGAGGCGCTGCGGCTCTACTGCGACAGCGTGCTCGGCCCGCTCGAGGACGCGAGCGGCGAATACGGCGACGAGCTGATCCGCTCGCTCGAGACCTACATCGAGCAGAACGGCCAATGGGAGAAGGCTGCACGCGAGCTCTTCTGCCACAGGCATACGCTGCGCTACCGGATACGAAGGGTCGAGCAGCTGACGGGGCGCGACCTGTCGAAGGCCCAGGACCGAATCGAGTTCTGGCTGGCGCTGAGGGCCCGCGAGCTGGTGAATCCATGAGAAGGGATCGAGAGACGCGATGAAGGTAGGAGTGCCTACGGAGATCAAGACGGACGAGTACCGGGTGTCGCTGACCCCGGCGGGGGTGCGCGAGCTGCAGGAGCGCGGCCACGACGTGCTGGTCCAGGCGGGAGCCGGCGAGGGCAGCACGATCGCCGACTCCGAGTACGAGGCTCAGGGCGCGCGGATCCTGCCGGACGCGCAGGCGGTGTTCGACGAGGCCGAGCTCGTGCTGGGAGTCAAGGAGCCCCAGCCCGAGGAGGTGTCGCTCCTCAAGCCGGAGCACACGCTGTTCACCTACCTGCACCTGGCGCCCAACCCGGAGCTGACCAAGGGCCTTGCGGGCACCGGCGCCACCTGCATCGCGTACGAGACGGTGGTGGACGCCAAGGGCCGCCTGCCGCTCCTCGCGCCGATGTCGGAGGTGGCGGGCAAGATCGCCACGCAGGCCGGGGCGTTCTTCCTAGAGAAGCCGATGGGCGGGCGCGGCGTGCTGCTCGGCGGAGTGCCCGGCGTGGCGGCCGCCACCGTGCTCGTGATCGGCGGCGGCGTGGTGGGCCAGAACGCGGCGTTCATCGCGATCGGCATGGAGGCCGACGTGTTCGTGTTCGACCGCAACATCGATCGCCTGCGCGAGCTCGACGTGGCCTTCGGCGGGCGCGCCTCCACGGTGTACTCGTCCACCCTCGCGATCGAGGACATGCTGCCCATGGCCGACCTCGTGATCGGCGCGGTGCTCGTGCACGGAGCGCGCGCCCCGTACGTGATCAAGCGCGACCAGCTCGCCCTGATGAAGCGCCAGGCCGTGCTGGTGGACGTGTCGATAGACCAGGGCGGCTGCTTCGAGACCTCGCGGCCCACCACGCACTCCGACCCGGTGTACGAGGTGGACGGGGTGACCCACTACTGCGTGACCAACATGCCCGGGGCGGTGCCGGCCACGTCCACGTTCGCCCTCACGAACGCGACCCTTCCGTACGTGCTCTCGATCGCCGACCACGGCGTGCAGGGCGCGATCGAAAAGGATCCGGGGCTGCGATCCGGAGTGAACGTGGCCGCCGGCCAGGTGACCCATCCCGCCGTGGCGGAGGGCGTGGGCCTTCCGCACGTGATGGTCGACGAGGCGCTCGGGGTACCGGCGTAGCGCAGTACCGCTTCCTCAGCACCTGGCTCCTGAAGACCCCGCGCGAGCGCGCGTGGGAGGTGATCGAGGACGCCGCGCGCTGGCCGGAGTGGTGGCGCGGCGTGGTGAGCGTGGACGAGCTGGATGCCGGCGGGCCCGGACGGGTCGGAGCGCGCTTTGCGGTCAAGTGGCGGAGCCGCCTGCCCTACCCGCTCGGGTTCGAGTTCACGGTCGAGCACGTGGACCCGCCCTGCTGCATGCGGGGCAGCGCGGTGGGCGAGCTCGAGGGGCAGGGGGTCTGGCGCCTCTACGAGGACCTCGGCGTGACGGCGGTGGTCTACGACTGGCAGGTGGCCACCACCAAGCGCTGGATGAACCTGCTGTCCCCGGTCGCGCGGCCGGTGTTCGACTACAACCACGACGTGGTCATGCGCTGGGGCGGCGAGGGTCTGGCTCAGCAGCTGGGCGTCAAGCTCCTGGCCGCCGGGTAGGCGCCGGAGGGACGTTCTGGTTGAGCCGGAAGAGGTTGTCCGGGTCGTAGCGGCCCTTGATCGCCGCGAGCCGGTCCCATGTCCGCCCCGGGTAGGCGACGCGCACGCGCTCCTCACCCTCGTCGCCGATGAACCCGACGTATGCGCCGGCACCCTCCCGCATCAGCTCCGCAGCCAGGCCGGCGACCCAGTCCTCGTGCACGGAGCGCTCCTCGGGGCGGCCGTAGATCGCAACGGCGCTGGCCATGATCGGGCTGCTCCGGTGGGCGAACGCGGTGGCGTCCGCGGGCACGCGGGCCATCGCCCCGCCGAGTACCCGTAGCTGCGTGATCCCCATCTCCGCGGTCGAGGTCTGGAGCCGCTCCACGATCGTGTCCGCCGCCTGGCGGTCGATGCCGTCCACGAACGTCGTGCGGATCGAGGCCACCGGGTGATAGCCCTCCTCCTCCGGGGGATAGAGCTCGGGATACGGCATCGGCCCGACCATGTCGGCGATCGGAGTCGCCAGGTCCCGGAACGGCGCCAGGGCGCGCTCGCCGTCGTCGATCGGGCCGGCGTATGCCATCAGCGCCATCACCACAAGCTCGCCGTGGTGCTCCGAGGGCAGGAACGGCAGCGGCGGAGCGGGCATGACGTTCACGATCGTCGAGAGCTCCTCCGGCGCGGCCTGCGCCGCGGCGATGAAGCCCGAGATCACGTCGGGAGTGGCCGGCAGGAACAGCGGTCCGCCCACGATCGTGTCCACCTCGTGCAAACGGAACTGGAAGCGGGTGGCCACCCCGAAGTTGCCGCCGCCACCGCGGATGGCCCAGAAGAGGTCGGGACGCGTGTCGGCGTCGGTGCGCACGAGCTCGCCGTCCGCGGTCACAACGTCGGCGGCCAGCAGGTTGTCGATCGTGAGGCCGTGCTTGCGCACCAGGAAGCCCACCCCCCCGCTCAGCGTGATCCCGCCGATCCCGACCGAGCCGGCGTCGCCGAACCCGGTGGCGAGGCCGTGGGCCCCGGTGGCGGACGTGTACTCGCCTGCGGTCAGTCCCGTCTCGGCCCAGGCCGTGCGCCCCTCCACGTCGATCTCGAGCCTCCGCATATCCGCGAGGTCGAGCACGATCCCGCCGTCGGAGACGCCGTGGCCGGCGGGGCTGTGGCCACCGCTGCGGACCGCGAGCTCCAGCCCGGTCTCGCGCGCGAGCGCGATGCCGCGAGCCACGTCGTCCGCGTCGGCGACCCGGACGATCACCGAGGGCCAGCGGTCCACGCCGCCGGCGAACACCTGCCGGGCCTCGTCGTAGGTGGGGTCGTCCGGCGAGATCACCGGGCCCTTGAAGCGAGCGGCTACCTGCGGTGTTGAGATCATGCGCCGGACGATCCCAGGCGCGGCCGGCCACGCCAGTGCGGATAGCTGGCGTCCTCGGGTTCGGCTAGCCGAACCGGCTAGTCGTTGCCGCCGGCGCGCTTCTTGTTCGCCGGCAGCGAGAACTCGGAGGGCTTGACCGGCACCACCGGGTTCTCGATCTCACGCAGGCGATCCAGCAGGTTGTCCCACTGACCCGGCTTGAAGATGCGCGTGGTCTTGGCCTGGAAGCCCACGTGGATGTGATCGGCGTGGTCGCCCATCGCGAGGGTCGGCCCGCCGAGCTCGAGCAGTGAGATCACCTGGTGCGGCTGCATCGTGCCCTGGAGGCGCATGAGCCGGCGCACGGCCTGCTCGGTGATCCCGCCGACCTCCTGGTGGCCGAGGATCGGGATCCCGTTGATCTTCGCGATGTCCACCGCGCTGCCGGAACTGTGCTCGGACACGTTGCCTGACTTGGTGTAGAAGCCGTGGCCGCACTTGAGGCTCGTGACGGTGGGGCTCAACCCGGACTCGGCCAGGTACTCGAGCGTGGCCAGCACGCGGCGGTCCACCTGGCCGGACTTGATGTCGTCGCGTCCGCAGGGATAGATCTCGATCCGGTCGTCCGAGAGCACGCGCCGCTCGAGCAGCCGCTTCGGCCAGAGCAGCACCTGCCCGACGGACACCGAGTCGCCCTTCTTGGCGTAGAGGACGTTGCGTCCGGAGGCGCGGTAGATCGCCGTGGCCTCGAGCAGCTTCCAGCCGTCGAGGATCGGCTTCGGATCGATGTTGGGGGCGCCCTTGCCTCCGGGGCGGATCGAGAAGGACAGGCGTGAGCCGCCGCCGGCGGCCGGGCTGCCCACCCGGCCGAGCACGGTGCCGCCGATCACGCGCGAGCCCTTCTCGAGGCGGCGCAGGCGCACCTTCGAGGGGTCGAGCCGGAAGGGGCGCGAGAAGTAGGCGTCGAAGGTCTCGTACTTGCCGGTCTTGCGCGCGCGGGCGTCGAGCGTCTGCTCCAGACCGCCCGCTTCCTTCGCTCCGGGGGCGCCCGGATGGGCGAAGAGGCGCTCCTTCACCGGCAGCGACGCGCTCGGCTCCGGAGCCGCCGGAGCCTTCGAAGTCTCACCCTTGGACTGAGCCTTAGGATCGGGCTGGCTGCCCGCGGAGGCGGGTCCTGTCGGCGCCGGATCGTCATCGCGGCGAGCCTTGGTCGGCGACAGGGACTGGGGCCCGTCGCTCTTCGGCACCGGGTAGAAGCTCGACACCGAGCCGAGGTGCGCGTAGGTGAAGCGATTGCCGTATGCGTCCTCGAGAACCACGTACTTGCCGAGCCGCTCGCTCTCGCCGACCTTGCGGACGACCCCGTCGTTGACCGCGACGACCGGGGCGCCCTGGCGGGCGAAGATCCCGATTCCGCGGCTCGCCTCGATGCCCTCGGCCTGGTCGTCCGCGTAGCGGGCGCGTGCGTATACGGGGAAGCGGCCCTCGGTGAGGCCGGTGAGCGAGCCCACGAGGTCGGCCGGCACGCCGGCGATCAGGCGCGTCCGGAGCAGTACCGAGTCGACGTACCAGTCGGCGTGGTTGTAGGCGAAGATCGCGCGCCTGACGTCGTCCTCGTAGCCGGCGGCCGCGAGGTAGCGCGCTGCGGCGAAGATCGCGTCGACCGGGTTGTAGGGATCCTTGCGCCCGTCCTCGTTGGCATCAGTGCCGTACATCCGCCACGTCGAGGGGATGAACTGCATCCAGCCGACAGCTCCGGCGGACGAGACATTCAGGTTGCGGCCGTAGTCGGTCTCGATCTCGTTGATCGCCGCCAGCACCTCCCAGCGGATCCCGTACTCGATCCCGGCCGCCTGGTAGATCGGCAACAGGAACGGCGGCACCCTGAACTTCCTGATGATGAAGTTCGGCACGCCGGACGCAGACGACGGACCCGGGAGCACATCGACGAGGCCCGGGTTGGTGAGCGCCGGAGAGCCGTCGGAGTTGCGCAGGTCGGTGGACTTGCGGCGATGGCGGCGCTTCTTCTTCTGCGGCTCGGGCTCGGTGCAGTCCTCGTCGGCGGCCGGAGGATTCTCTTCCTCGGTCGCGTCCTCCTCCTGATCCTGCTGCGGAGTGAAGGTCACCTGCTTGTCGCACTCCTCCGCGGGGGGCGGCTCCTCCTCAGAGCTCTCCGGCGGAGCGGGCGAGGCCTCGGTCTTCGCGCTCGGCGGCGGGGCGGGACGGACGTCCTCGCTCTTCGGAGCCGGCGAGGTCGGCGCCTCAACCGTCTCGGTGATGGTCAGCAGCGACTCGTTCAGCTGGCCCGGCTCGGACGCCGGAACTCCGTCGGCGCTCAGCCAAGCCGTGGACAGCAGCACCACGGCAACCACGGCTGCGGGCATACGCTGACGCAACGCGGCACGTGGCCGTCGCTTCGGGCGGGCAGGTCTAACAGTCACTGGGCGGGGAGCTTCTCTTCCGGCCGGGAAGGCACTTGAGGGCGGAATACTCGCGGGTCGGCACCGCGAAGGCAAGTGAGAGGTGTGATCGTGGCGCTCACGACCAGTTCGATCTACCCCCCGGCGGCCGGTTCCACGCGCGCGTACGCGCGAGGAGCGGAGCGCGGGGGCTCTAGGGTGGGCCGCCCGATTCCGCGCGGGCTCGCGACGGCTCCGATGCCCGGAGGATCAGCGGACGGCGGATATCTAACCCTTAACTCGAGCTAGATACCAGGTGCGATCATCATGCGTGTGACCTCGAAGGGCAGAACCGTCCTGGCGGCGCTGGTCCTGCTCGCGGCCGGCGTAGCGGCGGCCGTTCTGGCGGCTCCGTCCGGATCGAAGCACCGGGCCTCGGGGACGCGCGCCGACGTGGTGCTCCTCGTGCTTGACGAGCTTCCCGGGGACTCGCTCCGGGACTCCTCCGGCGCCATCGATCCCGTCCGGTATCCGAACTTCGCCGCACTGGCCGCCGACTCCACCTGGTTCAGGAACGCGTACTCCGTCTACGACTCGACCACCAAGGCCGTGCCGCTCGTACTCGACGGCATGCGGCCCGTGCCGGGGTCGCAGGCCGACCAGCGCGATCACCCGCATTCGATCTTCACCGCTCTGGCCCGGCGCGGGTACCGGACGGTCAGCTCGGAGGAGGCCAGCGCGATCTGCCCGCCGCGGCTGTGCCGTGGCGCCCCCGCGCGGCGGCCGGCGATCCTTCCGCGCCTGGCCGGCGGGCGCGAGGCCCGCTTCGACCGCTTCGTGCGCGGCCTGCGCCGGGGTGAGCGCCCGACGCTGTGGGTGAAGCACCTGCTGCTGCCGCACGGCCCGTACCTGTACCTGCCGTCCGGCGCCCGTACGCGTGAGGGCGTGCGCGACCTCGTGCCGGGCATGAACGGCCTGCCCGGGTTCCGCGACCCGTTCCTCACGCGCCACAACGAGCAGCGCTACCTGCTCCAGCTTGGATTCGTGGACCGCCTGATCGGTCGCCTCCTGCGACGGCTGAAGGGGCAGAGCATGTATGACAACACCCTGATCGTGGTGACCGCGGACCACGGGATCTCCTGGCAGCCAGGGGTGGACACACGCCGGTCCGTGAACGACTCGAACGTCGAGGAGGTCACGCCCGTGCCGCTGATCGTCAAGGCGCCCGGCCAGCGCCGGGCGCGGGTGAGCGATGCGCTCGCTCGCACCCTCGACGTGACTCCCACGATCGCGGACGTGCTCGGCGTGCGGCTCGGCTACCGGACCGACGGGGCTTCGGCGTTCGGGCAGGCGGCGCGCCGGCGGCGGACGGTGAGCCTCGACACGCGCGACTTCAGCTCGGTGGTACGGCTCTCGGCGCGGCGCTGGAACGCGCGCAGGCACAGGGTGATCGCCCGCAGGCTGCGCCAGTTCGGGTCCGGCGCGCAGGGCCTGTACACCGGGATCGGTCCCAATCGCGAACTGCTCGGCCGGAGCACTGTCGGGACTGCCCCGCGCGCCCGTCGGCGCCGTGCGCGGCACGGTGGCGGCGGGCGGGGAGCTGCGGCGCGTGCGGCGCAGCTCCGGGCTCCTGCCCACCCAGATCGCGGGCGACCTGAGTGGCGGGCGGCGTGGAGCGCGCCGGGATCTGGCCGTGGCCGTGAACGGCCGGATCGAGGCGGTGGGCCGGACGTTCCACCTGGACGGCGACCCGCGCGAGCACTACTCGCTGATGGTTCCCGAGGCTTCGCTGCACGACGGGCGCAACCTCGTCGAGGTGTTCGAGGTGGCGGGCGGAGGGACGCTGCGGCTCCTGGCTCGCTCCTGAGCGCCCTTTACCTTTCTCCGCGTGCGTGAATTCGCTCTGCTCGCGGCCGCCGTGGCCGTTCTCGGTCTCGCCGCCTGTGACGGCGGGGGTGGAGGCGACACGCCAGACCGGCCGACGGTGGTGGTGCTCGTGTTCGACGAGTTCCCGGCGGACACGCTGCTGAGGCCCGACGGCAGCATCGACGCCGAGCGCTATCCGCACTTCGCGGACCTGGCGGCCCACTCCACCTGGTTCCCGAACGCCTACACGATCTACGACTCGACGTTCAAGGCGGTGCCGGCGATCCAGGATGCGGTACGCCCCCGCCGCGGGACCGCCGCGGACTACCGCAGCCACCCGCGCAGCGTCTACCACCTGATGGACCGCCTGGGCTACGGGGTCATCGACGTGCAGTCGGGCGAGTCGCTGTGTCCACCGCGCATCTGCCCCGGCGCGCGCAGCACCCGGCCCGGGGTGCTCAAGCGCCTGGCCGGCGGCGGCCGGCCCGCGCGGCTCCACGCGTGGACCGGCGCGATCCGCAAGCGGGGCAGGCCGACCTTCTACTTCCAGCATGCGCTGCTGCCGCACGAACCCTGGATCTACCTGCCCTCGGGTCGCCAGAGCAGGCCCAATGGCAACGACCCGATCCCGAAGATCAACGGGCCGGTGGGCTTCCACGACCAGGCGCTCACGAACCACAACGAGACGCGCCACCTCCTCCAGGTGGGGTTTGTGGACCGGGAGGTGGGCCTCGTGCTCGAGCGGCTGCGGCGCACCGGACTGTTCGATCAGGCGCTGATCGTGGTGACGGCGGACCACGGAATCGCATTTCAGGTCGGCGTGGACGACAGGCGGCTCGTGACCGAGGACAACGTCGAGCAGGTGGCGCCGGTCCCGATGTTCGTGAAGGCGCCGGGCCAGACCGAGGGGGAGGTGGACCAGAGCCTCATGCGGACCCTCGACGTGGTGCCCACGATCGCCGACCTGCTGGACACCAGGCCGCGCTGGCGCCACGACGGGCGCTCGGCGTTCGCCCCGGCCACGCGGCGGCGGCGCGAGGTTGCGCTGCCCACGCGCGACTTCAGCCGGGTGATCCGGATCGGCCTGCCCGAGATGCACCAGCGCCGTGCGGCGAACCGGCGCCGCCGGGCGGCGTTGGTGGGCACCGGGGCCGAGAGCGAAGTGCTCTTCGGCTCGCCCTGGGCGCAGCTCTACCGGGTTGGATCGCATCCCGAGCTGGTGGGACGGGAGGCTGGCGACCTGCCTGCCGCGCCGCCCGGCGCGGTGCGGGCCGACGTGGCCAACGCCGGCCTACTCGCTCACGTGAGCCCGGATGACGAGATCATCCCCACGCGCGTGACGGGCGTGTTGCGAGGCGGGCCGCCCACCGGCGTGCGTGACGTGGCGGTGGCGGTGAACGCGCGCATCGAGGCCACCGGGCGCAGCTTCCGCCTGCGCGGGCGGCCGTTCGAGTACTACTCGCTGCTGATGCCGGAGGAGGCGCTCCGCACCGGCCGCAACGAGATCGAGCTGTTCGAGGTTCGCCCGGACGGCCGGCTGGCGTCGCTGTACCGGAGCTAGTCCACCGGCCCGTTCGGGATCCCGGCGTCGCGCGTGACCTTCACCGGGTGCTGGTTCGGATCGATGATGTAGCACCAGAAGTGGCGGCGGTCGTCGTGGGCGATGCACGTGCGGAACGTGCCGTCGCTCAGGCGAGCCGTCTGGGCCGTCTCCGTATTGCGGATCAGCTCCTCGTTGCCGCTGTTCTCTATGGTCTGGAGGATCGCCTTGGCCGCGCGCTCGCGGGCGTCGGTCTCCGCCACCACCAGCGGCCGGGCGGCCAGTCCGGCCACCAGCACGCCCACCACGCTGGCCGCGAGCAGGCCGGTGCCAATCCTGTCGGTGAGCACCTCCACCTGAGCCATCGGCGGCGTTCCCGGGGCGGCGGCCGGCCGGCGGGCCCAGACGCGGCGCGCGAGCCAGGGCGCAAGCGCCCCGATGAGCACGAGGTTGCCGAAGACCGCGATCAGGATGGCCGGCACCAGGTCCACCCCGGTCCCCACCGGCGGCAGGAGGTGAAGCACCAGGCCGTCGACCAGGGTGAGCAAAACGAAGGCCGGCCACATCCAGGCGCCCCTCAGACGCCAGCGAACGCGGCTCGGCCAAAAGCGCTCGCTTGGGTCCACCGGGGGCAGGGTAGCCTTCGAAGCGTGGACGAGCTCTGGGTCGCACAGCTGGGTCTCGTGCCCTATCGCGAAGCCTCCGCGTTCCAGGAGGAGCTGCGCGCGCTCCGGCAGGCCGGCGAGGTTCCGGACGTGCTGCTCGTGCTCGAGCACCCGCCGGTGTACACGCGCGGGCGGCGCACCCAGGCAGGGGACCTGCCGATGGGCGTGGACTGGTACGGGCTCCAGGGCATCGCCGTGGAGGACGCCGACCGCGGCGGCCGCGTGACCTACCACGGTCCCGGCCAGCTGGTGGCCTATCCGATCATGGCGATCGAGAGCGTGGCCCGGTTCGTCGGAACGCTCGAGGCGGCCATGGTGGCCGCCCTGCGCGACGAGGGGATCACCGCCGAGGGGCGCGACCGGCCGTTCACCGGGGTCTGGGCCGGTGAGCGCAAGATCGGCTCGATCGGCGTGCACGTGTCCCGCGGCGTGACCACGCACGGCCTGGCCGTGAACGTGGACAACGACCTTCAGCCGTTCGAGTGGATCGTGCCGTGCGGGATCGACCACGTGCGCATGACCTCGGTGAGCCGCGAGACGGGCCGCTCCCCCAGCCTGCCCTGCTTCCGGCGCCGGCTGGCGCACCGCCTGGCGGAGGCCGCCGGCAGGCGGCAGCGGCTCGTGTCCGAGCGCCGGCTTCGCAGCGCCGGGCGGACCCTGGAGCCGAGGGCGGCATGAGCACCCGGTCGCGGTCCAACCCGGGCGGAGCGCGCGTGCTCGACATGGGCGAGGTGCTGCCCTTCGGTGAGCGCAAGCCGGCGTGGTTCAAGCGGCCGGCCCCCGGGAGCGCCCGCTACCGCGAGCTGCGCGGGATGATCGAGGACCAGGGCCTGCACACGGTCTGCCAGGAGGCCGCCTGCCCGAACATCGGCGACTGCTGGGAGCGCGGCACGGCCACCTTCATGATCCTCGGCGACACCTGCACGCGGCGCTGCGGCTTCTGCAACGTGAAGACCGGCAAGCCCACGCACAACGACCCGCTGGAGCCGCTGCGGGTCGCGCAGTCGGTGAAGAAGATGGGCCTGCGTCACGCGGTGATCACGAGTGTGGACCGCGACGACCTGCCCGACCTCGGCGCCTCCGCCTTCGTCGGGGTGATCCGCTCGATCCGCCGCTTCGCGCCCGGCTGCAAGGTCGAGGTGCTCACCCCCGACTTCCGCGGCGAGGAGATGCCGCTCGCCCGGGTGATCGCCGAGCGCCCCGACGTGTTCAACCACAACGTGGAGACGGTCCCGCGGCTGTATCCGCTGGCCAGGCGCGGGTCGCGCTTCCTGCGCTCCTGCCGCGTGCTGGCCACGGCCAAGGAGATGGGCGGCGACGAGGTGGTGACCAAGTCGGGTCTCATGACCGGCCTCGGGGAGACCAAGGAGGAGCTGCTCGAGACGTTCGCGACGCTCCGCGAGCACCACGTGCAGGTGCTCACGGTCGGGCAGTACCTGCGCCCGACCCGCGACCACCTCCCGGTGGTTCGCTACTGGCATCCCGACGAGTTCGCCGAGCTCGAGCGCGAGGCCTACGCGATGGGCTTCGACTCCGTGGCCGCCGGTCCGCTCGTGCGCTCGAGCTACCACGCCGAGCAGACGCTCGAGCGAGCGGCTGCCCGCTGAGAGTGCTGGGCCGCGGGCTCCTCGCCGGCTCGGCTGCCGCGCTCGGTTGCGCGGGCGTGGTGGTGGCGGCGGGCGTGGGCGGCCAGGACTCGAGCACCGACCGCTGGCGCGCGCTGAGGCCGGCGCCGCTAGAGCGCACCGAGGTGGCGGCCGCCCGGATCGGCCGCTCGATCTACGTGATCGGCGGCTTCGAGCCCGGAAGCGTGGACGGCTCGACGGCCGTGGAGCGCTACGACATAGGCCGGAACCGCTGGGCGCGCGTCCGGTCCATGCCGCTCGGCGTGAATCACTCGACGGCGACCGTGCATCGCGGCCGGCTCTACGTGCACGGCGGCTACGCCGGACGCGGGCTCTCCGAGCCCACCGCGGCCCTGCTCGAGTACCACCCGGGACGCAACCGCTGGCGGCGGCTGCGCTCCTCCCCGACCGCCCGGGCCGCGCACGCCGCGGCGGTGGTGGGTCACCGCCTGTACGTGGCCGGCGGCGCCGACTCGTCCCGGTCGCTCCGGTCCCTCGAGGTGTTCGACTTCCGCAGCCGCCGCTGGCGCCGCGGCCCGAGCTTCCCCGGCCCGGCCCGCAACCACACGACCGGCGTGGCCGCCAAGGGCCGCTTCTACGTGCTGGCAGGCAGGGACGGCTCGAACCTCGCGGTGGCGGAGCGCTACTCGCCGCGCGAGCGGCGCTGGGAGCGGCTGCCCAACCTGCGCGTCGCGCGCGGGGGCATCGCCTCGGCCCTCGTGTCGCGTGGCCGGATCGTGGTGTTCGGCGGCGAGAACCTGGAGCCGGGCGGCACGACCATCGCCCCGGTCGAGCTGTTCGACATCCGCAAGCGGCGCTGGCGGCGGCTGCCGGACATGCTCACACCGCGTCACGGCCTGGGCGGCGCCGCGCTCGGCGACCGCGTGTACGCCGTCCAGGGCGGCCCGGAGCCGGGCTTCCACTTCTCGCGGGCGCTCGAGTTCCTGGACGTGCGCTGAGCGATGTTCCCGATCAAGGACGACATCCCCACCGAGCGCTTCCCGATCCTGACGGTCCTGATCATCGTGGCCTGCACGGTCATGTACTTCGGGTTCGAGGGCGGCGCCTGGGACCTCGGCCAGAGCGGGGACGAGAAGGTGCTCGAGTACGGCGCCATCCCCTACGAGATCACCCATCCGGGCAGCGACTGCGGCCTGACCGCGAACGATCAGGTGGTCTGTGAGGGCCAGGCCGACGTGTCGGGCGAGGCTCCCGATCAGGCGCCCTGGTACGTGACCGTGTTCACCTCGATGTTCATGCACGGCAGCCTGCTCCACCTCGGCGGGAACATGCTGTTCCTGTGGATCTTCGGCAACAACATCGAGGACTCGATGGGCAGGCCGCGCTTCGTGGCGTTCTACCTGCTCGGCGGGATCGCGGCACTGGCCGCGCACGTGCTCATCGACCCGAGCTCGACGGTGCCGACGGTCGGGGCGAGCGGGGCGATAGCCGCGGTGCTCGGCGGCTACGCGATCCTCTACCCGCGCGCGCGGGTGCTGACCGTGGTCTTCATCATCATCTTCGTCACGGTGGTGCAGCTGCCCGCGCTGCTCGTGCTCGGCCTCTGGTTCCTGCTCCAGCTGCTTCCCGCCTTCAACGAGCCGGTGGTCGGAGGAGGCGGCGTGGCCTACTTCGCGCACATCGGCGGCTTCGTGTTCGGCCTGCTCCTGATCAGGGTGTTTGCCGACCGGGCGCGGGACGACTATGACGCGCATCAACGTATACCCGTGTACTGATGGCGCGCTCACTCACCCTCGCGGCCAGCCTGGCTCTGATCGGACTCCTCGCCGTGCTCACGATCGACGTGGCAATCAATCAGGGCGTGGACGTGCTCGTGGTGCTGTCGCTGATCATCCTCGCGCTGCTCGGCATCGGCGTGGTGGGGGCGCTCACCTCCGCGCCTCCGGATGACTAGCCCGGGACCGCCGCCGGTCCCCCCTCGAGGTGTGCTCTCCGCCGGCGCTCGCCGGCGCCGGCGCCGCGGCCGGATCGTGGCGCTGCTGGTGATCGCGGCCGCCGCGCTCGCCGTTGGAGCCGTGCTCCAGTCCGACCTGGACCTGGACCGCGACGACGGGCCCGGGCGCGGCCAGGCCGTGCCGATAGCCGCGGGAGCGCCGCCTGTGGGCCACAGGTCGGTCAAGCGCGAGCCGGATCCGCTCGTGCCCGCCGAGCCGGTGCCCGACGTGCCGCTCACCGGCGCCGACTCGATCCAGGTGAAGTTGCGCAAGCCGCCGCGAGCCGGGCTCCTCTTCGACGTTCGCAGCGGCGCCGTGCTCTGGCGCAGGCGACCGGTGAGGGTGCTGCCGATGGCGAGCCTCACGAAGATCATGACCGCGCTGCTCGTGACCGAGCGCGCCGGCCCGCGCCAGCCCGTGCGGATCACTCCCGCCGCGCTGCGCTACCAGGGCTCGGGAGTCGGGATGCTCCCGCGCGGGAGGCGCGTGCGCCTCGAGACGCTGATGAACGGCCTGCTGATGGTGTCGGGCAACGATGCGGCCATCGCGCTTGCCGATCACGTCTCCGGCACCGAGCGGCGCTTCGTGAAGCTCATGAACGAGCGCGCCGATGAGCTCGGGCTCACGTGCACCCGGTATGCGTCGTCGCACGGTCTCGAGGCCGGCAACCGCTCGTGCGCCCGCGACCTCGCGGTGCTCACGCGGCTCGCGATGAAGCGCGCCCGGATCCGGCGCATCGTGCGCCGGCGCCAGGCGGCGTTCCGGTTCCCGATCAAGGGCGGCCGGCTGTACCTGAGCGGGCACAACCCGCTGATACGGGCGGGCTACCCGGGCGCGATCGGGCTCAAGACCGGCTACACCGACGAGGCTGGGCTGTGCTTCGTGGGAGTGGCCCGGCGTGGCGGCCGAACGCTCGCCGTGGTGCTGCTGCACTCGCCCAACCCGCTGCGCCACGCCGCGAAGCTGCTGGACGCGGGCTTCGCCCGCAGGTAAGTGGCAGATCGGGGATACTCGCCCGGCGATGTCGCAGAAGAACGTGGAGAGGATCAGGGCTGGGTTCGACGCGCACAACCGGGGCGACCTCGACTTCCTGGTCGAGCTGTACGACCCGGACGCGGTCTTCGAGACGCTCCTGCTCGGGACCCACCACGGCAACGAGGCCATACGGGTCATCTACGAGGAGAACCAGAAGACCCTGTCCGGCTACGACGTGGTCCCCGTGGAGCTGATCGATGCCGGGGACAAGATCCTGGCTGTGGCTCAGGCGGTGGGGTCCGGTCCCGCCAGCGAGATCGCCGTGGACGAGCCGTTCGCCTTCGTGTTCACCTTCAAGGGTGACCGGGTCATACGAGAGCAGGCCTTCCGGAACAAGGAGGAAGCCCTCGAGGCCGTAGGACCGCCGGAGTAGCCGGGCCTACTGCCAGGCCTCCTTCGGATCGACGACACCCAGGTCCTCGACGACCTTGAAATGGCCGGCCTTGGCCTGGGCGATGTACATGTTCATCCGCACGTGGTGCTCACCGGGCACCATTTCGGCCGGACCGCCCGGGCCCTCGCCGATCTTCGCGTGGTCCAGCGCGCTGATCACGGCTTCCTGCTCCAGCGTGCCCGCCTCGTTCACGGCCGCCTCCCAGAGCTTCAGGCCCCGGTACATGCCCGAGCATGCACTGCCGGCGGTGAACTTGGCACTGCCCGGGTAGAGCTTGCCGTAGCGGCCGAGCAGCTCCCTGCTGAACGGATCGCTCGCGTCCTCGTAGTAGTCGAGGCAGCTGTACAGACCCTCCACCTGCTCGGCCGGGACGAGGTTCAGGAAGTTCTCGTCGAAGTACGTGCAGACGATCTGCCCGCCACGCTGCGTGAAGCCGGCCTCGTACAGCCCTTCGAGGAACGGCGTGAGCCCGGGCGGCACGATCGTGTTGAAGACCACCTCGGCCCCGCTGGACATGATCTTGCCGATGGTCTCCTCATAGTCCATGTGGTCGAGCGGGTAGTAGTCCTCTTCGACGATCTCGCCGCCGCCCGCCGCGACCACCTGGCGGACGCTGTCGTTGAGCACCTGCGGCCAGATGTAGTCGGCTGACGGCAGTGCGAACTTCTTCGCACCCGTCTTCTCCATCAGCCAGGGGATGAGCGGGTCCACCTGCTGCGCCGGCACCGGGCCGGTGCAGAAGATGAGCGGGTCATGCTCCTGCCCCTCGTACTGCTCCGGGTAGATGTAGAGCTGCTTGCCCTCAACCACGACAGGGCCCTTGATGGCCTGGCGCGTGGAGCTGTAGATCCCGCCGAGGACCACATCGACCTGGTCCTCCTGGACGAGCTTCTTCGCCGCGGCCTCCGCCGCGCTGTCCGTGGTCTCACTGTCCTCGAGGCGCAGCTCCAGCGGCCGCCCCAGAAGGCCACCCCCGGCATTGATGTCGGCGATCACCATCTTGGCCACGTTCGCGTTCGCGATGCCCATGAACGAGAGCGGACCCGTCTGGTCGGTGATCACCCCGACCTTGATTGGACCGGCTGATTCCATGCCAATCCCCTAGGAGTCGTACTGGCCGCCGAGGCCCGCGGCCTGCGGCTTACCCTTGTGCCCGGCTTCCTGCAGGATCGGCGGGACCTCGGGATCGGACACGAAGCTCTGCCAGCCCTCGGCGTCCCAGTCGAACAGCACCCACACCCGGTTCTCCTCGTTGGGATCGCGAAAGACGGTCGCGCCCTTGGACCCGTGCTCCTTGCGCTTCTCGGCGCCCTTGGTGGAGAAGATCTCCAGGAAGCGGTCGTAGTCCTCGACCTGTGTCGTTGCCAGGATCACAGCAATGCCCCCTTCAGCCGTCCGGCGCCGCGGTCGAAGCCGGTGATGAGACGACCGTACGGCCCGGCCGTCCGCCGCGAATCGGGCGAACGCCCTATGCGACGCTGACGAGGTCGTTCTCGTAGGCCCAGACCGTCGCCGCGGCCCGGCTGCGGACGCCGGCCTTCTGGTAGACGTGCTGGACGTGGTGCCCGACGGTCTTCGGCGAGATGCCGAGCTGCGCGGCGATCCCCTGGTTCGACTGACCGCCAACGAGCACGAGGAGCACCTCCAGCTCGCGCTCGGTCAGCCCGGCGGGCAGCACGCGCGGGCGCTGCTTCACGCGGTGACCGGCAGCCGCGAGCACCGCGTCCACGGCGTCCTGGTCGAGGCGCCCTTCCTCGGCCTCGCGCATCAGCTCCGCCTCCGCGGCCGGCACGTCGAGAGCCGGCCTGTACGGCCGCGACTCGCGCATGGCCGTATAGCAGTCGGCGGCCGCGAGCATACGGGCCCCCTGGTCGAGCGCCGGGCCGCGCGTGCCGCGGTGATAGCCGGAGCCGTCGAGGCGTTCGTGGTTCGACCCGGCCAGTTTTCCGATCGGAGTGAGGTCCGGTGACTGGGCGAAGGCGCGCTCGGTGAAGTGAGGATGGAGCCGCACCCGCTCCCACTCCCCGAATCCGAGCGGCCCCGGTTTCTCCCAGATCGCATTCGATACACCCACGCGACCGAGATCGTGCGCCAGCGCGGCGCGCCGCAGGAGAGTCACGGAAGCCGACGGCAGGCCCGTCCGCCAGGCGGCGGCCTCGGCGAGCTCGGCCACGCCCGTCGGGTGCTCGCGCAGCCACGGCGACTTGAGACCGGTGAGGGTGGCGATGGCCATGAAGGCGGCATCGACCCGCTCGCCCGTCATCCAGATCTGCGGAAACGGCTCGACGTCGAGCGCCTGTTGCCACATCCGTGCCTCGTCCAGCTCGGCGAGCAGGTCGCCGAAGTTGCGCGTGACCAGGTCGGCGAGCCGCGGCTCGTACGCCGCACCCGACCGGCGCTCGATGACGGACATCGCCTCGCCCGCGCCCGACGCGGAGAGGAACAGGGACACGTCCCTGGCCACGTGCAGCAGGCGCATCGGCAACGGGATCTCGTCGCCGCGCACGTCTGGGAAACCGAGCCCGTCCCAGCGAGCGAAGACGTACTCGAGCGCTGCCTGGATGCCCTCGCCGAGCTCGAGCCACCCCGCGAATCGCTGCGCCACCTCGCACATCTGCGCGAAGCCCTCGCGTGCCCTCACGCCGCCGTCGGCGAGCACCGCCTCGACCATCGCGGCGCGCACCTCCGGCGGGCGGCCGGTCCCGACGTAAGCCCGGTAGAACGCGAGCACCTCGGCCGGGTTGGCCGTGTCGACCAGGAAGAACGCGGCCCTGTGGGCGATGTCGTCGCCGAAGAGCGCCGCCGCCTCGTGCCCGTTCGACGTGCAGCCGGAGGCGTGGAGGAGCGCGAGGTAGTAGGTGTCGACGAGCTCCTGGGCCGAGGCGCCGGCCAGTTCGCCCAGCCGGACCGCCAGCACGGCCGTTCGCAGCGCGTGCTCGAGCGGCTGCCCGGTGCCGAGATCGGTCGCCAGCGATAGGACACCGACGACCTCGGCAGCGCGGATCGGACGCGTTACCGAAGGGGGCCCTGCCACCCCGTCCCAGGGATCCTCCGTGGCCACATTGGGACCCTACAACACACTCAAATGGAGCCAGCCGGGCTCGAACCGGCGACCTCGTCGGTGCAAGCGACGCGCTCTCCCAACTGAGCTATGGCCCCTCTGGCAGATAGTAGCCCGGGATTGGGCTGCGGCTCAGCCGGTCCGGCGCGCCACGATCCGCAGGTACTCCGCCTCGGGCCGCCAGCCCTCGCCCGGCGTGTCGAAGCTCTCGAAGAGCTCCACGCTACGGGCGCGCATCGCCTCCCACTCGCCGGCCGGCTCCAGGATCGACTTGGCCAGGATCGTCGGGCCGAGGTTGTGCTCCAGCTGAGTGACCCAGGCATCGGCCGACGAGAACTCCCAGGTGGCCATGACCCGCTCTAACTCGAGCTCGACCCCCTTGCCGGCGAACAGCTCGCGCACGTGCTCCTCGGTTCCCCAGAGGATCGATGGCTGGACGTCGGGCGGCGGGGTTGGGAGCGCGGAGCCCATCAGCTTCAGCATCTGGCCGTTGAGGCCCTCGGGGGTCCAGGCGCACACACCGACGGCGCCACCCGGCCTGGTCACGCGCACCATCTCGTCGGCCGCGTCCTGGTGACGGGGCGCGAAGATGCAGCCGAACGTGGACATGACGACGTCGAAGGACTCGTCGGCGAACGGCAGATCCGCCGCGTCGCCCTCGACCCACTCGATCTCGACGCCCGCGTCGGCGGCCCGCTGCCGGCCCGACTCGAACAGCTCCGGCGTGATGTCGGACGCCGTGACCCGAGCGCCGCGCTCGGCGGCCCGGATGGAGACGTTGCCGTCGCCGGCGCCCACGTCGAGCACGTCCTGACCGGCACTCACGTCCATGCGCTCGACCAGCTGGTCGGCCACCGGCTGGATGGTCCTGGCGATGCTCGGCCAGTCACCGGACGACCACATCTTTCGCTGTCCCTGCCGGAACTGCGTGGTATCGAAGGACATCTCTCCAGCCTCCTCTGCTCGACCGGCGGCGACTCTACCGCCCCTTGAACGGCGGACGATGAGAGCATGGTCCCAATGGAAGCGCGGACACCGCCGCGAGGAGCGGAGGTCTCGAGCTACGAGACCGTCGAGCACTGGTTCGGCCGGGCGGCGGAGCGCCTCGGACTGCGCGACGACATCGCGGCCGTGCTGCGCTCGTCGTACCGCGAGGTGCAGGTCCAGGTGCCGGTCAAGCTGAGCGACGGGCAGATCCACGTGTTCTCCGGGTTCCGCGTCCAGCACAACGGGGCACGCGGCCCGTATAAGGGCGGCATCCGCTTCCACCCCGAGGTCGATCTCGACGAGGTGCGCGCGCTCGCCGAGCTCATGACCTGGAAGACCGCGATCGTCGGGATTCCCTTCGGCGGGGCCAAGGGCGGCATCAACGTCGATACGGGCAAGCTCGAGAAGAGCGAGCTACAGGCGGTGTCGCGCTCCTTCCTCTCCAAGATCGAGAAGGTGCTCGGGCCCACGCGCGACATCCCGGCGCCCGACGTGGGCACCGACGCGCAGGTGATGGCCTGGCTCATGGACGAGTACGGGAAGCTGCACGGGCACACGCCCGCATGCGTGACCGGCAAGCCGATCGCGCTCGAGGGCTCCTACGGCCGTGAGGCGGCCACCGGCCGCGGGGTGGTCTTCATGTTCCGCGAAGCCGCGCCGCGCCTGGACCTGATCCCCTCCGAGACCACCTTCGCCGTACAGGGCTGCGGCAACGTGGGCTCGTGGGCGGCGCGCCTGATGCAGCAGCTGGGCGCGCGGATGGTGGCCGTCTCGGACGCGTCCGGGGCGATCCGGAGCGAGGCCGGCATCGACGCCGAGGCGCTGGCGGCTCACCTGGCCGGCGGGGGGCCGCTCGTGGAACTCCCCGGCGCCGAGCCGATGGACCCCGAGGACCTCGTGGCCGTGGAGTGCGACGTGTTCATACCGGCTGCGCTCGGCGGCATGATCCACCGGGACAACGCCGCCCGGATGCGCTGCCGGATGATCGTCGAGGGCGCGAACAGCCCGACCACCCCGGCGGCCGACGAGATACTCCGCGAGAAGGGCGTCTACGTGGTCCCCGACGTGATGGCCAACGCGGGCGGGGTGGTGGTCTCGTACTTCGAGTGGGTGCAGAACCTCCAGCACTTCCGCTGGGACGAGCGCGAGGTGAACGACCGGCTTGGCCGGATCATGCGGAAGGCGTTCCGCGAGGTGTCCGCCCGCTCTCACGAGACCGGGACCCCCCTTCGCGAGGCGGCCTACGAGCTGGGCATCGAACGCGTGGTGGAAGCGGCCACCCTCCGCGGGTATATCTCCTGACTTTGGACGCGCGTTTAGGCCTGGGAACAAGATTTCAGTTTTCGGCAGGCACGGCCGACAAGTGATTCACGACGGCATGGAGGGTTCCGTCGAACAAAGCGGCACGGGACGCCGCTGAGTTGCATTAGCGCGGGGGTCGCCGGGGCGGGCGACCCCCGCCGCAACTTCTCTCGCGCCCGTCCGCTGGACGGATGATCTAGTCGAAGTCGAAGTCGCGCGGCGGCTTCTGCTCGAACCACAGCCGGTCGTGCTCCGGCGTCTCCTGGAGGAAGTCCGGCGTGTCCTCGAGCAGGTCGCCCTCGGCGGGAGCATCGTCCTCGTGCGGCTCCTCCTCCACGGGCGCGAAGCCGCGGGCCGGCGTGTCGCCGCCCTGCGGCGGCTCCTCGTCCTCCCCGGCCGGGAAGGTCGCCTCGGGCTCGTCGGGATCGAGCTCGTGCAAGTCCGGCTCGGCCGCCTCCACCTCGAAGGGCTCGGTGGGCTGAGGCTCGACGGGCTCGGGCTCCGGCGGTTCCGGCTCCAGGAGCTCCGCCTCCTCGAGCTCAGGCTCAGGCGGCGCCTCGGCCTCGAGTGCCTCTTCCGGGGCCGCCTGCCCGCCGTTGCCGTCCGCCAGGTCCGCAGCGTCCTCGGATTGAGCGTCGACAGGTGCGCCGAGGGCCTCGACCTCTTGCTGGCGAAGCTCCTCCTCGGCCGCACCGTGCTTGCGCTTCAGCTCCAGGTGCTCGCGGATGGCATCGTCGAGAATGCCCATCGCGCGGAAGCCTATCGACGCGTGTCGGCTCGATCCCCACGGCTATCCTTCGCCGTACCGGCGCGAGCCGGTGCAGAGCGGGGCTATAGCTCAGCTGGAAGAGCGCCTGGATCGCACCCAGGAGGTCGTCGGTTCGAGTCCGACTAGCTCCACTAGGTCGTTGCCAAGTAGACATAACGCATAAGATCGCCCCGTGAACCGAGTGCTGATCACGGGAGCGGCCGGTTTCATCGGACGCTCGCTCGCCGACCGGCTGCGCCACGACGGCGTGGAGGTCGTCGGCGTGGACCTCGTCGCAGACGAAGCGCTCGGCGTGGTCGCGGGCGACATCAGATGGCCCGGCGAATGGCAGCGCGCCGCTGCCGGCTGCGACGTGATGATCCACAGCGCGGCGCTGGTCGGGATGCCGTCCGACACATCGCGCTTCTGGGATGTGAACGTGAACGGCACCCACATGGCGCTGGAGGCGGCGCGCGACAACGGCGTCGGCCGGTTCGTGCACATCTCCTCCGCGGTCGTCTTCGGCCTCAACTTCCCCGACGGCGTGGACGAGACCTACCCGGTGCGGCACACGGGCATGGCATACGTGGATACGAAGATCGCCGCCGAGCACGCAGCGCTGATGGCGCACGCCAGCAATCAGCAGGAGGTTGCGGTGGTACGGCCGAGCGACACCTACGGCCCGGGGTCGCGGCCATGGACGCTCCTGCCGCTCGAGCTGCTGCGCAGGGGCCGCGCCGTCCTGCCCGCCCGTGGCCACGGGATCCACAGTCCGATCTACGTGGACGACGTGGTCGACGGGATCGTACGGGCGGCCACCGCGCCCGCCGCGGCCGGCCGGGTGGTGACGCTGAGCGGTGGCGTGGGGGTCGAGACCCGCGACTACTTCGGCCGTTTCGGCGCGATGATCGGCACGAGGGTGCCCGCCGTCCCGACCGCCGTCGCGCTCGGCCTGGCGGCGACGTACGACCGGATCGCCCGGGTGCGCGGCGTGCCCAACGAGCTGACCGCCGACGGCGTCCGCTACCTCGCGGAACGGAAGGGCACCTACGGCATCTCGACCGCCTACCGGATGCTGGACTGGGCGCCGCGCGTGGACCTCGACGACGGCATGCGGCGCACCGAGGCGTGGCTGCGGGCGATGGGGCTGATCTGAAGCAAGGCATGCGATGAGCTCCCCGGAGCTGGCGCGCCTGTTCGACATCTACGACGCCTTCGTGGAGGGCCGCCTCGAGTGCATACCCGTGTACTTCGATGCGGGCGGCTGTTACAAGACGAGCGGCGTGTTCCCGGGGATGCGGGACCGCTACGTCGGCCACGAGGAGATCCGGCAGTTCTGGCACGCGGCCACCGAGCCGTGGGAGTCGTTGCAGATCGACATCGGTCAGACGATGGTGCGCGGCGAGGAGGTGGTCGCGCAGATCTGGCTCACCGGGCGTGGACGCCAGAGCCAGGTCGAGGTGAAGGGGGTCGAGGCCGGCCACCTGGTGCGCTTCCGGGACCTCAAGATCGTCGAGTTCCTGGCCTTCGCCAGCTGGGATCTCGCTCTGGAGCATCTCGAGGAGCTCGACCGAGCAGCGGACCCCGGAATCTCGCTGGGCTCGGTCAGCCCCGATCCCCCGTAGCCCGGCGCAGCCGCCCGGCCAGCGCGTTCAGCCGCGGGATGAGCTCCGGGGGCTCGTGCACGTCCACGTCGACGCCGAGCATCGCGATGCGGATCGCCAGCCATTCGAGGTCGTCGTCGGAGGCCCGGTACTCGCAGCTGTGCGCGTCGATCGGCTCGAGCGCCCCCGCCACATACGGGAGCCGCTTCGCGATCTCGTCCGCCGAGGCGTGGACGGTCACCCGAGCCTCATAGCGGCTCCATGCGCCGGCCAGGCTCTGCTCGACGTAGGCGGCCGCGTCCTTGGCCGGCAGCGAGCGCGCCGTTGACGTCCTTCCGGCCGGGCCGGGGCCGCTGATCCGGTCCATCCGAAACGTGCGCCAATCCTCACGGCGGCGGTCCCAGGCGACCAGGTACCAGCGCCGGCCCAGGTTCACCAGCGAGTGCGGCTCGACCTCGCGCCGCGTGGCGGTGCCGTCGCGGCTGCGGTAGTGGAACCGCAGGCATTCGGAGTCGCGGCAGGCCGCCGCGATCGTGGTCAGATCCTGCGGGTCGACGGTCGGCCCCGTGACCGGTCCGGCGATCGTCGCGGACCCGATGGCGGCCACGCGGCGGCGCAGGTGCGCCGGCAGCACCTGCTCGAGCTTGACCAGCGCGCGGATGGACGTCTCCTCGATGCCGGCCACCGAGGACCGCGCCGCGGTGCGCAGCCCGACCGCGATGGCGATCGCCTCCTCCTCGTCGAGCAGGAGCGGCGGCATCGCCGTGCCCGCGCGGAGCCGGTAGCCGCCGGCCGGTCCGGTGAGGGACTCCACCGGATACCCGAGCGAGCGCAGCCGGCCGATGTCGCGGCGGATCGTGCGTCCCGAGACCTCGAGCCGCTCCGACAGCTCCGCGCCGGGCCAGTCGCGGCGGGCCTGCAGCAGGGACAGGAGATCGAGGAGCCGGCCGGAGGTCTGGCGCATCTGTAAATCCCAGGATCCCTGAAATTGAGGACACATCCTGACCTAAATGAATTTTAGGGTGCGCCCCAAGGTCATGAACGACGAAGGGAGCGCTATGAGCGAGCAGGACCGCTACATCCCCGGTGTCCCGTGCTGGATCGACACGACGCAGCCGGACCCCGAGGCCGCCACGGCCTTCTACGGCGGCCTGTTCGGGTGGGAGTTCGAGGACCTGATGCCGCCGGAGGCGGCAGGCAACTACTACTTCGCGCGCCTTCGCGGCGGCGACGTGGCCGCCGTGAGCTCTCAGCCCGACGGCGGACCGGAGAGCGCGGTGTGGAACACCTATGTGCGGGTCGAGGACGCGGACGAGACCGCCGGCCGGGTCCGGGCCGCCGGCGGCACGGTTCTCATGGAGCCGGAGGACGTCGGGGACTCGGGCCGCATGGCGATCTTCGCCGACCCGGCCGGCGCCGCGGTCTGCGTCTGGCAGGCGAAGGAGCGCCCGGGCGCCACGGTCGTCAACGAGCCCGGCTCGCTCAACTTCAACAACCTCAACACCCGCGACCTCGACGGCGCGCAGGCGTTCTACGGCGCCGTGTTCGGCTGGGAGATCATCCACGGCTCTTTCTGGGCTCTGCCCGGGTACGGCGACTTCCTCGAGCAGCGCAACCCCGGGATGCGCAAGGGGATGGCCGACATGGGCGCCCCGGAGCGCTTCGAGGATGTGGTCGCGAGCGTCAACCAGATCGCCGAGGACCAGCCCGATACCCCGGCGCACTGGGGAGTGACGTTCGCCGTCGACGACGCCGACTCGGCCGCCGCACGAGCCTCCGAGCTGGGCGGGAGCGTCGTCGTGCCGCCGTTCGACGCGCCCTGGGTACGTATGACGATTATCAGGGATCCGCAGGGCGCCACCTTCACCGCCAGCAAGTTCGTCCCCGACAACAAGGGCCTCGCGGCGTAACCGCCCAGACGTATCCGCGCGCGATGAGTTCCGGGCGCTCGCCCGGTCTAAGTACGCGCCACACACCCACCGACCGGAGGTGCGATGCACGACAACGGAGGACCCGCCGTGCTGGCCGAGGGCCTGGTCAAGCACTTCACGGGCCGCGAGGGTGACGTCGAGGCCGTATGCGGCGTCGACCTGGAGGTCAGCGCCGGAGAGATCTTCGGCTTCCTCGGCCCCAACGGCGCCGGCAAGTCGACGACGGTGCGGATGCTCACGACGCTGCTGACGATCACCTCGGGGCGCGCCGAGGTGATGGGCATCGACGTGGCCCGCGACCCGGACGAGGCGCGTCGCCGGATCGGCGTGGCGCTTCAGGAGGCGGGGCTCGACCCACGCCAGACCGGCCGCGAGCTGTTGGTTCTGCACGGCCGGCTGTTCGGCCTTGGCGCCCGCGCGGCCGAACGCGCGCAGGAGCTACTCGCGCTCGTGGAGCTGGAGGACGCCGCCGACCGGGTGATCAAGGGCTACTCCGGCGGCATGGAGCGCCGTCTGGACCTCGCCGCGGCGCTGGTCCACGAGCCCGAGGTGCTGTTCCTGGACGAGCCGACCACCGGCCTCGATCCGGCAAGCCGGCTGGCCATCTGGGACGAGCTGCGCCGGATCAACGGGCACGGGACGACCGTGTTCCTCACCACCCAGTACCTCGAGGAGGCCGACCAGCTCTGCGACCGCATCGCGATCATCGACAGGGGCCGCATCGTGCGGCAGGGAACCCCCGAGGAGCTCAAGGCCGACCTCTGGGAGCGCACCGGCGGCGGCGACAAGCCGACGCTCGATGACGTCTTCCTCGACGCGACGGGACGGACCCGGGAGCGCGCGGCCGGCGAGGTCCAGGAGGTGAGCTCATGAGCGCCACGATCGCACTGGGCAAGCGCGGGCTGCGCGAAGCGCTGCGGCAGCCGGACGCGCTGTTCATGACGATGTTCATCCCGATCTTCTTCCTGGTGGTGAACACCGGCCAGGCCGCCGACATCTTCCCGTCGGAGAACACCGAGTTCCTCAAAGGCCAGGGGTACGCCGCGTTCCAGCTGCCGATCACGCTCCTCCTGGCGGCGTCGTTCGGCATGGCTGCTCTGTTCCTGGTCGAGGAGATCGAGGGCGGCTACTTCGACAAGCTGCGCGCGATACCGGTTCCGCGCTACTCGATCGTGCTCGGCCGGCTCGTCTCCGAAGGCGCCAAGGGCATCGTCCTGTCGACGGTGATCGTGCTGATCGCGCTCCCGTTCGGGATCACCATCGCGAGCGGGGTCCTCGGGTTCGTGCTCCTCGTGGCGCTCAGCGCGCTGTGGGGCGTCGTCTACGCCGGCTTCATGCAGCTCATCGCTCTGAAGACCCGCAGCGCGGCGGCCACCAACTCGGGCGGGCTGATCTTCTTCCCGCTGCTGTTCCTCACGCCGAACCTCGTGCCGCGCGAGCTGCTGACGGACCCGATGGAGGTGGCCGCGACCCTCAACCCCGTCACATATCTGATGGAGGCGCTCAGGTCGCTGATCCTCGACGACCTCGACTGGGGAGCGATCCTGCCCGGTTTCGGCGTGGTCCTCGCACTGGGCATCGTGATGCTCGTGCTCAACGTTCGGATGATCCGGAACTACGACTGAGGCAAGCCGCTAGCTCGCGACGCCTTCCTCCAGGCGGCAGACCATGCTGTGGCTTCCGGCCGAGCGAGTGGTGAGCGCTGCAGCCGCTCCGCTCGTCCTCGAGGTGTGGCACGGGTGGTCCGGATTATCGCGGATGGCGCTGCCCCCCGTGATGCAGGGAATCTGGCCGGCGAACACGTCGGGGATGAACTTCATGTCGTCGAGCACCCAGACGTGGAGCATGTAGTAGTTCGAGAGGTTCACGTTCACGCCGTTCATCGACGCGCAGTTGGCGTCACTGGTGTTGAACGCGATCATCGCCGCGTCGGACTTGCGATGGCAGATCCACGGGTGGTGATGCCACCAGTCGAGGTTGCCGGAGAAGCCCGCGGGCGGCTGGCCGGTGTTCGTGCGCACGTAGTAGTCGAAGCCCACAAGCCTGGCCGACGCTCCGCTCCCGTCGAACTGGAGGACGTCGGGCTTGGTGGGCTCGAACTTGTTGTCGAGTCCCTGGTTGTCGAGGATCGGGTTCTGCCGGTCGAAGGACGGGCTGTTGAGCATCGCGGGGGTGATGCCTCCGCGCACATGGTGGGTGCCCATGCCGGGGATGTACTGGGTGACCTCCCGGAAACCGTTGGCCTCGGCCGTGCCCCTGGTGGGCCACTGCTCCGCGTACTCCTTGGCCACGTCGAACTGGACCGACATCGTCAGGCAGTCGTCCCAGGCCAACGGGGCCTTGTCGATGTTCTCGTACCAGTCGACGTTGCCCACCGCCGGGCCGTCGGTCACCGGGATGTCCTCGGTGGACGTGCACCACCACGGCACGGGTTCGCCCGCCGTCCGGGCATCGTTGGCCGCCTTGAGATAGGCGCACGACGAGAACGTCAGGGAGAGCACCGCCAGCATCGCGAAGAACGGCAACCGTCTCATGTGTCTCCCCCTGAGTTTGATGGCGGCGCGACGCTAACAGACCCGGAGCACGCCGGCCAGCCCTCGAGTCCCCGGAGGGGAGCCTGAACTCGGCGTCGAGGATCGACATGACGCGGACGTCGGCGTTGTCAGGCGTCACGCGATGATCCTGTCTCAGCCCCGGACGTGTTTTGTCGATCCCGTCGCTTCCCGTTCGTCGTAGGGGCGACCACCCCGAAACAGGAGGACGCGATGAAGTTCATGCTGCTGATCCATCAGGTCGATGCCGCGACGCCGCAGTCGCAGGAGGAGTGGGGCCGGCTTTCGGAGGACGAGCAGAAGCAGGTCTACGCCGACTACAAGGCGATCAACGAGACCCCCGGCGTCAGCCCGGGTCTCCGGCTCGACGGAGCCGAGAAGGCGACGACCGTGCGGGTGAAGGGCGGCAAGGCGGTGACCACCGACGGCCCGTTCGCCGAGACCAAGGAAGCGCTGGCCGGCTACCTCATCTTCGAGACGGACGACGCCGCGGCCGCCGTCGAGCTGGCCGCGCGCATCCCGACCGCCCGCATGGGCGGTGCGATCGAGGTGCGCCCGATCGTGGGGTGATGGCGGGGTAAGGTGACCGCATGTGCCGGTGGCTCGCCTACTACGGGAACGCGATCCGGCCCGATGCGCTCCTCTACGACACGGAGAACTCCCTGGTCGAGCAGAGTCGCCGCGACCGGCTGGCGGGCGGGTATCCCAACGCCGACGGCTTCGGCCTCGGCTGGTACGGCGACCGCCCTGAGCCGGGGCTGTACCGCAGCATCGCGCCGGCTTGGGGGGATCGCAACCTCCGCGACCTGGCGGGCCAGATCCAGTCGCGGCTGTTCCTGGGCCACATCCGCGCGGCCACCGGCACTCCCATCGAGCAGACCAACTGCCATCCGTTCCGGCACGGCCGCTGGCTGTTCGTCCACAACGGGTTCATCGACGACTACAAGCGTCTTCGCCGCGAGCTGCTGCTCGCGGTTGACCCGGGCGTCTTCAGCGGGATCGAGGGAACGACCGACTCGGAGCTGATGTTTTACCTCGCGCTGACGTTCGGGCTCGACGAGGAGCCCCTGACGGCGCTGGAGCGCATGGCCGGCTTCGTCGAGGACGTCGGCCGGCGCAACGGCGTGGCCGAGCCGCTGCAGATGACCGTCGGGCTGAGCGACGGCGAGCGCGTGTACGCGGCGCGCTACGCGAGCGGGCCGGTGGTCAACTCGCTGTTCGTGTCCGCGGACGCGAGCGCGGTGCGAGCGCTCTATCCCGACAACGAGCGCTTCCGCGAGCTTGGCGACGAGGCGCGCGCGATCGTGTCCGAGCCTCTCGGAGACCTGCCGGGCGTCTGGCAGGAGGTGCCCGCCGGTACCGCGCTGATCGTCCAGCCCGGCGAGGACGAGCAGGTCGCGTTCACGCCGCGCGCGCCGGGCTGAGCCTCGCGGTCACGCAGGGAGCTCGATGGGCACGCCGATGGGCAGCCACGTGACGCTGTCCCGGAAGCCCTCAGGCGCACTCGCGAACTCGCGCTCGATGGCGTCCCGACCCTCGCGGAAGTGCTTCCAGCCCTCGTAGTGGATCGGGATGACCTTACGCGGCCGGATCAGGCCGCATAGCTCGACCGCCTCGCGCGCGGTCATCGTGTAGCGCAGCGGTCCCGACACCGGAAAGCGCACGCCGCCAAGGTGCACGATCGCGGTGGCGACGTCGAGGCGGTCTGCCACCTGGCGCACGCCGTCGTACAGCACGGTGTCGCCCGAGATCCAGAGCGCGCCGTGCTCCTGGCCCTCCCACCGCAGGCCGAAGCCGATCACGTCGCCCACGATCGGGTGGCTGAGCGGCGGGCCGTGCCGGCACGGCGTGGCCGTGATCTCGATCGACACGCGTCCGGGCGCCTCGAGCCGGGTGGTCGCCCAGGGGGCGAGCCCGCGCGTATCGCCTCCCAGGCGCTCCGCACCGGATGTGGTGGTCACGACCACGCCCGCCGAGGGCAGCATGGCGCGCCCGGCGTCGTCGAGGTTGTCGTCGTGATGATCGTGGCTCAGCAGCACGGCGTCGATCGGCGCCAAGTCGGAGGCGGAGATGGCGGGACCCGCCAGCTTGCGCGAGCTCGTGCCCCATCCGAACACGTAACGGCGTCCCGGCGGGTCGAACGTCGGATCGGTGAGCAGCCGCCAGCCACCAACCTCGATCAGGGCCGTGGGCCCGCCCACGTGGGTGATGCGGAGGTTCGTCACGGCCGGGATCGTATGGGCCCTGGCCTGTCGGCCGTTCGGATAGCTTGGCGCGATGCCCGGCGCAGCGCCCTGGACGACCATCGGCGTGCCGATCGACTCGGTCGGCCGGCGCGGGGGCACCGAGCACGCTCCCCGCGCGCTGCGCGAAGCCGGTGTGGTCGAGGGCCTCGGCGCTCGCGATCGCGGGGACCTCGACGTGCACATCCGTGAGGAGCGCCGCGACGGCGCGACCGGAGTGGTGGGCATCGCGGACGTGCTCGCGATGACCGTCGCCGTCCGCGCCGCTGTGCGCGAGACGGTCGCGTCGGGCGAGCGCCCGTTCGTCCTCGGCGGCTGCTGCTCGCTGCTGCCCGGCGCGATGGCCGGCGTGCGCGACGTGAGCGGTCCGCTCGGCGTGGCGAACGTGGACGGGCACGTGGACGTGTACGACGGCGCCAGCTCGCCCACCGGCGAGGCGGCCGACATGCCGGTGGGCGTGGCCCTCGGACGGGCGCCGGAGCCCTGGGTGGCCGCGGCCGGCGGGCCCAGCACGGAGGCCGCGAACGTGGTCGCGCTGGGCGCCCGTGACGAGGAGGAGCGCGCGGACATCGCGCCACTGCTCGCGGGCGACCTCTCAGAGCTGCTCGTGATCTCACCGCCGGAGCTGCGCTCGGCCGGCCCAGGCGCCGCCGCCCGGGCGAGCGCCGAACGGCTCGCGGAGCGCGCGGGCAGCTTCTGGCTGCACCTCGACGTGGACGTGCTGGACGAGGTGGCGATGCCGGCCACCGACTACCTGATGCCGGCCGGGCTGGACTGGGACGAGCTCGCTGAGCTGCTGGCCCCGCTTGGGGCCTCGCCTGCGCTCGCCGGCGTGAGCCTCGCTTGCCTCAATCCGGAGAAGGATCCGGACGGGCTCCTCACAGAGCGCACCAGCGCGCTGGTGGCCGACTCATTCGGCTGAGAGCGGTTCCCCCTAGCGGGGTACGGCCCCCGTCGGATAGCGTGCGCGAAGCTGTCTACAGAGGGGGAGTGGAGTGAAGAACGGGTCGTTCCGGCGTTGTCTGATCTTGATGGGCGTGGTGCTCGGCACTCTGGTGCTGCCCGCCATGGCGTTCGCCCATCTGGAACGGCCCTCCTATTGGCCCGACCCCAACCCCGACCGGTCGGTGTACCCGGCCGCGGGCGGCAAGGTGCCGGAGCTGCGCTCGCTCTCGTCAGCCGTCTACAACAAGCACCACCGCAAGAGCTACGCCGACGTGCGCGTGGTCTGCCAGGGCCGCGGCGGCTGGAAGTCGATCGACCTGCTGCGCGAGTCGATCTCCAAGGCGCGCAAGCACGGCTACCGGCTGCGCCCGAGCCAGCCGAAGCTCTACCTGAGCCGGCGCGACGCCAACCAGCTGCTCTCGCTGAACCTCTCCCTCGCGCGCAAGTGCAAGTACAGCGAGATCCAGCCCGCCGTGACCGCATCCGGGAACAACGACCGCGTGATCGTGCTCCCGGGCACGTACACCGAGCCCACGTCGCGCGCACAGCCGCTTAACGACCCGCGCTGCGCAGACATGACCCAGACGGACCGGGGCGGGGCCAAGACCCCGAGCTATCGCTACCAGGTCACCTGTCCCAACGACCAGAACCTGGTCCACGTGGCGGGCCGCGCCGTTCCGCCCCTGCCTCCGCCCAGCCCACCGCTCATGAACCGCCAGGGCATCCCCGACGCGGGCGCCTGCGTGCGCTGCAACCTCCAGCTCGAGGGCACGGGCGTGGTGCCCACCGACGTGATCGTGGACGGCGCATCGGACTACGAGTCGAGCCATCCCGAGGCGCGGCCGCTCACCCTGGACAAGCACGTGATCATCCGCGTCGACCGCGCGGACGGCTTCGTGGTCCACAACCTGACGGCGCGTGGAGCCCTCGAGCACGGCATCTACGTCGAGGAGACCGACGGCTACCGCATCGACACCGTGAAGATGTTCTGGGCCGCCGACTACGGCAACCTGACGTTCACCTCCGACCACGGCCTCTACACCGACTGCGACGGATTCGGGTCGGGCGACGCGGTGCTCTACCCGGGCGCCGCGCCGGAGACCGGCGAGCAGGCCGACCTGTCCTTCTATCCCGACGCCCCGCGGATCAACACCACGGTGCGGCGCTGCGACATGCGCGGCAGCGTCCTGGCCTACTCGGGCTCCATGGGCAACGCGGTGCGGCTCACGCAGAACAACATCTACGGCAACACCGCAGGCATCTCGACCGACACCATCTCGGCGGGCGGCCATCCCGGCTACCCGGCCGACGGCGTTCAGGTGGATCACAACTACATCTACTCGAACAACCTGGACCTCTTCGGCGAGAACCCGCCGGTGGATCCGGTGGTGGGGATCCTGCCCTCCGGGGTCGGCATCTTCTGGGCCGGCCACAACTCCGGCCGGGTGCACGACAACTGGATCTGGGACAACTGGCGCGCCGGCGCATGGCTGCTCTCGATCCCGGACTTCCTCGTCACTCCCGAGGGCAACATCAACCCGGGCGGCGCGTGCAAGAGCGACGGCCGCGTGAACCCGACGCTCTCCACGTCATGCGGCAACCGCTACTACGACAACCAGCTGGGCCGCGTGCCGCGGGGCTTCCGTCCCTTCGACGCCCTGTACAAGTTCGGCAACAACGTGGGGCCGACCCGCGGCGTCGCCAAGAACGGCGTGGACTTCTGGTGGGACGAGGGCGGTCTCGGCACCGTCTCCGGCAACTGCTGGTACAACAACGTCGGGTCCGACGGCACGCTCGCGGGCGTGACCGGCTCGGGTGTCGGAGACGGCAACGACTCCCTGCCCACGGACTGCACCAGCACGCGTGGCGGCGACGGCGTGAAGCTGTCCTACCTGCTCTCGTGCTTCATGGCGCGGGAGGGCGACCTGCCCCCCGAGCAGTGCGACTGGTACACGCTCCCGCCGCAGCCGGGCTCACCCGCGGCCACGGCCAAGCAGGAGGCCTTTGCCAAGGGCGCTCGCGAGTTCCTCAAGACGGCGCGAGCCAAGCAGCTCCAGGACAAGGTCGACGAGGTCACGGGCATCGCCGACTCGGAGCCCCCGGAGTAGGCCTGTGAAGCACGCGCTCAGGCGAGGGGGCCCGGCGGCCCTCCTCGCCGCGTTGCTGCTGGCGTCTTGCGGGGGGACTCGGAGCCGGCCGCCAAGAAGGCCAAGCCGGTGGGCGACGTGCTGGCGGGCTCGGTGGCGCCGCTCGCTCAATGCCGAGACTGGACCGGCGGCAACCGTGACGAGCGGCTTGCCACGATCGACGAGATCCGCCGGCAGGTCAACCTCAAGGACAGCGCGGTCCAGACCCCGGAGCTCTCCGACAAGGCCGCGTACCGCGTGCTCGACAGCATCTGCCAGCGGCCGTACGCCGCGACCTTCCGGCTATACAAGCTGTACGCGCGCGCCGATAGCTTCGCCCCCTTCGCCGAGGACTAGGCGAGGAGGGCGGTGCGGCTCGTCCGTGAGCCGCACCGCCGGCCCTCCGCCCCTTGTCAGCGCCCGCTCTCGACGGCTCCGGCGGGCTCCGCATCCCCCTGCCTGCGCACGGCGCTCCCGTTGCCGTTGCCGCGCACGCGGGCCCGGCGTGGGCGCCCCCCATTCGCGACCACTCGCGGCCGGCTGCCCACCGCCGCGATCGTCCGCACGGCCTCCTCGCCGGCAGCGGTCGAGGTGTCGAGCTCCGGCTCCAGGGTCAACAGCGACACGCCGCGCCCGGAGAGACGGCCGAGCAGGTCGTCGATCTCGGCACGTGACCGCCCGAGGCGCGTCACGTCCGACACCACGAGGCCGCTCGCCCGCGCCGCGGCGAACTGCTCGAGCGCGTAGATGATGCCCGGACGCTCGAGCGTCTCCTGCTCACCCGGGTTCTCGTCGCGGACCACCCCGATCAGGCGGAAGCCGCGACGCTTGCAGAGCCGCTCGATCGACTCGATCTGAGCGAACAGCTCGGCATGGCGCTCCGGGCACGTGGTCGGGACGGTCACGTATCCGAGCACCTCCGCACCGGGACGCAGTGCGCCCTGGAGCTCCCACGGCTCCGGGTGCGCCTGAAGCGCCGGCGGCAGAGGCGTCTGCACCTCGGCGTACCGGACCCAGAACGGCAGCTTCCGCTTCGGGTCGAGCACGTAGAAGCGGCTGCCCCTGGCCCGCTTCTCCTTGTCCCGCAGCTCGGGGATCTCGACGGCATACGCCGTGCCGCTGAAGCGGCCGATCTCCGGATCCTCGCTCACGCCTTCGAGCTCGAGGCCCCTGCCGAGCGGCACGATCGCCGGCGCGACTCGCCGGCGGCGCACCACCGTCATGCCGTGCCGCGCTAGCAGCGTGGCACCGAGCCCCAACCCCGCCGCGGCCAGCGCGATCAGGATCCATGGGCGGTCGCCCTCATCCGCGGGCGAGGTCGTGGCGGGCGTGGACGGTCCGGCCGCGGGCGCCTCGCTCGGCCGCCGCACACGAGCCGCGGGCGACGGAGCTTCGGTTCGCCTGCGAACCACCGCCAGGCGCGCGGCGAGCACCGACCGCGTCCGCGGTCCCACCACGCCGTCCGCCTTCACGTCCCAGCGCCGCTGTGCGCGGCGCACGGCGCGCTCGGTCCTCGGACCGAACCTTCCGTCGATCGGGCCTGGGCGCACACCGACGGCCTGCAGCCGCCGCTGAAGCAGCTTGACCCGCTCCGATCCCTGCGGCTTGGCAAAGCCCGCTCCGCGGGCGAGCAGACCGCCCGTGGACGGCTCAGCCGCCAGCGCGGCCTGGGAGACGCCCAGCAGCAGCACCATCCCCAGCAGCAACCCGGCGCCGGTGGGCCAGGCTCTCGTTGTTCCAACCATCGTTCACTCCTTGTTCGAGCGGAAAACGAGCCGGACGTCAGGCGTCCGGCTTAGAGCCAGCGGCGCTGCTAGCCGGGGCGCTCGAGGAGTGCGAGATGGGCCTGCGGCCTGAGACAGGCGGCGGCCTCGATGAGCCGGCTCGAGCGCAGGGCCGCCAGGCCCATGAGCGCAAGGAACGCGGCAAAGACTGCTCCCGCGAAGGAGCCGGTACCAGAGGAGGCGCTGCCCATCGAGGGTCCGCCGGGACCCTGCGACGAGGGCGGTGGCGAGGGCTCGGGCGCGGGGCCACCGCCGCCGTGCGGTGAGCCATCGGGGCCACCGTCGGAGCTGGGGGCGCCGCTGACGCCGAGACCGGGGGCGAGCGGGTGCACCGGCGCCGGCGCGGCGTCGATCCAGAGATCGCCCAGGTCGGTTCCCGGGAACGGCCGCGTCTTCGAGAGCCTCGCGACCTTCAGCGCAGGCGCCGGCGACGACGCGACCGGCAAGTTGAGGAGTACCGGCGAGGGAGGTACCGCGCCGACGTCGGTGGGACTAGCCGCGGCCGGACCCAACGGCGGGGTCGAGAGAGGGCCTTCCACCACGGGCGCCGGGACGTCGGGCAGCGTGGCTTCGACTGTCGGGTCGACTGTCGGGTCGACGGGCGGTGGCACGGTGGTTTCGGTATCGGGCACGACGACCTCGACGACCTCGACGACCGGGTCCACGACGGGGTCGATCACCGGATCGACCGGAGTGACCACCGGGTCGACCGGGACCGGATCGATCACCGGGTCCACGACGGGATCGACCGCGTCGGTGACCGGGTCCACCACCGGCTCGAGCGGAGTGACGACGGGGTTGACCGTCTCCGGTACCGAGGGGAGCCCCGCGGCCTCGGTGAGGTCCGAGACGACCGGCGTGACATCGGGGAGCGCGACGGGAAGCTGGGCGGAGGCCGTGGCCGGGAGGACGCAGGCAGCGACGAGCGCCAGGACGAGGACGAGCGCCCTGATCCCCCACGTTCCTTCAGCTATGTGCGCTTCCCCTGCCAATCCTGTAGCTCCAACACTCTGCGGCTTTCCGTGCGGATGCAGATGACTCCGGGAGGTTTACCCGTCCGCACTGGTTCTCCTGCGCCAAACTTGGCAAAGCCACTCGGCTTATGCCGCAAAGTCCGGCTTTTTACACCTGCTGCCGGTCGGACTCGTGCGCTCACCTCAGAACCCCAGTGCGTGGATGGCTATCGACTGGTCGTCGGTGATCGGGGGCCCGAAGGGGGTGGCCGGCCCGTCGGCGAAGGCGTCGAGGTTGTAGCGCCGTGAGCCCGCCACGGACTGCCAGGAGTAGCGCGCCACGTTGTGCTGGACGCTCGTCTGGATGCCGAGCCAGTACCAGCCGGGCCTGAAATCCACCGTGTATGGCAGATAGAGGCCGACCCACCCCGGGGGCCGGCCGGCGTTGATGGTGAACTCGAAGCTGCTGGTGAGCAGCGAGCCGGGCTGTCCGGCCTGGTCGGCGTAGATGAGCCCCTTCACCTTCTGCGATCCGGTGCCTCCGCCGTTGCCGTCCGCGTGGACGGTCAAGGACCGAACCGTGGCCGGGAACCACAGGAAGAAGCGCGAGGCGCGCTTGACGTTGCCGCTCGTGGCGCTGAACGACCCGCCGGGGTTCCCGCGGCCGAACAGGAAGCCGACCCCTGGGGCCGGCACCGCGGCCGAAGCGAGCCGGCCCCAGTTGCCCGCGTCATCCTGGTAGAGCACCGCCACCCGCGCCGTCTTCTGGCCGATCTCGGCGACCGTTCGCGTCTCGGTCTGGCCGGAGGTGGCATCGGCGTCGAAGTCGCCCACCACCTCGCCGTCGGTCGGGTGATCGATCGCGCCGGTGGACTTGACGATCCGGTAACGGCGCGCCTTGCCGCACAGCCAGTCGTCGCCGGGCGCCTTGAACGAGAGCGTGGCCGCCCGGCCGCTGCGCGTGACGCTGAGCTGGGTCGGCGTGCCGGGCGGGCGACTGTCCACGCCGTAGGCGCCGGTGGACCACTCGTCGTGGCGTGAGGTCCACCATTCGTCGTTGCCGCCGCATGCGGGTCTATCGGTGTCCCAGAGGAAGGAGTTGCCCTCGCGCGTGAGCGCGGCCACCTCCAGGTTGCCGTCGCCGTCCGCGTCGCCCACAGTGGGAACGCCGAACAGCCAGCCACCCGTGAACTTCGGCCACCCGGCTCCCTCGGCACCCGTGGAGTTGATGTTGCGCAGGTAGTAGAGCCCCGTGCCGACGATCACCTCCTTGCCGGCCGCGGCTGACACGTCGGCCACCGCCGGGCTGGACAGCAGCTGGTAGTCCTCGACCGCCTGCGGGAAGGCCGGGAGCGACGCGCCGGTCTGCCCGTTCCACGCCTGCATCACGTGGTTGTAGGGAAGGTTCTGCCCGACGGCCACGCCGAGGTTGAGGAGCTGGTTCAGGGTGAGCCCGCCCTTCACCACCTCCGGGCCCGCCAGCGTGGAGTCGAGGTCCGCCACGATCGGGTTCTCGAAGAGGTTCAGCACGCGCACCTTGTCCACGTGCTCGCCGCCGGCGGGCGAGGCGTCGTAGGTCGTGACGGCCGACCCGTCGCCGTTGTGGGCCTCCACGTCACCGGTGGCCACGTTCCCGATCACCTCGAGCAGAGGATCGGCGTCCACGTTGGCCAGCACGTGGTCCACCCCGGGCCCGACCAGCGGAAGCGCGTCCGGCACGGCGCCGTTCGGCTTGATCGGCCAGCCGGGCAGGACCGCGCCGTTCGCGCCCAGCGCGTACGTGCGTCCGCTCCCGCCCAGGGCGTTCGCCAGGATGTTCGTCACGCCGCCGCGGATCGTGCCGGCCAGGTCGAGCGGACCCGACGGCGTGCCCGGCGCCGTGGGATCGGGGTCGAACTCGGCCGTGGGCACGACGATCTCGGGGCGCGCGTCCCCCGCGATGTTTCCGAGGGCTGCCGTGTTGATGATCTCGGCCCCGTCGAGCGCCGGATCCCTCAGCTTGCTCGGGAAGCCGGGGAGCGCGTTGCCCTGGCCGTTCCAGGCGTACACGTGCTGGTCGAGCGACGGCACCACGATCTCGAGGGCGGGGCCGCCGACGAGGTCGCCGAGTGTGGGCGAGGCTATGAAGCCGCGCTTGATGTGGTTCTCGCGCGTGCGCAGGGCGGGCGCCGACCTGGCCGGGTCGATCCGGACCGGGAACCCGGGGACCACGCTGCCGTCGGCGTTCCAGGCATAGACGTGCTCGCCCGCCGAGTCCACGATCTCGGGCTCGAGGTCGCCGTCCACGTCACCGATCGCCGGCGTGCGCAGCACCTCGCGTGGGGGCGCCACCTGTGCGTAGGAGGGCGCGCCCGCGTGCACGTTCGCGTAGGTGAGCGTCCGGACCGGCTGGCCGCCGTTGAAGCTCGCCAGCGGCGTGCCGTCGGCCTTCAGCACGCTCAGCTCGCCGCTCGAGTCGGCCTCCACGATGTCCAGCTGATTGTCGCCGTTCAGGTCGAACATCCGCTGCGAGGCCTCGCCCCCGGTGCCGGTGTGCCGCGCCCAGCCCGCGTGCAGGGTGGTGTCGCGATAGGCGAACAGCACCTTGCGGTCCTCGCCGCGGTTGCCCGCGGTGTCGGTGACCACCACGCGCACGGTGAAGGCGGGCTCGTTCGGGTCCTTGTCGCCCGGGCCCTTGGCGGGCGCCGTGGGATCCGTGGTGGCGCCGCCCCCGGTGCGCGCGTCGAGCGCGGCGCGCACGGTGTTGAGGTTGATCGTGCCCAGCGCGCCGTCGATGGGCGCCGAGGCGCTCTGCGTGCCCACGTCCTGGAAGTCGGCCTCGGCGGGCTCTATGCCCGGGGCCCACTGGAGCTTCCACGTGTAGCCGGCCGCGCGCTTGGCGGACAGCCGGCCACTGATCTGAACCGAGGTCTGGCGAGCGAGGTTGAGCGGCGCGAACCAGTCGGGTCCCGTGATGAGGGCCTGCGGCGGGATCTTGCCCTGGTCGATCCGCTCGAGCGCGAGCCCGAGGTCGGGGCGGCCGTAGCCGAAGTGCTGGTCCCAGCCCACCTGCGCGGGGTCGGCCACTCCCAGTCCGGTGGTGTTCTGCGCCACCACGTCCTCGGCGGTGAGCGTGAGCAGCTGCTTGATCTCGTTCGGCTCGAGCGGCGCCCCGGGTGTCTTCTGGCGTCCGAACGACGCCACGAGCCCGGCCGCCCCCGCCGCCTGGCCGGTGGCCTGCGATCCGGTGACCGCCGGCATGACCACGTGAGCGTGGCCGCCGTACTGGGTGGTGCCGGAGTTCCGGAACCAGGTGCCGATGGGCGCCGAGGTCGGGATCCCCAGGTCACCGAGGAACGCGCCGATCTCGGCGCTGCTCTGACCCAGCCCCTCCACGTCGGACACGCTGCCCTGCACCTGCATCGCCTCGTCGTAGACGGTCGGGATGTTGTTGTCCGCCGTGTTCAGGTCCGAGGAGACGATCGCGAGGAAGACGCCCTTGCGGTAGGCCTCCCTGAACGCCGCCCGGCCGAAGCGCGAGTTGAACAGGCCTCCTACCGCGCCCTCCACGACCTCGATGTTGTTGTCCGCGGCATAGAGGACGGCCTGGGAGAAGTTGTTCACGTCCATCACGAAGGTGTCCCACGAGCGCAGCGGGACGATCTGGCAGCGGGGGCAGACGCCCGTGCCGCCCGCGCCGTCGTTCGTCTGCGACCCGGCCTCGACGGCTCGACCCGACCCGTGGTTGGAGGCGCTCGAATAGCTCGAGGCGTCGTACGGGTCGTTGTCGTCGTCGAAGAAGTCCCAGCCGGCAATGTCGTCGACGTAGCCGTTCCCGTCGTTGTCGCCGTCGCCGTCGAACGCGGCGATCAGGTCGCTCGCGTCGAGCAGCGAGTCCGACTCCGCGTGGCCGTCCGACACGGACACACGCGGATCGTTCGCGAAGTCGTCGACGTCGAACGCGCCGTCGTTGTTGCAGTCGTCCTGCGCGCACGTCGCGCCGCCCGTGGTCTGCGGCGTGGGCAGCTCGGCCTCGTTGAGCGCGATCTTCTTGCGCAGCTGCGTGTTGTTCCAGCGGATCCCGGTGTCGAGGATCGCGATCTCCACGTCCGGCCGACCGATGGAGCGCTTCCAGGCGCGGTCGGCCGACACGCCCGACACCTGGCCGAGCGGGTTGCGGCCCGCCGCGGTGTTCTGCGCCTGAAGGCGGGTGACGTGAGCGTCGAACGGCGGCTTGTACAGCGCCGTGAGCTGCGAGGCGTTGGGTGCGAACCCGAAGCGCTCGAGCTCCTCGTCGAACACGTTCGAGCAGGTGGCTCCGCCATCGTTGTCCGGCTCGCAGGAATCGAAGTCGGGATCGTTGGGCGTGCCCAGCCGGACGCTCTCGTCCGGGTTGGCTCCGGGGAAGGCGCCGAGCGCCGGCGCCGCGACAAGCAGGCACGCGATCAGCGCGGCTACGGCGAGGCGGCGGGCTCTTCCTCGAATCTTCAGGCTCCTCGGGGCGGCGGGGCGCAAGCGTTTCACATCCGGACACCCCCCGTGCCCGTACTGCGGCGGGTGGCGCTACGCGCCCGTCACTTGTAGTTGTCGGTGCGGCAGGGGTTGCCGCCGCACACGTCGATCACCGCGCTGTTGGGCGACAGGAACGCCGACTTCTGGCTGCGCGCCGCCACGGTGTTGCGCGGGAAGGCGTGTGAATCCAGTCCGCCGCGGTTCGGGATGTTGAGGGCAGGCGCCGGCGGCGTCTGGGGGCCGCCGTCCCAGTACACGATCGCCGAGCCCCTGAAGGGGAAGCTGCCGATACTCGGGATCCCGAACAGCGGCGTCTTGTCGGTGGAGCGGCCGGGGTCCACCGCCGGCCGGTAGGCGCGGGCGCCGATCGATCGCGCCTCGACGTCGGACATGGCGTTGGCCACCTGGTGGTCGCCGATCGCCACATGCAGGAGCACGGTGTGCCTCGGCGTGTCGCGCGGCGGCCGCGTGGTCACGCGATGGGCCCAGCCGTTGGTCTCCCCGCGATCCCAGAGCATCTGAATGAGGGACACGATCAGCAGGCGGGTGCCGCCGTCGGGATAGGCGGGCTTGAAGACGGCGTTGTAGGTGTCGAAGTCGACCGAGCGCGGCAGCAGCGTCCCGTAGTTCATCGTCGCCACGCCCAGCACGGCTCGCCGCCAGTCGGGCGCCACGGCGGTGGCCAGGCCGCCCAGGATCGCTCCCTGCGAGTTCGAGTCGAAGTAGAGCTGCGACGTGTCGAGCAGCTTCTGGGCGCCCGCGCCCTGGAAGGCGGCGTTGGCGGCGAAGCCCTGCGGGTGCGCGAGCAGCCGCCCCAGGTAGAGCGTGTTGAGGACTCCCTGCTGGAGGCGGTCGGCCAGCGACGGGAACTTCGAGATGTTCTGGAGGATCGAGATCGCGTTGGGCACGTCGGCGCTCGACATCCCCGCCCAGTCGGTGGCGCAGAACGTGAAGTCGTGCTCCGCGCTCATGTTCTGGATGTTGATCTCCTCGATCTGCTGGTGAGTGCCGAGCAGGCCGTGGCCGTACAGCGCGATGCGCGACGGCGAGGAGAACGCGGCGCGCGGGATGTTGCACTTGAACGGCGCCTGCGTGACGTTGCCCGGGATCTGGGTGGGCAGCGCGTCACGCTTGGAACTCGAGTAGTGGTAGCGCGAGCCGGGCGGGCACCCCGCCTTGTCGAGGTAGCAGGGAACCGTGAACGTGCCCGAGATCCTGCGCGCGATGAGCGGGTCCTGGGCGGGCGTGAAGCTCTCGACCGAGCTGATCGAGAACGCGGGCGCCTTCCCCTGGATGATCCCGTCGCCGAGCTTGGTGTCGCCCAGCTGCCTGAAGGCATCGGCGCGGATCTTCAGCAGGCGGGCCGTGAGCGACCTGTCGCTGGCAACCGTGAAGTTCCACGCGAGGTACACGCTTGAGCGCCTGACCTTCGCCTTCTTGAGCGCCTTGCGGAGACCCTTGGAGGTGGTGCGCCAGAGGCCGCGCGGCGCCCGGCGCCCGAGGTTCCGGAGCACCACGACGTAGCGGCGTCCCGGAACCAGGTTCTTCGCGGGATGGATGATGACGTTACGGCTGGCGGCCTTCGCGTCGCCGGCGTCCAGCTCGCCCCACACGATCTGGCGCCTGCCGGTCTTCTCGTCGAGCAACAGCAGCGGCTGCCGGCGGCCGCGGTACCTGGCCAGGTCGTTCACCGGCACGATGCCCGAGCGCCGGAACCGCGCCTGGGTCCTCACGAACGGCAGGTGCACCGTGATCGGCTGGCCCGGGCTGAAGCCGTCGTTGCGGTTCCACTCGCGCGGATCGATCCGCGCGCCGCTCGTGTTCGCCGGCATCGCCGAGCGGACGAGGGCCACGCGCCGGCCGGTGGGGGTCTTGGCGTCGCGCTTGGTCAGGGCGTGGTCGTTGGGGAACGGGAGCAGGCAGCCCTTCTTCGGCACGCCGTTGCACCTGGCCGCCTCCGCTGCCGCGGGCAGCACCAGGGCGGTGGAGACGATGGCCAGGGTCACGAGTAGCGGTAGGCGGCGCATCCGGCCACCGTACCGCGCAGGTCGGAACAGCTCAGTCGCGGGTGAGCGCTTGCTCCGCGTCGCGCACGAGGCCCGCGACCACCTCGGCGGCCGGGGCGGCGCGAGCGAGCAGCGCGCCCTGCCCGGCGAACAGCGGGAGGAAGTCCGCGGGATCGGCGCCTGCGCCCCACAGCGCCGCGGTGAGCGACAGCTGCGCCGGGTAGGGCAACGGCTCCAAGACCTCCTCGGTGCCGCGATTGCGGATCACGCGTGCGGGCCGCCCAGAGTATGCGCGCGTGATCGTGGTGCGCTCGGCGTCGGCGGCGCCCAGCGCCTCGCGATAGAGCGGCGGGGCGGCGCTCTCCGGGCAGACCAAGAACGCCGTGCCCACCTGAGCCGCGCCGGCTCCCAGCACCAGCGCCGCGGCGAGCCCACGGCCGTCCGCGATGCCACCCGCGGCCACCACCGGCACGGACACCGCGTCCACCACCTGCGGCACGAGCGCCAGCGTGCCGACGGGACCGTCGTCGCCGTCCACCAGATAGCTGCCGCGGTGGCCGCCGGCCTCCGCCCCCTGAGCCACCACGGCGTCCACGCCGCGCTCCTCGAGATCGCGTGCCTCGGCTACCGTGGTGGCGCTCGCGAGCACGGTGATGCCGGCCTCACGGCAGGCCGCGAGCGCCTCACCGCCCGGCAGCCCGAAGTGGAAGCTGACGACCGGTGGGTGGATCTCGAGCAGCGCCTCGAGCCGCTGCTCGTCGAAGGCCACCGGCGGCGTGGACGGCTCGGGCGGCTCGCCCAGGCCGAGCTCCGCGTACAGCGGCGCGAGCGCCGCCCTGGCAGCGCTGATCGCGGCAGCATCCAGGTGCGGCGGCTCGTGGCAGAAGAAGTTGAGCTGGAACGGCCGGTCGGTGCCGGCGCGAACCGCCGCCACCTGGGCGCGCAGCTCGTCCACGTCGAGCATCGCCGAGCCGAGGGCTCCCAGCCCGCCTGCCGCGCTGACCGCGGCGGCCAGCTCCGGCGTGGCCGCTCTGGCCATGGGCGCCTGGAGGACCGGGTGCTCCACTCCGAGCAGTTCGGTGACCCGCGTGCGCACGAGCTCCGAGGCTACCCCCTTTGCGCCTGCCCGCCACTCCGGATAGGGTCGAGTCCTGACCTCGCGCCCCGAAATCGATCCGCGCTCGGACGCCGATCCCAGGCCGGTGGACCAGGTGCTCGTGACCGAGCGCGAGGAATGGGTCGACGGTCCGCCCTACGAGCTCTTCAAGCGAATGCGCTCGGAGTGCCCGGTGCACTGGACGCCGCGAATCTCCGAGTACCCCGACGAGGCCGGCTACTGGTCGGTGACCACGGCCGACGACGTGCACGCGGTAAGCCGCGACTGGCAGACCTATTCGTCGGCCACCGGCATCACCGCCCTGCGCGACGCGATCATCCCGCTCGAGCTCACGCAGGCGATGTTCATCGGAATGGACCCGCCGAAGCACGACCGCCTCAAGGCTCTCTTCCAGCGCGGATTCACGCCGAAGCGGATCGCCGAGCACGAACCGACCATCCGGGAGATCACCGTGGGGGTGCTCGACCGGCTGGAGGGGCGCGACGAGTGCGACCTCGTTACCGACGTTGCGCAGCCGGTCGTCTCGCGCGTGATCGGCAGCTTCATGGGCATCCCCCCCGAGGACGACGAGGTCTGGGCGCGGCTGATGAACACCACCCTGGGCGCGGGGGATCCGGACCTGAACCCGGAGGGCGTGGAGTCCGTGATGCAGCGCGACGTGCCGGAGATCTTCGAGCGCTGCGGCAAGCTGATCGCGGAGCGCCGCGAGAACCCGACCGACGATCTCACGAGCGTCCTGGTCCACGCCGAGGTGGACGGAGAGCGGCTCGAGGAGCACGAGATCGTCATGGGCTTCTTCCTGCTCGTGGCCGCCGGAAACGACAGCACCAAGGCGACTTACTGCAGTGGCATGCGCGCGCTCCTCGAGAACCCGGAGCAGCGCCAGAAGCTGCTCGACGACCCGTCGCTCGTGGCCGCCGCGGTCGAGGAGTCGCTGCGGATGTTCCCCGCGTTCGCTCACTTCGCGCGCACCGCCACACGAGACGCGGAGCTGAACGGCGCGCAGATCGCCGCCGGCGACAAGGTGGTTATGTGGTACGTGTCCTCGAACCGGGACGAGTCGCGCTACGAGGACGCCGACACCTTCGACGTGACCCGCAATCCCGAGCACCAGGCCTTCGGTGCCGGCGGGCGCCACTTCTGTCTCGGCACGGCGCTCGCGCGCCTGGAGCTGCAGATCCTGCTCGAGGAGACCCTGTCCCGGTACCCCGTGATGGCGCTCGCGGGCGAGCCGCTCTACGTGGAGTCTCCTTTCGTGAACCAGCTGAAGACGCTTCCCGTCCGCCTGGGTGGTTCCGGCTCAAGCCGCGGCCCCAAAGTGGCGATGGGCTAAGACACCAGAGAATCTTCTCGACACAGGCACCCTCGTCGCGAGGCGGGTCCGCAAAGCCACGGAACTCCGCCCGGAGTGCGCCGGGCTACCGAAGGAGTGCCACATCCACACGGCCGCCCAGCCAATGCGGTCCGTGGCGCCATAGGAACGTCGCAGGGGCTGCTCGTCACATAGGGAGAGGACGTCATGTCCAGCCCCATCCATCTGAGGCGCATCGGGCCGCTCGCGGCTCTGCTCGCCGTTCTATTCGCCTTCCATGCCGGTCCCGCCGCGGCTCAGGTCGATCTCGGCACAACAGGCTCATTCGTGGTCCTCGGCGGCTCGACCGTCACCAACACCGGCCCGTCGGTGCTCAACGGAGACCTCGGCGTCTCCCCGGGTACCGCGCTGGTGGGCTTCGGCCTTCCCGCCGTCGTCAACGGAGCCACTCATGCCAACGACGGCGTCGCGGCTCAGGCGCAACTCGACCTGACCACCGCCTACAACGTCGCCGCCGGGGAGCCCGTTGCGCCGGCCGACGACCTGACGGGCATCGACCTCGGAGGCCTGACGCTCGTCGCGGGGGCCTACGGGTTCGACACCTCCGCACAGCTCACCGGGCAGCTCACGCTCGACGCCCAGGGCGACCCGAACGCGCAGTTCGTCTTCGAGATCGGCTCGACGCTGACCACCGCGTCGGCCAGCTCGGTGCTCCTGGTCAACGGAGCCTCACCGTGCAACGTCTACTGGCAGATCGGCAGCTCGGCCACGCTCGGCACCGGCACGGCGTTCCAGGGCAACCTGATGGCGCTCACGAGCATCTCGCTGAACAGCGGAGCCACCGTGCTCGGGCGGGCACTCGCCCGCAACGGCGCGGTCACCCTGAACAACAACACCCTCAACGCCGCCGGGTGCGGCGCCAACACCACGCCCACGCCGACCCCGACGCCCACCCCGACCCCCACGCCCGGTGGCGGCACCACGCCCGGCACCGGAGCCGGAGCTGGGCCCGGAACCGGAACCGGCGCGGGACCCGGCGCGGGACCCGGCGGCCCCAACAGGGCAGACCGGGTCACGCGCAACGGCAGGGCGACCGTGCGTCGCGGCTCACGCAGCTCCTGCACCGACGGCTTCCGGGCCACGGTGCGCGGGCGCATGATCGAGCGAGTGGTCTTCCGCTTGGACGGCAGGCGCGTCAAGGCAGTGAGGCGCTCCCCCTTCCGGATTCAGCTGAACGCCGGCCCCGGCCGGCACAGGCTCACTGCGCACGTGACCTTCACGGACGCGACTCGGGCAAGGACGGTGGCGCTCAGATACCGCGCGTGTGCCGCCCAGCTGCTCCAGCCCCGCCAGGGCCCGTCGCGATTCACCGGATGAGCCACGGGGCGCGCCCGCTGCTGGGCGTGGCGCTCCTCACAGCGGTCATCGGCTCCACGCTCACCGTCCCGGCACACGCCGCGGGCGGGAGCGTGCGAGCCGGCCGGCCGCTCGTGGTGCTGACGCAGGATCACGCCGTGCGTGCCCGCCCGAGCGCAGGCGCGCGCTGGGTCGAGTCCGTGGCGGCGCGCCGCCCGCTCACCGGCGTGCGGACCGTCCTTCCCGTCCTCGGGCGCACCGTTGGCCGCGGAGGGGCGCGCTGGGTGCACGTCCGGCTCCCCGGTAGGCCGGCCGGACATCACGGCTGGATCCGCGCCCGTCACACGAGACGATCGTCCACCGAGTGGCGCCTGGTAGTCACCGTGTCCACCCGCCGCGTGACGGTCTACCGCCACGGCCGGGTCGCACGTCGCTTCAGCGCCATCGTCGGCAAGTCCTCGACACCCACGCCCACCGGCGGCTTCTTCATCGAGGAGGCGCTCGCGCTCGGCTCGCAGGTGGGCGGTCCGTACGCGCTCGCCACGAGCGCGCGGTCGAACGTTCTCCAAGAATTCGAAGGCGGCCCCGGCCAGATCGCGATGCACGGGGTCAACGGGCTCTCGGGCGCGCTCGGCTCGGCCGCGTCCCACGGGTGCATCAGGCTCAGCACGGACGCCATCACCTGGCTGGCCGGACGCATCGGCAGCGGCATTCCGCTGACCATCCGGGGCTAGCGCCCCCGAGCCTGACCCGCCGCTTGTGGCAAAGGCCACTTTTCGGCTCCACGCCTGGCCTGGACGCTGCTTGCAAGCGGCCGCTCGCGTCCAGGCGAATACGCGGAATCGCATTTACTTTCGGTTAGGGACCTCGAACGGAATCGGGACGGACCTTTGCCGGGACTCAGGCAGGAAGCCATTCGTAGAAAGCCGCGCGTCGCTGCGCTCATGCTGCTCGCCGCACTCACGGCGTGCGCGCTCGCCCTCGCGGTCGGCTCGGCGCTGGCCGCCGGGGCTCCGGATACCTCCATCACCGCCGGGCCGTCGGGTACCTACCGCTCGGGATCGGCCCAGTTCACGCTCTCCTCGGGAACGGGCGGCGCCACGTTCGAGTGCTCCCTCGACGGCGGCGCCTTCGAGCCCTGCTCTTCGCAGCCCAGCTTCGAGGTGGCCAACGGCTCGCACCGGCTCGAGGCCCGCGCCGTCTCGCCCGGCGCGTCCGGCACGCCCGACCCCACCCCGGCGGCGCGCACGTGGTGGGCCGACGCCAGCTTCCAGAACGGGAACTTCGAGACGCCCGCCGCCGGCTGGACCAGCCAGGGCTACACGGTGCCGGGCTTCGGGTGGAGCGGAGGAACGCTCCAGGTGGTGGCCGGAGGCCTCGCGGGCAGCAAGAAGGCCGGCCTGTTCACAGCCTCGGGCTCGGGCTCGCCCACGATCTCCACCGCTCCCGATCCCTACAACGCGATCGGCGCCGGCGTGACCCTCACCGCTCAGGGGTCGATCCGCGGGCAGACCAGCGGCCGCTCCATCTGCCTCAAGCTCCGCGAGTACCAGCCGGGCACGAGCGGCGACACGCTGGTGAGCTCGGGTCAGACCTGCGTGGTCACGAACGGCTCCTGGCAGTCGTTCCCGGCGCTCACCTACACGACGCAGCAGAGCGGCAGCTACGTGGACGCGCTCGTCTTCCAGGCCACCAGCGGCGCGGCCGGGGAGACCTTCTACGTCGACGGGCTTTCGGTCAGCGAGCCGGGATCGCCGGCGGTGCCGGCGCTGCCGGAGGTGCAGGGCGATCCGGTGCTGCTGGGACTGGCCGACATCGCCTCCTGCTGGTCCGCCGGCGACGAGGCCACCGCACGGCTGCTCGACACCACGCCGGGCGTGATCGGGATCGCCGGCGACACCGAGCAGAACCACGGAGAGCCCGCCGAGTTCCAGGGTTGTTACGAGCCCACCTGGGGCCGGCACAAGTGGCGCACCAAGCCGGCCGTGGGCGACCACGAGTACGGGACACCGGGCGCTGCCGGCTACTTCGGGTACTTCGGCTCCGCCGCTGCAACCAACGGGAAGGGCTGGTACAGCTACGACCTCGGCAGCTGGCACATCGTCGTGCTGAACAGCAACTGCGATCTCGTCGGCGGATGCGGACCGGGCTCCGAGCAGTACGAGTGGCTCGAGAACGATCTGGCGCAGAACGCCGGGAGCTGCGTGGGCGCCTACTGGCACCACCCGCGCTGGAGCGCAGGAGCCACGCACGGCTCGCTCACCAAGAGCGCCCCCTTCTGGGACGTGCTCTACGAGTACAGCGCCGAGTTCGTCTACAGCGGGAACGACCACACCTACCAGCGCTTCGCGCCGCAGACCCCCAGCGGGCAGTTGGACCAGGCCCGCGGCATGCGGCAGTTCGTGGTCGGCACGGGCGGCACCCAGCACTACCCGCTGAACACGCCACTGGCCAACACGCAGGTGCAGACCACCGGAACCTTCGGGGCGCTCAAGCTCACTCTCCACGCGAACAGCTACGACTGGAGCTTCCTCCCCCAGGACGGACGCTCGTTCACCGACACCGGGTCCACGAACTGCTCCCCGCTCACCAACGACACCCAGAGCCCCGAGACGACCATCGACTCAGGGCCCACCGGTCTCGTGGCGTCCACGATGGCGAGCATCTCGTTCTCGTCCAACGAGGCCGGCTCGACGTTCGAGTGCAAGCTCGACTCCGGCGCGTGGCAGGCCTGCACCTCGCCGCGTGCGCTCACCGGCCTGGGCCAGGGATCGCACACCTTCCGTGCACGCGCCACAGACGCCGCCGGCAACGTCGATCCCACCGAGGCCACGCGCACGTGGACCGTGGACACCGCGGCGCCCGACACGAGCATCGGCTCCGGCCCGACCGGCACGGTCGCCTCCACCAGCGCGAGCATCTCGTTCAGCTCCACCGAGTCCGGCTCGACCTTCGAGTGCAAGCTCAACGAGGGCGCCTGGCAGACCTGCACGTCGCCGCGCGCCCTCACGGGACTCGCCCAGGGCTCGCACACTCTCTCGGTACGCGCCACCGACGCCGCCGGCAACGTCGATCCGACGGAGGCGGCGCGCACGTGGACGGTGGACACGCAGGCCCCCGACACCTCGCTCACCGGTGGGCCCTCCGGCCTCGTGGCCTCGACCTCGGCCAGCTTCCCGTTCAGCTCCACCGAGTCCGGCTCGAGCTTCGAGTGCAAGCTCGACGACGGCGCCTGGCAGACCTGCACCTCGCCGCGCGCTCTATCAGGCCTCGGGCAGGGAGCCCACACCTTCCGCGTTCGGGCCACCGACGCCGCCGGCAACACCGACCAGAGCGAGGCCGTGCGCACCTGGAGCGTCGACACGGTCGCGCCCGACACCTCGATCGGATCCGGTCCGACCGGCACGGTCGCGTCCACCTCCGCGACGCTCGGATTCAGCTCGCCCGACCCGGACGCGACCTTCCAGTGCAAGCTCGACGACGGCGCCTGGGAGGGCTGCTCCTCACCCCGCGCGCTCACCGCACTCGTGCAGGGCGCCCACACCTTCCGCGTGCGCGCCGTTGACGCGGCCGGGAACACCGACGCCACCGAGGCCACGCGCTCGTGGACCGTGGACTCCGTCGCGCCCGACACGACGATCACCGCCGGGCCGAGCGGGCCCACCGCGTCCACCGCCGCGAGCATCTCGTTCAGCTCCACCGAGGGCGGCTCGACCTTCGAGTGCAAGCTCGACGACGGCGCCTGGCAGACCTGCACCTCGCCGCGCGCCCTCACGGGACTCGCGCAGGGCGCCCACACATTCCGCGTGCGCGCCACCGACGCCGCCGGCAACACCGACGCCACCGAGACCACACGGTCCTGGAGCGTCGACACCGTGGCGCCCGACACGACGATCGGCTCCGGGCCGACCGGCACGGTGGCGTCCACGTCGGCCACCCTCGGCTTCAGCTCGCCCGACCCCGACGCGACCTTCCAGTGCAAGCTCGACGACGGCGCGTGGCAGACCTGCACCTCGCCGCGCGCTCTGACCGGGCTCGCGCAGGGAGCCCACACCTACCGCGTGCGCGCCACCGACGCCGCCGGCAACACCGACGCCACCGAGGCCACGCGCGCGTGGACCGTGGACACCGTGGCCCCGACCACGTCGATCGGGTCCGGACCGTCGCCGCTCACGCGCACGAGCTCCGCCACGCTGGCGTTCACCTCGTCGGAGACGGGGTCGACCTTCGAGTGCAAGCTGGACTCCGCCGGGTGGCAGCCCTGCGATTCGCCGCACACGCTCACGGGACTCTCCGACGGCGCCCACCTGTTCTCGGTGCGCGCGACCGACGCCGCCGGCAACACCGACGCCACCGAGGCCACGCGCTCCTGGACCGTGGACACGGGCGCGCCCGACACGAGCATCGGGTCCGGCCCGTCGGGGCCCACCGCCGCCACGTCGGCGAGCATCGGCTTCGCCTCGAGCGAATCCGGCTCCACGTTCGAATGCAAGCTCGACGAGGGCGCATGGCAGACATGCACCTCGCCGCGCGCCCTCACCGGACTGGCTCAGGGCGCCCACACGTTCCGAGTCCGTGCGACCGATCCCGCCGGGAACGTCGACCCGAGCGAGGCGGTGCGCACCTGGACCGTCGACACGGTCGCGCCCGACACCACCCTCGAGGGCGGCCCGGCCGGCCCGACCGCGTCGAAGGCCGCCTCGTTCTCGTTCGCGTCCGCGGACCCGGAGGCCGGCTTCCAGTGCAAGCTCGACGACGGCGCGTGGCAGACCTGCGCCTCGCCGCGCGCTCTCAGCGATCTCGCGGAGGGCTCGCACAGCTTCCGCGTGCGCGCGGTGGATTCGGCGGGCAACTTCGATGCCAGCGAGGTCGTCCGGACCTGGAGCGTGGACACCCAGGCGCCCGAGACCACGATCGGCAGCGGCCCCACGGGCCGCTCGGCCACCGCCTCGGCCAGCATCACCTTCTCGTCCAGCGAGCCCGGCTCGGCGTTCGAGTGCAAGCTCGACGACGGCGCCTGGCAGACCTGCGCCTCGCCGCGCGCCCTCACCGGACTGGCCGACGGCGATCACACCTTCCGGGTGCGCGCGCTCGACACGGCGGGCAATGCCGACCCGACTGAGGCCGTCCGCACCTGGACCGTGGACACCCAGGCGCCCGAGACCACGGTCTCGGCCGGGCCGTCCGGTCCCACGGGCAGCACCTCGGCCGACCTCGGCTTCGCCTCGAGCGAGGCCGGCTCGAGCTTCGAGTGCAGGCTCGACGACGACGGCTGGCAGGCCTGCACGTCGCCGCGTGCTCTGACCGGCCTCGGTCAGGGCTCCCACACCTTCCGCGTGCGGGCCACCGACGCCGCCGGCAACACCGACCCGAGCGAGGCCGTCCGCACCTGGACCGTCGACACGGTCGCGCCCGACACGACCATCGAGGCGGGGCCCTCCGGCACCGTGCCCACGAACCGCGCGGACTTCGAGCTCGGCTCGGCGGAGCCCGGCTCCACGTACGAGTGCAAGCTCGACGACGGCGCGTGGGAGTCGTGTGGATCGCCGCGGAGCCTCACGGGGCTCTCCAACGGAGAGCACACCTTCAGCGCCCGTGCCACCGACGCGGCGGGCAACACCGATGCCTCACCGGCCAGCCGGACCTGGGTGGTCGACGCCGAGCCGCCCGACACCTCGATCACCGCGGGGCCCTCGGGCACCGTGCGCACCACCGGCGCGACCTTCACCTTCGCCGCGAGCGAGCCCGGCGCGAGCTTCGAGTGCCGGCTGGACGAGGGCGCCTGGGCGGCGTGCGGATCGCCCCGCACCCTCACCGGCCTCTCGTACGGCCGCCACAGCTTCCACGTGCGCGCCCTCGATCAGATCGGCAACGCGGACGCCTCACACGCCAGCCGGACCTGGACCGTCGAGCGCACCCCGCAGAAGCCGACCCCGCCGCCGGTCGTTGACCCGCCGCGGCCGCCTGCCGTGCCGTCGCAGAAGCTGATCGCCGCCCAGCTCGGGCGCGACCTCGCCACCACCGCGCGGACGCTGCGCCGCCTCGGCGCCCGCAAGCTGCGCGCACGGCGGGGCTTCACCGCCACCGGCCTCCGGGCGCTCACCGACGGAGCCTTCTCGGCCAAGCTGACCGCGCAGGGCCCGGGCGGCGCGATGGTGCTCGGCAAGGGCACCCGCCCGGCGAGCGGCCCGGGAGCACACACGCTCAGGCTGAAGCTCAGCCGCTCCGGCGTGCGCAGGCTGGCCGCGACGGGTCGCGTGCGGATCAAGCTCGCGCTCGAGTTCCGCGACTCGGCCGGTCGCCGGACGGTCAAGGTCGTTAGCTTGCGCCTCCCGGGCTAGCGCAGCGCTCACGCCCGCCTCAGCGAGGTTGGAGGCTTCACGGAATGCCACTCGAGCGGATCCTGAGCGAGCGCGAGCTGGGGCGAGCCGTGCTCGAGCGCCAGTCGCTCCTGACCCGCAGTCGCGGCTCGCTGGCCACCACCGTCGAGCGAATGGGCGGGGTGCAGGCCCAGTACGCGCCGTCGATCTACATCGGGCTCTGGTCGCGGGCCGAGGGACTCGAGCGCCGCCAGGTCACGCGCGCGCTCGAGCGGCGGACGCTCGTCCAGGCCACGCTCCTCCGAAACACGATCCACGTGGTGTCGCCGGGGGACTACCGGCAGTTCGCGGAGGCCACGGGGGACAGCCGCCGGAGCTCGTGGCTGCGGGCGCGCGCCCACGGCGGCCCGACTCGCCGGAAGGTCGAGGCAGCGGCCCGGCGGATGCGCGCCGTGCTCGCCGACGGACCGGCCCACCGCAGCGAGTTGATGCCGCTGGTGGACGGTGACACGGTGCTCTTCAACGGTGCCACGACCTGGCTCGACCTGGTGCGCGTGCCGCCCTCCGGCACATGGGAGCACCGGCGTGCGGACATCTACGCGCTCGCCGAGACGTGGCTCGACCGCGAGCAGACGGAGCACCCGCGGCGGCACACCGTCACCCGCTACCTCGGAGCCTTCGGGCCCGCGGCGGTGGCGGACATCGTGAGCTGGTCGGGGATCCCGCCGGCCCAGCTGAAGCCCGTGCTGGAGAGCATGGAGCTGCGGCGCTTCCGGGACGAGCGCGGCGGCCTGCTGCTCGACCTGCCGCGCAGGCCGCTTCCCGATCCCTCGACCAAGGCGCCGGTGCGCTTCCTCCCGACCTGGGACGCCGTCCTGCTCGTGCACGCGCGCCGGACCGGCATCCTGCCCGAGCGCTTCCGCCCGCAGGTGTTCGGCATCAAGACGCCTCAGTCGGTGCCGACCTTCACGGTGGATGGCCAGGTGGCCGGCACCTGGCGCGAGGAGAAGGGCAAGGTGCGCGTCAAGCCATTCGAGCCGCTGCCGAAGGCGGCACGCCGCGAGGTCGACGAGGAGGCGTCGCGGCTGGCAAAGTTCATCGCATGAGCGATTCACCCGAGGAGCTCTGCCGGCTCGCCTACGAGCGCTACAGCGCCGGTGAGATCGAGGCGATGCTGGAGCTGTTCCATCCGGAGGTGGAGGTCTACGTGGCCCCGCCGAACTTCGAGAGCGGCACCTATCGAGGCCACGAGGAGTACCGGCAGCTCCTCGCGCGCTGGGGATCGTCGTGGGACGAGATGCGCACGGAGCCGAGGGGCCTTACCGTCAGCGGGACCTGGGTGCTCTCGATCGTCGAGTACATCGGGCTCGGAAAGGGCTCGTCCATCGAGGTAACCCAGCGCTCGTACGAGCTCTCGCACTGGCCAGCGGGCAGCTGCGTGCGCTACGAGGTCTACTGGGACGAGGCCGACGGCCGGTCCGCCTTCTCCAGGCACGCGGCGGAATCAGCGGTCTAGCGAGTGTCCGGTGCGGCACTCGGGCTCGTGCTGCTCGCGGCGGGTGCCCACGCGCTCTGGAACCTCGTGGCGAAGACGGCGCCGGGCGGCGGCACCGCGTTCGTCTGGCTGGCGTCGATCTTCGGCGCGTGCGTGCTCGCGCCGCCGGCGCTGGTGCTCATCGCCACCTCGCCGCCCAGCCTCGCCGCCGTGTGGTTCATGGTCGGATCCGGCGTGCTGCACGCCGTCTACTTCGCGTGCCTGCAGCGCGGCTATCGCGACGGCGACCTGTCGCTCGTCTATCCCCTCGCCCGCGGCACGGGGCCACTGCTGGCCACGGTGGCGGCGGTCGTGGTGCTCGGCGAACGGCCGGGCGGACTGGCGCTGGTGGGCGGGGGGGTGGTGGTGGCGGCGATTCTGTGGCTGGCCGCCCCGGCCGTGCGCGCCGGCGCGCCGGGCACGAGTTGGGCGCTGGCCACCGGCGTGACGATCGCCGCCTACACGCTCTGGGACAAGCACGCCGTGGACGGCCTCGACGCGTCGCCGATCGTCTACTTCTGGGCCACCGAGGTGGGCATAGTGCTCGTGCTCGCCCCGTTCGTGGCGCATGCGGCGGGTGGCCCGCGTGCGGCGTTCCTGTCGAGCTGGCGAGTGGACCGCCGCTCGGCCCTGGCGGTGGCGCTCCTGTCGGGGTTCTCGTACATCCTCGTCCTCAACGCGCTCCAGCTCGCACCGGTGAGCTATGTGGCTCCCGCGCGCGAGTCGAGCGTGCTGGTAGGGGCAGCCCTGGGGGTGGGCGTGCTCGGCGAGGGCGACCGCCGGCGCCGGCTCGGCTGCGCAGCGGCGATCGTGGTGGGGATCGCCGCGCTGGCGCTGGGGTGAGTGTTCACTTTGTCCTCCATAGGAGGAGTAACTGAACAATCACCTTCGACCCTCACCCAGCCGGGACGAGCGCCTACCGCGTAACAGCCCGCCGGTAGCGCGACACCGACAGCGTCGCGAACACGGCGATCAGACCCAGCGACCAGACGCAGGCCATCCACACGTCGGTGCCCGCCGGAGCCCCCAGCCAGAGCGCCCGGATCGCGTCCACGACCGTGGTGATGGGGTTGGCGTTGGCGATCGGCTGGAGCCAGCTGGGCATCGAATCGACCGGCACGAAGGCCGACGAAGCGAAGGTGAGCGGGAAGACCGCGATGAAGCCCAGGGCCTGCGCCGACTCGGCCGACGATGCGGACAGGCCGAGGTAGGCGAACACCCAGGAGAAGGCGTAGCCGAAGAGGAGCAACAGCCCGACGCCGCCCAGGATCTCGATCACCCCGTTGTCGAACGAGAAGCCGACGAGGATGCCCACCACGAGCATGATGACCAGCGAGATGACGTTCGTGGCCACGTCGGCGAGCGTGCGTCCGGCGAGTACGGCCGAGCGGGCGATCGGAAGGGACCGGAAGCGGTCGATCAGCCCCTTCTTGAGGTCCTCGGCCAGGCCGAGGGCGGTCACGAAGCCTCCGAAGGACATCGTCTGCACGATGATCCCGGGCATCAGGAAGTCCACGTAGTCGTAACCCGGCGTGCTAATCGCGCCGCCGAAGACGTAAACGAACAGCAGCACGAACATGATCGGCTGCACCGTGAACGAGAGCAGCAGGTCGGGAGCCCGCGGGATCCGCAGCAGGTTGCGGCGCGCCAGCACCATCGTGTCGGACACGGCCATCGCCAGCGAGCTCACGACCGCACCTCCTCGGGCACGCTCTCCGGCTCCTGCTCGACGGCCTCTTCCTCCTCGGCCTCCGCGGCGTGCCCGGTGAGCGCGATGAACACGTCGTCGAGCGTCGGACGGCGGATGACGAGGTCGGCTATCCCCACGCCCGCGTCGTCCAGCTTCCGCACCGCCTCGGCGATGACGCCGCTGCGCCGCGGCACCCCCATCCGGACGATGCGCCCATCCACCTCGGGCGGCTCCGCGCACATGGGCGACAGGGCAGGCACCGCGGCGGATGCCTGAGAGGGATCCTCCAACGTCACCTCGAGCCGCTCGCCGCCGATGCGGGACTTGAGCTCGTCCGACGTGCCCTCGGCGATCACGACTCCCTGGTCGATCACCGCGACGCGGTCGGCCAGCCTGTCGGCCTCGTCGAGGGTCTGGGTGGTGAGCAGGACGGTGGTGCCCGCCGCCACACGCGCCTCGATCGTCTCGAGGAGGGAGACCCGGCTGCGCGGGTCGAGGCCGGTGGTGGGCTCGTCGAGGAACAGGACGGGCGGCCGGACCACCAGCGAGGCGGCCAGGTCGAGGCGGCGGCGCATTCCGCCCGAGTACGTGCGCACGAGCCGATCCTTCGCCTCGTTCAGCTCGAAGCGCTCGAGCAGCTCGTCCGCGCGCTCGCGGGCGGGCTGGCGGCCCAGGTGGTAGAGCCGCCCCACCATCTCCAGGTTCTCGAAGCCGCTCAGGTTCTCGTCGACCGCCGCGTACTGGCCCGCGAGACCGATGTGCGCGCGCAGCGCAGCTGCGTCGCGTACGACGTCGAACCCAGCCACGCGCGCGCTGCCGGCATCCGGCTGCAGCAGCGTGGTCAGGATGCGAACGGCGGTCGTCTTGCCGGCGCCGTTCGGGCCGAGCAGGCCCAGCACGGTGCCGGTCTCGGCGCGGAGGTCCACCCCGCGCAGGGCCTCGACGCTGCCGTACGACTTCCGCAGCCCCTGAGCGTCTATGCCGAGCTCGTCAGACACTCTCGACCACGCTAGCGATCGCCGGCGCGCGAGTGCCCGTGAGCGCTAGTGCAGGCGACGGCGCACCCGCGCGAGCCGGCCCGCGCGCTCGCGATCACGCTCGTGGAGCTGATCGCGCCGCAGCTCGAGCAGTGCCACCAGCTCGGCGGTCGGCTCGAACGGGTCGGCGATCGGCCGGCCCGAGCCGAGCGGCAGGGCGGCCAGCACGCGCGTGCCCGCCTCCGCCACCAGGGCGGGGCCGCGAAGCCGGGGAGCGCTGTCGAGCGACGCGAGACGCGCAAGCGCACGCTCGTCGTCGACACCCGCGTGGCGCACCGTCACGTTGGCGAGCGCGAGCTTGGGTGTGGCGGCAGTGGTGCGAAACATTTGCGGCCTCCTTCCGGCCAGGACCTAGGGTGTACTACAACGCTCTCTTAGTGTACGATGCACAAAGCGCCTTTCTATGTCCTACAAGATGAACTTGTCCGACCTCAAGCGCGACAGCGGAACATCGCTGACGCAGCAGCTGGTGGATCGCTTCGTGGCGGCCATCGAAGCCGGGGAGCTGCCGCCGGGCGAGAAGCTGCCCCCCACGCGCCGGCTGGCGGAGGAGGTGGGCGTGAACCACCTGACGGCCGCGCGTGTGTACCGGAAGCTCGCCGAGCTCGGCTACGTGTCCGCCAGCGTCGGGCGCGGCACCTTCGTCCGCTCGCTCGCTCCCGCGGGCAGCACGGAGCTGGGCGACGACTGGCAGGTGTACGCGCTCCCGGAGCGGGAGATCGCCTACCCCGAGCAGGTGCTTGCCGACGCGTTCTCGGTGGACGAGCCGGGGATGCTCTCGCTGGCCACGGGCTGGCCCAACCCGAGCACCTACCCGGTGGAGGAGCTGGGCTCCATCGCCGCCGACGTGTTCGCGGACGAGGGCGAGAACGTGCTGTCCTGGCTCCCCGCCGAGGGCCTCTACGGGCTGCGCGAGCAGCTGGCCGAGCGCGGGCGGCGCTTCGGGTTCGCCACCGATCCCGAGGAGCTCGTGGTCACCTCCGGCGCCCAGCAGGGCCTGCGCCTGGTGGCCGAGGCGACGCTCGAGGAGGGCGACGTGGCGGTGGTGGAGTCGCCGAGCTTCATCGGGATGATCGGCTCGCTGAGAGCCACCGGCGCGAGGGTCATCGGCGTGCCCGTGGACGAGCACGGCCTGGACGTGGATGCGCTCGAGCGCCTGCTCACCCGCCACGAGGTCAAGCTGGTGGCCCTCCAGACCGCCTCCCACAACCCGACCGGGTGCGATCTCGCGCCCGACAGGGCCCGGCGGCTGGCCGAGCTGGCGATGGAGCGCAACTTCTTCGTGCTCGAGGACCAGGTCTACGCCGACACGCGGCTCGAGGGCGAGCGGCCACGATCGGTGCGCGAGCTTGCCCCCGCGCACGTGATCCACGTGAGCTCGCTCTCGAAGGTCGTCGGCCCGGGCCTGCGTGTGGGCTGGGTGGCGGCGCGCGGCCCGATCAACGAGCGCATGGCGATGGCGAAGCTGCTGGCCGACTTCCAGACCTCCACGCTCACCCAGCACATGGCGGCGCGCTGGCTCGCCTCAGGCGCCCACGACCGCCACGAGAAGAAGACCGTGCCGTTCTACCGCGCGCGCCGCGACGCGCTGATGGAGGCGCTCGAGCGCCACCTGCCCGGCGAATACCGGGCGGAGTCGCCGAAGGGCGGCCATCACGTATGGGTCACGCTCACGCGGCCGCTCGATGAGCGCGCGCTCTACTCGGAGGCGGCGCGGCACGGAGTCACGTTCACCCCGGGTGGAGCGGTCACTCCGGAGCGCCGCTCGCAGACCGCGTTCCGGCTCTCCTACCCGCTGCTGACGCCGGAGGAGCTCGACGAGGGCGTGCGGCGCCTGGCCCGCGCCATCCGCGAGGTCCGCCGGCGGGCGCGCCACTCGGTGGCGGCCGCGCCGATCTCCTGAGCACCCGCCGATTCAGGCGCCGGTGGTCCGTCGCCACACCTCGCCGAGCCAGCGCAGCTCGTCCTCGGAGAGGTGGTTCAGGAAGCGCCGGCGTACGCCCTCCAGGTGCGTGGCCCGGGCGCGGTCGAACAGCGCGCGGCCGCGCTGGGTGATCGCCGCGTAGGACCCGCGGCGGTCGCTGGGGCAGCTCTCCCGCCGCAGCAGCTGCTGACGCTCGAGGCGGTCCACCAGGCGCGTGAGCCCGCTGCGGCTGAGCAGCACCGAGTCGGCCAGCTCCGACATGCGCAGGCGCCCGTCCGGCGAGTCGGCCAGGTAGAGCAGCACCTCGTACGAGGTGAGCGGCAGACCGTGGGCGCTCACGAGGTCGGTGTCGAGCGCCCGTGTCAGGCGCGAGTGGGCGCGGAAGAGGCCGCGCCAGGCGGCCAGCTCGTCCTCGTCGAGGAGGCGCGCCGGAAGGGTTGCGGTTGCGGTGCGATCGCTTGCCTCCACGGCTGTCGAGTCTAGTCCGGCGGGCGAGCCCGTGCCGGGCGTCAGCGCCCGCCGCCGAAGAGCCGGCGCAGCCGGTCCATCAGCACGCCGAAGAAGAGCGAGAAGCCGCTCACCGGCTTCGCGGGAGTGGGCGTCTGCGGGTCCGGCGAAGGAGCGGCGGGCACCGCTTCGCGACTCGACTCGTCCGACTCGATCGAGCTCTGGAGACAGCTCGAGAAGTCGCGCAGCAGGCGGTTCGAGACATCCTGGATCATCCCGCCGCGCCCGAAGCGGGCGAGGCGCCCGGTGAGCGTGAAGTCCGTCTCCACATCGACCTTCGTGGTGTCTCCCTGCGAGCTCATCACACTCACGATGCTCGCCTTGGCGGTGCCCTGGCCGCGCTTGTCCTGCCCGCTCGCGCGCATGACCACGCGCCGCGCCGCCTCGTCCACCTCCTCCATGTGCAGTTGGCCGCGGTAGGACGCGGTGGTGGGCCCGAGCTTCACGGTGAAGCTGCCGCGGTAGGTGCCGTCGTCATCCGAGTCCGGGTCGATCTCCGCCCCGGGCAGGCACGGGGCCACCCGGCGCACGTCGATCAGCGCCTCCCAGACGCGCTCAAGAGGAGCGGCCACCTCGAACGACTGCTCGAGCTTCACGCCTACGCTCCGGACGCCGGGAGGGACGCGTGACGGAGTGCGTCCAGCTGCTCCGGCGTATCCACGTCCTCGCCACCGCCCAGGTCGTCGCAGGCCACGTCCAGGCTCGCGATGCTGCGGAGCAGGTTGCGTGCCCCGTGATCTCCGGTCACGTCGCGCAGCCGGACGAGGAGGTCGCGCTCCAGGACCACCGGATGACCCGGAGTGCCGCCATAGGTCGCCCGGACCGCCGCCGCAGCGCCGCGGGCGCTCACGACCCGCTTGATCGCCTCCGGCGAGAGTCGCGGCAAATCGCCCAGCGTGACCACCACCGCATCGCAGTCGGACAGCGCGGCGAGGCCGCAGGCGAGCGAGGCCGACTGACCCTCCTGCCAGCGCTCGCACACGACGGGCCTGATCCCGTGCAGGTCGACCGTGCGCACCACCTCCTCGGCCTCGGCCCCGAGCACCACCACCGCCCGGTCCACCGGGGCGAGCGACATGGTCAGCAGGGAATGCTCGAGGAGCGGGCGGCCCTGGAGGTCGGCGAGCTGCTTGGCGCTCCCGAAGCGGGTCGCGCCACCCGCGGCGAGCACGAGACCACCGATCACGCGCGAACCTCGCCCATGGTCGACAGCATGCCCGCCGGCCCGCGATCCGAAGCGCGAGCCGGCGTCAATCGATGCTCTCCTGCATGAGCGCTGCCAGCTCCTCCAGCGATGCCAGCGAGTTGCCGGCGAGGAAGTGGTCCACGTACGGGAGAGCCGCCTGCATCCCGCGCGTGAGCGGCTCGTAGTCGGGGTGCGCCTTGAGCGGATTGAGCCAGACGAGCCGATGGGCGCAGCGCCCGAGTCGGCCGAGCTCGCTTCCGAGCTGCGCCGGATCGCCGCGGTCCCAGCCATCCGACAGCAGCACCACGATCGCCCCGCGGCCCACGCGGCTGCCGTGCTCGCGGTTGAGGGTGGCCAGCGAGGCGCCGATGCGGGTGCCGCCCGACCAGTCCCCGACCCGCGCCGCCGCGCGATCGAGCGCCGCGTCCTGGTCGCGCCCGCGCAGCTCGGCCGTGACGCGCGTGAGCGAGGTGCCGAACACGAAGGCCTCGACGCGACGCCGCGCGCTCACGCAGGCCTGCATGTACTGGAGGAGCATCCGGGCGTAGGGCTCCATCGACCCGGACACGTCGCACACGAGCACGAGTGGCCGGGGCCGCTCGCCCGGGCGCCGCCAGTGGCGCTCCACGGGGTCGCCCTCGTACCGCAGCGAGCTGCGCATCGTCCTTCTCAGGTCGGGGCGAGCGCCGGCCGGCCGCTCTCCGCGGCGTGCGGGACGCAGGCGCCGGCTGCTGCGAGTGGGGCCGGACCCGGCGAGCCGGACCATCAGGCGGCGCGCCAGCCGCCTCTCGGCCTCCGTGTACTCGGCGAAGTCCTTCTCGCGCAGCAGCTCCACGTCGGACCAGGCCGCCGGCACCGGCTCGAGCCGCGCATCGGCCGGGGCCGGCGGGCGCTCCTCCGCCGGCACTGCCACACGCGGCAGCACCAGCGAGGCCACGTCGGCCAGCGTCTCGGGCTCGTCCATCGGATCGACGGGCGGCGCGACGTCGGCCATCCACTCCGCGAAGGCGGCGTCGAACGCCTCCACGTCCTCACGGCGGGAGCAGAGCACCGCGCGCAGCGCGAAGTAGGCGCCCCGCCGGTCGTCCGGGCCCACGGCGGCAAGCGCCTTGTGGGCGCGGAGAAGCTCCTCGACGCCCACCCGCGCACCGGCCGCGCGCATCGCAGCGGTGAGCAGCGCCAGCCGGCCCGTCACGCGCAGCCCGAGTCGCTCAGACACCCTCGAGCACCCTTCGCTCGCGCACGGCCTCTATGTCCTCCCGCACCTTCAGGGCGACTCCAAGGGTCCGCTCGAGCTCCGCGCCGTCGAGCGCCAGCAGCGCCTGTGCCCACGCGATCGTCTCCCCCACGCCGGGCAGCTTGTACAGGTCCTCCCCGCGCAGGCGCGCCACCGCGTCGCACACCCGCGCCGCGATCTCGTCCGGCACCCCGGGCAGCCGCGCGCGGACGATCTCCGCCTCCCGGTCGCGATCCGGGTAGTCGATCCAGTGGTAGAGGCAGCGGCGCTTGAGCGCGTCGTGCAGCTCGCGCGTGCGATTGGAGGTGAGGACGACCGTGGGCCGGTGCAGCGCGGTGACGGTGCCGAGCTCGGGGATGGTCACCTGGAAGTCCGAGAGCAGCTCGAGCAGGAACGCCTCGAACTCGTCGTCCGCGCGGTCGATCTCGTCGATCAGCAGCACCACCGGCTCGGGGTGGCGCAGCGCCTCGAGCAGCGGGCGGCGCAGGAGGAAGCGCTCGGAGTAGAGCTGCTCCTCGCCGCCCGCCCTCAGGTGGAGCAGCTGGCGCGGATAGTCCCAGTCGTAGAGGGCGTGGTGAAGGTCGATGCCCTCGTGGCACTGAAGCCGCACGAGTGGCGCGCCGAGGGCGGCGGCCAGCGCCTTGGCCACCTCCGTCTTGCCCACGCCGGCCTCGCCCTCGAGGAGCAGCGGCTGTTCGAGCGCCAGGGCGAGATAGACCGCGGTGGACAGGCCCTCGTCCGCGAGGTAGCGCTCGCCCGCCAGCGCCCTGCCCGTGGCCTCCGGGCTGTCCAGCATCAAACCTCGCCGGTCACGCGGCGCGGCCCGCGGCAGCCTCGAGCGCGCGCCGGGCCAGCACGCGGGCGAGGTGGCGCTTGTAGTCGGGTGTGGCGTTGGCGTCCCCGGGCGGCTCTGTGCCGTCGGCGGCCTGCTCGGCGGCCGCCGCGATCCGCTCGGCGTCGAGCGGGCCTCCGCGCAGCGCGTCCTCGGCCGCGGTGGCGCGCAGCGGCGTGGAGGCCATGTGCGTGAGCCCTATGCGCACGTCCTCGCAGACTCCTCCGGACGCCTTCACGAGCGCCACCACGCCGACCATCGCCCAGTCCTCGGCGCGACGGGTGAACTTCTCGTAGCCCCAGCCGTAGCCGTCCATCGCCGGCACGTTCACGCTCGTGAGCACCTCGCCGGGATCGAGCGTGGTGGTGAGGTAGTCCTGGAACAGGTCGGCCGCCGCAATCTCGCGCTCGCCGCCCGCGCCGCGGGCGGTCACCGACCCGTCCAGCGCGAGCACCACGCCCGGCAGGTCGGACGCCGGATCGCCGTGCGCCAGCGAGCCGCCGATCGTGCCGCGGTTGCGCACCTGCTGATCCGCGATCTGCGCCGCCGCCTTGGCGACGACCCCCAGCTCCTCGCTGTCCTGGAGCGCGGCATGCGTGGTCAGGGCTCCGATCCGCCAGGAGCCGTTGTCGCGCCGCACGCCGCGCAGCTCCTCGATGCCGCCGATGTCCACCAGCAGCGTCGGCGCCGCCAGGCGCAGCTTCATCAAGGGGAGCAGCGAGTGGCCACCGGCCAGCAGCTTGGCGTCCTCGTCGCCTCCCGCCAGGGCGCTCAGCGCCGATTCGACGCTGTCCGCACGCACGTACTCGAACTCAGCGGGGATCATCCGGCACCTCCTTCGTCCGGGCTGCTGGGGCCGCTGCCGGCGGACCCCTTGCCGTGCTCGCCCAGCGAGGGCGGGCCGCCTCCGTTCCCACCGCCGTGGATCGCCTCCCACACACGCATCGGCGTGAGCGGCATGTCGATCCAGCTCACGCCGAGCGGCTCGAGCGCGTCGAGCACGGCCGCCGTGACCGCCGGCGTGGCGGCGATGGTGCCCGCCTCCCCGATGCCCTTCACGCCGAGCGAGTTGACGGGCGACGGCGTCTCGGTGCGGTCGGTCTCGAAGCTCGGCACCTCGGCCGCGGTGGGCAGCGCGTAGTCCACGAAGGTGCCCGTCACGAGCTGGCCGTCCTCGTCGTAGACGATCTGCTCGTAGAGGGCCTGGCCGATCGCGTGGACGATGCCGCCGTGCACCTGACCGTCGATCAGCATCGGGTTGATCGCGGGCCCGCAGTCGTCCACCGCCACGTAGCGCACGACCTTGACCTTGCCTGTCTCCACGTCCACGTCCACCACGCAGGCGTGCGCGCCGAACGGGAACACGAAGTTCTCCGGGTCGTAGAACGAGTTCTCCTCGAGCCCCGGCTCGATCTCGGTGGGGAGCTCGTTGGGCGGCACGTGGGCCGCGAAGGAGATCTCGGCCATGGTCATCGACTTGTCGGGGGAGCCGCGCACCTGGAACTTGCCGTCGGCGAGCTCGATGTCGTCGGGCGAAGCCTCGAGCAGCGCCGCACAGATGCGCTTGGCCTTCAGCTGCACCTTCTCCGCGGCCTTGGCCACGGCCTCGCCGCCCACCGAGAGCGAGCGCGAGCCGTAGGTGCCCCAGCCCCAGGGCCCCTGGTCGGTGTCGCCGTGGATCACGTCCACGTTCTCGGGGTCGATGCCAAGCCGGTCGGCCGCGATCTGCGCGAAGCTCGTGTCGAGCCCCTGGCCGTGGGGCGAGGTGCCCGTGAACACCGTGGCCGAGCCTGACGGGTGCACGCGCACCATGGCGGACTCCCAGAAGGCCGCCTGCAGGCCCACCCCCTGCGGCCCGACGGCGCGTGAGGGCGCCAGGCCGCACACCTCCACCCAGGTGGAGAAGCCCACGCCGCGGTGGATGCCCTTCTCGCGCAGCTCGGCCTGCTCGCGCCGGAACGCGTCGAGGTCGAAGTTCTGGAGCAGACGGTCGAGCGACCCGTGGTAGTCGCCGGAGTCGTAGACGATGCCGAGCGGCGTCTCGTAAGGGAACTCCTCCTTGGGGATGAAGTTCTTGCGCCGCAGCTCGAGCGGATCCATTCCCAGCTCACGGGCGAGCTTGTCCATTGTCAGCTCGATCCAATAGGTGGCCTCCGGCCGGCCCGCGCCACGGATCGCGTCGGTGGGCATCTTGTTCGTGAACACGCCCGTGAAGTGCAGGTCGATGGCCGGCAGCTTGTAACAGCCGCCCATCACGGGGAAGCCGAGCTCGGGGATGAACGGGGTGAGCAGCTGCTGGTACGCGCCGAGGTCGGCCACGATGCGGGCCTTCACTCCGGTGAGCGTGCCGTCCCGCTTCGCGCCCAGCGTCACGTGCGCTACCTGGTCACGGCCGTGGTGCGAGGTGCTCATGTGCTCCGAGCGCGACTCCGTCCACTTGACCGCCCGGCCCAGGCGCCTGGCCAGCGCGAGCACGAGAGCCTCCTCCGCGTAGACCTGGAGCTTGGCTCCGAAGCCGCCGCCCACGTCGGGCGCCACCACGCGGATCTTGTCCTCGGGCATGTCGAGCATCCCGGCCAGCAGCAGACGCGCGATGTGGGGGATCTGGGTGGAGGAGTAAAGGGTGAGGCTCTCCCCGCGCGGCTCGCCGATCGATCCGCGCGGCTCGATCGGAGCGCCGGAGGTCCGGTGGTTGGACACGCGCTGCTCCACCACCACGTCCGCCTCCGCCAGCGCCGCCGCGATGTCGCCACCGCCCACGGCCCACTCGTGCGTCTTGTTCGTGCCGAACTCGTCCCACACGAGCGGCGAGCCGTCCTCGAGCGCCTTCTCCGGGTCAACCACGGCGGGCAGCGCGTCGTACTCGACGATCACGTCCTCGGCCGCGTCCACCGCCACGTAGCGGTCGACGGCGACCACCACGGCCACCGGGTCGCCCACGTGCTTCACGGCGCCGCGCTTGACCGGCCAGTGGTCCGGGGTCTTGATCTCCACGCCGGGCGGGTCCCAAGCCATAGGGAGCCCCGACGCGAAGTCGCCGGCGAGGTCCTCGCCCGTGAAGACGGCCACGACGCCGGGGTGGTCCTCGGCAGCCGACTTGTCGATCGAGACGATCGTGGCGTGCGCCTCCGGCGAGCGGACGATCGCGGCGTGGAGCATGCCCGGCAGGGCGATGTCGTCCACGTAGTTGGCCCGCCCGGAGATCATCCGGGGGTCCTCCTTGCGCTTCATTGCCTGGCCGACGTAGGTGGTCATGCGTGCGCTCCGCTCTCGGCCGCCGCGAGCACCGCTTTGACGATGTTGTGGTAGCCCGTACAGCGGCAGAGGTTGCCCTCGAGACCGTGGCGCACGTCCTCCTCGGAGGGATTGGGGTTGCGCGCCAGCAGGTCGGCCGCGGCCATGATCATCCCGGGCGTGCAGAAGCCGCACTGGAGGCCGTGCTGCTCCCAGAACGCCTGCTGCAGCGGGTGCAGGGCGCCGTTGCCCTTGGGGGCCATCCCCTCGATCGTCGTGACCTCCGCCCCATCGGCCTGGACCGCCAGCACGGTGCAGCTCTTGACGGCCTGGCCGTTCAGGTGAACGGTGCAGGCACCGCAGTTGGTCGTGTCGCAGCCCACGTGCGTGCCGGTGAGGCCCAGCTCGTCGCGCAGCCAGTGCACCAGGAGGAGCCGGGGGTCGACCTCGGCCTCCCGCGTCTCTCCGTTGACGCTCGCCTGCACCGGGACGGTCGTACTCATCCTTCCTCCCTCGCTCGACTCCTCCTGGCGCTGATGCTAATCCAACGGGATATCCTCGGTGACCATGCCGGAGAGTCGGACCCGCCAGTTCCGGTACGACGGTCACCGGCTCGTGTACGACGAGTACGGATCGGGCGACCGGACCGTGCTGCTGCTCCCACCGCTGCTCTTCTCGCGGAAGATCCACCGACCGCTCGCGGAGACGCTGGCCGAGCGCGGTCACCGCGTCCTTTGTCTCGACCTGCTCGGGCACGGCGACTCCGACCGGCCGCCCGAGATGGGCAACTACTCGATGCAGATCTTCGCGCGCCAGGGGATCGGGCTGCTCGACCACCTGGACATCTCGCGCGCGGTGGTGGGCGGGCCGTCGCTCGGCGCCAACGCGTCGCTCGAGGTCGCGGCCGCCGCGCCCGACCGCGTACGCGGCCTCCTGATCCAGATGCCCGTGCTCGACAACGCCCTGCTCGGCTGCGCGCTCGCGTTCACCCCTCTGCTCGTGGGCCTCACCTTCGGGGCGCCGGTGGCGCGGCTGGCGGGGTTCGGCGCCGGGCTGGTGCCACGCGGGCTATCTCACCTCGGTGACTCGATGCTCGACTGGGTGGCCCAGGATCCGAAGCCCTCGGCGTCGGTGCTCCAGGGCCTCTTCTTCGGGCGCGTCGCGCCTCCGGCGGACGAGCGCAGGACGCATGCGCCAGCCGACGCTCGTGATCGGCCACCGGCGTGACCCGGTGCATCCGTTCAACGACTCGGACATGCTCATCCACGAGCTGCCGAACGCACGGCTGATCGAGGCCAACTCGATCATGGAACTCTGGACGACACCGGAGCGCCTGACCGGCGAGATCGTGCCGTTCATCGAGCAGTGCTTCCGCAGCCGCCGGTCCACGGCACCGCGCCGGCCGCCCGGCACGGCCAAGCGCGGCGGCCAGCCCGCCAGGCGCCGCTCCGCCTAGGCGGATCCGGCCGCCCGATCACTACGCTTCCCCGCCGTGTCCAGCAGACGTGAGCAGAAGGAGGCGCTCCGGCGCGAACGCGAGGAGCGTGAGCGCCAGGCCAAGGCCGCCCAGGCGCGCAAGCGGATGGTGGGCTACGGCGGCGGCTTCGTGCTCGTGCTGGCTGTCCTGGCGGTGGTGGTCTTCGTGCTCGCCGGCGGCGAAAGCGACTCCGGCAACGTGGATCCGAACGTGCTCCCGAGCGGCGGATCGGTCTCGGAGCAGGAGGAGTTCGACCTGACGAAGGCCGCGGCGGCGGCCGGCTGCGAGCTCAAGGACGTGAAGGCGTCCGGTTCCTTCGACCACACCACCGATCCCAGCGAGCGGGTGAAGTACAACTCGAACCCGCCGACGTCCGGACGCCACTTCGCCGTCCCGGTGGACGACGGCGCGTACAGCACCTCGCCGACCGACGAGCAGCTCGTGCACAACCTGGAGCACGGCCGCGTGATCATCTGGTTCAAGCCGAGCCTGCCCAAGGACACCCGCGCGGACCTCAAGGCGCTTTTCGACGAGGACACCTACCAGATGGTGCTCACGCCGCGGGCGAAGATGCCCTACCAGGTCGCGGCGAGCGCCTGGAACGGGACTCCCGAGCCGAGCGGCCTCGGCCGGCTGCTCACCTGCGACACCGCCACCCCGGAGATGTGGGACGCGCTGCGCGCGTTCCGCGACGAGCACCGCTCGAACGGCCCCGAGCCGGTTCCCTAGCGCGCCCCGCGCTGCGAGCGCGCTTGCAGCAGGCCGTTCTGCACGACATCGCCCGGCCCGCAACCGCACGCCTGGCACCGTGTTCGGTGAGGAGTGAAGCGACTGGCCACACTGTGCGTGCCGGGGATCGCGCTACTGCTGTTCGTCGTCGCCCCGGCGCTCAGCGCGGAGCGCTGGCAGCCCGATCCCGTCGACTTCGAGCTGGAGCCCGCGCAGACCCAGGTGTCGGCCGCCCGGAGCGGCCGCGTGCTCTCACCGGCTCTGCGCGCCCCGCGCCGCTTCAACCTGGTCGGGCTGCGCTGGCGTGGCCGCGCCGAGCCGCGCCTGACCGTGAGGGTGCGGCGCGACGGACGGCCCTGGAGCCGCTGGCAGGCGCTCGACGCCCACGCGGACCACAATCCCGACCCGCGAAGCGGCGAGCGCTCCGTGGCGGCCTCCGATCCGCTCTGGGTCGGCGAGGCCGACCAGGTGCAGTACGCGCTCAGCCGCCCCGTGCCCGGCCTGCGCCTGCACTTCGTGAACGTGAACGGCACCGCCACGGCGGCCGAGCGGGTGACCACCGCCCTGCGGCGCGCGGCCAACACGGCGGTGAGCACCGCGGCGGCTGCTCTCGGGAGCGCCGACGCCCACGCCCAGGGCGATCAGCCCGCGGTGGTCTCGCGCAGGGAGTGGGGCGCCCGCAAGTGCCCGCCACGGGAAGCGCCCTCGTACGGCGTGGTGCGCGCCGCCTACGTGCACCACACCGTGTCCCTGAACGACTACTCGCCGGCTGAGGCGCCGGGCATCGTGCTCGCGATCTGCCGCTACCACCGCTACTCGAACGGCTGGAACGACGTCGGCTACCAGGCGCTGGTGGACAAGTACGGCGTGCTCTACGAGGGCCGGGCCGGCGGCCTCGACAGGCCAGTGCTCGGCGCGCACGCCCAGGGCTTCAATGCCCAGAGCACCGGGATAGCGAGCATCGGCGACAACAGCTCGGTGGGGCTGTCCGACACGGCGCTCGACGCGCTTGCCGGCTACATCCGCTGGAAGCTCACGCTTCACGGCCAGCCCCTCAGCGGGCAGACCACGCTCGTGAGCGCCGGCGGCGCCACGAGCCGCTACGGCGGCGGCGCCCGGGTGCGCGTTCCGCGGGTGCTCGGCCACCGCGACACCAACAGCACCGCCTGCCCGGGGTCGGCTCTCTACTACCAGCTCGACGACCTGCGCGCCCGCGTGTCCACCGGCGAGCCGCTGCCGGGACTGGCCACGTTCCTGTCCGCGTCGCTGTCGCGCTCGCGGGTCCGGTACCGGCGGGCGGTCACGGTCACCGGCACGCTGACCTCCAACGAGCTCGCCCCGATCGCCGCGCAGCCGGTGCGCCTGCAGGTGCTGCGCGGCGGGCGCTGGCGCACGCTGGCGGAGCCCGTGACCGACGTGGCCGGCGCCTGGAGCGCGACCGTGACGCCGCAGGGCACGAGGATCCTGCGCGCCACCTACGCCGGCGACGGGCTCTGGCGGCGCAGCTTCAGCCCGGAGCAGGTGGTGCGAGTGGTGCCGCTGGTGCAGCTCGACGCCACCTCCGCGCTCGCGGTGCGCGGGCGCCCGGTGGGCGTGCGCGGACACGTGACCCCGCGAAAGCGACGCGTCTACCAGGTGCTCCAGCAGCGCATCCGCGGCGTCTACAGGCAGGTGGGGGTGCGCTCGGTCCGGGTGCGCTCGGGACGCTTCCGGAGCTCCTTCACGCCGAGCTTCGCGGGCCTCTACCGCGTGTACGTGCTCGCCGCGGCCGACTCCGCCACCGACCGCGGCCGCTCGCCGCTGCATGTGGTGCGGGTGGCGCGGCGGTAGGGATGTGTCAGTCCCAGCCCTGCCGCAGGGTCTCTGAGTAGAGCCCTCGGCCCGTCAGCAGCAGCCGCGCCGTGCGCGCCAGGATCTTCAGGTCCAGCAGCAGCGAGCGGTTGTCCACGTACCAGACGTCGAGCTCGATCCGCTCGGGCCAGGGCAGCGACGCCCGCCCGTGCACCTGCGCCCAGCCCGTGATGCCCGGCTTGACCTCGAGCCGGCGGCGCTGGCGGTCGGTGTAGCGGTCCACCTGCTCCTGGACCGTCGGGCGCGGGCCCACCATGGCCATCTCGCCGCGCAGGACGTTCACCAGGTTCGGCAGCTCGTCGAGCGAGAAGCGGCGCAGCATCCGCCCGGCCCGCGTGATGCGCGGATCGCCCTCGAGCACGTAGATCCCGGCGCCCATCGCCTCGGCTCCGGAAACCATGGTGCGCAGCTTCCAGAGGTCGAACGGCCGGCCGTCGAGGCCCACGCGGCGCTGACGGAACACCACCGGCCCGCGCGACTCGATCCTGATCAGGATCGCCGCCACGGCGAGCACCGGAGCCGCCACGGCGAGCGCGAGCGCCGCCAGGACCGTGTCGAGGGCCCGGCTCAAGGCGCACTACCGTTGCGCCCGCGCATGCGGATCCTGTACCTGCACCAGTTCTTCATCACGCGGGCGGGCGTGGGTGGCACGCGCTCATACGAGTTCGCGCGCCGGTTCGTGGACCGCGGACACGCGGTGCGGATGGTAACCGCGGCCTCCGGCAGCAGCGAGGTGGACGGCATCCAGGTGGTGGGGGCGCGCGGCGGCTACGCCGACTACGTGAGCGCCACGGCCACCTCCTATCCGCGTCGGATGCTGGCCTTCGCGCGCTTTGCCGTGGCCGCCTCGCTGCACGCATTGCGCGGGCCGCGTCCCGACGTGGTCTATGCCACCTCGCCGCCGCTCACGATCGCGCTGCCCGCGCTGCTGGCCGCCGCCCGTCACCGCGCGCCGCTGGTGTTCGAGGTGCGCGACCTCTGGCCGGAGGCCCCGATCCAGATGGGCGCCCTGCGCAATCCGCTCGCCCGGCGCCTCGCACGCGCGCTCGAGCGCTTCGTCTATCGGCGCAGCGCTCGCGTGATCGCCCTCTCGCCGGGCATCCGCGACGGCATCGCTGCGGCCGGCGTGGACCCGGCCCGGATCGTGCTGGCGCCGAACGCCGCCGACCTGGAGCTTTTCTCCCCGGCGCTCGACCGCGACACCGAACGCGCCCGGCTCGGGCTCGGCAACGGCTTCGTGTGCAGCTACTTCGGCACGCTCGGCGAGGCCAACGACCTCTCGCAGGTGGTGCGCGCCGCGCCCCTGGTGGACGGCGTGACGTTTGTGCTCCTGGGCGGCGGCAAGCAGCGCGCGGACCTGGAGCGCGAGGCGCGAGCTCTCGGAGCCGGCAACGTGATCTTCCTGGACCCGACCCCCGACAAGACCACGGTGGCCCGCCTGGCCGCGGCGTCGGACGCTTGCCTCACGATCTTCAAGGACGTGCCCGTGCTGGCCACCAACTCGCCCAACAAGCTGTTCGACACCTTCGCGGCGGGCCGGCCGGCGATCGTTAACCAGGCCGGCTGGATGCGCGAGCTCGTGGAGAGCAACGAGGCCGGCCTGTTCGTGCGCCCGGGCGACCCCGGCGATCTGGCCGCCAAGGTCGCCTGGCTGCGCGACCACCCGCGGGAGGCCGAGCGCTTCGGCCGCAACGCGCGCGCGCTGGCGGAGCGGGAGTTCGACCGCGAGGCGCTCGCGGCCCGCGTGCTGGCGGTGCTGGAGGAGGCGGCGGACTGATCGAGCTCTCGTACTGCGTGGTCAACACGAACGGCCGCGAGCACCTGCTGGCCTGCCTTGACGCGATCCGCCGCACGCACCCCGCCGGCGTGGAGCACGAGCTGATCGTGCTCGACAACGCCTCCGACGACGGCTCGGCGGAGGCGGTGCGCTCGGCGCATCCGGAGGCGCGCGTGATCGCGCTCGAGCTGCGGGAGGGCAAGGCCGCGAACGACTCGCTGCTGCTGCGCGAGGCGAGCGGCCGCTACTGCCTGCTCCTCAACGAGGACTCCGAGCTCGAGCCCGGCAGCGCACAGGCGCTGGTGGACGCGCTGGAGGCGGATCCGGCCGCCGCCGTGGCGGGCGCGCAGCTGCTCACGCCGGACGGGCGGCCGACCGCGTGTGCCTGGCGGCTGCCCGACGCAGGGTGGGCGCTGGCGGCCGCGCTCTTCGCGCACCGCCCCTACGCGGTGCAGAGCAAGGGACGGGACGTGCGCGCGGTCGGCTGGGTGCAGTCGAGCGCCATGCTCGTGCGCCGCGAGGCCGCGGCGGGCGTGGGCTGGCTCGATCCCGAGTTCTTCGTGTACTCGGACGAGACGGACTTCTGCAGGCGGCTGACCGACGCGGGCTGGCGGATCCTCTTCGTGCCCGGCGCGCGTGCCGTGCACCACGACCAGCTGTCCACGGACCCCGCGGCTATGGAGCGGCGGATCGTGGAGTTCCACCGCGGCCGCGACCGCTACTTCCGCAAGCACGGCATGTCCGTGACCCGCCTGCTCTGGACGATCTGCTGGACCTGGGCCTATCTCGTCCGCGCCGCCGCGGCGCTGGCGCTGCCCGGCCGCGACCCGCACCGCTACCTCCTGCACGCCCGCCAGCAACTGCGGCCGCGGGCCGGCAGCGGGCTGCGCGAGGCGGCCGACGCGTACAACGCCGGCCGCAACGCGGCGACCGCCGCCCGCTAGCCGGGCCCGCTGCATCTACGCTTCCCGCGCCCATGGAGCATGCGGACCTCGCCCAAGCAGCAGCGGTCTGCGGCGCGCTCGGATCGGCGCTCGTGCTGCTCGCGCGCGGGCGGCTCGCGCTGCTCGCCGGTCTGGTGGCGCTCGGGCTCGCCGAGGCGGGCCTGGTGGGAGCGCTGAACGACGGCGGCTTCGACAAGCTCACGAGCCCTGCCGGCGGCGCGGCCGCCCTGGTGGGGCTCGGGCTCTTCGGCGGGGCCGCCGCGCTGCTCGTCCGCCGTCCGGCGTGGGTGCCACTGGCCGTGCTGGTGGCCGCGCCGTTCCGGCCCCCACTCGACTTCAACAGCTCGAACCGCTTCTTCGTCTCCGTGGCCGAGGACGGGCGGCTCGGTCGCCTCCTGCCGCTCTACTTCGTGCTGGTGGCCGCCGGCCTGGCGCTCGGCTGGCGGGCACTGCGCGGGGAGAGCGTGCGCGCGCTGCCTCGGCAGCTGGCCCTGCCGGCTGCGGCGTTCTTCGCGTTCGCCTTCCTCTCGCTCCTGTGGGCGGACGACGTGGAGGCCGGCGCCAACATGCTCACCTTCTTCACGCTGCCGTTCGCCGTCCTGCTCGCCGTGGTGGCGCGCGCCGAGTACCCGGACTGGGCGCCGCGCGCGCTCGCGGCCGCGGCCATCGCGCTCGCCTGCCTGTTCGCGGCGGTGGGCGTCTGGCAGGCCATCACCCACGACCTCTTCTTCTACGCGCCCAACCTGGCGGTCTCGAACGCCAACACGGACTTCTTCAGGGTCACCTCGCTGTTCGGCGACCCGAGCCTGTACGGGCGCCACGTGGTGCTCGGCATCGGCGTGGTCCTGACGCTGTTGGCCACCAGTCGCTCCCGCAACGGCATCCTGCTCGCCGCGCTCGCGCTCATGTGGGCGGGGCTGTTCTTCTCGTACTCGCAGTCGAGCATGGCGGCGCTGCTACTCGTCACGCTCGCGATCGCCTTCGCGACGGGCGACCGCGGCGTCAGGCGCACGGTCGGGCTGCTCGCGCTCGGCGCCGCGGTCGTCGCGCTCGGGTTCGGCGCCGTGAAGGTGGTCGGCGGCGAGTCGATCAACCGGGTCACGAGCGACCGCACCGATCGCGTGGAGGACGCGCTCCGGGTGGTGCGCCACGATCCGCTGATCGGCGTGGGCATCGGCGGACAGCCACGGGCCAGCCGCCTGCTCACCGGCAGCGAGCGCCCGAACGCGAACTTCGTGTCGCACACCACTCCGCTCACGGTCACCGCCGAGCTCGGCGTCATAGGGCTCGTGCTCTACGTCTGGCTGTTGGTGGGAGGAGTCCGCTCGATCGCCGAGGTGTACAGATCGCAGCGCGCGCTCGGACTGGCGCTCGGGGCCTCGCTGCTCGCGCTGTTCGTGCACGCGCTCTTCTACAGCGGCTTCCTCGAGGACCCGCTCACCTGGATGGTGCTCGCGGTGGCGGCGGGCTGGCTCATGAGGCCCGGGCCCCCCGAGCCGTCGCCGGCCGAGCGCGCCCGGGCGAGGGCGGGCTCGAAGCCGGGTGGCGGCGTGGCGGCGGCCACCCCATGAGGCACTTCGGCGGCGAGCGGCTCGGGCGCCTCGAAGCCCTAGGCCTGATCACGGTGCTGCTCGCGCTCGTGACCGTGACCCTTCCCGAGCTCGGTTCGGACCCGTGGCGCTTCCGCCCGGGCGCCGTCGACCCGTCCGGTCCGCTGGCTCCGCTCGTGCGCGCCGCCGGCGAGGAATGGGACGTGGGCATCGCCCGCGCCGCGGCCTTCTTGGCCGCGCTCCTGTGCGGGGCGGCGGCGCTGACGCTCCTGCGCGAGCGCACCTGGCCGCGCGCCGCCGGGATCGCGCTCGTGCTGACGGTGGGCGTGCTGCTCGCGGCGCCCTCCACGCTGCTCCAGCTGGGGCTGCGCGACTCCACCGAGCCGTGGTTCTTCACCAACGACTCGACCTACCAGATCGAGCAGAGCGGGGATCTGGTTCTGGACGGCGAGAACCCCTACGGCCACGACTACCGCCGGTCGGGGCTGGAGCGTTTCTACACGCGCGACGGAAGCGTGTCCGAGCAGGTGCGCGAGCGCGAGGTCGCGCTGCGGCACTTCGCGTACTTCCCCGGCGCGCCGCTGAGCGCAGCCGCCTGGCGGGTCCTGCCCGCACCGTTCGACGACTACCGGCTGCTGGTGCTGCTCGCCACCTTGGCCGCGCTGGCCGCCGCGCTCGCGTTCCGCGCGCCGCTCGGCTGGCGCCTGGCGGTGGGAGCCCTGCTGGTGTGCAACCCGGTGGCGGTGCGCTCGGCGTGGTTCGGTCAGAACGACCCCACGAGCCTCCTCTTCCTCGTGCTCGCCTTCGCGCTCGTGACCCGCTCGCGCTTCGGCTGGGCCGCGGCGAGCCTGGCGGCCGCGGTGCTGCTCAAGCAGTTCGCGCTCGTGGCGCTGCCGTTCCTGGTGCTCATGGCCGTGCAGTCGGGCGCCGGGCGCGCTCAGCTCCGGCGCGCGGCTCTGGTCTTCGGCGGCGTGACGCTCGCGGGGGTGCTCCCGTTCTTCATCGCCGACCCGGGCGCCTTCTACGACGACACGGTCCGCTACGGCGCCGGCACCTACCGGATCGTGGGCTACGGGCTGTCGGGGATCCTGGTGCGGATCGGCATCCTCGACGACCGCGACGGGAGCTACCCGTTCGCGCTCTTCGCCCTGCTCACCTGGGTGCCGCTGACCGTCTGGCTGCTGCTGGCTCAGCGCCGCGCGAGTGACCTGTGGGTCGGCGCCGCGGGCTTCGCGATCTCGATCCTGTGGCTGATGTTCATCGGCCGGACCTTCAACAACTACTACCTGCTCTGGCCGCTCACCGGCGCCGCCGTGGCCGTGCTCATCGCGGTCGGCGCTCCCGGAACGCGAACTGCTGCGCCCGACCCGTGACGTACACGCGGTCCTCGTCCGCCACCACCGGGTTGGCGTACTTCCCGCCCGGGAAGCGCCACACCTGACGGCCATTCGACGCGCGCACCGCGTAGGTCCCGTCGGGCCCCTGCTTGACCGACCGCTGGGCCTCCGATCCGCAGCTCGAGCAGGTGGCGTAGTACACGAGCCCGGACATGACCGTGGGGGCGGCGTGCACGGCGCCCGGCGCCTCGATCTGCCAGTCCGTGTCGCCCGTGGCGGCGTCGAGGGCATAGAACTTGCCGTCGTAGGTGCCCACGAACACGCGCCGGTTCCAGACCGCGGCCGCGCCGTAGATGTACGAGCCGAGCGGACGAGCCCAGAGGAGCTTGCCGCTCTTCGCCCCGAACACGTACATCGTGCCGTCGGTGTTGCCGATATACACGCGGCCGTACGCCACCGTGGGAGTGGCGTAGAAGAACTCCCGCGAGCCGAAGCTGGAGTTGGACTGGGCGCTCCAGCGGAGCTTGCCGGTGCGCGCGTTCAGCGCGTAGAGCGTGCCCCCGTCGGACGCGATGTAGATCGTGCGCTTCCAGTACGCCGCCGAGGTGTTGACCTCGTCGTCCGCCTGGAAGGCCCAGATCCGCCGGCCGGTGCGCGCGTCCACGGCGTAGACGTTGTGGTCCCACGAGCCGAAGTAGAGGCGCCCGCCCCGCAGGAGCGGCGAGGACTCGATCGGCTCCGACTTGAAGCGCCAGCGCTCGCGGCCGGTCTGGGCGTCCCAGGCCACCACGAACCCGTCCGCGCCCGCCTGCCCCTGCTCGCACACCACCGGGTGCATGTAGGACTGGTAGACGAGGCCGTCGCCGATCGTCGGCGAGGACGCGGCGCAGCGGCGGAGGCTCTTTTTCCAGGACACCTTGCCGGTCTTCGCGTTCAGCGCGAAGAAGAGGCCCTTCTGCTGGGCCAGGTACACGCGCCCGTAGCCGATGGCGGGCGGGAACTCGAGCGAGTCGTGAGCGTCGATCGACCAGAGGCGCCGGTAGGGCGGCCGGTGCTCGTACGGCGAGATGTGCGAGCGCTCGACGTCGTATCCGTAGGTGGGCCACGGGCGCGGGTTCTCGCGCTTCGGCGGTGGCTTGGGCTCCGGCGCCGCGGTGGTGACGAACTCCTCGTCCGCGGAGCCGCGCTTCTCGGTGGGCTGGTTCTCGTTGTGGACGTACACGGCCGCCGCAGCTCCTACCGCGAGCACGACGAGCGCGACGCCCACCAGGAGGCGGCGGCGTCTCAGCATCGCGCGAAGGATGGCAAAGGCCCCCGGCGGCTCCGGGACGGCGCCGTCAGCCGAGGTCGCCGCGACCGGACAGCAGGGTCCAGATCCTCCGCGTGACGCGCGGTACCTCGACGCTCAGGCGCGCCTCCTCGAGCTCACGCGACCACTGCGGCGTGCCGGTGCGCAGCACCAGCCCCTCGCCCAGGCGGAAGGCCGTGAAGGCGGGCTGATCGGCCTCGCGGCCCGCCGACACCAGGAGCGGGGCGTCGGGCGGCAGGCTCTCCGAGCGCTCGAACAGCGTGAAATCGCCGATCAGGGGGCTGAGGCCGTCGAACAGCCCGAGCTCGTCCTCGAACACGCTGAGCGGCGCCGCGCCGGTGCGCAGCAGGGCCGTGCGCTCCCCGAACACGTTGGCGGGGCGCGGAGGCTCCGCCGGCCCGAACGACGCGCGGCCGAGGGCCACGTCGCGGCGGAACGCGTCGGCGCCGAACGAGGCCACCCGTCCGCCCCCCTCGACGTAGCGGCGCAGGCGCTGCCCCAGCGCCGGCGGCAGCCACAGCGCGCCCCCGGCGAACACCACGCCGGGCGCGTTCCCGAGTGCGGGCCCCTCGTTCCGGGCCAGCGACAGGTCCGTGGTCAGGTCGTAGTCGAGCCCCGCCCGGTCGAGGAAGCGCAGGAGCGGCGCGCTCTCCGACCGGAAGCCTCCCGGCAGGGCGCCGCCCGCGAACTCGCGCTCCAGTCGCAACCGCCGCGCCGCGGGGAGCGAGTCCGCAAAGCCGTCGTGGTCGTCGTCCACGCGGTTACGGCCCTGCCACGAGAGTGCCGGGAGCACCACGAGCGGCCTCGGCCGGGCCGCCGACCCCGGCGTCTGCGGCAGCCCTGCCACGGCGAGCGGCCAGACGGCGCGGCGGCGCCCGGCCCGCACGCGCACCAGGTAGACGCCAGTACGCGTCCGCCGCGGCACCCGCACGCGGAACGACCCCCCGATCCGCTCCCCGCGCACCACGGGGCGCGGCGAGCCCAGCCGCGACAGGACGAACCCGAAGGACCGGTCGAAGGGCCCGACGCGCAGGCGCGCCACCGCGCCGGCGGGGATCACGTCGAGCGGCCCGGCGAGGGTGAAGGGCCTGACCGACACGCCAGTTCCCGCCCGGGCGGTGCGTGCGCTCGGCGTGGGCGCCGGGGCCTCGGTGGGGTTGCCCGCGCGATCGCGCACCTGCACCGTGAACGCGTAGTCGCCCTCCGGCGCGACCCTCCCCTCGCGCAGCCGCCCGTCCCAGACGGCACCACGGTCGCCGCCGCCGCGGAAGCGCAGGACGAGCCGGGGCGGGCCGTCCCCCGTGCGGAAGATCCGGAAGACGGGCGCCTCGTTCGACGGGCCGCTGTATCGCAGGCGCACTTCGGGGACCTGCCCCGGCTCCCCGGGAGCGATCACGCTCGGGCGGGCGGAGAGGAGCGCCGCCCGCGGCGGCCGGCGATCGACGTTGATCTGCTTCTGCGAGTCGATCACGCGGCCCTCGTCGCGGCGGAGCACCCGCATCCGGTAGATGCCGTCAGGCACCGGCAGCCCCTCGTCGTCGCGGCCGTTCCAGCGCACGCGGTGCTTGGCGTCGCCCGCCAGCTCGCGGTTGTTCATGAGCCGGCGCACCTCGTGGCCCTCCTGGTCCATCACCGAGAAAGTGACGCGGGCCGGCTCCGAGAGGTCGAAGCCCAGCTGGGTGGTGTCCCTCACGCCATCGCCGTTGGGCGAGAAGTTGAGCGGGAACGCGGCGAACCGAAGTACGAGCGCATCCTCGCTCTTGAGCTGCTGTGTGACGAGGAAGGCGGCGATCGTCGCCACCACGAGCAGCGCGAATACCGCCCGGACGAGGGGCCGTGTCATGGCCGGCGGAAACCTAGTGGAGGACCCGGCGAGCGAGAATGCGCGCGTGCGGGTGCAGCTGATCGATCCCTCGGGCGACGTGGCGCCCTACGACCACGCCCTCGCCGCGGCCCTAGCTGGGCGGGGCGCAGACGTGGAGCTCGTGACCTCGCGCTTCGTGCACGGTCCGGCGGCCACACCGGAGGGGTACACCGCCGACCGCCGCTTCTACCGGCTGGCCACGCGCTTCGGCGCCGAGCGGCCGAGGCTGCGCAGAGCGCTGAAGCTCGCCGAGCACGCGCCCGACATGCTCCTCTACCGGCGCCACGCACGCCGCGCGGACGTGCGCCACTACCAGTGGCTGCCGCTCCCCGCGCTCGACGCATGGCTCCTTCCTCCCGCCCGGCCACGGGTGCTCACGCTGCACAACGTCCTGCGAGCGGAGCGGCTCGACCGCCGGCTGCTCGACCGGATGGACGCGCTCGTGGTGCACACCCGGGCGGGCGCGGAGCTCCTCACCGCCCGCCACGGCATCCCAGCCGAGCGGGTCAGGACGATCCCCCACGGCGCGTTCGAGCACCTCACGAGCCAGCCCGGCGAGGCGCCGCTGCCGGAGGAGCTGCGCGCGGTGGAGGGCCCGGTCGTGCTGTGCTTCGGGGTCGTGCGACCGTACAAGGGCGTGGACGTGCTGCTCGAGGCGTTCCGCGACGTGGAGGCGGAGCTGTGGGTGGTGGGCCGCCCGCTCGGAGAGTCGATGGAGCGGCTCAGGAGGCTCGCGCCGCCGGGGCGCGTGCGCTTCGTGCCGCGCTACGTGAGCGACCGCGAGCTGCCCGCCTACTTCCGCCGCGCCGATCTCCTCGTGCTTCCGCACCGCCGCGTAGACGTGTCCGGCGTGCTGTTCGCGGGCCTGGCGTTCGGGAAGCCGATGGTGCTCTCCGACGTGGGCGGCTTCCGCGACGTGGCGCTGGAGCACGGCGCCGGGCGGCTCGTGCCGCCGGAGGACCCGGAGGCGCTGGGCCTGGCCATCCGCGAGCTGCTCGAGGACTCCGGCGCGCGCGAGCATCTGGCCGCGCGCGCTCGGGCTGCGGCCGCGGGGCCGTATTCGTGGGAACGCGTCGCCGGGCAGACGCTCGACCTCTACAGGGAGCTGATGGCATGAGGGTCGTGTTCATGGCCAAGAGCAAGCGCTCGGCGGCGCGGGCGCTTGCGTGGCTCGTGGAGAACGGCTGCGAGGTGCCGGCCGTGGTGGCCTCCGAGCCCGACGAGTGGACCACGGAAGAGCAGCGCGTGGACCTGGTGGCCGCCGAGCACGGGATCCCGCTCCTTGGCGAGAGCGACCTGTACGGCGCCGCCGAGCGCGGCGAGCTCGGACAGGTGGACCTCGTGGTGTCGTTCCTCTTCTGGAACCGCATCCGCGAGCCGCTGATCTCGCTCGGGCGACTTGGCTGCATCAACCTCCATCCGGCGCCGCTGCCGGACCTGCGCGGCGTGGGCGGCTACAACGTGGCGCTGCTCGAGGGCCGCGACGAGTGGGGCGTGTCGTGCCACTTCGTGGACGACCGGATCGACACCGGCGACCTCGTGGAGGTGGAGCGCTTCCCGATCGACTCCGCCGCCGAGACGGCTCTGTCGCTCGACGTGCTGAGCCAGGAGCGGCTGCTGGCGCTCTTCCAGCGCGTGGTCGAGATCGCCCTGTCCGGAGACGAGCTGCCGCGCGAGCCGCAGGAGGAGGGCCGCTATGTGTCGCGCGCGGAGCTCGAGGAGCTGCGCGTGGTGCGGCCCGGGGACGATCTCGACCGCAAGCTGAGAGCGTTCTGGTACCCGCCCTGGCCGGGCGCGGTGGTGGACATCGAGGGCCGCCGGCTGACGCTGGTGGACGACGGGCTGCTTGCCGAGCTGGCGCGCGCTTATCGGGCAGCCGGCGTGGTGCCGTAGCCGGGACACGGCCGCCCGCCGGGAGTACCCTGAGAGCATGAGCGGACTGGCCTGCGCCGCCTGCAGTACCGAGAATCCCGCTGACGCTCGCTTCTGCATGGGCTGCGGCGCCGCGCTCGAGCGCGTTTGCCCCTCCTGCTCCACGCCCGCTCCCGGCGCCGCGCGCTTCTGCATGAACTGCGGCGCCGCGCTCGACGGAACGCCCGCGCCGGCGCCCGTGCCGCAGGTCGAGCGCCCGCCGGAGGAGCGGCGCCAGGTCACGATCCTGTTCGCCGACCTCTCGGGCTACACCGCGGTGGCCGAGCGGATGGACCCGGAGGCCGTCAAGGGGCTCGTGGACCGCGCCCTGATGCGGCTCGGCGCCGAGGTGGAGCGCTACGGCGGCAACGTGGACAAGTACATCGGGGACAACGTGATGGCGCTCTTCGGCGCGCCGGTGGCGCACGAGGACGACGAGGAGCGCGCCGTGCGCGCGGCGCTCGGGATGCAGGCCGCGATGACCGAGGTGAACGAGGGGCTGCCGCCGGGAGTGGACTTCCAGCTGCGGGTGGGCATCAACACCGGCGAGGTGATGGCGGGCGCCGTCGGCGAGAGCTACACCGTCACCGGCGACACCGTGAACGTGGCGTCCCGGCTCCAGAGCGCCGCCCGGCCCGGAAGCGTGACCGTTGGCGAGCGGACCATGCGCGCCACCCGCGGCGCGGTGCGCTACGAGGAGCTCAGCCCGCTCGAGCTGAAGGGCAAGTCCGAGCCGGTGCCCGCCTGGGAGGCGCTGAGCCTGACGGCCACGCACAGCGTGGGCCGCGCCGCGGCGGCGCACGAGTCGCCGCTGGTGGGCCGCGACAACGAGCTGGTCACGCTCGAGACGCTCTACGAGCGCGTGGTGCGAGAGGGCTCCCCGCACCTGGTGAGCCTGATCGGCGAGGCCGGCGTGGGCAAGACCCGGCTGCTGCGCGAGTTCGAACGGGTGCTCGGGGAGCACTCGATCGCTCCCACCGTGCGTACCGGGCGCTGCCTCCCGTACGGCTCAGGCATCGTGTTCTGGGCTCTTGGCGAGGTGCTGCGCGCCGAGTGCGGGATCGTGGATACCGACTCGGCCGAGGACGCATGGCGGAAGCTCTCGACCTACGTCGGCGGCCTGTTCAACAACGGTGGCGAGCTCAGCGAGCCGGGCGAGCGCGAGGCCGCGCTGATCGGCCGACTGCTCGGAATCGAGGTGCCGCCGGAGCTGGTGCCGGCCGAGCGCGACCCCGAGCGGTTGCGCGAGGCGTTCTTCTCGGCGCTGCGCATGGGCATGGAGAAGATGGCCAGCCGCCGCCCGCTGGTGCTGGCGTTCGAGGACATCCACTGGGCCGACGACGGCATGCTCGACGCGATCGAGCACCTGGCCCAGTGGGTGCGCGCGCCGCTGATGCTCGTCTGCCTCGCGCGTGACGAGCTGCTCGACCGGCGTCCCGGCTGGGGGGCGGGGCGGCGCTCGGCCACGCAGCTGCTCCTCGATCCGCTGGCCTCCGAGTACACGCACGAGCTGGTGGCCGCCCTGATCCCCGGCGGCGACGACGTGGTGTCGAAGGTCGTGGAGCGCTCGGGCGGGAATCCCCTCTTCGCCGAGGAGATGGCTCGCCGGGTGGCCGAGGGCAACCTCGGCGCCGCCGAGCTGCCGGAGACGGTGCAGGCGGTGCTGGCCGCGCGCCTCGACGCGCTCGATCCCTTCGAGCGGCGTCTCGTGCAGCAGGCCGCAGTGGTGGGACGAACGTTCTGGGAGGCCTCGCTGGCCCCGCTTGCCGAGGCGGAGGGCAGGGAGCTCGGCAGGGCGCTCACGGTGCTCCAGGAGAAGGACATCCTCGCCCCCGGCGCCGAGGGCAGGCTCGCGGGCGAGCGTGAGCTCGCGTTCAAGCACGTGCTGATCCGCGACGTGGCCTACGGGATGCTGCCCAAGGCGGTGCGCTCGCGGAAGCACTTCGAGGTCGGCGCGTTCATCGAGGAGCGCGCGGGTGACCGGACGGACGAGATGGTGGCGCTGCTGGCCGAGCACTACGGCCGCGCGGCGTCGCTCGGCCGCGAGGGCGCCATCGCCGCCACCGAGCTCGCGCCCATGCGCGAGCGGGCCATGCGCTTCCTGGAGGAGGCCGGCGACGCCGCCGCGCTCCTCTACTCCAACCGCGAGGCCGCCGCCCACTACCGCCATGCGCGCGACGTCGGCGCCGACCAGGACCTGGCCGTGCGCGTGCGGGTGTCGGAGAAGCTCGGCGACGTGTCCCTCCGCCTGGGTCGCGTGGACGAGGCGATTGGCGTGTGGCAGGAGTGCCTCGACTGGCACCGCGGGCAGGAGGACCTCGAGCGGGTGGCGGACCTCCACCGCAAGACCGGGGCGGCCCTCTCGCACAAGGGCGAGCGCAGGTCGGCGATCGAGCACTACCAGCGCGGCATCAACCTCCTCAAGGACGGCCCGCCGCGGATCGAGCTCGTGCGCCTCTACGAGGAGGCGGCTTGGCTGTACCTGCACACCGGGGACAACATGCTCGCCATCTACGCCTCGGAGAAGGCGCTGCGCCTGGCCGAGCGGCTCGGCGAGACGCGCGCCGCCAGCCGCGCCCACGGCATCTTCGGGCGCGTGTTCGGCCGCATCGGCGACACCGAGAAGGCGCGCCAGAACCTGGAGCGCGCGGTGGAGCTGGCGCGCGGCTCGGACGACGGCGAGAGCATCCTCGCCCTGTCGGCGCTAGGCCGCCACCTCGAGATCTCCGAGGCGGACATGGACGGCGCCCGCGAGGCCTACCACGAGGCGCTGGCGCTGGCCGAGCGGGTCGGGATGCTCCCGGCCCAGGTTGAGCTGCACGCGTGGCTCGCGCAGCTGTCCGCCTACTGCGCCGAGTGGGACGACGTGACCCGCTCCACCGACGCCAGCGCCGAGCTGGCCGAGCGCGAGGGCCTCGTGGGCAAGCTCTGCCTCCCCTACTCGCTCCGAGGGCTCCTGCTCTGGCGCGAGGGCCGCCTCGAGGAGGCCACCGTGCTCTTCCATCAGGCGCACGAGCTGGCTGAGCAGGTCGGCTGGTCCGAGATCGCGTTCCAGGCGCTCTTCGGGCTGGCGCTCGCCCTGCGCGACTCCGGCGACTACGCCAGCGCGGCCGACGCGCTCGACCGCGCCATCGACGTCTGCGAGCGGGCCGGCCTGCTCGCGCAGTCGATTCAGGCCACCGCCGCCCGCGCCGTGGTCCTGTCCCTCTCCCAGCGCCCCGGGCCGGCGCGCGAGGCCGCCCGCGAGGCCGCCGAGCTGGCCGAGCGCATGCACTACCCGATCGGCCGTGCCGCGGCCCTGGAGGCGCGCGGGCTCTCCGCCGAGGACCCCGAGGAGGGCGTGGCCCTGCTCGCCGACGCCGAGACCACCTGGCGCGGGCTCGGCCGCCCGCTCGAGGCCGCCCGCTGCGGGCTCATGGCCGGACAGCGGCTGGTGGGCGTCCAGCCCGACCGGGCTCGTGAGCTGCTCGAAGCGGCGGCCGTAGAGACCGAGCGACTCGGCGTGCCGCACCTGGCCAAGCGGGCGCGGGCACTCGTGCCTGGGTAGCCAGTCATTGCGCGTTCGCTTGTGCTCGCGGGTCCTGTCTCCGTCGCGTCTCCTCGTTCGAGGACCAAACGACGGTCCTCGCCCGAGAAGTCGCAACGTCGCCACCCGCTCGACAGCACCGCCGGCTGACCAAACAACTGCCCTCGTTTAGAGCGCTAAGCGACGACGAACGGAACCCCGGGACGGCCGGTCCCTCATCGCTTTTACAAAAGGGGGGCGTTTCGCTTGTCGAGCGGGTGGCGACGGCGGCGATTACCGGATCAGTGAGCTTGCGAGCTGAAACGGTGATCGCTGCCGGAGACAGGACCCGCGAGCAGCAGCAACCGCGCTAGGGCGTCTGGTCGGCACCCGCAACCACGACCACACCAGCGTCGCCTGCGAGCGCCTGTGTCTCTGCATCGATCGCCTCGCGCTGCGGGATCTTCAGCCGCCGGCTCACCACCACGGCCTCGCGCCTGTGGCCGCTCGCATAGAGGACCACCGACTCCGCGCGCTGCTGCTCCTGGTTGTCCGCGTTCCCGAGCGTGCCGAGGTCGAAGCCCAGCCGCTCGACCTCGTCGCCGATCCCCGCCGCCAGGCCGGGCTCGAGCGTTCCGTTCAGGACGGCCACGGTCACGTCCGCGGGGTTGACCGCCTGGCCGCCGTTGCCCTGCCCACCGTCGCCCGCGTCGTCCGGATCCTCCGCGCCACTTCCACCGGCGTTGCTGGTCGCGGGCTCGGAGTCGTCTCCTGTCAGCTGCGAGACGGCGAACGCCGCGCCGCCGCCGAGCACGAGCACGCCGGCCACGGCCAGCACGACGATCCTGGACCGGGTGAGCCCGCCCGCGCGGGCGGCGCCGGCCGACGGCGGGATGATCGCGGTGGGCTGCGGTGTGGGCCGCGCGAGAGGATCGGGGCGGGAGAAGCGTGGCGGGGTCGGCGGAGTCGGGCGCGCCTGTCCCGCGGGCGTGGCGGGCCGCGCCGCGGACGGCACGGCCACGGGAGGCGGTGGCTGGCCGGCGGGCTTGTCGGTGGCGGGCGCCTGGGTGTCGCCGGGCGCGGCGGGAGTGCCCTGCTGCACCGCCGGCGCCGGGGGCGCCGTTCCGGCGGCCGCCTGGGGCGCGCCGGACTGCTGAGCCTGGCCGGCGGGCGAGGGCGTCTTGTCCGCGTCGTCGCCGGCCGCGGGCTCGGGCGTGCCTCCGTCAGCGGGGCCCTGCTTGCCCTGGCCGGCGGGCGTGGCTGCTCCCGGCCCGCCGGGGCGCTCCGCCGTGGCTGCGGCGGCCACGGCCGTGGCGGGCCGCGCTCCGGCCGCTGCTGCCACTGCCGGAGCGGGAGCGGCGGGCACCTGGGGCGGTCCCGAAGGCGTCTGTGATGGCGTGCCCGGCTTGACCGGAACCGCCGCCCCGGCCGGCGTGGGCACCGGGGGCGGGGTGCCTGCCGGCTTGGCCTGAGGCTGCGCCACGACCCGCTGGGGGACCGCGGTGGCGGGCTGCGCCGCGCGCTCGGGCGCTCGTCCGGCCCATTCGCGCAGCCGCTTCACATCTCGCGCCTGCGAGAAGTAGAGGGCGGACAGAACCGCGAGGCCTACGATCGCAGCGAGCCCGGCATAGGAGCCGATCTGCTCGATGACTTCCATGGAGGAGAGAGAACCTTAGTGGTCGCCGGAGCGGGATCCGCGCGGGCCTAGGGCCCGCCGGACACGGCGAGGGCGCGCTCGGCGGAGAGCTCGGCCACCGCTCCGGCCAGTCCTGCGGCGTCGCCGCCGTACACCAGCTCCTCGATGCGGGCGAACGCGCTCTCGACCCATTCGGGCTCGAGCGGTGGCTGCACAGCGCTCACGATCTTCTCGGCGTGCGTGGGCTGCGGCCGCTCGCCGGGGTTGAACAGCTCCTCGTGGATCTTCTCCCCCGGGCGCCGTCCCACCACCTCGATCCCGATGTCCACGTCCGGCTCGAGGCCGGCCAGGCGGATCATGTTGCGGGCCAGCTCGACGATCTTCACCGGGTCGCCCATCTCCAGCACGAACACCTCGCCGCCCACGGCGAGCTCGCCCGAGCGGATGATCAGCTGCACCGCCTCGGGGATCGTCATGAAGTAGCGGCTCATCTTGTCGTCGGTGACCGTGACCGGGCCGCCCTGCGCGATCTGGCGGCGGAAGATCGGCACCACCGACCCGGACGAGCCGAGCACGTTCCCGAAGCGCACCGCCGCGTAGCGCGTGCCCTTGTAGCGGTTCTGCGCGGCCTCCACGGCCCACTCCGCCAGCGCCTTCGAGGCGCCCATGACGGTGGCTGGGCTGACCGCCTTGTCGGTGGACACGAGGATGAAGCGCTCCACACCGGCCTCTCCGGCCGCCGCGGCCACGATCCGGGTGGCCACCGCGTTGTTGCGAACCGCCTCGACCGGGTTCTCCTCCATCAGCGTTACGTGCTTGTAGGCCGCCGCGTGGAAGACCACCGACGGCGACTGCTCGTCGAACACCTCACGCATGCGGGTGGCGTCCTTGCAGTCGGCCAGCACCGCGGTGGCGCGTGCGAAGTGGCGCTCCTCCTCGAGCTCGCGGCGGATCTCGAAGAGCGAGTTCTCGGCGTTCTCGACGAGCACCAGCCTGCTCGGACCCACCCGCGCGATCTGGCGCGACAGCTCCGCGCCGATCGATCCGCCGGCGCCCGTCACGAGCACCACGCGCCCGCGGAGGTAGGCGCCCACGCGGTCGATCTCCACGCGCACCGGCTCGCGCCCGAGCACGTCCTCCACGCGCACCTCGCGCACCTGGCGCATCAGGTTCACGCCGCCCGACAGCAGCTCGAAGGTGGTGGGGAGCGTGCGCACGGGGATGCCGCGGTCGCGGCAGGCGGTCACGATCTTCTGGCGCAGCAGCCCGGAGGCGGACGGGATCGCGATGATGACCTCGGCCGGCTGGACGTCGTCCAGCACCCGCGGAAGCTCGTCGGTGGTGCCGAGCACCTTGTGCCCCGCCACGCGCATGCCCTGCTTGCGCGGGTCGTCGTCCACGAATCCCACCGGCGCCGAGCGCAGCCCTGGGTTGCGGCGGAGCTCGAAGGCCACCTGCTGGCCGCCGTTCCCGGCGCCGACGATCAGCACCTCCCGCGCCGCGCGCTCGATCAGCGGTCCGCGCAGCGGCCGCTCCACGAGCCCGCGCCACAGGAAGCGCGATCCGGTGACGAAGGCGAGCGTGAGCAGGAAGTCGAGCGCGATCACACCACGCGGCGGGTCGGTGCGCCCGAGCGAGAGCAGGAACAGCGCGGCGATCAGGACGACCGTGGCCACCGCCACGGCCTTGACGATCGCCTCGACGTCCTTCTGGTCGACGAAGCGCCACAGCTTCGAGTAGAGGCCGAACGCGGCGAACACCGCGAGCTTCATCGCGACCACGAACCCGATCGTGTGCTCGAGCAGGTCCTGGTAACGGGGCGGGATGCCCTCGTCGAAGCGCAGTACGTACGAGAGGTAGTACGCGAGCGCCAACAGGCCCACGTCCACGCCTATCTGTCCGACGCGCCTCACGTTCACGGAGGAGCGGATCGATCTCATGAGGTTCTGGTCGCCGAGAGTAGAAGTGTGACGAGTTCGCGCGGGTCGCGACGGATCCGCAAGCCACCCTGCGCGGGACGGCGCTCGAGGACGATCTCGTCGACGTTCGCCAAGCGCCTCAGCCGTCCTTCCTCGAGCAGTCTCTCGTCCACCGCTCCGATGCGTCCCTCGAAGGTCGTGTAGACCGGTGTGCCGAGCGCCACGGCCTCCCTGTTCATGGTGCCGCCCGCCGAGATCACGAGGTCCGCGTACGCCACCAGGCTCTGTGCGTCGATCGCCCGCTCGGGCACGATGAAGGCGCCGCGGGCGAGCACCTCCTCGCGCTGCTCGGGCGTTCGCGGCAGCACGACCGCCTGAGCGGGGCCCTCGGCCAGGCGATCGAGCACCTGGGCGAACAGCGGGTTCTCGAAGCGGTGGTACAGCGACACGTCCGGCGGCGTGCGCACGACCACGAGCGGCCGGTCCCGGTCGATCGAGAGCTCGCGCAGAACGGCCTCGTCGGGCTCGAAGTCGGCCAGGTAGTACTCCTCCTTCAGGCCCGCGTAGCGCCGCAGCTTCCCGCGCGCCCCGTAGCGGTACAGGCGCTCGGGCGGGATGGCGTCGGGGACAACGACGGCGCGCGCCAGCCGGCAGTTCACGTTGTGCTGGGCCACTGCGAACTCGTAGTCGAAGGCGGTGGCGCTCGGGATGCGCAGGAGGGCGGCGGCCACCGTCACGTCGTTCGAGCCGTGGCCGATGGCCACGTCGAAGCGGCGCCCGCGCGCCCACCGAGCGAGGGCGAGGCTGCGCGAGGCGAGACCCACGGCCTTGCCGCCGCGGCTCCCTCCGCGGTGGTGTCCCACGGCCGTGTGCTCGATCCCGAAGCGCTCGCAGAGCTCGAGCGTCTGGGCGAAGTCACGGGCGGTCACCTCCACCTCATGGCCGTCCTCGCGCATCGCCTGGATCAGCGGCCGCAGCACCAGGACATGCGGGCTGTTGGTCAAATCGGCCCAGACACGCACAGGTCCCAGCTACCCTACTTCGCTCGGATGCCGCTGATCGCTTCGATCACGGACCCGATCGTCAACGCTGCGGTGGACGTTGTTGACGCTCTGGGTCTCCCCGGCGTATTCCTGCTCATGGTGCTGGAGAGCGCCTGCATTCCCGTTCCCAGCGAGGCGACGATGCTGTTCGCGGGCTTCAACGTCTCGAACGGCGAGTACAGCCTGTTCGCCGCGGTCGCCGTCGGCTCGACCGCCAACCTGGTGGGCTCCTGGATCGCCTACTGGGTGGGCTACGCCGGCCGTGTGGACATCCTCGAGAAGCACGGCAAGAAGCTGCACATCAAGAAGAGCCACCTCGAGTGGGCCGACCGCTGGTTCGAGCGCCACGGCGACGCCACGGTCTTCTTCACGCGCATGTTGCCGATCATCCGGACATTCATCTCGCTGCCCGCCGGAGTGGCGCGCATGCCGTTCTGGCGCTTCAGCATGCTCACGATCCTGGGCTGCATTCCGTGGGTGCTGATGCTCACCTTCATCGGCAAGCAGGCCGGCGACAACTGGGAGGACTGGAAGGACAACCTCCACTACGTGGACTACCTCGTGGCGGCGATCATCGTGGCCGGAGCGGTCTACCTGATCGTGCGGGCGCGGCGGAAGCGCGGCACCGCGGAACCGGCGGATTCCGCCGACCCCGCGACCGAGACCACCTGAGCGAGCGGCTGCCCCTCCGGGAGGCCGTCGCGCTGGGCCTCATCCAGGGCGTCACGGAGCTGGTGCCCGTATCCAGCTCAGCGCATCTGGCGATCGTCCCGCGACTGCTCGGCTGGCGCTACGACGCGCTGGCCCCAGACGAGCGCAAGGCATTCGAGGTGGCGCTCCACGCGGGCACGGCGCCCGCCCTGGCCCTGACGGCCCTGGCAGGCGGGCGGCGGCCGCGCCCGGCGCTGCTGGCGCTCACCGTGATTCCCCCCGCCCTGGCCGGTCTCGTGCTCGAGCGCCCGATCGAGCGGCGCCTCGGCGGACCCCGCACGGTGGCGGCGGCCCAGATCGCGGCCGGCGCGGCCCTGTGGCTGGCCGACCGCCGGCACGGCGATCGCGCCGAGGCCGACGCGGGCGACCACGTGGCAGCGGGCGTGGCGCAGGCGCTGGCCCTCGTCCCCGGTGTCTCGCGTGCGGGGGCAGTGCTCACGGCGGCCCGGTTGCGCGGGCTCGGCAGGCCCGCTGCGGCTGACCTGGCGCTCCAGGCCGCACTCCCCGTGACCGCCGGGGCGGCCGCGCTGAAGGCGTTCCGCGTCGCGCACGGCGACGCGCTCGACGGTGTCCCGGGCATGGCGGCCGGCGCAGGCGCGTCGCTTACCGCGGCGATGGCCGCGCGGAGCGTGTTCCGGCGAGTGGCGGGCGAGGGCTCCTACTTGCCGCTCGCCGCCTACCGGATCGCGTTCGGCGCCCTGGCGCTGGCCGCCTCCCGACCGCGCCGCTGACGCCGGTTGTCATTGGCGCCACGGCGGAATCCCGCGTAAAGTGAAGCTGGGCGGGGGGCTCGAAGCAACGCTCGAAATCCCCCCTTGACCTCAAGCACCCTGCCACCCCCTGCTTCAAGCCGCGGCCCTGACGGCTGGAGCGAGCGAACCTCCGCCCGCCTGGTCGAGGACATCCGTGCGCTGCTGCGCGTGGACGCGGTGGCATTCGTAACGGTCGACGAGGAACGCGGCAGACTCGAGCGTGCTGCCGGTTGGTTCGCCACGCCGGAGCTGAGCGAGGCACTCCAGCCCGCGGCCGGCAGAGCCCTGGAGCGCGGCCGGCGCGGGCTCGTGGAGGCCGCCCTCGAGCGCTCCCGGCCGCTGCTGCTCCCGCGGGTGGAGGCGTGGGAGGCCGCCCCCGACCTGCTGGCCGAGCTCGTGGAGGCGCTCGGCGAGGACCGCGCCGGCGAGGTCTGGGGCTCGTTCCGGATGGCCTCCGTGATCGCCTGGCGCCTGCGCACCGCCGTGGGGCACCCGCTCGGCGTGATCCTGCTGGCATCGCTCGACCCCTCGCAGCCGCTCGACACCGGCGACCTGCGGAGCGTCGAGGTGGTGGCCGACCTCACTGCGATGGCCATGGAGCGAGCGGCGCTGCTGGAGGCCGAGGCGCGGCGCGCCCGGCACGAGCTGCGGCTCAAGCGGGCCGCCGAGGCGGTGGCCGGATCGCTCGAGCCGGACGAGGTTCACCGTCGCGTGGTGGACCACGCGGCGAGCGTGACCGGCGCGACGAAGGCGCTCCTCACGCGGCTCGACTCGCGGGCCCGCGAGCTGCGGGTGGCGGCCAGCGTGGACTTCTCGCTCGGCGCCGACGAGGCCCGGCTGTCGCTCGACGGCGGCGCCGTGGGCGAGGTGGCGCGCTCGCGCACCCCGATCCTGTTGCGAAGCGACGAGGCCGAGGGGGTGGACGGGCGGCTGATGCGCGCCCAGGGCATCGGCTGCTTCATGCACGCCCCGCTCGAGCTCGGGCCGCGGCTCTACGGCGTGCTGTCCGTGGCGCACGAGGACCCGGACCGCTTCTGGCAGGAGGACCTCGAGCTGCTCGTGCAGCTCGCGCGCTCCTCCGCGGCCGCGATCGCCAACGCGATCGACTTCGAGCGCGAGCGGCGGATCGCCCGGGCGCTCACGCTCGGCTTCGTGCCCGAGTCGCTGCCGGAGCTGCCCGGATACGAGACCGGGCTGCTCTACTCGCCGGCGGCCGGGGAGCCCACGGGCGGCGACCTCTACGGCGTCTGGCGGCTCCCGAGCGGCGAGGTGGCGCTCCTGATCGGCGACGTGGCGGGCAAGGGCGTGGAGACCGCGGCGCTGAGCGCCATGGTCCGGTTCTTCGTCGAGGCCCGCAGCTGGGACGAGAGCTCGCCGGCGGTGGTGCTCACGCAGGCCAACTCGATGCTCGAGGGCAGGCTCCCGGAGGACAGCTTCGTGACGGCGTTCCTGGGCGTCCTCTCCGAGAGCTCGCTGCGCTACGCCAACGCCGGGCACCTCCCGCCCCTGATCGTCTCGGGTCACGAGGTCACACGCCTGAGAGCTCGCGACCTGCCCCTCGGCGTGGCGGTCCCCGCCGAGTTCGAGGAGGCCGAGCTGGCCCTCGACCACGGCGAGATGCTCTTCGCGTACACGGACGGGCTGATCGAGGCGCGCCGCGCCGGCGAGGTCTACGGCCACGAGCGGCTCTCCGAGCTGGTGGGCAAGCGCGCGGCGGCGCACGGCCCCGAGGAGCTCGTGCGCGTGGTGCACGAGGAGATCGCCGACTGGGCGGGCGGGATGACCGACGACACCGTGGCCCTGGCGCTCCGGCGCCGTCCCTGAGCCGGCCCGCCTGCGCCCCGGCCGCGGCATCCGCTTGAATGGCCCAGATGCCTGAAGGGGCCTACGCGCGCTCGGGAGTGGACCAGTCGCGCTCAGCCGACGCGGTGAGCGCGCTCGTGGGAGCACTCGCCGGAATCGACCTCGGCCGTGCCTCGCGGGCCGCGCTCGGGTCCGGGCACTACGCCAACGTGCTCCGGCTCGACGAGCGCCGCGGCCTGGCGCTGTCCTGCGACGGAGTGGGCACGAAGGTGATCATCTGCGAGGAGCTGCGGCGCTTCGACACCGTGGGCATCGACCTGGTGGCCATGAACGCCAACGACATCGTCTGCGTGGGTGCGGAGCCGATCGCGCTGCTCGACTACGTGGCGGTGGAGGAGGCCGACCCCGAGACGCTCGGGCAGATCGGAGAGGGGCTCCGGAGAGGCGCCGAGCTCGCCGGCATCGAGATTCCCGGTGGCGAGCTGGCCGTGCTGCCCGAGCTGATCCGCGGGCACCCCTCCCCCAACGGCTTCGACCTGGCCGGCTTCTGCGTGGGCCTGGTGGACCTCGACGCGATCGTCACGGGCGCCTCGGTGGAGCCCGGCGACGCCATCGTGGGCCTGCCCTCGAGCGGTATCCACTCGAACGGGCTGACGCTTGCGCGCTCGGTGCTCACCGACCTCGACGAGCGGCCGGCCGAGCTCGGCGGCGCCACCGTCGGCGAGACCCTCCTCGAGCCAACCGTGGTCTACGTGCGCGCGGTCCGGGAGCTGCTCGAGTCGGCGGTCGACGTGCGCGGGCTCGCACACATCACCGGCGAGGGCTTCCTCAACCTGCTCCGCCTCGAGGCCGAGGTGGGCTACCGGCTGGACGCGCTGCCGGAGCCCTCCGCCGTGTTCCGGCTGATCGCCGAGCGCGGCCCGGTGGAGCCGGCCGAGCTCTACGAGGTGTTCAACATGGGCTGCGGCTTCTGCTGCGTGGTGCCCGCCGCCGACGCCGCGGCCGCGGTGGAGCTGCTGGCACGCCACCATCCCGGCGCGGCGGTGGTGGGCGCGGTCACGCCGAACGCCGGCGTGGTGGAGCTTCCGTCGCAGGGCCTCGCGGGCCGCCGCGATGCCGGATTCGCCCCCGCCTGAGCTACGCCGGCTCCCAGAGCACTCCGGTGAGCACGCGCACCGGGCGCACGCGGCCCTCGCCGGCAAGCCGCCAGAGCTGCGTCTCCGCCGCCTGGTTCGACAGGTCGCACACGGCCTCCACCTCCACGGTGGCCATCCTCCCGAAGCGCCGCAGAGCGGCCGGCGGATCCGGCCGCGGCTCCTCGGAGGGCTGGGCGCCGGCGGCCAGCGCCGCGGCGCGCCACTGCTCGTAGGGCTCCGGGCCGGACACCGTGGTCGTCCCGGCGTCGCCGTCGAAGCGGATCCAGGGGAGCTCTGCGCCCTCCGAGCGCGTCTCGTCCAGATCGGCGCCGAACGCCTCCACGATCGCGTTCGACTGAACGTCCAAGCCAAAGCGGGCCACGTCCAGCCCGGCCTCGCGCGCCACCTCCACGAGCGGCTCTGGCGAGTCGAGCTTGCGGCGGAAGCACATCAGCCCCTCCCGGACCGCTCTCAGGTAGCGCGCGGCCGCCTCGGGGCCCTGCTCGGCCGCCGCCTTGACCGCCATGCAGGCGGGGTAGGTGGAGCGAATCGGGCCCTCGGACCAGATCCGCGGGTCCATCGGCATCCGCGATCGGGCCGCTTCGTCGAGCCAGCTCTCGAGCAGCGACTCGTACATCCGTCCGCCCCCGCGGCCCGCCGACGCGTCCGAGTGGTCATCCTCGTAGTCTCGGACCAGACCGCCCATCACGTAGGTGAATGCGAGGTCGTTGCCGAATTCCACGAGTAGGGCGCGGCGCTTGGGCTCCGCGGCCCAGGATGCCGAGGATGCGGGGTCTGTGTAGGAACGGGCGCGCAGGGGCATCCGGAAGCGGAAAATAGATGACGGTGACACGCACCCACATAGCCGATCGCTACCGGCTCGACGAGAAGGTCGGGTCGGGTGGCATGTCGAGCGTGTACCGCGCCTTCGACCCGACGCTCGAGCGCTGGGTGGCCATCAAGATGATGCACCGGGACATCTCGACGGACCCGGACCAGCTCGAGCGCTTCCGACGCGAGGCGCGCGCCGTGGCCCAGCTCAACCACCCGCACGTGGTCACGGTGATCGACGCCGGGGAGGACGACGGCACCCCCTACATCGTGCTCGAGTTCGTGGAGGGCGAGACGCTCAAGGACCGGATCCGGCGCGAGGGGCGGCTGCCCGTGTCGGAGTCGCTGGCGTACGCGATCGAGATCGGCAGAGCGCTGTCCTGCGCCCACTCGCACAAGCTGGTGCACCGCGACATCAAGCCGCAGAACATCCTCATCGACCTCGACGGGCGCGCCAAGCTCACCGACTTCGGGATCTCGCGCTCGCTCGAGTCCCAGGGCCTCACCGCCACCGGGCGGGTGCTCGGCACCACCGACTACGTCTCGCCCGAGCAGGCGCTGGGGCACGAGGTCACGGAGCAGTCGGACATCTACTCGCTCGGCATCGTGCTCTACGAGATGCTCGTCGGCGAGGCGCCGTTCCGCGCCGACACGCAGGTGGCCGTGGCGATGAAGCACGTGCGGGAGCCGATGCCGGACGTGCAGCGGCTGCGTCCGGAGATCTCGGCCGCGCTGGCCGCCGTGGTCGAGCGCGCCACCTCAAAGGAGACGGCCAACCGCTACGCGACCGTCGAGGAGATGGTCCACGACCTGGAGCAGGTGCTGGGGATCGAGGCCTCGCGGACCGGCGAGGCCACCGGCGAGGCCACGACCATCCTGCGCTCCCTGCCCGGGGACACCGGCGACTTCGCCCCCGAGCGGCTGCGCCACCCGCGCCGGGCACTGTTCGTCGCGGTGATCGCGCTCGCGCTCTGTGCTGGGGCGATCGCCTTCGTGGCCACGCGCACCGAGAAGGGCGCCGGGGGCACCGTCGCGCCGAGCGCGCGCGGGCTGAGCGAGGTCCAGCTCGGCTCGAGCGCCGCCACCGACTACGACCCGCAGGGCGACAGCCAGGAGTATCCGAGCGCCACCCAGTACGCGATCGACGGCCAGCTCCCCACCAACTGGGAGACCGAGACCTACGAGAACAGCGTCTGGCCGAACGACAAGACCGGCGTGGGCCTCTACCTGGACGCCGGGAAGCCGCTCCCCGGCCGGCGGCTGGACGTGGTCACCTCCACACCCGGCTTCGAGGCGGCCGTCTACGGCGCGCCCAACGGCGTGCCCGGCACGATCGGTGGCTGGACCAAGCTGAGCGGCACCGAGAAGGTCGCGGAGAACCAGCACTTCCAGCTCGACACCGCCCAGCGCCGCTTCCGCTACTACCTCTTCTGGATCACCACGCTCCCGGAAGGCGGCAAGGTCCGCATTCAGGAGCTGTCCCTCAAGCGCTGAACCTCGGCAGCGACCGGCCAGGTGTCGCGGGGGTCTGGGGGCGCGAGCCCCCAGCTGTAGTCAGTACCTGTACTTCCGCTGCTCTTCGTGGCGCTCGAGCGCCAACCCCACGAGCCGGTCCAGCAGGTCCGAGTAGGGAATCCCGTCGGCCTCGAGCAGCTTGGCGTAGACGCTCGTCGAGGTGAACCCGGGGATCGTGTTGAGCTCGTTCACGAGCACCCGGTCGTCCTCCACGAAGAAGTCCACGCGCGCCATCCCGGAGCAGCCGACGATCCGGAAGGTCTCGACGGCCAGCCGCCGCACCGTCTCTAGCGTCGCCTCCGGCAGGCGGGCGGGCACGATCAGCTCCATTCCGCCGCTCTCGTACTTGGCCTCGTAGTCGTACCAGCCCTCGCCGCGCTGCAGGACGATCTCCCCCGGTCGCGAGGCGACCGGGTCGGAGTGGCCGAGCACCGAGCACTCCACCTCCATGCCGTCCACCAGGCGCTCCAGCAGGGCGATCGGGTCGTGCTCGAAGGCGTGCCGTAGCGCTGCGTCGAGCTCCTCCTCCGACCACACCTTCGAGATCCCCACCGAGGAGCCGAGCCGGGCCGGCTTCACGAACAGCGGCGGCGTGAGGCCCGCCAGGTCGAGAGGGCTGCCGTCGCGCGCCACCGCGTACTCCACCTGCGGCACGCCGTGCGCGGCCAGCAGGTCCTTGAAGAGCGACTTGTCCATGGCCACGGCGGACGCCGCCACGCCCGCCCCCACGTAGGGCACGTCGAGCAGCTCCAGCAGGCCCTGCACCGTGCCGTCCTCGCCGAACGGGCCATGGAGGACCGGAAACGCCACGTCGGCGCCGAGCAGCCCGGCGCCGGGCTCGAGCGCCAGCGCACGCCCGTCGCTCGTCCAGCGGCCGTCGCGCTCGAGCATGACCTCCACGGGCGTGTGGCCGGCCTCCTCCAGCCCGGCGCGGACCGACTCGGCCGACACCAGCGACACCTGATGCTCGCTGGAGCGCCCGCCCCCCAGCACGGCGACCCTCACGGGGTGGGCGTCTCCTCGGGCGCGAGCGTGTCGTCCTCCTCGAACGCCCCCACGGTGATCACCACGGTGGCGCCCTCGTCCACTTCCTCGCCCACGGTCGGCGACTGGTCCAGCACCATGCCGTCCTCGGTCGGCACGTCGGTCGGCGAGGTGCGCTCCACCACCTTGAGGCCCGCCTCTTTCAGGTCGCGCCGCGCTTCCGCGGCGGACAGGCCGACCACGTCCGGCACCGCCACCTGCTCGGGTCCGCTCGACACGGTGATCGTGACCCTGGAGCCGGCGTCGACCTCGGTGCCGGCCGCCGGATCCTGGGAGATCACCTCGTCCTCGGGGGTGTCGGCGGAGGGCTCCTCGCGCACGACCACCTTGAGGCCCTCGCCGCGGAGGCTGTCCTGGGCCGAGTCACGCGACAGCCCGACCACGTCCGGCACCGCCACCTGCTCCGGGCCCGAGCTCACGAGGAGCGTCACGCGGCTGCCCCTGGTGACCGAGTTGCCCGCCCTGGGCGTCGTGCCGATGGCCAGGCCCTCCTCGATGTCCTCGGATGGCCGCGATTCCGTGCTGACCTTCAGGCCCGCGTCCTCGAGCTCCCTGATCGCCTGCTCCTGCGGCCGCTTGGCCACAGACGGCACGAGCACGTTGCCCGGGCCTCTCGACACCTCGAGCGTGACGGTCGACCCCTCGTCGGCCTCCTCGCCCCCGTCCGGGTCCTGGTCCAGCACCTCGTCGAAGTCCGCCTGGCTGCGCACGCGCTCGGTGCGCACGTCGAAGCCTGCGCGCTCGAGCCGCTCCCGCGCCTGGATGAGCTGCTGGCCGACGACCCTCGGGACCTCCTTCTTCTCCGCGGCGAGCACGCCGCTCAGCGCGAGGAACGCCAGCAGCCCGAGCAGCAGCAGCGCCATGAAGCCGATCGTGAACCAGGGCCAGTTGCGCTCTCGCTCCTCCGGCCGGCGCGGCGGCGGCTCGTTGCCGTTGATGGCCACCGGGGCCACGGCCACCGGCGCGAACTCCGCCGTGTCGCGCGCCACCGGTGCGCCGGAGTCGATGTGGGCGCGCGCCGCGCGCAGCCCCTCCGAGAAGTCCTCGGCGGTCTGCCAGCGGTGCGCCGGGTCCTTGGCCAGCGCCGCCATCACCACCGACTCGAGCGCCGGATTCACATCGGGGCGCAGCTGCGAGATCGGCACCGGCGGCTCCGAGAGATGCTTGAGCGCGACCGAGACGGCGCTCTCGCCCTCGAACGGCAGCCGCCCGCAGAGCATCTCGTAGAGCATCACGCCGATCGAGTAGAGGTCGGCCGTGGCGCCCACCGCGTGGCCCTGGGCCTGCTCCGGGGATAGGTACTGCGCGGTGCCCATGATCGAGCCCGTCTCCGTCATCTCGGAGGCGCCCGCGCGAGCGATCCCGAAGTCGGTGACCTTGGCGTTCCACTCGTGGTCGACGATCACGTTGTGCGGCTTGAAGTCCCTGTGGATCACCGAATGCCGGTGAGCGAAGCCGGCGGCGGCGAGGATCTGGAGCCCGAGGTCGATCACGAGCTCCTGCGAGAGCGGCGCGTCGGCCGACACGATGTCCTTGAGCGTGCGGCCGGGCAGGTACTCCATCGCGATGTAGTAGGTGCCGTCGTGCTCGCCGCGGTCGAACACGCCGACCACATTCGGGTGCTGGAGCCCGGCGGCGGCCTTGGCCTCGCGCCGGAACCGCTCCACGAACTCCTGGTCCTGCGCGAAGCGCCGGTGGAGCACCTTCAGCGCCACGTCGCGCCCGAGATGAACGTCCTCCGCGCAGTACACGTCGGCCATCCCGCCGGAGCCGAGCCGGCGCACCACCCGGTAGCGGCCGTCCACGACCGTGTTGTCGGCCACCTCGGTCATCCGCCGAGCAGGCTCTCCAGCACCTGGCGGGCGATCGGCGCGGCCACGGTGCCGCCCTGGCCCTGGGTGCGCTCGAGGGTCACGGCCACGGCCATCTGCGGGTCGTCGATCGGCGCGAAGGCGATGAACCAGGGCTGGGTGAACTCACGGTTGGCGCCCACCTCGGCGGTGCCGCTCTTGCCCGCGACCTGGATTCCCGCCAGGGCCGCCTGGGTACCGGTGCCCTCCTCCACCACCCGCCCCATCATCTCCGTGAGCGCGGCGGCGGTGCTCTCCTTCATCACCGTGTTCTGGAGGTCGGGCTCGATGCGCTCCTTGACGCGGCCGTCCTCGCGCAAGACGCGATCTGTGAGGCGAGGCTTCATCAGGCGGCCACCGTTGGCGATGGTGGCGGCCACCTCGGCCATCTGGAGCGGCGTGGCGCGGACCTCGCCCTCCAGGCCACCCTGCCCGATCGCCACCCGGCCGACGTCGAAACCGTCATCCACGAGCTCGCCGTTCGCCCCGCGGACGCCACTGGCGATCATCTCGTCCTCGGGATAGTCGAGCTTGGGGTCCTCGTAGAACCCGTAGCGCTGCATGTACTCCACGAGCGTCGAGCGGCCCACCTCTTCGCCGATCTGGGCGAAGACGGTGTTGACCGAGTTGGTGAGCGCGTCGGTCAGGGTGATGGGACCGAAGTCGGTGCCACCGAAGTTCTCGAGTGGCTGGCCGCTCACGGTCCGCGGCGAGGAGCCGTCGATCACCGTCTCGGGCGTGACCTTGCCGCTGTCAATCGCCGCCGTGGCGGTGACCACCTTGAAGGTCGACCCCGGCGGATAGGCCTCCTGGGTCGTGCGGTTGAGGATGGGCTTGTTCGGATCCGTCCCGAGCTCGGTCGCCTGCTCGGGGATCAGGTTCGGATCGTATTCCGGAACGGAGGCCATGACGCGGACCTTCCCGGTGCGCGGCTCGATCGCCACCACCGCGCCCTTGCGGCCCTGGAGCGCCGAGTACGCCGTGCGCTGGCCGTCCACGTCCAGGTTCGTGACCACGTCGAAGCCCTCGCGCGTCCGGTCCTCGAGCCCGGAGAGGATCGACTCGAACTCGTCCTCCTCCCCCGTCAGCTCGTCGTTGCGGGAGCGCTCGAGGGCGCGCCGGCCGTTGAGCAGGAACGAGTAGCCGACCGGGTGGGCGAACAGCCCGCGCTCGGGGTAGACCCGGGTGTAGACCCGCTTCTCGCCGCGGCCGCGCGGGACGCTGCGCGCAAGCACCGTGCGGTTGTCGCTGGCCAAGATGCGCCCGCGCGGGATGCGCTGCTCCTGGAGCAGCGGCCGCCGGTTGTTCGCGTTGTCCTCGAGGCCCTCGGCCTCGAACACCGCCCAGCGCGAGGTGAACACCACCAGCAGCCCGAACAGGAGCGCCACTAGGCCGAAGAGCTGTGTGATCTGGCGGTTCATCTCAGACCAGCCCGCCCCGGCGCAGGCGCTCGGCGCGCGCGTGGTCGGACACGATCAGGAGCAGAGCGAGCAGCACCATGTTGGCCACGATCGAGCTGCCTCCGTAGGACACGAACGGCAGCGTGACCCCCGTCAGGGGGATTACGCGCGTCACGCCGCCGACGATCACGAACACCTGGAGCGCGAACACGGCCGTGAGGCCTGTGGCCAGGAGCTTGGAGAAGCCGTCGTTGGCCAGCATCGCCGTCTTGAAGCCGCGGTAGGTGAACAGCAGGTAGGCGCCGATCAGTCCCGCGGCGCCGAAGAGTCCCGCCTCGTTCGTGATGACGGCGTAGATCAGGTCCGTGTGCGGGGCCGGAATGAGCGACTCCCCCGACGGCGACGACAGCATGGAGCGGCCGAACCCCTCTCCGAACAGTCCTCCGTCCGCCTGCGCGAAGAGCGACTGCGCGATCTGGTGGCCCTGGCAGTTCACGAACTCCGTCACCTGGCCGGTGGTGGGACACCTCACGCGCTCGGTGGAGAACGTGTCGAGCCATGTCTCCACGCGGTCGTGCACGTGCGAGACGTTGTTGGCGGTGAAGGCGGCGCCGCCCAGGAACATCGTGGCGCCGACGCTCACGATCGACAGCCGGCCCGTGGCCACGTAGAGCAGCGCGAGGAAGGCCCCGAAGAACATCAGCGAGCTGCCCAGGTCGCGGATGACGATCAGCATCAGCATCGCCAGGCCCCAAACGAGCAGGAGCGGACCGAAGTGCTTGAGCGAGGGGCGCTCGCGGATCACGGCCACCAGCGAGACCACGAACACGGCGAGGAGCACGGTCTCGACCGTGGTGAGGTCGAGCACGAGCACGATCAGCAGCGCGACGACCGTGGGCACCCCGAACAGCAGCAGCTGGCGCTGCATGGGCAGCGGTCGCAGCCGTGGGCGGACGAGGATGTCGCCCGTCTCGCGCAGGTAGCTTGCGAGGAAGACGATGATGCCGAGCTTGGCGAACTCGGCGGGCTGGAACTGGATCGGGCCGACCTCGATGGCCAGGAAGGCGCCGTTGACCTGCGAGCCGACCACCGGCAGCCTCGGCATCACCAGGAGCCCGATGGACGCGGCCGCGATCGTGTACCGGTAGCGCTCCAGGACGTGGTGGTCGTGCAGCACCAGGATCGTCCCGGCGAAGAAGAGCATCCCCACCACGAACCACTGGGCCTGCTCGCGCGCCAGCTCCGGATCGATCCGGTAGATCATCACGAGCCCCACCGCGGCCAGCAGCGCGGCGAGCGGGAACATGTAGGGGTCCGCGTCCGGCAGGCGCGCCCTGATGAACAGGTGCACCACCAGGCAGAGCGCGAGGAACACGGCGCCGTAGGTGAGCGTCGCGTCGCTCACGTCCTCGCTGCGGGTGGCCAGCACCGCCGCGAATCCGGCCGCCACGATCAGCGACACCGGCAGGAGCCCGAAGAGCTCGCGCGAGCGGGCGGTCATCCTCCGCTCCCGCCCGGGTCGAGACGACCCCGCTCGAGCTCGCGCACCAGGTCGACGGCGTCCTCCTTGCTGCGCCAGGAGTGGTCCAGCACCGTCCGCCGCCGCGCCGCCGGGATGGCCCGCGCCGGCACGCCGCTCGCGTATTCCTGCTCGTACAGGTCGATGCCGAAGGGCAGCTCGTACGGGACGCCGCGGTAGAGCGTCACGAGCCCGCCGTCGTTCGTGGCCACGAAGTACACCTGCCGGCTGAGCGCGAACAGTCCGGCCACCACGCCCGACAGCAGCAGGACTCCCACGACCACGCGCGCCGCGGCGCCCACACGCAGCCTGCGACGGCGGCGCGGCTTTGGGGGACGCGAGGACACCGGCGCCGGCTGCGGGGGCCGGACCACCGTCGCGTCGGCGGGAGCGTCCGCCAACCCGGCGGCCGGCGGGCGGCGGGCGGGCCGCCAGCACCTCGTCCGCCGTGACCGTGCCCGGGATCGTCTCGTCCGCGGCCGCGGCGGCCGTCGCTCCGTCCGTGTCGGCCAGGCGGAACAGCACCACGGTGATGTTGTCCTTCCCGCCGCTCTGGTTGGCGGCGCGCACGAGCGCTTCCGCCGTGTCCTCCAACGACTCCGCCGAGCGCAGGATTGCCGCCAGCTCGTCGTCCGTGACCATGCTCGTGAGCCCGTCCGAGCAGATCAGGAAGAGGTCGCCGTCGCGGCCCGTGACGGTGTACGTGTCCACGTCCACCCGCGGCTCGGGCCCGAGCGCGCGCGTGATGATCGAGCGCTGAGGATGGTGCTCCGCGGCCTCCGGGGTGATCTGGCCGGTGCGCTCCAGCTCGGCCACCAGCGAGTGGTCGCGGGTGAGCTGCTCGAGCACCCCGTCGCGCAGCAGGTAGGCGCGGCTGTCCCCCACGTGGCCGAGGCTCACCTCGTCGTCGTGCACCTTGGCCGCTGTGAGCGTCGTGCCCATCCCGCGGTGGGACTCGTCGGTGGCCGCCAGCTCGAAGATCCGGCGGTTGGCCTCCTGCGCGAGCTGCGTCAGCTGGGTCTCAGGGGCCTCGCCGGAACCGATCTGCTCGCCGAACACGCCTGCGGCGAGCGACGAGGCCACCTCGCCGGCGCGCGCCCCGCCCATGCCGTCAGCCACGGCGAAGAAAGGGGGCGACAGCACGAGTGCGTCCTCGTTGGCGCTGCGCTGCCGGCCGACGTCGGTGCGCCCGGCCTGCTCGACGATCCGCAGGGCCACGGTCCTACTCCCGGTAGCGGTATTCGGTGTCGCCGATCCGGATCACGTCCGCCATCTTGAGGCGCTCCGCGGTCTTCAGCTGGCGCCCGTTCAGGTAGGTGCCGTTGGTGGATCCCATGTCCTCGACGTACATGAACTCGCCGCGGGCGAAGACGCGCGCGTGGGCGGAGGAGGCGAAGGGATCGTCGATCCGGATCTCGGCGCTGTCGGCGCGCCCGAGCAGCGCGCCCTCGCGAACGTCGAAGGTCGTGCCCGGCTCATACCCCATGGCCGCCACCACCTCGAGCGTCGGGTCGACCCCCTTCGACAGGTCGGGAAGCGAGGACCGTCGCCGCTTCCCGGGCGCCTCGGCGGGCTCGCCGGCCGCGGCCGGCCCCTCGAGGCGCGCGAGGTCGCGCATCGAGCTGCGCGCGATCCACAGGAGGAACAGGTACAGCACTGCGAGAAAGCCGAATTTCAGCGCTACGGCGAGCGGCTCGTCCACCGGAATGCCTACTCGAGCTCGAAGGTCAGGTCCGTGACGCCGATCGTGATGCGATCGCCGGACCGAAGCGGGGAGCGCTCGACGCGCCGTCCGTTCACCTTGACCCCGTTGGTGGACCCCAGGTCGGCCACCATCCAGCCCTCCTCCTCGTGGCGGAGCTCCACGTGCCGGCGCGACACGTTCGGGTCGTTGACCACCACATCGCAGTCGCGGCTGCGGCCGACCACCACGCGGCGGCCGCTGAGGACGCTGCGCCGGCCCTCGCCCACCAGCAGCGCCTGCCGGCGGTCGTCCTTCGGCTCGAGCAGCCGGGACTCGCCGGCCGGGGAGTAGACCATCGTGTGCCCGAAGTCACCCGACGACGGAGCGGCGGGCGCCATCGGCGCCTCCTCCTCGGGCGGCGAGAGCAGCTGGGCCTGGATGCCGAACTCTCCGAGGTCCAGCCGCTCGTCGGTGTGGAACTCCACCTGCGGCCGGCTCGTGAGGGCCAGGCGCTCCTGGCGGGAATGCTCGAGGAGATAGTCCGACAGCTCCTTGCGCAGCGCGGGCTCGTAGCTCGCGAACTGCTCGCGATCGGCCGGCGAGAGGAAGACCCGATAGTGATTGGGCACGTAGACGCGCGAGACGGAGACCATCTGGTTCTCCTCCATCTCCTTCGCCAGCTTGTGGGCCAGCTCGACCGGCTGCACGTTGGTCTTGAAGGCACGCCCGAAGGCACCTTCCACCAGCCCGCCGAGCTTGGCCTCGAGGTTGCGCAGAACGCTCATATCGGACCGGAGGGTAGACCTAAGCCGTGGTCACGGGCTGTGCCCGCCAGCCCTCCGTAGGGGGTGCGGTCTGCGATACGGCCACAGCCGCCACCGCGCCCACCAGCGCCCCGGCCACGGCGCCGCGCGCCTGCTCCAGCACGGCGGCGCCGGTCATGAGGTCGCCCACGGCCGCCAGGGCCACCATCATGCCCGCGGCCCAGATGGCGGCGCCCACGCAGTCCATGGCGAGCCAGCGCCCGCGCAGCAACAGCGGCAGCACCACCGCCAGACCCGCCCAGGCCCCTAGCACCAGCATCAGCGGCGAGGACGCGATCGGCCCGACCACGTCCGAGACCGCCTGGCTGAGCGAGCCCTCCCAGACCTCGCGGGCCGGAACGGCGTCCGGCACGCCGAACAGCAGCGCCTCCCCGGTCAGCGCCTCCGCAGCCAGCAGCCAGAGGGCTCCCGCGGCGGCCAGCCCGGCCCGGCGCCAGATCGTCGGCGCCAGGGCGGCCACCGCCACGAAGGCCGGGGCGAGGGCAAGCACGCCGAGCAGCGGGGCGAGCGCGGGCAGCGACCAGAGCAGGCCGGCGCGCGGGAGGAGCAGCGGAACCGCCAGCGCCGCCACGAGGACCACGAGCGCGGCGCCGGGCCGGCCGCCGATCGTGGCCAGCCAGCCGCAGAGCGCGATCGCCGACGCGAGCCAGCCGATGCGCGGAAGGAGGGCCGTGGCCAGAGCAGCCGCGCCGGCGAGCGCGGGGGCCGACTCCGGGGCCGAGTCCCCGAGGGACAGCAGCCCGGCGAGCACCAGGCAGCCGAGTCCCGCGCCCGCGAGCGCCCGCGCGGCCACGCGCGCGCCGAGCCGCGGGGGCTCTCCGTACGGGCGCCGGGCGCGACCCAGCACACCCAGCCCGGCGATCGGGTCGCGGGGCTTGGGCTCGTCCCAGGGCTCGCCGGCCAGGGGCACCGGCGGGCCGGGCTCGACCTGCCCACGCCGGCGGCGGCCAAAGCGGCCCCGGGTGGCGGCGGTGGGCAGCCCTACGCGCCTGAGGGTCGCGGGCTCGACCAGCCCGCCGTCGTCGCTCAGGCGGCGTTCGGCGTCCGCCAGCGCCACGCGCAGCTCAGCGGGCCGCGGGCGGTACGCCGGGTCCACGGCGAGGGCGTCGTCGAGCACGTAACAGAGCTCCATGGGAAGGTCCTGCCGGCGCTGTGCGAGCGAGGGCAGCTGCTGGCCCAGCCGGCGCGCGGTGGCCGCCAGGCCGCCGGCGCGCACCGGGTTCTGGCCCGTCCAGGCCTCGTAGAGGGTCAGCGCCAGCGAGTAGACGTCGCTCGCGGAGGTGATCGGGCCGCCCTCGGCCTGCTCGGGCGCCATGTAGGCGAGCGTGCCGATCACGTCGCCGGTGTGCGTGAGCGGGTCGCCGGTGACCACGTGGGCCACGCCGAAGTCGGCGAGCTTCGCGAACCCTGCGCCGGCGGCCGGCTCCGCCACGACCATCACGTTCTGGGGCTTCACGTCCCGGTGCACCACGCCGCGTGCGTGAGCGTGCTCGAGCGCATCGCAGAGAACGACCCCGATGCGCGCCACGTCGCGGTCGGAAACGGCACCGGCCTTCACCAGCTCCGCGAGCGTACGGCCGTGCACCAGCTCGGACACCAGGTAGACCTCGTGGTCGTCCGAGGCGAGCTCGTACACCGCCACGATGCCCGGATGATTCAGGCGGGCGGCCGCGCGGGCCTCGCGCTCCACGCGGTCGCTGCTGCCGTGCTCGCGCGGCATCACCTTCACGGCCACCTCGCGCTCGAGCTTCTCGTCCCAGGCCAGCCAGACCACGCCGAACCCGCCGGCGCCGAGGCGCCGCTCGAGGCGGTAGCGCCCGAGCACCACGCGTGCGGCCGAGCCGCCCTCAGCAGGCGCTGCGCCTCGCAATGGCTGTGTCCTTCGCTGGTCCGTCACGGCGCTCTCAGAACGACTCATCTGGGTTGCGTGTTCGGTCCCCGACCGGCGCGTCCTGCCGCCCGGTCATACTCCGCAGGCATCGGGGTGGACCCTTCCCCCCGGAGATCCGCATAGGTTCAGCGTGTCCTTCCTCGACGAACCGGACGAGCCCGCAGGGCGTTCCCGCCGCCGGACGACCGGTGGCTCGGCCGACCGGCAAACCATGATGGTCCGCCGGACCATAGCTGTGGGCGTGGGGCTGCTCGTGCTGATCCTGCTCGTGATCGGGGTCCGCGGCTGCCTGGACGCCCGCAAGGAGCGCTCCATCGAGGACTACGCCGACAACGCCTCGGTGCTCGTGCGCGAGTCGAACGGCCAGAGTAAGGAGCTGTTCGCGCTGCTCCAGGGCTCCGGCAGCCCCGACGAGGCCGTGGACGCCCAGAACAAGGTCAACGGCTTCAGGGTCCAGTCCGAGTCGATCGTGGACCGCGCCCGTGACCTGGACGTGCCCGACGAGGTCTCGAACGCCCACCGCTACCTGCTCGAGACGCTCGAGTTCCGCCGTGACGGGCTGGCGCGGGTGGCCGAGGACCTGCCCGATGCCCTCGGGGACGAGTCGCGGCGACAGGGCTCAGAGGGCGTCGCTCGCCAGATGCAGGTGTTCCTGGCCAGCGACGTGATCTACGCGGGCCGCTTCCGGCCCAGCCTGTCCGGGGTGCTCCAGGACCAGGACATCGGCGGCGTGACCGTTCCCGCCAGCGCCTTCATCCCCGACATCGCCTGGCTCCAGCCGGAACGCGTGGCTGACGCGATCAGCCAGGTGCGCAGCGGCGGGTCGGGCGACGACGAGACCACGGGCGGCCTCCATGGCAACGGTCTCGTGGGCGTCTCCCTCGGCGGCGTGGCACTCGTGCCCGGGGACAGCGCGACCGTGCCGGTCTCCGGCGACCTCGCCTTCGAGGTCCAGGTGGCCAACCAGGGCGACAGCACCGAGACGGACGTGAACGTGAAGGTGACGGTCGGCGAGGGCGACGACGCCAGCGACCTCGAGGGCACCATCGACACGATCGCCGCCGGCGAGACCAAGGCGGTCACGATCTCGTTCGACGAGCGTCCGCCCACGGGCCAGGCCGTGCCGATCCGGGTGGAGGTGGAGCCGGTGCCCGGCGAGGAGAAGACCGACAACAACGGCCAGACCTACAGCGTGATCTTCACGTCGTAGCCGTCCGGGCCCGCGTTACGCTCAGCCCCGTGGACGAGCTGACCACGACAGAGGGCATCGTTGCGCTCAGCGCGGCGGGCGTGGCCGTCGTGGCCCTGCTCTGGACGATCGTGAACTCGGTGCGGCTGCGCCGCCTCCGAGCGGCCCAGCGGACGGTGCTCGGCGACGGCACCGCCGACCTCGTGGCCCACGCGGCGAGCCTGCAGGAGGCCTTCGTGCAGCTCCGCGACTGGCTCGAGGAGACGGCCGAGCGGCTCGACGCGAGCATGACGGCGGCGGAGCGGCGCATCGACCGCTCCGTGGCGCACACCTCGCTGGTCCGCTACGACGCGTACAACGAGATGTCGGGCCGCCAGTCGAGCAGCGTCGCGCTCCTCGACTCCCAGCGCAGCGGGGTGGTGGTGTCCGCGATCCATCACCGCGACCAGGCGCGCGTGTACGTGAAGCAGGTGCGCGAGGGCGCCTCGGAGGTGGAGCTCTCGCCGGAGGAGCTCGAGGCCGTCGAGACCGCGATGGCCGGGGCCTCCACCGGCGCCTGATGCGGGTCGGCTTCCTCGGCCCGGCCGGGACCTACAGCGAGGAAGCGCTCCGGGCCTCCGCTCCGCCCGGTGTCGAGGAGGTGCCCTGCGCCTCCGTCTACGAGACCGTCATGGCGGTTCAGGAGGGCCTGGTGGACCGCGCGGTGGTGCCGATCGAGAACGCCCTCGAGGGCGGCGTGGCCGCGACTCTGGACGCGCTGGCGGGGGAGGCCGACCGCGTGCGCATCGCCGCCGAGGTGGTCCACCCGATTCACCACTGCCTCGTGGCAGGGCACGGGCTCGCCATCGAGGACGTCACGAGCGTGGTTTCGCACCCTCAGGCCAGCGCCCAGTGCGCCCGCTTCCTGCGCGAGCGGCTCCCGGCCGCGCGGCGCGTCACGGCCCCGTCCACGGCGGATGCGGTCATGAGCGTCAGGAACGGCGGCGGCACGGCGGCAGCGCTCGGATCGCGCCTGGCCGCCGAGCTCTACGACTGCCATGTGCTGGCGGAGAACGTGGAGGACCGCTCGGACAACGTGACCCGGTTCGTCTGGCTCGCCCCGGCCGGCGAGAGCGCGGACCCGGGGCCGGACGCGAAGACCTCGATCGTCTTCTGGGGCGCGGGCGACGAGTCGCCCGGCTGGCTCGTGGAGGTCCTTCGCCAGTTCGCGGACCGGGGCGTGAACCTCACGCGGATCGAATCGCGGCCTCGGCGAGTGCGCCTCGGGCACTACATGTTCTTCGCCGACCTGGACGGGGCGGCCGAGCGGCCCCCGGTCAGCGAGGCCCTCGCCGCGCTCCGATCGCGGGTGGAGGAGATCCGCGTGCTCGGCTCCTATCCCACCGCTACCGGCGAAACGAACGAGCCTCCTGGCTAGACTGGCGTGACGTGGCGGCACGCGCAGAACCGCTGCTGGCAGACGGGGCGGGTGACTCCGAACCAAGCCCTGTGCGCGCGCTGCCGGGCCCCGGCCGGCCTGAGCAGCGTGGTCGTTCCACTGGCCGTGTCCTTGTCCTGAACGCTTCCTTCGAGCCGATCAACGTCTGCACAGTGCGCCGCGCCGCCGTCCTGATACTGAAGAACCGAGCCGAGGTCCTCGAGCACGGCGAGTGGGCTCTCCACGCCGAGAGCCTCAGCCTGCCGCGCCCGGTGGTCATCCGGCTGCTGACCTACGTGCGCATCCCGCGCGACGCCCACCGGCGCAAGATCACCCGGCGCGCCGTCTTCGCGCGCGACCGCTGGACCTGCCAGTACTGCGGCCACGAGCGCGGCAACCTCACCGTGGACCACGTGATCCCGCGCTCCAAGGGCGGGTCGTCGTCCTGGGACAACATCGTGACCTGCTGCGCGCCGTGCAACCGCCGCAAGGGGGACCGCCTGCCGCGTCAGGCCAACATGGTGCCGGCGAGCAAGCCGCGGGCCCCCAGCTCCACCGTCTTCATCCACGTCGCGACCCCGAGCATCCCGGCGGCGTGGGAGCAGTACCTGGTGGCCGCCTGATGGCACGCTGGCCCCTCGGCGGCCGCCGGCGCAGGCGGCCGGTCCTTCCGTCCCGTCATCCGGCGCCCCCGGCGCCACCGGCGCCGCCTCGGGCACCGTCCGCACCACCCACCCAGAGCCTTCCGCCGCGGCCGGCGCCCAACCGGCCGCCGCCGGCTCCTACCCGAGCCGTCACCCCACCGCCCCCGCCGCCACCGGCCGCGCCTCCGCGCGTGCCGGTCCCGCCCCCGGTGGTTGCTCCCCCACCCCCTCCTGCCGCCGCTGCATCCCCGTCACCGGCTGATGACAAGCCCCCCGGGGAACTGCCGGCCACCGCCTCCGATCTACGGAGCCTCCGGCGCTGGCTGGTCGTGGCCGCCCTTTGGTCAGTCGCAGCCACGGCGATCGCCGTCCTCGCGTATGTGGCCGCCAGCGACGACGACCAGGAGCGCATCGCGGAGTCCAGCTCGCAGACGAGGCAGCTCCAGCGTCGGTTGGACCGGCAGGTCCAACAGATCGAGGCTCGTCAAGCCGCGGCCCCCTCGGCACAGGCCGTGAAGGATCTTCAGGTGGGGATCCAGGACCTTCAGAAGCTGGTGGCGAAGCGCGACCGGCAGGGACAGGGCTTCGACCAGCGGCTGAGCGACATCGGCGCGCGCCTGGAGACAGTCGAGCAGACGGTCGAGGACCTGCAGCAACAGGCTGACACGCCGGACAATCCCTAGCCGGGGAACGACGAGGGGCGCCCCGAAGAGCGCCCCTCGCACGACTTGCTGCTGGACTGAATCGGCGACGTCACTGCGACCGGAGGGACCAATCCCGGCCACGGCACCGACGGTGTCCCGGTTGGACTCCGCTAGCGGGGTCCAGCTCCGGTCGTCTAGCGGCCGGACACCTCCAGGGTCCCAAGAATTCTGTCACTCAAAGCTCGGACCACCTCCTTTCCCTGGTCCGGGAATTGAAGCAGACGCGGGGGTCGGGGCACTGCGCCCTGCGCGTCCCTCACCGCCGGCGCTCATGCTCGCGGGTCCTGTCTCCGTCGCGCCTCCTCGTTCGAGGACCAAACGACGGTCCTCGTCCGAGAATCCGCAACGTCGCCACCCGCTCGACGGCACTGCTGCCTGACCAACACCGTCCCCCTCAAGAGGAGCGCTAGGCGAAGACCAACGGAGCGCCGGGCCGTCCGTCCCTCATCGCTTTACAAAACAGGGGCCAGTTCTTCCGCCGAGCGGGTGGCGACGGCGGCGATTACCGGATCAGTGAGCTTGCGAGCTGGAACGGTGATCGCTGCCGGAGACAGGACCCGCGAGCAGCAGCAAACGCGCTACTCGTCCGTCTCTTCAACCTCGTCGACTTCAACCTCGGCGGCCTCGACCGCCTCCAGCTCCTCCACGCCGGCCGTCCCGACATCCGGCAGCTCCTCAGCCACCTCCGCCCCCGTATCCGCCGCCGACTCCATCACGAGCGCCACGGCGCTGACGCGGTCGTCGTCGCGCAGGTTCATCAGCCGGACGCCCTGGGCGCCGCGGCCCTGCTTCGAGACACCCTTCACACCGGTCCGCTGGACCATGCCGTTCTGGGAGATGAAAACGAGGTCGTGGTGCTCGCGCACGATCAACGCGGCGGCCACACCGCCCTTCTTCTCGGTCAGGCCGATCGTCTTGACGCCCATGGCGCCACGGCCCTTGACCGGGTAGTCCTCGATCGGCGTGCGCTTGCCGTAGCCGACGTCGGTGACCACCAGGAGCTCGGTGTCCGGCCGGACGACGTCCATCGCCAGCACGCAGTTGTCGCCGCGGGAGATGTTCATGCCGCGCACGCCGCCGGTGTCCCGGCCCATCGCCCGCACGCGGTCCTCGTTGAAGCGAGCCGCCTGGCCCGACCGCGAGACCATGATGATGTCGTCGTCGCCGCTGGTGCGGCGGACGGCCACCAGCTCGTCGTCGTCGCGGATCTTGATGGCGATGATGCCGTCGGCCTTGATCGGCGTGTTGTAGGCCAGCATCTCCGTCTTCTTGATCTGGCCCTCGCGGGTCGCGAAGACGAGGTACTTGCCCTCGGTGAAGTCGCGCGTGGCCTGCACCGACTGCACGCGCTCGCCCTCGCGGAGCGGCAGGATGTTCACGAGCGCGCGGCCCTTGGCCGTGCGCTGGGCCTCCGGGAGCTCGTACACCTTCTGCCGGTAGACCTTGCCGCGGTTGGTGAAGAACAGGAGGTAGTCGTGCGTCGAGCACACGAAGAGGTGCTCGATGTAGTCCTCGTCCTTCATGTCCATGCCGGTGACGCCCATACCGCCGCGCTTCTGCTGGCGGTAGGTGGCGAGCGGGAGCGACTTGATGTAGCCCGAGTGCGTGATCGCGATGACCATCTGCTGGTCGGCGATCAGGTCCTCGATGTCGATCTCGTCCTCGGAGTGGGTGATCTGCGTGCGCCGGTCGTCGCCGTAGCGCTCGCGGATCTCGAGCAGCTCCTCCTTGATGAGGCCCATGACCTTGGTCTCGTCGCCGAGCAGCTCCCGGAGCTCCTTGATGCGCTCGAGCGTGTCGGCGTGCTCCTGCTTGACCTTGTCGGCCTCGAGCGCCGTGAGCCGGGCGAGGCGCATGTCGAGGATCGCCTGCGCCTGGATGCGCGAGAGGCTGAACTGGTCCATGAGCCCGTCGCGCGCCGCGTCGGGATCCGTGGAGGAGCGGATCAGGTTGATCACCGCGTCGATGTCGGCGATCGCGACGAGGAGCCCCTCGAGGATGTGCAGGCGTGCCTCGCGCTCGCTCAGCTCGTGCTGGGTCCGCCGCACGATGACCTCGCGCTGGTGATCGACGTAGTTCTTGACGATCGGCAACAGCCCGAGCGTGCGCGGGACGCCGTCGACGAGGGCGACCATGTTCACGCCGAAGGTCGTCTGCAGCGGGGTGTGCTTGTAGAGCTTGTTGAGCGCCACCTTGGGCAGCACGTCGCGCTTGAGCTCGATCACCAGGCGGATGCCGGACCGGTCCGACTCGTCGCGGAGGTCGGAGATCTCCTTGATGCGCTCGTTCTGGACCTGCTCGGCGATCTTCTTGATCAGGCCGCTGCCGTCCCCGCGCCCGTCGCCCTTGGGCACCTGGTAGGGCATCTCGGTGACGATGATGCGCTCCTTGCCGCGCTCCATCGGCTCGATGTGGGCCTTGCCGCGGATGACCACGCGGCCGCGGCCGGTCTCGTAGGCCTCGCGGATGCCGCCGTGGCCGACGATGATGCCGCCGGTGGGGAAGTCGGGGCCCTTGATGTGCTTCATCAGGCCGTCGACGTCGATGTCGGGATCGTCGATGTAGGCGACCACCGCGTCGATCGACTCGCGCAGGTTGTGCGGCGGGATGTTCGTGGCCATCCCGACCGCGATCCCGCTCGCGCCGTTGACCAGGAGGTTCGGGAACCGGGCCGGCAGGACGAGCGGCTCCTGGCGCGACTCGTCGTAGTTCGGCCCGAAGTCGACGGTGTCCGCGTCGATGTCGCGGAGCATCTCGGTGGCCAGGCGCGACAGGCGCGCCTCGGTGTACCGCATCGCCGCGGCCGGATCGTTGTCGATCGAGCCGAAGTTGCCCTGGGGCTCCACGAGCGGGTAGCGCATCGCGAAGTCCTGCCCGAGGCGCACGAGCGTGTCGTAGATCGCCGAGTCGCCGTGAGGATGGAACTGGCCCATGACGTCGCCCACCACGCGCGACGCCTTGCGGAACGGGCGGTTCGGCTGGAGGCCGGCCTCGTGCATCGAGAAGAGGACCCGGCGGTGCACGGGCTTGAGCCCGTCACGAACGTCGGGGAGCGCCCGCCCGACGATCACGCTCATGGCGTAATCGAGATACGAGGAGCGCATCTCCTCCTCGAGCCCGCGTGGCTCGATGTTGCCGCCGGTCAGCTGATCAATGGACATCAGTGGCTACTCCAATCTGGCGGTCCGTCGCCAAGTGGCGAGGACGGATCTCGATTCTGCGCGAGAACCGAGCAATGCGGCGGACGCAGGGAGCGACGCGTGCTCCGCACGCGAGCGACCGAGGACTCCGCATGGCGACGGTTCGCAGCCTCAGACGTCAAGGTTCGTCACTTCGGTCGCATGCGCCTCGATGAAGGCGCGTCGTGGCTCCACGGCGTCGCCCATCAGCATCGAGAAGATCTGGTCGGCGCCGCTGGCGTCGTCGATCGTCACGAGCTGGAGCGTCCGCTGCTCCGGATCCATGGTGGTGTCCGCGAGCTGGTCTGCGTTCATCTCGCCCAGCCCCTTGAAGCGCTGGAGCGGGACTCCGTCGCGCGCAACCTCGAGCACCCGCGTGCGCAGGTCCTCGAAGGAGAGCGCCAGGGCGTCGCGCTTGCCGAGCACGACATCGAACGGCGGGGTGCCCGCCATCGCCTTGAGCTCGGCGTGCATCTTCACGAAGCCGGCGTACTCGGGAGCGTCGAACATCCTGCGGAGGAGCCGGTAGCTCTGGGCCGTGCCGGTCTTGCGCTCGATCACGCGCGCGACGATCTCGGTCTCGTTCTGGGAGACCAGCGACGTCTCGTGCGGCTCGCCCTCCGGGTCGTCGCCGTTCAGGAGGCCGATGACGCCCTCGATGTCGGTGATCCCGTCATCGAGGATGTTGGACTCCTCGAGGAAGGTGACCGTGTCGTGGCCGAACTCGGCCCGCAGGGCGGACGCCCAGCCCTCGTACTGCTTCAGCAGCCGGCCGTAGCGCTGCCAGCGCGCGTGGGTGAGCTCGAACTTCGTGCGCTCGCGGTCGGTCACCTCCATCAGCTCGAGCTTGTCGCGCAGGAGGACCTCCTCGAGCTCGGACTCCTTCTCGATGTACACGTCCTGCTTCCCGGACTTGACCTTGTAGAGCGGCGGCTTCGCGATGTAGACGTAGCCGGCGTCGATCAGCTCGGGCATCTCGCGATAGAGGAAGGTCAGCACGAGAGTCCGGATGTGCGCCCCGTCCACGTCGGCATCCGTCATCAGGATGACCTTGTGGTAGCGGGCCTTCTCGATGTCGAACTCCTCGCGGATCCCGGTGCCGATCGCGGTGATCAGCGCCTGGATCTCCTTGTTCGAGAGCACCTTGTCGATGCGGTTCTTCTCGACGTTGATGATCTTGCCTCGCAGCGGCAGGATCGCCTGGGTGTTGCGGTTGCGCCCGGCCTTCGCCGAGCCGCCGGCTGAGTCGCCCTCGACGATGAAGATCTCGGCGAGGGCGGGGTCGCGCACGGAGCAGTCGGCGAGCTTGCCCGGGAGCGTCGAGTTCTCGAGTGCCGACTTGCGCCGCGTCAGGTCGCGCGCCTTGCGGGCGGCGTCGCGGGCATGGGCGGACTCGACCGACTTGCGGATCACGGTCCGGGCGTCGGTGGGGTTCTCCTCGAGGAACTCCGCGAGACCCTTGTTCACGGCGGCCTGCACGAAGCCCGCGATCGGCGGGTTGCCGAGCTTGGTCTTCGTCTGTCCCTCGAACTGCGGCTCGCGCAGCTTCACCGAGATGATGGCCGTGAGGCCCTCGCGGACGTCCTCGCCCTGGAGGTTCTGGTCCTTCTCCTTGAGCTCACCGGTCTGCCGCGCGTAGTTGTTGATCGTGCTGGTGAGCGCCGAGCGGAAACCGGAGAGGTGCGTTCCGCCCTCGTGCGTGTTGATGTTGTTGGCGAACGAGAGGAGCGCCTCCTGGTAGGAGTTGTTCCACTGGAGCGCGACCTCGACCTCGCCCACGTCGCTGACGTCCTGGACGTAGACGATCTTGGGATGGAGCGCCTCGCGAGTGCCCTGCGAGTGGAGGTACTTCACGAAGTCGACGATGCCGCCGTCGTACTGGAAGCTCGTCTCGAAGCGCTCGCCGCGCTCGTCGCGGAACGCGATCTTGAGGCCCCTGGTGAGGAACGCCATCTCGCGGAAGCGCTGCTCCAGCACGGTCCGGTCGTAGTCGATCGTCTCGAAGATCTCGAGGTCCGGCAGGAACGTGATCTCGGTGCCGTGCCTGTCCGACTTCGCGCCCTTCTCCAACGGGCTCATCGGAGTGCCGCGCTCATAGGGCTGCGTCCACTCGTGGCCCTCGCGCCAGATGGTCAGCGCCAGGCGCTCGGAAAGCGCGTTGACCACCGAGACGCCCACGCCGTGCAGGCCGCCCGAGACCTTGTAGCCACCGCCCTCGCCGAACTTGCCCCCGGCGTGGAGCACCGTGAGGACGACCTCTGCCGCGGGCCTCCCCTCCTTCTCCATGGTCCCCACGGGAATACCGCGCCCGTTGTCGGTGACCGTGACGCTGTTGTCCGGGTGGATGACGACCTCGACCTCGTCGGCCTCGCCGGCGAGCGCCTCGTCCACCGCGTTGTCGACCACCTCGTAGATCAGGTGGTGCAGGCCGCGCGCGCCCGTCGACCCGATGTACATACCGGGCCGCTTGCGTACCGCCTCGAGCCCCTCGAGGACAGTGATGTCCTGGGCGCCATAGTTGGAATCGATCTGCTTGCGCGCAGCATCGTCCTTCGCCGACTTCTTCGCCAAGCCGTGCCTTCCGTCTGCCGATTGCGTGAAAAGGCCCCGGTTCCCGTCACTCTTGGACGCGGCCCGGGGCGCTACATAAGACCGCTCTGAATATTAGCAGGCTACCCCCCTCACCGGACGGTCACGAGTGCTACAAAATCCCCGCAAATCGCACAAAAAAGAGGCTGTAGACCCGGGGTTGGCGGCGAACGCCGTCCCGCGACCGCTCAGTGATCGTTCGGCAGCGAACCGACACTGAAGCGAAGTCGCTCCACCGACCCCGGTCCGGAGCCCTCCAAAGCCGCGTTCAGGCGGGTGAGGAGATCGCGCTGAAGAAGGTCGAGCTCGTGCGCCCACAGCGACGACTCACAGGTGATCGTGACGACCCCCTCCCGCTCCGCTGCGGGGGTCGTCGCCGCCGCGAGGGCTGAGCCGGCCACCCCCGGCCAGAGCGCCTGGACCCGGGCGAGCAGCGTGGGCGGCCGTGCGCCTGCGAGGGCGTCTTGGAGGACGGACCCGAGCGATCGCGGCGCCATGCGCCTCATGCCGCCAGCGCCCCGCTCGGCCCGTGGATGCGCCCGCCCTCCACCTGGACGGCAGTGCTCTCGGCGCCCGGCACATGCGTCGGCTCGGTGGCGGTCACCAGCGCCTGACCGCCGGAGCGCAGCAGATCCGCCAGCAGCTCACGGCGATCGGCGTCGAGCTCCGACATCACGTCGTCGAGGAGCATCAGCGGCGCCCGGCCGCGGCGCTCGGACAGCATCTCCCGTTCGGCGAACAGCAGCGCCAGGAGAGCGACTCGTTGCTGGCCCTGAGATCCGTACGAACGCAGCGCCAGCCCGTCGAGCAGAAGTTGGATCTCGTCCCTGTGCGGTCCATGGACGGTGAAGCCGCGCTCGATGTCACCCGCGCGGCGTTCCTCGAGCTCGGCCACGAGCTCCTCCGCCGTCGCGGCCTGAGAGCGCGGCCGGTAGCGCAGCTCGGCCGCGCCGGGTAGCCCGAGCCGCCCTGCCAGATCCGCGAACCCGCCGCGCAGGCCCTCCACGGCCTCGCGCCGGTCGGCCATCAGCTGCAGGCCCTGGCGGGCCAGCTCGCGGTCCCAGGCACCCAGGCCGTCGACGGGCGCCGCCCGGGCTCGAACCCGCGCGAGGAGCGCGTTCCGCTGCGCGAGGGCGCGCGAGTACGCGGCCCGGGTGTCGGCCCGCGACGGCCACAGCGCGGCCACCAGCTGGTCCAGGTGGGCTCGCCGGGCGGACGGCGCCCCCTTCACCAGCTCCAGCCGCTCGGGAAGGAACACGCTGACCGGCGGCCGGGCGTCGAGGCCCGCCGGGCCGTCCAGCGGGCTGCCGTCGAGGACGATGCGCTTGGCCTCGCCGGGCTCGAACCCCACCTCGAGGGTGTGGGAGCGGTCCGCGTCCACGAGCCCCAGCGTCACCCGCGCTACCGACTCGCCGCGACGGACGAGCTCGCGCTCGTTCGTGGTCCGGGGCGAGCGGCCCGTGCAGGCGAAGTACACGGCCTCCAGCAGGTTCGTCTTGCCGGCGCCGTTGGGCCCGCAGATCACCGTCAGGCCCTCGGGCAGGTCCACCGACGCCCGGTCGTAGTTGCGGAACTGCCGCAGCTCGACGCGGGCGACGCGCACGCCTGCCTAGACGTTCAGGCGGATCGGCATCACGAGGTAGCGGAAGCTTGCGCCATCGCTACCCGACTCGATCAGGCCGGGGCGCAGCGGGCTGATCAGCTTGAGGGTGAGCTCGTCCGACTCGGCGCTCTCGAGGCCCTCCCGGAAGAACTCCGGGTTGAAGCCGATCTCGAGCTCCTCGCCGGCGAACGGCACTGGAAGCGACTCGCTCGCCTCGCCGACATCCGGAGTCTGCGCCGACACGTCGAGCGCGCCCTCGGTGAAGCGCAGGCGCAGCGGCGCGTTCTTCTGTGCCAGGAGGCCCACTCGCCGCACGACCTCGAGCAGCTCGTCGCGGCTCACGCGGAGCTCGTGCTCGTAGGAATCCGGGAGTAGCTGCTGGTAGTTCGGGAACCGACCCTCGACCAGTCTCGAGGAGAGCACGACCCCGTCGGCGGTGAAGATGACCTGGTTCTCGAGCGCGGCCACGCCGATCGTGTCGGAGCCGCCGGCGCCGGCGATGCGGCCGAGCTCCTGGAGCGTGCGGGCAGGCACGTTGGCCTCAAGCGATCCGTCCAGCTCGTCGGCCAGCGTCGTCTCCTTCACGCCCAGCCGGTAGGAGTCCGTGGCGACCATGCGCAGCTCGCGGCCGCTGGCTGTCACGAGCACACCGGTGAGGTGCGGCCGCGTCTCATCCCTCGAGGCGGCGCGGGCCACACGCGCAATGGTGTCCACGAACGCCTGCGTCGGCACGGTCAGCACGCCCGTGGTCGGCGCCTCCGGAAGCTTCGGGAAGTCCTCCTGCGGCAGGGTGCGCAGGTGGAAGCGCGCCTGACCCGATGTGACCTCCACGTCCTGCTGAGCGCTCCTGTACTCGAGCGTCAGGTCTTCCTTTGGCAGCGAGCGGACCACGTCCAGCAGGAGCCGGCCGGGGATGACGGCCTGGCCGGGAGTGGACGACTCCGGCTCGAGGCTCACACGCAGGCCGAGCTCCATATCGGTGGCCTGAAGCTCGGCGGATCCCTCCTCCACGCGTATGAGGACGCCGGCCAGCGTCTGTATGGCGCTCCTTGTGGACGCGGCCCGCACGGCGACGCCTAGGCGGGTGAGGAACGTTTCACGGGAAACGGTGAGCTTCAAGTTCTTCCTAACTGGACTGGGAGTTGTTGGGCATGTCCATAAGTGGACAAACCGGTTCGATCCCCCCTGCAGCGCGGGTGCGCGCCTGTGGATGGAAGCGGTAGGAGCTGTTGATTGTCGCAGTAGGGGCGGCCATCAAGCGGACCGGTCGAGCTCTCTGCGTAGGTTGTCGACGGCCGTGCGCAGGGCTGGATCGGTCAGCACGGCGGACCCGACGCGGTTGATCGCGTGGATCACGGTTGCATGATTGCGCCCACCCACGCCGCGCCCGATCTCCGGGAGGCTGTGGTCGGTGAGCTCGCGCGCGAGGTACATCGCGACCTGGCGGGCGGTCGATACGGCCGGCCGCCGATCGCGAGCCACGAGGTCACCTCGTTCGACCCCGAACTCTTTGGCCGCGGCGTCGAGGATGTCCGCGATCCCGCAGGGCCCGTCGCTGGGCTTGCCGCCGAGGCGCCGGAGCACGTGGCGCACCAGCGCCGGCGTGGGCTCCTGACCGCGGAGCGAGGAATACGCGACCACGCGGATCAGCGCGCCCTCCAGAGCCCGGATGCTGCTGGTGACCGCGGCGGCGATCTCGGCGAGCACCTCCGGGCCGACCTCCACGCCGTCGAGACGAGCGCGCTTGGCCAGGATGGCTTCGCGAACCTCGAGAGCGGGCGACTCGAGCTCCACCACCAGACCGGAGCGGAAGCGCTCGGCCAGGCGGTCCTCGAGCTCGGGGAGCTCGTCCGGCGGCCGGTCGGAGGTCAGCACGAGCTGCCGGCCGGAGTCGAGGAGGGCGTTGAACGTGTGGAAGAACTCCTCGCTCGTCCGCGCGCGCCCGGCCAGGAACTGGACGTCGTCGATGAGCACCACGTCGGCGCTCCTGAAGCCGTGCTTGAAGCCCTCGGTGCGTTGCTCGCGCACGGCGCCCACGAACTCGCTGGTGAACTCCTCGATCGTCGCGTAGCGCACGCGGAGCCCACCCCCGTAGCGGTGCACGTAGCGGCCGATGGCGTGCAGCAGGTGGGTCTTCCCGAGCCCCGGGGCCCCGTGTAGAAAGAGCGGGTTGTAGGCCTGAGCCGGCATCTCGGCCGCGGCCAGCGCGGCGGCGTGGGCGAAGCGGTTGCCCTCGCCAATGACGAACTGCTCGAAGCTGTACTTGGGGTTGAGGCCTGGCTCCTCCGCCGCGCTGGGAGCGGCTTCGGCGGCGGCGTCGTGATCCGCGCTCCAGTCCTCGCCGACTATCTCCAGGACCAGCGAGCCGTCGGTGCAGCCGCCGGCCACGCGCCTGAGGAGGGGGAGGTAGCGCTCCGCGACCGCGGTGCGGATGTGCTCGGGAGCGCGGACGTAGAGGGTGCCTGCGACCAGCCCGGCCGGCTCGAGCGGCTCGAGCCAGATGTGGAACCTGAAGTCCGGGACCTCCCGCCGGAGCTGGTCCCGGATGTCCTGCCAAATCGTCTCGAGCTGTCCCGACACGGGCAGTTGCAACCCTCCTTGCTGGGTTGTGTTCCGGCACTTACTGGGAGAGGGACCGGCGGCGTTTTGTGGCCCGCTGCCCTCGGCGGAGGTCGAGTCTACACGCGCCTTCGAGAGCCTCGGCGGGCCCCTCGGGCACCAGCCCGCAAAACGCGCGAAAAGCCTGACGACGCTCCGCCGGCGTCCGGCGAAGGCGCCTCCGCGGGGTTGTCAACCGGGGTGTGCCACGCAGATCTCGTCCGGCGATCTTGTACCCTGGCTGGCGCGTGGCCTGCCTGCCCTGACGGCCGCGCCCTTTTTCTGATGAAGCGCACCTACCAGCCCAAGAAGCGCAAGCGCGCCCGCAGCCACGGCTTCCGTGCCCGCATGAGCACGCGCGCGGGCCGACGGGTGCTCATGCGCCGCCGGGGCAAGGGCCGCAAGCGGCTGACGCCGTAGGCGCCTGGTGGCCGATCGCGCGCGTCGCAGGCGCCGCAGGCTGTCCCGCAGCGGCGAGTTCGACCGGGTCTATCGCGAGGGGCGCTCGCACGCCAGCCGCCACCTGGTCGTCTATGCGTTCCCGCGCTCGGACGCCGAGTCGCCGCGCCTCGGCGTGTCGGTCGGGCGCAAGCTCGGCGGCGCGGTGGAGCGCAACCGCGTCAAGCGGCTCCTCCGCGAGGCCTTCTGGGCCCGCGCCGAGGCGCTCCCCGACGGGCTCGACTTCGTGATCGTCGCCCGCCCCGCCGCGGGCGAGCTCGCGCGCGAGGGTGGCGGTGGCGCGATCGAGCAGGCGCTCGGCACCGTGCTGGAAGACGCCGGCCTGACGTCTGGAGCCGACCCGGCATGACCGCGCTGCGCCAGATCGCCGTCGCCCCGATCCACTTCTATCGCCGCGCGATCTCGCCGGGGCTGCCGCGCCGCTGCAAGTACCATCCCTCGTGCTCGGCCTACGCCGTGGAGGCAGTCCGTCGTCACGGCGTTCTCCGGGGAGGCGTGCTCGCGGCCTGGCGCCTGATCCGCTGCAACCCGTGGAGCCACGGCGGAGTGGACTTCGTGGAGGATCAGACGCTGTTCCGGTCCAGGTCGAGCGCCTAGCTCATGCGCACCCACATCGCCAACGTCCTCCAGCCGCTCATCGATGCCTGCCAGGCGGTGCTCGAGTTCTGGCACGACCTGATCGGAGACTTCCCGAACAGCTGGGGCTGGTCGATCATCCTGCTGACCTTCACGGTCCGCCTCTTCATCCTGCCGCTCACGTTCAAGGGCGTGAAGTCGATGCAGCGGCTCCAGACGCTCCAGCCGGAGATCAAGAAGATCCAGGAGCGCTACAAGGAGGACCGCCAGCGGATGAACCAGGAGGTCATGGCCTTCTACCAGCGCGAGAAGGTCAACCCGCTGGGCTCGTGCCTCCCGCTCCTGCTGCAGATCCCGTTCTTCATCTCGCTCTTCTACCTGCTGCGCTCGCCCGAGTTCAAGGCGGACATCGCCAACAACCCGGGCTTCTACGCGATCGACGACCTGGCCGCGAAGGTCACGGGGGACCCGGTGCTCCTGGGCGTGCTGATCGTCCTCTACATCGGCACCCAGCTGGCGGCCAGCCTCGTCACCGCCCTCAGCGCAGACCCGACTCAGCGCCGGATCATGCTGGCGCTCCCGTTCGTCTTCGCGATCTTCATCGTCAACTTCGAGGCCGGGCTGATCCTCTACTGGATCACCACGAACGTGTGGACGATCGGTCAGCAGCTGCTGGTGAAGAAGCTCTATCCGAAGCCGGCGCCCCGTGAGCCGTCCGACGACGACGTAAAGCCGGCCGCGCGTGGGAAACCGCCGCCCACCGACGGGGGCGCCGAGAAGCGTCCCGGCAAGCCCGGCGACGGCCAGGGGGCCGCGGCGAAGACCGCTGCGGCCAAGGGCGGCGACGGCAACGGCGCGGCGAGCAAGCCGCCGCCGAATCCACGCAAGAAGAAGAAGCGCTCCGGGCGCAGGCGCTGAGGCGAGGAGGAGCGGATGTCTTCGATCGAGGAGCCGCAGGATCTGGTGGCCGAGGCGTCCGGCGCGAGCGCCGGCGAGGCCAAGTGGACGGCGATGAAGGAGCTGGAGCCGCGCTTCCCAGGCGTCACGGCCGACTGCGTGACCTTCGAGGTGCTGGAGGGCGCGGAGGACGGACCGGTGCGCGTGCGCGCGGAGGTCGACCCGGACGCGTGGCGCTCGGCCGCCGACGAGCTCCCCGACGAGCCGGCCGAGCGGGTGCGGGCGCTCGTGTCGCGCACGGTGCACTCGCTGGGGCTCGAGGCCACGATCGACGTGGACGAGACCGACGACGAGATCCGGGCGACCGTCAACGGGGAGGACCTCGGACTGCTGATCGGCAAGCACGGAGCGACCATCGACGCCCTCCAGCACATCGTGTACCGCGCCGCGTTCCGCGGTGGCGAGGGACGCAAGCAGGTGACCGTCGACGCGGCCGGGTATCGCGAGCGCCGGGCTGCCGCGCTGCAGCGGATGGCCGATCGCGCCGCGGAGGACGCGCTCCAGCAGGACCGCCCTGTGGAGCTCGAGCCCATGCGCGCCCCCGAGCGAAAGATCGTGCACAACTACCTGAGCGAGCGCGGTGACGTGGAGACCCACAGCGAGGGCGACGAGCCCGACCGGCGGCTCGTGGTGAGCCCGCTCGCCGTGTTCCGCGACGCCTAGCCGGGAGGAGCACCGGCCGGAGGCGCTCGAGGACCTGGCGGCACGTCACGGGTTGCCCACCGCCGCCAGGGGCCGCCTCGCGGCCGTGCTGGAAGCGCTGGCCGCCGAGCCCGACCCGCCGACCACCGAGCGCACTCCGGCGGCGGCTCTCCGAGCGCACGTGGCCGACGGGCTCTCGGGCCTCGAGGTGGACGAGCTGAGGGAGGCGCGGCGCGTGGCGGATCTCGGCTCCGGCGCGGGCTTCCCGGGGCTTGTGCTCGCGGCGGCGCGCCCGGAGATGCAGGTGGACCTGGTGGAGTCGGCCGCCCGCAAGTGCGCCGTGATCGACCGCCTTATCCGCGCCTCGGCGATCGAGAACGCCCGCTCCGTACGGGCGCGGGCCGAGGAGTGGGGGGCGCTCCCCGCGCAGGCGGGCGGTGGGGCGGGCGGGTACGACGTGGTTACAGCGCGCGCCCTGGGATCGCTTGCGCTCCTCGAGGAGTACGCGGCGCCGCTCCTGCGCGACGGCGGCGTTCTGGTGGCCTGGAAGGGCGAGCGGGACCCCGCCGAGGAGGAGGCGGGGGCTGCAGCGGCCGCGACGCTCGGGATGGACCCGGAAGCCGTGCTCGCGGTGGTGCCGTTCGAGGGTGCGCGGCACCGCCACCTGCATGTGGTCCGAAAGGTGGCACCCACGCCGCCGGGCTTCCCGCGGCGCGCCGGGATGGCCCGCAAGCGGCCGCTCGGCTGATCGGCCCCGAACCTCTTCTCGAGGTTGATGGTTCGGGGACGAACAAGTGTGCGGAAACCCGCTTCCGACCGGGCCGGGGCCTAGTCTCGCCGGCGCATGGGAAACGTCGTTGCGATCGCGAACCAGAAGGGCGGAGTCGGCAAGACCACCACCGCCGTGAACCTCGGAGCGAGCGTCGCCGACGCGGGGTATCCCACACTGTTGGTGGACCTCGATCCGCAGTGCAACGCCACCGTGGCGCTCGGGCATCCCAAGGACTCGTCGCCGAACGTCTACGACTGTCTCTCGGGCAAGCTCACGCTCGACGCGGCGGCTACGCCCGCAGGCCCCGAGCGGCTCGACCTCGTCCCCTCCACGCCCGAGCTCGCGGGCGCGAACGTGGAGCTGCCGCGGATCGCCGGATCGGAGACCTGCCTGCGTGAGCGGCTCGGCGCGGTGCGCGAGCGCTACCTGCTCACGCTGCTCGACTGCCCGCCCTCGCTGGGTCCGCTGACCGTCAACGCCCTCGTGGCGGCGGACAGCGTCATCGTGCCCGTACAGACCGAGTACTTCGCCCTCGAGGGCCTGGCCGGCCTGCTCGACACCCTGGGCCTGATCCAGCGCGAGCTGAACCCCCGGCTCACCATCTCCGGGATGATCCTGACCATGCACGACGCGCGCACGCGCCTCGCGCGCGACGTGGAGCGCGAGGTTCGCGAGCACTTCCCGGAGCTCGTGTTCGACACGGTGATCCCGCGCAATGTCCGGCTCGGGGAGGCGCCGAGCTTCGGGGTCCCGGCGCTCCGCCACGCGCCCCAGAGCGCCGGCACGGCCGCCTACCTGAAGCTTGCCAAGGAGGTGGCGGCGCGTGGCTGAGCGCTCGGCGCCCGACTGGCCCGGGATCGACGCGCCCGAACCCGGCGGCCAGGAGGGGGGCGAGCCCGGGGCCACCAGCCCGGGCCAGCGCCGCGGCATGGGCCGCGGCCTGGCGGCCATCCTCCCGCGCGGACAGGGCGGGGGCGAGGGCCTCCGCCAGATCCCGCTCGAGCTGGTCGAGCCAAACCCGCACCAGCCGCGCCAGAACTTCGACGCCGTCTCCTTGGAGGAGCTGGCCGAGTCGATACGCGCACGCGGAGTGCTCCAGCCCGTCGTGGTCCGCCCGCTCGCCGGAGGCCGCTACCAGCTCGTGGCCGGGGAGCGCCGCCTCCGCGCGGCGCGGCTGGCCGAGCTCGACCTGATCCCGGCCGTGGTGCGCCACACGGAGGACTGGGAGGGGCTCGACCTCGCGCTCGCCGAGAACATGGCGCGCGAGGACCTGAACGCCGTCGAGGAGGCGCGCGCGTGCGCGATGCTCGTCGAGGACCTCGGCCTCACCAAGGAGGAGGTCGGGCGCCGCGTCGGTCGCAGCCGGGTCGCGATCTCGAACCTGATCCGCCTGCTCGCCCTCCCCGAGGAGGTGCTCGAGCTGATCGAGAGCGGCCAGCTCAGCGAGGGACACGGCCGCGCGATCCTGATCTGCAAGGACCACGAGCGCCGGCGCGACCTCGCGCGGTCCGCCCGCGACGAGGGCTGGTCCGTGCGTGAGACCGAGCGCCGGGCTCGCGAGGAGGCGGGCGCCCCGCCGCGCCCGGAGCGCTCGCCGATCGTCGTGCACCCGGACCTCGCCGAGGCGCTCGCCGCCGCCGAGGACGCCCTCGGAGCCGCGTTCGGCCGGGACGTGAAGGTGCGCCGGCGCGGCGACGGATGCGTGGTGGAGCTCGCCTTCGCCACCCCCGCAGCGGCGATCGAGTTCGCCCAGCGAGGCCTTCGCCGGGGCGACTGAGCAGCGCCTCGAGGGCCTCGGGAGCGCCGCTACAATCGCCCCTCGCGGGCGATTAGCTCAGTCGGTTAGAGCGCGTCTCTGATAAGGACGAGGTCCCAGGTTCGAGTCCTGGATCGCCCATCGCGAGCCTTCCCGAATGCCTATCGCCCCGGCTTCCCCCCACGTCTAGACTGTCGCCAGGGCATGCAGGAGATGGTCATCTATGGCGTGAGCTTCGACATGGTCGGCAAGCAGCCGATCGTGCTTCTGAAGACGCGCGACGGCAACAAGTTCCTCCCGATTTGGATCGGGCACCCCGAGGCAGCCGCGATCCTGATGAAGCTCCAGGGCGCGAACACCCCCCGGCCGATGACCCATGACCTGATCAGCGAGGTGCTCTCGGAGCTCGAGGTCACCTGCACCCGGGTGGCCGTCACCGAGCTGCGCGAGAACACCTTCTACGCCGAGGTGACGCTGCAGCTGAACGGGCGCGAGATCCCGATCGACTCGCGCCCGTCGGACGCGCTGGCCCTCGCGGTGCGCACCGGCGCCCCGATATTCGCCGCCGAGGACGTGATCTCCGAGTCCGCGATCGAGTTCGAGCACGAGGTCGAGGACACCGAGGAAGTGGTCGAGAAGTTCAAGGACTTCCTCGACAACGTCACGCCTGAAGACTTCGCCTCGGACGACTAAGCCGGCTGTAGAGCCAGCTCCAGCATCCGCTCCACCAGCTCGTCGAAGCTGATGCCGGCTGCCTCGGCCGCCTGGGGCAGGAGGCTCGTGTCGGTCAGGCCGGGGATCGGGTTGGCCTCCAGCACCGTCGGCTCCGCGTCCGATCCGAGCATGAGATCCACGCGAGCGAAGCCGCGGCAGCCGAGCAGCTCGTAGGTGGCGAGTGCGAGCTCGTGGGTCCGCGCCGTGACCTCCGGCGGGAGGTCGGCGGGGCAGACGAAGTCGGTGCGGCCGATCTCGTAGCGGGCCTCGAAGTCGTAGAAGGCATCGTCGCGCGGCACCGCCTCGACGATCGGGAGCGCCTCGCCGTCGAGGATCGACACGGCCAGGTCGCGTCCCGCCACGTGGCGCTCGAGCAGCACCTTCGAGTCGTAGGAGAACGCAGCCACGAGCGCGGCGGGCACGTCCTCGGGGCTGCGCGCGAACTTGATCCCGAGGGCGGAGCCCTGGCTCGACGGCTTGACCACGATCGGGAACTCGAGCCGCTCCGCGATGGCGGGCAGGGCATCGGCGGCGCCGAGCTCCCGGAACGCCGTCTCGTTGAAGGCGAAGAACGGCGGGGTCGGGATGCCGGCCTCCTGCATCAGGTACTTGGCCATCACCTTGTCGGTGGCCCGGGCGCACGCCGCCGGCCCGGATCCCGTGTACGGCATCCCGGCGATCTCGAGCAGCTCCTGCACGGTGCCGTCCTCGCCGTCGCGGCCGTGCATAGCCACGAAGGCAACGTCCGCGCCCGCGTCGCGCAGGCGCGGCATGAGATCCGTGGACACGTCGATGGGCACCACGATGTGGCCCAACCGAAGCAGGGCGTCCTCCACCCGCGCGCCCGAGCGCAGCGACACCGACCGCTCGAGCGAGCGGCCCCCCTTGAGCACCACCACGCGGCTCACTTGCGCCTGGCGCGGAGCTCGCGGTCCACAGGGGAGGGGAGCGGGAGCACCTGCGCGCCGCCGCTGGCCTCGCCCGGGTCCTCGGCCGCAGGCTCGGCCACGGGTGCCCGCACCCCGGTGAGCGTTCCGTACAGCTCGACCTGCTCCGTCACCACCTCGCCGATCCGACGGATGCCCTCGCGAATCTCGTCGTGGCCACAGGCGGAGAAGCTGAGCCGGAGCGAGTTGCGCCCGCGGCCGTCGAGGTAGGCAGCCTCACCGGGCACGAAGGCCACGTTCTCCCGCAGCGCGCGCGCCAGCAGGTCGGTGGTGTCGATGAAGTCGGGGAGCGTGGCCCAGACGAACATGCCGCCCGCGGGGTGGGTCCACTCGGCCTGCGGCGGGAAGTGCTCGGCGAGCGCATCGAGCATCGTGTCGCGCCGGCCGCGGTAGAGATCGACGAGTGACGCCACGTAGTCGGGCCAGTGGCCCTCCTCGAAGTAGGCCTGCACCATCAGCTGCGAGAGGGTGGACGTGCACAGGTCCGTGGCCTGCTTGCCGAGGTTGATCTTCTCGAGCACCGGTCCGGGAGCGGCCACCCAGCCGAGCCTGATGCCGGGCGACAGCGTCTTCGAGAACGTGCCGAGGTACATCACGTACACGCCGCCGTCGATCGCGTAGAGCGGCTCGGGCCGCGGGCCCTCGAACCGCAGCAGGCCGTAGGGGTTGTCCTCGAGCACGAGCAGCTCGCGCTCGCGCGCCACCTCCACGAGGCGCCTGCGCCGCGCCGCCGAGAGGGTGACCCCGGCGGGATTCTGGAACGTCGGCACGGTGTAGACGAACTTCGGCGTGCGACCGTCGCGCTCGAGCCGGTCGAGCGTGCTCTCGAGCAGGTCCACGCGCATTCCCTCGGAGTCCATGTCGATCTGGACCACGTCGGCCTGGTAGGACGAGAACACGGGCACCGCGCCCGGGTAGGTCGGGGCCTCGGCGATCACCACGTCGCCGGGGTCGATCAGCACCTTGGTCACCAGGTCGATCACCTGCTGGCCGCCGGTGGTCACGATCAGGTCGCCGCCGTCCACGCGCATGCCCTCGGCGGCCATCGCCTCGATGATGCATGCCTTGGTCTCGTCGAGACCCTCCGTGGGGCCGTACTGGAGCGCCCGGGCGCAGGACTCCTCGGCGATGCGCCTGGTGGCCGCCGCGAACGACTCCGGGGGGAAGGTGCTGGTGTCGGGGAGGCCACCGGCCAGCGAGATCACCTCGGGCCTGGCCGTGATGGCCATCAGGTCGCGCATGGCCGACGACTTCATGACCCTGGTGCGCGATGCGAAGAGCCCCGCGTAGCGCTCGAGGTCGCGGGAAAAGCTCACGCCGAACCGTTCGCCGCTGACCGACCCTGCCCTGCCGCCTGGTCTATCGTCATGCGCCCGCAGGGTACCGCCCGGCGGATGCGCTCATGAGCCTCTTCATGGACATCGGCACCGGCGCCGGCCTGGCCGGCGCGAGCGGCGTGCGGCCGTTCCTTCCACCGCTTCTCGCGGGGGCGCTCGCGCGCGGCGACGTGGGCATCGACTTCGACGGCACCGACTGGAGCTTCCTCGAGTCGCCGGCCTTTCTGGGCGCGGTCGTGGCCCTCGGGCTGGTCGCCTACGCGCTCGACCGCCCGGGCGCGGCCGTCGAGCAGGGCCGCTCGCCGCTCGATCTCGTGCTGCTGGTGGTCGCGGCGGTGCTTGGCGCGCTCATGTTCGCCGGCGTCCTGGCGGACGGCGGCCACGGGGCCATCCTCGGCCTGGTGGCCGGCCCACTCTGCGCGCTGCTCGCCGGACTGGCGGTGGGCGGGCTGATCCAGCGCGCCCGGCGTCGCCTGGATGCGGGTGCGGCCGGGATCCTGCTCGTGTACGCGGACCTGGCGGCGCTGGTGCTCGCGGCCGTGGCCGTGTTCGTGCCGCCGCTCTCGTTCGTGGCGCTTATCGGCTTCGCGCTGCTGCTCTTCGGGAGCCGGCGCCGCGAGGGCGAGAAGTACGCCGGCCTGCGGATCCTCCGCTAGGGATCGACCAGCTCGTGGCCGAGCCCAAGAAGCTGGTCCTGGCGGTCATCGACTCGCTCAAGCCCGACATGCTCGATCTCACCATCGAGGAGGGCCGGGCGCCGGCGCTGGCAGCGCTCCGCGAGCGCGGTACGTACGTGCGGGACTGCGTGTCGACCTTCCCGTCGGTCACGCCGGTGGCCTCGGCAGCGATAGCCACCGGCACCGGCCCGGCGGAGCACCACATCCCCTCCATGAACTGGTACCACCGCGGCGAGGAGCGCTACGTCGAGTACGGCTCCTCGTTCCAGGCCACGCGCGCCTTCGGTGTCGTGCGCTCGCTGTTCGACACGGTCTACAACATGAACATGGCCCACCTGAGCCGGGGCCGGAAGACCGTGTTCGAGCATCTCGACGACGCCGGGCTGCGCACGGCGTGCACCACCTGGCTGATCTATCGGGGCCGCACGCGGCACGAGCCGTCGGGCGCCAGCGTCTACCGGCGCATCGCCGAGGCTGCGCAGTTCCGCCACGCCGTCTACGGCGCACGGGAGCTGTTCTACGCCGACCTCTTCGACACGCGCGACACCGGATGCCGGTCGGCGCTCGGGATGCCGGGCCAGCGCGATCGCCACACGGGGTGCGTGGGGGCGTACCTGGTCGAGCACGACCTCTTCGACTTCATGCTCTTCTCGCTTCCCGACAACGACACCTACTCGCACAAGGCGGGGCCCGACGGACAGGTGCGCTCGATCGCCGAGGCCGACCATGCGCTGGAGCGGATCATGCACGTGGCCGGAGGGGTGGACGCGTTCCTGGAGAAGCACGCTGTGATCGTGATGTCGGACCACTCGCAGACCAGGGTGGAGGAGCGTGTGAACCTCGCCGAGGCGTTCGACTCCTGGCGCGTGCTGCACCCCTCCGATCCGGCGCCCACGGAGGCGGAGCTGGCCGTATGCCCCGCGGCGCGCTCCGCGATGGTCTACGTGCTCGACGAGGGACGCCGCGAGGAGCTGGTGCCGCGCGCCGTCGAGGTGCTGACCGGCCTCGAGGGCGTAGACCTGGTGGTGCACCGCGAGAACGGATCGGCCACCGTGCACTCGGGGCGCGGGAAGCTCTCGTTTCGGCCCGGCCACGACGTGGTCGACGCGCGCGGCGAGGGCTGGACCGTGGAGGGCGACCTGGCCGCTCTCGACATCGAGCTCTCGAACGGCCGGCTGAGCAGCCCCGAGTACCCGGATGCGCTCGGGCGGCTCTGGTCGGCGCTCGAGTGCCCCCATGCCGGCGACGTGCTGGTGTCGGCCACGCCGTCCTACGAGTTCGTGGACTGGGGCGGCTCCGATCACGTGGGCGGCGGTAGCCACGGCTCGCTCCACCGCGACGACTCGGAGGGTGTGCTGCTGCTCTGCGGAGTGGACGCCCCCGCCCGCGAAGCCTGGTCCCTGGCCGACGTGACCCCCCTTGTGCTCGATCACTTCCGTGTACGGTGAACTGATGAGCGACGAGGGCGAGGCGACCGCCGCGCGCCGCCCGCACGCGGTGCACGTCCGCGTGCGCGCGGGCATGGCCAAGCCGGCAAACTGGCTCCAGCTGGCCAAGTTCTGCGCGGTCGGCGGTTCCGGCTACGTGGTCAACCTGGCCGTGTTCGCGCTCTGCGTCGAGGGCTTCGGCGCCCACCACCTCGTGGCCGCCACGGCGGCGTTCGTCGTGGCCGTGGTCAACAACTTCTGGTGGAACCGGCACTGGACCTTCGATGCCCGCGGTGGCCGCGCCGGCTTCCAGGCGCCGCGCTTCTTCGCCGTGAGCATCGTGGCCTTCCTGGTGGCGGCCACCATCCTCGAGGTGCTCGTGAGCGTCGCGGGCATGAACGAGCTGCTCGCCCAGGCAATCTCCATCGCGGTGTCCACGCCCCTCAACTTCGTAGGGAACAAGATTTGGAGCTTCGCCATCGAGGTGTCGCGGGACTGAGGGCGGCGTTGGCAGCGGCGCTCTGCGTCGTGCTCGTCGGGGCAGCTCCGGCGTTCGCGGCCGAGCTGCGCCAGCCGGCTTCCCAGACCGAGCCGCCGCGCTTCTTCGAGCGCAGCGCCGAGCAGGTCATCGGGCTCGCCGAGCGCGGCGACGAGGTCGTGGCCGAGGAGCGCCGCGGCGGCCGCCTCGACCCGACCGCCTACATCAAGGGCCCCGGGCGCTGGCAGGTCAGCTTCTTCCGCGACGGCGACCAGCTGGTGCAGGTCCAGGTGGATGACCGCACCGGCGCCCTGCTCGAGCAGTGGACCGGCGACCAGGTGGCGTGGACCATGGCGCGGGGCTACGAGGGGGCCTTCGGCAGGAAGCTGAACGCCCCGTACGTCTGGCTGCCGCTCTGCCTGCTCTTCATCGCGCCGTTCGTGAACCTCCGGCGGCCCTTCCGGCTGGTGCACCTCGACCTGCTCGTGCTGCTCGCGTTCGGCGTGTCGCACGTGTATTTCAACCGCGGCGAGATCGAGACCTCCGTGCCGCTGGTGTACCCCGTGCTGGGCTACCTCCTGCTCAGAACGCTGGTCGCCGGCCTGAGGCCGCGCGAGCGGCCTGGGCCGCTGATCCCCCATCTCCCGGCGAAGCTGCTCGTGGTGGGTCTCGTGTTCCTCCTCTCGTTCCGGGTCGCCCTGAACGTGGTGGACTCGAACGTCATCGACGTGGGCTACGCGGGCGTGATCGGCGCCGACCGGGTGGTGGACGGAGATCAGCTCTACGGCGAGGGCTTCTCGGGCGACGTGGAGCGGGGAGACACCTACGGGCCGCTCAGCTACCTGGCCTATGTCCCGTTCGAGCAGGCGCTGCCGTGGAGCGGGCGCTGGGACGACCTGCCGGCGGCTCACGGCGCGGCGATCTCGTTCGACCTGCTGGTGGTGGCCGGGCTGCTGCTGCTCGGCGTGCGGCTCCGGCGCGGCCGCGAGGGACGCCTGCTCGGCCTGGCGCTCGCGTACGCCTGGGCGGCGTTCCCCTACACCGCGTTCGCTCTCGAGACGAACTCGAACGACTCGCTGGTGGCGCTGGCCTGCGTCCTGGCGATGCTGGCGCTCACGATCTCACCTGCTCGCTCGCGACTCGGAGCGGCGGCGCGCGGGATCGCGGTGGGCATGGGCGCCGCGGCCAAGTTCGTGCCGCTGGCGTTGGCTCCGCTGTTCGCGTTCCACCCGGGCCGTGGACGCGGCCGCCCGGTTGTGTTCGCCGTTGCCCTGGCGGCGGTGCTGGCGGTGTCCGTGATCCCGTTCGTGCCCGACGGCGGGCTGCGCGAGCTGTACGACAGGACGCTCGGCTACCAGGTGTCGCGTCCCTCCCCGTTCAGCATCTGGGGCCAGACGTCGATCGAGTGGGTGCACACGCTCGTCAAGGTCGGGGCGGCGGGACTGGCACTGGCGGTGGCATTCGTGCCGCGCGAGCGCGGACCGCGCCAGACGGCGGCGCTCGGGGCGGCCGTGCTGATCGCCCTCCAGCTGGCCGCGACGCACTGGTTCTACCTCTACGTGGTCTGGTTCCTGCCGTTCGTGCTCGTCACGTCCCTGGGCGCCTATCGAACTCAGGCACGCGACGAGTGGACCGCCGAGCCGGCGCGCGAGCGGGAGGCCGTGGCCGCTTGAGGCGCCTGCTCGTGCCCGCGCTGGTGCTGGTGGCCGGCTGGGCGGCCATCCTCTGGGTGCCGCCGTTCTCGGACGACAGCGTGAACGACCTGTACGTGTACCGGACGTTCGCCGAGCCGGTCCTGGGCGGCGAGCTCCCGTACCGGGAGCAGTTCTTCGAGTATCCGCCGCTGGCGGCCCCGGCGATCGTCCTGCCGGGTCTGCTCGGCACGGGGGAGGAGGCCTTCCGCTGGGCCTTCGCCGGCTGGACGTTCCTGCTGGCGTTTGCGGTGATGGTGCTCTGCGGCGCCCTGGCGGCGCGGACCGGGGGGGACCGGCGCCGGGCCCTGCTGGCGGCCGCGGCGATGCCGCTGCTGTGTGGCGCGATGCTGCGCACGCACTTCGATCTCGCCCCGGTGGCGCTGATGCTCCTGGCGCTGTGGCTGGTGGCGGCGGAGCGCCCGCGGCTCGGCTTCGCGGTGCTGGGGCTGGCGGTGATGACCAAGGGCTTCCCGCTCGTCGCGGCGCCGCCGGTCCTGGCCTGGCTCGCCGCGCGCGGCGGCCGGCGCGTGGCCCTCGAGTCCGGCGCGGCGCTGGCCGGGACGATCGCCGTGGTGGCCGCCTTCGCCATCGCTGCGTCGGCGGACGGCTTCCGCGACTCGGTCAGCTACCAGGTGGATCGCCCGGTTCAGGTGGAGAGCACGCCGGCCGCCTTCGTGTACGCGCTCGACGGCCTCGGGCTCGGCAGGGCGGAGGGCCTCGGCAGCCACCGCTCCGACGGCCTCGAGCACGCCGTGGCCGACCCCGTGGCCACCCTGCTGGCGGCGGTGATGCTGGGCGTGGTGGCGCTGCTCTCGCTCCAGGCCGCCGCACGGCCCGACGACCGCCGGACGATGGTGCTCGCGGCGCTCGGTGCGGTGGCCGCGTTCGCCTGCCTCGGTCGCGTGCTGTCCCCGCAGTACCTCGTGTGGATCGTGCCGCTCGGCGTGCTCGCGTTCGCGTGGCGCATGCGTGCGCTGGCCCTGGTCGTGGCGCTGGCGACGGTGCTCACGCAGATCGAGTTCCCCGCGCTCTATCACGAGCTCGTGGACCGCGACCCGCTCCCGGTGGCGCTGGTGTGCCTCCGCGACGCCGCGCTGCTGGCGGCGGTGGCGCTGGTCGCGCTCGAGCTACAGCCGCGCCGGAAGGAGCAGCTGCTCGATGCTCGTGGCGCGCCCGTCCCCGTCGGCCTCGACTAGCACCGCGTTCAGCCACGGGTCCTCGTCAGAGGTCTCGAAGCGCACGTTCGTGAGCGTCAGGAAGCGCTCGATCGCCTGCTCGCGCTTGACCCCGATCACACCCCCGCGGGGCCCGGTCATGCCCACGTCGGTCACGTAGGCGGTGCCCCCGGGCAGCACCCGCAGGTCCGCGGTAGGCACGTGCGTGTGGGTCCCCACGCAGGCGGTGACCCTTCCGTCGAGGTACCAGCCGATGGCCACCTTCTCGCTCGTGGCCTCCCCGTGCATGTCCACGAGCAGGTGGTCGGTCTCGCCGCGGAGCGCGGACAGGATCGCGTCGGCCTCGTTGAAGGGCGATCGCACCGCCTCCAGGAAGAGCTGCCCGGAGAGGTTGATCACGCCCAGCCGCGCCCCTCCGCTCTCGACCACCGTGTGGCCGCGCCCGGGGCTGCCCTTGGGGAAGTTCGCCGGGCGCACGATGCGCTCCTCGCGGTCGAGGAAGCCGTAGACCTCGCGGTGGCGATAGGCGTGGTTGCCGAGCGTGATCGCGTCGGCGCCCATCTCGAGCAGCTCGCGCGCGGTCTTCTCGGTGATGCCCACGCCGCCGGCCGAGTTCTCGCCGTTCACGACCACGAAGTCGAGCTTGTGGGCGTCGCGAAGACCGGGCAGGAGGGAGGCCAGCGTGCGGCGTCCGAGGCCGCCCACCACGTCGCCCACGAATAGGAGCTTCATCGGGGCGATTCTGCCAAGCTGAGCCGCCGTGGAGACGAGCGCCGCCCAAAGCAGCACCGCCTTGGGCGCTGCGCCTGTGCTGGAGGCCCGGGGCCTGAGCAAGCGGTTCGGCGACCGCGAGGCCCTGAAGGGCGTGTCCCTGTCCGCCGGCCGCGGCGAGCTGGTGGCGATCATCGGCCCCAACGGCGCCGGCAAGACCACGCTGCTCTCGATCCTGGCGGGAATTCAGAAGCCGGACGAGGGAAGCGTGTCGAAGGCCCCGGCGGAGATCGGCTGGGTGCCGCAGCAGACCGGGCTCTACGGAAAGCTCACCGTGGCCGAGAACCTCGCGCTGTTCGCACGGCTCGAGCGGGTGCCCGATCCGGGCGACACCGTGGACCGGATGCTCGAGCTGTCGGACCTGCGCGACCGTGCCGGCGACCAGGTGGGAACGCTCTCGGGGGGCAACCGCCAGCGGGTGAACATCGCCATCGGCCTGCTCGCGCGGCCCGAGGTGCTGCTGCTGGACGAGCCGAGCGCGGCGCTGGACCCGCGGCAGCGCGAGCGGCTCTGGGAGTTCATCCTGCGGCTCGCGGCCGAGGGCACCACGGTGGTCTACGCCACCCACAACGTCCAGGAGGCCGACCGCTACGCGCAGCAGCTGATCCTCCTGGCCGACGGGGAGCGGCTCTTCGACGGGTCCCCGCGCGAGCTCGAGCGGCTCGTGGGAGCCCACGGCCTCGACTTCGAGGCCGCCTTCGTGAGGTTCCTCCACCAGCAAGGGCACTGATGCGCTGGCTGCTGGTCAAGGACCTGCGCATCCTGCGCCGCTCACCGCTGCTGGTGAGCATGCTGGTGCTCTACCCGATCGTGATCGCGGTACTGATCGGGTTCGCGCTCTCGCGCGGGCCCGACAAGCCGGAGGTGGCCTTCTACAACGAGCTGCCCGCGTCGGCAGGCACGCTCGAGCTGGGCGGCCGACGGATCGACATCACCAAGGAGGGCCGGCGCCTGTTCGACGCGATCGAGCCCGTGCAGGTGAAGAGCCGCGAGGAGGCGATCCAGAAGGTCCGCGACGGCGACGTCCTGGCCGCGATCGTGATCCCGAAGGACCTCACCGAGAAGCTCCAGTCGGGCCTCGAGTCCGGCACGGTGGACGTGTTCTACAACGCCGAGGATCCGGCCAAGCGCCAGTTCGTCGAGAACACCATCAAGTCCCAGGTGCAGAAGGCCAACGCGGCGCTCACCAAGCGGGTGGCCGAGGAGGCGCTCGACCTCCTGAAGCTGATCAGCACCGGTGGGGACTACACGTTCCTCGGCCAGGACATCAGCATCCTCGGCCTCCAGCGCGCCGAGCGGATCCTGCGCAAGGCGCAGAGCGAGCTACCACCCGGGTCACCGCAGCGCGAGGAGGTCGACCGGGTGGTGAGCTTCGCCGAGCTGGCCCGCGAGAACCTCTCCTTCTCGGACGACGTGCTGGCCGTGGTGGGCGAGCCGATCAAGGTCAGGGCACGCTCGCTCGACGGCGGCCGCAACTCGCTCAGCTCGTTCGCCGTGGCGCTGGCGGTGGCGGTGTCGCTGATGTTCATCACGCTGTTGCTGGCCTCCGGCACGCTCGCGCTCGAGCGCGAGGAGAACGCGTTCCCGCGCCTGGTGCGCGGCCTCGTGTCGCGCACCGCGCTGCTGGTGGAGAAGGCCGGCCTGGCGGCCCTGTGCTCGGCCACGGCCTGCCTGCTGATGCTCGTCGGCCTTGGCCTGTTCGTGGACCTCGACTGGGGCCGCTTCCCGCTCTGGGTGCTCGCCCTCGCGGCCGGAGCCGTCGGGTTCGCGGCCCTGGGGCTTGCCATCGGGGCGCTGACGCGCGAGGTGCGGGCCGCCTCCCTGCTCGCGTTCATGATCGCGCTCCCGCTGGCATTCCTGGCACTCGTGCCGTCGGGGTCGGTGGCTCCCGCGCTCTACGACGTGACCAGGGCGATCTCCGCGCTGTTCCCGTTCAAGCCGACACTTGACGCCCTCAACGCCGCGCTGAACGACAACGGCGACATGGCCGGGCCGATCCTGCACCTGGCGGTGCTGGCGCTCGCCTTCGGGGCCCTCGCACGCGTAGGTCTCCGCCGCTTCGCGTAGGGATGACATCGCTGCGCAGCCGGCCGAGCCGGCTGCTTGCGCGAGACAGCGGCCCCTTAGACTGAATGTCGATGGCCTTTCCCGCCACTCGCATGCGGCGCCTCCGCAAGACCGGGCTTCTGCGCGGCATGGTCCGCGAGACCGAGCTCACCCCGGCGCATCTGGTGCTGCCGCTCTTCGTCCAGCTCGGCGAGGAGCGCACCCCGGTCGAGGCGATGCCCGGCGTCGAGCGGCTCTCGATATCGAACGTGGTGGAGGAGGCCGGCCAGGCCCATGCCCTCGGCGTGCCGGCGGTGCTTCTGTTCGGGCTGCCCGCCGACAAGGACCTCCAGGGATCCGGGGCCTACGACGAGGAGGGCGTCGTTCAGCTGGCGGTACGCGCGCTCAAGGACGCCCACCCGGACCTCGTGGTGATGACCGACGTGTGTCTCTGCGGCTACACGTCGCACGGCCACTGCGGCGTGGTGGCCGACGACGGCACGATCGACAACGACGTGACGCTGGAGCTCCTCGCCAAGACCGCCATCTCACACGCGGCGGCGGGCGCCGACGCCGTGGCGCCGAGCGACATGATGGACGGCCGCGTGGGCGCCCTGCGCGGACAGCTGGACGGCGAGGGCCACAAGGACGTGCCGATCGTGGCCTATTCAGCCAAGTTCGCATCGGCGTTCTACGGCCCGTTCCGCGAGGCGGCCGACGCCGCCCCGGCGTTCGGCGACAGGCGCAGCTACCAGATGGACCCGGCCAACGCGGACGAGGCGGTGCGCGAGGCGCTGCTCGACGTGGAGGAGGGCGCCGACGTGGTGATGGTCAAGCCGGCGCTGCCGTATCTCGATGTGATCCGCCGGGTCAAGGAGGCCACGCGCGTGCCCGTGGCGGCCTACAACGTGAGCGGCGAGTACTCGCTCATCAAGGCGGCGGCCGCCGCCGGCTACATCGAGGAGCGCGCGACGGTGCTCGAGACCCTCACCGGCATCCGCCGCGCGGGCGCGGACATCGTGGTCACCTATCACGCAAAGGACGCCGCCGAGTGGCTTCAGTAGCCAAGACGCGCAGCCGCAAGGGCGGCTCCGCGGTCCCGCTCGACGATCTCGACCGCAGGCTCCTCAACCTGCTGCAGGGCAGCTTCCCGCTCGAGCCGCGCCCGTTCCTGCGGGTGGCCGAGCTGGCCGAGCTGCCCGAGGCGGAGGTGCTGACGCGCACGCAGCGCCTGCTCGACGAGCGGATCATCCGCCAGCTCACCCCGATCTTCGACACGCGCGTGCTCGGCTACCGCTCGATGCTCGTGGCCGCGCGGATCGATCCCGAGCACCCCTGGCGCGCCGCGAAGGTCGTGAACTCGCATCCCGGCGTCTCCCACAACTACCTCCGCAACCACGACTTCAACCTGTGGTTCACGATCGCCGTCGAGCCGGGCTCGCGGCTGGGCCTCGAGGGCACGCTGGACGTGCTCGCCGACCTCACCGGCGCCGAGTCGGTGCGCCAGCTGCCCACCATCCGCCTCTTCAAGATCCGCATGGACCTGGAGATGGAGGGAGGCACCGAGGCGCTGGCCAGCGCGGGCGTGGCCGAGGATTTCGAGGAGCCGGAGGCCATCGAGCTGTCCGACCTCGACCTGGCGGTCATCCGGACGCTCCAGGGCGACCTGCCGGTGGTGCCCGAGCCCTACGCGCAGGCGGCGTCCGAGCTGGGAATCGACCAGGCGCGGCTGCTCGAGCACCTCGAGTCCATGAAGGAGCGCCGGGCGCTCCGCCGCGTCGCGGCCATCCTCTTCCACCGACGGGCGGGCTTCTCCGCCAACGGCATGGGCGTGTGGAACGTGCCCGACGACCGGATCCTGGAGCTGGGTCCCGCCATGGCGGCCTTCCGCGGGATCTCGCACTGCTACCAGCGGCCGACCTACGCCGACTGGCCCTACTCCGTCTTCACGATGGCCCACGGCCGCTCGAAGGAGGAGTGCGACGCGATCCTCGACTCGATCGCGGAGTCCACCGGGATCGAGGACCGCAGCACGCTCTACTCGTCCACCGAGTTCAAGAAGGTCCGGCTCCTCTACTTCACGGACGAGCACCGCAAGTGGGAGGCAGAGCACTCCTGAGGAAGACCTCCGGGCGCTCCTCCGAGGCGTACGCCCGGGCGTTGCGGCTCATGCCGGGCGGAGTGAACTCGCCGGTCCGCGCGATGCGCGCGATCGGCCGCGATCCGCTGTTCATCGCGCGTGGCGAGGGAGCGGACATCGTGGACGTGGACGGCGAGCGCTACGTGGACTGGGTCATGTCCTGGGGACCGCTGGCGGCCGGCCACGCGCATCCGGATGTGGTCGCGGCGGTCACAGCCGCGGCCGCGCTCGGCACCAGCTTCGGCGCCCCCACCGAGGCGGAGAGCGACCTGGCGGCCGAGATCGTGTCACGGGTGCCCTCGGCCGAGATGGTGCGGATGACCTCGTCGGGCACCGAGGCCAGCATGAGCGCCATCCGGCTGGCCCGCGCCGCCACGGGCCGGGCGGCGGTGGTCAAGTTCGCGGGGGCCTACCACGGCCACGTGGACGGGCTGCTCGCGGAGGCGGGCTCGGGGTTGGCCACCCAGGGCATCCCGGCCAGCCCGGGGGTGACCGAAGCCCAGGCCGCGGACACGGTCGTGGTGCCGTGGAACGACCGGCAGGCGGTGGACAGCGCACTGGCCGAGCGTGAGGTGGCCGCCCTCGTCTGCGAGCCCTACCCGGCGAACATGGGCCTCGTGGCGCCCGAGCCGGGATTCCTCGACCACCTGCGGGAGACCACGGCCCGGGCCGGCGCCCTGCTCGTGTTCGACGAGGTGATCTCCGGGTTCCGCGTGGCGCCGGGGGGCGCGCAGGAGCGCGAGCGGGTGACCCCGGACCTCACGGTGCTCGGGAAGATCATCGGCGGCGGGCTGCCGGCCGCCGCTTACGCCGGCCGCGCCGACCTCATGGAGCTGGTGGCGCCGGCCGGGTCGGTCTACCAGGCGGGCACGCTTTCCGGGAATCCCCTGGCCACCGCCGCGGGCCTCGCCACGCTGGCGCTGCTGGACGCGGACGCGTATCGCCACCTGGATGCCACCGCCGCGGCGCTGGCCGAGGGTCTTGCCGCCGCCGCGGCGGCGGCCGGCGTGCCGGTGCAGGTGACCCGTTCCACGGGCCTGCTCACGCTCTTCTTCTCCGACACCCCGGTGCGCGACTACGCGGGCGCCGCGGCCTGCGACTTGGACGCGCATGCCGCCTTCTGCCGGGCCATGCTGGCCCGCGGCGTGTACCTGCCGCCCTCGCAGTTCGAGGCCTGGTTCCCGTCGCTCGTGCACGGGGACGGCGAGGTGGAGCGCACGCTCGCGGCCGCTCGCGACGCGCTGGCCGAGGTGGCCGCGCGATGAGCGTGCTGGCCGAGGTGGTCCGCGCCGCCGACCCGGCGCTGGCCGCGTACGCGATCGAGGATCCCGGGCCCGCGCGCTTCGGCGGCGAGCTCGACGACGATGCCCGCCGCTTCGTGCTGGAGGCGGTCTACGAGGGCTACATCATGCACTACGGCACGCCGCGTGCATTCGAGGGGATGGACGAGGACCTGCGCCTGCTCGCGGGCGACGCCCTGTACGCGCTCGGCCTTGCGAGGCTGGCAGCCGTGGGCGACGTGCCGGCTGTGGCGGAGCTCTCCGACCTGATCTCGCTATCGGCCCAGGCGCACGCCTCGGGGCGCGGCGAGCTGGCTGAAGGGCTCTGGGACGCGAGCGCCGAGGCGCTGTCGGCGGCCGGAGGACGGGGCGCGCGCGCCTGGGCCCGCGATAGGCTCCCGGCCCCCTAGAAGATGCCGAGCCCCGTGGCGGCAAACGTGCCTTCCGCCACCAAGTTGGCACTACCCTTCGTGGGGCGATAAAACCGAGCAACGTGGCCGATCCTCCCAAGCTAGACAAGCAGTCCCGCTACACCGAGGGCCGCGGCATTGCCGGCGCCTTCGAGGGCGAGACGGTTACACGGCGTCGGTTCATGGAGGGCACCGCGCTGGCGGCAGGCGGAATCGCCACGGCCGCGTTCGCGCTGCCGGCGCTGGGCTTCGCGCTTGGTCCCGTGCTCGAGGACACCTCGCGCGAGAACTGGCAGGCGGTGGGCCCGGAGCGCGACTTCGCGGAGGACGCCTACGTCCAGCGGGTCATCAACATCGTGGCCGAGATCGGCGACCCGGGCAAGACCACGGTCTACATCCGCCGCTTCGACCCCGGGCGGGACGACGCGCAGAACGAGGACCAGCCGTACGTGGCGATCTCCACGCGCTGCGCGCACCTCGGCTGCCCGGTCCGCTACATCCAGGCTTCGCAGAAGTTCGTCTGCCCCTGCCACGGCGGCGTGTACGACTTCCAGGGCGCGGTCGAGGGCGGGCCGCCGGTGCGGCCGCTCGACCGCTTCTACACGCGCGTACGCGGGGGACAGGTCGAGCTCGGCGACCGCTTCTCGCTCAACTCGAACCTGGAGCGCTTCTCGCCGCGCGACCCGTCGAACCACCTCGACGGGCTCTGGCAGTACCTCTATCCCTCGAGGCCGACCACGTGAAGGCGCCCCCGCTCCCCAAGTTCCTGCGGCCATCGCCCCCGCGTCCCGGCACGGGGACGAACGGCGCGAATGGCGCCAACGGCGGCCCGGCCACGAAGCCCACGCCGAAGGACCAGGCGGTCGAGGGCGCGGCGTCGGTGGTCGGCTGGCTCGACGAGCGCAGCGGCCTCAGCCCGTTCCTGCGCGGCTTCCTCTACCGCAAGACCCCCAAGGGCACCAACTGGTTCTACACGCTGGGCTCGGCCACGATGTTCGCCTTCCTCTCGCAGGCGGTCACCGGCGTGTTCCTCGCGATGTACTACGAGCCGGACTCCGTCTCGCGCGCCTACTCGTCCGCTGCCCACATCACGAACGACGTCTTCCTGGGCGAGCTCGTCCGCGGCATGCACCGCTGGGGCTCGAGCGTGATGATCATCCTGATCTTCCTCCACATGGGCCGGACCTTCTTCTTCGGCGCCTACAAGTACCCGCGCGAGCTGAACTGGGTGATCGGCGTCGTGCTGCTCGTGCTGACGCTGATGATGGGCCTCACGGGCTACCTGCTCCCGTTCGACCAGCGCTCCTTCTGGGCCACCGTCGTCGCGGTCAACCTGAACTCCTCCGGCCCGGTCATCGGTCCCTACCTCGCCGACTTCCTGCGCGCCGGCTCCGAGTTCGGCCCCACCACCATCTCGCGCTTCTACGCCCTGCACATGCTGGCGGTGCCGGGCCTGATCGCGGCGCTGATCGGTGCGCACCTGTATCTGGTGGCCAAGCTCGGCACCACCGCTCCGCCGTGGGTCAAGGCGGAGAAGAAGGACCTCCTGACCGAGGAGCTCTGACGTGGACGCCCGCCAGAAGGAGGACTACCTCCGCGAATACTCGATCCTGAAGGGACAGGGCAAGCCGTTCTTCCCTTACGCGATCGCGAAGGACGGGATGATGGCCACGATCACGATCGGCGTGATCATCCTGATGGCGGTCCTGTTCGGCGCCGAGCTGGGGCCGAAGGCCGACCCCACCACCACCACCTACACGCCGCGGCCGGAGTGGTACTTCTTCTTCCTGTTCGAGCTGCTGCGCGTGGTCAAGCCGCCGGAGCTCGTGTTCCTGGCCACGATCGGGATCCCCACGATCTGCCTGATGCTCCTGCTGCTGCTGCCGTTCTACGACCGGGGGCCGGAGCGCCACCCGCTGCGCCGGCCGATCGCCACCACCGCCGGCATCGCGACGATCGGCGCCATGACCTACCTGACGGTCCTGGGCGCCCTCGCCGGCTCGCCCACCGAGATCGAGCTGGCCACGAAACCCCAGTTCGAGGAGGGCAAGGAGATCACCGCGTCCGCGGGCTGCCTCGGCTGCCACAAGATCGGCGAGAACGGCAACACGCTGGGGCCGAGCCTGACCGACATCGGCGACCGGCTCGGGCGCGACGCGATCGCGCGGACGCTCGAGAACCCCACCGCGCCAATGCCTTCCTACGCGAACTACCGCAAGACCAACCCGGAGCAGTTCGACAAGCTCGTGCAGTACGTCGCCTCACTCAAGGGCGACGAGTAGAACGGGCGCGATGAGCACGGCGTCCGGGACGCTCCCCGAGACGCAGGTCCAGGCGATGTTCGACCGCATCGCCCGCGTGTACGACCGGATGAACGGGCTCATGACGGTGGGCATGCACCACCGCTGGCGCGAGCGGGCGGTCGACCTCGCCCGCGTGGGGCCGGGCTCGCGGGCGCTCGACGTGGCCACCGGCACAGGCGACCTGGCCATGGCCCTGCAGGCGCGTGGCGCGGAGGTCGTGGCGATGGACTTCTCCGAGCGGATGCTGGAGATCGCGCGGACCAAGGCGCCCGGCATCCGCTTCGAGGCCGGCAACGCGCTCGAGCTGCCCTATGGCGACGGCGAGTTCGACGCCGTCACGGTGGGCTTCGGCGCGCGCAACTTCTCCGACCTCGCCGGCGGCCTCCGCGAGATGGCGCGGGTCGCGCGGCCCGGCGGCCGCGTGGTGGTCCTCGAGATCACCACCCCGCAGAAGCCGCCGCTGTCCTGGTTCTTCCGGCTCTGGTTCGATCGAGTGGTGCCGCGCCTCGGCCGGCTCGCGGGCGACTCCGACGCCTACAGCTACCTGCCGAGCTCCGTCCGCCGCTTCCCCGATCCGCAGGCGCTCGCGGCCGAGATGGCGGCGGCCGGGCTCACGGACGTCCGCTGGGTGCTTACGGCCGGCGGCATCATCGCGCTGCACGCCGGCCAGAAGGCATCGGTGCGCAGCCGGCCGAGCCGGCTGCTTCCGCCAGAGGCGGCGTGACCACGGCCCCGGCACAGCTCGGGGCGGTGCTGGCCGCGGGCGGCCCGCAGCTGGCCGCGGCGCTCGAGCGCACGGAGGCGCGTCTGGCGGAGGTGGTGGCAGGGCACGGGGTGGAGCTCGAGGCCCACAGTGCGGGCATGCTCGCCGCGGGCGGCAAGCGCCTGCGCCCGATGCTCGTGTATCTCGCCGCCGCCGACGACTCGGACGCGCGCCTGGTGTCCGCCGGCGTGGCGGTGGAGCTGCTGCACATGGCCACGCTGGTGCACGACGACGTGCTCGACCGCGCGCCGGTGCGCCGCGGACGCCCCACCGTGTTCGCCGCCGCCGGGCGCCTCGCGGCCACCGCGTCAGGCGATCTGCTCTTCTCGCGCGCGTTCGCGGAGCTGGCCGGCACCGGTAGCGGCGAGGCCGTGAGCCGGCTCTCGGAGGCCTCGTCCGCCCTGGCCCGCGGCGAGCTGATGCAGCGCGCGGACGCGTGGATCGCCGACGTGCCCGCCGAGCGCTATCTCGAGCGCTGCCGCCTGAAGACGGCCAGCCTGTTCGACGCCTGCTGCCGGCTCGGCGCGCTGTTCGGCGGGACGCCGGAGCGCTCCGAGGCGCTGGGAGCGTTCGGCGAGGGCATTGGCCTGGCGTTCCAGCTGCTCGACGACGTGCTCGACGTGTCCGGTCCGGCGGAGCGCACCGGCAAGCCGCGTGGCACCGATCTGCTCGACGGCACCGTAACGCTGCCGCTCATCCTCGCGCGCAGGCGCGACCGCGAGCTCCGGGACATCGACCTCCGCGCGGCCGTCACCGACGCCGCGCGGGCGGAGGAGGTCTGCGACCGGATAGCCGCCACGGGCGCACTGGACGAGGCCCGCAGCCTGGCCCTCGAGCACGTGCGAGCGGCCAAGGCGCGCCTGGACCGGCTCGGCCTGCCCGACGATCGGGAGCAGGCATTGCGCCTGGTGGCCGACGGCGTGGTTGAGCGCTACGCCTGAGGGGCCCTAGGCCACGTCGCCTTGCGCAGCGATGGTCTAGAAGTCTTCGGGGAGGATGGCGCCGGCCTGGAGGGCGCCTGCGAAGCGCTCGATCTCGTCGGCCATGTTGGCGCGCATGAGGCGCTTGTAGTCGCGCGCCAGGGCGTCGCCGCCGCGGTCGAGCTCCTCGTCGAACGCCTCGACGGTGTCCTGGGCGAAAATGCCCTCGCGGAACACGTCGCAGTTGGGGCAGTGGAGCAGCACGTTCCAGTTCTCCGGACCGGCCTCATCCCAGTGCACGGGATACACCAGCTCGGAGTAGCACTCCATGCACACGTGAAGTTCCTGGTGAGGCTCTGCGGGGGCATGCTCGACGGCATGCGCCTCGTCCAGCTGCACCTCGTTCTCCTTGAAGTAGACGACCTCGATCGTCTTCCCGCTGGGGAGAACCACGCGCTTCACGAAGTGGGTCTGGTCTCCGCCTGTCTCCATCTCTTCCATCCTGATCCCCGTATCGGCACGCGATGAGGGAACTTGAGAAAGAAGGGCCCCCCGTGGGCGGTCGATCCCGCGCCGTATCTAGACTCGGGCGCCCGTGGTGCTGAGCGACCGCACGATTCGTGCCGAGATAGAGGCTGGACGGATCGTCATAGACCCCTATGAGGAGCGGCTCGTCCAACCGTCCAGCATCGACGTGCGCGTGGACAGCCGCTTTCGCGTCTTCCACAACGCGCGGTACCCGTACATCGACGTGCGCCAGCCGATGGACGACCTCACAGAGCTGGTCGAGATCAATGACCGCGACCAGCCGTTCATCCTCCACCCGGGCGAGTTCGTGCTGGGTCAGACGCTCGAGCAGGTCGAGCTGCCCGACGACCTGGTGGGCCGGCTCGAGGGCAAGTCGAGCCTGGGCCGGCTCGGCCTGCTGATCCACTCGACGGCAGGCTTTGTGGACGCCGGGTTCTCCGGCCGGCTGACCCTCGAGCTCTCCAACGTGGCCAACCTCCCGATCACGATCTACCAGGGCATGCCGATCGGGCAGCTCTCGTTCATGCGGATGGACGGGCCGGTGGAGCACCCCTACGGCTCGCGCAAGATGGGCTCGAAGTACCAGGGACAGGACGAGCCCACTCCCAGCCGCTTCTACCAGAACTTCGAAGACCGATCCCGGTGAGCGCTACCATGAGCTTCAGATGCCGTCCATAGGCCCACTCGAGATAGCCATCGTCCTCGTGATCGTCCTCGTGATCTTCGGGCCCAAGCGCCTGCCCGACCTCGGGCGCTCGCTCGGGACCGGAATGCGCGAGTTCAAGGACTCGATCACCGGCAAGGACAAGGAGCGCGAGGAGCTCGAGGCGGTCAAGGCGACCGCCGAGAAGCCCGAGCCCACGGCGACCACGGCCGGCGACCGCCAGTCCTAAGCAGGGCTGGGCCGCACCGTGGCGCGCCGCATACGGCCGATCGCCCATGAGGACCGTCTCTCCATCGTCGAGCATCTCGACGAGCTCCGCACCCGCCTGATCATCTGCGCGCTGACCTTCGGGGTCGCGTGGGGAATCACCGCCTGGCAGAACGACCTCGTGCTGCGGGTCGTGAACCATCCGCTGCCGCGCGGAATCGAGCCGATCACGCTCGGTCCCGCCGAGGCCTTCTACACGACGCTCACCAACTCGGCCTACGTGGCGCTGATCATCGCCCTGCCGGTGATCCTCTACCAGGTCTACGCGTTCCTGCTGCCCGCGTTCAGCCCCACGGAGCGGCGGGTGGCGCTGCCGATGCTGCTGCTCATCCCGACGCTCTTCATCACGGGAGTGGTCTTCTGCTACTTCGTGGTACTCACGCCCGCGCTGGACTTCCTCCTCAACTTCAACGCGGACAACTTCAACACGCAGGTGCGGGCGCGGGACTACTACTCGTTCATCACGATGCTGATGCTCGCGATGGGGATCGGGTTCCAGATCCCCGTCGGGGTCCTGGTGGCGTGCAAGCTCGGCCTCACGACTCCCGAGAAGCTCCGCAAGAACCGTCGCTATGCGATCGTGATCATCGCCGTGGTGGCGGCGTTCCTGCCCACGCTCGACCCGATCACGCTGATCCTCGAGATGATCCCGCTGATCATCCTGTACGAGCTCAGCATCTGGCTCGCGTCGGCGCTCGGCAGGCCCGCGCCGGAGGTGGCGGAGCGAATCGCCTCCGCCGAGGGCAGCTAGCCTTCGCCTCCGCATGCTGTTCGACCTCAGAGGCCGGCGCCGCCGCGCCGTCCAGGCCACCTACCTGATCCTCGCCCTCCTGATGGGCGGAGGGCTCGTCCTGTTCGGGATCGGCGGCAGCGTGTCGGGCGGGCTCGTGGACGCCTTCAAGGGCAACAGCGGCGGGAGCGGGAACGATCTCGTCGACGAGCGCATCGACCGCAACGAGGACCGCGTGCAGGCGAACCCGGCAAACGTGGCCGCCCTGAAGGAGCTGGTCCGCGACCACTACCAGCTTGCGACAGCCGACCTGGATGCGACCACCGCCACGTTCTCGGACGAGGACAAGGCCCATCTCCGCGACGCCGCCACGTACTGGAATCGCTACGTGGAGGCGGCCAAGGGCACGCCCGACCCCTCGCTCGCCACGGTCGCGTTCCAGATCTACAGCCCGGACGCGCTCAACAGGCCGAAGGAGGCGTCCAAGGCGATGACGCTGATCGCGGCGTCCTCGAACGACGTCCAGTCCTACCTCCAGCTCGTGCAGACCGCCACCCTGGCCGACGATGAGCGTACGGCGGATCTGGCCGCTCAGAAGGCGGAGGACCTTGCGCCGAAGAGGGCCAAGAAGCAGGTCAAGCGGCAGGCCGCGCAGCTGAAGAAGGCCGCGGAGCAGCAACAGGCGCCCGGCTGAGTACCCTTCGCGGATCGCAGGCAGGATGCTGGCGAACAAGAACGAACTCGGGAGAAGAGTGAACTTCCATATCGAAGACGAGGCCGTCGACGACACGACTCATGTGATCGAGCTCGGGGGAGAGGTCGATCTGTACACGGCCCCGGAGTTCAAGGAGCGCATGGTCGAGCTGATCGAGTCCGGCAAGAAGCAGATCGTGGTGGACCTGTCGCAGGCCACCTTCATCGACTCGACCACGCTCGGCGTGCTGGTGGGCGGAGTCAAGCGGCTGCGGCCCGCGGGCGGCTCGCTCGCGCTGGTGTGCACGGACGACAACATCACGAAGATCTTCGAGATCACCGGGCTGGACCGGGTCTTCCCGATCCACTCGTCGCGCGACGAGGCCCTGAAGGCCGTCGCGAGCAGCAGCAGTTAGCACCGCCTGTTGCGCACCGCTGGTCTCTAGAATCGCTCGCCGCGGGCCGTTAGCTCAACTGGTAGAGCAGGAGACTCTTAATCTCAAGGTTGAAGGTTCGAGTCCTTCACGGCCCATCGCACCCGTCCGGCGGCGTCCCGGCCCCCGGATGGGCGGTACGATCGGCCCCGGCGAATCCTGGAGGCGACCTTGAGCACCACTGAAATCACACCCTCGCGCTTGGAGGAGCTGCTCGGCGACGATGCCGAGCTGCTGCTCAACCACCGCAGCGAGACCCTGGACAAGGCGAACCTGCACCTGCCCGGGCCTGACTTCGTGGACCGGGTCTTCCTCGACTCCGACCGCTCCACCAACACGCTGCGCCAGCTGCAGTGGTTGATCAACTCCGGGCGCCTCTCGGGCACCGGGTATGTGTCGATCCTGCCGATCGACCAGGGGATCGAGCATTCCGGCGGCGCGTCGTTCGCACCCAATCCGCTCTACTTCGATCCCGACAACCTGGTCAAGCTGGCGGTCGAGGGCGGCTGCAACGCGATCGCGTCGACGCTCGGCGTGCTCGGCGCGGTGAGCCGGAAGTGGGCGCACCGCTTCCCGTTCATCGTCAAGCTCAACCACAACGAGCTGCTGACGTATCCGAACGAGTACGACCAGGTCATGTTCGGGTCGGTGGACCGGGCCTGGAACATGGGAGCCGCGGGCGTGGGGGCCACCATCTACTTCGGCTCGGAGCAGAGCCGCCGGCAGATCGTGGAGGTCTCGGAGGCGTTCGAGCAGGCGCATGCGCGAGGCATGTTCACGGTGCTCTGGTGCTACCTGCGCAACCCGGCCTTCAAGACGAAGGACGTGGACTACCACGTGGCGGCGGACCTCACGGGCCAGGCGAACCACCTGGGCGTGACGATCCAGGCCGACATCATCAAGCAGAAGCTGCCGGAGAACAACGGCGGCTACACCGCCCTCGGGCCGGGCTACGGCAAGAGCCACCCCAAGATGTACGAGGAGCTCAGCACCGACAACCCGATCGACCTGACCCGCTACCAGGTGATCAACTGCTACCTCGGCCGGGCGGGCCTGATCAACAGCGGTGGCGCCTCGTCCGGCGAGAGCGATCTGGCCGAGGCCGTTCGCACCGCGGTCATCAACAAGCGGGCGGGCGGGATGGGCCTGATCTCCGGCCGCAAGGCATTCCAGCGTCCGATGGACGAGGGGGTGGCCCTGCTGCACGCCATCCAGGACGTGTATCTGGCCGACGAGATCACGGTGGCGTGAACCAGATCGCCACCGCTGAGCTGGCCTCCCTCGACGGGCGGATAGCTCCATCCGCGGAGACGTTCATTCCGGCCACAGACGAGGGCCTCCTGCGCGGCGACGGGGCGTTCGAGGTGATCCGCGTCTACCACGGGCGCCCGTTCGCGCTCGGCGACCACCTCGACAGGCTGCAGCGCTCCTCCGCGAGCCTGCGGCTCCCCGACGTGCCGCGCCCGGAGCTCGAGGCCGAGATCGCCGACCTGCTCGAGGCCCGGGGCGGCTCGGCGTTCGACGGGGCGCTGCGGCTGGTGCTCACGCGCGGCGGCCGGCGCCTGCTGCTCACGGAGCAGCTCCACGAGCTGCCGGCCACCATCCGGCTGGGCACCGTCACCTACTCGCCCTCGCGGGTACTGGACGGGGTGAAGTCGCTCTCCTACGCCGGGAACATGCTCGCCACGAGGCTCGCGCAGGAGCGCGGCTTCGACGAGGCCCTGCTCGTGACCCCGCACGGGCGGGTGCTCGAGGCGCCCACCTCGTCCATCTTCTGGGTCACGCCGAAGGGCATCCTCAGCACGCCGCCGCTCGACGAGCACATCCTGGCGTCGATCACCCGCCAGCGCGTGATGTCCACGGTGGACGTGGAGGAGCGCGCGTGCACGCTGGACGACCTGGGCGAGGCGCGCGAGGCGTTCCTCGCCTCAACCACCCGCGAGGTGCAGCCGATCGTCGCGGTGGACGAGATCGAGCTCGAGGAGGGCGAACAGACCCGCCAAGCTCAGCGGGCGCTCGGAGAGCGCATCGAGGAAGAGCTGGCGCGCTAGTCGCGAACGCGCGGACTGCCCTGCATCTGATGGGAGACGTACCAGGCCACGTGGCGGACGGCTCCCGCCGCGAGCCCGAATGCGCCTCCAAAGAGCTTGTGCGCCATCTCCAACACATTTTAAGCCAGAGAGCAGGCCGCACGTGCCGATAGTCACGGTCGTGGGCAATCGCCCCCAGTTCGTCAAGGCGGCCGCCGTGTCGCGGCGGCTGCGCGAAGAGCACGAGGAGCTGATCGTGCACACCGGCCAGCATCACGACGACGAGCTCTCGCGCGTGTTCTTCGACGAGCTCGGCGTGCCGGCGCCCGATCATCAGCTGCACGCCGTCTCGGGCTCGAACACGGCCCAGACGGCGCGCATCCTGGCCGAGCTCGAGCCGATCCTGCTGGAGGCGCGCCCTGAGCTGGTGCTCGTCTACGGGGATACGAACTCGACCCTGGCGGGAGCGCTGGCCGCAGCCCAGCTGCGGCTGCCGGTGGCGCACGTGGAGGCGGGCATGCGCTCGTTCGACCGCTCGATGCCGGAGGAGCTCAACCGGGTGCTGGTGGACCACACCGCCGACCTGCTGCTGTGCTCGACCGCGACGGCGGTGGAGAACCTGGCGACGCGAGTCGGCGCAGGGCGAGACCCACCTGGTCGGGGACGTGATGGCCGACGTGTCGCTGGCGTTCCAGGAGCTGGCGCGCGAGCGCTCGACCGCCCTGGCCGATCGCGAGCTCGAGCCGGGCGGCTACCTGCTGGTCACGGCCCACCGCGCGGGGAACGTGGATCTGCCCGAGCGCCTGCTGCGGCTGGTGGAGCTGCTGGAGGCGCTCCCCGGCCCGGTGGTGTTTCCCGTTCACCCGCGCACGCGACGGCGCCTCGAGGAGCACGGGCTGCTCGAGCGGCTCGGCGCGGTGGCCGAGCTGGAGCTGGCGCCGCCGCTCGGGTACCTCGACTTCCTCGAGCTGGCGCGGAATGCCCGCGCCGTGCTCACCGACTCGGGCGGTGTTCAGAAGGAGGCCTATCTCCTGGGCGTGCCCTGCGTGACCCTGCGCGACACCACGGAGTGGGTCGAGACGATCGACGCCGGCTGGAACGTGCTCGTGGACCTGGACCGCGAGGCGGCCCTCGCGGCTCTCGACCGCCGCCCGCCGCCCGAGCGTCCTGAGCTGTACGGCGACGGGCACGCCGCAGAGCGGGTCCGCGACGTGGTGTCGGCCTACACTGAGCGCCTATGAAAATCGGGATCGTGGGGCTTGGATACGTCGGTCTGCCGCTCGCCGTGTCCTTCTGCGAAGCGGGTCACGAGGTGATCGGCGTGGACGTGGAGGCGCGGGTGGTGGATGCGCTCTCGCGCGGCGAATCGCACGTCGAGGACGTGCCTGGGCATGCGCTGGCGGCGGTGGCCGACCGCTTCGAAGCCACCACCCGCTACGCGGACCTGGCGCAGGTGGACGCGGTCATCGTGGCCGTGCCCACTCCGCTCACGCAGAACCGCGAGCCCGACCTCCAGCCGCTGATCGCCGCAGGCACCTCGCTCGCCGGCGTGCTCCAGGAGGGCCAGCTGGTGGTGCTCGAGTCCACCACCTATCCCGGCACCACGCGCGAGCGGCTGGTGCCGATGCTCGAGGAGTCCGGCCTGGCCGCGGACCGGGACTTCTTCGTGGCGTTCTCGCCCGAGCGCGTGGATCCGGGTCGCACGGACCACACGCTGCGCACCACGCCGAAGGTCGTGGGCGCGCTCACGCCAGAGTCGCTCCAGAAGGCGGTCGAGCTCTACGAGCTGGTCTGCGACCACATCGTCACGGTCTCGACGCCGGAGGCGGCGGAGCTCACGAAGCTGCTGGAGAACGTCTTTCGCTCGGTCAACATCGCGCTGGTGAACGAGCTGGCGATCCTGTGCGACCGCATGGGCGTGGACATCTGGGAGGTGGTGGACGCCGCGGCCACCAAGCCGTACGGGTTCATGTCGTTCAAGCCCGGCCCGGGCATGGGCGGCCACTGCCTGCCGGTCGATCCCTTCTACCTCGCATGGCGGGCCCGCGAGTTCGACCAGCCCACGGAGTTCATCGAGCTGGCCGGCGAGGTCAACCAGCGGATGCCGTACTTCTGCGTCGAGAAGATCGGTCGCGCCCTGAACGACCACTCGAAGCCCATCAAGGGCTCGCGCATCGCCGTGGTCGGCGTGTCCTACAAGGCGGGCGTGGGCGACATCCGCGAGTCGCCCGGCCTCAAGATCATCCGGCTCCTGCGCGACCAGGGGGGCGATGTGGCCTACAACGACGACTTCGTGCCCGAGCTCACCGACTTCGACCTCGCCTCCCAGCCTCTCGACGAGGTCCTGGAGGGCGCCGACTGCGTCGTGATCGTGACCGCCCATCCGGGCCTCGACGTGGAGCGCATCGTCGCCAGCGCGCCGCTGGTCGTGGACTTCCGTGGGGTCACCCGCGGCATCGAGGCCTCCAACCTCGTGCGTCTTTGACGGCTTCGCTGCGACCCTCGGACCGCGCTCCGGGCCTGCTTCTGGGGGAGGACGTGGAGCTGCCGGACAGCGTGGAGCTCGGCGCCAACGTGGTGCTGCACGCCGGGACCAGGATCGGCCCCGGCACCAGGCTGCTCGACGCCTGCGTGGTCGGCAAGCCGCTGGCGCTGGGGCGGCACTCGCGCGCGTCGCGGGAGGCCCCGCCGCCGGCCGAGATCGGCCCGGGCGCGCTCGTGGGCACCGGCACGGTGATCGTGGCCGGCGCCCGGCTGGGAGAGCACAGCGTGATCGGCGACCAGGCACACGTGCGCGAGCGCGCCGAGATCGGGGCCGAGGCTATGGTGGGGCGCGGGGTGGCGGTGGACAACGACGTGCGCATCGGCGCCCGCGTGCGGATCCAGTCCAATGCGTACATCACCGCCGGCTCCGTGCTCGAGGACGATGTGTTCGTGGCCCCTGGAGTGGTGCTCACGAACGACCCGCGGGCCGGGCGCAGGCGCCCGGGTGAGCAGCTCGAGGGCGCGGTGCTCCGGCGCGCCTGCCGGATCGGAGCAGGCGCGGTGCTGCTGCCGGGCGTGGAGGTGGGCGAGGAGGCCTTCGTGGCCGCGGGCTCGGTGGTCACTCGCCACGTGCCCCCGCGCGCGGTGGTGATGGGAACACCCGCGCGGGTGGTGCGCGAGGTGCCGCAGGAGGAGCTGCTCTGAGGCTGCGCGCGCGGAACACGCTCGCGCCCGAGCGCGGCACGCTGGCGCTCGGAGCGGTGGCGGCCGCGACGGCGGCCGCCGTGGCCGTCGCCGAGATCGGGAGGGTCTGGCGGCGTGGCTCGGCGCCCGCGCCCAATGAGTCCGAGAGCCTCCTGCTGGCCGCCGAGGAGGCGGTGGCGGAGACGGCGCAGGTGGCCATCGCGGGCTACCAGCAGGTCTCGACCAGGGAGAACGCGCTCTTCAACATGCTCGCCAGCTTCGCCACGACGTTCCTCGCCACCCGCTGGATCACCTATGTGCTGCGCGGCAGGCAGCGGGTCGGGCCGTTCCGGAACCTGCGCGTCGGGCGACGGCACATCCACCACTTCGTGCCGGGCATCGTGCTGGCGTTCGCCTCCGGCGCGGCTGGGATCCTCACCCGCAGCGAGGACCTCGAGCCCAAGCTCGCCGTTTCGTTCGGGGTGGGAATGGGCCTCACCCTGGACGAGTCGGCGCTGCTGCTCGAGCTGGACGACGTGTACTGGCGCCGGGAGGGCCTGCTGAGCGTCCAGATCACGCTGGCCGTGTTCTCGCTGCTCTCGGCGCTCATGCTGGCGCTTGCGGCTGCTGCGGCGCGGCGAGCAGGTCGTGCTGGAGCCAAGCGCGCCCTGAGGGCATCGGTCGCCGCCGCCCCTCCGCAAGGCGCCCGAAGCCGCTGCTTTTATTCGCGCTGTGGAGAGTGGATCACAGCCGCCGGAAGCGCCCAGATGGCTTCCGCCGCAGCCGCCGGGAGCGGAGCCCCCGGTGGCGCCCCGCCCTGAGGCGCCCGTGCCCTACGGCGGCCCGGTGCCGCCCGGTGGCTGGCAGCAGCCGCCGGCGCCGGTCACTTCGGAGGCATGGGAGGGCAGGCCGCTCGCGAGCTGGTGGAGCCGGGTCGGCGCCGCCCTGCTCGACTGGCTGATCCTGTTCGTGCCGCTCGCGATCCTCGTGGGGATCCTGGTGGCGGTGGCGATCGACGGCAGCGGCGCCGTGGCGATCGTGGGGTGGTCGCTGGCGATAGTGCTCTACCTAGCGGGCGTGGGCCTCTACGCGCCGCTCCTGATGGCCCGCAGCGGCAGCGCCAACGGCCAGACCTGGGGCAAGCAGATCGTGGGCATCCGGGTGGTGCGCGACAAGGGCGGCCACGTGGACTTCGGGTACGCCTTCCTCCGCGAGGTGGTGATCAAGTGGCTGCTGTTCGGCGTGATCGGCGGGACCTTCCTGATTCCCCCGATCCTTGACTGGCTGTGGCCGCTCTGGGACGACGAGAACCGGGCGCTCCACGACATGCTCGTGTCGTCGCACGTGGTGCGCGACTAGCCCCGCGGGTCAGGCCACGGCGCGCCGCACGCGCTCCGCGGCGGGCGTCCAGATCATCTCGTCGCGGGCAGGTCCCACGCCGACCATCACGATCGGGATGCCGAGGAAGTCGCTGATGAAGTCGAGGTAGTCCTGCGCGTTGCGCGGGAGCTCGTCGATGGAGCGGCAGCCGGAGATGTCCTCGTGCCAGCCGGGCAGCTCGATCAGGTCGCCGCGTGCCTTGTGCAGGATCGACTGGTGGTAGGGGAACTCCTCGAAGGTCGCCCCCTCGGGACCGAGGTAGCGCACCGCCACGTGGAGCGGGTCCAGGCCGGTGAGCACGTCGAGCTTGGTGACCACCAGGCCGGTGAAGCCGTTGACGCGCGTGGCGTAGCGGAGCGCCACCAGGTCGAGCCAGCCGGTGCGCCTGGCTCGCCCGGTGGTGGTGCCGAACTCCCCGCCCACCTCGCGAATCCGCTCGCCGAGGTGGTCGTCGAGCTCGGTGGGGAAGGGGCCCGCGCCCACGCGCGTGGCGTACGCCTTGGCTATGCCCCACACATCGTCGATCGAGCGCGGCCCGACGCCGGCGCCCACGCACGCCGCCCCCGCCACCGGGTTGGACGAGGTCACGAACGGATAGGTGCCGTGGTCGATGTCGAGCATCGTGCCCTGCGCGCCCTCGAAGACCACGAGCTCACCGCGGTCGAGCGTGCGCCAGGCGATCGGCGCGGTGTCGGCGATGTGCGGCTCGAGCCGGTGCCCGAGCTGCACGTAGTCCTCGGTCATCGTGTGGAGGTCGAGCTGAGGGTCCTTGGCGAACGGCCGCAGCATCAGGCGCTTGGGCTCGAGCGCCGCGTAGATCTTCTTGCGCAGGATCTTCTCGTCGAGCACGTCCTGCATGCGGATGCCCAGGCGCGCGGCCTTGTCGGCGTAGCAGGGGCCGATGCCGCGCCGGGTGGTGCCGATCTGCAGCGACCCGAGCCGCGCTTCGCCCGCGTGGTCGAGGAGCTTGTGGTACGGCATGATCAGGTGGGCGTTGGCGGAGATGCGCAGTCCGCTGATGTCGACCCCGCGGCGCTGGAGCTCCACCATCTCGTCCGTGAGCACGTGCGGGTCCACCACCACCCCGTTGCCGATCGCGCAGACCTTCCCGGGATAGAGGATTCCCGACGGGACGAGGTGGAACTTGAAGACCTCCGTGCCGCGCACGATGGTGTGACCCGCGTTGTTGCCGCCCTGAAAGCGGATCACGAGATCGGCGTGCTCGGCGATCAGGTCAACGACCTTCCCCTTGCCCTCATCGCCCCACTGGGCGCCAACGATCACTAGGCCTGGCATCGGCGATCGAGTGTAGGGCGGCGGGGGGCTACGCGCCCTGTCGCATGCGCAGGTCGGATCCCATCATCGGCACGGGCAGATCGCAGATCTCCACGAGCCGGCTGACGGTGCGCGACCCCACCTGCTGGCGCAGCCAGGTGAGCGGGTCGGCGTCGTTGGCGAGGTCGCTGGTGGCGAGCTGTCCGGCCACGCGCTCGAGGCGTCCCGCCACGACCTCGAGATCCTCGCGCCCGGCGCCGTTCTGGCGCCGGCGGCGCAGCTCGCCGATCTCGGCGCGCAGGGTGGCCAGCGTCACGTCCTTGTATGGGTCGGGGACGTTGCTCGTGACGACGATGGAGCGCTGGTCCTGCCAGCGCTCGTTGACGAGCGAGAAGAGCTGCTCGAGCACCCAGTCGGTCTGGCGCTCGGCGCCGAGGTCGTCGAGCACCAGCAGGTCGACCTCCGACAGGCGCGTGAACAGCGCCAGGTGCGAGTCCTGGCTGTCGTCGCCGAAGGTGTCGCGCATCTCGGCGAACAGCAGCGGCACCGAGTAGATGGCCACGGTGTGGCCGGCGTCGCGCGCCGCCTTCGCGATGAGCAGCGCCAGGGTGGTCTTGCCGGTGCCCACGCTGCCGTGGAACCAGAGCCCGCGACCGGCCTCCAGGTTCGCGTCGATCTCCGCCATGAAGCGCCGGACGTGCCGGACGAGGGTGGGCTCGAGGTCGGGATGCCGATCCAGCGAGGCGGCGAGCATGCGCTTGGGGATGCCCCCGCGCAGCCAACCCGAGATCCCGCGGTCCGCGCGCTCGCGGCAGCGGCACGGAGTGGCCGTGTTGTTCTCCTCGTCGAGGATCCAGCCGTCGCCGTCGCATTCGCCGAAGCGGCAGCGCGCCTCCTGTGGCGGGCTGTCGGTGACCACCGGCCGCAGCGGCATCAGCCGGCTCCGTTGTGGGGCGCGCCCGCGTCGGCCGTGCGGTCGCGGAGCAGCGTCATGAAGCGGGGGTAGCGGGACTGGAAGCTCAGCGCGACCTGGCCGATCGGGCCGTTCCTGTGCTTCGCGATGATCACGTCGGCCTCCCCGGGACGCTCGGACTCCTCCTTGAGGTAGTACTCCTCGCGGTAGACGAACATCACGAGGTCCGCGTCCTGCTCGAGCTGGCCGCTCTCGCGAAGGTCGGAGAGCATCGGGATCGGCGGGTTGCGGCTCTCCACGGCGCGCGAGAGCTGCGACACGGCGATCACCGGTATCTCCAGCTCCCGGGCGAGGATCTTGAGTCCACGGCTGATCTGGCCCACCTGCTCCACGCGGCTGTCCGAGCGGGTGTCGGCGCGGACCAGCTGGAGATAGTCCACGACGAGCAGGCCGAGCCCGCTGCGGGCGGCCAGGCGGCGCGCCTTGGCGCGCATCTCGAGCACCCCGATGTCGCTCGAGTCGTCCAGGAAGATGGGCGAGCTGGCGAGCTTCTCGGTGGCATTCAGGACCTTGGGCCAGCGATCGCCGCGGACGCGGCCCTTTCGCAGCTCGTCACTGGAGACCTTGGCCTGAGAGGCGATGAAGCGGTGGGCCAGCTCAGTCTCCGACATCTCGAGCGAGAACAGCGCCACCGGCACGCCATGGTCGATGGCCGCGTTCTCCGCGATGTTGGTGGCGAGGGTGCTCTTGCCCATCGAGGGGCGAGCCGCCACGACGATCAGGTTGCCGGGCTGGAACCCGCCGGTCAGGCTGTCGAGGTCCGCGAATCCGGACGGCACCCCGGTGAGGCCCACGTCCTTGCGGGAAAGCTCCTCGAGCTTGTCGATCTCCTCGTGGAGAACGGCCTCGATCGTGCGCATCTCCGCGCTGCCACCGTCGTGGCCGATGCGAAACAGCGCCGCCTCGGCGCGCTCGATCAGCTCGCGCGGCTCGCCGCGGTGGGCCAGCACCTCGCCCTGGATGTCGCGCGTGGCAGAGAGGAGGCTGCGCAGGAGCGCGTGGTCGTGCACGATGCGCGCGTAGTGCATGACCGCGCCGACGGCGGGCACGACCGTGGGCAGTGAGTGCACGTAGGCCTCGCCGCCGGCCTCCTCGAGCTGGCCCGCCCGGCGCAGGTCGTCGCAGACGGTGAGCGCGTCCACGGCCTCGGGCTCCGCCTTCTCCTTCAGGTGGATCATCGAGCCGAAGATGAGCTGGTGGCGTGGCCTGTAGAAGTGGTCGGCCTTCAGACCCACCTCGAGCAGCACACCGTCGAGCGCCTGCTCTGTGAGCAGGATCGCTCCGAGTACCGAGGCCTCGGCCTCCTCGTTGTGCGGAGGGACGCTGCCTGCCGAGTCAGGCGGGGCGGCGACAGCCACCGGTCATGCCTGCGGAGTGACGATCGTCTTGATGTCGGCGGTCACGCCGTCCACCACCTCGACGGTCACCATGTGGGTGCCGGTCGTCCGGATCGGCTCCGTGAGCAGGATGCGCCGCTTGTCGAGCCGCACCCCGCGCGCCTGCCGAACGGCGTCGGCGATCTCCTGCGAGGTCACCGAGCCGAACAGACGCCCGTCATCGCCCGCCTGGTGCGAGATCGTGAGGACGGTCTTGCGCAGTAGCGACGCGGTCTCCTCCGCCTTCGCGGCAGCCTCCTCGGCGGCGCGCTCCGCGGCCTCGATGCGCCGCTGGGACTCGGCGATGGAGGCCGGAGTGGCGATCTGGGCCAGCTTGCGCGGAACGAGGTAGTTGCGCAGGTAGCCCGGCGAGACGTCGATCACGGCACCGCGCTCGCCGAGCGTGTCCACGTCCTCGAGCAGAATCGCCTGGGCCACGGCTAAACCGGACCAACGCTCGGCAGCGTCATCGGTCGCTCGCGTGCGACGCACGCGTCGCTGCCTGCTTCCTTGCCGAACGGGGCCCGGTGTAGCCGACGAGCGAGGGTGGGCACGGTCATCGGTCGGCGACGTAAGGCAGGAGGCCGAGTTCGCGCGCGCGCTTGACCGCGCGGGCGAGCTGCGACTGGTGGCGCCGGCAGGCGCCGGTGACGCGCGAGGAGCGGATCTTGCCCTTGTCGCTGATCGCGCGACGCAGGGCCCCCACGTCCTTGTAGTCGACGATGTCGACCTTCTCCCGGCAGAACGGGCACGGCTTGAACCGTCCGCCTCCGGGCACTCCCTTGCCACCGCGACCGCGCTTCCGGTCACGCGTGGGGGCTCCTCGCTGCTTCGCCACTGCTTTCGCTCCTGCCTGCTCGCTACGTCGGGATCAAAACGGGATGTCGTCGTCCGTCGAGCCGCCCGCGGCCACCGGCGCCTGCTCGAAGTCCCCGGTATCCGCGGGAACGTCGCTCTGGGGCGTGAAGCGGCCGCCGTTCTCGCCACCCTCACGGGAGCCGAGGAACTGGACGGAATCGGCAATGATATCCACGGACTGGCGCTTGTTGCCTTCCTTGTCCTGCCACTCGCGCCACTCGAGGCGTCCGTCGACCGCCACCGGGCGGCCCTTGGCGAGGTACTGGGCGCAGTTCTCGCCCTGCATGCCCCACACCGTGACGTCGAAGTAGTTGGGCTTGTCGACCCACTCTCCGGTCGAGTTGTCCTTGCGGCGGGTGTTGACCGCGACGCGCAGGCTGCACACGGATGTGCCGCCCCCGGTGCTGCGTAGCTCGGGGTCGCGGGTGAGGTTCCCCGTTATTACGACCCTGTTGATGTTTGTGGCTGCCATTGAACTGCTCCCTTCCAAGTCTGTCCGGACGGCTCGATAGCTGTCGAGCGAGAGTACAAACGGGGGCGGCGGTCGGGGGCTCTTGCGCCCAGAAGTAGCCAGAAAGTGCGGGGTGTTTGGCAAAGCCGTCGCACTCGGTGCTCGGCAAAGGCAACCGCGGTGCCGCAGCTACTCGGGCGGCGGGGCGTCCGCGGCGGCGCGGGCGGCCACGCGGGTGTCGCTCTGGTCGCGCTCGTCCCGGCGCCGGGCGGACTGCTGGTCCGGGGGCGGCGGGGTGGGCTGACCGGGCTTCACCTTGATGATGCGGAACCGGAGCAGGCCGTCGAGGATGCGCAGGCGCGTGCCCAGGCGCTCGAGCAGATCCCGCTCGCCCGTGAACTGGTAGAGCCGGTACTCGGCCTCGGGGCGGTGATTGATCTCGAAGGTCATCCGGCGCTGGCCCCAGTCGTGCGAGCTGACGATCTCGCCGCCGCCGGACTGGATCATCGTCTCGACCTCGGTGATCACGGCCTCGCGCCGCTCGTCGGGAGCGGTCGGGTCGATCAGCAACATGAGGTCGTAAATAGCGGCCATCGAGCGGGCCACGATAGCGGAAGCAGCCGGCTTGGCCGGCTGCGCACCGGACGAATAGCGATATCGCGTCCGAATGCGGGGCGAACGAGGCGCACGACCGCCTTAACGGGCCTGTGGACCGGCGGCGGGCAAGCGGTGTGCCGGCGCTGCTGCGCCGGATGCGATGGGTCAACCTCGGACGGCTGACCGCGCTGCTCGCCGCCGGCCTGCTGATCGCCTCGGGCGGGCGCGGCTGCCGCTCAGAGCCGGTGAGCGGCGTGGCCGAGCGGCCCTGGCGGCAGGCCGTCCCGGACAGCCCGCGGCCGGCCAGAGCGCACCGTGAGCGCCCGCCGCCAATACGACGCCCGCATCGGGCCGAGCATTCCCGCCCGCGACCCGCGGCCCGGCCGCGGCGACCGCGCGAGCCGGCCACCGCGCCGGAGCTGAGCCCCTCCCAGCCGACGCGTCAATGGCGGCCGCTGCCGGCGCCGCCCGCGCCGCCGCTCCACGGTGAGTTCACACCCGATCCGGGCTAGGACCGGACGGGCGCGCGGCCCATGCGCTTCGCTTCGATGTCCGCCAGCTGGTCGTCCACCCAGTCGCCCGGGTCGCGCGCGGTCACGATCCGCTTGAGGCCCTGTGCGCGCCAGGAGCGCTCCTCGGCGGACATGGTGAGGGCGCGGTGGATCGCGTCGGCCTGCTCCTGGACGTCGAACGGGTTGACCGACAGCGCGAACTCGGCCAGCTCCTCGTGGGCGCCCGTGTTCTCGCTGAGGAGCGACACGCCGTTGCGCTCGTTCACGAGCGGCCCCTCCTTCGCGATCAGGTTCATCCCGTCGAACATCGCGTTGACCATCAGGAGGTCGTAGTGCTTGTAGGCGGCGATCGCCTCCTCGAGGTTCTCGCGCAGCCGCAGCTCGATCGGCATCCAGTCGGTCGTGCCGTGGCGGTGGTTGACCACGGCCACGAGAGCCTCGATCCGCTCGAGGTACTCGGCGTACTCCGGCACGTCCTGGCGCGAGGGGATCAGGTGCGCGATGAACGTCACGTGCTCTGCGAACTCAGGATGCTGCTCGAGGAAGAGGTCGAAGGCCGTGAAGCCGCGCAGGATGTTCTTCGAGAGGTCGGCGCGGTCCACCCGCAGCAGCAGGTGCTCGCGGCGCCGGCGCAGGATCTCGCGTCCGTACTCGTGGACAGCGGGGCGCTGCGCGTTGTGGCGGAAGGCCTCGGCCGAGATCGGCAGCGGGTAGGAGCGCACCCACACCTCGCGGCCCTCGAAGTGCACGATCCCGGCCTCGTCGTCCACGTCAAGATCGAACAGGTCGCGGCAGCAGAGCAGGAAGTTGCGTTTGTAGGAGCGCGTGTGGAAGGCGATGATGTCGTTGGACAGGATCCCCTCGTAGATGTCCTCGCGGATGTCCGCGGGCAGCACGCGCCAGGCGTCGGGCTGGGTCCACGGGATGTGGACGAAGTGGTGGAGGAAGAGGTCGGGACGCGCCCGGCGGATGAACTTGGGCGCGGTGTAGAGGTGGTAGTCGTGGAGCATCACCACGGCGCTCGACTGAGACTCCACCTCCTCCAGCACGGCCTCGGCGAGGTCCTGGTTCACCCGGCAGTAGCCCTGCTCGTATGCCTCGACCTCGTGCCGGCGGATGTCGGGCGCGTTCGAGAGGTCCCAGAGGTAGTGCTGGATGAACCACAGCATCGGGTTGGCCACGACGTTGTAGAAGCGGTCGTAGGCCTCGGGGTCGCTCTCCACGAGCCGGAGCCGGTACTGCGCCTCGTCGAGCTCCATCTCGAAGCTGCCGCCGCCGTGCTGGCGGCTGACCTCGATGTCCTCGTCGGTCATCGCCGAGGCCACCCACACCGCCTCGCGGTGGTGCACGAGCCCGGTGAGCGCGGTGACGAGGCCGCCGCCGCCCCGGCGCGGGGCGATGTTGCCGTCCTCGTCCCGCTCGAATGTCGCGGGCCCGCGATTCGAGACGAGAACGAGCGGTGTGTCGGAGGTCATCGCTCTTGGAAGATACGCAGCCAGTCGCGCAACAGGCGGGGCGTGAGGAAGTTCCGCCTGACGTGCTCCTTGCCGCTGCGCCCGAGCCGCTTGCCGAGATCGGGCTCGCGCAGTATTCGCAGCGAGCGGTCGGCGCACTCCTCGGGGGTGCTCACCAGGAACCCCGTCTCACCGTCCTGGACCTGCAGCGGGATGCCGCCCACGTCGCCGCCGATGAACGGACGCGCCTTCCAGAGCGCCTCCGAGACCGTGAGGCCGAAGCCCTCGCGGGTGGACTTCTGGATCACCACGTCGGCCTGGGACTGGAACGCGTTCACCTCGATCGCCCCGACGTTGTTCAGGTTGTTGAGGATGTGGATGTCCGGATCGGCGTCGGCGTAGGCCATCGTCGAGTTGAAGAACTCCCAGCCCTCCGGGTCGTCCAGCGCCATCGAGCCCACCAGCGCCAGCTGGACCTCGGGCAGCTCGGCCTTCACGACGCGATAGGCGTCGATCACCCCCATCGGGTCCTTCCAGGGATCGAAGCGCGACACCTGGCACAGCAGCGGGCGGTCCACGTCGATCCCGAACTGGTCGCAGACGAAGGCGGCGTCCTCGGGTGAGAGCGCCATGTTCTTGGGCGAGAGAGGATCGATCGCGGGAGGGCAGATCCGAACGCCGTCGCCGTCGGCGTCCATCCCGTCGGGCACGTAGTCCCGGAGATGGAACACCGTGTTGTCGTACTCGCCCACGAGCGGCACCAGGTGCTCGGTGGCATCCGGGTTGGGCGTGGACAGGTCGATGTGGCAGCGCCAGATCCAGCGGCTGCCCTTCTCGGGCACGTGCTGGCGGATCCCGGCGGGTTGCGGGTCGTGCACGATGATCACGTCCCATCCGCTCGAGATCTCGGTGGCGTTGAGCGCGTTGAAGCGCTCGAAGATCTTCCACTCGTCCTCGCTCAGGGAGTCGGGATTGCCCTGGAGCGCGTTGTGAAGGCGCTTCGTGACGTTGTAGAACTCCTCGCGCCCGAGCATCACCTGCCACTCGGCCTCGATCCCCACGTCGTTCATCAGGGGGATCAGCGTGTAGAGGATCTCCGACACGCCGCCGCCGAACGCGGTGGCGGAGAGATGGAGGACCTTGAGTCCCTCGAGTTCCTTGGCCAGCTCCCGGATGTCCTCCACCAGCGGCTTTCCGGCGAGGTGGGTGTAATCGGCCAGGCTCTTATGGCCTACGGCGATCGGCTGGAGCATGGGCGCGCGGAGCCTACTCTGCGCGGTCAGACAGGTACTTCACCAGGCGCGTGTGCTGGTCCCCGAAAGCGCACTCGTCAACCGTGGCGTCGATGATCGCCCGGCTGAGCTCCTGCTCCATCGCGGCCACCGGGCTCGCAGGGCCGTCGAGGTCCATGAGCAGGCGGTCGTCGAGCAGGCGGAAGTTGAAGTTCACCCGCGACTCGTCCTCGAGCGAGCGGCCGTCGTCCACGAAGTCGTTGGCCGCCTCGGTGATGGCCAGCTTGAGGTCCGCCACCTCCTCGGGCGAGAGCGGGGTGAGGCGGCATACGGCGGACAGGGCCAGCCGGGCCAGCACGAGATAATCGGGTCGGGCCGGAATGGTCAACGAGACATCGCGACCGTCAGCCACGTTGGGCACCTCCGCCACGCCCTCAACATAGCGAGAATCGCGCCGGGCGCGTTCAGCTGCCGGAGCCGCCGGGCCGCCGCCCGAGCTCGACCTTCACCGCGCGGCGCTCGCCGTCGCGCAGCACGGTGAGCGTGACCGTGTCGCCCGCGCCGTAGGTGCTGATCATGTCCGTGAGGTCGTGGCTGCGCGTGAGCTGCTCGCCGTCCACGGCGAGGATCAGGTCGCCGCCGGTCATGATCTGGGGCTGCCCCTGAAAGGTGATCTCCTCGTCACCGGCGCGCAGGTCCGCGCGCTCGGCGGGGCTGTCCTCCTCGACGTCCTGTACCAGCGCGCCGCCGGTGCCGTCGGCGCCGATCCGCCTGGCCAGCTGCGGCCAGAGCGACATCGTGGTCACGCCCAGATAGCCGTAGTCCACGCGTCCCTTGGCGCGCAGCTCGCGCAGGGAGCGGCGCACCGCATCCACCGGGATCGCGAAGCCCACGCCCTCGCCGCCGCCCGAGTTGGTCTTGATCTGCGCGTTGATCCCGAGCACCGAGCCCTTGGCGTCCAGCAGCGGGCCGCCCGAGTTGCCGGGGTTGATCGCGGCGTCGGTCTGGATGGCGTCCCCGATGCCGAAGCGCGTGAGCGAGCTGATGTTCCGGTCCACCGCGGAGATCACCCCGACGCTGAGCGACTGGCGCTCCCCGAACGGGCTGCCGATGGCTGCCACCGGCTCGCCGACGCTGATGCTCGCGGACGTGCCGAGCCGGAGCGGGGTGAGCGAGAGCCCGCCGGGATCGACCTTGAGAAGCGCCACGTCCGCGTTCAGGTCGACTCCGAGGATCTCCGCGTCCACCCGGTTGCCGTCGGAGAACTCCACGTACACCTGGTCGGCCCGGTCGGAGCTCGAGTCCTCCCCGGTGACCACGTGGGCGTTCGTGGCCACGTAGCCGGCTCCGTCGAGCACGAAGCCCGAGCCCTGGCCGCCGGATCCGTCCTCTCCGATCTGGAGGCCGCCGCCGTCGAAGATCGAGATCACGGTGACCACGCCCGTGGACAGGCGCTCGTAGATTTGGCTGGCATCGAACCCGCCTCGGCTTCCCAGTCCTTCGACCACCTTCACCCGGGTGGTGGACACCTCGCTGGGAGCCTGGGCCGGCTCCCCGTCCGAGCCGTCGACCGAGCAGCCGCCGCCGGCGATCGCCAGGAGGGCGGCGGCTGCCGCCAGCGTGCTCCTCACGCCGGCTCCTCGTCCGACGGGAGATCGAGCGTGAAGCTGGCGCCGCGGCTGTGCGGAGCGAGCCGGAGGTGGCCGTCCATGCGCTCGGCCAGCTCGCGCGCGATCGCCAGTCCCAGGCCGGCGCCGCGGGTGGCGTCCCCCGTGAAGAACCGCTCGAAGGCCTGCGCGCGGGTGCTCTCCGAGAGCCCGGGCCCGAGGTCGGAGACCGTGAGCGTTGCGGATCCGTTGATGCGCACGGCCGACACCGTCACCGGGGTGCCCTCCGGGGTATGGCGGATCGCGTTGTCGAGCAGGATGCGCATGATCTGGGCCACGCGCTCTCGATCGCAGCGCGCGTCTGGTCCCTCTGTCGGCAGTTTCACCTCGAGGTCTGTGTCGTGGTCGGTGAGAGCCGGGGCGAACTCGACCACCACGGAGCGTGCCAGCTCGGCGAGGTCCACCGGCTCGCGCTCGAGCTGGAGGGAGCCCGTGTCGAGGCGCGAGAGGTCGAGCAGATCCACCGACAGCTTCTGCAGTCGCGCAACCTGCTCGCTCATGGTGTCGAGGAACTCGCGCCGCGTGTGCTCGTCGAGCTCCTCGTCCTGCAGCAGCTCCACGAACCCGGCGAGCGAGAAGATCGGCGTGCGCAGCTCGTGGGACGCGGTGGCGATGAACTCCCGCTGGGCGATGTCGACCCGCCGCAGCTGCTCCTGCATCTCGTTGAAGGTGCGGGTGAGCTCGCCGAGCTCGTCGCGCGAGGTCTCGGGGAGCGGCTCGATGTAGCGACCGCGGGCCACCTCGCGCGCCGCGACCTCCAGTCGCCGCACCCTGCGCGCCAGGGCGCGCGCAACCAGGTAGCCGCCCACCAGGGCGAGCAGGAGCGCCGCCCCGGTGGCGATCAGCACGCGCTCGCGGACGAACGACACCGTCTCCGCCACGTCCTCGAGGTCCTGCGAGTAGAGCGCGACCCAGGCGGGCCTGCCGCGATCCATGAGCGGCTGCGCCACCAGGCCGAGCTTCTGGCCGTCGAACGCGCCGAAGCCGCTCTGGCTGTGCCCGGTCACCACGGCCTCGCGCGTGAGCGCGTCGTCGCGCGGGAAGTCCCGCTCCGCCTCGCGCGAGTCCGAGAGGGGGTAGAAGCGGAGCTCGCGTCCGCGGCCCTGCGGGCCGGCGAACGACTCCTCCCAGTTGAGCAGCGTCACGCGCGCGTCGGTGGCGTCCTGGACGATGCGGACGCGGCGGTTGATCGTCGGCGAGGACGCTTCACCCGCGAGCACCTCCTCGAGCGGTGCGCGCCCCTGGACGGCGGAGCGGCGCAGGTCCTGGAGCCGGCGGCTCTCCAGGTTCGACTCGAGCTGCGGCACCACCACGAAGTAGATGACCGCGAAGGCGGCTGCCGTGATGCCGAAGAAGAGCAGTGCCAGCTTGTTGCGGAGGGAGCGGAGCCGGAGCACCCGGATCAGCTGTCTTGGAAGCGGTAGCCCACGCCGCGCACCGTGAGGATGAGCTCGGGCTCACCGGAGTCGCGCTCGAGCTTCTCACGCAGGTGCCGGATGTGCACGTCGATCGTGCGCGGGTCGCGGTAGGCGCTGTCGCCCCAGACGCGCTCGAGCAGGGTGGTCCGGCTGTGCACCCGGCCGGGCGCCTGGGCCAGCGCCGCGAGGATCTCGAACTCGACGTAGGTGAGCTGCACGGCCTGGTCGCGGATGGTCACCTGCCTGCGCTCGAAGTCCACCTCCAGATTGCCCGCGTGGATCGGCGCCTCGAGCCGCTCTCCCGAGCTCGAGAGCGCAGCACGACGCAGCACGGCCTTCACGCGACTCCGGAACTCGCGCACGGAGAACGGCTTGGTTATGTAGTCGTCGGCGCCGAGCTCCAGGCCGAGCACCTTGTCGATCTCCTCGGTCTTGGCCGTGAGCATGATGATCGGCACGGTGCTGCGGGAGCGGATCTGCCTGCACACGTCGAAGCCGTCGCGGCGCGGCAGCATCACGTCCAGCACCACGAGGTCGAAGTTGTCCTCGCGAAGGCGCTCGAGCGCCTCGACGCCGTCCAGCGCGGGAACGACCTGGTAGCCCTCTTTCCGCAGTGGGTAGGTGAGCAGCTTCTGCACGGCCTCCTCGTCGTCCACGAGGAGGATGCGGGGGGTCGAACCCGTCACCTTCGAGATTGTAGGTTGCGCGAGGTGGTGTTTTCGACGGCGTGATCGAGCTGAGCGTTTACAGGGTGGCGTTCGTGCCCGCCCTGTTGGCGGTGGTACTCGCGATGTTCTCGCTCCAGGATCGCCCGAGGCCACTGCCGCAGGGGCTCGCCGCGGACGTGCTCTTCGACGGTCGCGCGGCCGCCGCCAGGGCCGATGCGATCGCGGAGGAGCACCCTGTTCGCACGGCGGGCAGCCGCGGGGATCGGGCAACGGCGGCTCTGGTGGCGGCGCGGCTGGACGAGAGCGGCTTCGTCCCCCGGATCGACCGCTTCTCGCACGCCGGCCGCGACCTCGTGAACGTGATCGGCCGGCGGGCCGGCAGCACGCGCCGCCAGATAGTGGTCGTGGCCGAGCGCGACGCGTCGGTGACCCCCGACGCCGCGGGCAGCGCAGCGGACACGGCGGCGCTGCTCGAGCTGGCGCGCGTGTTCGAGGGGCGCTCCACGCGCAAGACGCTCGTGCTCGCGTCCACCGACGGCTCCACGCTCGGCGAGGTTGGAGCGATCGAGCTGGCGGAGGCGCTCGGCTCGCCCGAGCAGGTCGACGCGGTGCTCGTGATGTCCGATCTCGGGTCGCACACGCGCCGCGGCCCGTTCCTGCAGGCGTGGTCCAATGACTCCAAGCGGGCCGGCATAGCCCTCCAGCGCACGGTGGCCGACTCGATCCGCCAGGAGCTGAACCGCTCCGCGGAGGGAAGCGGAACGCTGGGCCAGCTCGCGCGGCTCTCGTTCCCCGTGGGCGTGGGCGCTCAGGGCCCGCTGCTCGAGCGCGGCTTCAACGCGGTGCGGATATCGGGAAGCGGCGAGCTCCCGCCGGCCGGGAACGGTGGGCCCGAGTCGGTGGACGAGGACCGTCTGGGCACGCTCGGCCGGGCGACGCTGCGCACCGTGACCGCCGTCGACCAGCGGGCTCGGGTCGAGCGCGGCCCCGAGACCTACCTCCTGGCGGTGAGCCAGGTGGTGCCCGGCTGGGCCATCGCCCTGCTGGCCGGCACGCTGCTGCTGCCCACGCTCGCGGTGAGCGTGGACGCCCTGGCGCGGGCGCGCCGGCGGAGGGTGGCGGTGCTCCCGTGGATGCGCTGGATCGGGGCGTGGGCGGCTGCGTTCCTGTGCGCCGTGGCGGTGGCGGAGCTGCTGGCGCTGGTGGGCGCCACCCCGGCGCCGCCGCCCGCACCCATGCCCCCGAGCGACATTCCGCTCGACGGCGCGGCGCTGGCGGTGCTCGCCGCAGTGGTGGCCGCCGCCGTGGCGGGCGGGCTGGTGGCGCGGCGCCTGGCCGTGCGGCCCGAGCCCGCTCTCGCGGATCCCACCGACCCGGGCGCCGGCGTGGCCCTGGCGCTCGCGCTCGTGGCGGCGGCGGTGCTGCTCTGGGCGCTCAATCCGTACGCGGCGCTGCTGGCGGTGCCCGCCGCGCACCTCTGGACGCTCACGGCTCTCACACGGCCCTCACCGCCGCGCCGGGCGCGGGCGCTGCTGGTGGCGCTCGGCGCGCTCCCCGGAGCGCTCGTATGGCTCTACTACCTGTTCGCCCTGTCGCTCGACCCGCTCGAGAGCCTCTGGTACCTGCTGCTGCTCGTGACCGGTCACACGCTGGGGCTCGCGACGGTGCTGATCGGCTGCCTGTGGCTCGGCGCCCTCGGTGCGGTGATCGAGCTCACGCGGCGGACGCCGAGGGAGAGACCGGAGGCCGTGAAGCCCGGTGGGCCGCCGGTTTACGGGCCGGGACGCTACGCGGGGCCCGGCTCGCTCGGAGGCACGGAGTCGGCGCTGCGCCGCTGAACAGTCGTCCACGGAGGCTCGCCCCGCTGGCGCGCCGGCCCGCACCGTGCCGATAAGGAGCGTGGAAGGAGAGGCACAGATGACCCGCATGAGGATCGATGGCGCGCTGCGGCGCAGGCTGGAGCGCGGCGAGTACGTCGTGAACGAGCGGGCCGTGGCCGAGGCGATGGTGGCCTCAGGCGTGTTCGTAGCCCTCGAGACCGGGCAGCTCCTCTCCTTTCTCGCCGAGCAGGACGAGTCCGGCGCCGGCCGCGACGCGGCCTAGCCACGTGAGCGGGACCCCCGCCGCCGCCGCTCCGGCCAGGGCCTCCTCGGCCCGGTCCGGCGGCATGGTCACGAGAAGCTCGTAGTCGTCGCCCCCCGAGGCGGCGAAGGCCCGCGGCTCGCCCGTCACGTCGCCCACCCCCGCGGCCAGCGGGAGGTCCTCCATGCCGATCCGCAGCTGAACGCCGCTCCGCTCGGCCAGGTGGCCGGCGTCGGTGGCCAGGCCGTCGCTCACGTCGATCATCGCCGTCGCACCCGCGGCCGCCAGCGCCAATCCCGCCTTCAGCCTGGGCTCGGGCCGGAGGTGGCGCCGGGCCGGCTCGCTTTCCCGGCTCTCGCCGCGGGCCAGCAGCAGGCGGCCGGCCTCGGATCCCCCCAGCTCCCCGGTCACGCCCACCAGATCGCCGGGCCGGGCCCCGTCGCGCCCGACCAGGTCGGCCTCGCGCTCGGCCCACCCCGTGACCGAGACGGTCACGATCAGGTGGGGCGCGAGGATCACGTCGCCCCCCGCGATCGTGGCGCCGGATGTCTCCGCCAGCTCCTCCATCCCGGCCACGAGCGCGGGCCCGTCCTCGAAATGGCGCGGGAGCGCCAGCGCCACATAGGCCTCTCCGGGCTCGGCGCCCATCGCCGCCAGATCCGACAGCGCGGTGGCGAGAGCCTTCCAGCCCACGTCCTCCGCTGTGTGCGTGGCGAGGTCGAAGTGCACCCCGTCCGCCACGCTGTCGATCGACGTCACCGCGAACGGACGGGCTCTCACGACCGCCGCATCGTCGCCGGTCCAGCGCACGATCCGGTCGCTTCGGTTCGCAATAACCCCCTCGATCGTCTGGATCAGAGATCGCTCGACCACGGTTACAGTGTTTCGATGGCCACAGGAGACGACGGCGGGGGTAAGACAACCACATTGCTGGAACGGGCCGGCACCGCCGCGGCCGGCATCAGCTCGATCGGCCCGAGCAGCCCCCGCGCCCGGCTCGCGCTCCAATGGGCTCTGGCGGGCCTCATCTTCGCGTGCCTCGTCTTCTTCGTCGTCCGCCAGTGGAACGAGATTCCGGAGGACTTCGAGTGGCACTTCGAGCCCGCATGGCTCGCGCTCTCGGTCCTGGGCGTGTTCGGCCTCTACTTCTTCCAGGGCGAGATCTGGCGGTTGATGGTCCACTCCCTCGGCGAGAGCCACCTGCGCGCCCGCCCCGCCCGCTCCATCTGGGGCAAGTCGCTGCTCGCGCGCTACGTGCCCACCAACGCGCTCATGGTCGTGGGCCGCATGGTCATGGCCGAGAAGGAGGGCGTGCCCAAGCGGGTCACGCTGGCGAGCATCGCGTACGAGCTGGTGCTCGGCTTCGGCACCGCCGTGATGGTCGGCGCGTACTTCGTGATCCAGCTGCCCGACCTGGACGACCAGCCGGCGCGCTACGCCGTGCTCCTGCTGATCCCGATCGTGCTCACGTTCCTCCACCCGCGCGTGTTCGCCCCCCTCGCCAACTTCGGCCTGCGCAAGCTCGGACGCGAGCCGCTGCCTCAGGTGCTCTCGTTCCCGCAGGTCCTGAAGTTCTCGCTGATGTACATCGGCTGCTGGGCCGTGATCGGCATCGGCCTGTACGCGTTCGCCAAGGCGCTGGTGCCGCTCTCGGGCTCCGACTTCCCGTACGTGGCCGCCGCCTACCCGGTGGCGTTCTGCGTGGCCGTGCTCACCTTCGTCGTGCCGAGCGGGCTCGGCACCCGGGACGCCGCGCTCGCCGTGGCGATGTCCGCGGTGCTCGACGACACCGTGGCCACGGCGATCGCCGTGGGCTTCCGCATCTTCCAGACCGCTATCGAGCTTGCCTACGTGGCCATCGTCGTGGCGATGGACAAGGCCAGTTCGGTGGACAAGGCCGAGTCTGTGGACAAGGCCGGGTCAGGCGTCAGCGCCAAGGCGCCGGTCCAGCCGCCGGCGCGCTAGCCCGGACCCTGCAGCGGCTCGTCCTGGGGGCTGGCGCCCCCTCCCTCGTCGGGCGTGGGACCGCCGGTGTCGGGCGCTCCCTGGGGCGGAGCCTCGTAGAGGCGCGGGTCGTAGCCCTTGTAGTCCTGGCCGCCCGCGGAGTTGTCGCCCGTGTCCTCGTCGTCCTCGGCCTCATCGTCGTCGTCGCCGTAGTAGTAGGTCCCGGTCTTGCCCGTGCTCGCGTACTTCCCGAAGAAGGGCGAGAACGTGGCGGGCTCGGTGGGTAGCTCGAACGAATCGCAGTCGTCACCGTGGGCGACCATCATGTAGTCGTGCCAGATCGAGGCCGGGAAGGTTCCGCCGGCCACGCTGATGCCGTGCACGCTGCGCATCTCGACCAGGGCGTTCGGGTAGCCCACCCACACCGACGAGGACAGGTGCGGCGTGTAGCCCACGAACCAGGCGTCGTTGAAGTTGTCGGTGGTGCCCGTCTTGCCGGCCGTGGGACAGCCGATCTGGGCGGCCGTGCCGGTGCCGCCGAGCACGTTCTGCTGGAGGATCTTGGTGACCTCGTAGGCCACGCCGTCGGAGAACGCGCGCTCGCGCTTGGGCTCGCCGAGGTCGTCGGACTTGCCGTCCGGGAACACGACCTTGGTGATCGCCTTGGGCTCGTTGCGAATGCCGCCTGACGCCAGCGTGGCGTACGCGTTCGCCATCTCGAGCGGCGACACGCCGCGCCGCAGGCCGCCGAGGCCCTCCGCCGGATAGGCGTCGAGCTTCGTGGTGATGCCCATCAGCTCGGCGGTCTCGCGCACCGCCTTGGCGCCCAGGTCGAGGATCAGCTGCGCGTAGACGGTGTTGTCGGAGGAGAGCGTGGCCTGGGTGAGGCTCATCGTGCCGCGGTAGCTCCCGTCGTAGGTCTTGACGTCCCACGGCGGCGAGCCGTCGCCCACGTCGAGCGACAGCGCCTTCGACACGTAGGTCGTGCGGTTCGGGTCCACGCCCTTGCGGATGGCCGTGGTCAGCACCATCGTCTTGAAGGCGGAGCCCGGCTGGCGGTGGCCCTGCGCGGCCAGGTTGAACTCCTGGTCCTTGTACGCGCCGCTCGACGCCATGGCGCGGATGTAGCCGTTCGACGGGTCGATCGACACGATCGCCGACGACGGGTCGTCCGGATACGGCAGCTGCCCGGCGATCGCCTGCCGCGCCGCCTCCTGGAGCGAGGGGTTGATCGTGGTGTGGATCTTCAGGCCCCCGCGCCTGAACACGCCCACGCCGTACTTCTGGATCAGCTGCTCCTGGACGAAGTCGAAGAAGTACGGCTCGCGCCGGGTGCTGTAGCGCGTGCCGTGCTTCACGCCGAGCGGGCTCTGCGCGGCGGCGTCCGCCTCGCCGTGGGAGATGAAGCCGTTCTCCGCCATTCGCTCGAGCACCTCGTTGCGCCGCTCGAGCGCGGCCGTGGGGTTGCGGAACGGGTTGTACTGGGAGGGCGCCTGGGGCAGGCCGGCGAGGGTGGCGGCCTCGGGCAAGGTCAGTTCCTTGGCGTGCTTGGAGAAGAAGACCACCGCTGCGGCCTCGATCCCGATCGCCGTGCGCCCGCCGACGGTGCCGTACGGGATGTCGTTCAGGTAGTGGTGGAGGATCCAGGTCTTCGAGTGCTCGTCCTCAAGCTCCGAGGCGAGCTTGGCCTCGCGGATCTTGCGCGGCAGGTTCCGCTGCGGGTCCTTGATGTAGAGCGCTCGCACCAGCTGCTGCGTGATGGTGGAACCACCCTGGAGGTTCTCGCCCGACTCAAGGTTGCGGACCCCGGCGCGCACGATCGCGTTGTAGTCCACGCCCTTGTGCTTGTAGAAGCGCTCGTCCTCGATGGCCACGGTGGCCCGGCGGAGCACGGTGGGGATCCTGCTCCAGGGGATCACGGTGCGGACCACGTCCGCCTGCACGTACCCGAGCCGCGAGCCGTCGGCGGCGAAGATCACGGAGCTCTCCCCCTTGTCGGTGGGCTTGAGCTCGTCGAGGTCGGGCGCGGTGGCGGCGATCGCCAGCACGTAGCCGGCGAGCGAGAGCACCGCGATGGTGCAGGTGATGGCGAGCACGCCGACCGCGAGCAGGGCCTTGTTGCGGCCGCCGCCGCGCCGCCGACGTCTCCTCGACTGTCGCTGGCGATGGCTCATCGGAGTCTCGGGCGCTCGAGAACCGGCTTCAGGAGGCCCCTGCGGAGGATAGACCGTGCTCTCGGAGCCGGCGAAGCCAGAGTGCGCGCAGCTCCGAGGCCCTCCGGCCCCGCTCCCCGGGGGCGTCCGCCCAGGTGGTGGCGCTGAGCCGCACGCCGTCGCGTTCCACCTCCGCCACGCCGGCGCTCACCCCCTCCTCCTCCGAGGCGATCAGCTCGATTGCGCGGTCCGCGTCCGCGCCGGGTGGGATCCATACCGACACCTCGATCTGAATACGCGGGTCCACCACCGTGTGGTTCTCCACGGCGCCCTGAGCCAGCCGCTCGTTGGGCACCACCAGGCGGCTGCCGTCGTCGAGGCGGAGGTAGGTGTAGCTGAGCTGCACGTCCTCCACCTCGCCGGTCTGCTCCTCGAAGGTCACGAGGTCGCCGATCCGTATCGGCTGGGTGATCGCGAGGAGGATCCCGGCGATCGCGTTGGCGAGGGTGGCGCGCGCCGCGAAGCCCACCACGAGTCCGACGACGGCCGAGGACGCAAGGATTCCGGTGGCCAGGCGTCGCGCCGACTCGAACTGTCCGAGCGCCAGCGCGATGCCGATCACGATGATGCCGGCGAAGATGAGCCTCCGCACCAACCGCAGCCGTGTGGTGGCCACCGGCGACAGCTCGCCGCCGGCCACGGCCACGCTCAGGCGCTCCCCGCGGCGCGACAGCGCGCGGTCCACCAGCTCGGCGGTCACGAACGCGAGCACGAGGATGCCCACCGCGATGAGCTCCGCGCGGTGGTCCTCTGCGAACGAGGCGGTGTAGAAATCGATGCCCGGCATGACGGTTGACCCCGAGGGTTTCCGCGCGGCATGGCGGGTTTTCGCGGCCACGCGTGCGGCGGTGGTGCTCGTGGCTGTGTTCGCCGCGCTCTCGTTCGGCCCTGCGACAGGCGGGCTGGCGGCGGAGAACGCCCAGAAGTTCGACGAGCCGGCGCTCACGCATCCGCTCGGGGGCCTGGGCGACACGCTGCTGTCGCCGCTGGCTCGCTGGGACAGCGTCTGGTACCTCCGCATCGCCGGCTCGGGATACGCGGACAGCGAGGTGCGCGCCGCGTTCTTCCCGCTCTACCCCCTGCTGGCACGCGGTCTCTCCGAGCTCGGCGGCGGCTCCGACGGCGCGCTGTTGATCGCCGCCTACCTCGTCTCGCTGGCCGCCTTCCTTGCGGCGCTGGTGCTGCTCCATCGGCTGGTGGCGCTCGAGCTCGGGCGCGAGCTGGCCCCCTCCACGCTGCTCCTGCTGGCGGTCTTCCCCGGGGCGCTCTTCTTCGGGGCGCCCTACTCGGAGAGCCTCTTCCTGCTGGTCTCGGTCGGCGCTTTCTACGCGGCCCGGACGGGGCGCTGGGCGGCCGCCGGCGCCTGCGCGGCCGCGGCGTCGGCCACCCGCAGCGCGGGCCTGGTGCTGCTGCTCCCGCTCGCGCTGTTCTGGTGGAGCTCGCGGCCGCGCCGGGCCCGCGACGCCGCCTGGCTTGCGCTCGCCCCGCTCGGAACGGCGGCATACGCCCTCTTCCTCGGGCTCAGCGAGGGCGACGCCCTGCGCTTCCTCGAGGTGCAGGACGCCTGGTCGCGTGACTTCGCGGGGCCGTTCGTCGGGGCCTGGGACGGCCTGCGCGCGGCGATCGACGGCGCGCGCCAGCTGGGCTCGGGCCAGCGCTCGCACGTGTACTTCGACGAGGCGGGTGGCGACCCGTACCGGGTGGCCGCGATCAACATCATGCTCCTCGGCTTCCTCGTGTTCGCGGTCGTGGCCTCGGTAGGCGTCTGGCGCCGGCTGCCGAAGGCCTATGGGGCCTACGTGGTGGCGGCGCTGGTGCTTCCGCTCTCGTTCCCGGTGGGCCCTCAGCCGCTCATGTCGCTGCCACGCTTCCTCGCGGTGCTGTTCCCGATCTTCATGTGGCTGGCCCTCGTGTGCGAGGAGCGCCGGAGCACCGACACGGTGGTGGCCCTCTCGGCCATCGGGCTCGGCCTGTTCACGGCCCAGTACGCGACCTGGCACTTCATCGCGTGAGCCGGCGGGCGGTCCTGCTCGACGCGCTTGGCACGCTCGTGGAGCTTCAGCCGCCCGCGCCGCGGCTGCGACGGCTGCTCGCCGAGGCGGGCTTCCACGTGGACGAGGAGCGCGCGGGCGCCGGGTTCGGCGCCGAGATCGCCTACTACCTGGAGCATCACCTCGAGGGCTCCGATCCCGTGGCGCTCGACGACCTGCGTGACCGCTGCGCCGACGCGCTGCGGGAGGGGCTCGCGCTCCCGGAGCTCGATCATGCCACCGCCCGCAGGGTGATGCTGGCCGCGCTCGAGTTCACGCCCTTCCCAGACGCCGCCCCGGCGCTGCGACGGCTGCGGGACGATGGCCACGTGCTGGTTGTGGTGAGCAACTGGGACTGCTCCCTCCCCGAGTGGCTGCGCCCCACCGGCCTGCTCGACCTGGTGGACCGCGTGGTGTCCTCGGCCGTCGTGGGCGCCGCGAAGCCCGATCCGGCTCCGTTCAGGCGCGCGCTCGAGCTGGCCGGAGTCGGGCCCGAGCACGCGCTCCACGTGGGCGACTCTCCTGAGAACGACCTGGCGGGCGCCCGCGCGGCGGGCGTGCGTGCCGTGCTCGTGGACCGAGGCGGATCGCAACCCCCGGAAATACCCACGGTGCGGTCGCTCGCCGACCTCGTCTCCCTAGTCTGAGGGCCGATGACCGTCGCACCCGTCCAGCGCCCGCCCGACCCGCCGGAGCTTCCGGAGGGCGCGGCGCCGCGCTGGCCCCCGTGGTACTCCGCGGTCGGGTTCCTGGTGGCGCTGAGCGCGACCCTCATCGCCGTGGGGATCGTGTCGGTGTTCACCACCGGGTTGGAGGAGGGCGCGGCGGAGGACGACCCCACGTTCACGATCGTGGCGACGCTGATCCAGAGCTGCATCTTCGTGGGCACCGCGGTGCTGTTCGCCTCGTTCACGCGGAAGCCGAAGGCGTGGCACTTCGGCCTCCGCAGGACCAGGTTCTGGCCGGCGGTCGGGTGGACCGCGCTCGGCATGTTCTCGTTCTACTTCCTCGCCGCGATCTACTCGGTGGCGGTCCAGCCGGACGCCGAGCAGACCGTGGCCGAGGACCTCGGCAGCGGCCAGGGCACGTTCGGGCTCATAGCCGCCGGAGTGATGATCGTGTGCGTAGCGCCCTTCGCGGAGGAGTTCTTCTTCCGCGGCTTCTTCTACAAGGCCCTGCGCTCGCGCTTCGTGCCGCTGGCCGCCGCCGCCATCGACGGCGCGGTGTTCGGCATCATCCACTTCGACTTCTCCGGCTCCGACGCGCTGCTCATCCTCCCGCCGCTGGCGCTGCTCGGCTTCATCTTCTGCCTCGTCTACGAGAAGACCGGCTCGCTCTACCCGGTCATCGCCATGCACTCGATCAACAACTCGATCGCATACGGGGCGCAGGCGGACGGCTGGGAGGTCTCCGCCGTGCTCGGGCCGCTGATGCTGATCGCGTGCATGCTGCTTCCGCGCCTGTCGGCCCCGGAGCCGGCGCTGCGGTGAGCACGGATCGCCGTTGATTTCTGCCGCTCCTGCCATAGTTTCGCGTCGAATGACCGCTCGCCTGGCCCTTTCGATCGGCGTCGCCGTGCTCGCGGCCGCTCCCGCGGCTGTGGCGCAGACACCCACGCCGCCGGTCCCGGCACCTCCCGTGCCTCCGCCGCCCGCGCCGGTTCCCGTGGCCGGATCCGCCTCCTTCGGCGTGACAGGCGGCCTGGCGACCAAGAAGACGCGTTACTTCGCACCCGGCCAGACCGTCGTGCTGCGCGGCCGCGCGCGGCCGTTCGTGGCGGGCCAGGTTCTGACGCTCCAGGTGGTGCGGAAGGGCAAGCAGAGCAAGCGCGTGCGGCGCCCGGTCCGGGCGGGGGGCAGGTTCACGTTCCGGTTCCAGGTCGGCAACCCGGGCAAGCTCAGGCTCGTGGTCAAGCACGCCGCCAGCCCGCAGCAGCTCGCCTTCCGCGCCAAGGACCGCACGATCCAGGTGGTCAACTGGCAGGCCGGAATGGGCGCACGCGGAGCCCACGTGCTCCTCCTCCAGCGCGCGCTCGCCTCGCTGCACTTCGCCACCCCGGTCACCGGCTACTACGACGACGCCACGGCGAGGGCGGTCACCGCGTTCCAGAAGACGAACGGAATGGACAGGACCGGATACGCGACCACCGCCGTCTACCACAAGTTGTTCCGCGGCCACGGGGCCTACCGGCTCCGGTACCCGAAGGCCGGCAAGAAGGGCAAGCACGTGGAGTACGACTGGTCGAGGCAGGTGCTCGTCCTGGCCAAGGGCGGGCGCCCGTACCGCATCTACCACTCCTCGTCGGGCGCGCCGGCCACGCCCACCGTCTTCGGCAAGTTCAACTTCTATCTGCAGACGCCGGGGACGAACGCCAAGGGGATGGTGCACTCGAGCTACTTCATCCGCGGGTACGCCATCCACGGCTACGCGTCGGTGCCGAACTACCCGGCCAGCCACGGCTGCCTGCGGGTGCCGATCCCGAATGCGCTGCAGATCTTCGAGTGGGTCGACATCGGCGACCCGATCTACGTCTACGAATAGCCGTAGCTAGGCGGTGCGCCAGTCGCCGCCCTGCTCGCGGCCCTTGGGCCACATGTTGGCGAGCGTGCCCAGGCCGAGTCCGTAGACCAGCAGGGCCAGCAGCGAGGGAACGCCGTGGTTGACCCAGGCGTTGTCCGACTCGACCAGGCCGGCGAACGGAGCCAGCAGCACGTCGTTCACGTCGTCGATCGCCTCGCGCACCGGGCCGTGCGCGCGCTCGCGGGCGCGTTCCTCCTGGGGAGACGGGTCGGGCGCTCCGATGGTGGCGGCGTCCTCAGGGTCCAGGTCCTTCAGCCCCTGGGCCAGCTCGTTCTGCTGCTCCTTGGAGCCGCGGTCCATCTCGTCCACAGCAAAGGCGAGGAAGCCAAGGGCCACGATGACCGACGCAAGAATCGCAATCCAGCGGATCAAGGATCCCATCGCGGTTACCATCGGCAGCCGCCATGCGGAACCTGACCCCTGGGCCGACCGGCTGCATGCATGACTGACGCCCGCGCCCGGCTCGTGGGCGAGCTGCAGGAGCATGCGCTCGTGATCGGCGAGGTCACGCTTACGAGCGGGCTCACCGCGCAGTACTACGTGGACGCCAAGCGAGCGATCCTCCGCCCCGAGGGCTTCCGCGCGCTCGGAGAGCTCGTGCGCGGGGCTGCGGAGGACACGGGCGCCACCGCCGTGGGCGGGATGACGATGGGCGCCGACCCGGTGGCCTGCTCCGCGCTCGCCGCCGGAGCGCAGGTCAAGGTCTTCTTCGTCCGCAAGGACCGCAAGCAGCACGGCCTGCAGCGCTGGATCGAGGGTCCGCCGCTAGATGCGGGCGAGCGCTGCCTGATCGTGGAGGACGTGGTCACCACGGGTGGGTCGACCGTCCAGGCGATCGAGCGGGTGCGGGAGGAGGGCCTCCAGATCGTGGGCGTGGTCAGCGTTCTCGACCGGCTCGCGGGCGGAGAGGCGGCCATTCACGAGGCTTCGGGCGGCGCTCCGTATTTGGCGCTCACCACGATCGACGACGTGTATCCGCAGCGCCCGGACCGCTAGACCCCCGATCGGGCGGGCCATTCCGTGCAGGCAGGGGCTCGTGAGGGCCCTCCGGCCGGCCGTTGCGCCGCTACGCACAACTAAGCGGCTCAAAGCTGCAGCGTTCCAGTGCGGTGCTGAACGCCCGCTGAGCGTCCGGCGATCCGGAATGCATGCGACGCCCACGCAAGAAGTTCCCCATTGCCCTGGTCCTCACGACCGCCGCCCTTCTCGTACCGGCCGCGCCCGCGCTGGCCGGCTCGTGCGGCTACGGCTCTGCTCAGGCCAGCCAAACGACGGCCAAGAAGCTGCGCCTGGCCACGCTCTGCCTCCTCAACCGTGAGCGCGCCCGGCACGGGCTCGGAAGGCTCAAGGTGGATCCGCGCCTGCGCAAGGCGGCTCGCTGGCACGCCGCCGACATGGTCAACAACCGCTACTTCGCGCACATGTCGCTTGCCGGCAGCGCCCCCGCCGACCGGATCCGGGCGGCCGGCTACATGACCAACGTGCGCCGCTGGTACATCGGCGAGAACCTCGTGTGGGGAGCGGGTCCGTTCTCCGCGCCCAGGGACCGGGTGCGGGCGCTGATGCACAGCCCGCCCCACCGCCGGAACATGCTCGGCACGCAGTTCCGCGAGGTGGGTCTCTGGGTGGCGCCGCGAACACCGGTGCACGCCTCGTATCCCACGGGCGCCACCTACGTCCTCAACTTCGGCGTAGCGCGCTAGCCCTCCGGCCGCTCGATCAGCTCCAGCAGGCGCTCCGCCTGCCGGCGCTGGTCGCAGTGCACCTCGACGAAAGCCCTGCCCGCGCGGCCCATGGCCACGCGGTCGCCGGCTCCCATCCCGAGCAGCTCGCCCAGGGCCAGGGCCAGGGCCGGGGGATCGGCGGGCGGCACCAGCCGGCCGCGGTCGGAGTCGATCAGCTCGGGCAGGCCAACCTCGCGCGTGCCCACCACGGGCAGCTCGAGCGCCATGGCCTCCTTCAGGGCCACGGGCATGGAGTCGCGGTCGCCGTCGGGCGCGACCACGCAGGGGAGCACGCCCAGCGAGGCGTGCTCGAGCAGGTCGCGGATCGAGTCGTTGCCCTGCGCTCCCAGCAGCCGCACCGGTGCCCCGCTCGCGGCGATCTGGCGCTCGAGCGCCGGCCGCTCGGGCCCCTCGCCCACGATCATCACCTCGCGGCCGTCCAACCCTGCCTCCGGCCGAGCGGCGGCCGCGATCAGGTCGGCGAAGCCCTTCTTCGGCACGAGCCGTCCCACCGCCACCACGGGGCCATCGGCGAGGTACGGGCTTTGGCGACGGAAGCGCTCGAGGTCGGTGCCGAGGATCAGCACGGAGACCTTGTCCGCGTGCTCGGGCACGACCTCCACGATGTGCCGGCGGTTGTACTCGCAGTCGGTGACCATGAACTTCGCGCCGTCCAGGTTCCGGCGGAGCGCCTCGGGATTCTGGAACACGTCCCAGGCGTGGCCGGCGAAGCTGTAGGAGCGGTCGGCCAGGCGCGCGAGGATCCGGGCGATGTCGGTGGGCTCGGTGGCGAAGTGGGCGTGCAGGTGGCGCGCGCGGCGCGCGTGTGGCACCCAGGCCGCGATACGCGTCAGACCTCGCAGCCGCCGGCGACCGTTCGGTGGCGGCCACGAGCGCTCGCGGGCCAGGTAGGCGCCCGTGTCCCCCGGCTGGCGGCGGGCGACGCTCAGCGCGGCGCGGAGGCGCTCTCCAGCCGAGTGGTCCGAGGGGTAGTCCACCGGCGCCACCGGGGGCCGCTCGGGATCGGCGTGTCCCGGAGCGAGAGCCACCACCTCCACGGGCAGGCCGCGTGCCACGAGCTCGCGCAGCTCGCCCTCCACGAAGGTCTCCGAGATCTGCGGGTAGCGGGCGAGCACCGACAACAGGGGGGCGGGCGGGTTCACGGGCGGCGAACCTAGCCGATAGCCCCTGGCTGTGGCTGAGCCTCGCCGGGGTGTCGCATTGGTAGGGTCGGCGTCGCGTGAGCCGCCCGTCCCGCCTTCTCCTCCTGCTCGCGGCCGCGCTGGCCGTCTGCCTGACCGGTTCCGCCGGCACGGCGGCGGCCAAGACGGTCTGGCTGTGCAAGCCGGGCAAGAAGGACAACCCGTGCACTCCGGGGCTGAAGACCACCTACTTCTCGCCGTCGGGCAAGAAGCTGCGCGTGAGCACGCCGAAGGCGGACAGGCCGGCGAAGATCGACTGCTTCTACGTCTACCCGACGGTCAGCGACCAGCCGACGCCGTTCGCCACGCGCGCCATCGACCCGGAGATTCGCTCGATCGCCCTCTATCAGGCGGCCCGCTACTCCCAGCACTGCCGCGTCTTCGCGCCCGTGTACCGGCAGGCCACCGTCGCGGGCCTCGGCGGGATCCGTGGGACCTCCGCCGAGGCGGAGCGCGCATACAGCGACGTGCGCAGCGCCTGGCGCACGTATCTGCGCAAGTTCAACAAGGGCCGCGGCGTGGTGATCATGGGCCACTCGCAGGGGACCTTCGTGCTTCGCCGGATGGTCCGCGAGGAGGTCGATCCCAAGCCGAAGGTGCGCCGCAAGCTCGTCTCCGCGATCCTGCTCGGCGGGAACGTGACGGTCAGGAAGGGCGGGGACGTGGGCGGGGACTTCAAGCACATCCGGGCCTGCCGCTCCAAGCGCCAGCTCGGCTGTGTGATCGCGTTCTCGGCGTTCAACGCGACGCCGCCGGAGGACGCGGTGTTCGGGCGGACGGGTGACCCGAAGCTCCAGGTGCTCTGCACCAACCCGGCGGCGCTGGGCGGCGGCTCGGCCCCGATCACGTCCATCAACCCGAGCGCGCCGTTCGCGCCCGGCACCGCGATCGCTCTGGGGATCACGCTCATGGGCGTGGACCTCCCGAGCCCTCCGACTCCGTGGGCCGAGCGTCCCGGCGCGTACAGCGCCCGCTGCTCCACGGCCGGCGGCGCCAGCGTGCTCCAGGCCACGGCCCGCAAGGGGGCGCCGGTGTTCAAGGCCTCGCCGGCCCCCACCTGGGGCCTCCACCTGACCGACGCCAACATCGCGCTCGGCGACCTGGTGGACCTGGTCCGCAGGCAGTCCGCTGCGTACGTTCGGCGCTAGCGCCCGTTGAGCCGAGCCCGGATCCGAGCGAGCGCGCGCCGCTCCTTGCCGGCGTCTGGCGCGGTGTCCTTCCAGCGCGTCACCTCCGCCTGAGCGCGATCCGCCCAATCGCGCGTGAACAGTGCCCAGCCGTAGAGGTAGTCGAAGCTGAGAGCCCGTAGGTGGACCTCGTCCTGCCGGGGGTGGCGGCGCTCCAGATACTCGTGCCCCAGAGGAGTCCCGACCGCGAGCATCGCCTCCGCCTGCTCACGCGCCGCCGCGATGGCCTCGAGCACGTTGCTCGGGTCTCCCTCGCGGCCGAGGAAGACACGCAGCAGTGGGCCGTGCTCGAGCGAGACGGGCTCCGGCGGGGTACCGAGCCACGCCTGTAGGGCGTGCCGACCGGCAGGCGTGATCGCGTAGACCGTACGCCGGCGCCGGCCGGTGTGGCCGCGGGAGGCGGTGGCCAGGCCCGCCTCGGCAAGTCGCTTGGCCTCGTCATATATGCGCGCCTCGGCTCGCGGCCAGAAGAAGCGCAGGTTGCGCCGCATCGCCTTGGTGAGCTCGTAGGTGGACACCTCCCCCCAGGCGAGCTGACCAAGGATCGCGTAGGAGGTGGTGGAGAGCTTGACCTGGGGATTCGTCGCCATTTATACTCCAACTAGGAGTATAAATCCTACGCCGGAGGAGCGATGGCAAACGCGAACGTGGCCCGCCTCGAGGAGGCGATCGCAGACTGGAACAAGGGCGACCTCGAGGGCTACCTGACGATGTACCGCGATGACGTCCGGCTGCACGGATACTCGCCCGAGCCGATGGGCAAGGAGGAGGTGCGGGCCTTCTACCGGGCGCACTTCGAGGCCTTTCCGGGTGGGCAGATCGCATTGCTTCACACGCTCGCCGACGGTGACGACGTGGTCGCACGCTTCGTGATGAGAGGCCGCCACGAGGGCGAGTTCCTAGGGGTGCCCCGCACGGGCCGCGAGATCGAGATCAACGGCATCACGATCCTCCGCTTCCGCGACCGGAAGCTCGTGGAGCGCTGGTCGCAGGCCGACATGCTCGGGTTGCTGGTGCAGTTCGGGGCGTTGCCCGCTCCAGCCTGACCGAGGTACCCCGCCTGAGCGCTTTGTTGCAGACGCATGGCTTGCGCCGGCGCCGGGTACAAGGCACGAGCCGCCGGCGATTCCGCCCCCACGACGCCGGCGGCCTTTTCTTTTCCGGAAGGTCTGGAGCGAAGTGGGGCGGCGCCGCGTTAGCGGCCCGCCCCGCGACGCCGGGGTAGAGGCCCCCGGCGCCCGCGCCAGGCTATCTGTCACCGGCCGGCGCGCAAGGCTGCGGCGAAGCGGCGGCCCGGTGTGGGATCGACCCCGAAGCGCTCCACGTAGCGCTCGTGGGCTTCTTCCCAGGGCTCGTGTGCCTCCTCTCTCGGAGAGGGAGCCCCCGGCGAGGTGAGGCTCAAGCCGCGAGAAGTAGGTCTCCCAGCCCGCAGCGGTCTGAGCGGCCCGTGTGCGATCGTCGAAGACGTGAGTGAAGACGAGCAGACAGCCACCCTCCTGGGCTGACAACTCGAAGCTGTATCGCTCGCCGTTGAAGGTCCATGCGAGGTGGTGCGGTGCGTCGACCTCGGTCACCTCCCCGGTCATCCCGCTGACCTCGAGGGTCTCGCCGGCAGCAGGGGTCCAGTCGGCCGCGGCAGGAAACCAAAGCTCGAGCTCCGCGGGCTCGCTGACGGCACGCCACACTCGCTCGACGAGTGAGCGAGGCGGCGCTCGAACCGCAGCGCGGGGCGACCGTCGATCGTCTCCAGGGTTCCGTCCATCATGGGTTGTCCTCCAGGTGTCGTTGCAGGTCGTCGAGGCGCTCTGACCAGAATGCGCGGTAGTGCGCCAGCCACGAGTCGATCTCGGCGAGGGGTTCGGCTCGGAGCGTGTACAGACGCCGCTTGCCATCAGCTCGCACTGTCACGAGCCCGGCCTCGCGCAACACCTTCAGGTGCTTCGAAACTCCTGGCTGACTCAACGCAAGGTGCTTCACCAGCTCTCCAGCGGGTCGCTCCCCGTCCCGCAGCAGGTCGAGAATCTGCCTGCGATGTGGCTCGGCCAGTGCGCCGTATGCGCTCATCCGGTCTCATATTACCGGAAAGCAATATGTTTCCTACAACGGGGCGGTCGTAAAGATCCGGTTGCCGCCGCAGTTCCAACGCGTGTGGCCGGCGTCGCGGGCGCAGAGCCGGACGCCGTACTGGGTGCCGGGCTGCAGGGTGTAGTCCTGGGAGAGGCACTGAGGCGACGCGCTGGCGCCGAGCTCGGCGATGACGTCGAACGTTCTCGGCGCCGGGCTGACCGCGATCGCGCTCGGGGTGCCGCCCGCGGCGACGGTGGCCGGGGTCTTGGGCGTCAGCGCCCCGTCGGCGCCGACGTCGTACTGGCGGACGTTGTCGTCGTTCTGGCTGACGACGTAGACCGAGCCCCCGTCGGGGCTGACCGCCACCCCTCTCGGGACTGTGCCCGCGGCGACGGTGGCCGGGGTCTTGGGCGTCAGCGCCCCGTCGGCGCCGACGTCGTATTGGGAGACGTTGAAGTCGTCCAGGTTGGGGACGTAGACCGAATCGCCGTCGGGGCTGACCGCCACCGCGCCCGGGGTGCTCCCGCTGGCGACGGTTGCCGGGTCCTTGGGCGTCAGCGCCCCGCCGGCGCCGACGTCGTATTGGGAGACGCTGGCGTCGAAGTAGTTGGTGACGTAGACCGAGTCGCCGTCGGGGCTGACCGCCACCGCGTATGCGCCCGCGCCGGGACCGGTGGTGACGGTGGCCGGGGTCTTCGGTGTCAGCGCCCCGCCGGCGCCGACGTCGTATTGGGAGACGGTGGAGTCGAAGAGGTTGGCGACGTAGACCGAATCGCCGTCGGGGCTGACCGCCACACCGTTCGGGCCGCCGCCCGTGGTGACGGTGGCCGGGGTCTTCGGTGTCAGCGCCCCGCCGGCGCCGACGTCGTATTGGGAGACGTTCCCGTCGAACCGATTGGTGATGTAGACCGAGCCGCCGTCGGGGCTGACCGCCACCCAGTTCGCGCCGTTGCCCGCGGTGACGGTGGCCGGGGTCTTCGGTGTCAGCGCCCCGCCGGCGCCGACGTCGTACTGGGCGACGTTGTCGTCGTTTTGGTCGGCGACGTAGACCGAGGCCCCGTCAGGGCTCACCGCCACCGCGAACGGCGCGTCGCCGCCGGTGACCAATGCCGGCGACAGTGGCTCCAACAGCCCGCCCGCGCCGACCCCGTACTGCGAGACGCTCTCGCCGAAGTTGCTGACGTAGACGGACGGGCTGCGGGGCGTCGGCGAGACCGACAAGCACCCACTGGCCGCGTGCGTCCAGACGTTCTGGTCGGTGGTGCTGACGATGTCGTTGTCGTCCGGGGTCGGTGTCCCACCCGCCTTGGCGATCAGCATCAGCTCGAGGCTGCCGGGGTCACTGCTCGCGACGCGTCCGCTCACGTCCGCCCCGAGCGGGCCGACGTCGTCGAAGGAATCGACCTGGCCTACAGAGCAGGCTGAGACCACCGCGGCCAGGAGGACGAGGACCAGAGAGAGCAGCAGACGCTTCACGCGAGCTCCAAGCGATGTGGGCCAGCAAACGTCCGTGCCAACCGGCCGATTGGCGAGCTGCGCGACCCTACAGTCGCCCGACCAACCGCCGCAAGGCCCAACCGCCCTTGTGAGTGCCCCGAGCTGGATTCGAACCAGCGGCCTACTCCTTAGGAGGGAGTCGCTCTATCCAGCTGAGCTATCGGGGCAGCGCCGGGGACGATAGACGCAGAGCGAAATCGCGGGCGTCGCCTGCGCGAGGCGATCGGTGTGGGGCAACGGATGGGCAACATTGCCCGGTGAGCGTCCTGCCACCCGGGGTACAGGTCAGACCGTGGTTTCGATGTACGAAATCCACCCGGGGGACGCAGTGGCCTCTCGCTTGATCATCGACTCGACAGAATGAATCCCGGCTCCGTGGGTCCCCGCGCGCGGGTCACCTCGGCCGGGGCGCTCTCCATCGGCGGCGCCTTGTCGCGCGGGTGCTGCTCGAACCAGCGGCCGTAGCGGTCGGCGAGTGGTGCCGCGGTCAGGCCGTGCGCGAGCACTGAGAGTCCGACCGTGACGTAGATGGCATTCACGATCAGGTGCTCGTGGGGGAGTTGCGACTCCTCGATCACGATCACCGCGAACACGATCGAGGCCAGGCCGCGCGGACCGAACCAGCCGAGGAACCCGACCGTGGGCGCCCGGGCCCGCGATCCAATCATCGCGATCGCCACCGGCAGCATCCGCACGAGGGTGAGACTGAGGACCGCGTACAGGGCGAGCTGCCAGCTCAGCTCGCTGAGGGCGGGCCCGAGCAGAATGGCCCCGAAGAGCACGAAGGTCACGCCGTTGAGCACGTTCCCCACTTCCTCGCTTAGCTCGTTGAGGTCCTCAGGGTCGCGCTTGAGCGCGGCGCGAAACACCATGCCCCCGACGAAAGCGGCGATGAAGCCCGACCCGTGGAGCGCGACAGCAATCCCGTATGCGAGGGCCGCGCCGGCAGCGGGGATGACGTTGCGCCACTGGGGAGCGATCAGATCTCGACGACTCGCGTGGATGACGATGGCCGCGATCAGTAGGCCGGCTGCCGCGCCACCGATGACGCCGTAGCCGATCTCTTCGAGCAGGAGGGTGCTCGCGCTGCGTCCGCCCGAGATCTCGGACTCCACGTCGGCCACGGCCACTGCGGCGAACAGCAGTGGGACGCAGATCCCGTCGTTGAGCCCGCTCTCGACGTTCAGCCCTTGACGAATCCGCTTTGGGACCCGCGGTTCGGTCACGACAGCCTGGCCGAGTGCCGCGTCGGTTGGGGCCAGCACGATCGCGAGGATCACGGCCTCCTCCAAGGACAATTGCCCGAAGATCCCGGCGGCCGCGATGGCCCCGAGCGCGATCGTCAGCGGCAGGCCAATGCCCAGGAGGCGTAGCGGCACGCCGGCCTCCCGCCGAAGCTGCCCGAGATCGATGCGCGAGGCGTCGCAGAACAGCACGAGCGCCAAGGTGGCCTCTGCGAGCGCTCGCACGGTCGAACTCGAGCTGTCGGTGTCGATCTCGCCGAGCACCTCGGGCCCGACCAGCAACCCGACGACGACGAACAGCATCGCCGCCGTGACCGGCGTCCCCGGCAGCCGCCCCGAAACCGCTGCTACACCGAGCAACGTGAGCGCGACGATGGCAAGCGACCAGTCCATTCAAGCCCTCGCTAGCGGGAAATCGTCCCGGCGCCGCCGGGCATAGGCACGAACGGGCCGAGGAGTGTGGACGCTTGCTCCGGGGCGGCGGCCCCCAGGGTCTTGCGCTCCTCGGGGTCTGGCGCTCGTGCCGTGGCGTGCTGACCCAGAGCGCATCGAGGAACGCGAAGTACAGCTGATGGCGGTCATGCCAGTTGGCGGCGGACCACTCCTTGTAGGTGCGCGCCGCCTCCTGCGCGGCACGTCTCCATTCCTGAAAGTGCTGCGACCGCGGACCCGTCGAGGGGCCAACTCCGGCGCATTGCACGAGGTCGAGCGTTGGGCCGACCGCCGGCCACCTGGGCTTACGCGAGAACATGGAGCGACCGTACCTTTCCAAGGTCGCGACTCTCATCGTCCCGATGGGATGATTCCGCAGCCCCGACAGGGCTGTGCGGGGCAACACGTGGGGCAACACAACCCCCTGGCAGCTCGAGCAGTGGCTGGAAGGGTCGCTCCGGGCGCACGGCCAGCCCGCCTGAGCGGGGTTCTGGCCCTCTACTTGGACTCCGGCGGGGGCACGGCCAGCACGCAGCGCTCCGAGACATGGAGCAGGCGGTCCGTGACGCTGCCCACGGCGACCGCGACGATCGCGACGATCTGGGAGGTCGCGATCCCCTGGTCCGAGAGCTCCTTCGCCCTCGCCTGGATGCCGGCCTGAATCGTCTCCACGTCGCGGATCGGCTGGGGACCGCCCTTCCCCACGACGCGCTCCTCGACGTGACAGAGCACGACGAGCGCGTCGTAGCGCCCGGCGATGTCGGCGGCGACGGGGATGGCAGCCTCGGAGTCGTGCGATCCGTCAAGGCCGACGAGGAGCGTTTTGAACATGGCCTACTCACTAGGCCGCCGGCCGGCTCGCGCAAGCACGATGCGGCTCGCCCACCACGCCACGAGCAGCACGGGGGGGCCGCCTGCCGCGAGCAGCACAACGATGTCGCTCGGGGCGCCTGCAGCGTCGAGGGTCCCCCGGATCGCCGCTGCAAGCAGGGCAGCGCCGGTCGCGACGAGGATCGCGCGGACGACGACCTCCCGGACGTGGAGTCCGGGCTGCTCGACCCCTTCGCGCAACGCGCGGTCCAGCAGGCGGTGGTGGCGAACGAAGTAGAAGGTGAACGCCACGGTCGTGCCCACGACCGCGCCCCAAGCGCCGAGTGACGGCACGAGTGCCAAGTCGAGCACGAGGTTGATCGCGAGCGTGATCGCGGCCACCCGCAACCGCTCGCCCGCGTGCCCGATCTGGTTGAGCGCGATCGACGGCAGTGGCGCGAGCGCCGACAGCACCAGGAGCGGACCCATCGCGACGAGCAGCTCCGACTCCCCGCGGTACTGCGCGCCGATCGCCCCGAACAGCTCGACCGACAGCACCGACAGGACCGCCACGGCGCCGAGCGCGATCGTGAGCGAGGAACGCGAGCCACTGGCAGTAGAGGCGGAAGGCGTCGGCGCCGGCTGCGGCGATACGGGGGGCCACGATCGCGGCGACGGTGATGGCCGGGGCTGTGACGAGCGCCTGGATCTTGATCGCCAGCGCGTATGGCGCCACCTCGGCGAGCGGGTGGAACAGGCCGATCACGAACTGGTCGATCTGACCGATGAGCGCAATCAGCAGCGAGACGACGAAGATCCGCAGCCCGTAGTCGCGCACCATCCGCAGCGTCGCCCTCTCGGTCGGTGGCGCAGCCGGCACTTCCCGCGCCGCGGCACGTCCCGGTGCGAGCAGCAGCAACCACGCGAGCAGCGACACTCCGAGCGCCGCCACGGCGGTCGCCAGCAGCATCTCCTCCGCTCCCCCGTCGCGGGCGCGCACGAGCAGCACCAGCGTCAGCTCGACAGCCGGCTGCAGGACGGTGACGAGCAGCAGCAGCCGGATGCGGCGCAGCGAGGGCAGCGCGCCGAAGTGAAAGGCGATGAGGCTCTGAGCGACCACGAGCAGCGCGAGCGCCGGCATCAGGTCGCCCACGGCGCTGTCGCCAGAGGGCCCGCCGAGGATGAGCAGGGCAGCGATCGCGATGATCGCCAGGCGCACCAGTGCGACGGCCACGACCAGTCGCGTGCTCGCGCGCCCCTGCGCTATGTAGCGGGCGATCGACGAGGTGAGCCCGAGGTCGAGGCCCATCACGAGCACGGCGCCGATGCCCGCCGCGATGGCGTAGGCGCCGTACTCGGCGCGCGCGAGCGAGCTTGCGACGACGAGGGCGGTGACGCTCGAGCAGGCCATCGCGAAGATGCGCGCAACGAGGTTGTGCCCCGCGTCGCGCACGACCGAGCGCTGCTCGACGACCGCGCTCATCCGGGCAGGTCCGTTCGTGCGAACCGGAAGATCGCCGCCTCGTGCGCGGTCGTCCGAAGGGGGTTCAGGTGGAGGTGCTCCCCGGTTTGGCTGTCGCCGCGCGCGAGTCGCACTCCCGGCGACGGGCCCCGCCGGGGTGGCACGGCGCTCACCGGCCAGTCGAGCCACGCCTCGGCGCTCCCGTCCTTGTACGCGACCCATGCCTGCGCCACCCCCTGCGCAAGGCCCAGCAGCGCGCGCTCGCCATCGGCTCTCGTGGCGTAGTAGGTGACGTCGGGCAGCTCGGAGTCCACACTCACCTCGCCGGTCCAGCGCTGCCAGCGCACCACGTGGTTCTGCTCGAAGTCGGCGTCGGTGGGCCACAGCACCACGTCGTCGAAGCCGACGAACACGCACGCGCGATTGACCTGCGAGCCCTGCCCGATCCACTCGAAGCTGCTTCCGCCGTCGCCGGAGCGACCGACGAAGCACTGCTCGTCGCGGTCGCCGGTGCCGATCCACAGGGAGCCGTCGCCGTCCGCGTGCACGGTGTGGATGTGGCGCACCTGCCCGGGCTCGAATTCGAACGCGAGCTCCCAGCGCTCACCCGAGTCGCGGCTGCGCCAGATGCCGGTGGAGCGGTCACCGGGCTCGGTCACGTACTCGGCGAAGTACACGCTGCCGTCGGCGGCTCCGGCCAGGCCGAACGTCATCAGCCCCCGGCCCTTCCCGCGGCCGTACCAGCGCAGCCGGTGCGTGCGCCGCTGGCGCCCGCCCGGCAGCTCCATCAGATGCACCCATCCACCGGCGAACACGAGCAGCCGCTCGTCGTCGAGCGGCCATAGCTCGATCAGCTCCTGATAGCCGAAGCGGTGGCGCAGGCTGCGCAGGTATCCGCCCCACGCCTCCCCGAAGGGCGGCCGGATGCGCGCGACGCGTCGAAAGTCGCCGCCGCAGACGCTCCGATAGATCGAGTAGCCGAGCGACGCCCACACGGAGCTGCCGTCATCGTGCTGCAGCACCAGCCCGGGCGCCACCTGCGCGGCCATGCCCTGGTGCTCGACCTCGTGCCAGCGGACACGCCGCGGCGTGCGCACCTGGAACCACACCCAGAGGCAGAGCAGCAACAGTGCGAATGCGAGCGCGGGCAGCATGATCTACGCGCCCACGAGCCGCTCGAGCGAGCAGGCCCAGGCGGACAGGTTGGCCTCGCGGTCCCCTCGCTCCGACACCAGCCGCAGGTTGCGCGCCGGGGCATCGCCGGAGCACAGCTCCCGCGCCCGCTGGATCGCGTCCGCCACGGAGTCCGGGTCCGAGCGGGTCAGCAGCCCGGTCTCCCCGTGGCGCACCCAGGCGCGGTTGGCCGGAATGTCGCTCAGCACCGGGACCGCGCCGAGCGAGAGCGCCTCGAGCAGACCCAGCGAGGTGCCGTCGCTCTCCGCGAGGCTCACGTAGACGTGGGCGCGCCCCAGTGTCCGCTCGACGGCGTGGCCCGGAAGCTGGCCGTGGAAGTGCACGCGGCCGGTGAGGCCCAGCTGGTCTCGCAACCGCTCGAGCCGTGCCCGCTCGGGGCCCTCGCCGACCACGTCGCACACGTGGTCGAACCCGCGCCGCCGCAGCTCGGCAAGTCCCTGGAGCAGGAGGTCGATCCGGTAGAGGCCGAGCAGGGGCCGGACGCTCGCGATCCTCGTCGTGGCACGCGACTCCGGTGCGTCGCGGAGCTCGCGCCCCAGCGCGGCCAGCCTGGCCGTCTCGACGCCGTACTGGAAGCTGTGGACCTCGCGGGTCGACCCGTCGAGGAGACCCTCGACCGCCACGCGCACGTGCTCGCCGGGCACCGTGATCACGTCGGCCGAGCGCAGCACGCGCTTGACGAGGGCGCGCATCACCGGGTTCGAGGGGGAGATCAGGACGTCGTCGCCGTGCGCGCTCACCACGAGGGGATGCACGCCGGACGCCAGGCCGAGCAGTCCGTAGCTGGTCGCGTAGTGCGCGTGGACCACGTCGGGACGCAGGCTCTTGATGAGCCGGCGGACCGGCGCGATCTTCGCCAGGTAGCCGGGCTTGCCCGGTCGCGGCAGGCCGACGTCGTGGACCGCGTAAGCGGCCCCGGGCTCGTCCGCGCGGTCGCCGCAGGTGACCACGTGAACCTCGTCGCCACGCTGCGCGAAGAAATCAGCCCACCGGCGAGTGTGGACCGAGCCGTGATAGGCGGCGAACACGATGCGCATCACCCGGGACCCCCGTTCGTGCGCCTCGACGTTCTCCCGAAGCGCGCCGTCGTACGCCGCCTCCACCCGGCGGATCGCCTGGTCGAGCCCGTGTCGCTCCTCCACGCGCAGCCGCCCGCTTCGCGCTCGCGCCCGCGCCTCGCCGGGATCGTCGAGCGCCGCCGCGATCGACCGGGCGAGCAGGCCCGGGTCGGGGGAGTCCACGAGGAAGCCTGCGCCGCCCGAGAGGAGCTCTGGCAGGCCGCCGACCGCCGTGGCCACCAGAGGCACCTCGGCTGCCATCGCCTCGAGCGCGGCGAGCGGCAGGCCCTCCCAGCGCGAGCTGATCACGGCGACGTCGAACGCGGTCACGAGGCGCGGCGCATCGGGGCGCTGGCCCGCCCACACGACCCCGGGCTCGATGCCGAGCCGGGAAGCGAGGCTTCGCAGCTCCGCCTCGCGCGGCCCGGAGCCCACGAGACAGAGCCGCACCGGGCGGCCGCCGGCGCGCAGGAGCGCCACCGCCTCGAGGAGCACTTCGTGCGCCTTCTCCGGGCGCAGGGCGGCCACGGACCCGACCACCAGCTCGGAGCCATTCAGTCCGAGGCGCCGGCGCGCTTCCGCACGTGGGACGTGCGTCTCGAGATCCACGCCGTTCTCGGCCACCTCGATCTTGCGGGGAGGAACGCCTTCGCCCGCGAGCGCTCGCGCCACCGACCCGGACACGCACAGCATCCGGTGCGCCGAGGGAGCGATCCAGGTGCGGTTGACGATCGCCCGGCCCCGGGAGTGGCCGGAGCTCCAGTTGTGGTCGTGCGTCACGAGCGGCACGCGGGCGGTGCGAGCGAGAAGAGCGGCCCACGCGGAGCTCGGGAACTTGTGGGCGTGGATCAGGTCCGTTTCCCGAGCGAGCTTCCAGCTACGGGCGAGCGCGGCGGGGGATGCGCGCCCGGTCCTGCCCAGCACGGTGACCTCCACGCCGGCCGCGCGGAGCGTGCTCTCCAGTGGCCCACCGTGACGGGTCACGAGCACATGCGGCGTGAAGCGGTTGCGGTCGAGCCCGCAGGCGATCTCGACCGCCACGCGCTCGGCACCTCCGGCGAGGAGGCTGTCGATCATCGTGAGGACCCGAGCCGGGCGCGTCATCGTGGGGCCTGCAGCTCGTCGTACAGGTCGGCCATGCGGCGCGCCCAGTCGCGCAGCTCGTAGTTCCGGACGATGTGCGCGCGATTGCTCTCGCCCAGCTCGGGCCAGCGCTCGCGCTGGCTGAGGAGGGAGTCGACAGCGTCGGCGATCGCCACGGGGTCCTCGACGGGCACCGAGCGACAGCCCGCCAGTCCCTCGAAGATCTCCCGCTGGCCCTCCACCAGCGTGCCGACCGCGACGCACCCGCTCGCAAGTCCTTCCACCAGGCCGTTCCCGAAGCCCTCGGAGCGGCTCGCGGACACGAAGACGTCGGCCGCCTGATGGATCTCCTCCACCCGCTCGGTGAACGCAAGGCTTCTCACCGGCGGCACCACCTCCGCCAAGGGGGCCCCGAGCGACAGGAACACGAGGTCCTCGTGGCCGCGCTCGAGCAGCCGGCGCGCGGCCGCGGCGAGGAGATCCCCTCCCTTGCGCCGCCAGTGCCAGCCCAGGTGGAGGACCACCACACTCGACTCGGGGATGCCGAGCGCCTCGCGTACGCGCAGCCGTGCCTGCGCATCCGGCCGGAACCGCTCCGTGTCGCAGCCCGCTACGACCGCGCATGCGCGGTCTCCCGCTCCCCGCGCGGCCGCCTCGCGCGCGAGCGCCTGCGTCACGGCCACGAACCTGTCGACGCGGCGACCGGCCACGCCGAACTTCGTGAAGTCCTTGAGCCTCCTGGCCGGGCCGCGCTCGCCGACCGGCTCCTCGAGCTCCGTCCGGTAATGCCACACCACCGGCCGGCGCCGGGCCGCCATCACCACCGGAAGGTCGTAGGTGCCGAAGTGCGAGTGCACGATGCCGCAGTCCGTCTCGGCCACAGCTCTCGCCACGGCCCGGCTCGCGCGTCCGGGCGCGCGCGGCGAGGTCCGGGGGAGGAAGTGCACCGTCGAGCCGCCCGCGCGCAGCCGTTCGCACCAGCCCGCTCCGCGCACGTCCTCCGGGAACCCGTAGGCCGACCGCCCGCGCCCGCGGCGGCGCAGCTCAGCGTCGAGGAGCTCGAGCTGCCGGATGAACGAGCCCCCGTACGGGGCCGCGAAGTCGCAGACGTGGAGGACGTGAGCAGGCTCGGTCACGAGTCCAGCTCCTCGATCGCCGCGAGCAGCGCGGTGCTGAGGACGCGCTCCTCGCGCCGGGAGCGCGCGTAGGCCCTGCCGGCCGCGCCGAGCGCGACCGCGCGCCGCGGGTCGCCGAGCAGCGCCTGGATCGCCGTCTCGATGGCCTGTGGCTCCTCCGGGGGGACCGCGAGGCCGGAGCCGATGCGCTCGATCTCGGCGGCCGCGTGGCCGTTGCCGGCATAGATGACCGGCCTTCCCGACGCCATGTACTCCATGAGCTTCGACGGCATCGCGGTCTGGTCGAGCGTCGGGGTGCTCCGCACCTGCGCGAACAGGATGTCGGCGGCGCGGTAGTGCTCGAGCAGGCCCGAGGGGTTCACGTGGGCGGCGAACTCGACGTTCCGCAGACCGCGCTCGCTCGCCCTGGCCTCGAGCTGGGCCCGCTCGGGCCCCCGGCCGACCACCGAGAACGCCACCTGCGGCATCCGCTCGGCGACCGCGAGGAGCACGGCCAGGCGCTGGGCGTCCCCCACCAGGCCCACGTAGGTCACGCGCGGCGGATCGAGCCTGCCGCGTTCGGGAGGCGCCAGGGCCAGCAGATCCTCCGGCACGACGGCGTTGGGAACGGTCCTGACCCTCGCGTCCGGCCGCTGCGCGGACAGCGTGGCGGCGATTCCGGGAGTTGCCGCGAGCACCAGGTCCGCGCGTGGAACGATCGACCACATCAGCCTGCGGAGCGCCGCGATCGACGACCCCGAGACCCCGGCGCTCGTCCTCGCCTCGGCGGCGTAGTCCCAGGTGATGTCCCGCACGTCCCAGACGAAGCGCGCCCCCCTGAGCCTTGCCAGCGCGAGGCCCGCGGGCCCGAGGAACATGCTCGGCGAGGATGTGAGCACGACGTCGCAGCGATCGCCGAGCGCCGCGCCCGGCCAGGCGCGTGGCCATTCGCAGCTCGGCCGTCGCCCGGTGCGCGTCCGAGGCGCGATGGGGCTCCAGCCTGCCCCGCCGCCTGATCTCGTAGCGGCATTCGCGGTCGAGGTCGGCCACGGGCAGGTGCGCGTAGTCGGCCGCGCTCGGATAGCCCGGCTTGAGCGTGGCCACCGTTACGTGATGCCTGGTGGCCAGGGCGCCCGCCATCGCCGCCATCCGCTTCGCGCCGGCGTACGGCTCCGGCGGGAAGAACTGGCTGAGCACGAGGACGCGGCGTGAGCTCTCCACTGCCATGGCGCTCACCAGCGCGGCCGCGCCACGGAGTCCCGTGTCGCGACGCCGAGCATGATCGGCCCCAGCGCCAGCAGCACCCAGAGCGGCCTGTTCGCATAGTTGGAGATGAACGACCCCGCGGCCAGCAGCGCCAGGCTCGCGATCGTCACCGACTGGGCGAGGACCACGAGGTCCTGCCTGCCGGCCCGCCTGAAGCGCTTCACGGCGAGACGACCGGCCCGCAGGGACACGGCGACCACCGCGATCAGCAGCGCCAGCCCGACGATGCCGGTTTCCACGAGCAGCTGCAGCCAGATGTTGTGGGCGTTCTGCGGCTTCTCCACGAGCATCTCCACGTGGTCGATCGGCCCGATGTCACGCGAGTAGCGGGCCGACTCGGCCGCGAAGCCTCCGGGGCCGACCCCGAGCAGCGGATGGTCGGCGGACATGTGGACCGCCACGCGCCACAGGTCGTTGCGGCCGCTGCTGCTGCTCGGCGAGATGTCGGAGTCGCGTCCCAGTCCCGCGAAGAGCGCGACCGCGCCGAGGATCGCTACGACGGCGATCACCGCGGCCAGGAGCCGCCGGCGCTTCCTGATCGTGAACAGGATGAAGGGGAGCACCATGACCGCGGCGATCAGCCCGCCGCGCGACTGGGCGGCCACGAAACCGGTCGCCAGCACGGCGATGGCCGTGGCCACGAGCGCCCGGGCGGGCACGGACCGCCAGGTCGCGAAGAGGCCGCAGGCGACGAAGGTCGCCGCCAGGGCGACCGCCGCGAGGATGTTCGGGTCGCCCTCGAGGCCCCGAAGCCGGCTCGGGTCGGGGTCCCACGACGAGTTCGGAGGAAGCATCTGGACGCCCACCAGCCCGGCTCCGACGCTCAGCGCGGCGCCCGCCACGAAGCACGCCATGACCACCTTGATGTCGCGGGGGGTGTGCAGGGTCGCGACCATCAACGGAAGGACCGCAGCCGCCGAGACCCACGCGCGGATGTCCGTGAGCGCGCGATCGGGCGCGACCGCCCACGCGAGCGACAGCAGCATCCAGAGCACGAGGGCGCCGAGTGCGACGAACAGCCAGCGCTGCCGGCGCAGGGCCACGACGCCGGGGCCGCGCACGTCGAAGAACGCCCGGATCGCGACCAGCCCGACCATCGCGAAGAGGGCGTCCTGGACCTGGTTGAAGAACGGGACCTGATTGACGAAGGCGAGGAAGACCAGGAGACCCACGGCAAGCGGCAGGTCGAGCAGCACCGCCGCGAGGAAGACGGCCAGGGCCAGCAGGGCGAACACGGCGGACGGGCGCACCGCCAGGACCGCGCCCAGCGCGACCGCCATGGCCAGTCCCGCCGCCACGACACCGGCGCGCGGCCACCTGGCCCCACCCCGGACCGGGACCGCTGCGAAGCTGCTCATCGCGTGGCGACGTCTACCGGTGGCCGGGCCGGCCGCAGAACCTGGGGCGATCCGCCCTGGCCCATGACGACGGTCCCGAGGAGGCCCTCGCCGCTGCGCTCGAGCAGAGCGCAGAGCGGCCTCAGCGCGCTCAGCCGGGTGTGTCCCACGCGTACCACGAGGATGGTCGCGTCCACGACGTGTGTCAGCGCGAGCGCATCGCTGCTCTCCGAGAAGGGAGCGGTGTCCACGACGACGAAGTCGGCCTGCTCGCTTGCGTCCGCGATCGCGTCGGGCGCATCGTCCTCCGCGGCCGCGTTGACCACCGTCACCGAGTGACCGGCCTCGCGGAGGGCGAGGGCCAGACCGGTGGCGGCGGTGGTGCGCCCGTCCTTGGCCGCGGCGCTGACGAGGAGGACCGTCCCACCGTCGTCGAGTCTCAGCTCGACCTGCGCGCGCAGCGCGTCGAGAGCGTCGCGCTCGTCCAGACGGAGGCGCTTCAGCGATGGAGTACCGGGGCGCAGCCGCCGCCCGAGGCGAGGCACGCGCGCGAGGACCGGCAGACGGGAGACGCGCGCCAGCTCCTCGGCGTC
>CAVXTL010000020.1:0-59303 GCA_963764665.1 uncultured Thermoleophilaceae bacterium | reverse complement strand
TCCGTCGCGCGCTCCCCCCTCCTCGCACGCGGGTAGGGGATACTCGGCGCTCACTCATCCGACAGGGAGGGACCCATGGCCCGGACGAAGGCACGACGCAGCGCGTCGACAAAGAAGGGCGCGGCCACGCGCAGGCGCAACGCCGCCAAGAAGAGCGCTCGCGGATGCAGAAGGGACCGGCCCGCGGCACGGTCGCCACCGTCACGGGACTGGCCAAGGCGGCGGGCGGCGCGGCGGAGAACGCGGCCAAATCGGTCGTCAAGCAGGTGGACGCCGCCCGCGGCGGAGGCTCGGGCAAGCGCAAGGGCGGCACGCGCCCAAGAAGCGCTGAGACGGGCTCCGGCGCGCCGGGCTCGCCTGCGAACCTAGTGGGTCGTGCCCGACCGCTCCGACATCGAAACGTGGCGATCATCGCCCACGTCGACCACGGCAAGACGACGCTCGTCGACGCCCTGCTGCGCCAGTCCGGCGTGTTCGCCGAGCACGAGGCGCTCACCGACCGAGTGATGGACTCGATGGACCAGGAGCGCGAGCGCGGGATCACGATCCTCGCCAAGAACGCGGCCGTGGTCTACAAGCCCGCCGACGGGCACGGCGGTGAAGATGAACCTGGTCGATACGCCCGGCCACGCCGACTTCGGCGGCGAGGTGGAGCGCGGGCTGACGATGGTCGACGGGGTGATGCTGCTGGTCGACGCGTCCGAGGGGCCGCTGCCGCAGACCCGCTTCGTGCTGCGCAAGGCTTTGGAGGCGCGGCTCCCGGTCGTCTTGTGGTGAACAAGGTGGACCGCCCCGACGCGCGCGTCGAGGAGGTGGTCAACGAGGTCTACGAGCTGTTCCTCGACCTCGACGCCGACGAGGAGCAGATCGAGTTCCCGATCGTCTACACGAACGCGAAGGCGGGCTGGGCCTCGGTCGACCCGGACGTGGAGGGCACGGATCTGCGCCCGCTGCTGGAGCTGCTGATCTCGCGCGTGCCCGCGCCCGTGTACGAGGAGGGGCACCCGCTGCAGGCGCGCGTGACGAACCTGGACGCCGACGCCTACGTCGGCCGGCTGGCCCTGTGCCGCGTGCACCAGGGGAGATCAGCGCGGGCAGCAGGTGGCGTGGTGCCGCCGCGACGGCTCGATCGAGAACCTCAAGGCGGCCGAGCTCTACGTGAACTCCGGGCCTGCTGCGGGTTCCCGCCGACGAGGCGGGGCCGGGTGAGATCATCGCCCTTGCCGGATCCCGGAGATCACCATTGGCGAGACGATCGCCGACCCTGAGGACCCCCGGCCTCTTCCGTGATCGCGGTGGAGGAGCCGGCGCTGGGAGTGACCGTGGGGATCAACAACTCGCCGCTCGCCGGCCAGTCAGGCTCGCGCCTGACCGCGCGCCAGATCGAGGACCGCCTCCAGGCGGAGCTGGTGGGCAACGTGGCCGTGCGGGTCTCGAGACCGAGCGCAAGGACACCTGGGAGGTCCAGGGCCGCGGCGAGCTGCAGCTGGCGGTCTCATCGAGTCGATGCGCCGTGAGGGCTTCGAGCTGACGGTGGGCAAGCCCCGCGTGTGATTCGCGAGGTGGACGGCGCGGTGCACGAGCCGATCGAGCGGCTGTCGATCGACGTGCCCGAGGACTTCCTCGGTGTCGTCACGCAGATGATGGCGCTGCGCCGCGGGCGGATGGAGGGAATGGTCAACCACGGCACCGGCTGGGTCCGCATCGAGTTTCTCGTGCCCACGCGCGGCCTGATTGGCTTCCGGACGGAATTCCTTACAGAGACCCGAGGCTCGGGGATCATCCATTCGCTGTTCGAGGGCTACGAGCCGTGGCAAGGCGACATCCGCACGCGGCCCTCGGGATCGCTGGTGGCCGACCGCCGCGGCCGGACCGGCTCGTTCGCGCTGGTCAAGCTCCAGGAGCGCGGCCAGCTCTTCGTGGGTCCCGGCGAGGAGGTCTACGAGGGAATGGTGATCGGCGAGAACGCCCGCCAGGACGACCTGGACGTGAACGCCATCCGCGAGAAGAAGCAGACCAACGTGCGCGCCGCGGGATCGGACGACACGATCAAGCTGGTGCCCGCGCATCGGCTGTCGCTGGACCAGGCACTGGAGTTCATCCGCGAGGACGAGGCCGTGGAGGTCACGCCCGACGCGGTGCGGCTGCGCAAGGTCGAGCTCGACGCGGGCAGCCGGGCCAAGGGCGCGAAGCAGAAGAAGTACGCGGTGGAGGCGGCCGGGGCCTGAGCGGCCGACGCACCCCGTGCCCCTTCCTGCTGGGTGTAGGGTCGCGCCGTCGTGAGCGCCTCCGAGCAGTCCGCCGTCCGCCTCGTGGCCGTCGACGACCTGGGTACCTCACACGTCGCGGTCGTTGAGGACACACCGCAAGGCGCCCTGGCGGTGGGCATCAGCGCGGCACGCCGTTCGCCGTCTCGAACCGCTGCCGTCACCTCTTCGCCTCGCTCGGCAAGGGGCTTGTGACCGACGACGGACTCCTGGAGTGCCCGTCGCACTCCGCCCGCTACGACGTCGGAACCGGCGCGATGGTGCGCGGTCCCCAGCGGGCTTCAAGCCGCTGGCGGGCGCCGTCAGGCGACGCCCGGAGCCCGTCCCTTGAACGTTCGCGGTCGAGGTGCGCGACGGGGCGATCTGGCTGGTCGGCTGAGCTCGCGCTATAGACGCGCGCAGCCGCTCGGTGATACTCGGCGTCCACTCGTCCAACGGGAGGGCCGGACGGCCCAGACCAAGGCCCAGCGCAGCGCTTCGGCGAAGAAAGCCGCCGCAACGCGAAAGCGCAATGCCTCCATGAAGAGCGCTCGAGACCTCACGGGGCCCGCCCGCAGCACCGCCGAGCGAGTGACCGATCTGGCCAAGGCCGCCGGCAGCACAGCGGAGACCGCGGCGAAGTCGGTGTCAAGCGGGTGGACGCAGTCCGCGGCGGCGGTTCGGGCAAGCACAAAAGAAACGCCCACAAGCGCCGCTGGTTTTCAGCGGCCGCCGTGCGCTCGCTCAAGTTCGGGCGCCGGCGAGCCGACGCTAGGAGAGATGACGCGAACGCGGCATGGCGGCCTGTGGGTGATGGGGGTCATTTCGACGACCCTTGTGCTCGTGGTTGCGAGCTGCGGCGGCGACTCGAACGACGACGGCACGTCAGACACGAAGGCCGTCGCCAAGGTCATGTCCGCCCTCGACACGGCCAGTCGTGCCGGGGACGGCGAGGCCATCTGCACCCAGCTATTCACGCCCAAGCTCGCCAACTCCGTGACACGTCGTCCTCCAGCGGCGAGTGCGCCCGTGAGGTGAAGTCCAAGCTGTTCTCCCCCGAGGCGGAGATCAGCATCGAGAGCATCGACGTGCCCGATGAGGCCAACGCCTCCGCCACGGTCACGGAGGCCAACGGCAACACCTCGACGATCTTCCTCGTGAAGCAAAGCGGGGAATGGCGAATTCGCAGCGTCGCGCCTGCCTGAGCGGCGCTCCCCCTGAACGTGAACGGGGGGCCGCGAAACTCGCGACCCCCCGCTCCTGACGGACTTCGGTACTGGACTCAGCCGGTGGCGCAGACCGCGTAGGCGGTCACGGTCCAGTTGCTCTCGTTTGATGTCTCCCCGGCGAAAGCCACCCAGGAGCTGGCCTTTCCTGCGGTGATGGTGCCGGGCCCGCTCTGAACGATCTCGATGTTGCCGTTCTGCTGAGACACGTTGGCTCCACCGCCGACGATGGTCTTGCCAGCCGGGCAGGTCGCCGTGATCCCCTTGTTCGAGCTGGTGACGGCGCTCGTGGCGGTCACGATCTCCACGCCGCTGACGCCGGCGGGGCCGGTCGCGCCGGTTGCTCCGGTTGCGCCGGTTGCGCCCTGGATTCCCTGGATGCCCTGGTCACCCTGGTCGCCCTTCAGGCCCTGGAGACCCTGGTCACCCTGGTCGCCCTTCAGGCCCTGGAGACCCTGGTCACCCTGGTCGCCGTTGGCTCCGTCGGTGCCGTTGGCTCCGGCGTCGCCGGTGTCGCCCTTGTCGCCCTTGTCACCCTTGACGCCCTGAATTCCCTCGATGCCCTGTAGACCCTGGGCTCCATCAGCACCGGTCTCGCCCTGGTCGCCCTTGGCTCCGTTCGTGCCGTCGGTGCCATCGGCTCCGGCCGCACCGGTCTCGCCGGTGTCGCCCTTCAGGCCCTGAATGCCCTGGTCACCCTGGTCGCCCTTGTCGCCCTTGTCACCCTGGCCCGTTGGTGCCCTCGGCTCCGGCCGCACCGGTCTCGCCGGTGTCGCCCTTCAGGCCCTGAATGCCCTGGTCGCCCTGGTCACCCTTGTCGCCCTTGGCTCCGTTGGTGCCATCGGCTCCGGCCGCCCGGTCTCGCCGGTGTCGCCCTTCAGGCCCTGAATGCCCTGGTCACCCTTGGCCCGTCGACACCGTTCGTGCCGTCGGCTCCGGCCGCACCGGTCGCGCCGGTGTCGCCCTTCAGGCCCTGGATGCCCTGGTCACCCTGGTCGCCCTTGGCTCCGTTCGTGCCGTCCGTGCCATCGGCTCCGGCCGCACCGGTCTCGCCGGTGTCGCCCTTGTCGCCCTTGTCACCCTTGACGCCCTGAATTCCCTGATGCCCTGTAGACCCTGGGCCCATCGGCGCCGGTCTCGCCCTGGTCGCCCTTGGCTCCGTTCGTGCCGTCGGTGCCATCGGCTCCGGCCGCACCGGTCTCGCCGGTGTCGCCCTTCAGGCCCTGATGCCCTGGTCCCCTGGTCACCCTTGTCGCCCTTGTCGCCCTTGGCGCCGTTGGTGCCATCGGCTCCGGCCGCGCCGGTCTCGCCGGTGTCGCCCTTCAGGCCCTGGATGCCCTGGTCGCCCTGGTCACCCTTGTCGCCCTTGGCTCCGTTGGTGCCATCGGCTCCGGCCGCACCGGTCTCGCCGGTGTCGCCCTTCAGGCCCTGAATGCCCTGGTCACCCTTGGCTCCGTCGACGCCGTTCGTGCCGTTGGCTCCGGCCGCCCGGTCTCGCCGGTGTCGCCCTTCGGCCCTGATGCCCTGGTCACCCTGGTCGCCCTTGGCTCCGTTCGTGCCGTCCGTGCCATCGGCTCCGGCCGCACCGGTCTCGCCGGTGTCGCCCTTGTCGCCCTTGTCGCCCTTGTCGCCCTGAATTCCCTCGATGCCCTGTAGACCCTGGCTCCATCGGCCCCGGTCTCGCCCTGGTCGCCCTGGTCGCCCTTGGCTCCGTTCGTGCCGTCGGTGCCATCGGCTCCGGCCGCACCGGTCTCGCCGGTGTCGCCCTTCGGCCCTGCGCCCTGGTCGCCCTTGGCTCCGTCGCGCCGTTGGTGCCATCGGCTCCGGCCGCACCGGTCTCGCCGGTGTCGCCCTTCAGGCCCTGATCGCCCTGGTCACCCTTGTCGCCCGTCGCCCTTTCGTGCCGTCGGCTCCGGCCGCGCCGGTCTCGCCGGTGTCGCCCTTCGGCCCTGAATGCCCTGGTCGCCCTTGGTCACCCTTGTCGCCCTTGGCTCCGTTGGTGCCGTCGGCTCCGGCCGCACCGGCCGCGCCGGTGTCGCCCTTGCGCCCTTGGCCCCGTCAACACCGTTGGTGCCGTTGGTGCCGTTCGCTCCGTCGACGCCGTTCGCGCCGGTGTCGCCCTTGACGCCCTGCAGGCCCTGGGCTCCCTGAGCACCTGTGGCGCCCTTGAGACCGGTCGCTCCAGCGGGTCCACGCGCGCCGGCGGGGCCCGTGGCTCCGGTGGCGCCCTTTGCGCCTTCCTTGTTCCAGGAGAGGCGGGTCTCCTTCTTGCCACACCGCTCGTTCTTCTCGACGACCCGGAGGTCCCCGTTCTTGCTGCTGTAGCAGCCAAAGATTGTGCTGTTCGAGCCGGAGCTGGAGCCGGGAATTGCCCCGGCAGCCATCGCGCTACCGGCGAGTAGAGCCGTCGCGGTCGACGCCGTCAGCGCCTTCCAGTGCGGAATCCGAGAAATGCGGCGCGTGAGTCCACGAGAACCCATGGAGTAACCAGCCCCCTTCAGAGGAATCATCTTGTTCAGAGCCGCCTTCTTGGCGACCGCCCGCGAAGCGGGCTAGTTCCCGGCGCTTCCTTCCCTGCCGGAACGGGTCCTTCCCTGCCGAAGGGACACCGTAGGACAGAAACTTGATCACCGCTCGGAATAGATCGAACAAACGTCCACGTGAACAGGTTTCGCCCAGAGACCTGTGCGAAGTCAGCCAATTAGGGCCCATCGGGTGGCGGGATACCCTCTCGGCATGGCCGAGGCGCTCGTGATCGTCGACGTTCAGAACGACTTCACGACTGGTGGGGCGCTGGCGGTGCCCGACGGCGATGCGGTCGTCGCGCCCTTGAACTCTTTGGGCGCCCGGTTCGGTGTTGTCTTCGCGACGCGCGACTGGCACCCGCGGGATCACCAGTCGTTTGTCGAGCAGGGCGGGCCGTGGCCGCCGCACTGCGTGCAGGGCACCGCCGGCGCCGAGCTCCATCCGGGGCTCGACCGCTCGCGGATCGACGAGGTTGTGGACGCCGGCGACCGGGCTGACGTCGAGGGCTACTCGGCGTTTGATGGGACGGACTTCGAATCGCGCTTGCGCTCGCGTGGTGTCGACTCGCTGGTGGTGGGCGGCCTGGCCACTGATTACTGCGTGCGCGCGACAGCGCTTGATGCACGGGCCGTTGGCTTCGACGTAAAGCTCGTGACGGATGCCATCCGCGGGATCGAGGCCCAGCCGGGCGATGTGGAGCGGGCCCTTGTTGACATGCAAGAAGCTGGGGTCGAGCTCGTGACCGTTGAGGATCTGACCGACTAGCCCGACGAGATCATCGCTCTCAGCTCAGAGAGCCTCGACCTCAAGTGGCTGGGTGGAACGCCGAGAAGATGAGCGGGGGATCCAAGGCGGCGAGCACCGATGCCTCGACAGCCGCGTTTTTTTTTTTAGCGTGAGCCTGAAGGTCGACCCCCTCACCCGCCCACGAAGGTGGTTCCCCTGGATCCGGCCCTTGAGCGTCGAGTTCGGAACCGCGCCCGACGGCCATTTCGTCGCACCCGTCTGCCCCGCGTAGATGAGGCCGGCGGACACGGGGTGCCCCAGCCCCTCGCTCAGATCGCGCGCGACCACGAGTAGAGCCCCGGAGCCGCGAGACCCGTGATGTCACCTGGCCAGTTGGCGGCCGGCACCAGGTGCGGGTCGTCGCGCAGAGCTTGCAATATCGCGTCGATCTGGCTCACAGTTCCTCGCCCGGCTCAAGCTATCCGTACAGATCCAGGCCCGCGAGTCGCTGCCTGGCCTCCCCCGCCGCCTCATCCTCGTCATCAAGCGCGATCGTCCGCTCGTAGGCCGTCCGCGCCTCGGCCAGCTCGCCGATCGCCTCCGCCGCCTTGCCGTACCAGCACAGGTTCCACGGATGGCTCGGCGCGATCGTCGCGTAGTAGCGGAGGTGGCGGTAGGCCTCGCGGAAGCGCCCGAGCTCGTAGAGCGTGTAGCCGAGGCCGAAGTGCGCCATGTTGTCGCCGCAGGTCAGACAGGCAAGCCAGAGCGAGAAGGCGCGATTGGGGTCCTCGGCGCGCGTGGCCTCCTGGAACAGCATGCGGTTGAACGTGGACCGGTCGCCGAGGAGGGCGCGGGCCGCCATCGCGATTTCCCCGGCCGGCGCGGAGGTGAGGCCGAGCTGCGGCACGTGGAAGCGCGGGCCGTCCCAGATCGGGAGGAGCGTCGTCATCGCTCACGTCACCCTCAACAGCAAGAAAGAAGTTACGTGTCACTCCGACGGGTGGGGTGGGCGGGACGTATGCGCCGATACCTCGCTGTTCTCCGAATGCAGTGGTCACGAGTGAAATGCCATTGTCTAGGAGGGAAGGGCCGAATTCACGTCTCTGGAACAGCCACCGAACCGCCTCACGGTTGAGCAGTGGCCCATCCTGCTGAAGGGTGTTTTCCGCTGCCACCAGAGGGCAGCCTAAGCGATCGATCCTTTCAACCCGCTGTGCTCAGGCTTGCCCGGGTCATCCACTACCCGTCAGGTGAGCCGGTGTTCCGCGTTACGCCTCATCCGGTTTTGGCGCGCGGAGAACTACCCCCCCACACGTCACAGAGGGCACCGCTATCGGGACCGGCCGTCGGCCAGGACAGCCCTCACCCCGAAGGAACGCTCTCCGCCCAGTCCCTCAACCGCCCCATCAACTCCGGCGCCGCCGGCCCGACCTCCACCACCACATCAGCCGGAATATTCGCCCGCTCAGCCGCGGCCACGATCGCGTCCGCGGACGGCGCCTCGTAGAGGCAGTACGTGCGCCGGCGGTCGGCGCTCAGGAACGAGAAGAGCCACTTCACGTCGTCGCCGTTGATCTCGTCGATCTCTCGGACGTCTTCGCTCGTCAGGTCGAGCTGGTCGGCGAACGTGCGCTCGATCATGTAGACCGGCATCGCCGCTGATCGTAGCGCGGATCTACCGCCCCAGTGCGACGCCGATCACACTGACGCCAGCCCGTGCCGGTGCGCATAGGAAGCAGCCTCGGTCCGGTTCGCGCAGCCCGTCTTCCGCAGGATGCTCCGCACGTGGTTGGCGGCCGTGTGCTCGCTGATCGACAGCTCCTCCCCCACCTTCCGGTTCGACAGCCCCTGAGCCACCAGCACGAGGATCTGCACCTCGCGAGGCGACAGGCCGTCCGGGAGAACAACCGGCCCCGGAGCAGAAGACCGGGTCGCACGAACACGAGCCAGCAGCGCCGGCATCCCGATGCGATCCGCCAGCGCCGCGGCCTCGCCGAGAAGCGCATCGGCCCGACCCCGATCTCCGCCCGGCCGCGACAGCAGCAGCCGCCCGTACTCGTACGCCGTGTGCGCCACCCAGGTGTCGGCCCCCATTCGCAGGTTCAAGAACATCGCGTCCTCGAAGTGACCCTCCGCGCGCTCCCACTCCCCCAGGACCGCCGCCAGCATCCCGAGATAGCGGTCGGCCGCGCCGTAGCAGGAGACGAGGTGGCCGACCATCAGGGTCGTGCCCGCCAGCGGCGCGAGCTCCGGGTACACCAGCGCCGCCACCGTCCTCGTCGCCCAAGGCAGAAGACGCATCCGCCAAATACGCGAGCGAACTAACCCAGAGCGACGCGCGGTAGGGCTCGAGCCCGTCGGCCACGAGCCGCGTCAGCTCCCGCCGCGCCTCCGTCTCCATTCCGACGTCGGCCAGCAGCGCCACCAACCCGGGCCGCCACGGACCCTCGCGCGCGGCATCGCCGGCCAGGATCCGAACGACCGGCGCCAGCTCCGCCAGCCGCCCCTGCTCGCGCTGCACGCTGAACATCTGGATCCCGAAGATGCCCGACGCGTCGCGGCCCGTGAGCAGCCGGCTCCAGTCGTGCGACCGCCGCGCCCGCGCCTCCGACTCCTCCAGGCGCCCGTCGCACAGCGCGATCGCCGCTCCGTAGTGCTCGGCTACGTGAATCAAAAACGGCTGCGCTGTCTGCTCGGCTATCTCGAGCAGGTCGGCGAACCCGCGCCTGGCCGCCTCCAGATCGCCGAGCGCGACGAACGCCGGCACCCGCCACGACATCGCCTCGGCGCGGATCTCCGTGTTGCCCAGCTCGACGGCGATGTCCCTCGCCTCGGTGAGCATCGCGAGGATCTCCTCGAGGGACGTGGCCCCGCGAGACCAGTACGAGCGCATGAGGACAGAGGCCAGGCCGGTCCTGTCGTCAAGGCGCCTCGCCATCTCGATCGCGCTGGTCCGGACCACCACCCCGCGCTCGTGGCGGCCCTGGAAGTTGAGCGCCCGGGCGAGACCGCTGAGCAGCCCCACACGCAGCCCGCAGTCGTCCTCTCCCAGCGCCGCGACCGCCTCCTCGAGCACCTCGACAGCCCCCTGATCGTGCATCCCCGGCCGCCAGCAGGCGTCCTCGTAGCCGATGGCCGCCCGGGCGAGCAGCTCGGCGTCGTCGAGCTGGCGTGCGATCTCCGACGCCGACAGGAACGCCTCGAGCGCGTCGGTCGCCTTGCCTCCACGGTGGCTCGCCTGACCGAGCTCGAGGTACACCTCGGCGCGCGCGCGCGGGTCCTCGATCCCCGTCGCCAAAGCGCTGCCAAGCCGCTCCGCCGCCTCCCCGAACGCCAGCGCCGCTCTGGCCGCCCGCGCCGCCAGGACGCTGTACTCCACCGCGCGCTCCGCCCCACCAAACGGCGCCGCCGCCGCGAAGTGATGCGCGAGGTCGGCGAGCGCCCGCCCCGAGCGCCCCTCGGCGGCCTCCAGCGCCTCGCCCACCCGCAGGTGTAGCTCCGCCCGCCGCACACCAGACAGCCGGTCATAGAGCGCCCGCCGCACCAGCTCGTGCGTGAATCGCCACGCCAGCCCGTGGGCGGCGGGGATCTCTTCGATCATTCCGCTGCGAACGGCCTCGTCAAGGGCCGCCAGCAGCTCCGGCTCTCCCATGCCGGTGGCGCCGCGCACTACGGGGAACGAGAACTCCGAGCCCGCCGTTGCCGCCAGCTCGAGCAGGTCGGTGGTGCCGGGCTCGAGGCGCGACAGCCGGTCGCTGACCACCTCGCGCACGCTCTCGGGGCTGCCGAGGTCCGCCGGGGAGCGCATCACGCGGATCTCACCTCCATCCAGCTCCAGCGCGCCGGTCTCGACGAGCGCGCGCCAGAGCTCGCAGACCAGGAAGGGGTTGCCGTCGGTGAGGTCGCGGATCGCGCTGGCCAGCTCGGCGTGCTCGCTCCCGGGCTCGGCTCCACCCATGCGCCGGACGAACTCCGCCACCTCGTCGTCGGACAGCCCGGCCACGCTCAGACGCACGACGTCGTAGCGGCGCAGGTCGGCCAGCAGCTCCGAAACCGCGAGCGGCATGTCCGCCTCGGTGTCGCGGAAGGTGGCGAGCAGCAACGCACGCGCGCTGCCCACGCGCGCGAGGTGACGAAGGAGCAGCAGTGTGGGAGCGTCGGCCCAGTGCACGTCCTCCAGCACGAGCAGCACCGGCCGCGACGCCGTGACGCCGGCCAGCAGCTCGGCCACAGCCGTGTGGAGCCGGTGGCGCTCGGTGTCCGGGTCGGCCTCGACCGCGGGCGGGAGCTCGCTGATTCGGGCGCCCAGCTCGGGGAGCAGGCGGGTGAGCTCTCCTCCGCCGGCGCCCAGAGCAACGCGAAGCTCGTCCGCCTCGGTCTCGCGCACGAGCTGGTCGAGCGCATCCACGAAGGCCCCGTAGGGGCTGCTCACCTGCGCGTCGCACGCGCCGTAGAGCACGAGCGCGCCCTCACCCTCCGCCTCGGCGGCGAACTCGCGCACCAGGCGGCTCTTCCCCGACCCGGGCTCGCCGCCGAGGAGCACCACGCGGCTGCCGTCGCCGGGCGCGCGAGGCATCAGCGCGCGCAGCCGTTCCAGCTCGGCCGAACGGCCGACGAACGGGAACGTCGAGGTCAATCGAAGCGGACCAGGCAGGCCAGTCATGCCGCTGCGGCCCACCATAGTCAGATCTGACTACTCGACGCGTGAGAGCCGTCACGGAGGGCTCCGCGAAGTCGATCAGCTCAGGTCATGACAGACGAGCGAGCGCCGGTCACGCTCACCGAGCCATCCACGAGCTATGGAGGACCGCATGAGCAGCACCACCGCACCGGCGAGCGCCGCCCGCCAGGAACTTGGCCGTTTCGAGGGAACCCTGATCGGCCCCGACGACTCCGGCTACGACGAGGCGCGCAGTCTCTTCAACGCCATGATCGACAAGCGCCCAGCGCTGATCGCGCGTCCCGCGAACGTGGAGGAGGTGGCCACCCTGGTCAAGTTCGCACGCGATCATGACCTGCCGATCGCGATCCGCGGCGGCTCCCACAACGGCGCCGGGCTCGGCTCGGTGGACGACGGCGTGGTGATCGACCTTTCGCAGATCCACGACGTGAAGGTCGATCCCGAGGCCAAGACCGCCCGCGTGGGCGGCGGCGCCACCTGGGGCGAGGTGGACGCCGCGACCAACGCTCACGGGCTCGCCACGCCGAGCGGGATCATCGCGACCACCGGAGTCGGCGGCCTGACCCTCGGCGGCGGCCTCGGGCACCTGACCCGCAAGTTCGGGCTGGCCATCGATCATCTGATCGGGGCCGACGTGGTGCTCGCCAACGGCGACCAGGTCCGCGCGAGCGCCGACGAGAACCCGGACCTGTTCTGGGCACTCCGGGGCGGCGGCGGGAACTTCGGCGTGGTCACCGCGTTCGAGTTCAGGCTCGACGAGCTGGACACCGTCATCGCCGGCCCGACGTTCTGGCCGGTGGAGAGCGGCGCCGAGGTGCTGCGTGCCTACCGGGACTTCCTCCCGAACGCGCCGCGCGAGCTGAACGGCTTCTTCCTGTTCGGCTCGGTGCCGCCGGCGGAGCCCTTCCCCGAGGAGCTCCACCTGCAGAAGGTCTGCGGAGTCGTGTGGTGCTACGCGGGCGCTGACGAGGAGGCGGCCGCCGCGGCGATGAAGCCGCTGCTGGACGCCCTGCCCGAGCCGCTGCTTCACGGGCCGCAGGCGATGCCGCACCCGGCGATTCAGGGTGCGTTCGACCCGGTCTACCCGAAGGGAGACCAGTGGTACTGGCGGGCCGACTTCGTGAACGAGATCCCGGACGAGGCGGTCGAGATCCACGCGAAGTTCGGTGCCGAGATGCCCACCTGGAAGTCGACCATGCACCTGTATCCGATCGACGGCGCGGCGCACGACGTGGGACCGACGGACACCCCATGGGCCTACCGCCACGCGCAGTACGGCTCGGTGTTCGCCGGCGTGGATCCGGACCCGGCGAACGTGGACGCGATCAGGCGCTGGAGCGTCGACTACCAGGAGGCGCTCCACCCGTACTCCGCCGGCGGCGCGTACGTGAACATGATGATGGAGGAGGGCCAGGAGCGGGTTCGCGCGAGCTACGGCGACAACTACGACCGCCTGGCTCAGATCAAGGCGAAGTACGACCCGGACAACACCTTCCGGGTCAACCAGAACATCCAGCCGAAGGCGTAGCACTCCGCCATCTCGAGGAGGGCGGCCACCCGGCCGCCCTCCTCCGCGTCTGAAATGCTCGCGCTGTGAGAATCGACCACATAGGGCTCGACGTGAGCGACTACGAGCAGAGCAAGGTCTTCTACGAGAAGGCGCTCGCGCCGCTCGGGCTGAAGCTCGTGATGGAACCCGTGCCGGAGATCGGCGGCTTCGGCGACGACTTTCCGTTCTTCTGGATCGGCAAGCGCAACCGCGGCGGGCAGGGGGGCGTGCACGTCGCGTTCACGGCCCGGGACCGTGAGATGGTCGATGCCTTCCACGCCGCGGCCCTCGCCGCCGGCGGCACCGACAACGGCGGACCGGGAGTCCGCGAGATCTACCACCCGCTCTATTACGGCGCCTTCGTGCTGGACCCCGACGGCAACAACGTCGAGGCCGTCTGCCACAAGCCGGCCTAGGCGTGCGCTCGATCGCGGCCTTGGCGGCGCTGACGGCAGCCGCCGCACCGGCCGTGGCAGCCGCCCAGACCCCGCCGGCGCCTGTACCCCCGCCGACCTCCGGCAAGCTGAAGGCCCCGAAGCCGGCGGCCGGCGGCACCTCCATCAGGCTCGTGGGCTCAGGAGCGACCCCGGGCCAAACGGTCGCCTTCGAGATCCGGATTCGCGGGCGCTGGCGCCTGGTCGCGAGGAGGACCACCACGGCCGCGGGCGGCTTCCGACTGCGAATGCGGGCCCCCCTGAAGCCGGGCCGCTACCGGCTGAGGGCGACGGTGACTGGAGCCGCGACCACGCCCCCCGTCCGCGTGCGCGTACGCGACGTGACCCTCGACGCCGTCGGCGACATCAACCTGGGCAACGGCGTGGCCGACGTGATGGCGGTCCGTGGACCACGCTACCCGTGGAGCGGCGTGGCCCGCGAGCTGCGCTCGGCCGACATCGCGTTCGGCAACCTGGAGTGCGCGGTGTCCACCCGCGGCTCGGCGATCCCCGGCAAGCAGTTCACCTTCCGCGGCCGGCCGTCCTACCTGCGCGCGGCCTCGCGCTACGCGGGGATGGACGTGCTGAATCTCGCCAACAACCACTCGAAGGACTACGGCACCACCGCGCTCCTTGACACCTTCCGCTGGCTCAAGCGCTTCGGCATCACCCGCGTCGGCGCCGGCTGGAACTCGGCCGAGGCGCGCAGGCCGCGGGTCGTCAGGCGGCTCGGGTTGAAGGTCGCGTTCGTCGGGTTCTCGGACGTGAACCCCGCCGGCTTCGGCGCCGGAGAGAGCAGTCCCGGCACGGTGCTGGCCGACCCGAGCGTCATCCAGGCAGACGTCCGGCGCGCCAAGCGCCAGGCCGACGTGGTGATCGCGACCTTCCACTGGGGAGTCGAGCGCTCGACCCAGCCCAACGGCGAGCAGGTCTTCCTCGCGCAGACCGCCCTCGGCGCCGGGGCGTCCGCCGTGATCGGCGCTCACCCCCACGTCCTGCAGCCGGTGGTCCGCCGCGGGCGGCGCGTGGTGGCCTACAGCCTCGGGAACTTCGTCTGGTCCGCCGGATCCGACTTCACGGCCAGCACCGGCATCCTCAAGCTGCGCCTCTCGGCGCGCGGCGTCACCCGGTCGCGGCTGCTGCCGGCCAGGATCTCGGACACTCGGCCCGCACTGCTGGGGCGATAGCGCCGCTCACGGCCCGGACGAGATCAGGCCGCTCTCGTAGGCGAAGATCACCGCCTGCACGCGGTCGCGGGCCCCGAGCTTCGTGAGGATCCGGTTCACGTGGGTCTTGACCGTCGAGGCCTCGATCACGAGGTCGGCTCCGATCTCGCCGTTCGAGCGGCCGCGGGCCACGAGCACCAGCACCTCGAGCTCGCGCGGGGTGAGCTCCTCGAGATGGGCCTCGCGGGACGGGTCGGGCGCCGGCTGCCCGGCCATGCGCCCGATCACGCGACTGGTGACCGATGGAGACAGGAGCGAGTCGCCGGCCGCGATCGTGTGGATCCCGGCGATCAGCTCCTCCGGGCGGGTGCGCTTGAGGAGGAAGCCCGATGCGCCCGCGCTCAGGGCGCCGAAGATGTAGTCGTCCTCCTCGAAGGTGGTGAGGATCACGACCTTCACGTCGGGGAAGTCGGCGAGCACCTGGTGCGTGGCGGAGATGCCGTCCACGTCGGGCATGCGCACGTCCATGAGCACCACGTCCGGCTGCAGCAGCCGGGTCCGGTAGACGGCGTCGCGCCCGTCGGCGGCCTCGCCGACCACCTCGATCCCCTCGTCGCTCGAGAGCACGCCGCGCAGGCCGGCGCGCATGAGGTCGTCGTCGTCCACGATCAGCACTCGCACGCTCATGGCCGGTGCCTCACGAACGGCAGCCGCGCGTGCACCCGGTAGGTCTCGTTGCGGAGACCCGCCTCCAGGCTCCCGCCGAGCAGGTCGGCGCGCTCGCGCATCCCGATGATCCCCTGCCCCCCGCCGGCGGCGCGCCCGGGCCGGTGGCGGCTGACCGGGTTCTCGACCGTGAGCTCGAGCTCGCCGCGGCCGGGGACGACCTCCACGCTCGCGCTGCCGTCGCCGTGGCGGGCCGCGTTGGTGAGCGCCTCCTGGAGGATGCGGTAGGCGCCCCTGTCGACGGCCGGGGGAATCGCGTCGATGGACCCGTGGACCGCGGCCGTGACGGTGAGCCCGGCGGCGAGGTGGCGCTCGATCAGCCCGTCGAGTGCCGCGAGCCCGGGCGGCGGCTCCACGCCCTCCGCGTCCGTGCCGTCCTCGCGCAGCGCCCGGACCATCTGGTCGATCTCGCCGACGGTCTCACGCGCGACCTCCTCGATCGTCTCGAAGGCCTCGCGCGCGGCCGGAGGGTCGCTCTCGGTGCGCAGACGGCCCAATCCTGCGTGGACGAGGATCACGTTGATCGCGTGGCCGGCCGAGTCGTGCAGGTCGCGGGCGATGCGGGTGCGCTCCTCTGCCGCCGCCAGCCGGCGCTCGCGCTCGGCGTCGCGCTCGGCGCGGAGGGCGCGCTCCTCGAGCTCGGCCATGCGCTCATGGCGCAGCCGCGTGCGATCGCCCGCCAGCCATGCCCCGCCCCAGACGAGCACGCCGAAGACGAGCTCGGGCAGGGGGAAGCGGTCCTCATGAAGTCCGTTCGCGGTCGCGTGGGCGATCAGCAGCGCCACGACGAGCGTGGCCATGAGCCGTGTGCGGTCACGCGACTCGTCGCTTCCGACCACCATCCAGTAGATCGCGAGCGTGGGGCCGAGCGGTGGGCCGGCGGGCTCCGCGACGGCCGCCAGGCCGATGCTCGCGAGCGCGGTGACAACGAACACCGGGATCGGCGCGGCGCGGCGCGCGACCAGCGGCAGCGACGCGAGCGCCACCAGGCACACCTCGAGGACGTCGATCGTGCCGTCGGCATCGCTCTCGCCCGCCGCAAGGAGCCCGATGGACGCGGCGAAGATCGCCACGGCGATCGCGGCGTCGATCGCGAGACTGGCGCGTGCGGAGGTCGGGCGGGCTGCCGGGAATGAGGCCATCTGAGCGCGAGGGTACCCGCGCTCCGGAGGGCTGTAATCGCCCCGGCGGGGGACGCGGCGTCCACCCCAGGGTTGACGTGGAGACCCTCCCGCGGGGCGTTTTCGTAACGCCTGCCCGCCCGTACCTTGGCCGCATGACCACGCTCACTCGCTGGGTTCTCGCCCACAAGCGCACCGTCGTCGTCTTCTGGATCGCGCTCACGGTCGCCGGCATCGCCGCCGCGGGACCCGCCTCGCGCGCGCTCGAGCCGGAGTTCTCGGTGCCCGACAAGGAGGGCTGGGAGACCAACGTCGCGATCGCCGAGCGCTACCGCGGCACCGGCGGCGACAGCTCGCCGCTGCTTCCGGTGGTCACCCTCCCCAAGGGCCAGACGGTCGCCACGCCGGGGGTCGAGGCCGAGCTGGCGCGGCTCGACGGCCGCCTGAGGGAGGCGCTGCCCGGCGCGCGGATCGCGTCTTATGCGTCGACCGGCGATGACACGTTCGTCTCCAAGGACCGGCGCACCACCTTCGCGCTCGTCTACCCCACGCCCGCCCCCGACTCGGCCTTCGGCGAGAACCCGGATGCCGAGCGCGCCGCGCAGTCGGCGCTCCGAGGGGCCACGGTGGGCGGCGAGCCGGTGCGCCTGACCGGCTTCGACGCGCTCGCGCAGGAGAGCGGCGGCAACAGCGAGGGACCCGGCGTCCTGGTGGAGGCGGTGCTCGGCGGGCTGGGGGCGCTGGTGGTGCTGGCCTTCGTGTTCGCCTCGTTCCTGGCGTTCGTCCCGCTCGTGATGGCGATCGTCTCGATCCTGACGACGTTCCTGCTGCTGCTCGGGCTGACCCAGCTGACGGCCGTCTCGCCGATCGTCCAGTTCCTGATCGCGCTGATCGGCCTCGGCGTGGCCATCGACTACTCGCTGATCGTCGTGTCGCGCTGGCGCGAGGAGCGCGCGCACGGCCGCAGCGGCGACGAGGCGGTGCAGCGGGCGATGGAAACCGCCGGCCGCGCGGTCGTGTTCAGCGGCATCACCGTGGCCATCGGCCTGCTCGCCCTGGTGGCGCTGCCGCTGCCGTTCCTGCGCTCGATGGGCTACGGCGGCATGCTGATCCCGCTGGTGTCCACGCTGGTGGCGATCACGCTGCTCCCGGTGGTGCTGGCGAAGTTCGGCCACCGGCTCGACTGGCCGCACCGGCGCACCGACGACAAGGCCAGCCGCGCCTGGACACGCTGGGCCACCGCCGTGTCACGGCGGCGCTGGCTCGCCGCATGCAGCGGCATGGCGGTGATCGTGGCGCTGGCGCTCGCAGCCACCGACATCCAGCTCGGCAGCTCTGACGCCGACACGGTCGCCAGGTCGGGCCCTGCCAAGCAGGGGCTGGTGGCGCTCGAGCGGGCCGGCATCGGCGAGGGCGCGCTGCTCCCGCACGAGATCCTGGTCGAGGGGCCGACGGACCCACAGCGGGTGGCGGACGACCTGCGCGCGGTCGAGGGCATCCACGGCGCCGTGGCGCCCGGCAGCGCGGACTGGCAACGCGGCGGGACCTCCCTGGTGGAGGCGATCCCGGTGCCCGACAGCGGCTCCGACGCGGGCGAGACCGCGCTCGCGGGCGTGCGCGAGACCGCGCATGCCGCCGGACCCGACGTGCGCGTGGGCGGCCAGCCCGCGGGCAACGCCGACTTCATCGACGCCGTCTACGGCAGCTTCCCGCTGATGATCGCCCTGATCACGATCACGACGTTCATCCTGCTGGCCCGGGCCTTCCGCTCGCTCCTGCTCCCGGCGAAGGCGATCGTGCTCAACATCCTCAGCGTGGCCGCCGCCTGGGGCGTGCTGGTGCTGGTCTGGCAGCACGGCTTCGGCTCGGAGGCGATCTGGGGCATCCAGGCCACCGGGTCGATCCCGTCGTGGATGCCGCTGATGATCTTCGCCTTCCTGTTCGGCCTGTCGATGGACTACGAGGTCTTCATCCTGGCCAGGATGCGGGAGGAGTACGACCGCACCGGCTCCACGGAGACGGCCGTGATCCAGGGCATCGGGCGCACGGGCCGGCTGGTCACGAGCGCGGCGCTGATCCTGTTCCTCTCGTTCACCGCGATGGCCTCCGGGCCCGAGACCGACGTGAAGATGATGGCCACCGGCCTGGCCGCCGGGATCCTGCTCGACGCGACCGTGATCCGCGCGCTCATCGTCCCGGCCGTGATCACCCTGATGGGGCGCTGGAACTGGTGGCTGCCGAGCTGGCCGGCGCGGCTGCTTCGGGTCGAGCCCTCCCCGCTCAGGGAGCCCGCGGTGGCGGCCCCTCGATGAGTTGCGCGGACGTCCGCAGTCTTAGCTGCAGATGAGATTCCGGGCGACACTCCAGGGAGCCGGCAAGACCGCCACGGGCATCGAGGTTCCGCCCGAGGTGGTCGAGGAGCTGGGCGCCGGCAGGAAGCCGCCCGTGCGGGTGACCATCGGCGGTTACGTCTTCCGGACGACGGTGGCGCGTCGCGGTGAGCGCTACCTGATCGGCGTGAGCGCGACGAACCGCGCCGGCGCCGGTGTGGCCGCCGGAGACGAGCTGGACGTGGAGCTCGAGCTGGACACCGAGCCGCGCGAGGTGACCGTGCCGCCCGACCTGGCGGCGGCGCTCGACGGTGACCCGGAGGCGAGCCGGTTCTTCGAGACGCTCAGCTTCAGCCAGAAGCAGTGGTACGTGCTGCCGATCGCGGAGGCCAAGAAGGCCGAGACGAGGGAGCGGCGCGTCGACAAGGCGCTCGGCATGCTCCGCGAGGGGCGCAAGCGCTGACGAGGTAGCGCCGCCGTGCGAATAGCATCCCCTGCCGCCGATGAACTACGACCTCAGCTCAGAGCAGCAGGACATCCAGCGGCTGGCGCGCGACTTCGCCACCGGCGAGGTGGCCCCGGTGGCCGAGGAGCTCGATCGCACCAAGTCGTTCCCCTACGAGATCGTGGCCAAGCTCGGCGAGCTGGGGCTGATGGGCATCCCCTACCCCGAGGAGTACGGCGGGGGCGGCGCGGACAACCTGAGCTACGCGCTCGTGGTCGAGGAGCTCGCGCGGATCGACTCGAGCGTGGCCATCACGCTCGCCGCCAACACGAGCCTCGGCACCTGGCCGATCTACGCCTTCGGCTCCGAGGAGCAGAAGCAGGCCTGGATGCCGCAGCTGACCGCCGGCACCAAGCTCGGCGCCTTCGGCCTGACCGAGCCGGAGGCCGGCTCCGACGCCGGCAACGCCCGCACGCGCGCGACTCAGGACAACGGCGATTGGGTCATCAACGGGGCGAAGCAGTTCATTACGAATTCCGGCACCGACATCACCGGCTTCGTGACGATCACCGCGCGCACCGGCGACGACGAGATCTCCAACATCCTCGTGGAGAACGGCACGCCCGGCTACGAGATCGGCGAGCCCTACCGCAAGATGGGCTGGAACGCCTCGGACACGCGCCCGCTGGCCTTCGACGACTGCCGGGTGCCCGAGGAGAACCTCGTGGGCCCGCGCGGCCAGGGCTTCAAGCAGTTCCTCCAGACGCTCGACGGCGGGCGCATCGGCGTCGCGGCCATGGGCCTCGGCCTGGCCCAGGGCGCGCTCGACGAGGCGCTCAAGTACGCCAAGGAGCGCAAGGCGTTCGGCCAGTCGATCTCCAAGTTCCAGGCCATCCAGGGCAAGCTCGCCGACATGTCCACCGAGATCGAGGCGGCGCGGCTGCTCACCTACAAGGCGGCCCTCGAGAAGGACGCCGGCAAGAACTTCAGCCTCACCGCCGCCCAGGCCAAGCTCAAGACCGGACGGCTGGCCGTGAAGGCATCGGAGGAGGCCGTGCAGATCCACGGCGGCTACGGCTACATCGAGGAGTACCCCGTCTGCCGCTTCTACCGCGACGCCAAGATCCTCACCATCGGCGAGGGCACCGACGAGGTTCAGCAGATGGTCATCGCGCGGGCCCTCGGCTGCTAGCCGAATAGCCCATGTCCGGGCAGAGCCTCGCGATCGCGCACGTCTTCTACGACCGCTACAACCGCGGCGACCTCGACGGCGCGATGGAGCTGTTCGCGCCCGACGCCCGGCACGACAACCGCGTGCTCGGGCAGACCTTCGAGGGCAGGGACGCGATCCGCGCGTTCCTCGACGACTACGCGGAGATCGTGGAGGAGCCCACGGCCGTGCCCACGGCGTTCGCGACGGAGGGAGACCTCGTGATCGTCACGGTCAGCCTGGGCGGCCGGTTCCGGAACACCCGCCTCACCCAGGCCACCATCCCGACCGAGCTGGTGCACGGCTTCACCTTCCGCGAGGACGAGATCGCCTGGTGGACCATCTGCTCGAGCCAGACCGAGACGCTGCGAGCCGCCGGCAGGCTCGAATGAACCCTTCCACTCGGCTCCAGAGCGACCCTCCGCGGCCGCCCTACCGAGCTAGGCTGCGCGCGTGGGAACGCGCAGTCCTGAGGACATCGTCGAGCCCGTACTCGCCGGTCCCGGACGGGATGCGTGCATCCGCTTCTTCGCGTACTCCATTCGTGAGATCCAGGGAATCGACAGTCGGCGACTAGCCGTAATCGACATTCCCAGCAGCAACCGCTTCAGAGTGGTTGGGGGAGTCCATTCCGCCTGCTCGTCGTACAAGGGCATGCTCGATGTGACGATCGACCGTCGGGGTAGCGCGAAGCTGATTCAGAGCGTCGAGGAGGCCGGCGGCCAAGTCTTCGAGCGAAGCGTGGGCGGCGCTGTCCCGTATGCGCTCCAGTTGGGCATACCGCCAACACGGGTTGACGAGTTCCGCGAACGGCTTATGCCGACACATCGGGAGTTTCTTCTCACCTCCATCGAGTATGGATCCCCCACTCACCTGCACGAGCACTACCCCGAGCTCATGAACTATCTGTTGCGAGAGGCCGATCGACTGGGCTCGGCGTAGTCGGGCGTGATGCGGTTCCGCGCGCGCCGGTCTCAGGGCCGGCGCAGCGAGCGCAGCCGCATCCCCAGCCGCTGGGCGGTGGCCCCGGCCCTGTCGGCTCGCGACCCGGCGGCCGGGAGCAGCCCCAGCTTGCGCGCCACGTCCATGTTGTCGAACACGATCCGCAGCTTCGAGACGCGGCCGTCGCGGTACTCCTGGAAGTCGGCGCCGAAGAACTCCAGCGGCTTGCCGGTGGGGGCGAAGCCGGGCGGGTCGAGCGGGCCGGTGAAGCGGCCGGTGCCGCGCCAGTAGAACGCGGCGGCCTGCTCGCCGGGCTTGACGAACGGCCCGTCGGCGAATTCGAAGCGCAGGTCGGGCATCGCGGTCCAGATCGAGTGGAGGAACGGGCGCACCTCGGCGTGGCCGTGCATCGTCGTGGGCCATGCCGAGTCCTCGTAGACCACGTCATCCGTCATGAGCGCCAGCAGGCGCTCCGGGTCATGCGAGTTCCACGCCTCCTCCCAGCGCTCGACGAAGTCGCGGAGCCAGCCGAGATCCAGCGCGTTGGAAGTGGTCTTGCGGCCGGTGATCATGAGAGACGGCCTCCTAGATAGGGCAAGTCGAACGAAGCTAGCGCGCTCCGACCGAAGGGTCAACGCCGGCCTCGGCCAGCGCCGTGTCGCGGTCGAAGTAGTTGCGAAGCTCCACGAGCAGCCCGTCGCGGAAGCGCATCACGCAGAAGACCTCCCACTCGATCGTCACGCCGCTGGCCGGCGCCCGGCCCGACGGCGCCACGCGCACGAACACCCCGTCGGAGCAGGGCTGCACCTCGCACACCGGAATCGTGAAGCGGCCGAGCAGCTCCATGTAGGAGTCCATCCGCGCCAGCGCCGCGTCGCGGCCGCACACCACCTGCGCGTCGGGCATCTCGGGCGCGTCGTAGAACTCCACATCGGGATGCACGTGGAGCTCCGCGTACTCCGGGAGCGTGCCCTCCTCCCACGCCTCGAACGCGCCGCGAGCGAGCTCGGCATCGCGGGTGGTCATGCCCGCAATCTAGCCTTCCGCCGGCAGTGAAGCGAACCGCGGCCCTCTTCCTCCTGCTCTTCGGCGTCTACGCCGCCACGCTCGGCTTCCACGCCTTCGACGAATCCGACTACGCCGGCGACGAGCCGCACTACCTGCTCGCCGCCGAATCGCTGAAGCGCGACCGCAACGTGGACGTGAACGACGAGTTCACCGCGCGCGCCTACTCCGAGTTCTACCCCTACACCCTCGACGAGCACGGCGTGGAGACCGACGGCCGCCTGAACGAGCCGCACGGCGTGGGCTTCCCGCTGTTCATCCTCCCCGCCTACATCGTGGGCGGGGCGAAGGGCGTGGAGCTGTTCCTCGCCGCCATCGCCGCGCTGGCGGTGGCGCTGGCCTACCGGCTGGCGCTCAGGGTGGTGCCCGACCCGTGGGCGATCGGCGCCGCCGCGGCGGTGGGCCTCTGCCCCCCGTTCATCGCCTATGGCACGGCGATCTACCCGGAGCTGACCGCCGGTGCCGTGTTTGCGGGCGCCGCTCTGCTGGCCCTGCGCCTGGACGAGCGCCCGCGCAGGCGCGAGGCCATCCTCTGCTTCGCGCTGCTCGGCTTCCTCCCCTGGCTCGGCACCAAGTTCGTGCCCGCGGGCATCGTGATCGGCTTTCTGGCCGCGCGCGGCCTGTGGCGCGCTCGCAGGCGCACGCTCGCCATCGGGTCGATCGAGATCGCGCTCTTCAGCGCCGTGTTCTACGTGGCCATCAACGAGGAGCTATACGGCGGACCCACCCCCTACGCCGCCGACCACCCCGACGACAGCGCCACCGACGCCGACTCCGCGGCCGGGTACGTGGCCCGCGCCTACCGGCTCGTGGCGCTCTACATCGACCGCAACGGCGGCCTGCTGCGCTGGGCGCCGGTGTTCCTGCTCGCCTTCGCCGGGCTCTGGTGGCTATGGCGCATGCACCGCGACCACCTGTCGAGAGCGGTGGCCGACGTTCGCCAGGTCGAGCTCACCGGCGGCCTCTGCGCCGCAGTTCTCGGCGCCCACTGGGTCACCGCCTCGTTCCTCGCGCCCACGATGTTCGGCTTCTCGTTCCCGCCCCGGCACCTGCTGGCCGCCCTCCCCATGGCCATCCCGCTCGTCGCGCTCGGCCTGCGTCACATGCCGAGGATCGGGATCGCGCTATCGGCGCTGACCCTGGTGGGAAGCGTGTGGCTCTACGCCGACGTGGGGTTCTTCGGCGGCTCGTTCGTGACCGACCGGCCCGACGCTCCGTTCGGGCCGCTGACCTCGCTCTGGCCGGTGTTCCAGACGCGCGACAACTGGCCGTTCACGGTGGCCGGCGTGATCGCCGGGCTGGTGTTCCTCCTCTGCTGGCGCGAGTACCGCCACTCGCGCCAGACGGCCGGCGCCACGCGCGCCAAGTACTCCGGGTAGCGCACGAACGAGCGGCCGGTGGTGCGCCGGCGGTAGGACACCGGCACCTCCGCAGGCTCGATGTGCGCCCCCCAGAGCGACAGGGTCAGCACCTGGGCGTAGTTGTAGTCGTGGCAGATGCGCGCCGAGGCGAGCGCCCGTGCGGAGAAGGCGCGGTAGCCGCACTGGGCGTCGCTGGACACCGTGCCCGCGAGCAGGCCCACGAGCGAGCTCGTGACGCGGTTGGCGAGCGTGCGGTGCCAGGTCATGCCGTCGCGATCCCCGAGGAAGCGCGAGCCGATCACGTAGTCGGCGCGCCCGCGCGCCACCGGCTCGAGCACGGTCGCGAAGTCGGCGGGGTCGTACTCGCCGTCGCCGTCGAGGTACACCGCGGCCGCGTAGCCCTCCTCGCGCGCGTGCGCGAGTCCGGTGCGCAGCGCCGCGCCCAGGCCCTCGGACGCGGGGTGCGACAGGACCGTTGCGCCGTGCTCGCGGCCGATGGCGGCGGTGGAGTCGCGCGAGCCGTCGTCCACCAGCAGCACGTCCACCGGCATCCCGCAGGCCTCCGACGGCAGCCCCGCCAGCACGCGGCCCACGGCGGGCTCCTCGTCGCGGGCCACCACCACGGCGAGCGCGCGGCCGGCCGAGGCGCCGTGCTCGATGCAGGGGTCGAGCTCGGGCACCATCGGCCGGCCCCGCGCCGCCGCGGGGGCCTCCACGCCGAGTAGTGAGGAGACGGTGGCCGCCAGCTCGCACACCGAGCGCGGCTCGCGGCTGACCGCGCCGGCCCGGGCGCCGGCGCCCCAGACCACGAACGGCACCGGGCGCTCGCCCCAGTCGAGGTGGCCATGGCCGCCGATGCCCCGCCCCTGCCCGTGGTCGGCCATCAGGATCACGGTGGCTCCGTCGAGCTTGCCGCGCTCCTCGAGGAAGCTGAGGAAGTCGCCCACGTGGCGGTCGGTCTCGACCAGCTGGTCGAGGTACTCCGGGTTGCGCACGCCGCGAACGTGGCCGAGCTGGTCGGCGGCGAGGAGCTGGAGCACGAGCAGGTCCGGGTCCTCCTCCTCCACCACGCGGCGGCCCTCGGCGCAGAGCGAGCTGTCGATCCGGCCGGTGGGCTGCACCGAGGTGACCGAGCGCACGACCTCCTCGCCGAACGGGTCGAGCAGGTGCGCGATTCCCACCAGCCGGCCGCGGCGCTCGTGGCGCTCGAGCACGTCGAAGACGGACTCGCAGCGCACGCCGAGCCGCGGGGCGAAGTTGGAGCGCATGCCGTGCTCGGCCGGCGACGCGCCGGTGAGCATCGACGAGAAGCAGACGACGGTGCGCGCCGGATGGGCCGGCTCGACGCCCAGGTACTCGGTGCCCTCGCGGGCGAGGCGGTCCATCACCGGCGTGTCCGCCTGCCAGAGGCGGCCGCGGTTGCAGCCGTCGACCACGATCACGTAGACGCGCTCGGCCAGCGGCTCGGCGGGCGGCGGCTGCGGCTCGCGTGCGGGGTAGCGCGGCAGGCGGGTGCGCGCGAACCAGCGCCACGAAAGCGCGCCCGCGGCCGCCGCCAGGGCCGCCGTAAGTGCGATCCAGCCCGCGGAGGCGAGGCCGGGCTCCTCGGCCAGCAGGTTGCCGGCGCTCAGGGTCATCAGGAGCTTGGGGAGCTGCTCGAGCGCGTTGCCGCTCGTGGGATCCGAGTTGGTGAGCACGAGCCGCCAGAAGCGCAACCCGTTGCTCCACGGCGCGTCCGTGCGCAGGTGGTAATAGATCGAGCCCCAGAGCACGACCGTGAAGAACACGTAGCCGGCGAGCGCCCCCGCGAGCAGCGGCAGAGCGCGCCAGGGCTCGAGCAGAGGGATCGAGGCGAGCGCGACCAGCCAGAGCAGCGCCCGGCTGCGGAGGGGGAACGTGAAGCGCGAGAGCACCAGCGCGAGCGCCAGGGTGCCGGCCAGCGCGAGCAGCAGCGAGCCGTCGGGTGCCAGGCCCACGAGCGCGGCGCACAGCAGCACCATCAGCGGGTACACGACCGAGAAGGGACGACCCTCGTTGAACACGTTCCAGGCGCGCGCGGCCCAGACCTCGAAGGCCCCCGCAGCCCGCTGACCGTCACCGCCGAACACGGTCGGCATCTTAGGGCACCCTAAGTGATGGCCGCTCTCAGCCGCCCGGCCGCCAGGGCCGCAGGCGCGGCAGCCAGGCGGGCACGGCGAGGCGGTAGGCGTCGTAGTCCTCGCCGAAGCGCGCGGCGAGCGTCGGCTCCTCGTAGAAGCGCACGAACGAGGCGAAGACGAGCCACAGGAGCGCCGCGTAGGCGAGCAGGACGGGCTGCCCGAGGAGGAGCGCCTGGCCGAGGATCATCGCCAGCACCGCCACGTACATCGGGTTGCGCACGTGACGGTAGATGCCGCCGACGACCAGGTGCTGCGGCGCCGCCACCGGCGCCGGGGTGCCGATCCCCTCGACCACGAAGCGCCAGAACGCGTGCAGAACGACCGCGGCGCCGGCGGCCACCAGGAGGGCACCCAGGACCACAAGCGGGAGCCAGGGATCCTCGGACTCCCAGCCGGTCAGGAGCCACGGCACGAGGCCCGCCGCCGTACCCGGCGCGAGCACCAGGAACAGCCCGCTGCCGAGCGCGGCCATCCGCCTGGACATGATGTGGACTCTTACACTCGCCGCGTGAGCGAGCACGAGGAGTTGCTTCGGAGCCTCTACGTCGCCTTCAACGCGCGCGATATCGACGCCGTGCTCGCCGCGCTCCACCCCGACGTGGACTGGCCGAACGCCTTCGAGGGCGGGCGCGTGCACGGCGCGGCCGCGGTGCGCGCCTACTGGACGCGCCAGTTCACCCTGATCGACCCGCGTGTCGATCCCGAAGCCTTCGCGCTCGACGACGAGGGACGGACGGTCGTGGATGTGCACCAAGTGGTGCGCGACCCGGCCGGTGCGGTCGTGGCCGATGGACGCGTGCAACACGTCTATACCCTGCGCGACGGCCTCGTCGAGCGGATGGACGTTCGGGACGTGACGGACGCAACTTGACGCTACCGAGGCGCTAGCCCAGCCCTAGCCGGCCAGCGAGGCGAGCGCCTCGGCCCGGCTGCCGTAGTCCTCCCAGCGGGCGATCTTCCCGTCCTGCATGACGGCAACGCCGGCGGTCGGCACGTCGGTCTCCACGCCGCTCCCCTTCGCGCGCATGCGCGTCTTCCCGATGGCCACCACGCGGTCGCCGAAGTCGTGGATCTCGTCGTGGACCACCTGGAAGAAGTCGAAGGCCTCCTCGGTGTCCGCGAAGAACGCGCGCACGCCGTCGTGGCCGCAGTACGGACCCTCGATGCGGCTGCGGAGCGGCATGAACAGCGCGTCCTCCGTCATGTGCTCGAGGGAGCCCTCAACGTCGGCTCGGTTGAGTGCCGCCACGGCTCGGCGGAAGGTCTCGAGATTGCCCTCGGACATCGCCTCGCGAGTATGGCTACGCGGGCTCGACCAAGCGCCGGGCGAGGTAGTCGTCCTCGCCCTCCACCCCGGGCGGGCAGAAGAAGTACCCGCCGCCGAAGGCGACCATGTACTCGTCGAGGTCCTGCCGGTGCGTGCGCCGCTTGACCGTGCCGAACTGGCGCTCGAGGTCGCGGCAGAAGGCTAGGAACACCGAGCCCGAGTCGAGCAGGCCGTAGTCGTCGAACCCGTTCGCGTACACGAACGGGCGGCGCAGGAAGCGGTGGCGCTCGTCGCCCGGCTTGCGCGGGTTGGCCATCCGGATGTGGGCGTCGATCGGCGTGCGCTCGTCGAGCTTGGGCACGTCTTCCTCGCGCCGCCCCTCGAGCGGCGCCGCGGACACCTTCTTGCGGCCGATCGAGCGCTCCTGGGCGGTGCGCGAGAGCCGGTCCCAGCGCTCCAGTTTCAACCGGATCAGGCGCACCGCCAGGTAGGACCCGCCGCGGGCCCAGTCCGGCACCTCCTCGCCGGCGAAGATCAGCTCGTGGCGATCGGCGCCGATGTTCTGCGAGCCGTCGGCGAAGCCGAGCAGCCCGCGCGCGTCGGCCACGCCCTCGCGCCTGCGCGTGGACGGGTTGTCCTCGGCGAAGCGCTGGAAGCAGGACTGGGCCCAGCGCCCCTCGAGCCGGCCCTTGGTGCGGCGCATCACGTCGCGCAGCGCGTGGTGGGTGATCATCGCGTGGTCCGACTGCACGAGCACCAGCAGGTCGCCGTGGCAGCGGCCCTGATCGAGGTTGTCGCCGGGAAACGAGGGCATTCGGCTGAGCACCTGCGGCCGGCGGCCGGACAGCCCGAAGCGGTCGTCGAACAGCGATGCGCCGAGCGCGAACGTGATCGTCAGGCGGCCGTCGTCGCGGTCCTCGAAGCCCAGCTCGCCCGTGTCGGAGGGAGGCAGTGCCGCGTTCGAGATCGGGTCGAGCCGGTCCGGGTGGCCCTGGGTGATCTCGGCGACCCTGGCAGTGAGGTCCTGGAAGAGCGTGCCGAGGTCGTCCGTGACCACGTCGAACGCCGCCACCATCCCGTAGGGCGTCCGCGGCGTGACGATGCCGGCCTGGCGCGGGCCCTCCCACGGCACCAGCTCGGCGTGCGCATCGTCCTCGTCCAGCAGACGAGCGGCGGTGACGGCCCCCGCCGCCACCGCCGCTCCTCCGGCGGCGCTCTGTACGAAGCGCCGCCTGGAGACGCCGCTCACGCCCGGCTCACCCCTGTACGCCGAGCGTCCCCTGCACCCGTGCCAGCGGCTCGGCGAGCGCCTCGATGCTCTGCTTGATCGCACGCTGCTGCTCGTCGGTCAGCTCGTCGTAGGCAGCGAAGCCGCTGTCGCTGCGCAGCTTCTCGACCTCCTCGAAGGCGGCGTCGAAGGCATCGTCGATCTCGTCGGCCAGTTCCGCGTCCTTCGCCTGCACGAGCGGCGCGAGCGAGTCGTAGAACTCGCGGGCGCCCTCGAGGTTGGCGAGGAAGGTGGGGAGGTCGAGCTTCGAGTAGCGCTCCTCCTCGCCGGTGATCTTCGACTCCTCCACCTCGTCCACCAGCTCCGCGGTGCCGGGAATGACCACCTCGGGCGTGACCTCGGCGTCGGCCATCAGGGCGTCGAGCCGCCGGGAATCGCGTACCAGGCCGGCTGCCAGGGCGCGGGTGCGCGCCGTGATCTCGCCGTCGTGCCAGAGCGCGCGCTCAATCGGGTGGAAGCCGGTCCAGGTGGGATCCTCCCCCTTCTTCGGGAAGTCATCCTCGCGGGCGTCGATCAAGCCGTCGAGCTCCGGGAACAGGGCCACGAGCGGCTCGATCCGCTCGTAGTACGGGCGGCCGGCGGCGTAGGCCTCCTTGGCCTGCGGCTCCGAGCCCGCGTCGACCGCCTTCTTGAGCACGATGGTCGCGGCCACCAGGTCGGCGGTCTGCCCGCGCGCGTAGGTGGTCACCTTCGACATCGCCTCCTGGAGGCCCGCAGCGCTTGTGGCGCCCGTGTCCACCGTCACCGTCCCGGTCGTGCCGGTGCCCGTGGTGCCGGTCGTGCCTCCCTCGATCTTCACGCCCTCGTCGTCCTCACCGCACGACGCCACGACCGTCGCGGCACCGCCGCCGATCACGGCTGCCGCGAGCACTGCGAGCCACTGCCTGCCAGCCATTCGACCTCCGAAGAGTTAGGGTTGCCTAAGGCGCTTAGGGAACCCTAACAAGGAGCGGGCGCGCATGACGGCCCGCTATGCGGGTGCGAGCGAGCGCCAGATGAGCCAGAGGCTCTCCACCCGGTCCGCGAACGCGCGCGGGCGCTCGGCGTAGAGGCGCCGGCCGAGGACGAACGCCTCGGGGCGGAGCCCCTCGCGCCGCGACTCGATCACACCGGCCAGGACCGCCAGGCGGTCCGCGCCATCGGGGCCGTCCGGCCTGCGCCCGGGCGAAATCGAGCAGCACCTCGAGGTCGTGGTCCGTCCCCCAGGACGCTCCGACAGCTGGTGAGCGGCCTCCGCCAACGGCTCCATCACCGGCGGCCAGACCTCGCGCAGGACGGTGAGGTTGTACCAGTGGTCCTTGACGCGCTTGCGCCAGTCGTGGAGGTGTTCGGCGCTGGGCTCGCGCCGCGCCGCCCGGAGCGCGCGCTGCCCGCGCCAGTACCCGCGCTCGAGCCCGGCGCGCACCACGACGAAGTCGTCGCCGGGCGGCGTCCACGTCCTGACCCGGTCGCGGACCCTCGTCAGCTCGAGCGCAGTGGCGTCGGTGCTCGCAACCGCCACCGCGCTTCGGTGCTCCTCGAGCTGCGCGCGCAGCGGAGCTGCCACGTCCGGGGCCAGGTCCTCGAGACCGGCCAGCGTGGCGAGCATCACGTCGGCGTCGCGCACCCCGGAGAGCGCGCGCGCGATGTCGCGCAGCGCCTCGTTCTCGCGGGTGCGCACCCGTGCGTTGGTGGTGGAGCGAACCAGCCGCAGGAGGGCGCGCAGCTTCTTCACGTCCTTGCGCGCCTCGTGCACCGCCTCCTCCGGGGTGCTGTCGGTGGTGCCGCCGAGCTCCTCCAGGGCGTGGGCGATCCGGCCGTGCGCCATGCGCGCTATCCCCTTGCCCACGGGCTCGTCGCGCTGCAGCCGGAAGGCGCGCGACGGGACCCTTCGCGCCCGTCCCGGATTCACTATTCCTCGCGTTCGAGCAGCCGCGCCGCGGCGGACGCCGGGTCGAGGCGGCGAGCCACCACCTCGTCGAGCAGCTCCTGCACCGACTCGTCCTCGCGCACCTGCTCCTCGAGGCGGCGGCGCAGCCGCGCGCCGGCCAGCGCCATCACCTCGTTCATGAGGTTTCGCCGGCGCCGCTCGTCCAGGGTTCCCTGTTCGGCGATGTGCTCGCGGTGCTCGCCGATCTTCTCCGCCAGCTCCTCGATGCCCTCGCCGCGCGAGGCCTCGGTCTTCAGGATCGGCACGCGCCAGCCCTCCTGCGGGGCGAGCGACAGCACGCCGCGGATCTCGCGCATCATCGTGTCGGTGAGCGGGTGGTCGGACTTGTTGACCACGATCACGTCGGGGATCTCCATCACGCCCGCCTTGAGCGCCTGGATCGAGTCGCCGCTGCCCGGCATCAGCACCAGCACCACGGTGTCGGCGTGGTCGATGATGTCCACCTCGGCCTGGCCCACTCCCACGGTCTCGAGGAACACGTCGTCCTTGCCGGACGCGTCCATCAGGAGCGCCGCCTGGAGCGTGGCCTCCGACAGCCCGCCGAGCGAGCCGCGGGTGGCCATCGAGCGGATGAACACGCCGGGGTCGAGGAAGTGGTCCGACAGCCGGATGCGGTCGCCGAGCAGCGCGCCCTTGGTGAACGGCGAGCTGGGGTCGATCGAGAGCACCGCCACCTCGCGCTCCCGTGCGCGGGCGTTCTCCACGAGCCGGCCGATCAGAGTGGACTTGCCCACCCCGGGCGGCCCGGTGAAGCCGGTGATGGCCGCGCGGCCGGTCTTCGGATAGACCTCGCGCACGAGCGCCCAGCCCTCGGGATCGTCGTTCTCCACCAGCGAGATGGCCCGCGCGAGCGCGCGCTTGTCGCCCTGGAGCAGGGGCTCGGCGAGCTCGGCGGCGGTGCGGGCGGTGGGGGCCATCGGCGAGGGATCCTAGGGGCGGGCCCACCGGGCCGCGCCTTACTCGTACGCCAGCGCCTCGAGCACGTCGAGCTTGCTCGCCCGGCGCGCCGGCCAGATCGCCGCCAGCACCCCGGCCAGGGCGGCCAGCAGCAGCAGGGCGATCAGCGTGCCGATCGGATACGCCAGCTCGAAGCCCTCGTCCGCGAGCGGGCGCGACACCAGCGCCGCGAAGACCACGCCCAGCACGGTGCCCAGGATCGCGCCGATCAGAGCCGTGATCACCGACTCGTAGCGCACGAGCCGCCGCACCTGCCGGCGCGACATGCCCACGGCCCGGAGCATCCCCAGCTCGCGGGTGCGCTCGTGGATCGAGAGCGCCAGCGTGGTCACGATCCCGAGCAGCGAGATCACCACGGCGAGCGCGAGCAGCACGTAGAAGAACGCCACCAGCTGGTTGATCTGCTCCTCCTGGTTGTCCTTCAGCTCCTGCTGGTTGAGCGTGTCCACCGTCGCGAAGTCGGCCTTGACCTCGCGCTTGATGACCTCCTGCACGGCGTCCGCGTCGGCGCCGGGCTCGAGCTTCACGAAGGTGAGCGACGGCGAGCGCACCCCGAAGCTCCTCCGCAGCTCGTTCTGGGTCAGCACCAGGTTCCCGAGCAGGTCGGCGTTGTCCTTGATGGTGCCCGTCACGGTGTAGATGCGGTCGCGCTCGAGCGGCGTGCGGACGACGATGCGGTTGCCCACCTCGATGTCGTTGGACTTGGCCCAGGCGTCGTCCAGCACCGTCTGGTTGTCGTCCAGCGACGACAGGGTCTCGGGGGACCCCTCCTCCCAGTCGAGCGAGAGCACATCGGACACGTTCTTCGGATCGACCGCCGACACGCGCACGTCCTTGCCGCCCACCACCCCGCCGGCGAAGGACAGCGAGGAGACCGTCTGCACGCCCTGCGCCTTGGCCGCCTCGCGGCCGGCGCCAGGGCTGATCGGCGAGAAGCCGTCGGTGTTCTGGAGTACGAGGTCGCCCTGGAAGTTGCGGTCGATCGCGTTGCCCACCGAGGCGCTGATGCCGGCGGCGAACACCGTGACGAAGACCACCACGGCCAGGCCGATCATCAGAGCGCCCGCGGTCACCGCGGTGCGGCCGGGCTTGCGCACCGCGTTCTCGCGCGCCAGGCGCCCGGTGATGCCGCTCAGCTTCTCGAGCGGCCAGCCGCAGATCGAGGCCAGCGGGCGCACGAGCTTGGGGCTGAACATCGAGACGCCGAACAGCGTGGCCACCGCGCCGCCGCCCACGAGCCCCGCCGCGGCGTTGGCGTCGTCGGTGCCGCCGAACAGGCCGGCGCAGGTCATGCCGATGCCCAGGAGCACCAGCAGCACCGCGACGCCGGTGAAGACACGCCCGCGCGTGCGACTCTCGGGCAGCTCCGCGTCGAGCAGCGCGGCCATCGGCGTCACGCGCGTTGCCCGCAGAGCCGGCACCAGGGCGGAGGCGAGCGTGACGAAGATGCCCACCACCAGCGCCACGATGATCGTGCGGCTGGCCACCACGGTGCCGGTGTTGGGCAGGTCGATGCCGAAGGCGGTGAACACGGCCCCGAGGGCCGCGGCGAACCCGATCCCGGCCGGCACGCCGAGACCCGCGCCGAGCACTCCGAGCAACAGCGCCTCGAGGATCGTCCCGCCGAGGATCTGGCGGCGGCTCGCGCCCAGCGTGCGCAGCAACCCGAACTCGCGGATCCGCTGCGCGACCGTGATCGAGAAGATGTTGAAGATCAGGAAGCTGCCCACCAGCAGCGCCACGCCGCCGAACACGAGCAGCACCACGCGGAAGAACGAGAGGTCGTCCTTGATGTCCTGGGCCTGGCGAGCGGCGGCCTCGTTGCCGGTCTCCACCACGAGCCGGGCCGGCAGCACGCGATCGACCCGCTGGCGCAGCTCGCGGGGGGTCACGTCGGGCGCGGCCTTGATCGAGATGCCGTCGAGCTCACCGGGCTTGTCGGTGATGCGCTGCGCCTCGGGGAGCGTGAGCTGGGCGGTGCCGGAACCGCCGCCCGAGGTGTTGCCGAGCCGCTGGAGGCCCACGATGCGATACCCCTTGACCCCGGCCTGGCCCGCGATGCGGAGGGTGTCGCCGATGTCGAGCCCCTCGCGATCCGCGGTGGACTCGTCGATCGAGGCCTCGTCGGAGCTCTCGGGGGGCCGGCCCTCGGTGTAGGTGAGCGTCTGGAACGGCTCGGGCGAGGTGGAGCTGATGAACTCGGGCGCGAAGCTGTTGCTCAGCGGGTCGCCCTTCTCGTCCACGAAGCGTCCGAGCGAGAAGATGCCGCCCTCGGCGGCCTCCACGCCGGGCACGCGCCGCACCCGGTCGAGGTAGCGCTCCGAGAACGGCGGCAGGTCGCCGCTCTCGGCCTGGCCCGTGGTGCTCGACGACACCGCGACGTCGGTGCCGGCGTAGGCCTCGTCGAAGATGTCGTCGAAGGAGCGGTTGATCGTGTCCGTGAGGACGTAGCTCCCGGCGATGAACGCGACCCCGAGCAGGATCGCGAGCACGGTCACCACGCCGCGCAGCTTGCGCTGCGCCAGACCGCGTATGGCGACCTTACGCAACGCTCTTCATGAGCTCGATGACCTGGTCGGCCGTGCCCGCCGCGGCATCGTGCACCACCCGGCCATCGCGCAGCACCACCAGCCGGTCGGCGTACGAGGCCGCCTCGGGATCGTGGGTGACCATCACGACCGTCTGCCTGAAGTCGTCCACCGAGTGCCGCAGCAGCTGCAGCACCTCCTCGCTCGCCTTCGAGTCGAGGTTCCCGGTGGGCTCGTCGGCGAACACCACGGCGGGCTTGGACACGAGCGCCCGTGCCACGGCCACGCGCTGCTGCTGGCCGCCCGACAGCTCGGCCGGCCGGTGCGTGCGGCGGTCGTCGAGCCCGACGGTGCGGATCAGCTGCGCCAGCCACTCCTCGTCGGGCTTGCGACCCGCGATCGACAGCGGCAGCACGATGTTCTCCTCCGCCGTGAGGACGGGGATCAGGTTGAAGAACTGGAAGATGAACCCGAGCTTGTCGCGGCGCAGGTTGGTGAGGTCGCCGTCGTCGAGCGTCGTGATCTCCGTGCCGTCGAGCTCGACGTTTCCGGACGTGGGCCGGTCGAGCCCGGCGAGGATGTGCATGAGCGTGGACTTGCCCGATCCGGACGGGCCCATGATTGCGCTGAAGCGCCCGCGCTCGAAGGAGACCGTCACTCCGTCGAGAGCGTCGACTGCGGTGTCGCCCTCCCCGTAGCGCCGGCGGAGGTCTGTGGCGGTGACGATCTGGTCCATTGGCCCGGAACTCTTCCATAGGCAGAGATGGGCCGCAGTACGGATAACCGGCATATGATCAGCCGGCATGCCGGCCGCCCCCTATGGCTCGTGGCGCTCGCCCCTGTCCGCAGCCATGGCGGCCGAGTCGGGCATCAGACATTCGGAGCCCTGGCTCGGCGACGACGGGTCGGCCTGGTGGCTCGAGCGCAGGCCCAAGGACGGCGGGCGCACGACGCTGGTGCACGACGGGCAGGACGTGACACCGCCGGACGTGAATGTCCGCACGCGCGTGCACGAGTACGGCGGCGGCGCCTGGTTCCTCCACGGCGAGACGGCCTTCTTCTCCAATTTCGACGACCAGCGCCTCTACCGCCTCGACCCCGGGCAGGCGCCGCGGCCGATCACGCCCGAGCCGCCGCGGCCCGGCTCGGTCCGCTATGCCGACGGCCGCGTGAGCCCCGACGGGCGGCTGATCGTGTGCGTGCGCGAGACCCACGGAGAGGACGGCGAGCCCGCGAACGAGCTGGTGGCGCTCCCCGCCGAGGGCGACGGCGAGGCGCGCGTGCTCGCCTCGGGCCGCGACTTCTACTCGTTCCCGCGCCTGAGCCCTGACGGCACAACGCTCGCGTGGACCTGCTGGGACCACCCGAACATGCCGTGGGACGGCACCGAGCTCTGGGTGGCGCCGCTGGCGGCCCCGGACGAGGCGCGGCTGGTGGCCGGAGGACCGAGCGAGTCGATCTGGCAGCCCGAGTGGAGCCGCGAGGGCGTGCTCCACTTCGTGTCCGATCGCAGCGGCTGGTGGAACCTCTACCGCGAGGACGCTCAGCTCACGGACGAGCAGGCCGAGCTGGGCTACCCCCAGTGGGGCTTCGGCGGATCCAGCTACGCGTTCCTCGACGGCGGGAACATCGCGTGCATAAGGGTGGACGGCGGCTACGAGCGGCTCTGCATCCTGCGCCCGGGCCAGTCCGACCCGCAGGACCTCGGGCTGCCCTACACGGCCGTGGGCTATCCGGAGCTGCGGAGCGTCGGGGACCGGGTGATCTACGCGGCCAAGAGCCCGGCGGAGGAGGGGGTCGTGGTCAGCTGGAGCGCCGGCGAGGGCGTGCGCGTCCTGTCAGGGCCCGGCGAGCACGCGCTCGCGCCCGAGTGGGCGCCCGAGCCCCGGGCGATCAGGTTCCCTAGCGCCGCCGGTCGCACCGCGCACGCGTTCTGGTATCCGCCGAAAAACCCCGACTACGAGGCGCCGCCCGGCGAGGCGCCGCCGATCATCGTGCAGAGCCACGGCGGGCCCACCTCCCACGCGATCCCCGAGTTCGACTCGGAGATCGCCTTCTGGACGAGCCGCGGGATCGGCGTGGTGGACGTGAACTACGGCGGCAGCACCGGCTTCGGGCGCGAGTACCGCGAGCTGCTTAACGGCGCCTGGGGGATCGTGGACGTGGAGGACTGCATCGCCGCGGCCCTGCACCTGGCGCGGGAGGGTGAGGCGGACGGCGGGCGGGTGGCCGTGCACGGCGGCAGCGCCGGCGGCTACACCACCCTCTGCGGGCTGGCCTTCCACGAGGACTTCGCCGCCGGCGCGAGCTACTACGGCGTGGCCGACGCAGAGACCCTGGCCGCCGACACGCACAAGTTCGAGTCGCGCTACCTCGACTCGCTGATCGGGCCGTATCCGGAGACCGCGGAGCGCTACCGGGAGCGCTCGCCGATCCACTTCGCCGACCGGATCAGGGCGCCGGTGATCCTGTTCCAGGGGCTGGAGGACGAGGTGGTGCCTCCCTCACAGGCGGAGACCATGGTGGCGGCGCTGAAGGAGAACGGCGTGCCGCACGCCTATCTGGCGTTCGAGGGCGAGCAGCACGGCTTTCGCAAGAGCGAGACCGTGATCAGCTGCCTGGAGGCCGAGCTGTCGTTCTACGCCCAGGTGTTCGGCTTCGAGCCCGCCGACGACGTGGACCCGGTGGAGATCGTCAGGTAGGACGCGGGCCGTCGACCGGCACGCGTCGCCTGCCGCCGCGGCCGAGGATGGGAATCGGAACCGGCTGCGAGGGGCCCTCCCGCCCCTGACGCGGATCGCTCCGGCGGGCGAGCCGCACCGCGTCGTGCTCGATCGGCGCCATGACGTCGAAGCGCCCGTGCTCCTCGATCAGCTGCTCGCTCTCGGGGTTCTCGTGGTTGCGAGCGATGGCGAAGTGCGTGGCGTAGCAGCGCACGTGCTCGTACTCGGCCGGAGTGAGGATGATCGCGCACGTGCACGCCTCGTCCCCGCACTCGCACCGGAAGGAGGTCATCGGTGCGTCGCTCCCACTCGCCCGGGCCCTGGACTCGTTGTCCTTCCGGGAGCGGGCGTGAGCCTCCGACTCGCGGTCTCCGCGGCTGGTCATGGGCCGTCGCCGTTCACGTGCCCGTGCCCGTTCAGCGCCGACTTCAGGGAGGGGTGGATCTCGAAGCGCCGGTCGAACCCCGTGATCCGGAAGATCTCCAGCATGTTCGGGTTCGACATGACCACGGACAGGCGGCGGTTCATCGGGTCGAGGTGCCGCCGTGTGGCCAGGAGCACCTTGAGGCCTGTGGAGTCGAAGTAGCTGCAGCCGGACAGGTCGACGATCACCTGGTCCGTGCCGCTGTCTGCGGCGTCGAGAAGCGACTGCTCGAACGCCGGCGCGGTGGCCATGTCCACCTCCCCGATCACCGAGACGACCGGGACCCTCCCGTCCACCTGCTCGGTGGCGATGAACGCCTGGGTCTCGCCCGGCGTTGAGGTGCTGACGGCGCTGCCCATGTCCCGACCTCCTGCGTCGCGGGTCGATCCCGCCGGCCGTAGGCTGGGGCCGGCATGCTGTTCGACCGGACATTGAGCCGAGGTCGCCCGGGCCGTGGGCTGAGGCCCGAACTCACCCAGCGTAGCACTCAAGTGGCATTTGTCACGTTGAGAGATACCAGTCTTTCTCGCAAAATGCGGCCGACCACGCGAGGGTTCGGCTAGCCGCACCGTCGATTGACGAGCAGGCCCCATTGGCCGGCGGCTGCCGCTTCGGGAGAGTGCTCGCCATGGACGCGCGACTCACACTCGAGGCAGTGGAAGCGATGGTGGCGGAGGCACGGCGCGCCGCCGAGGCCCAGACCGCGCGGACGGCGCCCCGTCGAGAGGCGCGGCGCCGTCCACACGGCCAGGCCGCCTCACGCCGGTCCGCCAAGGAGAAGCGGCGATGACGTTCTGGCGGCGGCGACTCAAGCGGGGCGCGGGCCGCCGACAGCGGCCCGCGCGACGGCAGCGGCCGGCGGTGCGGTTCGCCTGAGGCCCGCGCCTCGTAGGCTTGCCGGCCAGATGCCGGCGATCGAGATCGACACGCCGCACGGCCCCGCCCGCGCCCACCTGCATCCGGCCGATGGCCCGTCGGCCGCGCTGGTGCTCGGTCACGGCGCCGGCGGAGGCGTGAGCGCGCCCGACATCGTGGCGGTCACCGACGTCGCGCTCTCGGCGGGCTTCAGCGTCGCGCTCGTCGAGCAGCCCTATCGCGTGGCCGGGCGACGGGCGCCGGCGCCCGCCCACCAGCTCGACACCGCCTGGACCGCCGTGATCGACCATCTGCGCGCGAACGACCTGAACGGCCTCCCGCTCGTGACCGGTGGGCGCTCGCTGGGCGCGCGCGTGGCCTGCCGCACCGTCGAGGCCACGGCAGCGGTGGCCGTGCTCTGCCTTGCCTTCCCGGTGCACGCCCCCGGCCGCACCGCGCCTGAGCACAGCCGCCTGCCCGAGCTCGAGGCCGTGCCGGTGCCGGTGCTCGTGGTGCAGGGCGAGAGCGACCCGTTCGGCATGCCGCCCCCGGGCAAGCGCCGCACCGTGACGACCGTGCCCGGCGACCACGGCCTGAAGAAGGACCTGGCGGCGGTGGCCGGCGCCGTGCGGGACTGGCTCCCGTCAGTCCGAGATGGTTCTTAGGTAGCCGGCGAAGCCTTCGTCGGGCGCGTGGACGTTGATGAAGCGGACCGTTCCGGCGCCGCGGTGGTTGAACGTGTGGAGCACGCCCGGCGGCACCGAGGCGAGCGTGCCGGGCCCGGTCGCGTGTACCGCGCCATCGACTGTCATCTCCAGCTCGCCCTCGATCACGTAGAAGGAGTCCACCCCGTTCTCGTGCGTGTGGAGGCCCGGCCCCTCCAGCGGGCCCTCGATCGTCCATTCCGCCAGGGACATGTCGTCGAGCACGCCCTTCATCAGGGCGATCCGGTTCCCGGACACGAGTCGTTCACCCTCGCCCGGCCCGGACACGATCGCGTCGCCCCGCGGCCGGCCGCCGTCCGCCGGCGGGTCGAACTGGTCGTATGACGGGTCGCCGCCGTCGCGGCGAGCGCGCAGCGAGCCCACGAAGCCCGTGTCCGGCGCGTGCAGGTTGAGGAAGCGCGCCTCGGCGTCGCCCTCGTTCGCGAAGGAGTGCGCCACGTTCGGCGGAGCCGCCACGAAGCCGCCCGCCGGCACCCGCACCGCGGTCTCCCTCCGGCCCGAGCCCGAACGTCAGCTCGCCCTCGAGCACGTAGAAGGCGTCCGAGTGCTCACGATGCACGTGCAGGTCGGGGCCGCGCTGGCCGGGCGCGTAGCGCGACCAGGTGATCGAGATGGGCTCGTGCAGGGTGAGCACGCGGAGCTCGCGCTCCTCGCGGTCCGTGATCACCTCGCCGTGCGTCACCGCGGAAGGGTGAAGCGGAAGGCGCTGCCCCCGCCGTCGGCCGGCTCGACCCAGATGCGGCCGCCGTGGGCCTCCACGACCCGGCGGCACACGGCCAGCCCGATCCCCAGGCCGTCCGCGGTGCTGTTCACCCGCGAGAAGATGCCGAAGATCCGGCGGCCGTGCTCGTGGGCCACGCCCACGCCGTTGTCGCGCACGGTCAGGATCCACTCCTCGCTGCCGCGCCGGGCCGACACGTCGATCACCGGCGGCGCGTCGGTGCGGAACTTGATCGCGTTGCCCACGAGGTTCTGGAACACGCGGCGGAGCTGTCGCCGGTCGCCGTCGACCTCCGGAAGCTCGCCGACGTCCAGCCTCGCGCCGGTGTCCTGAAGACCCGGCCGCAGGTCCTCGGCCACCTCGTCCATGACGCAACCGAGTGCGACCCGGTCGCGGCGCAGCTCGCCCATGCGCGCGTAGACCAGGACGCCGTCGATCAGCTCGCGCGCCCGCTCGGTGCTTCCTCGCAGCAGCCGCAGCACCTCGCGGGGCGGCGGCTCCTCGGCCTGGCGCTCCAGCTGGGCCACGAGCATGGCCATTCCCGACACGGGCTCGCGCAGGTCGTGCGCCACCACGTCGGCGTAGCTGCGGAGCTCGGCCTCCATCCGGCGCTGGGTGGTCACGTCGGTGAGGAACACCACCAGGCCGTCGCCGAGCTTGGCCGTTCTCAGCACGAACGTGCCGAGCATGTAGCCGTCGCCGAACGGCGTGTCGTAGGTGACCTCCTCGACCCACGGCTCCCCCTCGTCGCACACGCGCACGTAGGCATCGAAGGCGTGGCTGCCGCGCATCTGCGGCAGCGCCTCCAGCAGCGTGTAGTGCTCGGGCGTGCTGGGCGGGAGCCTGAAGCTGCGCAGCATCGAAGTGTTGCCGTAGCCGAACGCGAAGTCGAAGATCCTGCCGGTGCCGTCGCGCAGCGCCCACAGCACGCCGAGCGCCTCCGGATAGCCGTCGAACACCGCGCGGAATCCCTCGGCGCCCTGCTCGCCCAGGAGTGCCACCAGCTTCGGATCCTCGCCCCAGCGCTCGAGCTCAGCGTGGGACGGCGTGTCTGCCACGGGGTTCAGCATAGGAACAACTAGGTGCGCAGGAACCTGAGCACGGCGAGCACCCGGCGATGGTCCTCCGGCGCCGGCGGCAGGCCGAGCTTCCCGAAGATGCTCGTCACGTGCTTCTCCACCGCGCGCTCGGTCACCACCATCTGCTCGGCGATGGCCTGGTTGGAGCGGCCCTCCGCCATCAGCTCGAGCACCTCGCGCTCGCGCGGCGTGAGCGCCTCGAGCGGATCGTCCCGGCGCGCGCGGCCCACGAGCTGGGCCACGACCTCGGGGTCCAGCGCCGAGCCGCCCTCGGCCACCCGCTTCACCGCGTCTACGAAGCGCTCCACGTCGGCCACGCGGTCCTTGAGCAGGTAGCCCACGCCGCCGGCGGTGTCGCCCACCAGGTCGAGCGCGTAGCCCTCTTCCACGTACTGGGAGAGCACGAGCACCGACGTCTCCGGCTGGCGCGCGCGGATCTCGAGCGCGGCGCGCAGGCCGTCGTCGGTGTTGGTGGGCGGCATCCGGATGTCCACCACGGCCACGTCCGGCTTGTGCGCGCCGACCTTGCGCAGCAGCTCCTCCGCGTCGCCGGCCTGTGCCACGACCTCGAACCCGTCCTGCTCGTCGAGCAGCCGGACGATGCCCTCGCGCAGCAACACCGAGTCGTCGGCCACCACCACGCGGAGATGTCCGTCGCCGTCGCTCAGCATGGGATGTCCGCCCGCACGATCGTTCCGCCGCCTCGCGCGTCCATCACCTCGAGGCGCCCGTCCACCGAGCAGAGCCGGTCCGCCAGGCCGTCCAGGCCCGAGCCCTTCGACGGGTCGGCCCCGCCCACCCCGTCGTCGGTCACCTCCACAACCACGTGTCCGTTGTCGCGCACCGCTCGTACGGTCGCACGCGTGGCCGACGCGTACTTGGCCACGTTGGTGAGCGCCTCTGCCACGACGAAGTAGGCCGCCGTCTCGATCGCCTCGGGCAGCCGCTCGCCGGGCGTGGCCTCCAGGTCCACGGGGATCGGCGAGCGATGGGCGAGCGCCTCGAGCGCGGCGTCGAGGCCACGGTCGCTGAGCACCGCCGGGTGGATGCCGCGCGCCAGCTCGCGCAGCTCCTCGAGCGCCGCGTCCAGCTCGGACGCCGCCGACGCGAGCAGCTGCTCGGTCTCCAGGTCGTCGGCCACGCGGGCGCGGGCCATTCGCAGTTTGAGGGCCATCGCCACGAGCCGCTGCTGCGCGCCGTCGTGGAGATTGCGCTCGAGCCGGCGGCGTTCGCCGAGCGCCGCCTCCACGCCGCGGCGGCGCTGGTCGCGAAGCTCCTCGACCTTGGCCCGCAGCTCGGCGTCCAGCCGCTCGTTCTCGAGCGTGAGCGTGGCCGCGGCACCAACGGCGGCGATCAGGTCGCGCTCGTCGCGCAGTGAGGCGTCGTGCACGATCGCCGCAACCGGCGCCCCATGGTCCTCCACGACCGTGGCCACCCGGTCCCCGGAGGGGGCCGGCAGCCCCACGGGCTGGCCCTCGGCGTTCACGTAATGCCCGCGCGCCGGCAGCCAGTAGAGCAGGGTGAGTCCCGGGTCCCCGAGGGCGTCCGCCAGGGCGTCGCGGAGCCCGCTGCGGCGGGCGTCGCGCTCCGACAGGCGGGCCACCAGCTCGCTCACCGCGCCCGCGCGCGACAGCCGGCTGCGCAGCAGACCACCCAGGAAGGCGAACGGGATCGCCACGAGGGTCACGAGACCGGCCACGTCGATCACGACCTCGACCTCGTCGGACAGCCCGCTCAGGTCCGCGATCAGCGTGACGAGGAGCAGGAACATCAGGACAGACGCCGTGATGTACACGGGCGCGAGCACCTGGCGCATCGGCCGCCCGGCGCTGAGCCAGCGCTGCCGGAGCACGAACGGAACCGCGATCGTGAGGCCGAGGGCCAGGACCGACTGCATGGCGAGCAGCGTGTCGGCCGTGCCCTGGTCGTCGAAGGCCATGATCGGGTTGCTGGCCCAGTCGTCCCTCGTGGTGTCGTAGAAGAGCAGGATCGTCCACCACAGGACGGTGGTCGCGAAGTAGCCGAGCGCGGCCACGCTCCGGGCGAAGCGCCCGTCGAGGCGGCCGGTGGGGAACGACGACAGCATGTGGAACAGCAGGGCGAAGGGAAGCGACGCGAACAGGTAGCCGACGATGAACACGTAGGAGTTGCGATCCACCGCCAGGCCGGACACGCACCACGTGAAGCCCACCGCGGCCATCAGCGGGCCGAACCTGTTGTCGGGCCGGCGGTACCACGCGAACAGGCCGGTGCCGATGAACGACCAGCCCACCAGCGGGCCGAACACGGCCGTCAGCGCCGGATCGTTGATGTCGTCCGGAGCCGACAGCGCGAGCACGAGTGGCACCGCGCCGGCAATGAAGCCCGCTATGCCGAGGCCCACCAGCGCCCGGCGCAGACCTGTCACTCGATCAGCGCCTCCAGCGCGGCGCCCGAGAGCTCGGACTTGGGAATGAAGCCGCGAACGGGGCTCGCCTCCACCTGTTCCCTCAGGTCCTCGCGCGCGCGGCTCGAGATCAGGACCACGGCCGGAGCCGTTCCGTTGATGTTGAGTCTGGTGGCCACGGCGAACCCGTCCATGTCGGGCAGCTGTATGTCGAGCAGAACCACGTCCGGCTGAAGATCGGCGGCGGCATCGAGCCCGGACCGGCCGTCGCCCGCCTCGCCCACCACGTCGAAGCCCTCGGCCTCGAGCAGCATCCGCGCGCTGGCCCTGAAGCCGGGGTGGTCATCGACGATCAGGACGGTTGTTGCCATGTAAAGCGAATTCTTACCCGATCCCGGCCGGACGCCAATACGGTTAGCCGCACCTATCATCAGCGCCGCAATGGAGGGCGCCACAGAGCCGATCGCGGCACCGCCGTCGGATCCACCGCGCGGGCCGCCGCCGCCGCGGACCGGCGGGCTTCCCGCGCTGCTGCGGTTCATGCGCGCCCACGGGATGCTCAACCACAAGTACGCGCGCCTGATCGTGCGCCTCGGGTTCATCAAGCTCCGCCTCGGCCGCCGGCTGCAGCTGGACGGGCTGTCGTTCGTGGGACCCGGGTGCAGCCTCGAGGTGGGGCGGCGCGGCAGGCTCGAGCTGGGCCGCTGGTCGTGGGTCGGGCACGGCTGCAAGCTGCGCGCACACGAGGGGGTGATCTCGATCGGCGCCAAGACCGTGCTCGGCCAGGAGTGCACGATCTCGGCCTTCCAGCACGTGTCGATCGGCCGCGAGTGCGTGATCGCCGACCGCGTGATGCTGATCGACTTCGACCACGGGATGGTCGAGGTGGAGCGCCCGATCCGCCTCCAGGGGATCTACAAGCGCGACGTGCGCGTGGGCAACAACGTGTGGATCGGCTACGGCGCCTGCGTGCTCCGGGGCGTCACGATCGGAGACAACGCCGTGATCGGCACCAACGCCGTGGTCACGCGCGACGTGCCGGCCAACGCCGTGGTGGGCGGAGTGCCCGCCCGGGTGATCCGGATGCGCGAGGAGCCCCGGCACCTGCGCTTCGACTGAGCGTGCCGGAGTTCTCCTCGTTCGACTCGCGCAGATACCGGACCGTCGATCCGCGCACCGGCTACGCCCAGTGGGTGGCCACCTACGAGGAGACCGTGGAGGACGCGATGGACCTCGAGCTGCTCACGGCGCTGCGCTCGCCGGCCTGGGCCGAAGCGAGCGAAGCCGCCGACCTCGGCTGCGGCACCGGCCGGACCGGGGCGTGGCTGCGCGCCAGGGGCGTTCGGGAGGTGGACGGAGTGGACCTCACGCCAGAGATGCTCGCCGTGGCGGAGCGTCGCGGCATCTACAGACGGCTGGTGGAGGGCGACGCCACGGCCTCCGGGTTGGGGGACGGCGCTTACGACCTGGTGGTGGCGTGCCTCGTGGACGACCACCTGGCCGAGCTCCGGCCGCTCCATGCCGAGGCCGCCCGCCTGCTGCGGCCGGGCGGGGCCTTCGTCAGCGTGAGCTTCCACCCCCACTTCGTGATGACCACGGGAATGCCGACCCACTTCGAGAACTCGGACGGCGAGTCGGTCGCGATCGACACGCACGTGCACCTGCTGAGCGAGCACGTGTCGGCCGGGCTCGACGCAGGGCTGACGCTGGCCGAGCTGCGCGAGCGCATGGTGGACGACGGCTGGATGGCGCTGAAGCCCTCATGGGAGCGCTGGCGCGACCACCCGGTCACGCTGGCGGCGGTGTGGCTCCTGCCGGGCCAGACCACAGGTCGTTAGCATCGGGCCCACTTCCTGCGGCCTACTGGCCGCGTACGGGAAGAATCCCCGTGCCGCAGGCCTCACACCGGCGGCATGGGTCGGTCAGGGCCCCGATCTCCGTCGGGGCCCTTTCCATTTCAGGGCGCTAGCGGTGCGGGCCGTGCCAGCCGCGGGGCGGCGAGGAGATGCAGTTGCGCCGCCACGAGTCGGGCGGGAACGGCAGGTCGGCCGCGATGGCCGTCTCGAGGTAGTCGTTCTCGAGCCGGTCGCCGGATCCGGGGGCGAGCTTTGCCTCCACCGCCCGCAGCGCGTTGCGTGAGTTGTCGGGCACCACCCAGGGGGCCAGCGCCAGGAACTCGCGCTTGCGGCCGGCGTACGGCTCCAGCGAGGCGGCGTCGCCCTCCGGCGGGCCGGGGAGGAAGCGCGAGTTGCCCACGTAGGTGCACTTCTCGCGGCCGCGCAGCCCGCGCTGTGTGATGGCCGTCTGGCCGTCGAACACGAGGTCGCCGAGGTGGCCCACCAGGTGGGGCGTGACGTTGTAGTCGAAGTCGACCGTGGGATCGGACACCGCCCGCCAGGTGGAGCGCATCCAGTCGAGCGGCTGCCAGAACGTGGGCTGGGTGACCCAGGGGCCGGGGTTGGCCTCGTCCTGCATCACCAGGTTCGTGCCGAGCTTGTCCAGGCAGCGCATGTAGTACTTGCTGGTGTCCGAGCAGGGATCGACGCCCGCGGGCAGGTCGCCGTAGATGAATGCCGGCAGGCTGGTGGCGAATCCGATTCGCGCCCGCGTGCCGGGCACCTGGTACGGCCGCAGGTTCTCGACCGCGTCCGGTCCCGTGCTGGGCCCGTTGGCGACCTCGAGGGTCAGCTCGATGTCGGTGAGCGGCACCTTCTTGTTCTGCGAGACCACGTTCCGGAGGATCGCCGGACCCTCAGTCCGCACGTTGCGGGGGCCCCACATGAAGACCTCGTTGTAGGCCTTCGATCCGGTGGCCACGTACACCGAGCCGGGCACCGGCAGGTCGGGGTCGCGGAACAGCTCGATCTCGGCCGGGTCCACCGACTCGCGGAACGGCGACTGGTTGTTCGAGCCGAGGATGTACACGCCGTAGCGCTTGGCCATGTCCGAGAACACCTGCATCCAGCCGCGCGCGAACGTGTCCGTGCCGCCGGTGAAGACCGAGCTGAAGAACGGCAGCTCGGGGAAGCGAGACTTGTACGCGCCGATCGGCCCCGCGTACTCGTTCTTGATGGCGAGGAGCATCGACACCGTCGCGCAGAGGGGCTCTCCCCCGGGACAGACCGACAGCGGGTCCTCGGCGATGGCCCGCGCCTCGGTGCCGCGCGAGCCCGTGCCGAGCGTGAGCAGGCCGATGTCCTCGTTGAAGGCGACCACGTTGGGGGCCCCGCGCGTCAACCGCGGCAGCACCCGCTCTCGGATCATGCACTCGATCTTGGTGCGGAAGCTCGCGTAGGTCTCGATGTGACGAGCCTCCTGCTTGGGCTGCATCGCGAACACGCGGAGACCGTGCCGCCGCGATCCATAGGCCTCGATCGTGCCGAGCGTGCGGTGCGCGCGGGCGCGGGCGCAGGCCGCGGCGCTGGGGGGCGGCGGGATCGCCGCAGGCCCGGGATCCAGCTCGGCCTCGACCTTGCGCGCGAGCAGCGGGTCGTTGGTGATCAGCTCGTCCACCCCGGCCCGCACGGCGGCGGCGATGTCGGCGCGAGCGTCGATCGTGAACGGGACCACGCGCAGGCCGAGGGCGTGCGCCTGCCCGATCGTCGTGGCCGCCGCCGGCCACTGGGCCGAGAGCCACTCGTCCTTGCGCCCGTCGACATAGGCCGGGCTCCCGGCTCCGAGCGTCAGGTTGCTCGTCTCGGCGTCCGGCAGCAGGGCCTGCGCGCGGTTCAGGTTCGGGAACCAGAAGGACTGGATGATCAGCCGCGACGGCGGGAAGCCCGACTCCTTGATCCCCTCGATCACGCGGTCGGCGAAGTTGGAGGGAACGTCGAAGTCCGGGTCGGTCGGCTGGTTCTTGATCTCGAGGTTCACGCGCACGCCCACGTGGCGCGCGAGGGCGAGCACCTCGCTCAGCTTGGGAATCGGCGCGCGCCTGCGATCGTTCGGGGCGAGCTGCACGAAGTTGTCCGTGGTGCCGAGGATGTCCGAACGGCATTCGGCGAGCAGCTGCGCGTAGGTGCGCGCGTTCACGAGGCCGGTGCACGGCGTGGTGCGGTCCAGTGTGGGGTCGTGGATCACCACCGGCACGAGGTCCTTGGTGAGCTTCACGTCCAGCTCGAGCACGAAGCCGCGCTGCGCCGACGCCCGGAAGGCGGGCATCGTGTTCTCCGGATAGGTGGGCGTGCCGAACTCGATCGAGCCGCCCCGGTGCGCGTGGATGAACGGTCGCACGGCGAGCGCCGGGGCCGCGACCGCGAGCAGTCCGGCGCAGACGACGAGGCATGCGGCGATCAGACGGGCCGGGCGGCGGCGGGGCGGCGGCACGGGCGGATCCTAACCCCACAGGGAACGACCGTGCGGCACCACGTCCCCGTTCGGTTAGCCACACCACCACTGGGGTGGGAGCCGCATTGGAACGACACCTCTCCGAGCGCAGACTCATCGCCATGACCAGCGATGGGAGAGGGGACACCGTGACTCGCAAGAACAACATCGCTGCGCGCGCCGGCAGATGGAGCGCGCAGCACCGGAAGAAGGCTGTCTTCGGATGGCTGGCGTTCGTGATCCTGGCCGTGGTGATCGGCGGTTCCGTGGGAACGCGGACGCTCACCGACGAGGAGTACGGCATCGGCGAGTCCGGCCGCGCCGACACCGTCGTGAGGGACAACTTCCCTGAGCAGGAGGGCGAGTCCGTGCTCGTCCAGAGCCGCGCCAAGGGCGTGGGTCCGGAGGACCCGGCATTCAAGGCCGTGGTGGCTGACCTGGGCACACGGCTCGAGCGCGCGAAGGGCGTGCGCAACGTGGAGAGCCCCTACGCCAAGGGCAACGACGCCCAGATCTCCAAGGATGGACGCTCGGTGCTCGTGAACTTCGACCTGCCCGGCGATGACGCGGACGCAGAGAAGCTCGTGGACGCGCCGCTGGCCGCCGTGGCGGCCACCGAGCGTGCGCACGAGGGCTTCCGCGTGGAGGAGTTCGGCGGAGCCAGCGCGGGCAAGGCGCTGTCCGACGCGTTCGAGGACGACTTCAAGAAGGCGGAGGTCACCTCGCTGCCGATCACCCTGATCATCCTGATCCTCGCCTTCGGCGCGCTGCTCGCGGCGTTCGTGCCCCTGATCCTGGCCGTGACCGCCGTGGCGGCCGCCATCGGGCTCATCGGCCCGATCAGCCAGATCTGGCCGGTGGACGAGTCGATCTCGAGCGTCGTGCTGCTGATCGGCCTGGCCGTGGGCGTGGACTACTCGATGTTCTACCTGCGCCGGGAGCGCGAGGAGCGCGCTCGCGGACTGTCGGAGGACGCCGCCCTCGAGGCCGCCGCCTCCACATCCGGCCGCGCGGTCCTCATCTCCGGCATCACCGTGATCATCGCGATGGCCGGGATGTACTTCGGCGGCGCCGACACCTTCGCGTCGTTCGCCACCGGCACCATCCTGGTCGTCGCGATCGCGGTGCTCGGGTCGCTGACGGTGCTGCCGGCTGTGCTGTCGAAGCTCGGTGACCGGGTGAACAAGGGCCGCGTGCCCTTCCTGAAGCCGGAGCGGCGCACCGGTGAGTCCCGGGTCTGGTCCTGGATCCTCGACCGGGTGCTGCGGCGCCCGCTGGTGTCGATCGTGGCAGGCGTGAGCGTGCTGCTGGTGCTGGCGCTGCCGCTGACCCACATCCACACCGCCGACTCCGGTGTGGACGGGCTGCCCCGCAGCCTGGCCGTGATGCAGACCTACGACCGGATGCAGGCCGCCTTCCCGGGTGAGCAGTTCACCGGCACGATCGTGGTCGAGGGCCGCCAGGTGTCGGAGAAGGAGCTGGCCGCCGCGACCGCCGAGCTGCGACAGGTGGCTCGCCAGTCGGACCAGTTCGAGGAGGGCGTGACCTCCGAGATCAGCCCCAACGGCCGGGTCGGCACGATCGACGTGCCGCTCGCCGGAAGCGGCACCGACAGCACCTCGCTGGACGCGATCGAGGACCTGCGAGACAACGTGGTGCCCGAGGTGATCCCGTCGACGATCAAGAGCGCCGACCTGGTGGGCGTGGGCGGCGACACGGCCGGCTCGCTCGATTTCAACAAGGTGATGAGCTCGCACATCTGGTACGTGCTCGGGTTCGTCTTCCTGATGGCGTTCCTGCTCCTGCTGGTCACGTTCCGGTCGATCGTGATCCCGATCAAGGCGATCCTGCTGAACCTGCTGTCCGTCAGCGCCGCCCTCGGGATCGTGACCTGGGTGTTCCAGGACGGTCACCTGGAGGACTTCCTGAACTTCCAGTCCACCGGGGCGATCACCGCCTGGTTCCCGATCATGCTGTTCGTGATCCTGTTCGGGCTGTCGATGGACTACCACGTGTTCATCCTCAGCCGGATCAAGGAGGCCGTGGATCGCGGCGAGTCCACCGACGAGGCCGTGACCCACGGCATCAAGTCCACGGCGGGCGTGGTCACGGCGGCGGCGATGGTGATGGTCGGGGTGTTCTCGATCTTCGCCACCCTCTCGTTCATCGACATGAAGCAGTTCGGAGTGGGCCTGGCGGCGGCGGTGCTGATCGACGCCACCCTGGTTCGCGGCGTGCTGCTGCCCGCGTCGATGAAGCTGCTCGGCGACTGGAACTGGTACCTGCCGCAGCGGCTCAGCTGGCTGCCGAAGATCAGCCACGAGCCCGACCCGGAGCCTTCACGGGCCTGAGCCCGACCAAAGCTCCTCCCCCGCCACGCGCCCGCCTCTCCCCGGCGGGCGCGTGTGCGTTCCGGGCCATTCAGGGCTGCGGTATGTCCACGAGCGCCGTGGCCGGCTGCGGGCTGAACCTGCCCACGCCGTCCCGGGCCCACGCGGCGACGCAGTAGCGGCCGGACGGCGGAGCCTCGAGCAGCAGCTGCTGGACGCCCCCGGCGGGAACGGTCCAGAGCCCCGAGGTGGTGAGCGAGCCGGGCTCGCCCGGGGTGGTGGGGCACGTGCCCGCCCGGTAGCCCGCGACGTAGGTCTCGGGGCCGGCCGGCACGTGGGGCGGCGGCTGCCGCGACGGCGGACGCGTGAAGCTCACCGCGAGCGCACCCAGGCCGTTCGGTGTCGCGGACAGCGGCGCGGGGGTGGCGGGCGGGGCGAACAGGTCGCAGATCGCGCGGCCGCGCTTCCGGACGCGGCCGCCGTAGATCCGCACCGCGCCGCGCACGTCGTCGCGTTCGAGGATGCGGCAGCGCCAGCGCCACGGCTCGAGCGGAGGCTGGCAGCGCGCCGGCGAGAGCGTCACGAGCGTGGTGTTCATCAGGGCGCAGCGGCGCGGCTCGTGGGCCAGGCCGAGCACGTGGCCGAACTCGTGGGCCACGACCATCGTGATCGCCCAGCGGCTGCAGGACACGTTGAGCGGGTCCGGCCGGGAGATGCGCACCTCGGCGCGGACGGCGCGGCCCGTGCTCGCGTCGTAGCTCGTGCCCGTGACCCCTCCCCCCACGCAGCCGGGCTGCGGCCAGTAGCGGATGAACACGTCGGCGCGGCTGCGTGAGGTGGCCACGAAGCGCACCCGCACGCCGCTGCGGTTCCAGGTCCTCGCGGCGGTGCGGATGGCCCGCGCGTTGGCGTGCGCGCCCACCCAGTACCTGATCCGCCGCGTGGGCCAGCGCCAGCCGGCGCGGCGGAAGGAGGCGCTCGCGTCGGGGGCGCCCCCGAGGATGTGCGGCGCGGCCGCGTCGAACGGGGTCGCGGACGGGAACGACGCCTCCGCGCTCGGCGCGGAGATGACGGCAAGCGCTGCGGCTAGCGCGAACGTCGAGCGGAGCGGCACCGGACTGACCATAGGCCCTGGGGAGCGGCTCCGCGATAGGGCTGGACGGATGGCGTATCCCCGCGGACCCGCTCGTTTTGACCTTGTAGTCAGTCGCACGATACGATCGGCGCCGCATGGCGTCCGACGGCCTCCAGCGCACCGCGCTCGACCACCTCTGGCTCCACTTCACGGACATGGGCGGGTACGCCGACCCGGCCGACCTCCAGGTGATCGTCAGCGGCGACGGCTGCCACCTCGAGGACCTGAACGGCAAGCGCTACCTCGACGCGCTGGCCGGCCTCTTCTGCGTGAACATCGGCTACGGCTACGGCGCCGAGATGGGCGAGGCCGCCGCAGCGCAGATGCGCGAGCTGCCGTTCGCGATCAACTGGACCTTCGCCCACCCGCGCTCGATCGAGCTTGCCGCGGAGCTGGCCGACCTCGCGCCCGGGGACCTCAACCGCGCGTTCTTCGTGTCCGGAGGCTCGGAGGCCACGGAGGCCGCCTGGAAGCTGGCCCGCGAGTACCACCGCGCGCGCGGTGAGCGGCGCTGGAAGGCGATCGCCCGCCGCGTGGCCTACCACGGCACCACCATGGGCGCGCTCTCGCTGACCGGGTGCACCGAGCTGCGCACCCCGTTCGAGCCGCTCGTGCCGGACGTTCTGCATGTGTCGAACACGGATCGCTACCACCGCCCGCCTGCCGAGACGGAGGAGGAGTTCACCGGCCTGCTGCTCGAGGAGCTCGAGGCCACGATCGTGCAGGCCGGACCCGACACGGTGGCGATGGTGATCATGGAGCCGGTGCAGAACTCCGGCGGCGCCTTCATGCCGCCGGCCGGATACTTCGCGGGAGTGCGCGAGCTGTGCGACGAGCACGGCATCCTGCTGTGCGCCGACGAGGTGATCACCGGCTTCGGCCGCACCGGCCACTGGTTCGCGTCCGAGCGATTCGACATCAAGCCCGACCTGATCACCTCCGCCAAGGGGCTGTCGTCGGCGTACGCCGCCATCGGGGCGGTGATCGCGACCGAGCGCGTGATGGAGCCCTTCACGAAGCCGGGATCGATGTACACGCACGGCATGACCTTCGGCGGCCACCCGGTGCAGGCGGCGGTCGCGCTCAAGAACATCGAGATCATGCGGCGCGAGCGGATCGTGGAGCACGTGCGCGAGCTCGAGCCGAGCTTCCGGGCGACGCTCGAGCAGCTGCTGGACCTCCCCATCGTCGGCGACGTGCGCGGCTGCGGCTTCTTCTACGCGATCGAGCTGGTCAAGGATCGCGAGACGCGCGCGGGCTTCTCCGACGAGGAGTCCGAGGAGCTGCTGCGCGGCTTCGTGTCGCCCCAGCTGTTCGAGCGCGGCCTCATCTGCCGCGCCGACGACCGCGGCGAGCCCGTGGTGCAGATCTGCCCGCCGCTGGTGGCGGGGCAGAAGGAGTTCGACGAGATCGCCGGGACGCTGGGCGCAGTGCTCGAGGAGGCCGGGCAGCGCATGCAGGTCGTGGCGTGAGCTCGGCCAACGGCGGCGGCGCGTTCGACGCCGTGGTCGTTGGGGCCGGCCACAACGGACTCACGTGCGCGGCCTACCTGGCGCAGGCGGGGCTGCGGGTGTGCGTGCTCGAGCGCCGCGACATCGTGGGCGGCGCCTGCGTGACCGAGGAGGTCTGGCCCGGCCATCGCGTGTCGCGAGCGTCGTACGTGGTCTCGATGCTCCAGCCGAAGGTCGTGCGCGACCTGCGCCTGCACGACTTCGGCTACCAGGCGATCCCGCTCGACCCGGGGTTCGCGACGATCGCGCCGGACGGCAGGCCGATCTTCTTCTTCAACGACGGCGCCGCCGCGCAGGCGTCGATCCGGCCGCACTCGGTGAGGGACGCCGGCGCCTACCCGGAGTTCGAGGAGCTGCTCGCGCGGATGGCGGCGTTCCTGCGCCCGCTGATGCTGCGTCCGCCGCCCGCGCTCGGCTCCAAGCGTCCCGGCGACCTGCTGTCGCTGCTGCGCGAGGCCGGCCGTGCCGCCGGGCTCAAGCAGCGCGAGGTGCACGACCTGTTCCGCGTGATGACGATGTCGGTGGGCGACCTGCTCGACGAGTGGTTCGAGTCCGACGCCATCAAGGGCTGCCTGGCCTCCACGGGCGTGGTCGGCGTCTGGGCCGGGCCGCGCACGCCCGGCACCGCGTACAACCTGCTCCACCACGCGCTCGGCGAGCTCGACGGGGTGAGCGGGCTGTGGGGCCACGTGAAGGGCGGGATGGGCGGCATCTCGCAGGCCATCGCCGCGAGCGCGCGCCACTCCGGGGCCACGATCCGCACCGGCGCCGGAGTGCGCTCGATCGACGTGCGCGACGGCCGCACCACCGGCGTGACGCTCGACTCCGGCGAGGAGATCCGCGCGCCGCTCGTCGTCAGCGGCGCCCATCCCCGCACCACGGTGCTCGAGCTCGCCGGCGCCGAGCACTTCCCGGAGGACGTGGTCACCGACATGCGCCGCTACCGCAGCCGCGGCGGGTCGGTGAAGGTCAACTGCATCCTCTCGGAGCCGCCCCGCTACGAGGGCGTGGCTGCCGAGGACGCCGACCGCCTGCTGCGCACGGGCGTTGCGCTCTGCCCCTCGCTCGACTACCTCGAGCGCGCCTGGCAGGACGCCGTGCGCGGTGTGCCCGCCGAGGGTCCCTACGTGGAGGTGGAGGTGCCGAGCACCGTGGACTCCTCGCTCACGGACGACGGCAGCACGGTGCTCACGATGTTCACCCAGTTCGGCCCGCACCGCGAGGAGGACTGGCCCGAGGGAGCGCGCGAGGCGTACGGGCAGCGCTGCCTCGACATCGTGGCCCAGCACGCCCCGAACGTGCGGGACGCGGTGATCCACCACGAGGTGCTGGCCCCGCCCGACCTCGAGCGCATCTTCGGGCTCGTGGACGGCTCGATCTTCCAGGGCGAGCAGGGCCTCGACCAGATGGCATTCATGCGCCCCTCCCCCCTGCTGGCCCAGTACGCCACGCCGGTGGACGGGCTCTACCTGTGCGGCGCGGGCACGCACCCCGGCGGCGGCGTGATGGCGGCCTGCGGTCACAACGCCGCCCAGCGCGTCCTCAAGGACCGCCGCGGCCTGCGCAGGCGCCGTAGATGATCCCGAGCTGCCCCCTACAGAAGGAGCACCATGAGAGCGAAGCTGATCGTGGCCGCCGTGGCGGCCCTGGCGGTTGCGGCCGTGGGCGCCACACAGGTGCCCGGCAAGGCGCCCTCGAAGCCGCCGCTGAACTTCACGCTCAACGGCAAGATCAAGACGATCAGCTTCGTTGACAACGCCCCGGACGGCGACTCCGTCGGCGACGTTGTGGTCTTCACGCAGACGCTGCGGAACCTGCGCGGCAAGGTGGTCGGGAGCGACCACGCGACCTGCACCAAGAGCCTGCCGGCGGGGCACCGCGTGTGCTCAGGCGGCTTCCTCCTGGCGCGCGGCCAGCTCACGATCCAGGGCATCGACCCGCCCGACAGCGCGTGAGGGGCGAGATCGACGTCCGCCACCTGAGCCCGATCGAGGACCGGTTCGTGTTCCACCTCAAGCGGTGAGAGCTACTTGATCCCCACGACCATGGAGTCGGGCCCGAGCAGGTGCTCTACGTAGGTCTCGCTGAACCCGGTGTCGGCCATCCAGCCGCGGCAGTCGGCGCCGGTGTAGTCGAAGCCGCCGGGCGTCTCGATCAGCATGTTGAGGCTCATCAGCAGGCCGAATGCGTGCTCGCGCCGGTCGTCGTCGATGATCGCGTCGTACACGATCAGCGCCCCGCCGTCGGGCAGCGCGTCGTAGGTCCTCTGGAGCAGCCGGCGCTTCTCGTCGAGGTCCCAGTCGTGGAGGATGTGCCCCATCACGTAGACGTCCGCCGGGGGCAGGTCGTCCGCGAAGAAGTCGCCGCCGGTGAACTCGAGGCGGTCGGCGAGCCCGAACTGGGCGACGTACCGGTCGAAGATCGGGGCTAGCGCCGGAAGGTCGAAGCCACCGCCGGAGATGTGCGGGTGCGCGAGCGCGACCTGGACGGGCACGGCGCCCTCGGCGCAGCCCAGGTCGATCACGCTCCCGTGGTCGCTCCACGGGAACTTCGCCGCGATCGCCTGCCCCGACGGGACGCTGATGCTGCTCATGGCGGCGGCGAACTGGGCCAGCTTCGCCGGATCGGCGTACACGAGCCTCGAACATGTCGCCGCCCTCCCTGGCCTCGTTCTGCGGGACCCCGGTCCGGAGACCCTCGGTCAGATTCGCCCAGAAGGGGTAGAGGCGCGCCTCGGCCATCTCGAGGATGCCCCCGGCGTACGAGGGCTTGGCACGGTCGAGGAACAGGTCGGTGGCAGGCGTGTTCGAGTAGCGGCCGTCCGTGCGCTCGAGCATCCCGAGCGCCACCAGCGCGTCGAAGAAGTCGGTGGCGCTGCGCTCATGGAGCTCCAGACGCGCGCGCAGCTCATCTCCCTCCAGCGGGCCTGACTCGGCGAGCACCGAGAACAGCCCCAGTCCGACGGCACTCAGCAGGGTCTTCGAGGCCCAGAAGCCGAGGCCCAGCTGGATGATCCCTTCAGGCGTGACCTGCGTCTGTTCGGACATCGGCCGATCCTAGCCGCGAGCCGGAGCGTCCTGTGCCTCGGCTGGGAACGGCAGCGCGATCGGGTCGGTGGCCAGCCGCGAGCGGCCCTGCTCGTCGAAGCGGTCGAGGCCGAGGTCGGACACGTCGACCACGTCCGTGTGCCCGGTGAGCGCCAGCTGCGCCGCGGCGCTGGCCACGGCCGGCCCCCACATCATCCCGTGGCCGGCCGCGCTCGCGATCACGAGGCCCTCCACGGGCGAGGCCAGGATCGGAAGGTGGTCGGGGGTGTAGTCGATCGTGGCGGCCCACACCTTGCGCAGGCCGAGGCCGGCCGTGGCGGGCACGTCGTCGGCCAGGCGGGCACGCACGCGCTCCATGTAACTCAAGTCGATCTCGCGCGCCTCGCCGGGGCGCTCGTCGGGGTCGCTCCACCCGAACAGGAGCCCGTCCTCCTCCTGGCGCCAGTAGACCCCGGCGCCCACGTCGAACACCATCGGAAGCGGGTCCCCCGCGAAGGCCTCGTGCGGCGAGGTGACCGCCACCTGGTGGCGGGCCCCGCCGGCGAACACGTTGAAGCCGAGCCGGCGGGCGGTGTCGCGCAGCGAGGGCCCGCCGGTCAGGATCACCCGCGAGCAGGCGATCTCCTCGCCGCCCGCGCGCACGCCCACCACGCGCCCGTCCTCCACCAGCAGCTCCTCGCACTCGCAGCGCTCGCGCAGCTCGACCCCGGCCTGCTGGAGCGCGAGACCGTAGGCGCGCACGTTGCGCGGCGGGTCGATGCAGCCCTCGATCGGGCAATAGCTCGCGCCCACGAATCCGCCCGGAGCGAGCGTCGGGTTGAGCGCCACCGCCTCGTCGGGATCCACCCAGCGCACGTCGAGGCCCTCTGCCTGCTGCATCGCCACGCGCCGGCGGCCCTCGGCGGCCTCGTCGTCCGTGCGTGCCAGCAGCAGATAGCCGAGCCGGCGGAAACCGGAGTCGGTGCCGATCAGCGAGTGCTGGCGCTCGTAGAAGTCGATTGTCCAGCGCCCGAGCGCCACCGCCGTGGGCGTGCCGCCCTGCGCGCGCACGATGCCGGCCGCCCTGCTCGACGCTCCCTGGCCGGCCGTGTGGCGTTCGAGCACCGTCACGCGGGCGCCGATGCGGCTGGCGAACCACCCGGCCCAGCCGCCGACGGTCCCGGCGCCGATCACCACCACGTCGGGGCTCATGGCATCAACGCAGTACCAGCGAATGCTCGGGGCGCCAGCCGAGGCGCACGCGGTCCCCGATGTTCCAGCGGTCGTGCGCCTCCACCCGCGCGGTGTTCTGCTCGAGCGCCACGAGCCGCACACCCGGCTCGAGCTCCACGATCACCTGCGTGGTGGTGCCCACGTACACGCGCTCCACGATCGAGCCCTCGAGCGAGACCATTCCGGGCTCGAGCTGGTCGAGCCAGATCTTCTCCGGCCGCACCGACAGCTGCACCTCCGTGCCCACCGTGCAGTCGCCGGGCACCGCGGCCTGGCAGAGCTGCCCGCCGGCGAGGCGCACGCCGAGGTTCTCGGCCACGCCGGGCAGCAGATTCGAGATGCCGATGAAGCCGGCCACGAACGGCCCGGCGGGACGCTCGTACACCTCCTCCGGCACACCGCACTGCTGCACCACGCCCTCGGACATGACCGCGATGCGGTCGGACATCGCGAGGGCCTCCTCCTGGTCGTGGGTCACGTACAGGAACGTGATGCCCACCTCGCGCTGGATGCCCTTGAGCTCCACCTGCATCTGCTTGCGGAGCTTGAGGTCGAGCGCGCCCAGCGGCTCGTCGAGCAGCAGCACGGCCGGCCGGTTGACCAGCGCCCGGGCCAGCGCCACGCGCTGCTTCTGACCGCCGGAGAGCTCGCGCGGCCGGGCGCTCTCGCGGCCCTGTAGCTGGACCAGCTCCACGGCCTCGCCCACGCGGGTGCGGATCTCGGCCGCATCCACCTTGCGGCGCTTGAGCCCGAAGGCGATGTTGTCGGCCACGTCGAGATGCTCGAAGAGCGCGTAGCTCTGGAAGACCGTGTTCACGTTGCGCTTGTACGGGGGCACGTTCTCCACGGGGTTCCCCTCGAGGAAGATGCTCCCCTCGGTGGGCTGCTCGAACCCGGCGACCATCCGCAGGGTCGTGGTCTTGCCGCAGCCCGAGGGGCCGAGCAGCGAGAAGAACTCGCCGTTCTCGATCTCGAGGTTGAGGTCCCGCACGGCCGTGGCCTCCCCGAACCGCTTGGTCACGCCCGCGAACCGAATGGCCGCATCGGTGGCGTCGCTCATGCCCCCTCCCTTCCGATGAGTACCCCGAGCCCGCTCTCGCGGCGGCCCAGCAGGCGCGGCAGCAGCAGCGCCAGCCCGATCGCCAGCATCGATACGGCGAGCATGAACGAGCCGATCGCGTTGATGGTCGGCGTCACGCCGAAGCGGATGGCCGACCAGATCCGCACCGGCAGCGGCTGCGGCGACTCGCCGGTGGTGAAGAACGACATCACGAAGTCGTCGAAGCTGAGCGCGAACACGAGCAGGCCCGCCGCGAGGATCGCCGGCCACAGCTCGGGCAGCGTCACCAGCCGGAACGTCTGGAGGCGGGTGGCCCCGAGGTCCAGCGCCGCGTTCTCCACCTCCGGCCCGAGCGAGGCCAGGCGCCCGCGCACGACCACCGTCACGTACGAGATCGAGAAGGTGATGTGGCCCAGCACGATCGTGGTGAGCGAGAGCTGTAGGCCGATCTGGGTGAACAGCAGCAGCGCCGATGCGCCGGCCACGATCTCCGGGGTGACCAGCGGCACGAGCATCAGCACGTTGGCCGTGCCGCTCCAGCGGGTGCGCGCGCGCACGAGCCCGTAGGCGAGCATCGTGCCGAGGATCGTGGCGACGACCATCGTGATGAGCGCGATCTCCACGCTCGCGATCAGCGAGTCGCGCAGCGACTCCGACTCGAAGAAGCGCTCGTACCAGCGCAGGCTGAATCCCTCGAAGTTCTGGAGCGACCGCGTCGAGTTGAACGAGAACAGCACGACCAGCACGATCGGCGCGAAGAGGAAGACGTAGAAGACAGCTGTGAAGACGCGCAGGAAGCGCGGGCGGTCGAATTTCTTGACGCGCCGCCGCCGCGGCGCCGGCGCGGCCGGCGCCGGTGCCGCCTCCACGCTCATGCCACCGCCGCCTCGCGCGCCGCGGCGCGCAGGTACATGATCATCCAGACCAGCAGGAAGAGCATCATCACCACGGTGAGCGCGGCGCCGAACGGCCAGTCCTCGGCGGCGAAGAACTGCTGCTGGATCAGGTTGCCCACCATGTACTCGTCGGGTCCGCCGAGCAGCTGCGCGCTCACGAAGTCCCCGACCGCGGGCAGGAACACCAGCACGGTGCCGGCCAGCACGCCCTGGAAGGTGTGCGGGAGCGTGACGTGCCGAACGTCTGCCAGCGCGACCCGTACAGGTCCTTGCCCGCCTCGATCAGCGAGGGGTCCATGCGGTCCAGCGCCGCGTAGATCGGCAGCAGCATGAACGCGAGGTAGCCGTAGACGAGGCCGCCGATCACGGCGTAGGGCGTGTTCAGGAAGCGGATCTCGGTATCGAGCGCCCCGTTCACGAGCCCCTCGTCGCCGAGCATCGCGATCCATGCGTAGGTGCGCACGAGGTAGTTCACGAAGAACGGCAGCACCACGAGCGCCACGAGCACGTGCTTCCAGCGGCCGCCGAACACGGCGATGTAGTACGCCACCGGGTAGCCGATCAGCAGGCAGAGGACCACCGTCGCGAGCGCGAACCCGACCGAGCGCGCCAGCACCGGCAGGTAGATCGAGTCGAACACGCGCTAGTTCTCCGGGTACCACCCGTAGATCGCGTTGCCGAGGTCGTCGGTGGTGCCGACGAGATCGCGAGCAGGATCCCGAGCGGGAACCCAGGAACAGCAGCAGCAGCCAGAGCCCGCCCGGGAGCAGGAAGCTGGTGGCGAAGCGCCGCTCGCTCACGCAGGTCCTAGGAGGCCTTGACCTCGGTCCACGTTCGATCCCACGCGCCGCCGCCCCTCGCCCTTCAGGTTCTCGAACTCCTCGTCCGTTCTCGAGGTCCTCCACCGTCACCTCGATCGCGGGGTCGCTCCTTCACGAGCCCCTGGAAGGCCTCCGAGGCGCCTCCCTCGTAGGGCATCGGGTAGCCCAC
>CAVXTL010000019.1:0-53719 GCA_963764665.1 uncultured Thermoleophilaceae bacterium | reverse complement strand
CAGGGCCGGCTTGGCGAGCTCCCCCGGCGGCCGCGTGTCCGCGGCGCGCCCGACGATCGGCCAGACCACAAGCCCGCAGAGCGGCACGGGGAGCAGGGCGAGGCCGGCCTCGATCGGCTCGTAGCCCCACAGGTTCGTGAACACGAGCGAGAGCAGCAGCAGGCTGCCGATCGCGCCCGCCGCGAAGAAGAGCATGCCGATGTTCGCGTTGCGGAACTGGCGGTTGGCGAACAGGCCCGGGGCGATCATCGGGTTGGGCGCGCGCCGCTCCCACCAGAAGAACGTGACCCCGAGCAGGACCGCGGCCTGCATCAGGCTGAGCCAGAGCGGCAGGTGCCCGGCGAACGGGTTGGCCTCCACGAGCGCGACCGTCAGGCAGAGCATCGCCCCGCCCAGCAGGAGCATGCCGCGCACGTCCACCTGACGCCCGGCGCTGAGATCCCAGGTCTCGGGCCACCAGCGCAGCGCGAGCAGGACGCCGACCACGCCCGACCGGGATGTTGATCAGGAAGATCCAGTGCCAGCTCGCGATCTCGATCAGCACGCCGCCCAGCACCGGGCCGAGCGCCGACGACACCAGCGCCACCACGGCGATCAGGGCCAGTCCGCGACCGCGCTGCTCGGGCGGGAAGACGAGCACGGTGATCGCGAACCCGAGCGGCGCCAGGATGCCGGCGCCCACACCCTGGATCACGCGGAAGAAGATCAGCCACTCCACCGACCAGGCGGCGGCGCAGAGGCCCGACCCGATCGTGAAGACCGTCAGCCCGATGATGAAGAAGCGCTTGCGGCCGAACTGGTCGGCCAGCCGCCCCATCGACACGAGCAGGATCGCGAAGGTGATGTTGTAGGCGTTGATGACCCAGGTCACCGTCGCCACGTCGGTGTCCAGCTCCTGCTGCAGCTCGGGGATCGCGATGTTCACGATCGACACGTCCAGCAGGGTCATCGCCCAGGCCACCATCATCACGCCGAAGATCCGCCACTTGCGCTCGTAGAGGAACTCGGCCGGCGGGTTGCGGCGCTCGTCGGTCACCGGCCGCGGTCCTCGGGGTCGCGGCCGTCGTACCGCAGTGCCTCGTCGGTCGTGTCGTCATCCGGCTCGTCGTTGTCCACCGCGTCGAAGTCGTTCGGGATGCCGTCGTCGTCGCCGTCGTCGTCACCGCGCTGGGGACGCGGGCGCAGCGCGGAGTCGGAGTCGAACTCGGGCAGGGTGCCGCCGGCCACGGTGAGCGCGGCCACGGACAGGTCGGTCAGCACGCCGGGCTCGTCGTTGGCGATGTCGTCGTAGCGCGTGATGTCGTCGTCGGCCTCTTCGTCGTCGTCGTAGAGGCGCCGCTCGATCTGCTCGCGGTCGGCGACCATCAGGAAGCGGTCGTTGCGGACGATGATCAGCTGGCCGCTCGCCGTGATCGAGTTGGGCCGGTCGGGCAGGTCCTCTTCGTCCACGTCGTCGAACAGGGCGGTGAGGTCCTCGCCGCGCATCTTCCCGGGGATCGTGAGGCCGAGGTGCCCCAGCAGCGTGGTCGGCACGTCGTGGGTGGAGGCGTACCAGTCCACGCTGTCGCCGCCCTTGCGTGCCGTCCGGGTGGCGGATCAGGTACGGGATCTCGTACGAGCGGCGGTACGAGGTCGGGGTCCCGCGGCCGAGGAAGGAGTGGTCACCGAGCGCGATGCCGTTGTCGCCGAGCACGTAGACGAGCGTGTCGTCGGGCACCTTGTCGAGGAGCCGTGCCGACCCACCCGTCCACCTCCTCCACGTGGTCGCGATAGGCGGAGCGGAGCGGCTTGGTGTCGCCGTCGCTGAAGGCGAGCTCAACGAGCCGCCCGCTCATCGGCCCGATGCCGTCCTTCTCCACCACGCCCGGGCGCACGTAGATCGGCGGGGCCATCGCCGCGTCCACCGGATCGAACGGATCGACCGCGACGAAGAAGCTGTCCTCGTCCTTCACCTCGTTCAGCGCGGCGATGCCGGCCTTGAAGGTCCGCTCCGTGGCGCTCGTGGCCCGGCGAACAGCCTCGATCTCCGACTTGATGCCGTCCGTCCCGCCCGCGCCCGCGTTCGCCGACCCTCCGCCGGGCGCTCGGGCCTCGGGGAAGCGCGGCCCGCTGACGATCGGGCTGTCGGTGATGTAGACCGTCTTCACGCCGCCCGGCACGCATGACCTCGGTCATGACCGGCTGCCAGTCCCAGCGGGGTTGTAGCCCGGCACGGCCGGCATGCCGGCGGTGCGCCGCCAGTCGCGGAACGGGAACGAGCGCATTCCGGTGATGAGCGTGCGCCGCACCGGCAGCGCCGGCATGCACTCGGGGATCGCGCGGTCGAAGCGCAGCGAGTCGCCGGTCAGGTCGTTCAGGTGCGGGGTGTCCGCGCCGGAGCCGTCGTCGAAGGCCTTCACGTGGTCGGCCCGGACGAGCGGCAGCACCACGAGCAGGGCGCGCCGGGCGCTCCTTCCCGCGCTGCCGCGGCCGGCGCGGCCACCGGAAGGCCTGCCAGCGCGGCGGCGCGTCGCGGCCCCGGCCGCCGCCCGCGCCGCAGCAGGCCGCGGCGGGTGAGCCTCACCCGCCGATCACCGCCTTCGATCCCGAGGCGGCCGAACTGGGGCAGGGTGCCGCCGGCCTCGTCCGTCGAGCACCTTCCAGAGCCGGTCCACGATCTGGGGGTGCTCGGCTGCCACGTTGCGCAGCTCGCCCGGGTCGGCGCTCTTGTCGTAGAGGCGCTTGCGGCGGCCCTCGCTGTCGGAGAGGAAGAACCAGTCGCGGTCTCCGGCCAGGACGTAGTTGTCGTAGCAGGACGTGAACCAGGGCCGGTCCGGCGGCCGGCCTCCCTCGAAGAGCACCGAGAGGTCCTCGCCGTCCATCAGCCCGGGGCGCCGCACGCCCATGAACGAGAGCAGGGTCGGGGCCACGTCGTGGGTGGAGGCGAAGTAGTCGCTCGTCTGGCCCGCGAGCTTCCCCTCCGGGTGCCGGATCATGCAGGGCACGTGGTAGATGTGCCACTGGGCGCGGGCGCCGTGCTTGCCGAGGATGCCGTTCTCGCCCAGCGTCAGGCCGTGGTCGGAGATGTAGTAGACGACGCGTCTCGTCGAGCAGCTTCTGGTCGTCCAGCTCGTTCATGAGCCGGCCGATCCATTCGTCGACGAAGGTGATCTCGGCGGCGTAGAGCTCGCGGACTCGCTGGAGGGTTGGGTCGTCCACGTCCACGTCCACGGCCCAGGAGTAGGGGGTCTCGAACGGCTGGATCGGGGTGATGCCCTCCAGCTGGATCCCCTTGGGGCTGCCGGCGGCGAGCTGGAACGCCTGCGGCGCGTCGAGCGGCTCGTGCGGGTCGAACGCGTCAACCCCGAGGAAGAAGGGCCGCTTCTTCTTCAGGTCGTCGAGCAGGTTGATGCCGCAGCGCATCACGCGGGCCGTCGGGTACTGCCGCTCCGTGCGCCGGTAGATGCTGTTCCAGCCGGCCATGGCGCGCAGCCGGCCCACCTCCACCGAGTCCGAGAGCGCCGGGAGCAGGTAGCGCTCGATCGCGCTGCGCGGGGCGGGGCGCTTGAAGGGCTTGTTGAGGAAGCGGTAGGCGCCCTGCGAGTAGCTCGGGCGGACCTCGTCGAGCGTCCGGCGGAAGTTGCCGAAGCGCGGGCCGACGAGGAACGGGTTGTCGGTGCAGTAGGCGGTCTCGATGCCGGCCTCGCCCATGACCTCCGTCACGATCGGCTGGAAGTCCTGGATGCCGATCCATCCCGGCCCGACCGGCAGGCCCGGCGTCGGCACGGAGTTCCGGAACGGGAACGAGCGGACCCCCGTGAGCAGGGCGCGGCGCGCCGGGCCCGTGGGCATCGCCTCCGGCACGGCGAGCGAGAAGCTCAGCGAGTCGTCCGCGAGCGAGTCGAGGTTCGGGGTCTTGGCGAGGCTGTTCGGGTTGTAGTGCCCGATGTAGTCCGCGCGCGTGGAGTCCGTGACGATCAGGAGCGTGTTCGGCGCGTCCTTGTCGCGCGGCGTCTTCGGGTCGAAGTAGTCGTCGCCGCAGGCATTCAGGCCGAGCGCGGCCGCGCCGGCACCGCCCGCCTCGAGCAGGCGACGACGTGTGAAGCCTCTCCGCGAGCCCGTGGCCACGGAGCGGCAGGCTAGCTGAGGAGGTGGCTCGCCCCGCTTCACATCTACGATTGCCAACCGTGGGAACGACCCAGTACTACCTGGCGCAGAGCTTGGACGGCTACCTCGCGGAGGCCGACGGCGGGATCGACTGGCTGGAGGACTACGAGGGCGAGGCGGCGGTCACGGGCGTCGAGACGATCGACGGCACCTACGACGAGTTCATCGCCGGCGTGGGCGCGCTCGCGATGGGGTCGGCCACGTACGAGTTCATCCTCGGTGTGGGCGGCTGGCCCTACGAGGGCCTGCCGGCCTGGGTGTTCAGCTCGCGCGAGCAGCCCGCGATCGAGGGCGCGGACATCCGCTTCGCGAGCGGTCCCGTGGGCCCGCACCACGCGGAGATGGCGGCCGCGGCCGGGGACCGCAACATCTGGGTCGTCGGCGGAGGAGACCTGGCCCAGCAGTTCGCCGACGAGGGGCTGCTCGACGAGCTCATCCTCACCGTTGTGCCGGTTGTCCTGGGCACCGGCCTCCCGACCTTCGCCGGGCGGCTGGCAGAGGGGCTGCGGCTCACCGGCGTGCGGCCGTATGCCAACGGCATGGTGGAGCTGCGCTACGCGTTCGAGCGCTCTCCGTAGCCGCCGCGCCCCCGGCGCTTACTGCGGCTGGGTGGGGAGCTGTGTTCTGTTGCGCGGCCGTCGCGCCCGTAGCGCTGCCGTGACGCCGAGGCTGGGCCGGCGCGTTGTTCACCTCCCGGATAGCGTGCACAAGTGAACAAGCACTCGGCGCTTGCCGCGGCTGGGTGGGGAGCTGTGTCGTTGCGCGGCCGTTGCGCCTAGCGCTCCCGTCACACCGGCGGTCTGGCGCCGGGGAGTGTGGTCCGACTTAGGCGCGTATATGGCGCATAACTCAGGCCACACTCCGGGCCGGTAGGGCCCGAGTCACAGGAGACGCACGCAGGGAACGGGAACGCACGGGCCACGGCACCACCGCCCTACCCAGCAATCCAACACCGCAAGACCCGCCGCGGCGCCCCGAGCGGAGCGCAGGCGGAGCCCGGCGCTACGCGCTCGCGACCTCCGCCGGCACCTCGATCTCGCGCTTAAGGATCTTGCCCGTGGGACCCTTCGGCAGCTCGTCCAGGAACCAGACCTTGCGCGGGTACTTGTAGGCCGCCACCTGCTCCTTGACGTACGCCTTCAGCTCCTCGGCGTCGGCCTGGCCTCCCTGGCACAGGACCACGGCCGCGCCCACCTCCTCGCCGAGCGCGTCGTCCGGCATGCCCACCACGGCCGCCTCCTGCACGGCCGGGTGCTCGTAGAGCACCTCTTCGACCTCGCGCGGGTACACGTTGTAGCCACCGCGGATGATCAGCTCCTTCTTGCGGTCCACGATGAAGAAGTAGCCGTCCTCGTCCACCTTGCCCATGTCGCCGGAGTGGAACCAGCCGTCGTCGGAGATCGCCTCCCCGGTGGCCTCCGGGCGGTCCCAGTAGCCCTTCATGATGTTGTGGCCGCGGATCACGATCTCGCCGATCTCGCCCTGCGGCACGTCGTTGCGGTCGTCGTCCACCAGCTTCATCTCCACCCCGTCGATAGGGGTGCCGATCGAGCCCGGCTTGCGCTCCTTGTCGGGGTGGTTGAAGGAGGCCACCGGCGAGGTCTCGGACAGGCCGTAGCCCTCGAGGATGATGCAGCCGAACTTCTCCTCGAACGCGCGCATCAGCTCGGCGGGCATGGCCGCCCCGCCCGACATGCACAGCCGCAGGGTGGAGCAGTCCGCGTCGTCCGCAGTCGGGCAGTGCAGCATCGCGTTGTACATCGTCGGCACGCCCTGGAAGATCGTCACCCGGTCGCGGGCGATGATCTCCAGCGCCTTCGCCGGATCGAAGCGCGGCAGCATCGTGACGGTGCTGCCGTTCGCGATGCTCGCGTTCATCGTGCACGTCTGCCCGAAGGAGTGGAACAGCGGCAGCGCGCCGAGCAGCACGTCGTCCTGGAGAGGCCGGCCAGCGTGCCGGCCACTGTGCCGCAGTTCCGGCGCAGGTTGCTGTGGGTGAGCTCGGCGCCCTTCGGCTTGCCGGTCGTGCCGGAGGTGTAGAGGATCACCGCGGTGTCGTCGCCGCCGCGCTCCTCCACTTCCGGATCGGGCTCGTTCGAGGCCAGCAGCTGCTCGAAGTCACCCGGCTTCACCAGCAGGCACTCCGCGCCCGCCTGCCTGCGGCGCCCGGCTCTGCAGCCTCGGCGAAGTCGTACCACGCGAACACCAGCTTCGCGCCCGGATCCTCGAGGTAGAAGCGCACTTCGCGCTCCTTCAGGAGCACGTTCATCGGCACCACCACGGCGCCCGCCCGCAGGATCCCGTAGTAGACGACGGGGAAGTAGGGCACGTTCGGCAGCATCAGGCCGACCCGGTCACCGGGCGCCACGCCCTTCGACCGCAGCAGGCGCGCGATGCGTGCGCTCCCGTCGTCGAGCATCGCGTAGGTCAGCTCCGCGTCATCGAGCTTGAACGCCACGCGTCTCGCCGCGCTTCTCGGCTGCCTCGGTAAGGATCGTGGCCAGGCTGTCGCTCATCCTTCTCTCCCCTCGTCGCTGTGGGGCAGCGTACCCGGCCTGGGGACGCGGCGTGGGATCAGGAGCGGCTTTGCGCCAATTCGGCGGATCCTGGCCCAGAAGTACCAAGAACGGCCACTAGAGCGCTCGGGAACCCGCTCTTCCGAAAGCTTTTCCGTCCTAAGATCGTTCAAAGATCGTGGACCGCCCCAATGCCGCCCAAAGAGAGACCCCCCGCCCCCGCCATCTCGTGGGGAAGCGGACCATCAGGCTCGTGCGACCGTTCTTCCGCTACAGCCGAGTTCGCGACGCCTACGTGCTGCGCGTGATCGGCCGCCATCGCGGACCGGTGCTGCGCCTCAAGCGCCCCGGACTGCGCCCGCGCCCACCGCGCGTGGCCGAGGTGAACCGCTCCGGACCGGTCGTCCGCAGCGGTCCCCCCACGACCTAGCCCGCACGGCTCCAGATCCCGGCGGACCGCCGGAGGTCGCGCGCTACTCTGCGCGTAGACGGACCTCCCGGTCGCTTCCACACCACCAGGATCACGAGCCACCCAAGCCCCACGCCGCTCCATGTGCCCGCCGATCGAGCCGGCGGTCGGCCGAAAACGTGTCGCGGGAGGGGATCGGGGTGACCTCGACCTCGCTGATCCTCCTGGCGCCGCTCGCTCTGGCCGGTGCGCTCGTGTGTTTGGCGATGTATCTCCGCGGCGGTCCACCCACCGCGCACGGCTACGCGATCAAGGGGGCGCCGCGCCGGCGGCGCGAGGTGGCGCCCTGGGTGCTCACCCTCCTGTGGCCCCTCTTCACCTACAACGAGCACAGGCGCGCCTATGTCCTGCGGGTGGTCGGCACGCGGCGCGGCCCGGTGCTGCGCCGGCGCCGCGATCCGGACGAGATCGCCTCCGATCCGCTGCGCACGGGCCGCTTCGAGCGGGTCGAGCCGGCGCTGGATGACCCCGTTCTGGCCGAGGCTGCTCCGCGCGCCCCGGTGGGAGCGCGCGGGAGGCCGCCGCCCGGCAAGCGCGCGAAGTCGAAGGACGCCGAGCCCGAGGACTAGTCAGCGCAGGTTCGACAGCGACGTGCCCACGTCGCGCGCGAGGTCGAACAGCGGGTCCGGCCAGATCCCGAAGAAGAGCGTGGCGGCGGCGCAGACCACCGCCACGAGGGCCACCTCCGGCTGCGCCAGCACGTCCGCCTCCGGCGACCAGCCCGTGACCGGCTTGACGCGCCGCGTGGGTACCGCCGGAAGCTCGACCTCGTAGCTCCCCATCCACATCACGGCCACCACGCGCAGGTAGTAGGCGAGCGAGATCACGGACCCGATCACGATCACCACGCCGAGCCACGCGTAGTCGCCGGCCACCGAGGCGTCGATCAAATAGAACTTCCCGATGAAGCCGACGGTGGCGGGGAAGCCGGCCAGCGAGAGCATCGCGATCGTCATCGGCCAGGCGAGCCAGGGCTGCGCGCGGCCGAGGTTCTCGAGCGAGGCGAGGTCGTCGCCGTGCTCGGACACGCGCTCGCGAGCGATCACGACGGCGAACGCCGCGAGGTTCATCAAGAGGTACGCGGCGAGGTAGAACGCCGTGGCCCGCATGCCCAGCTCGCTGCCCACCACCACGCCCGCGAGCAGGTAGCCCGCCTGGCCGACGCTCGACCAGGCGAGCAGCCGCTTGAGCGAGCGCTGGGCGATCGCCCCGACGTTGCCGACCACGATCGTCACGGCGGCGAGCGTGGCGAGCGCCGGAGCCCACTGGAGCTGCGCGAGTCCGAGCGCCTGGTCGAACAGGCGCAGCAGGATCGCGAAGGCGGCCGCCTTGGTGGCCACGGCCATGAAGGCCGTGACCGGGGTGGGCGCGCCCTGGTAGACGTCCGGGGTCCACTGGTGGAACGGCGCCACGGATGCCTTGAAGGCCAGGCCGGTGACCGTCAGCGCGATGCCCGTGAGCAGCAGCGGGTCGGTGACCGACACGTCCTCGCCGATGGCGGCCTGGATGTCCGGGAAGTTCATCGCGCCCGTGGCGCCGTAGATGAGCGCGAGCCCGTAGAGCAGCGTGGCGGAGCCCACCGATCCGACCACGAGGTACTTGAGCCCCGCCTCGAGCGAGGTCTTCCGGCGCAGCTCGGTGGCGCACAGCACGTAGAGCGGGATCGAGAGCAGCTCGAGACCCACGAAGAGCGTGATCAGGCTCTCGGCCTCGGCCAGCACCACCATCCCGGCGATCGAGCCGAGCAGCAGGGCGTAGTACTCGCCCTGTCCGGCCTCGCGCACTGCGCGGGCGCGCAGGGAGAGCAGCACCGCGGCTATCCCTGCGATGTAGATGAGCACCGAGATGCCGAGGGCGAGCGGATCCACCGCAAGCGCGCCCACGATGATCGGGTCGCTGTCCCCCGGCTCCCAGATCCACACGGACAGGCCGATGGCCGTGAGCAGCGTCGCGACGGTGAGGAACGGCACCAGCGACTCGCGCGCGAAGCGCGAGCGGAACAGGCCGACCATCAACACGATGAGCGAGCCCCCCAGCACCGCCATCAGCGGCGAGAGCGCCTTGTAGTCGATCTCCGGAGCGGCGACGGCGGCGATGAAGGTCACGGGTCCGTCTCCGGAGGAACGGTCTCGTGGTTCGGCTCGACGAGCGCGTCGTAGGGCAGGATCGTCACGCCCGGGCCGGCCAGCGTCTGCGCGCCGCGCAGCTTCGCGACGGTGGCTTCCTCGCTGCGCGAGGTCACGAAGTTCGGGTACACGCCGAGCGCCACGACCACGGCCACGAGCGGCGCGATCGCCGCCAGGTCGAGGCGCGACAGCTCACGCGACTCGACGGCCGGCCCCTCGCGGTTGTGCATCGTCCGCTGGAAGAGCCGGATCATGTAGACCGCCGCCAGCACCACCCCGGTGCTTGCCACGAGGGCGTACACGAGCTGGTCCTCGAAAGCTCCGAAGAGGATGAGGATCTCGCCGACGAAGTTGGCCGACCCGGGCATCGCCAGCGTGGCGAAGGTGGTGATCAGGAACAGCGCGGCGAGCACGGGCGCCCGCTTGGCCATGCCGCCCAGCTCGGAGAGCGACTCGCTGCCGCCGGCGCGCGCCGCGATCGCCCCGATCACGAGGAACAGAGGGATCACCACGAGCCCGTGGTTGAGCATCTGGAGCACGGCGCCCTGGGCGCCCTTGTCGTCCAGGGAGAAGATCCCGAGCACGATGAAGCCGAGCTGCGCGATCGACGAGTACGCAACCACGAGCCGCGTGTTGTCCTGCGAGAAAGCGAGCACGGAGCCGTAGAGGATCGAGAAGACCGCGAGCACGAGCATGAGGTCCTGGTAGTGCTCGGCCGCGTTGGGCATGGTCGGCAGCACGATCCGCAGGAAGGCGTACACGCCGACCTTGGACAGCACCCCGGAGAGCAGCGCGAGCACGACGATCGGGGTGGAGCGGTAGGTCTCGGGCACCCAGCCGTGCAGGGGGAACAGCGGCGCCTTGACGAGGAACGCGAGCGCGAAGAGCAGGAAGATCCACTGCTGCGTGCCCTCGCCCACGCCCCGCTCCTGTATCACCGCGAGCGAGAACGACACTGGCTCGCCGGGCGGCGTGGCGAGCACGCCCAGCGCCACCGCCCCGGCGAGCATCAGCAGCGAGCCCGCCAGCGTGTAGATCACGAACTTCGTGGTCGCCCTGACGCGGTCGCCGGTGCCCCAGCCCCCGATCAGGAAGTAGAAGGGCACCAGCATGAGGTCGAAGAACACGATGAAGAGCGCGAGGTCCTGGGCGAGGAACGCGCCGAGCACGGCCGTCTCAGCCAGCGCGAGGTGGAAGAAGAAGAGGCGCGGCCGGTCCTGGTCGCCGAAGCACGCGACGAGCGTGCACGGCACCCAGGCCACGGCGGTGAGCGCGATCATGAAGAGGTTGAGCCCGTCGACCCCGAGCTGGTAGCGGATGCCGAGCTCGGGGATCCACTTGTCGTTCGTCACGTACTGCAGACCGGCGCCCGCGGACTCGAAGTCCACAAGCAGGGCGACCGTGTAGGCGAGCACGCCCACCGTTCCGGCGAGCACGACCCAGCGGCCGATCCGCGCCGGCAGGAACGCGCCCAGCACCCCGGCCGCCAGCGGCATGAAGAGCACGATGGAGAGGTGGATGGTCACGTGCTCGAGATCAGGAAGTAGAGGGCGAGGCCGCCGAGTCCGGCGAGCAGCGTGAGGGCGTAGACGCGCACGTAGCCGGTCTGCACCGCGCGCGCCAGCGAGGTTCCGGCCCGGACGATGCCCGTGGCGCCCCCGACGATCGTGTCCTGCACGAACTCGGTCTCGATCACGCGCCGGCCGAAGTCGCCGGCCCCGCGGACGGGCCGAACGATGAGCCGGTCGAGGAGCTCGTCGAAGTACCACTTGTTGACGAGGAAGCGGTGCACCCCCGCGAAGCGCTCGCGCACCGTGCCGGCGAGGCCGGGCCGGCGAACGTACACGTGGTAGGCGGCGGCGATGCCGGCGATGCTTATGAGCCCGCCCCCGAACAGCCCGATCCACTCGGCGCTGTCGCTGGGCACCTGGTCGTGGAAGCGCGACTCCGCGAAGGTCGGCTCGAGGAAGTGCTCGACCGTGTCGGTCACGCCCGGGATCCCGAGAGCGCCGGCGACGATCGCCAAGAGCGCCAGCGGCCCCATCGCGGCTCGCATCGGACCGGAGCGCTCGGCCACGTGGTGCTCGGGACCGGGGAAGCCCACGTCGGTGTCCTCCTTCTCACCCGTGAGCGGGTTCTCCGGATCGTGGTGCGCCAGCCCGCCCGCCTCCATCTCGCGTGCCTCGGGCACCGGTTCGCCCCAGAAGACGCGGAACACGAGCCGGAAGGCGTAGAAGGCCGTAAGCCCCGCGGCGAGGTAGCCGAACGAGCCGAGCACGATGTAGAGGCCGCCGCGATCCAGAGTGAAGGCGAGGATCTCGTCCTTCGAGAAGAAGCCGGACATCAACGGGAAGCCGGAGAGCGCCAACGCCCCGATCAGGAACGTGGCGAAGGTGAACGGCATCGCCTTGCGAAAGCCGCCCATCTTGTCCAGGTCCTGGTTGCCCGCCATCGCGGCGATCACCGAGCCGGCACACATGAAGAGCAGCGCCTTGAAGAAGGCGTGCGTCATCAGGTGGAACATCCCCGCGCCGTAGGAGGCCGCGGAAACGGCCAGCACCATGTAGCCGATCTGCGAGATCGTGGAGTACGCGATCACGCGTTTGAGGTCGGTCACGGTGACCGCCACCGTGGCCGCGAACACCAGCGTGGCCGTGCCGATGATCGCGCTCACGTCCGCCGCCGTGGGCGCCAGCTCGAAGAGCGGGAACATGCGAGCGATCAGGTACACGCCGGCCGTGACCATCGTCGCGGCATGGATCAGGGCGGAAACGGGGGTGGGGCCCTCCATGGCGTCCGGCAGCCAGGTGTGGAGCGGGATCTGTGCGGACTTGGCGAAGGCGCCCACGAGGATCAGGAGGCACGCGGCCACGAGCGTCCCGTCGTTCTGCGTGAAGGTCTCGCCCGCCCCCTCGAAGATCTGGAGGTAGTCGAGCGAGCCGGTGCGATCGAACAGCAAGAAGGCGGCGATCACCAGCGCCACGTCGCCGAGCACGTTGATCACGAACGCCTTGATGCCGGCCGCGGTGGCGGTGTCGCGGCGGTACCAGAACGAGATCAGCAGGTATGAGGCCGCGCCCACGAAGGCCCACCCGACGATCAGCAGGAGGAAGTTCGCCGCCAGGACCAGCAGCAGCATCGAGAAGACGAAGAAGTTGAGGTAGGCGAAGAAGCGCGCGTAGCCCCGGTCGCCCGACATGTAGGCCACCGAGTAGATGTGGATGAGGAACGACACGCCGCTGACCACGAGGCACATGAACACGGCGAGCGGGTCCACGAGGATCGCGAGGTCGGCGTGGAAGCCCGCGGTCTCCGCATACGTGTAGGCGGTGCTCACGAGCTGCCGCGACTCCTCCGGGCGATCCTGGAGCTCCACGAGCGCGCCGATCGTGGAGAGGAAGGAAAGGCCGATGGCCCCGCTGCCGATCCATCCTGGCGTCCTGCCGGGCAGCACCCGCCAGCCGAGCGAGATCACGAAGAGGCCCGCGAGCGGGAAGGCGAGGATGAGCCAGCCGTAGGTGGTGGCGCTCATCCGCGGAGCTCGCTCATCTCATCGACGTCTATGGGCAGCCGGCGGCGGTGCATCGCCACGATGATTCCGAGGCCGATCACGACCTCGCACGCGGCGATGACCATGACGATCAGGGCGAACACCTGCCCCGCCTCGTCGCCGTGCATGCGCGAGAAGGACACCAGCGCGAGGTTGCCCGCGTTCAGCATCAGCTCGAGGCAGAGCAGGATCACGAGCGGGTTGCGGCGCGTGAGCACGCCCGCCGCGCCGATGCAGAAGATGAACGCGGACAGGACGAGGAACCAGACGACGTCCACCTAGTGGACCTCCTCGAAACGTTCCACCGCAAACTGCGGCCCCAGAACTCGCCAAGCGGCGTCCTCGGTCACCTGAATCGCGCTGCTATTCAGGCTCCCTGCGTCCTTGCCTGGCGACCCCTGGGTCATGCATTTCGCGGGGAACGTTTCGACTTGGCCCACTAGACGACCACCTCGGCCTCGGGCCGGTTGTCCGGCTCGCTGTCCTCGAGCCCGCGCCGCCGGCCGGCCAGCACCACCGCGCCCACGGCGGCCATGAGCAGCAGGTAGGAGGCGGCCTCGAAGGGCACGAGGAATCGGCGCAGCAGGAGCGCCCCGATCTCGCCCGGCGAGCCGAAGCCGGCGCCCACGTCGGCCCCGCGCGAGTCCACCGCCTCGAGGCCGGTGCCGATGAAGCGCGATGCAGAGCTCGATCGCGATGGCCGCCGCGAACAGCGGGCCGAACGTCGAGAGCCCGCCGCCCTCGGGGCGCAGCGGCTCGTCGGAGCCGCCGATGTACGCCACGACGAACACGTAGAGCACCATCACCGCGCCGGCGTACACCACCACCTGGCCGGCGGCGAGGAACTCGGCGCGCAGGAGCAGGAAGAGCACCGCCAGCGCCACCAGGTGTGCCACCAGCGCGAGCACGCTGTAGAAGGGGTTGCGCAGGATGACCACCCCGAGCGCCCCTCCCAGCGCGCCGATGGCGGCCACGAAGAACAGCACCTGCTCGAACCACATGGCTGTGCCTACTCGCCCTCGCGCCGCAGCGGCGTGGCCTCGGGGGGATCGGCGAGCAGCATCTCCTTGGTGAAGATCAGGTCGCTGCGGCTGTAGTCCGCCAGCTCGTAGTCGTTGCCCATCGTGATCGCGTCGAACGGGCAGGCCACCTCGCAGTAGCCGCAGAAGATGCAGCGCGCCATGTTGATCTCGTAGACCTCGGCGTAGCGCTCGCCGGCCGACACCTGGTTCTCGGGCGTGTTCTCGGCGGCCACGACGCGGATGCACTTGGACGGGCAGGCGGCCGCGCACAGCGAGCAGCCCACGCACTTCTCGAGCCCGGTGTCCTCGAAGCGGTGGAGCTTGTGGCGCCCCCGGAAGCGCGGATAGACCGGCGTCTTCTCCTCCGGGTACTCGACCGTGACGGGCCCCTCCACCACGCGGCCGAAGGTGGTGCGAAGGCCGCGCAGCGTCTCGCCGAACACGCGGTAGATCGACCCGACCCCGCCGGGCTCGGGACCGCGGTCCACCTGCACCACGTCCTTCTCGGGATCCCAGGCCATCAGGTGGCCACCAGCACGAAGGCGGTGACGAGCACGTTGAGGGTGGCGAGGGGCAGCAGCACCTTCCAGCCGAACGACATCAGCTGGTCGTAGCGCAGGCGCGGCAGCGACGCGCGGATCCAGATGAAGAACAGGACGCCCGGCCATGAGCTTGAGCAGCATCCAGAGCGGCGCGAGCGCGACCGGCCCCGGACCGTGCCAGCCGCCGAGGAAGCAGGCGGCGGCGATCCCGGAGATCACGATCACCTCGATGTACTCGGCCATGAAGAACGAGCCGAAGCGCATGCCGCCGTACTCGGTGTTGTATCCGCCCACGATCTCGGCGTCGCCCTCGGGGAGGTCGAACGGCGCGCGCGCCGTCTCGGCGAAGCCGGCCACCATGAAGATGCAGAAGCCCACGAACTGGGGCACGACGTACCACATGCCGTCCTGCGCCTCGACGATGTCCACGAGCGACAGCGAGCCGGCGGTCATGGCCACGCCGAGCAGCGAGAGGCCGAGCGCCACCTCGTAGGAGATCAGCTGCGCGGCGGCGCGCATGGCGCCCGAGGAACGAGTACTTGGAGCCCGAGGCCCAGCCGCCGAGCACGAGCCCGTAGAAGCCGAGCGAGCCGAAGGCGAAGAAGTAGAGGAGCCCGATCGACACGTCGATGCCGTAGAGGCCGAATTCCCCGCCCCAGGCGTTGAAGGGACCGAACGGGATGATCGCGAGCGTGGCCACGGCGGTGAAGATCGAGATCACCGGGGCGATGGCCATCATCCACGGCACGGCCGTGTCGGGCGACGAGGACTCCTTCGAGAGCAGCTTGAACACGTCGGCCAGCGGCTGCATGAGCCCCTTGGGACCCACGCGGTTGGGTCCGATCCGCGACTGGAAGCGACCGAGGAGCTTGCGCTCGAGCAGCAGGATCAGCGGGCACGATCTGGAGGATGAAGGCGAAGATCACGATCGACTTCACGATCATCACGAGGGTGCTCTCCATCAGGAGGCCGCCCCGATGCGCCCTGCGGAAGCAGCCGGCTCGGCCGGCTGCGCACCGATGCTTTCCTCGGCGCGCTCGCGCGCGGGAGCGACCTCGACCGGTCCCTCGGGCAGCACGCCGGGCGGGGTGAGGAACACGCTGCCGGGCGGCACTCCGGTGCGCACGCGCGCGGTGGCCTGCGCCCGCTCCCCGGCCACGGTCAGCTCGACCTGGTCGCCCGACTCGACGCCGAGCGCGCGCGCGTCCTCCGGCGCGAGCTCCGACGTGCGGGGTGGGCGCGAGGAAGCTGAGCGAGCGCGAGTGCTCGACCTCGCTGCCGGCCCAGAGCGTCGGCGCGGTTGCGAGCGGTCAGCTCCTCGGTGGCCGGCGGCGGCGTATCCAGCGGCGTCGCCGGGCAGGTCCTCCACGGCCAGCGCAGCTCGCCGCCTCGCGGTCCTGCCAGCGCACCCCGCGGCCGCCGATCTCGTCGAGCGTCAGCGCCGCCGTAGAACGGCACCGCGGCGGCGAGCTCGGCGGTCACCTCCGGCAGGGACAGCGGCGCCGTGCCGGCACCGAGCCGCTCGCAGAGCTCGCCCAGCACGCTCCAGCCCGGGCCGCACCTCGCCGGCGTGACCCAGCGCCTGGCGCACCCGCTGAACGCCGCCCGTCCGGGTGCGTGACGGTGCCCTCCTTCTCGGCGTAGATCTCGGCGGGGAACACCACGTTCGCGTGTGCCTCGAGCGCGTCGCTGCGGAAGCGCGCGAAGGCGATCAGGGAGTCCGGGCGCTCGAGCACCGCCTCGGGTGCCTGGTCGGCGTCCACGAGCAGCAGCGCCCCGGTCCCCTCGATCTCGCCCGGGGGCGGGCGCGTCGGCCAGGCCGGGCCCGATCCCCGGGAGGCAGCCCACCTCGCGCAGGCCGCGCCCGTTGGTGGACTCGGGGATCCCGATCAGGCCCGACTCGGCCTTGGCGGGCAGGTCCGAGCGCGCCCGCCACGGCCAGTAGCGCGTCCACGGCCTCCCGGCCGCGCTCGCCGGCCCACAGGCGCTCGCCCCAGAGCACCACCACGTCGCCGGCGTCGCGCAGCACGTCGGCGGCGGCGCGCACCGTGTCGGCCGCGGACGGCGGCCCGCCGTTCGAGCTCGCGGCGCCGGGGCGGAAGCCGGCCACCGCGCGTGCGCGGCCGGCCAGGTCGTCCAGGTCGCCGGCGGCCCGCGGGGATCCGAGCGCGGCGGCCAGGGCGGCCAGCGCCGCCTCCTCCGCGCCGGGGGCGTGGCGCACCGCGGCGGCGGCGCCCACGTCGAGGGTCGAGGGGCGCGCCGACAGGGTCACGAGCCGGGCGCCGTTGCGGCGCACGGCCTTGCGCACCCGCAGGTCGAGGATCGGCGCCTCGTCCACCAGCTCGGAGCCCACCACCAGGATCGCCTCGGCGTGGTCGATGTCCGACACCCGCGCGGCCAGGTCGGGACGGGCGAGCGTGCGCGCCTGGGCCGCGTCGGGCAGCCACCCGTCGCGCGACTCCACCCAGCCGGAGCCGAGTCCGTCGCGCATCGAGCCGCTGGACGAGGAAGCCCTCCTCGTTGGTGCGTCTGCCCGCTCACGAACGCGGCGGTGCCGGCGCCCGCCTTGCGGAGCGCCGTCGCGGCCTCCGTGAGCGCGCGCTCCCACGACACCGCGCGCAGGTACCCGCCGTCGCGGACCATCGGCGCGGTGATGCGCTCCTCGGCGTCGAAGGACTGGTAGCCGAAGCGGCCCTTGTCGCAGAGCCAGCCGTCGTCCACCTCGGCGTTGTCGCGGGCGAGCACGCGCACGACCTTGGCGTCGTCGCGGATCGTGAGCTTCACGTTGCACTGCGAGGGGCAGAGGGCGCAGACGCTGCCGGAGTCCTCGATGTCCCAGGGGCGGGCGCGGAACCGGTACGAGGTCGAGGTGAGCGCGCCCACCGGGCAGAGCTCGATGATGTTGCCGCTGAAGGGCCCGACGTAGGGGCGGCCGTCGTGGGTGCCGACGAAGGTGTGGTCGCCGCGCTCGAGGAACACGAGCTGGTTGTCCTCGGCGACCTCCTGGGAGAAGCGCACGCAGCGGTAGCAGAGGATGCAGCGCTCGCGGTCGATCGCCACGAGCGGCGACAGCTCGAGCGGCTTCTTGAAGTGGCGCTTGGGCTCGATGTAGCGCGAGCGGCCGGAGCCCCAGCCGAACGAGATGTCCTGGAGCGGACACTCGCCGCCCTTGTCGCAGACCGGGCAGTCGAGCGGGTGGTTGACCAGGAGGAACTCCACCACCGCGTTCTGGGCGTGGCGCACGCGGTCCGAGGTGGTGACCACGACCATCCCGTCGCGAACCGGCGTGGAGCAGGAGGTCTGGAGCTTCGGGATGCCCTCGATCTCGACGAGGCACATGCGGCAAGCGCCGACCGGCTGGCCGAGCTTCGGCTCGTAACAGAAGTACGGGATCTCGACGTCGCCGTGCTTGGCGGCGTCCACCAGCATCGCGCCCTCGGGCGCCTGCACCTCGCGGCCGTCGATCTCGAACGTGACGAGCTTGACCTCGGGCCGCGCCATCAGGCCACCACCGCCTGACGGTTCCTGGCCTGCTCCATGTGCTCCTCGAACTCCTCGCGGAAGTACTTCAGCATCGAGGCGATCGGCATGGCCATCGAGTCGCCGAGCACGCACAGGCAGTTGCCCATGATGTTCTCCTGGACCTGGCCCATGATCTCGAGGTCCATGGGCGTGCCCTCGCCGGCGTCCACCCGCTCGAGCATCTTCACGGTCCAGTTGGTGCCCTCGCGGCAGGGCACGCACTTGCCGCACGACTCGTGCCGGTAGAAGCCGGCCAGGCGCAGCGCCAGCGGCACGAGCGGCTGCGTGTCGTCCACCACGATGATGGCGCCGGAGCCGAGCATCGACCCGGCCTGCGCCATGGCCTCGAAGGTGTAGGGCAGGTCCAGGTGCTCGTCGAGCAGCACGGGTGCTGATGACCCGCCGGGGAACCAGCACTTGACCGTGCGGCCCTCCGGCGGCCCGCCGGCCAGGTCGTAGACGATCTCCCGGGCGGTGATCCCGAGCTCGATCTCGTAGTTGCCGGGGCGCTGCACGCTGCCCGACACGGACACGATCTTGGTGCCGGTCGAGTTGCCCTCGCCGATCGAGCGGTACCACTCGGCGCCGCGGGCGATCACGATCGGCGCGTTGCAGAGGGTCTCGACGTTGTTGATCAGCGTGGGGCCCTGGTAGAGGCCCTGGTTCGCCGGGAACGGCGGCTTGAGGCGCGGGTTGCCCCGCTTGCCCTCGAGCGCGTCGAGCAGCGCCGTCTCCTCGCCGCAGATGTAGGCGCCCTTGCCGCGGTGCACGGTCAGCTCGAACGAGTGGTCGGAGCCGAGGATGCCCTGGCCGAGGTAGCCGCGCTCGTAGGCCTCGGCGATGGCGGCGTCGAGGATGTCCGCCTGGAGGCTGTACTCGCCGCGGATGAAGATGAAGCCCTTGTTGGCGCCGGCCGCGATCGCCCCGATCACGCAGCCCTCGACCAGCATGTGCGGGTTCTTCTGCATCAGCAGGCGGTCCTTGAAGGTGCCCGGCTCCGACTCGTCGGCGTTGCAGCAGAGGTACTTGTCCATCGAGCCCTTGGGGATGAAGCTCGCCTTCTTGCCCATCGAGAAGCCGGCGCCGCCGCGGCCGCGCAGCCCCGACTCCTCCAGCTCGTGGAGCACGGCCTCGGGCGTCATCTCGAGGAGCGCCTTGCGCAGCGGCCCGTATCCGCCGAGGCGCTCGTACACCTCGATGCGGTTCAGCCCGGGCTCGTCGATGTGCTCGAGGAGCACGCGCATCTCGGTCATTCGGGATCACCCAGCCCGCGGCCCGGGAACGGGTCGCGGCCCTCCTTGACGGCCAGCACCAGCTCGGCGGCGTCGGTGGTGGCGAGCGGGCCGACGTAGCGGCCGTCGATGGAGGCCATCGGGGCCAGGTCGCACGCCCCGAGGCACTCGAACTCGCGCACCTCCACGTCCTGGAGGTCCTGCTCGAGCGCCTCGGCCGCGATCGCGTCGTACACCGCCTTGGCGCCCGACAGGTGGCAGGCCACGCTGGTGCACACGTATACGTAGCGGCTGCCGCTCGGCGTGGTGCGCAGCATGTCGTAGAACGTCGCGATCGCCGACAGGTAGGCGGGCGTCACCTGCATCACGGCGGCCACCTGCCGCAGCGCCTCGGGCGAGCACCAGCCGTGGACCTTCTGGGCGGCGCCGAGAGCCGGGAGCGCGGCCGAGTGGCGCTCCGGGTAGCGCGCCATGTAGCCCTCGATCTCCGCGCGCAGCTCGTCCGGCACCTGCACGTCGGCGGGGTCGGGCACGGTGGCCGGCGGCTCGTCCAGCCGAGCGGGCTCGTCCCAGCCGGGCGGCAGCGGGGCCGAGCGGATCGCGGCCTCGTCGCTCACCGGTCCACCCCTCCGAGAATCGGGTCGAGCATCGCCACCGCGGCGATCATGTCGGCGATCAGCGAGTCCTTGACCATGACCGGGAGCGACTGGAGGTTCACGAAGCTCGGGTCGCGCATGTGCACGCGCGCGGGCTTGGCCGATCCGTCGGCCACCACGAAGCAGCCGAGCTCGCCGCGCGGCGACTCGATCGCGCTGTACACCTCGCCCGGCGGCACGCGGAAGCCCTCGGTCACCAGCTTGAAGTGGTGGATCAGCGCCTCCATCGAGGTCGCCAGCTCGTGGCGCGGCGGCAGCGCGATCTTGCGGTCGGTCGTCACGTACGGGCCCTCGGGGAGGCCGTCGAGCGCCTGCTCCAGGATCTTGAGCGACTCGCGCATCTCGGTGAGCCGGACCTTGTAGCGGTCGAAGTTGTCGCCCACCGAGCCCACCGGCACCTGGAAGTCGAACTTCTCGTAGGAGGAGTAGGGCATGGTCTTGCGCAGGTCCCACGGCTGGCCGGCGGCGCGCAGCAGCGGCCCCGTCACGCCCAGGCCGAGCAGCGTGTCCACGTCCACGATCCCGGTGCCCTTCATGCGCTGGAGCCAGATCTCGTTCCGGTCGAGGAGCGACTCGTACTGGTCGATCCGGCCCGGCATGATCGCGAGGAACTCGCGGACCTTGTCCTCGAAGCCGGGCGGGATGTCCTCGGCCACGCCACCGACCTGGAAGTACCGCGTGTGGAGGCGCTGGCCGCCCGACATCTCGAACAGGTCGAGGATGTAGTCGCGCTCCCGGAGGCCCCACCAGAGCATGGTGATGGCGCCGATGTCGAGCGCCGCGGTGGCGATCCAGAAGAGGTGGCTGGCGATCCGGTTGAGCTCCAGGTGGATCACGCGGAGCCACTGCGCGCGCTCCGGCACCTCCACCTCGGCCAGCCGCTCCACGCTCATGCAGAACGCCATCGCGTTGTAGTAGTAGGCGAGGTAGTCCATCCGCTCCACGAACGTGATGGCCTTCCAGTAGCTCTGGTCCTCGCAGCTCTTCTCGATGCCCGTGTGCACGTAGCCGATGATCGGCTTCACGTCGCGCACCACCTCGCCCTGGAGCGTGGTGAGCAGGCGCAGCACGCCGTGGGTGGCCGGGTGGTGCGGGCCGATGTTGAGGGTCAGCAGCTCGTCGTGGAACTCGCCGCTCGGCCCGCCCTCGACCGACGCCTCGGTGCCGTAGAGCGGCTCCATCGTCACCGACTGCTCGCGCTGCCGGTAGGGGACGTCTGTGCCGTCAGTCATACCAGCGCGGGAAATCGTCTTCGTTGAAGGTGAAGATCACCGGCTCGCCGCCCATCGGGAAGTCGCGGCGCTGCGGGTGGCCCTCGTAGTCCTCGGGCATCAGGATGCGGCGCGGGTCGGGGTGCCCGTCGAAGGTCACCCCGAACATGTCGTACACCTCGCGCTCCTGGAAGTCCGCGGTCGGGAACAGGTCCACGACGGTGGGCAGCCGCGGGTCGTCCACTCCCACGCGCGTGCGCACGTTCAACCGGTCGCGGCGCTCCATGGAAAGCAGCTGGTAGTGCACGCCCAGGCGCGGCTCGGCGGGCAGGTAGTCGCAGCCGTGGAGGCTCATGAGGCGCGTCCACGGCTCCGGGTCGGTGTCGCGGAGGTACGCGAGCACGTCGTGCACGCGCGCGGGCGCGACCTCCAGGGTCGCCTGCTCGCGCTGGAAGATGGTGCCGCTCACGGCGTCCTCCGCCACCGCGTCCCTCACCCGTTGGGCGATGAGCTCCAGGCCGGTGGCGTCAGGCACGTTCCTCGGTCCCCTCCGCCTTGTAGCGGGCTCGCCAGCCGAGACCCGGGTCGCCGCTGATCTTGTCCTGGAGCTTCATGATCCCGTAGATCAGCGCCTCCGGGCGCGGCGGGCAGCCGGGCACGTACACGTCCACCGGCAGGAACTTGTCCACGCCGGCCACGAGCGCGTAGTTGTTGAACATGCCGGCGCTGGACGCGCAGGCGCCCATCGAGATCACCCACTTAGGCTCGAGCATCTGGTCGTACAGCCGGCGGATGACCGGGGCCATCTTGATCGACACGCGGCCCGAGATGATCAGGAGGTCGGCCTGGCGCGGGGTGAAGCGGATCACCTCGGCGCCGAAGCGCGACAGGTCGTTGCGCGGCGAGCCGATCGTGGTGATCATCTCGATCGCGCAGCAGGCGAGCCCGAACCCCAGCGGGAACAGGGCGTTCTTGCGGGCCCAGTTCTGGGCGTCCTCGAGGCGGCTGAGCAGCACGCGCTCCTCCACGTACTTCTCGAGGTCGTCGCCCTCGATGTCGCCGCGCAGCAGCTGCCGCGCGCGCAGACCCTGCACGCGCATGTTCTCGGAGGGCTTCGAGCGAATCACTTCCATTCGAGCGCTCCCCTCCTCCACACGAACACGAACGCCACCAGGAGGAGGAACACGAACACCACCGTCTCTCCGAGCGCGAACCACCCCAGGGCCTCCAGCTGGAGCGCCACCGGGTAGAGGAACACCACCTCGATGTCGAACAGGATGAAGAGCATCGCGATCAGGTAGAAGCTGATCCCGAAGCGGAAGTTCTTCTTGACCTCGGAGGGCAGGCCGCTCTCGTAGGGCTCGGTCTTGACCGCACGGGTCCGCTTCGGACCGAGCACACCGTTGGCTAGCGTGAAGGCCGTGCCGATGCCGATTCCCAAGAGCAAAAACACCAGCGCTGGCAGGTAACTCTTGAGCACGACACGCGGATGTATAACGCAGGCTTGTGCGGAGGTGCCACATAGTGCGTAAGGGCACCCGGATGGGTCAGCGAGAGGCCACCCGCTGACCGGCTTCCACATGGCTCTCGGCATCGGCGTGCTGGTGTCCAACCTCGTGGCCGCCGGCTGGGGGGTTGTGGGGTGGCTGCGCAAGGACGCGGCCGCCTCGATCGTCTTCTGGCCGCTGCTCCGGGTGGCGCAGGCGCTGGTGGTCGTGCAGGTGCTCGTGGGGCTGCTGCTGCTCGCCCGCGGCGCCACGGCGCCGGACGGATTGCACGTGGCCTACGGGGTGGCCCCGCTGCTCATCACGCTCGTGAGCGAGGCGATGCGCGCCGGCATCGCCCAGCGCGAGCTGGAGGGAGTGGAGGACGTGGACGCGCTCGAGCGCCGCGAGCAGGTGCTGCTCGCCCGCAGGGTGGCGCTGGGCGAGATGGGCGTGATGACCGTGGGCGCGCTGCTGATCCTCACGCTGGCGCTGCGGGCCTTTCAGACCGGCGGCTGAGGCTGCGTCCATGGGGGTTCGTCGTGTTCTGGTTGTCCACCATCCAGAAAACGAACGACCCCCTGGTAGGCGGGGGCTTGGCCCCCCGACCTAGTGCTCGTGCGAGTGGTCTTCCTCGACGCCCGCTTGGTGTACGTGCGGGTGCGAGTGGGTCACGTCGCCGTGGCTGTGCTCGTGCTCGTGCTCCGTGTGGTCGTGATCGTGACTGCTGTGCGGGTGCGAGTGAGTCACGTCGCCATGGCTGTGATCGTGGGTGTGGGGCTGGTCGTGCTCGTGCTCTTCCATGCCCTGGAGGGTACGGGACTTGGCGGAAGCAGCCGGCTTGGCCGGCTGCGCACCGATGTTCTACGCGATTCCCGAGTACCAGAGGCCGAACATCAGACCGAACGTCCCGAGCACGGGAATCAGGACGGCCCTGTACACCGGCTCGATGATCGGCCGAGTGAGGATCCAGGCGAAAGCGGCCGTGCAGGCGGCCATCGAGACGATCGACATCGGAGCGAACACGCCGAGCGCGAGAGCCGCCTCGAGCTGCGTGGGCAGGGCGGCTATCAGCAGCAGCACCACGGCGCCGGTGCCGGCGAGCCCGTGGAGCATGCCGATGGACAGCGCCTGAGCCGGGCTGCGCACCGCCACGTGGCGGTGATGGCCGCCGCGACGCAGGTGGCGCCGCATCCCGTGGGAGGCGTCGTCGTGGGTGTGGGCGGTGGCCCTGTAGTCGCCTCTGACCCATTTCAGGATCACCCGGGCGGCGAGTAGGAGGATCACGATGCCCACCGCCTTCTCGGCCCCGGTCTCGAGCCAGGCGGGCAGCTCGGACTTGAGGAAGATCAGCGGCATTCCGATCAGGACGAGCACGCTGGCGTGGCCGAGCCCCCACCAGGCACCCAGTCGCGCGGCCTTACGCGTATCGCCGTCGTCCGCGGCCACGAGCGAGGTCACGGCCACGAGATGGTCCGGATCGGATGCGTGACGCAGGCCGAGCCCGAACGCGATGGCGAGGGCGACCACAAGCGGAGCGCCATCCAAGAGTCCTGTGAGCCAGGCATCCAGCTCCTCCACCGGCTTGAACAGGAACTCGAAACTCATGGGATCTCCTCTCCGGAGTGCATTACTTACACGACTCCGGCGGGGCACGCAGCGCGAGCACGGTTCCCACGGCCACGATTGGGCCGTACCCGACATCCGGATCGTTCACTCCGACGTAAAGACCTAGTGGTGTCGGGGTACAACCATCTGGCGATGACCGGTTTTCAGCCACAGGAGCATTTCCTGCGCGCGGATCTGCGACTTCTCAAGGGGGCGCGCGAGTTCGCCGAGCGCGTGGCGGTGGACTTCGGCCTCGCCAACGGCGCCTGCTACCAGGTCAAGCTGGCGATGAGCGAGGCGGTCACGAACGCCATCCAGCACGGCTCGTCGTCTCCGGACGACCCGATCCGCATCTGGGCCGCGGAGGAGGGCGGCGCGCTCGTGTTCGAGGTGCTCGACACGGGACGCTTCAGGCCACGCGTGGCTCGGCGCGGCGACCCGCTGCCGGACAGCGGCCGCGGCCTCGAGTTCCTGAGGCTGCTGATGGACGAGGTGGACGTGCGCCCAGGCTCTGACGGAACCCTCCTGCGCTTCGCCAAGCGGCGCTAGCAAGAGGTAAAACGCCCCGACGGCGGCCCTTCGCCGCCGAATCACGGACGGCCGCCTAGCGAATCCTTCGCAAGTGGTGGCCGTCGCCGGCCGTCGCCGGGGCATGGTCGATTTCGCCGTTGCGGGGGCTACTCCTTCACCTGGAGCTCACCGGTCATTCCGAGCTCCGCGTGGTCCCCCACGGTGCAGACCATCTCGTAGCGCCCGGGGCGGACCGGGACCGTGGCCTCACCCGTCTTGCCGGCGGGCAGGCTGGGGGTGCCTCCCACCTCCTGGTCGTCGCGGCGGAGCTTCAGGTTGTGGGCCAGCGAGCCCGCATTCCGCAGCCGGATCCTGACCTCGCCGGCGCCATCGAGCACTACGGCCGCAGGGTCGAAGGAATACTCCCTGCCCGTCACCGCCAGGACCTCCCCGGAGCCCAGCTCGGCCGCGCCGCCCGCGGGGGCTTCCTTCTCGTCGTTCCCGCAACCCACGGCGAGCGAGACGGCCAGCAGGAGGAGCAGAAAGGCTGGCGGCCGCACGGGGACGGGATACTATGCGCCGCCGTGACCCGCCCTGCTGCACTTGTCTGCCTGGCCGTACTGGCGATCCTGGCCGGCTGCGGCGGCGAGATCGAGGTTCCGAAGGAGGAGACGGCCAACCACGAGGGCGCCGTGATCTTCAACGAGCGCTGCTCGGGCTGCCACTCGCTGGATGCCGCCAACGCCTACGGCAGCAAGGCCTCCGGCCAGCTCGAGGGCGGAGAGGTCACCAACGGACCGAACTTCAACGTCCGCAAGGAGAGCAGGGACGACGTGCTCTTCGCGATCCGCAACGGCGGCTTCTCGGGCGGGATCATGCCGGCCAACATCGTGGTGGGCAGGGACGCCCAGCTGGTCGCCGACTTCCTCGCCAAGTACTCCGGCGACGAGAGCGGCGGCGAGGACGTGACCGAGTCGGGCCAGGCCGCCAGCCCCTAGGGCCCGCCCGTGCTCGATCTCCGTCAGATCCGCGACGACCCTCAACCGGCGCGCGACGCGCTCGCGCGCCGCAACGCGGACCCGGCTCTGCTCGACGAGGCGCTGGAGCTGGACGAGCGCCGGCGCGCGGTGCTTCCTGAGCTCGAGGAGCTCCGCCGGCGAAAGAACGAGGCGTCCAAGCGGATCGGCGACCTTCAGCGCTCCGGCGAGGACGCCTCGGAGGCGATCGCCGAGGTGCGGGGTGCTTCCGATCGCGAGAAGGAGCTCGATGCTGAGCTGCGCACCGTCGAGGAGCGGCGCAACGCGGCGCTGGCCGCGCTCCCCAACCTGCCCGACCCGAGTGCCCCGCCGGAGGACGAGGTGCTGCGAGAGGTCGGCGAGGCGGGCGCCACCGGCGCCGACCATCTCGACCTCCTCGGCGACTTCGTGGACATGGAGGCGGGCGCCCGGGTGGCCGGCTCCCGGTTCGCCTATCTGAAGGGGCCGGTTGTGAGGCTCGAGCTCGCGCTGGTGCAGTGGGTGCTCACCCTGCTCGAGGAGAAGGGCTTCATGCCGGTGATCCCGCCGGTGCTCGTACGCGAGGACGCGCTGTTCGGCACAGGCTTCCTGCCGGACACCGAGCAGCAGATCTATCGGGTCCCCGAGGACGACCTCTACCTCGCCGGCACCTCGGAGGTGCCGCTGGCCTCGCTCCACGCCGGGGCGATCCTGGACGGCGACGAGCTGCCGCGGCGCTACGCCGGTCTCTCCACCTGCTTCCGCCGCGAGGCGGGCGCGGCCGGCAAGGACACCAAGGGGATCTTCCGCGTGCATCAGTTCGACAAGGTCGAGATGTTCACGTTCGTGGAGGCGGGGGAGTCGGCGGCGGAGCACGAGCGCCTGCTCGCGATCGAGGAGGAGATCCTCGGGGCCCTCGAGATCCCCTACCGGGTGGTGAACATCGCGGTCCACGACCTCGGAGCCTCGGCCGCCAAGAAGTACGACCTCGAGGCGTGGCTGCCGGGCCAGGGCCGCTACCGCGAGCTCACGTCCTGCTCGAACACCACCGACTTCCAGGCCCGGCGCCTCGACGTGCGCTACCGGCCCGGCGATGAGGGCGCGCGGCACGTGCACACCCTGAACGGCACCGCCGTGGCGGTCGGCCGCACGATCATCGCGCTCGCGGAGAACGGCCAGCGCGAGGACGGCAGCGTGGCGATCCCGTCCGTGCTGCACGAGTACGGCGCGCCGCAGGAGATCCGCGCCGGGGGCTAGGCCGCGTCCGCGGCCACGCGAGGAGCCAGGGCCGCCGGCAGCTCGTCGCGACGCGACACGCCCAGCTTTCGATAGCCGGCCCGCAGGTGGTCGGCCACCGTCTTCTTGGTCACGAACAGCGCCTGTGCGATCTCGCGGTTGGACTGCCCCTCGGCGGCCAGTCGCGCCACGCGCAGCTCGCTGGGGGTGAGCGCGCGCACGCCGGTGAGGTAGGGCCGCCGCGGACGCGCGCCGGCGGCGACGGCCTCGGCGCGAGCGCGGTCGGCGAGCGGCCAGGCGCCGCAGCGGTGCGCGAGGTCGAGCGCGAGGAGCAGCGGGGTACGGGCCTCGTCCGTCCTGTCGTCCGCGCGCAGAGCCGCACCCAGGTCGGTCAGTGCCCGCGCATGCTCCAGCCGCGCCTCGGTCGGCTCGAGCGCGGCCGTGGCCTGCTCCAGCAATGCGATCCGCTCGTCGCCGGTCTCGATCAGAGCGAGCGCGCGCAGCGCCATGCCCTCGGCGGCCCCGAGACCCGAGGCGCGGGCACGCCGCAGCTCCTCCTCCGCGAGCGCGCGTGCCTCAACCGGCTCCTGCTCCGCCAGCGCCTCTGCCAGCTGGGAGCGCCAGGGGATGACTCCGGCGCTGGAGGCGCCGAGCCGCTCCATGTCGAGTCCCACCGCGCGGAGGTCCTCGACGCCGCCCGCCTGGTCGCCGTCCGCCAGCCGCACGACGCCGCGAGCATGCTGGAGCGTGATCTGCGCGGAGGTCACGAGACCGTCAGGAATGGTTTCCAGCTGGCTGCGCAGCTCGCCGGCCCGTCCGAGCTCGACCATGACCTGCGCCAGAACGGCCATCGCGAAGGGCCGCGCGGCAAGGATCCCGTGCTCGGTCGCCAGGCGGTCGGCCACCAGCAGATCCGCCTCGGCCTCGGCGAGCTCCCCGCGTCGCAGGCGAGCCAGGCCGCGCTGCGTGGAGCCGGACACGAGGCCGAACAGCGACCCGCGCCGGCCGGCCTGCTCGATCAGGTCCGTCGCGACGCGCACGGCATCGCCCGTGCGCTCGCACCAGATCAGCGCGTTTAGCGCCTGCGCCGCCTCGAGCCGGTCGGTGGACTCCTCGAGCAGGAACGCCCCGTCGTCCAGTCCCCGGTCGGTCAGCTCGAGCGCCGGCTCGGTCTCGCCGCGCGCGGCCAAAGCCGCGCCGAGGATGAGAGCGAGCGCCCGCGCCGACGGATGCGGAGTCTGGGCGAGCGTGCGCAGCCGCGGCAGGCTCGCCTCGAACTGCGCGACGGAGCGGGCGTCCTGCCACTCGACCGACGCGGCGTTGGCCTCGAGCGACAGCGCCACGGGACTGCTCGGATCGTCCAGCTCGGCGAGCGCCTCATGGGCGATCTCGATCGCGCCCTGCCAGTCGCCGAAGTAGGAGAGGGCTCCGCCAAGCTGCGCCGCAACCGTGGCCTTGACCACCGGGTCGGTGGTGCCGTCGCGGGCGGCCCGGAGGTGATCGAGGCCCTCGAGCTTGCCGGTGGTCACCTCGGCCATGCCGAGGTGGCGCAGGATCTCGACGCGCCCCGCGGGTGTCGGAGGCTCGCGGAGTGCGCGGCTCAGGTAGCTCGCTGCCGCCTCGGGGGCCCCGGACTGCATCGCCAGTCCGGCGGCAGCGGCCAGCTGCTCGACCACCTCCGGCTCGCCGGCGGGATCGACGGCCATGAGATGCACCGCCGCCGTGGGTCCGCCCGCCGGGTCCCTGGCGAGCAGCTCCGCGGCCCGCCGGTGCGCGCGCGAGCGCGCGCCCGCGGCGATTCCTTCGTAGATCGCCGAGCGGATCAGCGGGTGCAGGAACCTGAGCGGACGCCCGGGGGCGAGCGCGTCGTGCTCCACCAGCGCGTCGGCCGCGCGTGCCGCGGCGTCCGGGTCGAGCTCGGCGAGCTCGGCCGCGAACTGCGGCTCGGCCCCGTCGCCGAGCACCGCCAATGCCCGTGCCAGCCGCTCGGCCGGACGGCCGGCTCCCTTCACTCGCGCGACGATCCCGCGAGCGAGCAGCGGCGGCGGCCGGTCCTCGAGCGTGGCGGCCACCTCGGCCGACGGCAGTGCCTGGCGCGAGGCCAGCTCGCGCAGCACCTCGTTCACGGCGAGCGGGTTGCCGCCCGTGGCCCGGTGACATGCGGCGGTGAAGTCCGGATCGGGCTCGACCTCCAGCCTGGTGCGAACGAGCTCGGCCACGGACTGCTTGCCAAGCGGCGCCAGCTCGATGAGGCGCGCCTCCGGGGCGAACCCGGACATGTGGGCCCGCGGGTCCCGGTCACCGAGCGGGCGGAGCGCGATCAGGACCGACACCGCGATCTCCGTGACCCGGTTGCCCACGTAGGCGAGGCAGCGGAGCGAGTCGAGATCGGCCCAGTGCGCGTCATCGACCACCACCAGCAGCGGGGTCTCCTCGGCGAGCTCCGCGAGCAGCCAGTAGATCCCGTGCAGCGGCGCGAAGACGCTGTCGCCGGCGTCGGCCGGCGAGAGTCCGAGCGCGGGCGCCGCCAGCCCGGCGGCGCCCCGCAGCAGCCGGGCGCGGCGCTCGGGCGGCTCGCCGAGCAGCGGGCGCTCGAACAGCTGGCGTATGACGCCGAAGCCGAACTCGCCCTCGAGCTCGGATCCGCGTGCGTGGAGAACTCGCAGGCTCTGGTCGGCCTCCTGGATGGCCGCGCGGAGCAGCGAGGTCTTGCCGGTCCCGGCCCCGCCTTCGATTACCACGGCCTCGCCACGGCCCTGGCGCGCCGATTCCACGGCGGCCATGATGCGTTCGAGCTCGCCACTCCTCTCCAGCAACGAATCCGCGATCGGGACTTCCCGTACCCCCTGCACGACAACAGCCTAAGACCGACGGGCTGATCGCGTCGCGCGTGCGCGAGAATCCATCCCTGGAGGGGTGGCAGAGCGGTTGAATGCGACGGTCTTGAAAACCGTTAAGCGTCGATAGGCGCTTCGAGGGTTCGAATCCCTCCCCCTCCGCTACGTGCAGGCCAGCCACGCTCGCCTCAACGGCACCGCGTCGAGAGCGGCACCTTGACCACGAACGACGTGGGATGCAGCGGCGGCGGGTTCTCCATGCACCAGAGCAGCTGCGGCGCCGCGAGGTCTGCGCGGCCCGAGAAGCGGTAGCCCACCGACAGCTCAGCCGTGGAAGGAGGAAGTACCCCGCGGAACTCCTGCCGGTGCGAGAGGGTGAAGCAGTTGTAGCTCGCCTCCCGCGGCGCTCGGTCGCGAACCGGTCGGCACTCCGTGTCGCGTGCAGGCCCCTCCAGGAGGCCGGCGCGGATCCGGCTCTGGACGTCGGCCGTGATCCCGTCCTCCATCCGCGCGCCCACGATCGCCGCTGCCGCCGGGTTCGTGAGGCCTCCCAGGCGTCGCACGCCGTTTACCACCGCAGCCCCCACCGGAACGCTGCGCGGTCGCTGGTCCTCGATCAGCTGGCGCCGTCGCGCCGCCTCGGCACGCGCGTCCGCCTCCCGCGCGGCGTCGGCCACTTCGTAGCCGGTGCGCACCGCTGCCGGAATCGCGATGGCAAGGCCAGCCAGCGACAGGACACCGAGCACCACCACCAACGGCCGCCGGCCCGGGGAAAGCCCGCGCCACGCTCTTCGCGGCAGGCCCAGCACACCTGGGAGCGGGTCCCGGCGCTCGTGCTCACGGGGCGGGCCGTCGGTTGGCCTCCTGGCGAAGATCTCCCGCACCTCGGCGCGAGTGGCGTGCCCGGCGCTTCCCCACGGATCATCCCCTTTGGGCATGGGCCTTGAACGGTACTCCTGGGAGCGAGCGGGTCAACCGGCAACCCAGACGTGCTGCCAGTGCGGAGGCCACCCCTGCGGACCGCCCGACACCTGCGTGACTCCCTCCAACAGCGGATGGGTCTTCAGGGCTCGCCCCACACTTGTCAGCGGCATGCCCGTCTCTTCGTCCTGGATCTGTAGTCGCGCATCACCGGCATGCTCCCGGCGCTCGTCCGAGCCCGCGGTGAGCAGCGCGGTGAGCCGGTCGATCCACTCGCACACCGATTCGTAGCGGGGCATGAAGTCCTGGCTGTCCAGCCGCCATTCGAAGAGCGCGCCGCCGCTGCCGTACGGCCGGCCAGCTCCAGGGACATGCAGGCCCAGCTCTCGTAGCCGACCATGAACAGGGCCTCCGGGGCAATGCCGGGAAACTCATTTCGATGCTGAGACCAGGTCTCGAGCGCGAATGAGGCTCTCGTCAGCTCGGGGTACGTCCATCCCTTGACCGAATGAGCGTCGATCCGCTGCCACATGCGACGAACATCTTCGGGAAGGCGCAACGGGTGGACGATCTCGTCGATCTGATCCAGCCGGTCCACCTCGTCGGCGGGCGGCCGGCGTGGAGGGTCGACGCCGGCGGCCTCAGACCCGCGCTCAACGCGTCTATGCAGGCGTCGATGCCCACTGAGCCCGCCACTCGGGCGCCTCCCACCCCTCGGCCACGTAGATCGTCTCGCGCGCGATCCTGTCGCCGCGGAACTCGAGGATGCTGACCCCGAGGTTCGGGGGACCGCCGTCGTAGGTGATCGTGAGCTCCACGACCCAGAGATCGTCGCGCCCGCGGATCTCACGGAACTCGACTGCCGTGGACGCCGGGTAGCTGCTTCTCCACTCGCGGAGGTTCTCCACCCCCTCGAAGCGCTCGCCGGACTGAGGGAACTCGAGCACGGCGTCGTCGTGGTACATCGCGTGACTGCCGTCCGCGAAGTGCCGCTCGAGCAGCGCCCTGACCGTTGCCGCGTCCATGCCTGAAAGGCTACGCCCGTGACGGCTCGGCTCGAGGTGATCGACCGCGGTCAGCGCTTCCAGTTCTCGTTCGAGGACCTGATGCGCTACCACGGCCCGGGCTCGCCCGGTGGAGTCGCTCACGGTTTCAAGGTCCTCGAGCGCGCCCTGCCGCTGCTGGCCCCGGACGGCCTCTGCGAACGCCGCGAGATCGTTGTGGAGACCGCCTTCGGCGGGCCGGGCGCGCGCGACGCCTTCGAGCTGGTCACAAGAGCCGTGACCGGCGCTCGCTACCGGGTGGATGCAGAGCTTGCGCGACCCGAGCGCGGCAAGGCCCTCGAGCGTTTCGTCTTCAGGCTCGGCTATCGAGATCGGGTGGTGACGCTCGAGCTCCGCGACGGGTTCGTTACCGACGAGTTCATCGATCTCGCCCGGACCGATCCGCGCAGCGCCGGCCAGGAGCGCCGGCTCGACTTGCTGAAGCGGGAGATGGCCGAGCACGTGATGGCCCAGCCTGCGGCTGAGGTGTACGACGCCCCTCATATGACCGGCCCCCCCGGGCGCGCTCCCACACGCCCGGGGGAATCCCGATTGGGGCCCTTGGGGCCTAGTTGAAGGCGTACTGCTCGTAGTCCGCCACGTTCTCCTTGGTCACCGTCGCGGCGGGCACGATGATCTGCCGCGGCACCTCCGGCGGAACGAGCTCCGGGAAGCCCTCGCCGAGTGCGATCAGCCGCGCCATGTTGACCGCCGAGGCCGCCATGTTCGGGTTGTAGAGGAAGGTCGCCCGGTAGAGGCCGCCCTCCTTGATCTGGGCCATCGCGTCCTGTGACCCGCCCACGCCGGTGAGGAACATGTCGTCCTCGCGGCCGGCGTTGCGGATGGCCTGGACGACGCCCTGCGCCATGTCGTCGTCGTGCGTGTACACGGCGTCGATCTGGTCCTGGGCCTGCAGGATGTTCTCCATCACCTTGAGGCCGGTGTCCGGGTTGAAGTCACCCGGCTGCTTGGCCACGATCTCGATCCCGCCGTTCGGGCACTTCTTCTTGAGCTGGTCGGAGAAGCCCTTGCTGCGCTCCTCCGTGACGGAGATGCCTGCGAGTCCTTGGATCTCCACTACGTTGCCCTTGCACTTCAGCTCGTCGGAGATGTAGTCCGCCGCCGAGGTCCCGATCTGGTAGTTGTCGCCGAGGATCGTGGCGGTGGCCGCGTCGGGCTGTGAGAAGAGCCGGTCCACGTTGATCACGGGGATGCCGGCCGCCTCGGCCTTCTGCGCGACGGGCGTGAGCGCCTCCCCGTCCTGGGGGAGCACCACGAGGGCGTCGGGCTTGTCGGAGATCACCTGTTCGATCTGCTGGGCCTGCGAGTCGGCGTCGGCCGCCTCGAGCAGCCGGAAGTCCACGTCGTCGTGTGCCTCCGCTGCCGCCTTGGCGTTCTTCGAGATGGCGCCGAGCCAGCCGTGGTCGGTCGGCGGCACGCTGGCAACGATGTTGACGTTGCCGCCCTTGGCCGGTGACTCCTCGCTCGTGCTCTGGGCCGCGGCACCGCTGTCGCCATCGTCGTCGTCATCGCCTCCGCATGCGATGACCCCCGTGGCCAGCAGCGCCGCTGCCACCAACATCAACAACAGTCGCTTCAGGGACATGTGCACTCCTCCTCCTGTGGTTTGAACCTTCAAAGCCTTGCCTCCGGCCGCTGCAGAAGGACCGCTCCGAGCACGATCGCTCCCTTGGTGACCTGCTGGACCTCCGTGGAGAGGTTGAGCTGCGTCATCAAGCTGAAGATGAGGGCGAACGTGAGCACGCCGAGGAAGGTGCCCACGATCGTGGCCCTGCCGCCCGCGAGGCTGGTGCCGCCGATGACCACGGCGCCGATCGCGTCGAGCTCGTAGAGGTTGCCGCTCACCGGCGACGCGCTCGCGAGGCGCGAGCACAGCAGCACCGCGGCCACGCCGGCGAGCAGGCCGGACAGCACGTAGACGCTGAAGATGGTGCGCCGGACGGGCACGCCGGCGATTCGAGCCGCCTCGCGGTTTCCGCCAACGGCCACGACGTAGCGCCCGTAGCGAGTGCGGTTCAGCAGGAGCCAGGCGGCGATCGTGATCCCGATGAACACGTAGACCGAGACCGGGATGCCGAGGATCCGGCCGGTGCCGAACCAGAGCAGCGAGAACGTCCCGGGATCCCCGAACGACCCGCCGTTCAGATCGAGCAGGCTCACCGGCAGCTTGTCGTTGAGTAACAGCGCGATGCCCCTGCCGATCGAGAACATCGCGAGGGTGGCTATGAACGGCACCACCCGCCCGTACGCCACGGCGGTGGCGTTCACCGTGCCGAGCAGGGTTGCGAACCCGATCGCCCCGAGGATGAAGACCAGCGTCGAGCCCTCGGGGTCGACGAGCACGCCGCCGGCCATGCCAGCGGCGGCCAGCATCGAGCCGACGCTCAGGTCGATCCCGGCGGTGGCGATCACGAAGGTCATGCCCATCGCGAGCACGCCGACGACGCTCGCCTGGGTGAGCATGTTCCGCACGTTGTCCGCCGTGGGGAAGCTGTCCGGCCTGAGGATGGCCCCGACCACGAATAGGAGCACGACCACGATCACGAGGGCGTACTCCTGGAAGGCCAACCCCCCGAGCCGCTGCCGAGCGGCTTCCGGCACTGACGTCATGTGACCTCCTCGACCAAGTCCGCCGAATCAGTGGGCGCCACCGCGTGGCGGAGGAGCTCGCGCTCCGTCGCTGAGGCCCCGTCCACCTCGAAGACGATCTCGCCCTCGCGCATCACCAGCACGCGCGTGCAGATGCCCACGAGCTCGGGGAGCTCCGAGGACACCACGAGCACCGCGAGCCCCTCCTTGGCGAGATCGGTGATCACGCGGTAGAGCTCCGCCTTGGTGGCCACGTCCACGCCGCGCGTGGGCTCGTCGAGCAGGAGCACGCGGCAGCTGTGCAGAAGCCAGCGCGCCAGCACCACCTTCTGCTGGTTGCCGCCGGAGAGCTCGCGAACGATGCGGTCGGGATCGTCGGGCACCGTGTCGAGCGCGCGCAGGTGCTCATGGGCCGCGGCGCGCTCTGCGCGCACGTTGAGGAGGCCCTTCTGGAAGCGCTCGAGGTCCGCGAGGGACACGTTCTTGACCTGGCTCCAGTCGAGCAGCAGGCCCTCGGACTTGCGGTCCTCCGGAGCGAGCCCGAGGCCTGCCGCGATCGCGCGGCCGGTGCGGTTGGGCGGCAGGGGCTTGCCATCCAGGAGGACCTCGCCCTCCTCCGGCGCCTCGAGGCCGTAGATCAGGCGCAGCAGCTCGGTGCGCCCCGACCCGACCAGGCCGCCGAGGCCCACGACCTCACCGGCGCGCACCTCGAGGCTCACCCCACGCACCTCGGGCAGGCGCTTGACCCCGCGCACCTCGAGCACGACCTCGCCGCGGCTCTGCGGCCGCTCGGGGTAGAGCCGCTCCACCATCCGGCCCACCATCAGCTCCACGAGCTTGTCGGTGGGCGTGTCGGCGGGGAGACCGGTTGCGGTGGTGCGGCCATCCGCGAGGACCGTCACGCGGTTTCCGATCCGGCGAATCTCGTCCAGGCGGTGCGAGATGTACACGACCGCCACGCCGTCGGCGGTGAGCCGGCGGACGACGTCGAATAGCGTCTCGATCTCCCCGTCGTCCAGGATGGCCGACGGCTCGTCCATGACCAGCAGGCGAACGTCGTGGGAAAGCGCCCGCGCGATCGACACCACCTGCCTGGCCGCCGGCCGCAACGACTTCACGCGCGCACGCGGCGGGATGCCGTCGTGACCGAGCCGTGCGAGGAGGGCGGCTGTCTCACGGCTCATCCGGTCGAGGTCGAGGAAGGGCCCGCGGCGTGGCTCGTGGGCCAGGAACACGCTCTGGGCCACGGTGAGGTCCTCGACCAGGTCGAGCTCCTGGTAGATCGTGGCCACACCGCGCGCCAGCGAGCCCGCCGGGTCCCCCACGGGCAGCGGCTCGCCGTTCACCAGGATCTCGCCCTCGGTCGGCTCGACCGCGCCCGACACGCACTTGATGAGCGTCGACTTGCCGGCCCCGTTCGGGCCGAGCAGGCAGTGGACCTCGCCCTCGAGCACGTCGAAGTCCACGCCCTTGAGCGCCTTCACGCCCGGGTACTCCTTCACCAGGCCGCGGACCTCGAGCGTCTTCGTGGCGGCGGCGGTGGCCATCAGCCGACCACCAGCGACCGGAGGTTGCGCTGTGCGATCTCGAGACCCATCTCGACCTTCTCCGGGCTGCCGCCCCAGACGGGATCCTCGTGCTCGACCGAGAGCACGCCGTCGAAGCCGCCCTCGTAGAGCGCGTCCACGTAGTGGCGGAAGTCCACCTGCCCGAGGCCCGGGATTCGGTAGCGCCACCAGCCCATGTCCCACGGATCCTCCTCGCGCGTGGACGTGCGCCCGAAGAACCCGAAGCGATTGCGCAGGTCGCCGAACGTCTCCGCGTCCTTGGCGTGCGCGTGTGCCACGCGGTCCACGTACGGACGGAGCGCGGCCACCGGGTCGATCCCCAGCCAGAGCAGGTGCGACGGGTCGAAGTTGAGGTACAGGCCGAGCTCGAACATCCACTCCCAGAGCTCCGGCGAGTAGGCGAGGTTCCCGGGGTACCCGTCGGGGTGCCAGCCCTCCATCACGCAGTTCTCGATCATCAGCTTCACACCGCGCTCGCCGGCGTAGTCCACGAGCGGCGGGAAGAGGCTCTCGGCCTCGCGGAGGTTGTCGGCCACGCTGCGTCCGGGGTCGCGGCCGATGAAGGTCCCCACGGGCACGCCGCCGAGAGCGGCCGCCGCGTCCACGCAGGCGCGGAGGTGGGTGTGCGCCGTCTCGCGCTCCGCGGGGTCCGGGTGGAGGTTGTTGTCGTAGTACGCGAGCGCCGAGAGCTCGAGCCCGTGCGCGTCGAGCGCGCCGCGGACCCGGTCGGCCTCCGCGTCGTCGAAGGCGTCGGCGCGCACGTGCGACGCGGTGAAGGGACGGTCCCCGATCGAGGGCCAGGCCGCGAGCTCGAGCGCCTCGTAGCCGTGGGCGCCCGCCCACGCGGCTATCTCCTCGAGCGGGCGCTCCGGCATGCAAGCGGTGAGGAACCCCAGTCTCATCGCCTCGACCCGGCAGGCTCGTGGGCGGGCACGTCCGTCCAGGACTCGTCGGCGGCGGACGCGAGCACCGCCTCCGTGATCTGCACGGCACGCCGGCCGTCGTCGAACCGCGGCATGCCGTCGGGCTCGCCCTCGCCGCGTATCGCTCGGTAGACGTCGGCCACGAAGGCGTCGAAGCAGTCCGCGTAGCCCTGGGGATGGCCGGGCGGGAGCGTCGAGAGCCGCGCCGCGTCGGGAGCCAGCACCGCCGCGTCGCGGACCGTCACGGACGCGCCGTCGCGGTGACCACGCCAGAGCGACTCGGGGTGCTCCTGGTCGAACACGAGCGCTTCCTCGGAGGCATCCAGCTCGATCCAGAGCCGGTTCTTGCGGCCGGGGGAGACCTGGCTCACGACCACGGAGCCCAGCGCCCCGGTGGCGGTCTCGAACTGGACGATCGCGGCGTCCTCGGTGTGCACGCTGCGGGTAGGCCCGTGGTCGTCCCCGCGATCGAACGAGACCCTGCCCGCGGCGGCACTGCGCTCCGGCAGCACCGTGGCCATCCGGGCGGAGAGCCGCGTGATGCGATCGCCCGAGATGAACTCGGCCAGGTCGCACCAGTGCGACCCGATGTCCGCGAAAGCCCGCGAGGTGCCGCCGAGCTGCTCGTCCACGCGCCAGTTGTCGTCCGCCGGCAGCGACAGCCAGTCCTGGAGATAGGTGCCGTGGAGCAGGCGCAGGCGGCCGCTGATCCCGCCCAGCACGCGCGCCCGCGCCTCGCGCGCCATCGGGTAGTAGCGGTAGACGAAGGGAACCGCGGCCTGCACGTCGTTCCCGCTGGCCGCCTCCACGAGCGCGGTGGCGCCGGCCTCGTCGAGGGCCAGCGGCTTCTCGCAGATCACGTGCTTGCCCGCCTGGAGCGCAGCGAGCGCGAGTGGCACGTGAAGGTGGTTGGGGGTGCAGATGTGGACGACGTCCACGTCCGCCGAATCGACCAGCGCCTCGGCCGACTCGAAGGCGCGCTCGGCGACGATCCTGGTCGCGGCCTCCTCCGAGCTCCGCGGCGAGGATGCGACCACTCCGGTCACGCGACCACCCGCGAGCAGTGCCGACCGAGCATGAACTGCGCCTATGAATCCGGCGCCTATGACCCCGACTCCGAGCGGGGCTCCTCTCCCCATGAGCGGGACAGTCGCCGATCTTTTGCCGAATGTCAAGCAGAACTTTGCCGACATAGGCCAGAAGCCGTTCAAAGTCTGCCCATCACGGCGTTCAAGTCTGATTTACTCCGCAGTGTGAGCGGGAACCAGGAGCGCCGCGACGGGCCCGCGCTATCCGCAGAGGCTCTCACGGCGGGCGCGGTGCTCCGGGTGATTCGCGAGGCGGGCGCCATCACCAGGGCCGAGCTGGCCAGGCGGACCGGCCTCGGCCGCTCGACCGTGGCGCAGCGGGTGGACGCGCTGCTCAAGCACGAGCTCGTCTACCAGACCGGTGAGGGCGCCTCCACAGGCGGCAGGCCCCCCACCGCGCTTGCCTTCAACGACCGCTCGGGCGTGGTCCTGTGTGCCGACCTCGGGGCCACTCACTCGCGCATGGCCGTGTGCGATCTCGGCGGGGTCCCGCTCGCCGAACGGGCGAGCGAGCTCGACATCGCCTCGGGTCCCGACGCGGTGCTCGACGCGGTGCAGGCGCACTTCCTGGACCTGCTCGCGGACGCGGGACGCGAGCACGGAAACGTCCAGGGCATCGGCATCGGCGTGCCCGGCCCGGTGGCGTTCGACCGTGGCGAGCCCACCAACCCGCCGATCATGCCCGGCTGGGATGGGTTCTCGATCCCGGGCTGGTTCGCCGGCCGCTACGACGCGCCAGTGCTCGTGGACAACGACGTGAACATCATGGCGCTGGGGGAGCACTGGACGCACTGGCGCGACCGCGAGCACTTCCTCTTCGTCAAGGTCGGCACGGGCATCGGCTGCGGCATCGTGGCCGCCGGGCACATCCACCGCGGGGCCAAGGGCGCGGCCGGCGACATCGGGCACATCCGGCTCGCCGACCAGGACGTGGTCTGCCGTTGCGGCAACGTCGGCTGTCTCGAGGCCGTGTCCGGAGGCGGCGCCCTGGCACGGCGCCTGGCCGAGGAGGGGGTCGAGGCGGCCACCAGCCGGGACGTGGCGCGCCTCGTGCGGGCCGGCAACCCGCTGGCCACGCACCTCGTGCGCGAGGCCGGGCGCAATCTCGGCCAGGTGCTCGCGGGCTGCGTGAACTTCTTCAACCCCGGGGTGATCGTGATCGGCGGAGACCTGGGTCAGGCATCCGAGCAGCTGCTGGCGGGGGTGCGCGAGGTCACCTTCAGCCGCTCCCTGCCGCTCGCCACGGAGGAGCTGCGCGTGGTTCCGAGCCGGCTGGGTGACCGCGCGGGCGTGATCGGGGCCGCGATCATGGCCATCGAGAACGTTCTGTCACCCGAGGCGATCGACCGGGCGATTCAGCGCAAGGTGACCGCCTAGTCTCGCGGCGGTATGCTCGCCCGGACGGTGGCCACCACGACCCTCCTGCTCGCCACCGGCGAGGCCCTCGAGATCCAGGGTCCGCTGGAACAGGTCTCGAAGGCGCTCGAGAATGCCGCGCGCAGCAGCGCGGGCACGCTCGCGTGGCTGGAGGAGGCGCCGGACGGCGAGCGCTTCGGGGTCAACCCGTCCCACGTCGTATGGGTTCGGCCGGGCCAGGACTAGCCGTCCGGGGTGCAATCGGCCGGTACCGGGCTATGCTCGTAGAGGACAGACCCACAGTCGGGTGTCGCGCTCCTGCGCCCCCCAGTGGCCAATCCTCCCGGGAGCTGCAAGGAAAAACGCAATGCCCGAGCAGGACAAGTCCGTTTTCACCCCCTCCACACGCGGTGACCAGGCCTGGAAGGAAGTCAGGGACGGAATCGCCTCGCGCAACGCCGACACCCGCAAGGCGGGCAAGGTCGAGCGCGAGACCTACGAGCGCAAGCGCGAGACGGTGCGTCACGCCGCGAACGTGAAGCGCAACGCGCAGCTCGATCGAAATCACAAGTCCTAGCCGCACCCGCGCCTGAATGTCGATCGCCGCCGGCAGCGCTCGGCCTGACGCATCGTCCGCGCGGCATCGCCCGGCCGCGCGAATCGAGCTGACCCGCAGGCTTCGTGCCTTCGGCCGGCGCCGGCGCGTGCCGATCACGGTGATCGGCTCGCTGCTCACAGCGGCGGTGCTCGTTCTGCTGCTGGCCGGCCGGCGCGACGAGTTCACCGCGGCCCTGTCGAGCGCCTCGCTCTGGGTGCTGGCGGCAGCGGCCCTGCTCCAGATCACCGCGCTCCTCGCCCGCAGCGAGGCCTGGCACCTGACGATCGAGTCGGCCGGAGGATCGGTCGAGCGACGGGTGCTCTACCGCGCCTCGAGCATGCAGGTGCTGGGCAGCTTGCTGAACGGCCAGCTGGGCGTGGCCGCCAGGATCGCCGCGCTGCGGCGCTCGTGCCCCGACTCCAGCCCGCAGGTGCCGACGCTGATCGCGGCCGAGTTCCCGATTCTCGCCACCGAGGGGCTGCTGGCCGCGGCGGCCTCGTTCACGCTCGTCGCGCCGCTGGGCCTGCCCTGGTGGTTGCCGATCGTGGGGTTCCTCGTCGTGGGGACCCTCAGCGTCGGCCTGCGGAGGCTCGCGCTCAACAAGGGGCGGAAGCTCTGGCGGGGGCTCGCGGTGTTGCGCCACAGAGCCCACGGAACCCGTGTGATCGGGTTCGTCCTGATCGCCGTCTTCTCGCAGATCCTGCGCACCTGGCTGCTGCTCCACGCGGTCGGCGTGGACGCCTCGGTGTTCGACGCCACCGCCGTGCTGATCGCCGTGGTCTCGCTGGGGCAGCTCCCGGTCGGGCCGGCCGTGGGCGCGGCAGCCGCCGTGCTCATCCTCGGGAGCCAGGGCGTGGCCGCCGCGGCCGCCGCCGGAGTGCTCCTGACGGTCACCGGCACGGTCGGCGGCCTCTGCTTCCTGGCGTGGGCCGGCGCCGATCACTTCTGGTTCGCGGTGCGCCCGGCGCGGCTGAGCCGCGCTCGCGCGGCCGCCGCACGCGCGCGCTAGCCGCCTGGGCCGTCGCGGTGCAATTGTTCCGCCCGGATGACCACCGGGGCGGAGCTGCAGGAGCGCGAGCTGTTCTGGGGCATGCGCGCGATCCTGTGGGCCGGCGGAGGCTTCGTCCTGCTGGCCGGCGTGCAGCTGTTCGGCCTGGCCACCCGCACCGACGAGCTGTTCGCCTGGACGATCCAGCCGCCTGTGACCGCCGCGTTCCTGGGCGCGTGTTACTGGGCCGCCGCGGTGCTCGCGTTCTGGAGCGCCCTGCAGCCGACCTGGGCGCGCGCCCGCATCGGGGTGCCCGGAGTGCTCGTGTTCATCTGGCTGACGCTGCTGGCCACGCTCATCCACATCGACAAGTTCCACCTCGACGACGGTGGCTTCCGGGCCCAGTTCGCGGGCTGGACCTGGCTCGTGATCTACATCCTCGAGCCGCCCGCGCTCCTGTTGGCCTACGTCATGCAGCTGCGGATGCCGGGCGCCGACCCGCCGCGCGACCGGCCGCTGCCGGACTGGCTGCGGGCCACGCTCACGGTGCTCGGCGCGTTCTTCTTCCTGTTCGGAGCGGCGCTGTTCGTGGCCCCCCTCGAGGCCGGGAAGCTCTGGCCCTGGGAGCTCACCGAGCTCACGGGGAGGGCCACGGCCGCCTGGATCGTCGCGCTGGGGCTGCTGCTTGCGGCGATGGTCTGGGAGAACGACCGCCGGCGGGTGGTTCCCGGCTGGGCGCTCCTCATCACGCTTGCCGTGCTGGCGGTGGCCGGCCCGCTGCGCTTCTCGGGGGACATCGACTGGGGCACGCCGGAGATGGTGGGCTACCTCGCCCTGGCGGCCACGCTTTTCGCGCTGGCGGTCTACGGCCTGGTCAGGTCCCGATCGTGATGGGGCGCACTGCAGTCGTGTTGATCGCGGGCGTGGCGCTCGCTCTCCCGGCCTCGGCCAAGGCGGCTCCGGAGGTGCAGCCCGTGCAGCTGCCGCGCGACCACGCGGTGCATCCCGGCTTCGCGGTCGAGTGGTGGTACGGGGCGGGACGCGTGCGCGACGGGGCCGGCCGAGGCTACGCCTGGTTCGCCACGGTGTGGACGGCGGGACCGGGCGCCGTGGCGCGGGTGAACGTCGTCGACCTGAGGAGCGATCGCCTGGTGCTGGCCCGCGAGTACGTGAAGCTCGGCCCGCAACCCGCCACCCCGCCGCTCAGCCTGGAAGTGAGCGGGCTCCGGATGCGCTGGCGGCCCGACGGCACGCTCGGGCGCTTCGAGGTCGAGGCGCCCACCGACGACGGCGCTCTCACGCTGAGCCTCGTCCCGCGGCGTCGCTACGTGCTGCACGGCCGCCGGGGGATCATCGAGCAGGGTGGCGGCGGCCCGTCGGGCTACTACTCGAGCACGCGCCTGCAGGCGAAGGGAACGCTGCGGCTGGGCACGCGCGAGCGGGCCGTGAGCGGCGAGGGCTGGCTCGACCACCAGTGGGGCAACTACGCCTCGAAGCCCGAGTCGCTGCGCTGGGACTGGTTCGCGTGCCGCTTCGCGGACGGGCGCGACCTCATGCTCTACCGCTTCCTCGACACCGAGAACCGCCCGCAGCCGCGCTTCTTCACCGGCACGCTCGTGGACCGGCGCGGGCGCCGCCACCGGATCGAGCGGTTCCGCGCGTCGGCGCTCGGGCCCTTCCTGCGCCCGGATGGGGCCACTGCCAGCTACCCGCTGGGCTGGCGGCTGCGCGTGCCGCTGGCGGGGCTCGACTTCACGATCCGTGCGCTGGCCCGGAGCCAGTTCATCCCGAACGAGCTGGTCCCCGACTTCTGGGAGGGAGCGGCGAGGGTCACGCGCGGCCCGCGGGCGCTGTGCTTCGTGGAGAGCTCTCGCGAGCCGCTCCCGTTCGCTGTAGCATTATTGAAACCTGATTTCACTGAGTGAAATCACTGCCGAGGCGGACCGCTTCGGAGCCCGGCTCGCGGCGGAGCTCGCCGGCGAGCCCGGCAACCGCTTTCAGGGCATGCCCTCCGACGGGGACTCGCTGAGCGGCTACGCCACGATGGGCCGCGAGCGCTGGATCGGGCTGCACTGGCCCGAGCGCCTGGGCGGCGCCGGGCGCGATCCGCTCGCCACGGTCGCCGCCGAGGAGCGATTCGGGTACCACTGGCTGCCGCTGTCGGGCTACCTGCTTTCGGTCAAGACGATCGGGAACGCCCTGCTCGGGCACGCGTCCGAGGAGCTGCAGGAGCTGCTGCTCCCCGAGATCGCGGCCGGCCGGCTGGTGTTCTGCCAGGGCTTCTCCGAGCCCGAGGCGGGCTCCGACCTCGCCTCGCTCCGCGCCTCGGCGCGCCGCGACGGCGAGCGCTTCGTGGTGTCGGGCCACAAGATCTGGACCTCCAGCGCCCAGATCGCCGACTGGATCTACCTCGCGGTGCGAACGGACCCGGATGCGGCTCGCCCGCACCGCGGGATCTCCGTGCTGGTGGCGGACATGCGTACGCCCGGCGTCGAGGTTCGCGAGATCCCCACCGTCGGCGGCGGGGTGCTCTGCGAGGTCTTCCTCACCGACGTGGAGGTACCCGCGAGCCAGCTGGTGGGCGAGCTGCACGGCGGCTGGCGCGTGCTCATGGGCACGCTCGACCACGAGCGCGTGACGAGCGAGAAGGTGGGCGTGGTGCTGCGGGTGTTGGACGACCTCGGCGACGCCGCGGGCTCGGCCGCCGAGCGGCTCGAGCTCAGCCGTCTCCGCGGCGAGGCGCAGGCCGCGCGGCTGCTCGGGCGCAGGGCCGCGGCACTGCTCGCCGACGGCCGCCCCGCGGCCGCGGCGTCGTCGATGGCCAAGCTCTCGATCGCGCTCCTCGCGCGCCGAACCGCCGAGCTGGGCGTGCGCCTGCTCGGGCCGGAGGCGCTGGTGGAGCGCGGTCACGGCGCCCGCGCGGAGGGCCGGCTGGCGGCTCTCACCAGGGCCAGCGCCGGCGGCACGGTGGCCGGCGGCGCGGCCGAGATCCAGCGCCGCGTGATCGCCCGTCAGGGCCTGGGATGCGCCGCGTGAGCGCCGTGCTCGAGACCGGCAGCGCGGCGGAGGCCCGCCAGTTCGCCGACACCGTCGCGGCCGCGGTGGCACGCCACACCGTGCCGGACGCCTGGCAGCCCGGCGCCGCCGTGTCCGACGCCGTCGCCCGCCCTCGACGCGGCGCTGTCCGAAGCCGGCTGGGACGAGCTCGGCGCCGACGAGCGCCTGCTGCCCTTCGCGGCGCCCGCGGCCGCCGCGCTCGGGCGCGGGTTCGCCTCGCTGGCGCCGGTGGACCGGCTGCTGGGAGGGGCGCTTCGGACCGGGGCGCTCGCGCGCTACGCGCAGGAGGGGGCGCTCCTCGTGGAGCCGCGGGCAGGGAGGCTCGAGCTGACGCACGCGACCCGCGTGACAGCCGTGCCCTACACCGATGCGCTCGGGGTGGCGCGCGTGGAGGGCGGGCCCGCGGAGACAGCCGGCGCGGCCGAGTCGGCCCGGCGCATGGCGGCGTGGACCGCGGCCTCCACCGGCTATCTCGCCGGGATGGCCGAGGAGTCGCTGCGGCTGGCGCTCGAGCATGCGCGCTCGCGGAACGCGTTCGGCGCCCCGCTTACGGCGCTCGAGCCCGTTCAGCAGATGCTCGCCGACGCCGCGACCCTGGCGGACGGGCTGCGGCTGTTGGCGGACGACCTGCCCGGGGCCGACGCGCTCGCGCACGCGGGCGAGGCTGCCGAGCGCACCCTCGCCATCTGCATGCAGGTCACGGGAGCGCTCGGGTTCACGATGGAGTTCCCGCTCCAGCGCGCCTACCGCCGCACGCGCGCCGCGCGCTCCTGGGCGGACACGGTGCTCCTGTCGTGGGAGGTCCCGGCCGGATGACCGCGCCACCGCTGCCCCTCGCGGGCCTACGCGTGCTCGACTACGGCCAGTACGTGGCGGGGCCGTTCGCCACCATGCTGCTCGCCGACCTCGGCGCGGACGTGGTCAAGGTGGAGCCACCGCGCGGCGACGAGTGGCGCCGCTACGACCCGTTCGAGGAGGACGAGAGCCGCTACTTCTACGCGCTCAACCGGGGCAAGCGGTCGGTGGTGCTCGACCTGAAGAGCGAGGACGGCCGCGCGCGCAGCCGCGAGCTGATCGCCGGCGCGGACGCGCTCGTGCACAACTGCCTCCCGGAGCGCGCGCGCCGCTTCGGCCTCGACCGCGAAGGCGTGCACGCGGTCAACCCGCGCTGCGTGACGGTCTGCGTGTCGGCGTTCGGCAGCGGCGGGCCCGACGCCGAGCGGCCTGCGTACGACCTGATCGGCCAGGCGCTCTCGGGGCTGCTGCTGGCCGACCCGCGCTCGGGCGACCCGGTACCGCGGCGCACCGGCGGGCTCGCCCTCGCCGACTTCACCGCCGGACTGCTCGCCGCCCTGTCCGTGGCGGCCGGGCTGCTCGGCCGACGCGACAGCGCTCCCGAGGTCGAGGTGTCGCTGCTGGGCGCCGCGCTGGCGCTGCAGGCGCAGCGGTTCGTGGCCGTGGACGGCCGCGACGACCCGCCCGGCGGCTCCCGGTTCGCGGACGCCTCGGACCTCGAGCGGCTGGCCGGCCAGGTGGAGTCGCTCGAGGCGCTCGACCCCTACTACCGCGCGCACGCCTGCGCCGACGGCTTCATCGCGCTCGCCTGCCTCAACGCCGAGCAGCGGCGCCAGGTGTGCGGGCTGCTCGGCCTGGAGGACCCGTTCGCGGACAATCCGCAGGCCGATCCGGCCGACGGCGCCGAGCGCGAGCGCCGCGCCGCGCACGTGCGGGCGGTCGAGGCGGGCTTCGCCCGCCTCGGCGTGACCGAGGCCGTGGCGGCGCTGGCCGCCCGGCGCGTGCCGGCGGGTCAGGTGCGCCGGCTCGACCAGCTCTTTGACGACGAGCAGGTGCGCGCCAACGGGTTGGTCCAATCCGTCGAGCAGCCGGGTGTGGGGGCGGTGCGCCTGCTCGGGAGCGTCTTCAAGGTCGACGGCCGCACGGGCGCGAGCGGCCGGCCCGCGCCCGGGCTCGGAGAGCATTCGGACGAGCTGCTCGGAGCGCCGATCCGCTGATGCGCGTGGTGAGCGACCTCCCGCGCCCAGTGCGCACGATCGACCACGTCTGGATCCCGATGTCGGACGGAACCCGGCTGGGCGCCCGCATCTGGCTTCCCGAGGACGCCGAGAGCGACCCCGTCCCGGCGATCCTCGAGTACATCCCCTATCGCAAGGGAGACGGCACGGCGCCGCGCGACTGGTCGCGCCACGTGTACTTCGCGGGGCACGGGTACGCCGCGCTGCGGGTGGACCTGCGCGGCTCCGGGGAGTCCGGCGGCCTGCTCCACGACGAGTACCTGCCGCTGGAGCAGCAGGACGCGCTCGAGGTGCTCCGCTGGATCGCCGAGCAGCCCTGGTCCACCGGGGCGGTGGGCATGTTCGGGATCTCCTGGGGCGGGTTCAACGGTCTCCAGGTGGCGGCGCACGCGCCGCCGGAGCTCAAGGCGGTCATCACGCTCTGCTCCACCGACGACCGCTACGCCGACGACGTGCACTACCGCGGCGGCTCGGTGCTCGCGCTCGAGATGCTCTCGTGGGGCGCGTCGATGCTGTCCTACAACGCGATCGCGCCCGACCCGGAGGTGGCCGGGGACGGGTGGCGCGACGCCTGGCTGGAGCGGATCGACAGCGTGGAGCCCTACGAGTACGAGTGGCTTCGCCACCAGCGCCGCGACGAGTACTGGAAGCGGGGCTCGGTGTGCGAGGACTTCTCCGCGATCAAGTGCCCGGTATACGCCATCGGTGGCTGGGCGGACGGCTACTCCGAGGCCGTGCTCCGGCTCGTGGCCGGTCTGGAGGCCCCGTCGAAGGGGCTCCTCGGGCCGTGGTCGCACGCGTTCCCGGACGAGGTCGAGCCGGGTCCCGCGATCGGCTTCCTCCAGGAGTGCCTGCGCTGGTGGGACCAGTGGCTCAAGGGCGAGGACACGGGCATCACCGAGGAGCCGGCGCTGCGCGTGTGGATGCAGGACCCCGTGGCGCCGGCCGCGCGCCACGTGGAGCGGCCCGGCCGCTGGGTGGCCGAGCGCAGCTGGCCCTCGCCTGAGATCGAGCAGCGCACGCTCTGGCTGGGGGAGGGAGTGCTGCTCGACGAGCCGGACCTCGGCGAGCACCGGCTCGAGATCTCCACCGACCTGCTCTGCGGTCTCGACAGCGGCGTGTGGTGCGCCGACGGCAACGAGGCCGACGCCGCGGTGGACCAGCGCGCCGACGACGGCCGCTCGCTCACCTTCACGTCGGCTCCGCTGCCGGAGCGGGTCGAGCTGCTCGGCAACGCAGGCGTGGAGATCGAGCTGGAGAGCGACCGGCCGGTGGCCCAGCTCGCGGCACGACTGTGCGACGTCGCGCCCGACGGCACGTCGCTGCTGGTCACGCGCGGCGTGCTGAACCTGACCCACCGCGACAGCCACGAGCATCCGACTCCGCTCGAGCCCGGGGCCCGCACCCGCGTGACGCTCGACCTCGACGGCATCGCCCAGGGGATTCCCGCGGGGCACCGGCTGCGGCTGGCCCTCTCGCCGGCCTACTGGCCCTGGCTCTGGCCCGTGCCGGAGCCCGTGACCCTCGCGGTGCACACCGCGGTGAGCGCGCTGGTCCTGCCGGTGCGCGCGCCGCGTGCAGAGGACGCGGAGCTGCGCCCGTTCGACGAGCCGGAGGGGGCGCCGCCGCTCGCCATCGAGACGCTCGAGCCCGACGAGGGACAGCGCACGCTGCGCCGCGACTACGCCAGTGGGCGCACCGAGCTGACCTTCGACTGGGCCACCGGCGGGCGCTACCGGATCACGAACTACGGCCTGATCGCCGGCTGCTGGGCCTCCACCACCTACTCGATCGTCCCCGGCGACCCGCTCTCCGCCGAGGTCCGCTGCACCGCCGCCACGGAGCTCGGCCGGGACGGCTGGGTCACGCGCGCCGAGGTGAGCGCGGTGATGGACGCGGACGCCGAGCGCTTCCGGGTGCGCACCGAGCTCGAGGCCTTTGAGAACGGCGAGCGCGTGCGCCGCCGCGAGTGGACCTTCGAGGAGCCGCGCGACCTAGGCTGAGTCGGCGTCGCGGAGTGCCGGCTCCACGCGGCCGCGCACGAGCTCCTGGAAGGCGCCGATCAGCACCTCGGTGCGCGTGAGCAGACGCCCGTGCGGGAGCGCGCCGCTGCCCGCGCCGCGCTGCACGGCCTCGACGAGGGCGGTGTCCTCGGAGCCCACCTGGTCGTCGAAGGCGAGCATCTCCTGGATCCAGGCCTCGTCGGTGCCCTCCGCGAAGAAGTAGTCGAACCAGGCGCTGGTGCGATCGTGGGCCACCGGCCACATCGGGCCGATCGACAGGTTGGGCCGGCCCGGGTTCACGTTGAACTTCATCGCCGGGAAGAGGATGTGGTACTGCGCGGTGGGCCCCCCGCCGCTCACGTCGTAGGGCGCCTGGCCCGGCTCGAGGCTCGGGTTGAGCGGAGGGAACTGGCTCAGACGGAGCCCCGCGTGCTCCTGGCGCTGGGCCTGCTCGTCGATCACCTGGACGAGGTCCGGGTGGTTGAGCTGGCAGTGGTAGCACTCGAGGTAGTTCTCCATGGCGATCTTCCAGTTGGCCTGGACCTCGTAGGCCACGCGGTGGTGGAAGCGCAGGGCATCCACGTCGAGGCCGTTCTCGGCCACCACGTCGGGCAGGTCACCCAGCGTGTCGGCCAGCGGCGCGGCCTCTGGATCCGGGTTCACGAAAACGAACGGCCCCCAGGTGTCCACCTGAACCGGGGCGAGCCCGAGTCCGTCGGCATCGAAGTCGGGCTCCTCCTTGCTGCGCGGCGCGCCCCGCAGCGCCCCGTCGAGCCCGTAGGTCCAGGCGTGGTACGGGCACTGGATCGTGCCGCGCTTCTGCGGCTCGTTCACGAGGATCGTGCCGCGGTGCCGGCAGATGTTGAGGTAGCCGCGCAGATCGCCCTCGCGGTCGAGCACCACGATCACCGGCAGCCCGCCCACCTGGGTGGGAAAGAAGCTGCCCGGGCCGGCCAGCTCGCCCGTGTGCCCGGCGTACTGCCAGGAGCGCCGGAAGATGCTCTCGCGCTCGGCCGCCGCGACCGCCGGGTCGACGTACCAGCTGTACGGCGTCGTCTCGACGCGGGACTCGACCAGCGTGCGGTCCATGCGCGGGGTATTCTCCCAAAGTCGATATGCGAAAGCAAATTTCGCGGACTGAGAGCACGTCGTCGGTCGGGACGCTCGCGCGAGGGCTCGACATCCTCGAGCTGTTCGCCGGCGAGTCGCCCGAGCTGACCCAAAAGGAGATCTCCGAGCGGCTCGGGCTCCCGGTGCCCACTGTGCACCGCCTCACCAAGCTGCTCGTCGAGCGCGGCTGGCTCGTGCGCGACCCCGGCAGCCGGCGGCTGCGGCTGGGGCTCGGCGTGGCGCGGCTGCTGCCGGCGCTGCTGTCCGGCCTGCGGCTGCCAGAGCTCGCCCGCGACCATCTGCGCGGAATGGCGGAGCGCACGGGGGAGACGGTGAACCTGGCCGTGCTCCACGGCGGCGAGGTGGTGTACCTGGTTAGCGAGAGCGGCAGCCGCCTGCTCACCCTGCGCTCCACGATCGGCCTGCGGCTGCCGGTGCACTGCACGGCGCTCGGCAAGTGCCTGCTCGCCCAGCTGCCCGAGGAGGAGGCGCGGCGCACGGCCGGCCGCGAGCCGTACGCGGCGCTCACGCCGCGAACGGCCACGACCTGGCACGAGCTGCGGGCGAGCCTCGACAAGGTGCGCCGGCGGCGCGTGGCGGAATCCCACGAGGAGTACGAGGTCGGCCTGGACTCGATCGCCGTACCGCTCGCCTGGGTGGAGGGCGAGGGCCCGGCCGCGGTGAACGTGTCGCTGCCGAGCTCCCGGGCCGTCGGCTCGGCCGGTACCGAGCTCACGCGCGAGCTGCGCGAGGTGGGGCGGGCGATCGAGGCGGACGCGGGCATCCACGGGCGCGCCGGGGCGGCCGCGTGATCGCGGGCACCGCGCCGTACTGGCTCGACGCGCCCTACGAGCCGCGCCCCCCGCTCCAGGGCGAGGTGGAGACCGAGGTGTGCGTGATCGGCGCCGGGGTGTGCGGGCTCTCCTGCGCCCGGCGGCTGGCGCAGCACGGCATCGACGCGGTGGTGCTCGAGCGCGGGACGGTGGCCGGCGGGGCCAGCGGCCGCAACGGCGGCTTCCTGCTCGCCGGCGTGGCCCCGTTCCACAACGACGCCCGCGAGCGCTTCGGACCCGAGCGAGCACGTGCGATGTATGCCCGCACGCTCGCCGCCCAGTCCGATGTGTACGAGCTGGCCGCGGAGCTCGGCGCCGGCGACGCCGTGAGGCGCGTGGGCATGCTGCGCGTGGCCGTGTCGGAGGAGGAGGCGGTGCACGTGCGCCGCCACGCCGAGGCGCTGCGCGAGGACGGCTTCCCGGGGGACGTGGTGGAGCACGAGGAGCTCCCGGCGGCACTGCGCCGCGGAGGGCTCGTGGCGTGCCTGACCGAGAACGACGGCGCCCTCCACCCGGCGCGCTGGTACCGCCTGCTGGCGGGCGCCGCCGAGGCCGACCGGCGCGCGGATCTGCGAGGGCAGCCCCGTGCGTGGTCCCGTGCCGGCGCCGGACGAGGGCCCGGTTACGACCGACGCCGGCAGCGTGCGCGCCCGCCACGTGGTGGTGGCCGCCGACGGCGCGCTCCCCGCCCTCGTGCCCGAGTACGCCGGCCGCGTGCGGCCGCGGCGGCTGCACATGATCGCCACCGCTCCGCTGCCGCCGGCCTTCGACACGCTCGTCTACGCGCGCTGGGGCTACGAGTACCTCCAGCAGCGCCCCGACGGGCGCATCCTCGGCGGCGGCTTCAGCGACGTGGACGCCGATGACTCCTACACGGACAGCGACGCCGGCAGCCCGGAGATGTGGGAGCGCATGGAGCGCTACCTGCGCGAGGAGCTGGGCGCCGATCCCGAGGTCACGCATCGCTGGGCCGGCGTGGTGGGCTACACCGAGGACGCGCTGCCATACGTGGGCGAGGTGCCGGGCCGTGCCCGCCTCTACGTGTCGGGCGGCTACTCCGGCGTGGGCAACGTGCCCGGGTTCATGAGCGGCCGCGACCTGGCGGACACGATCGCCGGCCACGCGCCGGAGCCGCTGTTCCCGCCGGGCCGGTGAGCGCGCTCCTCGACCGCGAGCGGGCGACGCTCGCGGAGCGCACGCGTGCGTCCGAGCGGATGTTCCGGCGCGCCGAGCGCTCGCTGGCGGGCGGCGTGGCGTCGTCCTATCAGCGCCTCGAGCCGTGGCCCGTCTACCTGACACGCGGCGAGGGCGCTCGCGTCTGGGACGTGGACGGCAACGAGTACCTCGACTTCCACAACGGCTTCAGCGCGATGGTGCAGGGCCACGCCCATCCGGCGATCACCGCGGCGGTCACGGCGCGCCAGCGGCTGGGCACCCACTTCGGCCTCCCGACGGAAGAGGCCGTTGAGGTAGCCGAGAACCTGTCCTTCCGCTTTGGTTTTCCACGCTGGCGCTTCACGAACTCCGGCACCGAGTCGGTAATGGACGCGATACGGATTGCCAGAGCGCACACCGGGCGCGACGAGGTCGTGAAGATCGCCGGCGCGTACCACGGCCACGCGGACGTGACGATGGTGAGCGTGGGGCCGGAGCCCGGCGCGTGGGGCGCCGGCATCCCGGAGTCGACGGTCGCCCAGGTTCGCGCGGTCCCGTTCAACGACGCCGACGCGATGGCCACGACGCTCGCGGAGGCCCCGCCCGCCTGCGTGATCATGGAGGCCGCCCGCACGAACGCGGGCCTGGTGCTGCCCGAGCCCGGCTACCTCGAGGGGGTGCGCGATGCCGCGCGCGCGACCGGGACGGTGCTGATCTTCGACGAGGTCAAGACCGGGCTGACGATCGCGGCGGGCGGGGCTGTCGAGCGCTTCGGCGTCAGACCCGACATGGTCACGCTGGCGAAGTCGCTGGGCGGGGGACTGCCGACCGGTGCGATCGGCATGACCGAGGAGCTTGCGGCGCTGGTCGAGGACGGCAGCGTGCACCACGTGGGCACCTACAACGGCAACCCGCTCGGTATGGCCGCGGCGCGCGCGAACCTGCTGGAGGTGCTGACGCAGGAGGCGTACGAGCACCTGGAGCGCCTCGGAGAGCGGATGGCCGAGGGGGTGGGCCCGGGCGCCCTCGCGCTCGGCTCGAAGGGCTGCGTCCACCGGGACCGCCGCGACCCGGAGCGGTCCGAGCTGATCTGGACCTGGCTGGTGAACCGCGGCATCCTCACCACGCCGGGCCGCGAGCAGGAGTGGAACGTGACGGTGGCCCACGACGACGCGGCGGTGGACCGCTACATCGACGTATTCGGTGAGCTGGCGTCCGAGCTCTGACTATCCGACGATCGTTCTCGACTGCTCGCGCATGAACTGCGGCAGGTACCAGGGGCCGAGGCCGCCCTTGCCGGTCGAGCCGCTCGACTTCCAGCCGCAGAAGGTCTGCGTGCCGGGCCAGGCGCCGGTGGTGGCGCCGGCGCGGCGGTTCACGTAGACCACGCCCGCCTCGATCGTGTCGAGGAAGCGCTCCTTCTCGGCCGCGTCCTCCGAGTAGATGCCCGCGGTGAGCCCGTACACCGGGGCGTTGGCCTCGGCCATCGCCTCGTCGAACGAGCCGACTCGCGAGACCGTCACGAACGGCAGGAAGAGCTCGTCGCGCTCGAGGGCATGGCCCTGAGGCAGCCCGGACACGACCGTCGGCTCCACGAACAGACCGGGTCGCTCGGGGCGCCCGCCGCCGGCCGCGATCCTGCCGTCGCTGCGCGCGCTCGCCGCCGCGGCATCGAAGCGCGCCACGCTCGCCTCGTTCACCACCGGGCCGAGGAACATGTCGCGCTCGGCTGGATCGCCGACGATCAGGCGCCCGGCCTGCTCCGCCAGGCGCTCGACGAACTCGTCGTGCACCGCGTCCACCACGATCGCGCGCGAGCACGCGCTGCACTTCTGCCCGGACAGCCCGAACGCGGCGCGGGCCACGCCCTCCGCCGCCTTGTCCAGGTCGGCGGCGTTCGTGACGATCGCCGGGTTCTTGCCGCCCATCTCGGTGAGGGCGGGACGCGCGTAGGGACCCTCCTGGAGCGTGCGGGCGATCCAGCGGCCCACCTCGGCCGAGCCGGTGAACGCCACGCCGTCCACCGCCGCCTCCACCAGCGCGCGGCCCGTGGCAGGACCGCCCTGGATCACGTTGAGCACTCCGGCGGGAAGCTCCGCAGCGCGGGCGATCTCCCCGAGGATCGCCCCCGTCCAGGGCGTCTCCTCTGACGGCTTGAACACCACCGTGTTGCCTGCGATCAGCGCGGCGCCCGCCATGTTGATCGAGAGCGCCGCGGGGAAGTTGAACGGCGAGATCACGGCGAACACGCCATAGGGCCGCAGGACGTCGGTGTTGCGCTCATCGTCCACGAAGCTGTCGAGCGGCCGCACGTAGCCGTCGTTGCGCTCCATCAGGTCGGCGTAGGCGGTGATCAGGTCCACCGCCTCCTGCACCTCGAGGATCGACTCCGTTCGCGACTTGCCGGTCTCGAGGCTCACCACGGCGGCGAGCTCGAGGTGGCGCTCACCGATCCCCGCGGCCACCGCCCGCATGCGCTGGCAGCGCTCCGCGTAGGGGGTGTTGCGCCAACCCGACGCGGCTGCCCTGGCCGCGTCGACCGCGCGCGTGACCACCGCCGGTGGCGCGTCATGCGCGCGGCTGGCCACCTCGCCGTCACTGGAGGGGTCGAGGCGCTCGAATGGCTGGCCCAGGGTCAGCTCGTCGCCACCGACCAGATGCGGCAGCGGCTCCGCGGCGTCGGCGCGCGCTGCCGCCAGCCCGACCTCGAACTCCTCGTCGGTCTCGCTGCCGAGCGCTCCGCTCGTGTACGTGAGGCGGGTGCTCATCGC
>CAVXTL010000018.1:0-63323 GCA_963764665.1 uncultured Thermoleophilaceae bacterium | reverse complement strand
ACCATCCCGGCGAGGAAGGAGATGACGAGCGTGCACGCGATGGCGGCGCCGATCGAAAGGCCGCCCTCGTGGAGCCCCCAGGCGATGAACGTGCTGAACATGGCCATCTCGCCCTGGGCGAAGTTCACGACGCCCGTGGACCGGAAGATCAGCACCAGCGCGAGCGCCAGCGCCGCGTAGATCGAGCCTGTGGCGATCCCGTCCACCACCACCTGGATGAAGCGCTCCACGGTCCCCCCTCAGCCGCCCAGGTACGAGCGTCGTACGCCGGGGTCCTCGATCACTTCGGCGGCGGCTCCGGAGAGCGCGATCCGCCCCGCCTCGAGCACGTACGCGTAGTCGGCGAACTCCAGCGCCAGGTTCGCGTTCTGCTCGACCACCAGCACGGTCATGCCCTCCTCGTCCGCGATCCGGCCCAGCCGCACGAAGAGCTCGCGGGTGAGCTTCGGCGACAGTCCGAGCGACGGCTCGTCGAGCATCAGCAGGCGCGGCCTCAGCATCAGGCCGCGCGCGAGGGCGAGCATCTGCTGCTCCCCGCCGCTCAGGCTGCCGGCTGACTGGCCGCGACGCTCCTCGAGGCGCGGGAACCACCCGTAGCAGCGCGCCAGGTCCTCCTTGACCGCCGCGCCATCGCGGCGGATGTAGGCCCCGACGCGCAGGTTCTCCTCCACGCTGAGGCTCTCGAAGGTGCCGCGCCCCTCGGGCACGTGCGCCACCCCGAGGCGCGCCATCGCCGCGGTGGGGCGGCCGGCCACGTCGCGTCCGTCGAAGTTCACCCGGCCGCGTGTGCTGACCATCCCCGAGAGGGCGCGCAGGGTCGTGGTCTTGCCGGCCCCGTTGGGACCCAGGATGGCCACCTTCTGCCCCTCGTCCACGGCGAAGTCGATGTCCTCGAGGACTCGCACCGGACCGTACGAGGCGCACAGCCCCTGAACCTCGAGCAGGCTCATGCCGGCGCGCCCAGGTAGGCCTCGACCACGGCGGGGTGCTCCTGGACCTCGGCCGGCGGCCCGTCGGCGATCTTGCGACCCAGGTCGAGCACGGCCACCTGCTCGCAGAGCCCCATCACCATCCCCATGTTGTGCTCGACGAGAAGCACGGTGAGGTCGAGCTCGTCGCGCAGCGAGCGGATCAGATCGGCCAGCTCCTCCATCTCCCCGCGCGCCAGCCCGCTCGCCGGCTCGTCGAGCATCAGGAGCCGTGGGCGCTGGAAGAGCGCGCGTGCCAGCTCGACCCGCTTGAGCGTTCCGTACGGCAGGCCCTCCGCGGCGTGCTCGGCCACCGCCAGCAGGTCGAGGCGCGCGAGCGTCTCCTCCGCCTCCGCCCGGAGCCGTGCCTCTGCGCGCCCGTTCTCGCGCCAGGCGAGGGCGCTCCCGAGGAAGCCGGGCCGGTCGCGGTGGTACGCGCCCAGCAGCACGTTCTCCCGGACGGTCATCGACGGGAACAGGCCGAGGTTCTGGAAGGTCCGGGCGATGCCCAGCTCGGACACCTCGTGTGGCGCGCGCGCCAGCACGTCCTCGCCCTCGAAGACGATGCGCCCGGATTCCGGCTCGTAAAGCCGGCTGACGCAGTTGAACAGGGTCGTCTTGCCGGCGCCGTTCGGGCCGATCAGACCACAGATCTGGCCGCCCGTCACGTTCAGGGACGGGCCGTCAAGAGCAGTCACGCCGCCGAAGCGGACGGTCAGCTCGTGGATCTCGAGCAGTGGTGCACCCTCCTCCCTCGGCATCACCCTGCCCGACGCGAAACCGTTTGTAACGTCACGCATTTTCGTTGCGTTGCGTACCACCGGCGGGCGCGAGCGGCGCACGGGAGCCGCCCGCGTTGTCCATAGCGGCATCACCCTGCCCTCGATGAGGTCGGCGCTGGTGGCGGGCGCGCTCCTGGCGTTCGCGTTGTCGTTCGACGAGATCATCGTGACCACGTTCACCGCGGGCGGGGACCAGACGCTGCCGATCTGGATCTTCAGCAACTACTCGCGGCCCAACCAGCTGCCGGTGGTGAACGTGGTGGGCCTGATGCTGATCCTGCTCTCGATCATCCCGGTCTACCTGGCCAACAAGCTCACCCAGGATCCGGCAGGCACCGCGGGCGGAGCCCCGGCGGCCGCCGCGGCGGCGCGCTAGGGCCCCTGCCGGCGTCCCACGGCGGCCAGGCCCGACAGCACGGCGTCCACGATCGGCTTCGGGCCGGCCGCCAGGCGGATCACGTCGTCGTACTCGGTCAGCAGGGCTGCCAGCCGGGTGGGGCTCGAGATGCCGGCGCGCCCCGGCGGATGACGCCTGCCGAGACCGTCGATCGCCTTCCACCAGTCGAGGGTCCGGCCCGCGGGGCGGGTCTGCCAGACGGCGCGCGTGAGATCGTCCGCCGAGTTCCACATCTTGTGAACGGCGCCGCGGGGCACATTGAGCGTGTCGCCCGCCTTCAGGGTCCGCTCCTTGCCGTCCACGACAGCGGTGAGCTCGCCCTCCAGAACCTCGAAGCGCTCGTCCTGGTCCGGGTGGAAATGAGGCGGCGGGGGCGAGCCGTTTGCGTCCCACGAGCCCTCGACCTCGAGCAGGTCGGGAGAGTGGTCGCGCACGGTCACCGATTCATGCGGGGTCAGGTGGTAGATCTCGGCCACGGGCGCGGATAATAACGCCATCGCGGCCCCTGGTCACGGGCGCAGATCTTCTATACACTGACTTAGGTTTTATGCAAGCAGATCGCTTCACCATCAAGTCTCAGGAGGCTCTCGCAGCCGCTCAGCGGCTGGCCGGTGGGCGTGCCAACCCCGAGGTTGCGCCTCACCACCTCCTGGTCGCCCTGCTCGAGCAGGAGGGCGGCATCGTGGTGCCGGTCCTGCGGCGCGCGGGGTCGGACCCCGAGCGCGTGCGAAAGCTGGCGAACCAGGTGCTCGACGGGCTTCCCAAGGTCACGGGCGACGCCGGCGCGGCGCCCGCCATGGGCAGCGATCTGATCGACCTGCTGAAGCAGGCCGACGACGAGGCCCGCGGGATGGGCGACGAGTACGTGTCCACCGAGCACCTGCTGCTCGCTCTTGCGGGCGCCCCGAAGGTGGACACCGGCGCCTCGCGCGACCAGCTGGCGCAGGCTGTCCAGGAGGTCCGCGGCCCGCACCGTGTGACCGACCAGAGCCCGGAGGAGCGCTACCAGGCGCTCGAGCGCTTCGGCCGCGACCTCACCGAGGCCGCCCAGCAGGGCAAGCTCGACCCGGTGATCGGCCGCGACGAGGAGGTCCGGCGCGTGATCCAGGTGCTGTCGCGGCGCACCAAGAACAACCCCGTCCTGATCGGCGAGCCGGGTGTCGGCAAGACGGCGATCGTCGAGGGCCTGGCCCAGCGGATCGTGTCCGGCGACGTGCCGGAGTCGCTGCGCGACCGGCGCGTGATCGCGCTCGACATCGGCGCCCTGATCGCAGGCTCCAAGTACCGCGGCGAGTTCGAGGACCGGCTCAAGGCCGTGCTCAAGGAGATCGCCGACGCCCAGGGCCAGGTGATCCTGTTCATGGACGAGCTTCACACCATCGTGGGCGCCGGCGCCGCGGAGGGCGCCGTGGACGCCGCGAACCTCCTCAAGCCGATGCTGGCCCGCGGCGAGCTGCGCGCCGTCGGCGCCACCACGCTCGACGAGTACCGCAAGCACATCGAGAAGGACGCCGCGCTCGAGCGGCGCTTCCAGCCGGTCACGGTGGGCGAGCCCTCGGTGGAGGACACGATCGCGATCCTGCGCGGCCTGAAGGAGCGCTACGAGGTGCACCACGGCGTGCGCATCCAGGACTCCGCGATCATCGCCGCGGCCACGCTCTCTCAGCGCTATATCGCGGACCGCTTCCTGCCCGACAAGGCGATCGACCTGATCGACGAGGCGGCCTCCGGCCTGCGGATCGAGATCGACTCGATGCCCACGGAGATCGACACCGTGGAGCGGCGCATCCAGCAGCTGGAGATCGAGCACCAGGCGCTCAAGAAGGAGAAGGACGACGCGTCGGTGGCTCGCCGCGAGGCGATCGAGCGCGAGCTCGCCGACCTGCGCGAGCGCTCCAGCGTGATGAAGGCCCACTGGCAGGGCGAGAAGGAGGCCATCGAGGCCATCCGCGACGCGAAGGAGCGGCTCGAGCAGGCGCACCGCGAGGCCGAGCGCGCCGAGCGCGACGCCGACCTGCAGCGTGCCGCCGAGCTGCGCTACGGGGAGATCCCCGAGCTCGAGCAGCTCATGAAGGACCAGGAGGCGCGCCTGCGCGAGCTCCAGTCGGACACCACCTTCCTCAAGGAGGAGGTGGACGACGAGGACGTCGGAAAGATCGTGGCGCGCTGGACGGGCATTCCCGTGTCGCGTCTGATGGAGGGCGAGGTCGAGAAGCTGATCCACATGGAGGACCGCCTGCACGAGCGGGTGGTCGGGCAGGCGGAGGCCGTCGAGGCCGTGTCGAGCGCGCTGCGGCGCTCGCGAGCCGGCCTCCAGGACCCGAACCGGCCGATCGGCACCTTCCTGTTCATCGGACCCACCGGTGTCGGCAAGACCGAGCTGGCCAGGGCGCTCGCCGAGTTCATGTTCGACTCCGACCAGGCGATGATCCGCATCGACATGTCCGAGTACATGGAGAAGCACTCCGTGTCGCGCCTCGTGGGCGCGCCGCCCGGCTACGTCGGCTACGACGAGGGCGGCCAGCTGACCGAGGCCGTGCGCCGGCGGCCCTACTCCGTGGTTCTGCTCGACGAGATCGAGAAGGCCCACTCGGACGTCTACAACGTCCTGCTCCAGCTGATGGACGACGGCCGCCTCACGGACGGCCAGGGCCGCACCGTGGACTTCAAGAACACGGTGGTGATCATGACCTCGAACGTGGCCGGCGGGCTCGAGGGGGTCCAGGCCACCTTCAAGCCGGAGTTCGTCAACCGGCTGGACGAGATCGTCGAGTTCCGCCAACTCACGCGCGAGGAGCTCGGACGGATCGTGGAGCTCCAGGTGGCCGCGCTCGCCGAGCGAGTGCGCGAGCGGGGTGTGGAGATCGAGCTGACCGAGGATGCGCGGACGCTGCTCGGCAACCTCGGCTACGACCCGACCTACGGCGCTCGGCCCCTCAAGCGGGTGATCCAGAAGCGGCTCGTGGACAAGCTGGCGCTGAAGCTGCTCGAGGGCGAGTTCGAGCCGGGAGACCGGGTGAAGGTGGATGCGGCGGACGGCGAGCTCGTGTTCGAGACCGCCGGCGCGGCGGCCGAGCCCGTGGCGGCGGGCACCTAGCCGCGCCGATGGGCCGGCGATCCCGCAAGCGGCGCCGCGACACCGCGGAGCCGGCCGCGGCAGGCTCGACCTCCGACTACGACGTAGGGGACGGCGGCTCGATCACCCTGCGCGACGAACTCTCGGCGGGCACGCTCGGCAAGCTGGCCGACCTGGATGCCCGCCCGGCGGCCAGCGCCGAGGACCGCTGGCAGCGGCGCACGGAGTTCCTCTTCGAGCGCCTGGTGGTGCGCTGGGAGATCGCGGGCCTGCCGCTCGAGGGCCAGCGCGAGCTGCTCGGCCGCTTCCGGCTCGCGGCCGCCGACGAGCGCCGCGCCGTCACGCGGGCGCTCGAGGAGCACCTGCGCCTGCGGCACCCCGACGTCGAGCTCTAGCCCGGCCGGCGCTGCTCGAGCGTGATCGGCGCGGCGTAGAGGAACTTAACCGCCCGGTCCGCCTCGTAGCGCCTGAAGGTGTCGAACTGGACCGTGTAGTCGCCGAGCGGCGCGCGCTTCGAGAACAGCCGCTTGCGCACCAGGAGCTTTCCGCAGCGCCCCTTGAGCCGCCCGATCCTGAGGTTGCGCGCCTTCTGCTTCGTCAGCCGCTTTCCGTCGGAATCGGCGGTCCGGAGGATGTGCGCGTACAGCACTGGGCCCGTGGCGAAGCCCTTCGCGCCGATGCGTGCCCGCAGCCCCACGTCGAGGTCGGCCGGGCGGATGGTCACGGCCGGCGCGATCACGAGCATCCGCCGGGTGGCCTTGACCGCCGGGTCCGCCGCGTCGGTGGCCGTGTAGGTCCGGTCGGCCTTCCCTGTCCTGAGATAGAGCGTGAGCTCTCCGAGGAAGTCGCCGGCGGGACTCGAGTTGAGCAGCGGTTCGAGCGTGGTCCCGTCGCGGGCCACGCTGACCTTGCCGTTGGGCGAGAAGCCGGAGCCGGTGAGCTTCACCGTCTCGCCGGAGCTGTGGCAGCTTCGCTTGGGTTCCACGGTCATCGTGGCCGCCGAGGCCGGGGCGGCCGCGGCAAGACATGCCGCCAGCACGGCGGCGAGGCACAGCTTCATCTGAGTCCTCCTGACTCGCATCGGCCCAGCGAGGCTAGCGAGCGAAGCTGCGCTGCATCCCCATACCAGGCTACATTCCGGGCGTCGGACATCTAACGAAAGGAACACAGTGCCGACCTTCGTGATGCTGAGCACCCTCACGCCCGAGGGCGTACAGACGCTGAAGAGCAATCCTCAGCGCATCCGCGAGGTGAACAAGGAGATCGAGCAGCTCGGCGTGACCGTCACGGCGCAGTGGGCGGTGCTCGGCCGCTTCGACTTCGTGAACGTGGTGGAGGCTCCCGACGAGCAGACCGTCGCGCGGGTCTCGATGGAGCTCGGCTCACGCGGCACGAGCCACTACGAGACGCTCACCGCCATCCCCATCGACGACTTCATAGCGGCGCTGTAGGTGCCCTCCCGAATTCTCGTAGTCGGCGGAGGCGGTCGCGAGCACGCTCTCGTGCGCGCGTTGCTGCGGAGCCCGCAGCGGCCGCGGCTGGCCTGCGCCCCCGGCAACGCCGGGATCGCCCGCGACGGGGTCGAGTGCCTGGCGGCGCCGGCCGACGACGTGCCCGGCCTCGTGCGGGCCGCGCAGGAGTGGCGGGCGGACCTGGTGGTGGTGGGTCCGGAGGTTCCGCTCGTGGGCGGGCTGGTGGACCGGCTCGAGGAGGCCGGCATCAGGGCATTCGGCCCGTCGGCCGCAGCGGCGCGGATCGAGGGGTCCAAGACCTACGCCAAGGACCTGATGCGCGACTGCGGCGTGCCCACGGCGGGGCACGTGGTGCTGCGCGACCGCGAGGAGGCTGCCGCGCACCTGGCCTGCGCCTCCTACCCCGCGGTGCTCAAGGCCGACGTTCTGGCCGCGGGCAAGGGAGTGATCATCGCGCCGGACGAGCGCGAGGCGCGTGCGGCGCTCGACGTGTTCTTCGCCGAGAGGCGCTTCGGGGAAACCGAGGTGGTGCTCGAGGAGTTCCTCGACGGGGAGGAGCTCTCCCTGCTGGCGCTCTGCGACGGCGAGCGCGCCGTGGCGTTGGCGCCGGCACAGGACTACAAGCGCGCACGCGACGGAGACGAGGGTCCGAACACCGGCGGCATGGGGAGCTACTCGCCCGTGCCGGGCTTTGACCGCGAGGCGGCCGACGAGCTCGTGCGGCTGGCTCATCAGCCGATCGTGGACGAGCTGCGCCGCCGCGGAACGCCCTTTCACGGGATCCTCTACGCGGGACTCATGATGACCTCCGACGGCCCACGCGTGCTCGAGTTCAACGCCCGCTTCGGCGATCCCGAGACGCAGGCGGTGCTCCCGCGGCTACGCAGCGACCTGGTGGAGCTGCTCGACGCCGCGGCCACGCCGGGCGGCCTGGCGGGCGTGGAGCCCGAGTGGTCGCCGGACTGGGCCGTGACGGTGGTGCTCGCCGCCGGCGGCTATCCGGGTCCCTACTCCACCGGCGACGAGATCACGGGCCTCGACGGGCTCGACGCGGACGTGTTCCACGCCGGGACGGCCGAGGCGGACGGCGCCATCGTGACGGCGGGCGGTCGCGTGCTGAACGTGACCGGGCTGGGCCCGAGTGCCGCCGAGGCGCGCGACCGCGCCTACGAGGCGGCCGGGCGGATCCGGTTCGAGGGCAAGCAGATGCGAACAGACATAGCCGCCCGAGCGGTGGAAGGGGCACGCGTATGACGCCGCAGGAGGAGATGGCTCCCGTGACGGAGACCGAGGTGGAGCACCAGTTCGACGAGCTGGACGTGGACGCGCCGCGAGTGGGGATCGTGATGGGCTCGAAGAGCGACATGCCGGTCATGGAGAAGGCGGGCGCCGAGCTCGAGGCGCGCGGCATGCACTTCGAGATCCGCGTGATGAGCGCGCACCGTGACCCGGACACCGTGGCGGACTACGCGAAGAACGCGAAGTTCCGGGGAATCCGGGTCATCATCGCCGGAGCGGGGCTGGCAGCCGCGCTGCCCGGCGTGGTGGCGGCGCACACCGAGCTGCCGGTGATCGGCGTGCCGCTCACCTCGAAGACCTCCGTGGCAGGAGGCCTCGACGCCCTGCTGGCCATCGCGCAGATGCCGCCGGGCGTGCCGGTGGCGTGCGTGGGCGTGGACAACGCCCGCAACGCCGCCGTGCTGGCGGCGCGGATCCTGGACGCCTAGCCGCCGGTGATCGACCGCTACACGCGCCCTGAGCTGCGGTCGGTGTGGTCCGACGAGCGGAAGCTCGAGACCTGGCTCGCGGTCGAGCTGGCCGTGGTCGAGGCCCTGGCCGACGCGGGCGTGGTGCCGGCCGACGACGCGGCGGAGGTGCGCGATCGCGCCTCGTTCACGGTGGAGGCGGTGCTCGAGCGGGAGCGGGTGACCGACCACGACGTGGCCGCGTTCGTGGACGTGGTGGCCGAGTCGGTGGGCGAGGCCGGCCGCTGGGTGCACCACGGCCTCACCTCCTCGGACGTGCTCGACACCGCTCTCGGGCTTCAGCTCTCCCAGGTAGGGCTCGTGCTCGTGTCGGGCGCCAAGGACTACCGCGACGCGCTGATTCGCAGGGCGCGCGAGCACGTGGACACCCTCTGCGTGGGACGGACTCACGGAGTGCACGCCGAGCCCACGACCTTCGGGGTCAAGCTCGCCGGGTTCGCGTTCGAGGCCGATCGCAACCTGCGCCGTCTCGAGCGCGCGGTACGGGACGTGTCCGTGGGGGCGCTCTCCGGCGCGGTGGGCACCTACTCGGCCAACGGCCCCGAGGTGGAGGCTGCCGTGCTCGAGCGGCTGGGCCTCGCGCGCGAGGAGGTGTCCACGCAGGTGGTCCCGCGCGACCGCCATGCGGAGCTGCTGAGCGCGATCGCGCTCGCGGGGGCCGGGTTGGAGCGCTTCGCGACCGAGGTGCGCCACCTCCAGCGCACGGAGGTGCGCGAGGTCGAGGAGCCGTTCCGCGCCGGCGCGCAGAAGGGCTCGTCGGCGATGCCGCACAAGCGCAACCCGATCGTGAGCGAGCGCATCACCGGGATCGCCCGGCTGCTGCGCGGGTATGCGCAGGCGGGCCTGGAGGACGTGGCGCTCTGGCACGAGCGCGACATCTCGCACTCCTCGGTGGAGCGCGTGGCCCTGCCCGACGCCACCGCGCTGCTCGACTACGCCCAGCACCTGGCAATCAGGGTCGTGGACGGCATGGTCGTGGACGAGGAGCGGATGCGAGCCAACCTGGAGATCACGCACGGGGCGCTCTACTCGCAGCGGGCGCTGCTCGCCCTGGTGGAGGCGGGCCGCTCCCGCGACGAGGCCTACCGGGTGGTGCAGGAGGCGGCGCAGCGCGCCTACCGCGAGGGCGTGCACCTTCGCGAGCTGCTGGCCGACACTGCCCCGGAGCTCGACCTCGACGGCGTTTTCGACGCGGGCGATTTCGTACGCAACGCAGGGCAGATCGTCGCGCGACTCGACGATCTCGACGTCGAGTAGCACAAGCGTCGCTTGTGGGACATGGCCGGCGGGCTCGCGCGGGCCTAGCGTCCGCGTGAGATGGCGCTCCTGCTCGGCTTCATCGGGGTGCTCGGCTTCTCGTTCTCGCTGCCCGCCACGCGACTCGCCGTCGAGGACCTCGACCCCGCGGTCGTTGGCCTCGGCCGTGCCGTGGTCGCGGGGCTGCTCGCCGCGACCTGGCTCGCCCTGTCACGCCAGCCGCTGCCGTCGCGCGATCAGCGCCGCCGGCTCGCGCTGGTGTCGCTCGGCGTCGTGCTGGGCTTCCCGCTTCTCACCTCAATCGCGCTGCGCGACCTGCCCGCCGCGCACGCGGCCGTGATCGTGGGGATCCTGCCCGCGGCCACCGCCGTGGCGGCTGTGGTCAGGGCTGGGGAGCGCCCCTCGCGCGGCTTCTGGGCCGCGGGCGTGGCCGGCCTGGTGGCCGCGCTCGGCTTCGCCGCCGCGCAGGGGGCCGGCACGCCTCAGGCCGGCGACCTGCTGCTGCTCGCGGCCGTGGCTCTCTGCGCGCTGGGGTATGCGGAGGGCGCCGTGCTCGCACGCGACCTCGGCGGGGCACGCACGATCTCCTGGGCGCTCGTGCTCTCGCTGCCGGTCACCGTGGCGGGCACCGCGCTCGCGGCCGCCACGGCCGACGGCGGGCTCAGCGGAGGGCCGGTCGCGTGGCTGGGCTTCGCCTACGTGGCCCTCATCAGCATGTTCCTCGCCTTCTTCGCCTGGTATGCGGGGCTGGCGCGTGGCGGCGTGGCGAAGATCGGCCAGGTCCAGCTCTCCCAGGCGCTGCTCACGCTGGGCTGGTCGGCGCTCCTCCTGGGCGAGGAGGTGGACGCGCTCACGCTGCTCGCAGCGGTGGCGGTGCTGGCCTGCGTGGTGCTCACCCAGCGCAGCCGCGTGGACGACGTGGCCGCTACCGAGGCCCCGAAACGTGACGGTCGGGACCTGCTGTTAGCCTCGGACCCGTGACCGACGCCGCCGCTCTTCCGGGCCTCGAACTCGTCTCCCAGGGCAAGGTCAGGGACATCTACAGCGCCGGTCCCGACCGGCTGCTGATGGTGGTCTCCGACCGCATCTCGACGTACGACGTGGTGCACCCCACGCCGATCCCCGACAAGGGCAAGATGCTCACCGGGCTGACCGCCTTCTGGCTCGCCCACACCGAGCAGCTGTGCCCCAACCACCTCGTCTCCTACACGGACGTGCCGGAGGACGTGCGCGGTCGCGGGATGCTGGTCGAGCGGCTCGAGATGGTGCCCGTGGAGTGCGTGGTGCGCGGGTACATCACGGGCTCGGGCTGGAAGGACTACCAGTCCTCGGGCGCCGTCTGCGGGATCGAGCTGCCAGGCGGGCTGAGCGAGTCGGAGCAGCTCCCCGAGCCGATCTTCACGCCGGCCACCAAGGCCGAGCTGGGCGACCACGACGAGAACGTGGACTTCGACCGGGCGGCCGAGATCGTGGGCGACCGTGCTCTGCTCGAGGAGCTGCGGCGCCTGTCGCTGGCCATCTACGAGCATGGCGCGCGCCACGCGCGCGAGCGCGGGATCATCCTGGCCGACACCAAGTTCGAGTTCGGCCGCCGCCCCGACGGCACGATCGTGCTCGGCGACGAGGTGCTCACCCCCGACTCCTCGCGCTTCTGGCCGGTGGACGGGTACGAGCCCGGTCGCGGGCAGCCGAGTTTCGACAAGCAGTTCGTGCGTGACTGGGCGGCGGGCTCGGGCTGGGACAAGTCGCCGCCGGCGCCGCCGGTGCCGCCTGAGGTCGTGGAGGGCACCCGGCAGCGCTACCAGGAGGCCTACGAGCGCATCACCGATGAGCCCTTCGGGGCCTGGCTCGAGCGTTCGGGCGGATGACCGCGAGGGTGCTCATCCGGCCGAAGGAGGGCATCCTCGACCCATCCGGGCAGACGGTGGAGCGGGCCCTCAGGGCGCTCGGGTTCGGCGGCGTGTCGGACGTGAAGGTCGGCCGCCTGGTCGAGCTCGAGGTGGACGACCCGGCGCAGGTGCCGGAGATGTGCGAGCGGCTGCTGGCCAACCCGCTGATCGAGGATTACGAGGTGGTAGTGCTGGAGGACGTGGCCGGGTGAGGTTCGGCGTCCTGCGCTTCCCCGGGAGCTGCGACGAGGTGGACGCCCTGCTCGCCTGCCGGCGCTACGCGGAGGCCGAGCTGATCTGGCACGGGGACCGCGACCTGGATGGCGTGGACGCCGTGGTGGTGCCCGGCGGCTTCTCCTACGGGGACTACCTGCGCGCGGGCGCGATCGCGCGCTTCTCGCCCGCCATGGAGGCGGTGGCCGACTTCGCGCGCGCGGGCGGACCGGTGCTCGGCATCTGCAACGGCTTCCAGGTGCTCTGCGAGGCAGGGCTGCTGCCGGGCGCGCTGCTCCCCAACGACTCGCTGCGCTTCATCTGCAGGCAGGTGGACGTGGAGGTGGTGAGCGCCGACTCGCCGTTCACGCGCGCGAGCGCCGCGGGCGACCGCCTGTCGATTCCGGTCAAGCACACCACCGGCCGCTACTACGCCCCGGAGGACACGCTGGACGAGCTCGAGGCGAACGACCAGGTGATGCTCCGCTACGCCGCGGGGCAGAACCCCAACGGCTCGCTCCGCGACATCGCCGCGGTGTGCAACCGGGACCGCAACGTGCTGGGCCTGATGCCGCATCCCGAGCACGCGGTCGATCCGCTCACGGGGTCGGCCGACGGCGGCGTGCTGTTCGCCTCGCTCGTGGCGCACGTGGACGAGCTGGTCGCCACCGCGTGAGCACCGCCGCGCCGCATCGCGAGCTCGGCCTCACCGACGCCGAGTACGACGGGATCGTGGAGCGGCTGGGTCGCGAGCCGAACGGGCTCGAGCTGGCCGTGTTCTCGCTCATGTGGTCGGAGCACTGCGCCTACAAGCACTCGAAGAAGCTGCTCCGCCTGCTGCCCACCGAGGGAGCGCACGTGGTCATGGGCCCGGGTGAGAACGCCGGCGCGGTGGACGTGGGCGACGGCCTGGTGGTGGCGTTCAAGGTCGAGTCCCACAACCATCCGAGCGCGGTCGAGCCGTTCCAGGGCGCGGCCACCGGTGTCGGCGGCATCCTGCGCGACGTGTTCGCGATCGGCGCGCGGCCGATCGCGGTGCTCGACTCGCTTCGCTTCGGCGAGCTCGACTCCGAGCGCTCCCGCTTCCTGTTCGACTGGTCGGTCAAGGGCATCGGCCACTACGGGAACTCGATCGGCGTGCCCACCGTGGGCGGCGAGGTGCTGTTCGAGCCCTCCTACGAGCAGAACTGCCTCGTCAACGCGATGTGCGTGGGCCTCGCCAAGGAGGGCGCGATGATCCGCAGCGCCGCCACCGGCGTGGGCAACCTGCTCGTGCTCATGGGCGCGCGCACCGGCCGCGACGGCATCGGCGGCGCGTCGGTGCTGGCCAGCGCCGAGCTGTCCGAGGAGGACTCCGCCAAGCGCCCGACGGTGCAGATCGGCGATCCCTTCGAGGAGAAGCGGGTGCTCGAATGCTGCCTCGAGCTGCTCGACCTGGGGGTGCTGGTGGCGCTCCAGGACCTCGGCGCCGCCGGCCTGTCGTCGAGCTCGTCGGAGATGGCGTCGAAGGGCGGCGTGGGCCTCGACATCGACGTCTCGAAGGTGCCCCTGCGCGAGTCGGACATGGAGCCCTTCGAGATCATGATCTCGGAGTCCCAGGAGCGGATGCTCTGCGTGATCGAGCCGGGGCGGCTGCCCGAGCTGCTCGAGATCTGCGAGCGCTGGGAGGTGCGCGCCACCGCCATCGGCGAGGTCACCGACACCCAGCGGCTGCGGATCCTCGACGGCGAGGAGGTGGTGGGGGACATGCCCGTGGGGGCGCTGGTGGACGACGTCCCCCTGTACGACCTGGAGCCGGAGGAGCCCGCCGGTCGCATCTATCCCGATCCTCCGTCCCGCCTCGACGAGGACGCCGATCCGGAGAGCGCGCTGCTGGCGCTGCTGGGCTCGGCGAACGTGGCCTCCAAGCGCTTTGCGTTCGAGCAGTACGACTGCATCGTCGGCTCGCGCACGGTGCGCCGGCCGGAGGCGGCCGACGCCGCGGTGCTCCAGCTCTCGGACGACGGCGGCAGCGGCGCGATCGCGATCTCGATCGACGGCAACGGCAGGCGAGTGGCCTGCGATCCCTACACCGGAGCGGTGGAGGCCGTGCTCGAATGCGCGCGCAACCTCGCGTGCGTGGGCGGCGAGCCGCTCGGCCTCACCAACTGCCTCAACTTCGGGAACCCCGAGAAGCCGCACATCGCCTGGCAGCTCACCCGTGCGGTGGAGGGCCTCCGCGACGCCTGCCTCGCGATCGGCGTGCCGGTGGTGGGCGGCAACGTCTCGCTCTACAACGAGGGCGCTGAGGGACCGATCTACCCGACTCCGATCGTCGGCATGGTCGGGCGCCTGCCGGACCCCGAGCGCCTGCCGGTGTCGGGCTTCGTCGAACCGGGGCACACAGTCGCCCTGGTGGGCCCGTTCGCTCCGGACCTCGAGGGCTCCGAGCTCGAGAAGCTGCGTGGACGCCTCGCGGGGTCGCTCCCGGCGGTGGACCTCGAGCGCCAGGCGGCGGGCCTGGCCGAGCTGCGCGCTGCCGTGCGCGCCGGAGGGCTCGCCACCGTCCACGACATCTCCGAGGGCGGGCTCGCCTGCGCGCTGGCCGAGTGCTGCATCGCGGGCGGCGTGGGCGCGAGCGTGGACCTGGCGGCGGTGGGCGCCGGCGACGATCTGACGGCCCTGTTCGGTGAGGGCCCGGGTGGTGCCGTGGTGGCTGGCCCGGCCGATCTGGTCGAGCGCGTTCCGGGCGCGGTCACCCTGGGCGTGACGGGTGGAGATCGCCTGCAAATAGCGGGGTTGGCGGACCTCGAGGTGGGCTCGCTGCGAGATCGTTTCGAGGGCGCCATCCCGGCTGCATATGCGTGACCGCACCGGCGACCGCCGACCCCCCTCGCTGGTAGCCTCTGCCGGAGCAGGGAACCTCGAGGCGGGTCACCCTTCGAGCCCCCGCCATCCATGACCAGAGATCTTCTCGAGCCTGGCGCAAGCAGCGGGCGTGGCCCGGTGCGCAGCGATGATTTCCGCGACGGTCCTCGCGACGAGTGCGGCGTCTTCGGCGTTTACGCGCCGGAGTCCGACGTCGCCCGACTCGCATACTTCGCCCTGTACGCGCTCCAGCACCGCGGTCAGGAGTCCGCCGGCATCGCCGCCTCGGACGAGGGCCACATCATGACCGTGCGCGACCTGGGGCTTGTGTCGCAGGTGTTCGACGAGGAGAAGCTGCGCGCGCTGCGCGGGCAGATGGCCGTGGGCCACGTGCGCTACTCCACCACCGGGTCGTCAGCGTGGGAGAACGCCCAGCCGGTGTGGCGCTCGGACCGCCGCCAGGTGGCGCTCGCGCACAACGGCAACCTGATCAACGCCGTTGAGCTGCACGCCGAGCTCACCGACGCCGGCGTGCAGTTCCGGGGCACCTCCGACTCGGAGATCATCGCCGCGCTCCTCTCCACACACCCGGCGGAGCGCATCGAGGACGCCCTCGCCGAGGTGATGCCGAGGCTCAAGGGGGCCTTCTCCACGGTCGCGATGACGAAGGACTCGGTGGTGGCCTTCCGCGACGGCGCCGGGCTGCGCCCGCTGTCGCTGGGCATGCTCGGCGACAGCTACTGCGTGGCCTCCGAGAGCTGCGCGTTCGACATCATCGGCGCCGAGCTGCTCCGCGAGGTGCTCCCGGGCGAGATGGTGTCGCTCGGCAAGGGCGGGATCGAGACGCGGCAGGTCGTGGAGTCGGAGCGCAAGGCGTTCTGCGTGTTCGAGCACATCTACTTCGCGCGGCCCGACTCGATCCTCGAGGGCAACCGCACCCAGGTGTCGCGCCGCAAGATGGGCGAGATCCTCTGGCGCGAGTCTCCGGCGGAGGCCGACGTGGTCATCGCGGTGCCCGACTCGGGCAACCCCGCGGCCACCGGCTACTCCAAGGCCTCCGGCATCCCGCGCGACGACGGCCTGATCAAGAACCGCTACGTGGCGCGCACCTTCATCCAGCCCGGCCAGGAGCTGCGCAAGCACGGCCTGCGGATGAAGTTCAACCCGCTGCGGGAGGTCGTGGAGGGCAAGCGCCTGGTGGTGGTGGACGACTCCATCGTGCGCGGGAACACCACGCGCCAGATCGTGAAGATGCTCCGCGACGCCGGCGCCGCCGAGATCCACATGCGCATATCGGCCCCGCCGATCCGGCATACCTGCCACTACGGGGTCGACATGTCGACCACGCAGGAGATGGTGGCCCACGGGCGCACCGAGGACGAGATCGCCCGGGAGCTCGGCTGCGACTCGCTCAACTACCTGTCGCTCGACGGCGTGTACGAGGCGATCCGCTCCACGCGCGCGACCCACTGCGACGCCTGCTTCTCGGGCGACTACCCGCTCGAGAACTCGGACACCGCGAACGGCAAGTTCGCGCTCGAAGAGCTCGCCGTAGTCCGCGGCTGAGCCCCGCTTCGGCTAGAGCGCCGCAAACGCCTCATCGGGCTCGTTGAACGCCCGAATCGCGATCACCCGGCCGTCGCGGAAGCGCCACAGGTGCCCGAGCGTGCGGCTGTCGGCGATGCCGCTGTGGCGGCCGCGCACCTCGAGCCGGACCAGCACCGCCACTGCGTCGTCGCGTTCCTCGAAGCGCTCGGGCTCGAAGTGCATGTCCTCGAAGGCGTCGGCCAGGCGGCCGAAGAACTCCGCGACCTCCTCGCGGCCGTGCAGCATCGAGGCGTCGTCGAGCCACAGTCCGCCCGGCTTGAACTCGATCTCGGGGTCGCAGATCGCGAGCATCGCCTCCACGCCGGCCTCGCGGTCGCGGGCTGCGTAGAGGGGTCTCAGTACATCCGTCAGCGCGCCCACGAGGGCGAGTATGCGACTTCTTCGCACCCTGTGTCAAAGGGGTGTCACGGGCCGCCCGCTCCCTCCGCGAACGGCGCTAGGGTGGCTCTCCGCCATGGACCTGACCACTCCGCTTCACGAGCTGTTCGGCTTTCGCGAGTTCCGTCGCGGACAGCGTGAGGCCTGCGAGGCGGCCCTGGCCGGCCGCGACGTGCTCGTGGTCATGCCCACCGGGTCGGGCAAGTCGCTCTGCTACCAGCTGCCCGCCCTGCTGCGCGACGACCTGACGGTGGTGGTCTCGCCGCTCGTGGCGCTGATGCAGGACCAGGTGGAGGCGCTGCAGGCGCGCGGGCTCGGAGAGCGCGTCGCGCTCGTCAACGCGCAGCAGGACGCCGGCGCCAACTCGGCCGCCATGGAGCGGGCGCTGGCCGGCGAGCTGCGGCTCCTCTACGTGGCGCCCGAGCGGTTCGCCGCCCGCGGCTTCATGGAGCGGATGGGCGCGGCGCGCGTGGGGCTCTTCGTGGTCGACGAGGCTCACTGCGTGTCCCAGTGGGGTCACGACTTCCGCCCCGACTACTTCCGCCTCGCGGACGCCGCCCGGGCGCTCGGCGCGGGCTCGCTCGTGGCCTCCACGGCCACGGCCACCCCGCGGGTGGCGGCCGACGTGGCCACCCGGCTGGGTCTGCGAGACCCCCTCAAGGTGGCCACCGGCTTCGACCGGCCGAACATCGCGTTCGGTGTCGCGCGCCCCGCGCCGCACGAGAAGCGCGCGCTGATCGCTGAGTGCCTGCGCGGCGAGGATGCGCTGCCGGCAATCGTCTACACGGGCACGCGCGCGGGAGCCGAGGAGGCGGCGTCTGAGCTGACCGAGGCCCTGGGCGAGCCCGCCGTGGCCTACCACGCCGGGATCGAGCGCGAGCGCCGCGCCGACGTCCAGCGCCGCTTCCTGGCCGACGACGTCCGGGTGATCTGTGCCACCAACGCCTTCGGCATGGGCGTGGACAAGCCGAACGTGCGCACGGTGGTCCACGCCACCGTGCCGTCGTCGCTCGAGGCCTACTACCAGGAGGCCGGCCGCGCGGGCCGGGACGGCGCTCCCGCCCGCGCGCTCCTGCTCGCCGAGAACCGCGACAAGGCGCTCCACGTGCACTTCATCAAGCGCGACGAGATCGACGCGGACCTGCCCGCCTGGCTCGCGGATCGTCTCGCGGCCGCCGCCGACGGCAACGGCCGCTTCGACCTCGAGGCCGCGGGGCTCGCGCGCGACCTGAAGGGCGACGGCGACCGCCTCAGGGCGCTGGTGGGCCACCTCACTCGCGCCGGCTTCCTCTCGCCCACGCCGGCGGCCCCGGACCGGCTCGCCGGCAGGCTGCTCGGGCGCTTCGACAGCCGGGCGGCGGCCCTCTGCCGCGCCTCGGTCGAGGAGGGCGGGCGCACGCGCTGGCGCCAGTACCGCGAGATCTGGGCCTACGTCGAGCAGGAGGCCTGCCGGCGCCAGGCGCTGCTCGGCCACTTCGGGGACACCGTCGACCCGGACCGCTCGCCCGTCCGCTGCTGCGACGTCTGCGAGCCCGGGCTCGTGCCGGCGCCGCCGCCGCCCGATCCCGAGCTTCTGCACGACCTGGACGATGCGATCGTGTCGGTGGCCTCCGGCGCCCGCCCGGCCGTCGGCCGCACGCTCTGCGCGGAGATCATCCACGGGGCGCGCACGAAGAAGATCGAGCGCAACTCCTACGACGGGCTGCCCGCCTACGGCGTGTCCTCGAGCATGCGCCGGGCCGACATCCTCGCGCGCGTGGACGACCTGATCGCGTCCGGCACCATCGAGACCACCGGGGGGCCCTACCCGGTCCTCCGGATTCCCGCGCACGCCTCCGCCTGACCGTGGCGTTCCGCATCGCCGTACTGATCTCCGGCGAGGGAACGAATCTCCAGGCCCTCCTCGACGGCGTGCACGGACGCGAGCTGGCCGGCGGAGCGGGAGCGATGGAGGTGGTGGGCGTCGCGTCGAGCCGCGCGGAGGCCCGCGGGATCGAGCGCGCCCGCGGCGCCGGGGTGGACACCGCGGTTTTCGCGATCGCCGACCACCCCGACCGCGGGGCGCGCGACCAGGCGCTGGGGGACTGGCTCGACGGGCTGGCCGTGGACCTGGTGGTGCTCGCCGGCTTCATGGAGCTGCTCGGCCCGGAGTTCATCAGGCGCTTCGCGGGCCGGATCCTGAACGTGCATCCCTCGCTCCTCCCGGCCTTCCCCGGGGTGGGCGCGATCGAGCAGGCGCTCGAGCACGGAGTGAAGGTCATGGGGGTCACGGTCCACCTCGTGGACGAGGGCGTGGACAGCGGCCCGATCGTCTTGCAGGAGTCGTTTCCGCTTCTCCCCTATCCTCGCGGGATCGCTGAGGTCGAGGAGCGCGTTCACGAGGTGGAGCACCGGTTGTTGCCGCGTGCCGTACGCCTGATAGCCGAGGGGCGGGTCCGTCCCGTCCCGGGCAACCCCCGGATGCTTGAGATCGTGGATGGCGAGCGAGACTAAGGGCGGCGCCGAGCCCGTCGCGCCCGGCGAGGTCGTCGTCCGGCGGGCGCTGCTGTCGGTCTCCGACAAGCGCGGCCTGGTGGACTTCGCGCGCGGGCTGTCCGAGCTGGGGATCGAGATCGTGTCCACGGGCGGCACCGCCAAGGAGCTCCGCGAGGAGGGCATCCCGATCAGGTCCGTCGAGGACTACACCGGCTTCCCCGAGATCCTCGACGGCCGCGTCAAGACGCTCCACCCGCACATACACGCGGGCCTGCTCGCGGTGCGCTCGAGCGAGGAGCACGTGCAGACGCTCGACGAGCACGACATCGATCCGATCGACCTCGTGTGCGTGAACCTCTATCCCTTCGAGCGCGTGTCCTCCCGCCGCGGGGTGGACGAGAAGGACGTGATCGAGAACATCGACGTGGGCGGCCCCACGCTCATCCGCGCGGCCGCGAAGAACCACGACTACGCCGCGGTGGTGGTCTCGCCCGAGAGCTACGACGCGGTGCTCGCCGAGCTCCGCGAGAGCGAGGGCAAGCTGTCCGACCGCACGCGCGAGAGCCTCGCGCTCGAGGCGTTCGCCTACACCGCCCGCTACGACACCGCGATCGCGCGCTGGTTCGCGGAGCGCGAGGACGATTTCCCGGCGCAGTACACGATGTCGCTCGAGAAGGTCCTCGATCTTCCCTACGGGGAGAACCCGCATCAGCGCGCGGCCTTCTACGCGGAGGTCGGCGCGCGTACGCACCTGCTCTCGATGGTAGCGAAGCTCCACGGCAAGGAGCTGTCGTTCAACAACCTCCTGGATCTCGACTCCGGACGCCGGCTGGTGGACGAGTACGAGCTGCCGGCCGTCGCGATCATCAAGCACAACAACCCGTGCGGCGCGGCCGTGGCCGCGCACCAGGACGACGCCTTCGAGCTGGCGCTCGCCACCGACCGCCAGAGCGCCTACGGCGGCGTGTTCTGCTTCAACCGGAAGGTCGAGCGCTCGCTCGCCGAGCGCCTGAACTCGCTGTTCCTCGAGGCGGTGCTCGCCCCGGGCTTCTCCGACGAGGCGCTCGAGATCCTCCAGGCCAAGCCCGACGTGCGGCTGATGGAGAACCAGGAGCGCCGCCGCTCGCCGATCACCGAGCACGACATGAAGCGCGTGCGCGGCGGCCTGCTCGTGCAGGACCGCGACACGGGACTCGAGTCGCGGGAGGAGATGCGCGCCGTCACGCAGCGAACCCCCACCGAGGAGGAGTGGGGCGAGCTCGTTTTCGCGATGGGCGTCTGCAAGCACGTGCGCTCGAACGCGATCGTCCTGTCGAAGGGCCTCGCCACCGCCGGCATCGGCGCCGGCCAGATGAGCCGAGTGGACTCCGTGCGCATCGCCGTGGACAAGGCCGCCGCCGCCGATATCGAGCTCACCGGCGCGGTGATGGCGTCCGATGCCTTCTTCCCGTTCGCCGACGGACCCAAGATGGCGATCGAGGCGGGAGTGCGCGCGATCATCCAGCCCGGAGGCTCGCGTCGCGACTCGGACGTTGTGGACGCGTGCGACGAGGCGGGCGTGGCGATGGTCTTCACGGCTCGCCGCCACTTCCGGCACTGACACGCCGCCGCGGTCGCATTTTGCGGAAACCTCTAGGCGTTCGACATTCATCGAACGGTCGCTACAGTAGGAGGCAAGCGGACGCCTTCTTCTCGCCCATGAGAGAGCCCCACCACCCACCCCGCGAGGAGCTCGAACTTCCCTCCGTGCTCCACGCCCTCAGCGACCCGGCCCGGCTCGAGATAGTCAGGCGCCTGGCCGCTGGAACCGAGGAGTGGTCGTGCGGCAGATTCGAGCTCGGCCTTTCCAAGGCCACGCTCTCACACCACTTCCGCGTGCTGCGCGAGGCCGGCGTGGTTCGCACCCGTCCCGACGGCCGCAAGCGCCTGCTGTCCCTGCGCCGGGACGACCTCAGCGCTCGCTTCCCGGGTCTGCTCGACGCGGTCCTGGCCGGCGAGCGCGCCCGGCCGATGCCGCCGGTGCTGGCAGCGGCCAGCGCGGGTGTGGCCGCCCAGGCCGCGGCGGTCGCCTCGCACCAGCTTCGCCCCGCTCCCTAGCCGGCCCGGCGGTAGGTCTGATGGAGCTCGGCCTCTACACCTTCGCCGAGTTGCCCATGTCCGCGCGCGCTTCGGACGTGACGCCCGAGCGCCGGATGCGCAACCTGCTGGAGGAGGCGGAGCTGGCGGAGCAGGTGGGCCTCGACGTGTTCGGCGTGGGGGAGCACCACCGTCCCGACTTCGCGGTCTCCTCACCAGCCGTCGCGCTTGCCGCGATCGCCGCGCGCACGGAGCGGATCCGTCTCACGAGCGCGGTGACGGTGCTGAGCTCCGACGACCCGGTCCGCGTGTTCCAGGACTTCGCGACGATCGACCTGCTCTCCGGCGGACGTGCGGAGATCATGGTCGGCCGCGGCTCGTTCATCGAGTCGTTCCCGCTGTTCGGCTACGACCTCGACGACTACGACGAGCTGTTCGCCGAGAAGCTCGAGCTGCTGCTGGCCCTGCGCGACTCGGAGCGGGTCACATGGTCGGGGCGCCACCGCGCCGGGCTCACCGACGCCGGGGTGTACCCGCGGCCGGTTCAGGATCCGCTGCCGGTCTGGGTCGCTGTGGGCGGCTCGCCGCAGTCGATTGTTCGAGCCGCGGGCCTGGGACTGCCGCTGGCGCTGGCGATCATCGGCGGGGAGCCGGCGCGCTTCGCCCCGATGGTGCAGCTGTACCGCGACGCCGCCCGCCAGGCCGGGCAGGGCCCCGCCCGGCTCCCGGTGAGCATCAACTCGCACACCTACGTGGCGGACACCTCCGAGCAGGCCGCCCGCGAGTTCTTCCCCGCCTACGCCGGGATGATGACCAGGATCGGCCGCGAGCGCGGCTGGTCGCCGATGACGCGCGAGCAGTTCGACTTCCTGCGCTCGCCGCGCGGCGCGCTGGTGGTGGGCAGCCCGGAGGAGGTGGTCGAGAAGATCCTCTACCAGCACGAGCTCTTCGGCCACGACCGCTATCTCGCGCAGATGAGCGTCGGGGACCTGGCGCACGACCAGGTGATGCGGGCGATCGAGCTGCTCGGCACGGAGGTGGCGCCGGCGGTGCGCGCGGAGCTCGCCCGCCGCACGGCCGTGCCGAGCGCCTAGTGGGTCGCCTGGGGCTCGAACCCAGATCTCACGGATTAACCTGCCGCACCGGCTCTCACCGGCCCCCCGCGATGGTCACGGGTGTTGCGGTCTGGACCATCTCTTCGCCCTCGGCTCGACGTTAGGGCGGGCGGCGTATGGCCTCTGAGGGCTCTCCCGCATCCCTTGGGATACGGGGTTGCCTGCTGATTGCCCAATCCTGAGGATTGTCACCGCGAGCGGTACCTCAGGCTCTAAGGGGATCCCAGCAAACAGCCGCCGACCAACCAGCGGTTTCCCGACTGGCGCTCCTATTCGTTGAAGTCCGGTGCTCTGCCAATTGAGCTAACGACCCTGCGGGCATTATGTCGGCCCATACAATCGACGCACCGCGGGGGCGTGGTCTAGCGGTCTAGGACACCGGCCTTTCACGCCGGGGATCGCGGGTTCGAATCCCGTCGCCCCTATCTAGCTCTACCCCGTTCGTGGCCGCGCTTTGCGGGCCGCGCGGGGTGTCGTTCAGTCGGCGTCTGACGCCACTACAACGCCACTACGTGCGGACCGCGCGTCGAGCCGGGCGCGAATCGCCTGCTCGGAATCGCTGGCCAAATGGCCGTAGGTGCGGTCGATCATGTGCACGCTCGTGCCCATCACGCGCGCCAGCTCGAAGATGCTTACCCCGGCCGCCAGCGCCTCGGTCGCGAACGTGTGGCGCAACTGGTAGGGCCCGCGCCTCGCGATACCGGCCGCGTCGAGAGCTCCCGCACCAGGCGGGCGAACAACACCCGGGCGTCCCGCTCCACCGCAACAGCAGGATGGGCCTTCGGACAACCGAAACGGTCCTTGAAGTAGGCGCCCTCCGCCTCGATCGTCTCGCGGGCCTCCGTAGCGCGGTCAAACGCCTCGCCGGCCATCGTCAACAGGCGCTCATGGTGCGCTTCGAGGGCGTAATCGGCCACAACCTCGCGCCACCAAGCCCGCGTCGGGCGGCGCAAATGCCCCGGAGCCCGCCTGCTAGACGGCCCCGGCACCACTTTCAACCGAACCGGGGACTGATTTTCACCCAGGGAGGTAGCGCGGTGTACAGGCTGGGCCGGGTTTGTCGTCAACTGGCCCCCCTCTGGCGAGCGGGCAGGACCGGTTGCGTATCGGAACCTGGGCACTTAGGCTCAGCGGCCAGGTGAGACGATTCCTGCTTGCCCTGTGCCTGTTCGCTGTTGTCGGTTCGGGCTGTGCCGTCGGCGGCCCCAAGCCGGCCACGTACGTCACGGACATCAGCGCCACGCTGAACGGAGATGCCTACTCGAGCATCGAGGGTCAGCTCACTTACTGGTTCCGGTACGGCGAGGCCACCTCCTATGGAACGGAGACGCCGAGGCGGACGATCGAAAACACCGAGACGGTCGCCCACCAGGTCTCCGCACCCATCCAGGGGCTCACGTCCGGCACCACCTATCACTGGCAGATGTGCGTTCAGGACGAGGAAGAGGATCCGCCGCGCGCCGTGTGCTCCAAGGATCAGACGTTCACGACGAGGGCGACACCGGGAAGGTCGGGCATCCTCTTCACGTCCACCCGCTACGGCGCCGACGACCTCATCTACATGACCGCCGCGGGAGCCGACAGCGCGCCGCTGTACCGCGACCCGTACAGCTGGGACGGGGCCCCGGAATGGTCGCCAGACGGACAGAGGATCGCCTTCGACCGCTACGGCTACGACGTCGGGTCCGAGAAGGTCTTCGTGGCGAAAGCCGACGGCAGCAACCCCGCCAACATCACCGACAACAACACAATCAACCGGGCACCGGCGTGGTCGCCCGACGGGACCAAGATCGCCTTCTCCGCCGGAACGCCCGACGACGACAGTCCCTACGAGGACATTTACGTCATGAGCACCGACGGCAGCAACCGCACCCGTCTGACCTACGACCCGGAGCCGGACACGTATCCCAGCTGGTCCCCGGACGGGACCAAGATCGTCTTCAACTCCTCGCGCGACACGAGCCACGGGCAGGACGAGATCTACGTGATGAACGCCGACGGCTCCGACGTGACCCGGCTCACCTTCAACTCCGCGCGGGATCTCGACCCGGAATGGTCGCCCGACGGGACCCGGATCCTGTTCACGTCCCTGGCCAATCTCGGCGACACCTACGCGCCGGGCGAGCTCTACGTCATCGATCCCGACGGCGGCAATCCGACCAACCTGACCAACAACACCGCCGTCGATGCTTTCGCCACCTGGTCGCCCGACGGTCAGAGAATCGCCTTCGGGTCTTCCCGGGACGGCAACAGTGAGATCTACACGATGAACGCCGATGGCGGCAACGTCGTCCGCCTGACCAACAACACGACGTACGACGGGTCGCCGGCCTGGTCGCCCCGGCCCTGAGCCAGCTGACGGCCAGGCGGCTAAATCGTCCTCCCCAGAAAGACTGAGTTTGTTTGGCGGCGCGGTAGCGCGCTCGCCGTCACGCTGCGGCACGGTCCTCACGCATCTGGCGGGCTGTCTCGTCGTCACGCCGGCGGACCGCCATCCCGTGGCCGTGCGGTAGCGGAGGTGACACCGCACCTGAGAACTTGGAGAGGGCTCGTGCGATCTCGGCGAGCTCGTGCTCGGCACGCATGTTCTCTCGCGGCTGGTGGCCGGCGGCTTTGAGGTGACCGTCGATCTCCTGGGCCTGGGCCTTCCACAGCGCATCGCCTTCGAGAACCAGCCGCACGCCTTCGAGCATCCGCTCGCACGGGACGGCTGCGGCTGTCTCGGCCTCGGCGATCAGGTCGCTGTAGTGGCTGCCGTGCCACTGGCGTAGCTCGGCCTGCGTCTCCTGGTGGTGGAGCTGGGCACCCTGTGCACGCAGCCCGGCGGTGCGGGCGTTGGCCTCGGCGTCGGCCAGCGCCTGCTCGGCGGCATCGAGGTTGCCGTGGCCGGCGTGCGCGCGGACTACCTCGGCCTCGGCCTGCTCGGCAGCGTTGCGGGCGAGCAGTGCTTCCCGTTCCGCTTGATTGTGCGCGGTCTTCGCTTTCTGCTCCTGGTGGCGCAGCTCGGCGAGGCGCTCGGTTGCGGTCTGTGGCGTTGCCCTGGCCATGGCTACTGGTCCAGCAGGCCGGGGATGCTCACGCTGTTCCGGCCGACGGCTTCGCGGAGCTCGCGAACGAACGCCTCGTTCTCGTCCACCGCCGGCTCATGCGTCACCCCGGCGTCGAGGTTGTCGGCGAGGTCGTCGCGGCCCAGCTTGCGCAGCGCCTCGCTGGTCGTCTCATGCAGCTCGTCGGACATGGTTCTCCTGTTCTTGGTTGTCGGTCATCCACACGCGCCCGTGGCCGGGCAGGTGGTGCTTCTGGCGGTAGACGTGGGCGGCCTCGAGCGCCCGCCGTGCGTGGCCAACACAGACGTAGCGTCCGGGCAGCAGCGGCTCGCCGCAGAGCCCACAGTCGGGGCTGACGATGATCGGCGGTGAGTTGTCCACGCGGCCGTGCCGCGGGTCCTTCTCTTTGGACGGCCGGGAAAGCTGGTCGTCGAGGGCGAACGCCTCGCCAAGCTCGGCCAGGGTTTTGAGGCTCACGAAGGTGTTGGTGCGTCCGCTCATGCCGCCTCCGGTGGACGGGTGCGGTTCTGGTCGAGCCATGCGGACAGTTCGCGCTCGCTCACCCTGAATGGTGCGAGGCCGGGGCCGAGTCGGTGCGCGGGCAGCTGGCCGGCGGCGATGCGCCTGTAGACGGTGCCCTTCGAGACCGAGCCGCAGGGCGACCTCGGTGAGTGTCAGGAGCCGGTCGTTGGCGTAGTGAATCGTTCGCATCTTCAACGATTCTACGCAAACGTGGGGTCGCTCCCGGGGGAGCCCTGGGGGTATGCCGACGCCACTAAAACGCCACTACGTCTCTAACGCGTGCGTTAGGGGTTTCGCTTGCCTATGCGGCTTCGTCGTTCGCAATCCCAGACGGGGTGTGCGATTGCGCGTCCTGCGTCGTCGGTCGTCGCCACCCGTCGTTTCGGTCGGCGCGGCCTTTCACGCCGGGGATCGCGGGTTCGAATCCCGTCGCCCCTATCAGCTTCGGGTAAGGCGTCGCCACCCCGCAGGCGTAGCGCCGCTGGACGAGCACCACCGGCCCGGAGCGGTCGATGTCGCGCCGCTCCGTCGCCGCCCACTCGTTCGTGCGCAGCCCGTCTCGGCGGCGAACACGACGAGCGGCCCGTACACCGGACCTAGCTCGACCTCGAGCGACCGTTCGCCACGTTCTATGACCTGCAGCGGGCGATCAGCGCGTTTGGTCGGCTCCCAGCCGAGCCGGCACAGAGCGAACGGGTGTTGCGTGGCTTGTGCAAGTGCTGAGGCCCATCAACCGCTTGCTGATGCAATTGAGTGCTCAGCGAATGTTGCGTTGGTGCGCGGTTCGTGGGAGGCTTGGCGCATATCCTGCGGGTGCGGACGGGACGCCGGCCCAGACCACTCGGAGTCTCGCGTGAAGCGCTACCTGCCGGGCCTGTCCGTCTTGACCCTGACCGTCGCGCTGGTCGCCTGCGCTGGCGACACCGACCCGGCGACTAACGTCACGAACTTAAGCGCCCAGCTGAACGCGCATGGGCGGACGACAGGCCAGCCGGCAACCTGGTGGTGGGAATACGCCACCAACCAGGCAAACCTCGGCACCGCGAGTGATACGGAGGTGTGCGGTGTCGGCACGGGCCCGAAGGAGGCGGACCTGCGCTGCGGTCCGGCTAGCTGGGAGAACCCTGACGACATCAACCTCAACGTCGTCGTCGCGGGGTTGACGCCCAACACGACCTACTTCTACCGCGCCTGCGGTCAGGACCAGAGTTGGAGCCAGGGCGCGTGCGGATCCGTCAAGAGCTTCACCACCCTGGCCGGCACCAGCTACGGCTTCGAGCGCAAATGGGGTACCCCCGGCACGGGGAACGGCCAGTTCTCCAACCCTCTCGACCTGGCCACGGACGCGCCCGGCAACGTGTACGTGGCCGACACAATCAACGATCGCATTCAGAAGTTCACCTCCTCGGGGACGTTCATCCTCAAGTGGGGCACCCCCGGCTCGGGCAACGGGCAGTTCGAGGAGCCCGCGGGCGTGGCCACCGATCCGGCCGGGAGCGTCTACGTGGCCGAGCGCAGCCACCGGGTCCAGAAGTTCGACTCGTCAGGCACGTTCGTCACCAAGTGGGGCACCTTCGGGTCGGGCGACGGGCAGTTCGACACTCCCGAGGACGTCGCGACGGACTCGGCGGGCAACGTCTACGTGGCCGACGAGAGCAACCACCGGATCCAGAAGTTCAGCTCGTCGGGAACCTTCATCGCGAAGTGGGGCACTCAGGGCTCGGGCAACGGGCAGCTCTCGTTTCCTAACGGCGTCGCCACCGACTCGGCCGGAAACGTGTATGTCGCCGACACCGGCAACCACCGGATCCAGAAGTTCAGCTCGTCGGGAACCTTCATCGCCAAGTTGGGCGTGTTCGGCTCGGGCAACGGGCAGTTCTGGTTTCCCACGGACGTAGCCACCGACTCCGTCGGCAACCTGTACGTGGCCGATGCGAACAACAACCGGCTCCAGAAACTCAGCGCCTCTGGCGCCTTCGTCACCAAGTGGGGCGGCGCCGGTTCCGGCGACGGGCAGTTCGCCAGCCCGCAGAGCGTGACGACGGACGCCTTCGGCAACGTTTACGTCAGCGACATCGGTAACAACCAGCGGGTCCAGAAGTTCAAGCCGACGGGCTAGAACCGAACCTGTCGCCGGACCAAATTTTCGCCGGGGATCGCTTCGGACATTTGCCCGTCTAGGGTCGCGCAAGGCCGTCCAACCGACAGGGTACGGGTGGCGGCCCGGGTGGTGGGTCCGCTAGGCCAGAGGGTCTAGCCGCGCCTGCGGGACGCTGCCACCGTCGAGCACGAAGGCCTCGATCTGGAGGTCCGGGCCCTGGTGGCTCGCGGCCATGAACGCGGCCACCTCCCGACCGGTCAGGCGCTCGATCACCTCGGTGAGGCGGCCTTCCATCGTGTCCTGAAACGCGTGCCGCGCGGCGCCCACTGGCATTGCCCTGCCGGGACGGCGGTGCGGACGTCCCCCGCCGAGCTGTCAGCACCGGGCTAGGAGGGACGCGGCAAGGCGAGCCGCTCCCGGCACGAAGCGTGGGCAAGGGCCGGACTACTGCCGGCGTGGACTCAATCGTGCCCGGAGCCTGCGAGGTCCATTGCCTCCAGCGCGGACCGGGCGGCATCGGCGAAAGTGGTGGGCTCGACGCCGAAGACAGCTTGGAGCGCATTAACTTCAACCAAGAGGTCCGCGTGAAGTCCTTCTAGTAGCGGCTCCAGGAGTTCGCGGTCGGCGTCTACGACCGCGGATGCTGCAGCCGCTTCAAGCTTGGAGCTGCTAAATGGCAGCGGAAGCGAGCGGTGGTCCTGCCCGAGCAGTTCAGCGACGATCTCCGTCATCTCTTCGAACGTAAGGACGTCGGGTCCGCCTATCTCATAAGACCCTGGCGCTACGTTGCGGGCGGCGACCAGAGCCGCGACGACGTCAGCGATTGCAACGGGCTGCACCCGGTGCTCGCGCCACGTCGGGAGGAGCAATGCCGGTAGCCGGTCGACCAACTGCACCAGGGTGCCGAAGGAGGCGCTCCCGGCTCCGACGATCATCGAGGCTTGCAAGGCGACGAACTCACCGCTGCACTCGCGCAGAATGTCCTCGACCTCGTTTCGCGAACTCAAGTGCTCGCTCTGTTCGCCAGAGCCGCTCAAGCCCCCGAGGTAAATCGTGCGTTGCACGCCACACCTGCCCGCGATCTCGCAGAAGTTCTGGGCTGCCTTTCGATCGCGCTCGGCGAACCCACCCTCCACTCCGGGCTCCATCGAGTGGACCAGGTAGTAGACCTCGCGAACTCCTTCGAGCGCGGGCTCTAAGGAGTCAGGTTCTCCAAGGTCGGCCTCCACCGTGTCGAGACCGTCGGGGTCCTGCAGCTTCGATGCGTCCCGAACGAGGCATCGCACCTGCTCGCGCGCTCGCAAGACACTGAGCAACTCCCCGCCGACGAACCCTGTGGCCCCGGTGAGCAGGAGGGTGGCGCGATCAGCAGCGATGCCAATCCTCGTACCCCTCGTGCGTCCCCCGAAACCGCCGCTCCGGCATCGAGCCGCGCCCTGGATCTTGTCCCTATCCAAGCCCGAAACTGACCTCGATTTCGGACGCTTCGGCTAGATCCCTGCCGTATTCGTGCTTGGGATGGCCTCGAAGGCGTTTAGCAAGCGGAGCCGCTCCGGGGCGAGCTGGCGTCGTAGTGGCGTCGACGCCGTTCCACGGGACTGGGCGGCGATCAGCACTCCGACGATCACGAGCGCACCATCGTGGTCATATCTGCAGACTGTTGGATAGCGGCCTTTCACGCCGGGGATCGCGGGTTCGAATCCCGTCGCCCCTATCTCACCGATGTCTAGTCGGCCAGCAGGTTGCTCGCCGTGCGGTGGGCCAGGCTCATGATCGTGACCATCGGGTTCACGCCCGGGGCGCTCGGGAAGGCGCTGCCGTCGCCGATCCAGACGCCCTTCACATCGTGCAGCTCCCCGCGGCCGTCGGCCACCGAGGTCTCGGGGTCCGAGCCCATCCGGCACGAGCCCAGCTGGTGCGCGGTGAAGCACGACACGTCGAGAGGGCCGTAGGGCGCGGACTCGAGCTGGGCGAGGTACTCCTCGAAGTCCTCGCCCTGGCGCCAGCGGAACTCCTGCCCGTGCGCGGTGAACACCTCGATCGCCCCGGCCGCCTGGTGCAGCTTCGCGAGCTCGATGTGTGCCCGGACCGCCAGGCGAGCGTCCACCTCGTCGTCGAAGTCCCAGCGCACGACGGGCCGCCCGTGCTCGTCGAGCACCACCTCACCGGAACCGTGGTCGCGGGCCACGGTGATGAAGGGCGCCTGCCAGCGGAGCGCCTGCATGAGCTGCTTGTGCTGCTCGCCCGACTCCCACGGGTAGCTGGCGCCGAGGAGCGCGGGGAACATGCCCGTGGCCTCGATGAGGAAGCCGTAGCCGTCCTCGATGTCGATGAAGTGGTCCGACAGCGCCGACTGGACCTGCCCGCGCCAGCCCTCCACGGGCTCGTCGTAGGTGCCCATCACCACGAAGGCGGGCTGGAGGCGGAGGTTCTTGCCGGCCGCCGGACCGCCGATGCCGCTGCGGAGCAGGAGCGCCGGTGACTCGATCGAGCCGCAGGCCACCACCACCGTCGGCGCCTCGACCGTGAGAGCGGTAGTCGAGCCGTCGGGATGGGTGACCGTGGCCTCCACGCCCGTCGCGCGCCCGTCCTCGGCCAGGATTCGGTCGGCGTGGCAACGCGGCACGCAGCGCCCGCCCGCGTCCGAGCTGTCCTGCAGCCACGTCTTCATCGCCGAGCGCTTGCAGCCCTGCTGGCAGCCCATCGAGCAGTAGCCGCAGAACTCGGGATCGTCGTTGAGGGTCGCGTTGCGCCAGATCGGGCGGTGCTCGTAGCCGAGCGCGTCGCAGCCGGCCATCAGCCGCTGGTGGGTGCCGTTCTGCTTCGTGGCCTCCGTGTTGGCGCCGATTCGCTCGAGCACGGCCTCCATGTGCTCGCTCACGAACGACGGGTCATCCAGGCCGTCGAGCCCGTGGCCGGCCCATTCGCTCAGCACCCGGTCGGGGGTCCGGACGCAGTTCATGTAGTTGATGACGGTGCCGCCGCCGAGCGTCTGCCCGGCGAGGATGGCGATCGAGCCCGACTCGGTGGCCGCCAGCCCGCCGCCGTAGTACAGCTCGAGGTAGCCGGGCAGTTCCAGCTGCTTGAAGTCCGACTCGTTGCTGTACGCGCCCATCTCGAGAACGAGCACCGACCTGCCCGCCTTGGCGCACTCGGCGGCGATCACGCCGCCGCCGGCTCCCGAGCCGATCACGCAGACGTCGGCGGTCAGGGTGGCGGACGGTCCCGAGACCTCCTCCACGGCGAGCGTCTTGGGCGCATCGGCAGGCGAGGGTGGAGGCGAGTTCGGGCCCGGATAGCCGATCGCCTCCCAGTTCGGGTTCTGCCCGAGCTCGTCGGGGAGGGCGTAGAAGAAGAGCAGCGTCAGCGCCTTCAGCTGGAGCAGGCCGAGCTTGGCGTCGGCGTCCTGCTCGGAGAAGGCGTGGAAGATCTGCGTGCGCGCGTCGAGGTCGGCCTTGGCGAACCCCTCCGCGGCGAGCGCGTCGAGCAGCCCGCCGACGAGCAGAAGCTCCTCTGGCAGGAGCACCTCGGCCATGAGCCCCTCGATCTGCGCCGCCACCGCCAGGTCCGAGGCCGCCCGTCCCAGGAACTCCTTCTCCACGGGGTCGTGTGAGTCGGCTTCGATCGCCGGGATGAAGGTGTCGCCGAGCGCCTCGAGCGTCTCGCGCTGCGTCTCGGTCAGCACCGATTGAGCCACCGCCATGTTCTTCCCTCCTGGTCGCCCTCCGGGCGACCCTATCCGGCGGCGGCTTCCTCTGCTGCGGGGTCGTAGCCGGCGCAGGAGGCGCCGAACACGAGCAGGGCCACGCCCATGCCGGCCAAGTGGCCGGCCACCAGCAGCACGATGGCGCCCGCCACGCCGCCGGCCACCGCCGCGAAGAGCACGAACACTGCGGGTAGGCCCAGCACGCGCCCGGTCACGAGCGAACACGCGATCCACGCGAGCGGTCCGACCACGAAGCCCACGTCCTCGAAGAAGTCCTCGGGCAGCGGCAGCGCCACCAGCACGCCGAACAGGACGGCCACCGCGGCCGCCTGCACGGCGAGGGCCTTCCAGAAGAGGCGGCTGTTCACCGGCCGGATACTAGGCTGCCTAGACTCGACTCCTGCGGGCGGTTAGCTCAGCTGGTAGAGCGCCTGCCTTACAAGCAGGAGGTCGCCTGTTCGATCCGGGCACCGCCCATCCCGCGGATCGGTGGCGTGGGGTGACTGACACGCCTTCAAGCGCCTAGGGTCCCCTGAATGGTCGCCGGAGACAGAGCGGTTCGGAGGCCTATCGGAGCTCGCGGGAACGGCGGCTCGCAGCGGACGGTGTGGATTGGCGTGACTGCTCTGACCGCGCTCGCACTGGCCGTGAGGCTCGTGGCGGTCAATGACAGCCTCTTCGGCGACGAGCTCTACAGCTTCGACGACACGCGCGCTGACTTCGGTGGGATCTTCGACGGGCTGGATCGCAACGAGGTCAATCCGCCCCTGTTCTACATCCTCGCTTGGTTAGCGGCCCAGCTAGGCGAGGCACCTGCGCTTATCCGTGCGCCGTCGGTCATCGCCGGAACCGCCCTCGTGCCGGTGACCTTTGTGCTCGGGCGACAGGCGATCAGTGCGCTGGCCGGGCTCATGGGTGCCGCGCTGGTCGCCTTGAGTCCCTTTGCCGTCTTTTACGCCACCGAAGCTCGGGCTTACGCGCTGCTCGCCGCGCTCGTCGCTGTCTCCACGCTCGCGTTGCTGCGGGCTCTCGATTCCGGCGGGTGGGGATGGTGGATCACGTTCGTCGTGGCTACCTCCGCCGCGCTGTACTCCCACTACACCGCGATCTTCGTGATTGGAACGCAGGCGCTGTGGGCGCTGCTATCTCACCGGCAGCGGATCAGGGAGCTCGTGCTCGCACATCTTGCTGTGGCGCTCATTTATTTGCCGTGGCTGCCATCCATGCTGGACCAGCAGAGCGATAAGGCCAAGGTGGCGATCATCGGCGACTCGACGTCGGAGAACGTCTCGACCGCCCTTGAGTTTTGGGCGCGCGCCACGGTGGGCCATCCCTATCCGGGCCTGGACGAGATCCCCGGGACGGTCCCTCTGGTTCTCCTGGGCTTGGCGGCGTTACTGACGGCGGGCGGGTTGGTCTTTCTCTTTGCGACTCGGCAGGCCCCGAGTGCGCGACTCCAATCGCCCTGCACGTTGATCCTGCTGTTGGCCGCGGCCACCCCTGTCGGTCTCCTCTTGTACTCCGTCGGCGGCGGTGCCGATCTCTACATTCCGCGCAACCTCAGCGCATCGATCCCTGCGCTTGCGCTGGTGCTGGGATGGGCGCTGGTCTCGATTGACGCGCGCGTGTCGAAACTGGCGATCGCGCTGGCGGTGACCGGCTTGGGGATAGGTGTGGCGGCCAGTCTCACTCGCGAGCACCGCCGGCCCGATGCACGGGGCGTGGCGCAGTACCTCGAGAGCGAGTCGAGAGCAACCGACGAGGTGGTCAGCCTGACCAAGCCGGACAACCTGTTGTTGCCAATCGGCATCTACCTCGAGCGTCCCCGCGACATCTTCTTGGCCAGCATCGAGGATCACGCCGCGTGGAGAAAGGCCGCCCGCGGGGGTCGAGTTCAGCTGGTCGTTCCCCAGTCCAACACCTTCCGCGGCTTGGCGCGGTTCGCGGGGCCCGACGGGCTTGCGGTCAGGCGTGCGCAGAGGTTCTTTCCCGGTCTCCTGTCCGTCGGAGTCGGCACATACTCCGGCGAGCTGAAAGGCCGCCTCACCGAGAGCGATGACCCCCGGATCGTCCTGAAGCCCGGGGGCACCATCCCGATCGTTGACCGTGCGGGTGGCCGGATCGAGGCGCTCGAGGGAGACAGCGAGCGGCTCGTCGTGAGGGGCTGGGCCGGTGACATCGCCTCGGTCGCTGCCGCGACCGAGGTGGTGGCGTTCTCAGACGGCAAGCTCTTGGTCACACAAGGCCCGATCCTTCCGAGGCCAGACCTTGAACGTGGATTTGGGGACGAGCTCTCCAGGGCCGGGTTCTCGCTCCAGCTGCGTGGCAGTCCGCGCACCCAGGTCGCAACGCTCCGGCGGCTCAAGCTCTTCGCGCTGGTGGACGGCAAGGCGTTACCGCTCAACTACACACGCGACGGGGACGCCGCCCGGAAGAACCTCACAGAACGATAAGCGCCCACCTGCGCGCCTCGCGGTGAGCCCTTACCAATTCTTGTCCCGCGCCTAGCCGAGCGCTGGCCCGGGGAGGGGCATGCTGACCTTGCAAATCCTGCGAATAGGAATCGAGGTCACAAGTGAAGCTCATCGCAACCACAGCAGCTTTGGTCGTCGCCATCTCGGTCGCGGCCACCGCGATCGCGGCACCCGCCCCCACCGCATCCCTGGTGCGTGAGTTCGAGGGCAAGGTCGTGAGCGTCAACCGCGATGCCCGCACCTTCCGCCTGCATGACAGCGAGCGGGGCACCAAGCGAATCAAGGTCACCCGCAACACACGCTTCGAGCGGATCAACGGCTTCGCCGGGCTGAAGAAGGGCCAGACGAACATCGAGTCGACCGTGAAGCGCAAGAACGGACGCTGGATCGCGATCGAGGTCGAGAAGTCCGGAGGCGGCGGCGAGCACGGCGGCCGCGACGACGACGACAACGGCGGCGACGACAACGGCGGAGACCGCTAGAGCATCAGACAGCCGAGCCGAGAGAGGGGCCGCCGATGGGCGGCCCCTCGTGCTGAGGCGCAAGAAGCATGAGTGAGCCGGCGAAGAAACAGGCGGCGCCGAGCGAGGTGGTCCAGTTGGCGGCGGCCAGGTCGAGGATCGAACCGCTCGACGGGACCACGTAGGAGGCCGCCGCGGAGATCCCGAACAGAACGCAACCGGCCAGGTTCACGGCGGCCATCTTCCACCCGCGGTCGCGGCGGACCGGAAGCAGGTGCGGTCCGGTGGCCACGCGATAGGCGAGCGCGCCGGAGATGAGGAACGCAGTCGATCCGAACACGTCTGGAGCCCAGACCAGGTGATTCTCCTGCTTGGTGGAGAGCCCATCCTGCATGGCCTCGAAGGTGCTGAGGTTGAACAGCAGCGTGCCGGCGAACTGGATCGCTGCGCTCCACCACGACGCATCCGTCCCCCAGCGACGTCCGCGCCTCAGCGTTGCCTCTCGCACCTCGAGGGCGGCCGCCAGGGTGAAGAAGATCGAGCCTGCGAAGAAGACGACGCCATCGGCCCCTGCACCGACGAGCTGCACGAACCCGGGGAAGGGACCGATGAAGAAGCACGCCGAACCGACCGCGAAGCCGAGTGCGATCCAGCGATCCCACGCGTCCCTGGCGAACGCCCGGTGCGCGACGGCCAGTGAATGACCGATCAAGGCCGGATCGTCAGCCGCCGGCGCTCAGGAGCGCGGCGATTTGGTTCGCCAGCGGCGAGCCGAGCCCGGTGGCGAGGTCGAAGCCGGGCCGGGCCGGGCAGCACGACCCTCCGAAGAGGGCGTTGCCGCCCTGTGTGATGTCGATGAACGCACCCGGGTTGCGCTTCGCCGTCGAGTAGAGCGCCGGGGGCACGAAGCCCGGACGCGGCAGGCCCTGCTGCTTGGCCTGCTGGTTCCAGAGGGCGATCATGCCCGCCACGAGCGGCGCCGCCGCGCTCGTCCCGCCCACGAAGCTGATGCTCTGGGCTCCGGACTTGGGGCAGCCCTTGACACCGCTCGAGCAGACGATCGGATAGCCAGGGCTCTCGTCGGCGAAGGCCGCGATGTCCGGGACCATCCGGTACTTCGAGCTCGCGAACGATTGCGCGGGCTGCCACGAGGGGCGGTTCTGGAAGGTGCTCTGGCCGCCCCCGCCCCCCGCGTTCGCCGTGAACGGCGCCGGGTAGGCGGTGTCGTTCCACGGGCCGGTGGAGGCGATCGCGTTGTTCGAGTTCAGGGTCAGGTTCGTTCCGCCCACCGCCAGCACCCACCCCGAGCTCGCGGGCCAGGACACCTGGGGCTTCTTCTCGCTCGAGGTGAGCTGGCCGGCCGGCACGCCGCGAGCGCACGCGGATGAGCCGGTGTCGCCGGCCGCGACCACCACCGTTATCCCCAGCGCCGCCTCCGCCGCGAGCAGGCGGGTGACCAGTGTCCGCGACGCCGAGTACTTGGAGACCGTGGACTCGCAGACGCCGTAGGACACCGAGACGACATGCGGAAGCGGCGCGCCGTTGGTGGTCGCCTGGAGCGGCGAGGCGAGCATCTTCAGGAACCCGAGCACGTTCCCGTCGTCCGCGTCCTCGGTGATCGGCTGGACCCAGAGATCGAACCGATCGAGCTGTGGAGCCACCATCGAGGCCACCATCGCGTCGAGCGAGCTCTCCAGGATCGGCTTGATGCCGGAGCCGTTGTGGATCTTCAGCGCCGTCCCCTGCGCGCCGAAGCAGTCGCGGAACTCGTTCACATCCGACGTCGGCGTGGGCGCCTCGCCGACGATCGCCAGCCTCGCCCCCTGACCAAGTACGCCGGCGGAGTGAAGCGGAGCGATCCCGTAGGCGTCCAGGATCTGGTTCGGGTACAGCCCGGAGGACGAGGCGAGCGCGCTGGGGTAGGTCGTCCCGACACACGATGGACCCACCGTGCCGGTCCGCGTGGGGGTGCCGCCGTCGTAGGCCGGGCCGCCTGCGGACCTGGCGACCGGGGCCCCTGCTGGGCCGGCGGACGACGATGAGCCGCCCTTCACGGTCACCCGCATGCCCGCGATCGTGTCCACGTTCCCCTTGATCCCCTTCGGGGGCTTTGGCTTGTTGACCGGAAGGGCGAGAACCGCGCCCGAGGAGGTCCTGTAGTTCGCCCACTTCGTCCCGAACATCTTCTGCGCCTTGCCAACCGACAAGGTCGCGCTCACCCTCAGATGGGTCACGTCGACCTTGGCCGTGACGCTCTTCGACTTGAACGCGTTCACCACGGCCTTGCGCTTCGACGAGGTGGCCCCGTACTTGCTCTGGAGCTTCGACAGCGAGAGGTACTTCCCGTACGACGAGGACGACGGGTTGCTGGCGGACTTCGCCGCCTTCTGAACGCCCGAGTTGTTGGCGATCAGGCCGATCTGGAGCCCCAGCTTGAGACCGGTGGACGTCGCACCCACCTTGTGCAGCCCCTTGTGGGAGATCGGGCCGTAGTCCACGTCCGCGGCCGCCTGGGACGGCGCCGCACAGAGAGCAACGCAGACTGCCCCGGCGATCAGTGCACGAGCCATCCGGCGATCGTTTCGCGCCGCCGCTCCGCTCGCATCACCTCGATCGGATGAGATCGGCATGCATCGCAAGAACTAGGGTCTGGCGGTGCCCGGGCAGACCCCGCCTCGAAGGACCGAGAGCATCGTCTTCCACGATCTCCAGCAGGGTGGCCGCACCGAGGACCTCCCGTCCTACTGCGAGCTGGCCCGAGCGGGCCGGCTCGACCCTCGAGCTGGGAGCGGGCACCGGCAGGGTCGCGCTCGAGCTGGCCGGGCTGACGGATCTCTGGGCGAACGACCTCGACGATCCATTGCTCGAAGAGCTGGTCCGCCGTGCCGAGGCGCGCGGGCTGTCGGTCACGCCCGTGCTGGGTGATGCGACCAAGCTCGACCTCGGCCGAAGCTTCGACCTGATCATCGCGCCCATTGGCCTGGCGCAGACGATCGGCGGCCGGCGCGAGCGGCAGGCGCTCCTGCGCGTGATCGCGCGCCACCTGGCCGTGAGCGGCCTGGCCGTGGTCGCGATCGTGGACGTCGACGAGGTGCTGCGCGAGTGCGCCACGCCCGCGCCACGCCAGCGCCTACGCGCTCGCGGACGAACCTTCGTCTGCCAGCAACTGGCCGTGACCGAGACGGAGGGCGGCGCGCAGGTCACCTGGAAGCGCAGCGTCCATCGGCGTAGCGCGGGACGCCTGACCAGTCGCCCCATCGCACCCGCTGTGCTGACCTACCACCGGGTCAGCCCCGAGGACCTCGCCGCCGACGCACGCGCCTGCGGCCTGCACGCGCCCCACGTTCATCACGACCCCGGCGATGCGACGAGCCTGGGGTCGACCTACTGCGTGCTGCGACCAATCGGGAAACCTCGACCTTCGGCAGATGCGGGGCCCGACGGGCCTACGTAGGGTCGCTCATCCGGAGGCACGGATGGCCTCCGGACAGCCGCCATGGACAAGCCCATCCGTACATCGCCGGCATCGACCGTGCAGCGCTCCCGTCGCCCGCGCGGGTTCCTGATCACGGGCGGGGCCGGCTTCGTCGGCTCACACCTGACCGAGCGGCTGCTGGCGACCGGGGCTCGGGTCACCGCCCTCGACGACCTCTCCACCGGTGCGCTGGCGAACGTGGCCCATCTCGCCGGCCACCCCGAGTTCCGCCTCGTGGAGGGATCGATTCTCGACGCCATGCTGGTGGGCCAGCTCGTGCGCGAGCACGACGTGGTGGTGCATCTCGCCGCCGCCGTGGGGGTGGACAGGATCGTGGCCAGTCCGCTGGCCTCGATGAGAACGAACGTCGAGGGCACCAGCGTCGTCCTGGAGGCGGCGGCCCGGCTCGGCAGGCGGACGCTGCTGGCCTCCAGCTCCGAGGTGTACGGCGACGGCGGCGGCCGGCCTATGTCGGAGGACGGTCCGCTCAAGCTCCACTCGGCCACCGATCCCCGGTCCTCCTACGCCGCAGCCAAGGCGATAGGAGAGGTCCGGGCGGCGGCGCTGGCCGCGGAGCGCGGACTGCCGGTCACCGTCATCCGCCTGTTCAACACCGTCGGCCCGCGCCAGCCGGCCGACCAGGGGATGGTGCTGCCGCGGTTCGCGGACGCCGCGCTGGCCGGGCTCCCGCTGGTGATGCACGGCGACGGCCGTCAGTCCCGCTGCTTCACGCACGTGCTCGACGTGGTGGAGGCCCTGGCTCGGGCCGTGGAGGCGCCGGGCGCGGTGGGACAGACGCTGAACGTGGGCAGCCCGGACGAGACGCGGATCGTGGACCTTGCCCGCCGCGTGCGCGCGGCCGCCGGGTCGCGCTCCCCGATCCGCCACGTCCCCGCTCGCTCGGGCGGCGCCGACCCTCGCCATCGCCTGCCCGACATCGGCCGGGCGGCGGAGGTGCTCGGCTGGAAGCCGGTGCGCAGCTTCGACGCCATCATCGAGGACGTGCTGGCGTCCCGCCGGGGCGGGACCGAGCTGGCCAGGCTCGCTTCGTGACGGCTCAGCTTCGCCACGCGCTCATAACGCCTGCGAGGAACGAGGAGGGCAGCCTCCCGCGACTTGCCGAGTCCATCCTCGCCCAGTCGGCGAGGCCGAGCGAGTGGATCATCGTGGACGACGGTTCCACCGATGGGACCGCGGCCCTGGCTGCCGAGCTTGCCGCCGGCACCGACTGGATCAGGTTGGTGGCGCTCCCACCGGCACCGGGGTCGCTCCGGCACGGGAGGCGGCAGGGACGGGACCTGGTCGCCCTCGAGGCCGGTGTGTCTGCTGCGTCAGGGCGACCCGACCTGGTGACCAAGCTCGATGCCGACGTGTCGCTGCCCCCGGTCTACCTCGACCGGATCGGTGCTGCGTTCGCCGAGGATCCGGCACTCGGCCTGGCCAGCGGGAGCCGCTGCGAGCCCCGCGACGGAATCTGGCGGCAACGGCACCTCACCGGGACCAGCGTCGAGGCTCAGGCCCGGACCTACCGCTGGGACTGCTGGCGCGACGTCCTGCCCCTCGAGCCCCGCCTCGGCTGGGACGGGGTCGACGAGGTCACGGCGATTCTGCGCGGCTGGACCACGCTCGTACTGCGCGACCTGCACTTCCGTCACCACCGCTGCATCGGAGATCGAGAGGGGCGCCTGCGGGCCCGCCTCGCCGAGGGGGAGGCGGCGCACTACATGGGCTACCGCATGTCCTACCTCACCGCACGGGCTGCCTGGCACGCGCGTGAGGAGCCGGTGGCGCCGGCGATCGCCGCCGGGTACCTGCTTTCGGCGCTTCGCCGCCGGTCCCGGTGTCCGGACCCGGCGGTGCGGGCTCACGTGCGACGCCGCCAGTCGCCGCGCCACCTCGTGCGCACCTGGGCCGAGGCCCGGGGGCGCCGGGTGGAGGTCGAGCGCACGGATCTGCTCATGGTCTGCTCGGGCGGCGGTCACCTCATGGACCTGCTTGCGGTCCGGGAGGCGTGGAGCGGCCGCTCGCGGGTCTGGGTCAGCCTCGACCGAGCCGACGTCCTGTCCCTTCTCGGCGACGAGAGGGTTCTCCTCGCTCACGGTCCGACCAACCGCAACGTTCCCAATCTCCTCCGCAACCTGCGCATGGCCTGGGGCGTGCTCAGGGGCCTCCGCCCGCGGGTGGTGCTCACGAGCGGCGCCGGGGTGGCGGTCCCGTTCGCGTGGGTGGCGCGGCTCAGGGGCTCACGGGTCGTGTATCTCGAGTGTGCGGGTCGCGTGGACCGGCCATCTCTGAGCGGCCGGATGATCGCTCCGATCGCCAGCCGGACATATGCCCAGTGGCCCGAGCTCGCCGAGCGCTGGGGATCGGCGGTCTACGCCGGGAACGTGCTCCAGCTGCCGCCGGAGCGGGCGGGCGCCGAGACTCAAAGCGCCGGCGGCGTCTTCGTGATGGTGGGGACCAACGAGGCCCGATTCGACAGGCTGGTGGGTGCCGCGGGCCGGCTGGCGGACGCCGAGCGCGTGGTGCTCCAGCGCGGCTCGTCCGGGTTGGACGCCCCGGGCACCGACTGCCACGACTTCATGACCTACCAGGAGGTCTGCGACCAGGTTCGAGCGGCGCGCGTGGTGGTCACCCACGCCGGTGTGGGCAGCGTCGGGGTGGCTCTCCACCACGGTAAGCTCCCGATCGTGGTGCCGAGGCTGAGGCGCTTCGGCGAGGCGGTGGACGATCACCAGCTGCTGTTCGCCCGGCAACTGGCCGACCTGGGTCTCGCTCAGCTGGTGGAGGATCCGGCGGACCTGCCCGGCGCGATTGCCGCGGCCACGGGCAAGGCGATCAGCCTGCCCGATCCGGATCCGGACCTGCGGCTGGCGATCGGCGACGCCCTCGGCGAGCTTCTGGCTGCGTAACCGTGTCCGGCCGCGTGCACCTGCCCTCGCTCGACGGAGCGACCGGGTGGGTCAACTCGGAGCCGCTCGGTCCTGCCGGGTTGCGGGGCAGGGTCGTCCTCGTGAACTTCTGGACCTGGACGTGCATCAACTGGCTGCGCCAGGAGCCCTATGTCCGCGAGTGGTCGCAGGCCTACCGGGGCGACGGGTTGGTCGTGATCGGAGTCCATACGCCGGAGTTCTCGTTCGAGCACGACATCGACGGCGTGCGGCAGGCGACGGACGAGCGAGCGATCGACTATCCGGTCGCGGTCGACAACGACTACGAGGTCTGGAGCGCCTTCGCCAACCACTACTGGCCGGCGCTCTACTTCGTGGACGCGGACGGCATCATCCGCGACCACCACTTCGGCGAAGGGCGCTACAAGGAATCGGAGCGCGTGATCCAGGAGCTGCTCGGCATCGAGCGCGAGCTCGTCTCCGTGGAAGGGCTCGGCGTGGAGGCCGAGGCCGACTGGGACCACCTGCGGACGCCGGAGACGTATCTCGGCACCTGGCGCAGCGAGCGCTTCGCGTCACCCGAGCAGCTGGGCAGCAATCACTGGGGGCTCGACGGCGAGTGGACGATCGGGCGCGAGAACGTAGTGCTCGACCAGGCCGGCGGCAGCATCGTCTTCCGGTTCCACGCGCGGGACGCCCACCTCGTGCTCGCTCCCGGAGCGCGCGATCCGATTCCCTTCCGCGTGCTCCTCGACGGCGACGCGCCCGGCCCGGCACACGGCGTGGATGTGGACGAGGAGGGAAACGGCGTGCTTCGGGAGGGCCGGCTCTACCAGCTAGTGCGCGAGCACGGCGCGATCCGCGAGCGGACGCTGGAGATCAGGTTCCTGGAGGCCGGCGCCGAGGCCTACGCGTTCACGTTCGGCTAGCCCCGGCCGTGGCGAGCGCGGTCATGAGGCTCACGGCCTCGGACCGCGAGATGCCGCCGCTGCCCACCAGCGACTGCCAGGTCGGGAACTCGACGGCGTGGCGGATCGAGGCTTCGAGGACGCGCTTGCGGCGCCCGCGGAGACCCCAACCGGCTGACAGGGTGCCGGCGCAGCGGTCGAGGTAGTCGTGGAATGGCTGGAGGACCGGCTGAATCGCCTCGACCAGCTCACGGTCGCGCAGGACGCGGGTCCACATCCCGCCGGTCTCCTCGTACCAGCCGTAGAGCTCGTCCAGGCCCGTGGCCAGGCGTTCGCCCGGGTCGTCGATCCGGCTCCACGCCTCGGTGTCCGGCCACGGGTGGAGGGCGGCGAAGTGCCCCGAGCACGAGGCGAGCAGCTCGGCATCGGTGGGGAAGTGCCGGTAGACCGTGTGGCGCTGAACGCCCGCTCGCTCGGCCACGGCTGTGACCGTCGTGCGGGCAGGACCGATGCTCCCGTGCAGCTCCACCGCGGCCTCGGTTATCCGCCGGCGCGTCTCCTCCATCGCGTCGGCGCGTTGCCTGAGCTCGTACTTGCGGGCCATCTCACTTTCAGGATACACGAATGTGCAGTGAACTCTTGACAGCGACGACGCGGCGGTGTTACCCTCATTTCACAACACACTGCTGTTCTCTCAAAGGAGGCTCGCAATGCTCACCGTCAACACCAACACGCTGCATCTCGTGGAGACCTGGCTCGACAGCGATGCCGAGAACGTCCGCGTGCACGTCAACTTCCCGCTCAACAGGGCAGCCGGCACCGAGGGCGGAGCCGTCGTCTACTTCGAGATCGAGCCGGGTAAGGGCGTCGGGCGCCACACCGACAGCCCGGAGGAGATCCTCTACATCGTCGCGGGCACCGCCGAGGCCGAGGTCGGCGACGAGCGCGGCGTGGTCAGCGCCGGTGACCTCGCCGTAATCCCGGCGATGGTTCCGCACGCGGTGAGGAACATCGGCGACGAGACCCTGAAGGTCGTCGGCTTCTTCTCGGAGGCCGACGTGACCTCGAGGTTCGACGAGCCGGTGCAGCCGATCGGCGAGTCCGTCCTGACGATGGAGCCGATCCCGGTTCCCGCCTGAGCGTCGGGGGACCGGCGTTACTCCTGAAGCCCCGCGGCTTCGAGCGCCGGTCCCCGCTCGGCGAACGTCTCCGCTCTCGTGACCAGCCCGTCGCGGAGGGTCCAGACCACGTAGGCGTGCTGCTCGGTCTCTATCCCCGTCGCCCGCCCACGCGCGTGCAGCGTCGTGTCCACGAGCACCTTGTCGCCGGCCGCGGTGAACTCCTGGCCCGCGAGGTGGATCCCCTCCATCGCGTCCCCGAAGGAGCCGAACCAGCGGCGAACGCCATCGTGGCCGCGGTACGTGCCCGGCTCGGTGGCAAGCTCGGCCGGAGTCGTGCCCTCGAACTCGGGGTCGGCGTAGGCGAGCACCGCCTCGACGCCGTGCTCGGCCAGAGCCGCGTAGGCGCTGCGCACGATCTCGACGTTCTCCTGCGACATCGTCCGCGCAGTATGCCGCCGATCAGTCGAGCGCGGCTTCGACGGCCTGACGGAACGCCTCGGTTCCGAAGGAGCCCTCGAGGCGGGCGGCCACCTCGCCCTGGGCGTTGAAGGTGAACAGCCAGGGCTCGGTCCTGAGGTTGAACTGGCGGAGCGGCTCACGGAGCCCGTTCTGGACCTTGTTGTCCTCGTAGACCTCCTGGTGGATGAAGGTCGCGCGGTCCCCGTACTCCTTCTGAAGCTGTGCGGCTATGTCCGTGACCGGACCGCACACGCGTGTCTGGCACAGGGCCGGTGTTGCGAACAGCAGGACCACGGGCTTCTCGCCCAGCACGTCCGCGAAGTTCTCCTCGTGCATGTCGTCCGGAGGCACGCGGGTGTCGATGGCCTCGACGTTGCCGCCCGCGGAGGCGATGGTCTCGGTCTCGACGCTCGGCGGGCGATCGCCCACCGCCGGGATCGGGCTGGAGCGCTTGACTCTGATGTAGGCCGAGCCGCCCACCAGCCCCTGGGAGGTCTTGGTCACCACGAGCACCGCATAGCGGCCGGGGCGCAGGTCGAGCTTGGCGGCGTAGATCGCGGCGATGGTGTCGCCCTCCGCCGCCGCGTTGCGGCTGCGGAACGGCGGCTCGATCACGAGGGGGTCGGCGGGGGCGGGGAAGGGGCCCTCGGGCACCTCGTCGGGGGTTGACGCCACGTATACGGCGCTCTTGCCGTAGATGAAGCGGTTGTCCCTGGCGATCACGCCGAAGGCCAACCGGTTCTCCCCGGAGGTGAACTCCGAGCTGGCGAGTCCAACCTGCACGGCGCCCACCGTGCTCCCGAGCTCGCGGAGCGTCTGGCGGCCGGGGGACGGGAAATCCGAGGCGGAGACGTCCTGGGCGTCGCGCACCGAACGCTCGAACGCCGAGTCGCGGCCGTTACCGGAACTGGGCGAGTCGGACTCCTCGCCGCCGCAGGAGGCGACGGCGAGCCCGAGGACGCAAACCGAGACGAGGGCCAGGTGGCGAGCCGTTTGAAGCACGGCGGCGCACAGTAGCTACCGGTATGCCTGAAAGCACGGGACGCTCCGTTTGCGGCATGCTCGCGCCGTGCGCGCCCTCTGGGTCAACGTCGATCGGGACTTCTCCGCACCGGTGGACCGGGTGTTCGGCCACCTCAGCGAGCACGAGAACCTCTCCGAGGTGTTCGGTGCGAAGGTCAAGCGCCTGGAGGACGGGCAGCCCGACCGCAACGGCGTCGGCTCGCGGCGGGAGATGCGGATAGGGCCCACCGCGCCGTTCGAGGAGACCGTCACGCGCTTCGAGCCAGGCGAGCTGATCGAGTACCGCATCACGAAGGGAACGCCGCTGCGCGACCACGTCGGGGTCATGCGCTTCGCGGCGCTGCCCGGCGGTGGCAGCCACCTGAACTACCGGATCCGCATCTCCTCCCGGGTGCCGGGCGTGGCGCCGATCGTCAGGGCGGGCATCGAGCGCACCCTCACCCAGGGCCTGGCCAAGGTCGACGGACGGCTCTGAGCCTATGCCCGAGCGGCCACCGAACATGGTCGTGCTGATCACCGATCAGCAGCGCGCGCCCCAGCACTGGCCCGAGGATCCGGCCTGGCTGGCGCAGCTGATGCCGAACGACACCGAGCTGCGCCGTACGGGAATCAGCTTCACGCGGGCCTTCACCGCCACCGCCATGTGCTCGCCGAGCCGGGCCACGTTCCTCACCGGCACGTATCCCTCCCGGCACGGAGTCACGCTCACGATGACCCACGGGGACCTGTTCCCCGACCAGGCCAACGTGCCCCACGTGCTGCGCACGGTCGCGCGGCTGGGCGTCAGCGGCGAGGTCCCGCGCAGCCGGCTGGCCAATCGCTTCGTGAAGAGCGCGCTGCGGCTCGGCCCCAAGAGCGGCAACGAGCCCGAGCTGAGGGCCGGCACCGATACGCTGGCGTCGCTGCTGCGCGAGCGCGGCTACCACGTGGCGTTCAAGGGCAAGTGGCACCTCTCGAAGCCGGTCGGCGGCGACGGCTGGAGCGCGGCGGACTCGGAGCGGATCGAGCGCGACTACGGGTTCGCCGAATGGGAGCCCCCGGACGCGGGCGGCGACGCCAAGGCAGCCACGTTCGGCGGCGGGAACGCGGGCACCACGCACGAGGGCTGGGACGAGGACTACACGCGCCAGATGGAGAGGTGGCTGGGCCGTGCCGACCTGCCCGAGCCGTTCTGCCTGGTGTTCTCGCTGGTCAACCCGCACGATGTGCTCGGCTACCCGTCCTCGTTCGTGGAGGGCGGGTACTCGGAGGCCGACTTCCGCGGGCTCGGCGTTCCCCTGCCGGCCACGGTGGACGAGGACCTGCGCGACAAGCCGACCGTGCACTCCCTGATGAAGCTCGGGCAGACCGCCTACATCGGCGGGCTCGACGACCGGGCGGCCCAGCAGAACTACGTGGACTTCTACGCCTACCTGCACAAGGTGGTGGACGAGAAGATCGGGCGTCTGCTGGCCGCGCTCGGCGACCCGGGCGACCCGGGGTCGCTGCGTTCGCGCACGGTGATCGCCCGGATCTCCGACCACGGTGAGCTCGGCATGTCGCACGGCGGGCTGCGGCAGAAGATGTTCAACGCCTACGAGGAGTCGATCCGGGTTCCCTTCGTGATCTCGAACCCCCAGCTCTTCCCGGAGCCGCGCGAGAGCGACGCGCTGGTGTCGCTCGTGGACCTGGTGCCCACGCTGCTCGGGCTGAGCGGCCGCCCCGGCGACCCCGAGCGCTTCGACGGCCGCGACCTCGGACCGATCGCACGGGGAGAGCGCGAGGGCGTGCGCGACGCGGTGCTCTTCACCTACGACGACCACCAGGCCGGCACCGCCTTCCAGAACGTGTCGGGCCAGCCCAACCGGATTCGCTGCGTTCGCGACTCGCGCTGGAAGTACGCCGTGTACCTCGACCCGTCCGGCCACACGCCGCCGGAGTTCGAGCTCTACGACCTCGAGAGCGATCCCGACGAGGCGCTCAACCTGGTCGGCAAGCACACGGGTCGCGGGCGGACCAGGGCCGCGGAGCAGGAGCTCGAGCGGCTGCGGCACGTGCTCGAGCATGCGTGCGCGGACAGCGGCACCGTGCAGCCGGCCCTGCCGAGTCTCTGACGGCGCGCCGCTAGTAGGTCGCGAAGCCCTCGACCGAGATCACGCCGTTCTGGCCGTCGAGGGTGTTGGTGTCGTGGGCCTGGAGAGCGCCGCTCGAGATGCCCCGGTAGGCGCCGGTTCCGGCGGTGAAGCGCACGGTGCCGCGGAAGTCGATCGCGTTCCCCGCGATCGTGAACGGCAGCTCGGCGGTGCCGAAGACCGATCCCTTCTTGAAGAGGAGCCGGAAGGTGCCGGTGAAGCGAGCGTTCGCGAGGGAGCCCACCAGCTTGACCGAGCCGGCACCGAACGGCGTGCTCGTGACGGTGCCCTCGTCCTGGATGGTTCCGGGCGTGTCCGGCGCGACCATGCGCGTCCGGCCCGCGAGGCTGACGGCGCGGCGCTTGCGCGGCCCGGCCCGGCGCGTGCTCTTGTACAGCTGGTAGGTGTTCTGGAGCTCGTCCTGGACGATCGTGGCGTTGCCCTTGATCGGCTTGACGTTGAGCTCGGCGCGCAGGCGGCGGACGCGGTAGCGCCACCCGGGCGGCAGGTCCAGCCGGCTCCCGAGCGAGCGCAGCTTCCCGATCCGCTGCTTGGGGTCCACGATCTGCGCGTAGGCCTGCATCACGTAGACGTCGCCTCCCGGCGCCACCAGCTCGTACACCACCCGGCCGCGGTTCCACGTCCAGGTGTTGCGGCGCTTGACGACGCGGTCGGTGTACGGGGTCCGGGCGAGGTCGGCGGCGCTGTGGATCGGGATCGTGGCGACCCTCCGCATCTTCTCCCCGTGGAAGGAGCGCACCCGGCCCGGCGTGGCGGTGACCGAGTCCATCAGGAAGTAGCGCGGGCCGTTGAGCAGGACCACCGTGGCGCCGCGCTCCTTCGCCAGCTCGCCGGCGTCGAAGGCGTTCCACCAGCTGGCCGGGCAGCGGTTCAGCCCGATGGTGTTCCAGACCGTGACCGTGGCGTCGGGGAGGGCCCCCTTGAGCTCGAGGATCTCGCAGTAGCGTGCGTTGTGCAGGCCGGGCAGCGTGGCAGCGCCGGCCGCCGGGGCCGCGGCCAGCGCGAGGGCGGCGGCGCCTACGAGAACGGCGGCCCTCACGGCTTGACCATGCAGGAGCGGCCCTTGCAGCTGTCGAGCCTGGCGAGCTTCCGCGCGAGCGCCTTCTTCACCTTGGCGTACGAGCCCACGGCGGCCACGTTCCGCAGCTGGTACGGGTCCTTGCGCCGGTCGTACAGCTCCTGGTCGCCGGTCTCGTTGTAGACGACGTAGGTGTAGCGGTCGGTGCGCACTCCCTTGTAGGGGCGGTCCCACTGGTTGGCCGGGAGATTGCCCCTGAAGAGCGGGGCCGGGGCCTCGATCTGGATGACGCGGTTCGGTCGCTTGCGCGGGTTGCGGGTCGTGGGCAGCAGCGAGACGCCGTCCATGGTCCGCCCCGGGCGCGCCCTGGCGGCGTCGAGGAGCGTAGGAGCGAAGTCGATGTTGGCCACCTGGCCGCGCACGGTACGGCCGGCGGGCACGCCGGGCCCGCGCAGGATCAGCGGGACGCGCAGCGACTCCTCGTAGGGGAGGAACTTGTCGCCCGGGATCCGGTGCTGGCCCTGGAGCCAGCCGTTGTCGGACAGGAACATGATCAGGGTGTTCTTCAGCTGCCCGGTCTTCCGCAGGATCCCCACGAGCTTCTTCACGTGGTCGTCCACGGCGAGCAGCGAGCCCACCCGGCCCTCGTAGTTGAGCTGGAGCTGCTGGACCTGCGCCGCGGTCAGCCGCGGCGCCTTCGAAGTCACGTTCGACGGCTTGTCCGAGATGTCGGCTTCGTTGAAGCTGGGCGGCCGCGGGAGCTTGTACCGCTTGCTCTTGGCCTCGTAGCGCGGGGCGGGACGCGGGTCGGGTCCCTTGCGCCCCATGAGCGCGACCGCCACGTCCTCGCGGTGCGGCGCGGCCGGGGACCACCAGATGAAGAAGGGCTTCTTGGACTTCCTCTGGGAGCGGACGAGGTCCTCGGTGATCGCGCCGGTCACGTCGGGGGAGTACTCCTCGGGGTTCTGCGCCCCCCAGTAGTCGTAGGGGCCGGGCCCGAAGGTGTCGCTCAGCGCTCTGAACACGCCCGACGCGCCCGCGTCATTGCGGATCACCTGGATCTTCGCGAACTCGACGAGCTTGCGCGCGAAGTCGGCGTCCCCCCAGGTCCGGAGGTCGCCGTCGCTGTTCATCACGTAGTTGTAGTAGTCGTAGGCCGACACATCGAGCAGGCCGCGCCAGATGTCGAACCCGGCCGGCACCTCGCCGTGACCGTCGCGCGCGCCGTATCCGTTGAGCCACTTGCCGATCATCGCCGTGCGATAGCCGGCCTTCTGCAGCCAGCTCGGAAGGGTGTTGGCGCGGCCCTTCATGCCGTACCAGCCGTAGGGCCAGAAGTTGCCCATGACCTTGTGGTTGTGGGCGTACTGCCCGGTGATGAAGGTTGCGCGAGCGGGGCAGCAGAGCGGGAAGGAGTCGACCGCGTCGGCGAAGGTCGTGCCCTGCCGGGCCAGCAGGCGCTTGACGTTCGGCATGTGCTTCAGGTCCGTCGTGGCCTGGTCGTCGGTCATCACGACGAGGATGTTCGGGCGGCCGTCCTTCGCCGCCGTGGCGGGGCGCGCCTGCGCCACCGCGGGCAGGACCAGCGCGCCGATTGCAGCCATCAGCACCATCCACGTCGCTCGCCGCATACCGCCACTCTCCTCGAGGACACCGGGCCGGGCGCGAGCGTACAGAGTGTGTCACACAGTGTCAACATCTGTATGATGCCGCCTCGCATGGCGCCAGCATCCACGCCGACACCAGCGCGGCTCCGGGCGCGCCAGAATCGCAAGCAGAGCCGCGACCGCATCGTCGCGGCCGCCACCGAGCTGGTCCGCAAGCGCGCGTACTCCGAGTTGAGCGTGGACGAGGTCATGCGCGAGGCGGGGATCGGACGCACGATCTTCTACCGCCACTTCGACGACATGGCGGACCTGCTCCTGCGCGCGAGCCGGGAGGCGATCGAGGAGCTCTACGACGCGCAGCGGAGCCTCGCCCAGGCGCGGGCCGACGTGGATCCGGAGGCGGTGGGCCGAGCGGTGCAGGCGGCGGCGGTGGTGTTCCAGCGGCACGGCCCGCTGATTCGCTGCGTCACGGAGGCCGCGGCCGAGGACGAGCAGATCGCGCGCGACTACGCCGTGCTGCGGCAGCGCTTCGACGACTTCGCCGAGCAGTCGCTGCGCGACGCCGCAGCCCTCGGCCGGAACCCCCCGGCCGATCTGGCCGAGACCGCGCGGGCGCTGAACCTGATGAACGTGAGCTACCTGCTGGACGTGTTCGGGCGCGAGCCGCGCGTATCCCCCGAGACCGCGGCGCAGACCCTGACCGAGATCTGGGACGCGGTAATCCGCCGCTGACGAAAGGACTGGCCGATGGACGTCTTCCGAACCCCCGACGAGCGCTTCGAGAACCTGCCCGGCTACGGCTACGAGCCGCACTACGTGGAGGTCGACGGCCTGCGCCTCCATCACCTCGACGAGGGCAGCGGCTCCACCGTGCTCTGCTTCCACGGGGAGCCGAGCTGGAGCTATCTCTACCGGCACATGCTCGACCGGCTCGTGGAGTCCGGCCACCGGGTGGTCTGCCCCGACCTCGTCGGCTTCGGGCGCTCCGACAAGCCCACCGACCAGGGCTGGTACACCTACGATCGCCACGTGGAGGTGGTCAGCCGCCACATCGACCAGCTCGACCTCGAGGACGTGACGGTGGTGGTCCAGGACTGGGGCGGGCCGATCGGCCTCCGCTGGGCGGTGGAGCACGAGGACCGGGTGGCGCGGCTCGTGATCCTGAACACCGGGCTCTTCACCGGCCGGGTGAGCAAGGGCTTCATGGCGTGGCGCGAGTTCGCCGAGCGCACTCCCGATCTGCCGATCGGCACGATCATCCAGGGCGCCACCACGACCGAGCTCCCTCCGGAGGTGGTGGCCGCCTACGAGGCGCCGTTCCCGACGCCGGAGAGCAAGGCGGGCGCGCAGCGCTTCCCGCTGCTGGTGCCGCTTACCATGGAAGACCAGGGCGTGGCGGAGATGGTGGCCACGCGGGATGCTCTCGGGCGCTGGGACAAGCCCGCGCTCGTGGCCTTCTCGGACACCGACCCGGTGTTCCCGTTCCCGAGGGCGGGCGAGCGGTTCACCGAGTTGATCCCGACCGCAGGGGAGCAGGTGCGGATCGAGGGGGGCGCCCACTTCCTCCAGGAGGATCGTGGACCGCAGATCGTCGACGCCATGCTCCAGGCGTTCGCGCAGGCGCCGGCATGACGCCGATCGAGCCGGACGAGCGGCAGTTCTCCGAGGTGGCCGCCATCGCGGGCGGCGACTCCGACGGACCCGTGGTGATGCTGAACCTGAACAACTACCGCGAGCGCGCCGAGTACGCGGAAGACCCGCCCGGCGGGGAGTCCATCGACGTGTCCGGTCAGGAGGCGTACATGCGCTACGGCGCCGTGGCCGCCGCCGTGCTCGAGCGAGTGGGCGGCCGGATCCTCTGGCACACGGCGTCGAAGCGCACGGTGGTCGGTGACGAGACCGACCGCTACGACGAGGTGATCGCCGTCTGGTACCCGTCGCTCGCCGCTTTCGCTGCGCTGGCCACCGACCCCGAGCTGCTGGCCGTGCGCCACCATCGCGTGGCCGCCCTGGAGCGCGCCGCACTCATCTGCTGCGAATCGGGCGCCGATCCCGTGCTCGCAGGCCCCTGAGGACTGCTCAGGCGGGCACGCCGCGGGGGAGCAGCGCCTCCGTCTGACCCTCGAGCGGGACCCAGGGCTGCTTCGAGTCGCACCAGACGTGGAGCGTGGGCTCGAGCCAGGAGGTGTCGTCGAGCGTGCCCGCCTTGATGAAGGCCACCTGCGGCATGGCGTCCGCGAGGCTCACGATCGGCGAGCCGCAGTCGCGGCAGAACTGCCGGGACACATCCTGGCCGGAGTCGGTCCCAACGGTCGTGAACGAGGCGATGCTCTCTCCATTCACCTCCAGCGCGTCGCGCGGCACCGCCACGAGCACCGAGAAGGAGGTACCCGTCTGCTTCTGGCACTCGGTGCAGTGGCACACGGCCGTGGCCACCGGGTCGGCGTCACAGCCGTATGTCACGGCCCCGCACAAACAGCTTCCGTCGAGCTTCCCCATCGAGACTCCCCTCACGCAGTGGTCGAGCACATTCTTGCGCTCACGTGTGTAGGGAGACAGCCGGAGGGTCACGGCCAGCTTCGGCGTGGCCGTCATTCCGGAGGATGCAGGCGAGCCGGAGCAGGCTCTGCGCGCCGCGGACCGGGCGCTCTACACCGCGAAGGGCAACGGACGCGATCGCGTCGAGACCGCTACCCCCGCCACGGCCGCAGCCACGCCGCCTCCGCATGCTCTAGAAAGGTGAGCAGGCGGGGGATCACGGCGTCCGTGGCCGCGGCGCCGGCCAGCGTCTCGACCACGAGGTCGGCGTAGTCGGCACGTCGCTCCTCGTCAGCCAGCGATAGCCCGCTCTCCACCTCCGCGAGGCGCTCCATCGCGGCCGCGAGACGTCCGCTGTCGCCGGTCAGGCGCGAGCAGGAGAAGCTTCCGTCGTCCGGCGCGGTCAGGTGGGCGTGCTCGAGCTCGGCGCGGGCCGCCTGCGCCTCGTCCGGGAGGATCGCGACGAATCGCCGCACGTCGTCGCGCTCGCGGTACTCCGTGACGGCTAGGCAGAGCCCCTCACGCACGTGGAGGGCGAGCAGACGGCGGAAGTACAGCCGCTCGTGCTCGGCCACATCGGTGCGCGCCGCCTGAGCGGCCGCGGTGCGCAGGTCGCCCAGCACGATCGAGATCGCCATCACGTAGCGGGCCGTCGGGTTGTCCGCCGGGAAGATCGCTCCGACGCGAAACCGCAGCTCCGCCACTGCGGGCGAGCCTACTCCCGTGCGGCCAGCGCTTCCAGGGTGCGGCCGCGGGACTCGCGCGCGGTGCGGTGTCCCGGCTTGGCCAGCTCCAGCTGAACCACGCGGATTCTGCGCTCGCGGAAGCCGCCCTCGCAGTAGGCGAAGTAGAGCTCCCAGAGCCTGCGGAACGGGCGGTCGTAGCCCAGCCGCGCCGCGTCGGCCGCCGCCTGGACGAAGCGCTCGCGCCAGCGCCTCAGTGTCTCGGGGTAGTGCGTGGTGATGTCATCCAGGCGGGCCGGCCGCATGTCGGTCACGCGCCGCACGGAGTCGTCGATCACGGCGAGCGACGGCAGGCACCCCGACGGGAACACGAGCTCGCGGATGAAGCTGCGGCTGGCCTTCTCGGCCTCGTAGGCGGCGTCGTCCACCACGATCGCCTGGAGCAGCATCGAGCCATCGGGGCGCAGGAGCTCGCTGCAGCGGCTGAAGAACTCGTCGAAGTACTGCCAGCCCACGGCCTCGATCATCTCGATCGACACGAGCTTGTCGTAGCGCCCGTTCAATTCGCGGTAGTCGTGTCCGAGCACCTCCACGCGATCGGACAGGCCGGCCTCGCGCACTCGCTCCACGGCCCTCGCGTGCTGCTCGGCCGAGATCGTGGTGGTCGTCACACGGCAGCCGTAGCGGCCCGCGGCGTGCAGCGCGAACGAGCCCCAGCCGGTGCCGATCTCGAGCACGTGGTCGTCCGGCCCGAGGTCGAGCTTCCGGCAGACGAGATCGAGCTTTCGCTCCTGTGCCTCGAGGAGGTCCGCGTCGGCGGCGTCGAACACGGCGCAGGAGTAGGTCATCGTTTTGTCGAGGAACAGCTCGAACAGGTCGTTGCCGAGGTCGTAGTGAGCGGCCACGTGCTTGCGCGCCCCCGAGCGAGAGTTGAGCGGCACCCGGCTGAGGGCGTTGCGGACCGGCACGAAGGGCCGGCGCAGCCGATCGAGCCGCGGCATCTCCCGGGCTCCGATCCGGACCAGGCTCACCATGTCGGGCGAGTCCCACTCACCGGCCGCGTACGAGCGGGCCAGCCCCGAGCTGCCGCGCAGCAGCGCTCCCCAGAAGCGGGGCGAGTGCACGTGGATCGTCGCGTCCAGCGATGCGTGGTCGGGACCGAACGCGTGCCTGCGCTCGCCCTCGACCACCACGAGCCTCCCGGCACGCATCCGGCGAAGCACCGCGGAGGCTGTGGCGCGCGCGATCATCGCGCGGGGTGAGGGTGGTAGGGAGCGCCCTTCAGCTTCAGGCGGACCGCCTGCGCGTAGATGCCGGCCACCACGCGCAGCGACTGGAGCGGGTAGCGGAACAGCGGTCCGGGCCCGAGCTCGCGGCGCTCGAGCGAGAGCGTGACGTCGAACTGGGCGCGCTCCTCGCGCCGGCTCTCCACGTGCAGCTGAAGGCGCTCGCCGGGGAGGCTGGCGCGCAGCCGGTAGTCCGCGTCCATGCCGAGGAACGGCGACACGTGGAAGCGCTTGGCGAAGTGGCCGTCCAGCCCGGGACACGCGTACACGTGACGCTCGCCCCACGGCGTGTTCGTGACCTCCGTGGCCAGCGCCTCCACGTGCTCGCCCGTGCGGTCGAAGCAGTAGTAGACGCTGATCGGGTTGAACAGGTGGCCGAACGTGCGCACGCTCGTGAGCACCCGCACCGGTCCCTGGGGGCGCACTCCGGTCCGCTCCTCCACCGCGTCGTGCACCGCCTGCCGCAGCGGCACCCCGCCGGCGCCCATGTAGTCGGCCCTGCGGAACCACGCCGGCGCCGGGCGCCGCGCCGACCAGAGCGCCACCCCGTCCAGCACCTGGGGCAGCTCGTCGAGGTCGAGGTAGCTGAGGAAGATCCGGTAGCTGAACTCGTGCGCCACGGGCTCGTGGCGGCGGTGGCGCACCCGTCCCTCGTACAGAGCGCTTGCGCTCATACGAGCATCCTGCCGAAGCGCTCGCACACGCGCAGTGCCGACACCACGCCGTCCTCGTGGAAGCCGTAGCCCCAGTAGGCGCCGCAGTAGTGGGTGCGCCGCTGCCCGCTGACCTCGTGCCAGCGGCCCTGGGCGCCCAGCGCCGCGGCCGTGTACACGGGGTGGTGGTAGCGCAGCTCGCGGATCACCGTGGCAGGGTCCACGTCGCCGGAGCGGTTGAGCGTCACGCAGAACTCGCGGTCCGCATCGATCGTCTGGAGGCGGTTCATGTGGTACGTCACGGTCGTCCGGCCCACCGGCTCGTCCTGGAGGTGGTAGTTCCAGCTCGCCCATGCGCGCCGCCGGCGCGGGAGCAGCGAGCGGTCGGTGTGCAACACCACGTCGTTGGGTTGGTAGCGGATCGCCTCGAGCACCTGCCGCTCGGCGCCGCTGGCGTCGGCCAGCATGCCCAGCGCCTGGTCCGAGTGGGTGGCGAGGATCACCTCGTCGAAGCTCATCGGCTCGCCCCCGGAGGGGGTCACCTCCACGCGGTCGTCGAGCCGCTCGATGCGGGTCACGGGCGTGCTGAGGCGGAGGCTGTGGGCGAAGTCCCGCGTCAGGCGCTCCACGTAGCGCGCCGAGCCGCCGGTGACCGCCCGCCAGGCCGGGCGGCCGGTGAAGCCGAACATCCCGTGGTTGGCGAAGAACTCCGCGAGCAGGCTGGCCGGGAACTCCCACATCGAGGCCGGGTCCGCCGACCACACGGCCGACGCCTGCGGAACCAGCAGACGGTCCACGAACACCTGCGAGTAGCCCCCCTCGTCGAGGAACTCGCCGAGGCTCGGACCCGCTCCGTTCAGGCCCACCAGCGCGGGCGCCTCGCGGTTGAAGCGCAGGAGGTCGCGCACCATCCGGTGGAAGGAGGGGCTGACGAGGTTCGCGCGGTTCGCGAACAGGCCGTTCGCGGAGGAACCGTTGTACTCGAGGTCGCCGCGGGCGTCGCTCACCGAGAAGCTCATGGGCGCAGACTGCGTGGCCACCCCGACGCTCTCGAGCAGCCGCTCGAAGCGCGGGTAGTTGCGGTCGTTGTGGACGATGAACCCGGTGTCCACGTGATGGGTCTCGTCGGCTGTGTCCACTCGCACCGTGTGCGTGTGGCCGCCCGCGTAGTCGTTCGCCTCGAACACGGTCAGCTCGTGCTGCTCGTGCAGGAGGTGCGCACACACGAGCCCGGATATCCCGGCTCCCACGATCGCGATCCTCATGCGTCTCCGATCGCCAGCGCGGCCGCGGCCAGCGCCGATCCGCCCGCCAGCGCGACGGTCCCGCGGCGCGAGCGCCGGGGCACCGCATCCCCTGCCACCAGCGTGGCCGTCAGATCGGTGAGGTCGCCGCCCACGGTTCCGAGCAGCCACGGGAGCAGCGGGCGCCCGCGAACGGCCGCGTCGATCGTGCCCGCCACCAGCGCGGCGTCGCGCGCGGCGAGCCCGCGGATCGCCACGTGCACCGCCGGCGCTCCGGCGCCGGGGCCCAGCCAGCTCGTGCCGATCCGCCCTGGCGCAGCGAGCAGCGCCAATGCGTAGACGCCGCGTGCGGCGGCGAAGGCCACGGTGAGCTTGCGCGCAGAGGTCATCGAGGAGCTTTACGCAGCACGCGCCGCCGGCGATCAGTCGGATAGAGTCGCCGGGCGTTCGCGAAGCCAGGAGAAACGGTGGATCCCAGCCGACTGAAGTCGATCTCATTGTTCCAGAAAGTCCCTGACGAAGACCTCCGGGAAATCGCCCCCTTCGCGCAGGAAGTGAGCGTGGAGGAGGGCAGCCATCTTGTCCGCGAGGGCGACTTCTCGTACGAGCTGCTGGCCATCGAGGAGGGCGAGGCAGAGGTGCTCCGAGGCGGCGAGCACGTGGCGGATCTGGGGCCCGGCGACTTCTTCGGCGAGCACGGCCTGCTCGAGCGCGACAAGCGCAACGCGACGGTGGTGGCCAAGACGCCGATGCGCCTGATCACGCTGACCGGCTGGGACTTCAAGCGCATGGAGCGCGCCATGCCGGAGGCGGTGGCCCGCGTGCGCGAGGTGCTCGAGGAGCGCCGGCCGGAGGAGTAGTCGTGGCCGGCCGCATCGTGCTGTTCGGCGCGACCGGGTACACCGGGCGGCTGGTGGCGGAGGCGATGGTCGAGCGTGGGCTGAGGCCCGTGCTCGCGGCTCGCAGCGCGGAGCGGCTTCGGGAGCTGGCCCGCGACCTCGGAGGAGAGCTCGACACGGCGGCCGCCGACGTCTCGGATCCGGCGAGCGTGACGGCGCTGGTCGGGGCCGGCGACGTGCTGGTGACCACGGTCGGCCCGTTCGTGCGCTGGGGCGGCCCCGCGGCGGCCGCGGCGTCCACCGCGGGCGCGCACTACCTGGACTCGACCGGCGAGCCGCCCTTCATCCGCGAGGTGTTCGAGCGCTACGGCGCCGCTGCCGAGCAGAAGGAGTCGGCCATGGTCACCGCGTTCGGTTACGACTGGGTGCCGGGCAACCTCGCCGGGGCGCTCGCCCTCAGCCGCGCGGGCGAGGCGGCCACGCGCGTGGACACCGGCTACTTCATCACCGGCGACAGCGGCTCGATGAGCGGCGGCACGCGCGCCTCGCTGGCGGGAGTCATGTCGGCGCCCGCGTTCGCGTTCCGGGACGGCCGCGTGCAGAGCGAGCGCGGCGCCCGCCGCGTGCGCTCCTTCCGCGTCGGCCCGAAGGAGCTGAGCGGCGTCTCCGTCGGCACCTCGGAGCACTTCGCGCTCCCGCGACTGGCCCCGGGGCTGCGCGAGGTGAACTCCTACCTGGGCTGGTTCGGCCCCGCCACGCGCGCGATGCAGGTGCTCTCGGCCGGCACCGCCGCGGGGATGAAGCTGCCCGGCGCCGCCCGGCTCTGGGACGCTGCCGCCGCTCGGTTCGTGAAGGGCTCCACCGGTGGGCCGGACGCGGCCGCCAGGGCCAAGTCCGGCTCGCACGTGGTGGGGATCGCCTACGACGCGTCGGGCCGCGAGCTCGCGCAGGTGCACGTGTCCGGAGTGGACGGGTACACGTTCACGGGGAAGATCCTGGCCTGGGGCGCCGAGCGCGCGGCGGCCGGCGAGCTCCACGGCACGGGAGCGCTCGGCCCGGCGGACGGCTTCGGCCTCGAGGCGCTCGTGGAGGGCTGTCGCCAGGCCGGCATCTCCGAGGACGTCGCCGGATCGCCGGACAGGCCGGCCGCGGCGCAGGCCCCCGCCGGCTGAGCGACCGGTGCACCTGTCCGCCGACCCCGCCGCGCGGCGCCGGCTGCTCGCGCTCGCGGGCGCCGGAGCGCTCGCCCTGGCGGTTGGGATCGCCGTGGGCTCCGATTCGGACCCGGCCCCATCGGAGGAACGGTCGGTGCAGGCCCCCGCCGCGAAGCAGCCCGTGGACGCCCTCACCCTGCGCCGGCAGATCGGTCAGCTGCTCGTGTCGAGCTTCGACGGCACGACCGTCCCGCCCTACATGCGGCGCCGCCTGCGCGCGGGCGAGACGGCGGGCGTGATCCTGTTCGGCGGCAACGCGGCCACCGCGTCCGGGTGGCGCTCGCTCACCCGGGGCGTGCAGAGGGCGGCACGGGGGAGCGCCCTCGTGGCGGTGGACCAGGAGGGCGGGGAGATCCGCACCGTGCCGTTCGCCGGACCGGAGCCGGGACAGCCGGCGCAGGGGAGTCCCGCCGACGTGCGTGCGCTGGCCCGCGATGCGGGCAGCCGGCTGAAGACGCTCGGAGTCAACGTGAACCTGGCCCCGGTGGCGGACGTGGCCACGGCCGGGGCGGCGCTCGGCGGCCGGACCTTCGCGGGCGGGCCGGCGGAGGTGGCGGCCAGCACGGTCGCGGCCACGGCGGGCCTCAGGGCAGGGGGCGTGGCCGCAACGGCCAAGCACTTCCCCGGCCTCGGGGCCGCCGCGGTGAACACCGACGACGGCACGGTCACGATCGCCGCGCCGCGGGCCGTGCTCGAGGTCCGGGAGCTGGTGCCGTTCCGCGCGGCGGTCCGCGCCAGGGTGCCGCTCGTGATGCTCTCGCACGCGCTCTACCCGGCCCTGGACGGCCGGCGGATCGCATCGCAGTCGCCCGCGGTGATCGCCGGGCTGCTCCGCGAGCGCCTGGGCTACCGCGGTGTGGTGGTCACGGACAGCCTCGAGGCCGCGGCAGTGCTGGCGCGCTCCGGAGTGGCCGTGGCCGCCGAGCGCTCCGTGCGAGCCGGGGCCGACCTGATCCTGATGACCGGCTCGGCGAGCTGGAACGAGGTGTTCCCGCGCCTGCTCGCGCGTGCGCGACGCTCGCCCGAGCTCCGGCGCCGCGTGCGCGACTCGGCCGCGCGCGTGCTTGCGCTGAAGCGGCTCATCGGCCTGCGGTCGCCCGCGGCCGGTCCCTAGTCGCTCGGCGGGTCCGAGGTCACGGCCGGCGCCGCGCGCTCCATCAGCTCGCGGTGCACTGAGCGCGTGCGCCCGCTGCGGCGCGTCCAGGAGCCGTCGGAGTCGAGCTTCCATGCGAACGTGTCGTCGGCGAGGCAACGCTCCAGCGTGTCCTCGATCTCGGCCCGAAGCCCCTCGTCCTCCACGGGCGCGAGCAGCTCGACCCGGGTGTCGAGGTTGCGCGGCATGATGTCGCCGGAGCCCATCCAGTAGCGCCGCTCGTCGCCACGCACGAAGCCGTAGACGCGCGAGTGCTCGAGGAAGCGGCCCACGACGGACACCACGCGGATGTTGTCGGACACGCCCGGCACGCCCGGTCGCAGGCAGCAGATGCCGCGCGTGTTCAGGTCCACGTGGACACCGGCCTGCGATGCCGCGTAGAGCGCGCGTATGCAGCGGGCGTCCACGAGCGAGTTCATCTTCAGCACGATCCGCGCCTCCTGCCCGGCGAGGCGCGCCTCGATCGTCTTGCCGACCTCTTCCAGGAACCAGTCCCTCATGTGGTCCGGCGCCACGACCGCCTTGCGGTACCCGGGGGCACGCGCTGCGCCGGTGAGGGCGTTGAAGAGCTCGGCCACGTCGGCGGTGAGCTCCGGGTCGCAGGTGAAGAGCCCGAAGTCCTCGTAGAGCCGGGCCGTCTTGGAGTGGTAGTTGCCGGTGCCGATGTGCACGTAGTGGCGCAGGCCGCCGCCCTCGCGCCGGACCACCAACAGCGACTTGGCGTGCGTCTTCAGGCCGGGCAGGCCGTGCACCACGTGCGCGCCCGCCTCTTCCAGTGCGCGCGCCCAGCCGATATTGCGCCGCTCGTCGAAGCGCGCCTTCAGCTCCACCAGGCACACGGTCTGCTTGCCGCGCTCGGCCGCCTCGATCAGCGACGGCACGAGCCCCGAGTCGTCCGAGGTCCGGTACACGGTCATCTTCACCGCAAGCACATCGGGGTCCGCCACCGCCTGCTGCACGAAGCGCTCCACGCTCCCCGCGAACGAGTGATAGGGGTGATGTACGAGCACGTCGCCCGCCCGCATGGCGGCGAACATGTCGGCCTTGCCGTCCTCGCCGGGCTCCGGCTTGGGCACCGGCTGCCAGGGCGGGTCGCGCAGCTCGCGGTAGCCGTCGAGGTCGTACAGCGACCAGAGGTCCTCCAGGTCGAGCAGCCCCTCCACGTCCGCCACCTGGCCCTCTTCGATGGCCAGCTGCTCGATCAGGTAGGCGCGCATGCCCGGATCCATGTCGCTCGAGACCTCCAGGCGCACCGCCTCGCCGAAGCGCCGGCGACGCAGCTCGTCCTCGACCGCCCTCAGCAGGTCGTCGGCCTCGTCGGACACCGTGAAGTCGGCGTCGCGCGTGACCCGGAAGAACGCGTGGCGCACGACCTCCATGCCCGGGAACAGCTCGTCCAGGTGACGTGCGATCACGGACTCGAGCGGAACGAACGTGGATTCGCCGATCGACAGGAGCCGCGGGAGGACCTCCTTCGGAACCTTCACGCGCGCGAAGAGCTCCTCGCCGCCCACCGGGTCGCGCAGCCAGACGGCGATCGACAGCGACAGGTTCGAGATGTACGGGAACGGCCGCCCGGGGCCCACGGCGAGTGGAGTGAGCACGGGGAAGATCTGCTCGTCGAAGAGGCGGTCCACGACCTCGAGCTCACGCTCGTCGCAGTCGTCCAGGTCCATGACCCGGATCCCGTGCTCGGCCAGCGCGGGCCGGATCTGCGCCTCCCACTGGCGCGAGTGGCGTCGGCCCAGCTCTTGGCCGCGCTCGGCCACCAGCTCGATGGTCTCCGACGGTGAGAGCCCGTCCGCCTTGCGGTCGTCGATCCCGGCGTCCACCTGGTCGTGCAGCCCCGCCACGCGCACCATGTAGAACTCGTCGAGGTTGGAGGCGTAGATCGCCAGGAACTTCACGCGCTCGAGCAACGGTGTGCTCTCGTCCTCGGCCAGCTCGAGCACCCGCTCGTTGAACTGGAGCCAGGACAGCTCGCGGTTGAAGTAGAGCTCCCGGGACCCCAGGTCCGGCGTCTCGGTCCGTGCGTCTACGGTCTCTACGCCAAGTTCCATCTCAGTGATTATCGTCCAGATCGATGATTTGGTTACTGAGGCACGGCGAGGCCGCGGACGGGTCGCCGGACGCTGAGCGGCCGCTGACCGAGAAGGGCCGCGAGCAGTCGCGCGCAGCGGGCGCCGCGCTCAAGGCGCTGGGGGTCAAGCCCGACGCCTGCCTGACCAGCCCGAAGGTGCGCGCGGCCGATACGGCGCGGCTCGCGTGCGAGGAGATCGGGACGGTGGTGCCGCAGCATGAGCCGAAGCTCTCGGGCGGCCCGATCCACGCCGACGAGCTGGTGGCGGGGCTGGGCGACGACGTGATCCTGGTGGGCCACGATCCCGACTTCTCGTCGGCCGTGCACGCACTCACCGGAGCGCAGGTGCGGCTCAAGAAGGGCGGCCTGGCAGGTGTGGACCGGGGCGAGCTCAAGGTGCTCCTCCGCCCGCAGGAGCTGGCGGCGATAGCCGCGCGCTCGCCGGTGTCCTAGGCAAGCTTCCTGCCCTCCACCAGCTCGAGCAGCACGCCCTCGCGCAGGCCCCCGCGCGCGATGCGCAGCGGCAGCTCGAGCAGGTCGGACATCGCCTCGAGCACGAGGATGCCGGCCGGCAGCAGGCGCACGCGCTCGGCGTCGAGCTCGAACCGCGCCGCCACCTCGTCGATGGGAGTGGTGGAGAGCACGCGGATGCCGCGCTCCAGGGTCTCGTGAGACAGCTCCGCACCGACCAGCCGGCGCAGGGAGGTGGCGGTGCCGCCCACCGCCACGGCGCTGTCGGCCGGCGGCGGCTCAAGCCCCTCGAAGGCCCCGGCCACGTGCCGGCGGACCTTCTCCAGCTCGTCCACGGACGGCGGGTCGGAGCGCAGATACGAGTCGGCCAGGAACCCCGAGCCGATACGAAAGGAGGCCGACCATGCCATTTTCCCGTCGGGCTCCCCGACCGCGATCTCGCTCGATCCGCCACCCACGTCCAGCACGGCGATCGTGCCCTCGGGGCGCTGGAGCAGGGTGCGCGTGGCGCCCACGAAGGCCAGCCGCGCCTCCTCCTCGCCCGACAGCACGCTCAGCTCCATGCCGCCCGCCTCGCTCACGGCGTCGCACAGCTCCTCGCGGTTGGCGGCCAGGCGGATGGCCGCCGTGGCCACCGCCACCACCTGCTCGGCGCCGACCTCGCGCGCCACGTTCGCCTGTGTGCGCACCACGTCGGCGGTTTCCTCGATCTTTTCCGCGGGGATGGCGCCGTCGGCCCCCCTCAGGCTCTTGCCGATGCGCGTGAACGCCCGCTGGTTGACCAGCTCGCGCAGCTGTCCGCTCCCCGCATCCGCCACCAGCAGCCTCGTGGTGTTGCTGCCGATGTCGATGCAGGCGCAGATCAAGCGGGCTGGTGGGGTGCGAGCTCGGGATGCGACGCATCCTCGAACTCGCGGAAAAGGCCCGTGACCACGAAGGCCGTCTGCTCGCCGATGTCCACGGCGTTGTCGCCGATGCGTTCGATGCAGCGGGCCACGAGCATCATGTGCATCGCCCATTCTCGCCTATCGGCGTCGTCGCCGAGCTCCAGGGCCAGTGTGAACACCTGGCGGTTCAGCGCATCGATCACGTCGTCCTGGCGCACCAGGTCCTGGGCCAGGCCCACATCGCGACCGGCGAACGCCTGTCCGCACTGCACCACCAGCTGGCGCGCCTGTGTGCCCATCCGCTTGATGATGGCGAGCATCTCCTCGTCCGCCGGCGGCTGATGGCCGGCCAGCGGCACGAGCTTCGCGATGTTCACGCACTGGTCGCCCATTCGCTCCACGTGCTTGATCACGTGGAGGAGAGCGGCCACCAGGCGCAGGTCGCCCGCAACGGGAGCCTGGAGTGCCAGCAGCGAGAGGATGCCCTGATGCACCTCGAGGTAGCGCCCGTCGATGCGGTCGTCGTCGGCGATCACCATGCTCGCCAGCTCGACGTCCTGGTGCTGGACGGTCTCGAGCGCGCGGTCGAGCGCCACGGTCACCATGTCGAGGCCGCCGAGGCCCTGGCGCTCGAGCTCGGCCAGTTCTTCTTGGAAGTGAGAGCGCGTGGTATCTCCCATGATGACCGCTAACCCACCTTCCCGGTCACATACGCCTCGGTTCGCGAGTCGGATGGGTTGGTGAAGATCTTCTCCGTGTCGTCGAACTCGACCACGCGCCCGGTGCGGTGGTCCTCGTCCTCATTCAGCTCCACCGTGAAGAAGGCGGTCTTGTCGGACACGCGCGCGGCCTGCTGCATGTTGTGGGTGACGATCACGATCGAGTAGTCCTTCTTCAGCTCCATCATCAGGTCCTCGATCTTGCCCGTCGAGATCGGGTCGAGGGCGGAGCAGGGTTCGTCCATCAGGATCACGTCCGGGTTCACCGCCAGGCAGCGCGCGATGCAGAGCC
>CAVXTL010000017.1:0-130970 GCA_963764665.1 uncultured Thermoleophilaceae bacterium | reverse complement strand
TATGTGGCCCCGTTCAGTTACGTATTGTTCCGCCAGGGCGGCGTATCTCCACTGGGCCTGGCAGATCAAGTTCGAGGCGGCCAAGAACACCGCCCATCACGTGGACAAGATGCTGCACGCCTGCGGCGGCTCCGGGTACAAGCGGGACATGGAGCTCGAGCGCTACGTGCGCGACGCCAAGGCCGGCTGGGTCATGGGCCCGACCAACGAGGTGCTGCGCCAGTTCGTGGGCAAGGCCGTCCTGCTCGGCTTTGAGGCGCTCGACTACTGGAACCAGACCTACAACCGGCGCGTCGTCGAGAACGAGGTCAAGAAGCTCGACGTGGCCGGCAAGCGCGAGCTGGCCAAGGAGCTGGCCGAGCAGGCCGACAAGGACGAGGCGCGCGCTCCGGCCGGTCAGGACTAGCACCCAGATGGCCGTCGAGACCGCCGGCCGTGCCCTGATCGCCGGGCTCAAGCCGGTCGATCGCTCGTTCGAGTCGTGGTGGGTCAGGCCGGGCTCGGCCACCGTGGTGGACCTGCGCGGCGACGACCGCGTGACGATCATCGACCCCGACGGCGGCCAGCCCGCGGAGCTCACGGTGCTGTCCCCCGACGGCCGCGAGGACCCGGGCGCGCTGGGCGCCGGCGCCGACGCTCCCGCCACGGTCGTCCGCGATCTGGTGGCGGCAGGCGGCGGACACTCGTTCCTCGAGGTGCTCCACGCGCGCGGCCTGCGCCCGCACGACGCGCGCGCGACCCGTCTGTTCGGGAGCGACAGCCCACCCGGCTCCTCGCAGGCGTTCCGGGCCGAGCGCGACGCGATCGCGATCGTGGCCGCGCCGGGCGGGCGGCTCGTGGACGGCGACCCGCCCTCGTCCGCGCTCGTGGTCGAGGTCAGGCGCGCCACCCCGCGGTCGCTGGCCGAGGTGGAGCTGCCGGCGCCGCTGGCCGAGCCGCGCCTCGACTTCCGCGTGGACCTGGCCTCGGCGCTGTCCTATGAGGTGCGCGCCGGCGAGTACATCCAGGTGATCGACGTGCAGGGCCGGCAGTGCTCGGACTTCCTCGCCTTCAACCACGGCAAGCTCCAGAAGGGGCTCGAGCGCGGCCTCGACGGCGTGACCACACGCACCCTGATGGGCAACGCGTATCCGAGCCCCGGCCTGCAGGGCAAGTTCTACGACGTGGACATGGACCCGCTCGTGGAGGTCGTGCGAGACACGGTGGGCCGCCACGACACGTTCGCGCTCGCCTGCACGTCCAAGTACTACGAGGACATGGGCTACCCCGGGCACATCAGCTGCACCGAGAACTTCAACGAGCAGGTCACGCCCTACGGCATCGCCGAGCGCAAGGGCTGGGAGGCGCTCAACTTCTTCTACAACACCGGCTTCGACGACCACAACCTGCTGTTCATGGACGAGCCCTGGTCGCGGCCGGGGGACTACGTGCTGCTGCGGGCGATGACCGACCTGGTCTGCGCGTCCTCGGCCTGCCCGGACGACATCGACCCGGCCAACGGCTGGGAGATCACCGACGTGCACGTGCGCGTGTACTCGCCCGAGAACCGCTTCTCGACCGCGATCGCCCACCGCGTGACCCCGGAGGCTGAGCCCGTTTTGACCAAGGAGACCACCTTCCACCCGCGCACGAGCGACCTCACCGAGAGCTTCGTGGAGTACCGCGGGTACTGGCTGCCCCACTGCTACAACAACGAGGGCGGGATCTCGGAGTACTGGGCCTGCCGTGAGAAGGCGGTGGTGATGGACCTCTCGCCGCTCCGCAAGTGGGAGGTGCTGGGACCCGACGCCGAGACGCTGATCCAGTGGGCGATCACGCGCGACGCGCGCCGGCTCGGCGTGGGCCACGTGGTCTACACCGCCGTGTGCAACGAGACCGGCGGCATGATCGACGACGCCACCGTCTTCCGCCTCGGCGACGACAACTTCCGGTTCATCGGCGGCGACGAGTACACCGGCGTATGGCTCAAGGAGCTGGCTCAGAAGCTCGGGCTCCACGTGTTCGTCAAGCCGTCCACCGACCAGCTCCACAACCTCGCCGTCCAGGGGCCGGAGAGCCGCGAGTTGATGAAGAAGCTCGTGTGGACGCCCCCCACCCAGCCCGGGCTCGACGAGCTCAAGTGGTTCCGCTTCCTGGTGGGGCGCTTCGGCGGGTACGACGGGATCCCCGTGGTGGTGTCGCGCACCGGCTACACCGGCGAGCTCGGCTACGAGGTCTTCTGCCACCCGAGCGACGGCCCGGCCGTGTGGGACGCCATCTGGGATGCGGGCCAGGACCACGGCCTCAAGCCGCTCGGCCTGGAGGCGCTCGACATGATCCGCATCGAGGCCGGCCTGATCTTCGCCGGCTACGAGTTCGACGATCAGGTGGACCCCTTCGAGGCCGGGATCGGCTTCGCGGTCAAGCTCGACAGCGAGGACGACTTCATCGGCAAGGAGGCGCTCGTGGAGCGCCAGGCGCATCCGCAGCGCCGGCTGGTGGGCCTCGAGCTGGAGGGCAACGAGACCGCCGGCCACGGCGACGAGGTCTACGTGGGTCGCCGCAGGGTCGGCGTGATCACGAGCGGCACCCGCAGCCCGACGCTGCGCAAGAACATCGCCCTCTGCCGCATGGCCGTGCAGTACGGAGAGCTGGGCACCGACGTGGAGGTGGGCAAGCTCGACGGGCTTCAGAAGCGGATCCCGGCGAAGGTCGTGCGCGTGCCCTTCTACGACCCCGACAAGACGAAGCCGAGGTCCTGATGGAAGCCGGCAGGCCTGCGGAGTTCGACTTCCCGCTGAGCTTCACGGGGCCGGACGGGATCGGCGCCACCCCGTTCGACGAGGTGCTGGAGCAGGAGGCCCCTGACGTCTCGGACGTGCAGGGCGACGACCCGGCCGTGGCGCTTCGCAGGGTGCTCGGCCAGTTCGCCACCGGGGTCACGGTCGTCACCACGCTGAAGGGCGACCAGGTGCACGGCATGACCGCGAACGCGTTCATGTCGGTGTCCCTCGAGCCGCCGCTGGTGCTGGTGTCCGTGGACCGGCGGACCAAGATGTGCAACCTGCTCCACGAGGGCTCCCACTACGGCGTGAGCGTCCTCTGCGAGACCCAGAGCGCACTCTCGGATCGCTTCGCCGGCCGCTCGGGCGAGGACCTGCCCGAGCCGCGCTTCGGGCTCATACGCGAGACGCCGCTGGTGGAGGGCGCGCTGGCCCACTTCGTGGCTTCGGTGCAGCGCTCCTACTGGGGCGGCGACCACTCGCTGTTCCTCGGCCGCGTGGAGTACGCCCGCCACCACGCGGGCTCGCCGCTGCTTTTCCACGGCGGACGCTATGAGCGACTCGGATCCCTGGGACAGGGCGGGTAGGAGCGATGACCGTCAGCGTCGAGGAGCGCCTTTCCGAAGAGCAGGTCGATCGCTTCCGGAGCGACGGCTTCCTGATCATCGAGGAGGGGTTCCTCTCCGACGATGCGGTGGAGGTGCTCCGTGAGCGCTTCGCCGCGCTGTTCGAGGGGGAGTACGCCACCGGCATCCAGCCCGACGAGGTCAACTGGAAAGCGGGTCGCGACCGTGAGGACCTCACCCGCCAGATCTGCAACGGCTGGCGCGCGGACGACCTGCTGGCCGCCCAGGTGCTGAGCGAGCGGACCGGCCGCCTGGCCGCCCAGCTCGGCGGCTACCGCGGCACGCGGATGCTCCAGGACAACTGCCTCTGGAAGCCGCCCGGCGCCCGCTCGCTCGGCATGCACCAGGACGGCTCGTACGCCGGCTACCTGGTGCCGCCCGAGATGATCACCTGCTGGGTGGCGCTCGACGACACGCGAGCGCAGGGCGGCACGATCGAGTACGTGCGCGGCTCACACCAGTGGCCCAAGGTCCCGCCGTCGCGCGGCGAGTTCCACGCTCCCGAGGACTGGCTGGCGCCGGCCCACGCCGCCGCACCCGACGGCGTCGAACCCGAGCGCGTACCGGTGGTGGTCAAGGCCGGTGGCTGCACCTTCCACCACTCGCTCACCTTTCACGGCTCGGGGCCGAACGAGGCCGAGACGCATCGCCGGGCGCTCGTGTCGCACCTCGTGCCGGTGGAGACGCGCTTCCACCCGGAGGCTGTGGACTTGATCTACTCGCGCTACCGGCGCCGCGGCGACCTTTCGCTCGACGAGTCGTTCTTCCCGGTGATCTGGGACGAGACCGGTGGCCGCAGCGACTGGCTTTCGGACCTGCCGGCGATACCTTCCTGACCACTCGATGACCGGGCTCCGCGACACGCCCTTGAAGGCGCTGCTCGACGACGTGGCTGCCGCCACGCCGGCGCCCGGCGGCGGCTCCTCGTCGGCACTGGCGGCCGCGCTGGCGGCGGCGCTCGTGGAGATGGCCGCGAGCATCGCCGGGACCGGCGAGAGCGCGGATCGGGCTCGCTCGCTTCGCGGCCGGGCATTGTCGCTCGCCGATGACGAGCTTTCGTCCTACGCCCCGGTGCTCGAGGCCCGGCGGCTGCCGGGCGACGACCCGGCACGGGCGGAGCGCATCGACGCGGCGCTGGCCGAGGCGAGCCAGAGCCCGCTGGCGATCGCCGAGTTGGCGGCGGAGATCGCGGCGCTGGGCGCCGACGTGGCGGACGCCAGCGGCGCGGAGGTTCGCGGCGACGCTGTGACCGGCGTACTGCTTGCCGAAGCGGCCACGGCCGCGGCCGCGACGCTGGTGGAGATCAACCTGGGCGAGCGGCCGGACGACCCGGTGCGCGCCCTGGTGCGTGCGGCCCGGGCGCGCGCCCGAGACGCACGCGTCCGTGTGGCGCCCGCCTAGAAGACGACGGTGGTGTTCTCGGTCACGATCACCCGGTCCTCGAGGTGGCGCTCCACCGCGCGCGCCAGGACCGTTCGCTCCGCGTCCGCGCCGAGCTGCTTCATCGTCTCGATGCTGTCCTGGTGCGTGACCCTCACCACGTCCTGCTCGATGATCGGCCCGGCATCCAGCTCCTCGGTCACGTAGTGGGCGGTGGCGCCGATGAGCTTCACGCCGCGCTCCTTGGCCCGCTCGTACGGGCCCGCGCCCGCGAACGCCGGGAGGAACGAGTGGTGGATGTTGATCACCGGCACGCCGAGCCGCTCCAGGAAGTCGCCCGACACGATCTGCATGTAGCGGGCGAGCACCACCAGCTCGCAGTTGCCCACGAGCAGCTCGAGCAGCCTGGCCTCCGACTCCGGCTTGGTCTCCTTGGTCACCGGCACGTGCTCGAAGGGAATGCCGAAGCCCTCCACGTCACCGCGCGCATCCTCGTGGTTCGAGGCGACGATCGTGATGTCGCCCTCCATCGAGCCGCGGCGCCAGCGCCACATCAGGTCGAGCAGGCAGTGCTCCTCGCGTGAGACGAGGATGCCCACGCGCTTGCGGTTCGCCGTGTCCCACATGCGCCACTCCATCTGGAACGGCTCCGCGACCTTGGCAACGAAGTCGCGCTCGAGCGCCTCGCGGTCGGCTGCCGACATGGGCAGGAAGTACTCCATGCGCATGAAGAACTCGCCGCCCTCGGGGTTGGTCGTGTACTGGTCCGAGCGCACGATGTTCGCGCCCGCCTCGAAGAGAAAGCCCGACGCGGCGCTGACGATCCCGGCACGGTCGGGACACGAGATGAGTAGCCGCGTGATCGCGGGCTGATCGGCCACACGCGGGTTCTACCTGGCGTGGTGGACGGCGCCGTGTCTCAGGTAGCCTGACATAGCAGCACGCCGGGGAGATCGGGAGAGGAGACACGCATGAGCACGGTGGAACTCGAGCAGCAGGATCTGCTGATCGGCGGAGAGTGGAAGGGCGCCGGATCGGGAAGCTCGTTCGAGCAGACCGACCCGTTCACCGGCGACACGGTCGGCAAGGCCGCCGCCGCCAAGCGCGAGGACGCCCGCGCCGCCGCCGACGCCGCGGCCGCCGCGTTCCCCGAGTGGGCCGCCACACCGCCGAATGCGCGTCGCGACCTGCTCCAGAAGGCTGCCGGGCTGCTCCGGGAGCGCGCGGAGCACATCGCCGGCATCGTCACGCAGGAGACCGGCGGCACCTTCGGCTGGGGAATGTTCAACACCAACTTCGCGGCGGGGATGCTCGCCGAGGCGGCGGCGCAGACCACCGCCGTCACCGGCGAGGTGATTCCTTCCGACGTGCCCGGCCTCACCGCCTTCGGCATCCGCCAGCCCGCCGGGGTGGTGCTCGGCATCGCGCCGTGGAACGCGCCCGTGATCCTCGGCACCCGTGCGGTCGCTCAGCCGCTGGCGTTCGGGAACACCGTGATCCTCAAGGCATCCGAGGTCTGCCCGCGCACGCACGGCGAGATCGCCCGCGCCCTCAACGACGCGGGGCTCCCGCCGGGCGTGGTCAACCTCCTGACCCACGAGGGACCGGACGCCGCCGACGTGGTCGACGAGCTGATCGCCCACCCAGCCGTCCGGCGCATCAACTTCACCGGCTCCACCCGCGTGGGGCGCCTGGTGGCCGAGAACGCAGCGCGCCACCTCAAGCGCGTGCTGCTCGAGCTGGGCGGCAAGGCGCCGCAGATCGTGCTCGCCGACGCCGACATCGACGAGGCCGTGGCAGCCGCCAAGTTCGGCGCGTTCATGCACCAGGGCCAGATCTGCATGTCCACCGAGCGCCTGGTGGTCGACCGCTCGGTGGTCGACTCGTTCGCCGCCAAGCTGGGCGAGCGCGCCGCCGCCCTGACCGTCGGCGACCCGCGCGACCCCGGCACGCAGATCGGCCCGATGGTCAACGCCGCTGCGGTCGAGCGCGTGGCCGGCCTCGTGCAGGACGCCGTGTCGAACGGCGCCGAGGTGGTGACCGGCGGCGAGCCCGACGGGCCGCTCTTCCCTCCGACGGTGCTGAACGGGGTCACCCCGAAGATGCGGATCTACAGCGAGGAGTCGTTCGGCCCGGTGGTAGGGATCGTTGCGGTCGACGGCCCGGACGAGGCGGTGCGCGTGGCCAACGACACCGAGTACGGCCTGTCGGCCTCGGTGTTCGGGGCCGACGTGCCGACCGCCCTCGACCTCGCCCGCCGGATCGAGAGCGGCATCTGCCACGTGAACGGAGCGACCGTCCACGACGAGCCGCAGATGCCGTTCGGCGGCGTGAAGGCGAGCGGCTTCGGGCGCTTCGGCGGCAAGGCGGCCCTGGACGAGTTCACCGAGCTGCGCTGGATCACGGTCCAGTCGGGCTCGCGGCACTACCCGATCTAGGGCGCCGGCGGCCGGGGTCATCGACGCAACTGACGTTGACCGTGAATAACACGGTCAACGTAAGGCGCGTCCGAGATCCCTAGGTGTCCGGGGCCTCCAGCACGCGCTGCGCCACCGCAAACGCCGTGTTCGCCGCCGGCACCCCGCAGTAGATCGCGCTCTGGAGCAGGACTTCCTTGATCTCGTCCGCGCTCAGGCCGTTGCGCAGCGCGGCGCGGATGTGCATCTCCAGCTCGTCGAACTGCCCGCGTGCCACCAGCGCCGTGATCGTGATCGCGCTGCGGGTGCGGCGGTCGAGGCCGGGGCGGGTCCAGATCTCGCCCCAGGCGTAGCGGGTGATCAGGTCCTGGTACTCGGCGGTGAAGTCGCTGGTGCGCTCCACCGCGGCGTCCACGTGCTCGTCGCCGAGCACCTCGCGCCGGACCTTCATGCCGCGCTCGTGCGCCGGGTCGCTCATGCCCTCGCCCCCACGCCGAGGTGGTCGAGCAGCTCGCGGTTGACCTCTTCCGGGCGCTCGATGTTCGCCAGGTGCCGCGCGTCGTCCAGCACCACCAGCCGCGCCCCGTCGATGCCCGCCTCCATCACGCGCGCCTGGTCCGGCGGCGTGGCGGGATCGTCGGCGCCGGCGATGATCAGCGTGGGCGCCTCGATCCGCCCGAGCGAGTCGCGGAGGTCGTGGTCGCCGATCGCCTCGCAGCAACCGGCGTAGCCCTCCGGCTCGACGGCCAGCAGCATCCGGCGCGCGGCCTCCAGCGCCTCGGGTCGCCGCTCCCCCAGCGCCGGGGTGAACCAGCGCTCCAGGGCGCCCTCCACCATCGGCTCCATCCCGTGCTCGCGCACGGTGGCGGCCCGCTCGGTCCACATCTCGCGCGGCGGCAGGTGGGCGGTCGTGCAGCAGAGCGCCAGCCGGTCGATCCGCTCGGGCGCGTTGATCGCCAGCCACAGCCCGGTCATACCGCCCAGCGAGCAGCCGCACCAGGTCACGCGCTCCAGGCCGAGCTCGTCGAGGAGCGCGAGCGCGTCGCGCGCCAGGTCGGCGATCGCGTACGGACCCGGCGCGGCGGGCGTGCGGCCGTGCCCGCGCTGGTCGTAGCGCAGCACCCTGAACCGCTCGGTGAGCGCCGGCATCTGGTCGTCCCACATCTCGAGCGCCATGCCGAGCGAGTTCGAGAGCACGACCACCGGGGCATCCTCGGGGCCGTCGAAGCGGTGGTGGAGCTCCGTGGTCATCGCCGCTCCCTGTAGCGCTCGAGGGCGCGCGCCACGAACGCGTCGGCGGCCCCGAGATAGGCGGCCGGGTCGAGCGCGCGGTCCACGTCCTCGGCTGAGAGGTGCGAGCTGATCTCGGCATCGTCCAGCAACTCGTCCCGGAACGGCCGTCCGGCCTCCGTGGCGCGGCGCGCGGCCGCGCCCACGAGCTCGTGGGCCTCGCCGCGGCCCACGTGCTCACCGAGCGCCGTGCTCACCGCCTCCGCCAGGATCAGCCCGCCGGTGGCGTCGAGGTTCGCGCGCATGCGATCGGGGCGTACCTCAACGCCCTCCACCACCTCGCGCACGGCCGCCGCGGCGCCGCCGGTGTAGGCCAGCGCCCCGCCGAGCGCCTCCCACTCGGCCTGCCAGGCGCCCGCGGCGCGCTCGTGCTCCTGCGCCATCGCCGCCAGCAGGATCGACGTCTCGCCGCGCACGCGCCGCGCGCAGGCGATGGCGAGCACCGACCCAACCGGGTTGCGCTTGTGGGGCAGCGTCGACGAACCGCCGCGACCCTCCCCGCCCGGCTCGGCCAGCTCGCCGACCTCGGTCTGGGCGAGCAGCGTCACGTCGAGCGCGATCTTCTCGAGCGTGCCCCCCGCCAGCGCCAGCGCCGCGCCGAGCTCGGCCACCCGCAGGCGCGCTGTGTGCCACGGCAGCGCCGGCTCCTCCAGCTCGAGCTCGGAGGCGAGCTCGGCCAGCACGCGCGGACCGTCGGAGCCGAGCGAGGCGAGCGTGCCCGCCGCCCCGCCGAGCTCGACCGCGAGCGGCACGCCGGCCAGGCGGTCGCCGGCATCGAGCAGCGCCACGAGCCAGCCCGCGGCTCTGAGCCCGAAGGTCGTGGGCAGAGCCTGCTGGAGCAGGGTGCGCCCGGGCATGATCGTGGCGCGATGCTCGTCGGCCAGCCGTGCGCACGCCGCCGCCGCCGCGTCGAGGTCCGCCTTGACGATCGCCCGTGCGTCGCGCGCCACCAGCATCGAGGCGGTGTCCATTACGTCCTGGCTCGTCGCGCCGCGGTGCACGTGGCGGGCCCCCTCCCCCTCCACCGCGCTCGTCAGCGCCTTGACCAGCGGCGCCGCCGGGTTGCCCGCGGCGCGGGCCTGGCGGCCGAGCTCCTCGGGGTCGAACCGGCCGGGATCCGCCGCGGCCGCCGCGATCGCCTCCGCGGCGTCTGCCGGAACCAGCCCGGCGCGGGCTGATGCGATCGCCAGCGCGGCCTCGAACCGCAACATCGCCTCCACCCAGGCGCGATCGGACACGGCCGCCCGCACGGGGTCGGGGAGGAACAGCGCGCCGAAGAGGTGGCTAGACGTCAAAGAAGACGGTCTCGCCCTCGCCCTGGAGGCGGATGTCGAAGCGCAGCACGCCGCCATCATCGCGCGCCACCAGGGTGGAGCGCTGCTCGGGCTCGAGCGAGGAGAGCACGGGGTCGGCCTCGTTGGCCTCGACCTCATCGGGGAAGTAGACGCGGGTGGCGAGTCGCTTGAGCAGGCCGCGCGCAAGCACGGACACCTCGATGTGCGGCGCCTGAAGGCCTCCGCCGAGGGCCGGGACGGGCCCGGGCTTGACCGTCACGAAGCCATACCGGCCGTCGTCGTCGGTGCCGCAGCGCCCGTGGCCCATGAAGCCGTCCTCCAGCGGGATCTCCTCGCGCGTGTCCTCGGGGTGCGCGTAGCGGCCGCCGCGGTTGGCCTGCCAGATCTCGATGAGCGCGTCGTTGACCGGCGCCCCCTCCCCGTCGTAGACCACGCCCTCCAACCGCACCGCACCGTCCGCGCCGGGCGCCACCAGCTGCTGGTCTCCCTCGAACGGCAGCCCGATCACGAAGAACGGCCCGACCGTCTGGGATGGCGTGGGCAGCGCCACCTCAGCCCTCCGAGGGCGTGGCCTCGCGCCCTCGCAGGACGATGTCGAACTCGTATGCCAGCGCCCACTCGGGCACGGTCTGGCTGAGGTCGAAGCTCGAGATCATCAGCTGCCGGTGCTTCGGGTCGGGCACCGAGTTGAAGATCGGGTCCTGAGAGAAGAGCGGGTCGCCGGGGAAGTACATCTGGGTCACGAGCCGCGTCGCGAACGCCGGCCCGAACAGCGAGAGGTGGATGTGCGCGGCGCGCCAGGCGTTCTCGTGGTTGCGCCACGGGTAGGCGCCCGGCTTGACCGTGACGAAGCGGTAGCGCCCCTCGTCGTCGGTCATGCAGCGCCCGCCGCCGCCGAAGTTCGGGTCGAGCGGCGCGGGATGACGGTCCACGTCGTGGCGGTAGCGCCCGGCGGCGTTGGCCTGCCACAGCTCGATCAGCGTGTTCCGCACCGGACGCCCGTCGCCGTCGAGCACCCTGCCGTGCAGGATGATGCGCTCGCCGAGCGGCTCGCCGGCGTGCTGGCGCGTGAGGTCGTGGTCGAGCTCGCCCACGCGCTCGTGGCCGAACACCGGCCCGGTGATCTCGGAGAGCGAGTGCGCCAGCGGGATCAGCGGACGCTCCGGCGAGCGCGTGCGCGTGGCCATGTAGTCGGGGCTGAGATACGGCGGGTCGGCGTTCTCGCGCCTGTAGCCCGGCAGTACCACCCTGCCCTTCGAGGTCGTCATGCAGCCGCCTCCAGCGTCGCTTTCAACTCGCGCAGCACGCCCAGCTCCTCGGACGTCGGCGGCTCGGTCCGCTCCAGCTTCTCGGCCACCCTCAGCTTCCAGCCCGTGGCCTCGCGCACGTCGTCCACGGTCACGCCGGGATGGATCTGGGCCAGTCTCAGCTCGCCGCCCTTGGGGTCGGGCCGCAGCACCCCGAGATCGGTGATCACCACGGGCGGGCGCCCTACCGAGGAGCGGAAGTCGAGCTTGTCCACGAACGTGCGGGTGGACTGGCGCATGATCACGATGATCTCCTTGGCCAGCGCGGCGATCTCCGGCGCACCGCCGCCACCCGGCAGGCGCACCGTCGGGCGCTGGTAGTCCCCGATCACGGTGCTGTTCAGGTGCCCGCGCCGGTCGATCTGCGCCGCGCCCAGGAAGCCCACGTCGATGCGGCCGCCCTGGAGCCAGTAGTTGAAGATCTCCGGCACCGACACCACGGAGTCGGCGGTCTCCGCCAGCTCGCCGTCGCCGATCGAGAGCGGCAGCACCGAGGGCTTGGAGCCGATCGTGCCCGACTCGTACACCAGCACCGTGCGCGGCGCGTGCGTGAGCCGCGCCAGGTTGGCCGCGGTGCTCGGCAGCCCGATACCCACGAAGCAGACCGTGCGGTCCTGCAGCTCACGGGCCGCGGCCACGGTCATCAGCTCGTCGGCCGTGAACTCCGTGGCGCTCATCCGACGTTCTCCTCCATCCAGGAGCGGAAGCTGTCGCGGTCGCTGCTGATCGCATCCCAGCGCTGATAGAAGCCGTTGTCGCGGTCGTAGTAGCCGTGGGCGTAGGACGGGTGCGCGCCGCGCGGCGCCACGGCCACCGCGGTCGTGACCCACGTGGGCAGCACCACGGCGCCGGGCTGCGGCTCGAGCTCGTCCACGATCTCCTCGACCGTCACGAGCGAGCGCTCCGAGGCGAGCACCACCTCCTTCTGCACGCCGATGATGCCCCAGAGCTGCACGTTCCCCTCGCGGTCGGCGCGCTGGGCGTGCACGATCCCCACGTCGGGGCGGATCGCGCGCACGGCCGCCAGCGTCTCGCCGGTGAACGGGCACTTGAGGCGGGTCACGTTGCTCGACTTGCGCATCAGCTCGGTGCCCTCGTACCCGCGCAGCACGCCGAACGGCAGGTTTGACGCGCCCGCGGCGTAGCGGTTGGCCATCCCCGCATGGCTGTGCTCCTCGAGCTCGATGGGCGCCGGCCAGTCGTTCTCGACCGCGTCGCGAAAGCGGCGGAGCGATCCCACCCCCGGGTTCCCGCCCCAGGAGAACACGAGCTTGCGCGCGCAACCCATGCCGATCAGCTGGTCGTAGACCAGGTCGGGCGTCATCCGGATGAGCGTGAGGTCGCGCCTACGCTGGCGCACGATCTCGTGTCCCGCGGCGAACGGGATCAGGTGGGTGAAGCCCTCGAGCGCGACGGTGTCGCCGTCGTGCACCAGCTCGCGCACCGCCTCGTCGAGCGACATGAGCTCCGCCACGTCTCGGATTCCCCTCCTTTAGCGCGATTCGCCCGGCTCAGCGCGCCGGGCGACCGAAGCCGACAGAATACATCAAACAATTTGTCTTGCCGGACATTCAGGCGATGTCGCCGGCGGCGCCGACGTAGCTCTCCGCAAGCGACGTGGCCGCGGCCCGCGAGGAGCACACGTAGGCGAGTTGCGCGCGCTGGAGCCGAGCCTGGAAGCCGTCGTGGTCGTCGGGCATCCGATGGAACATCGAGGTCATCCACCAGGAGAAGAACTGGGTGCGCCAGACGCGCTCGAGGCAGCGGTCCGAGTAGAAGCGCAGCAGCGAGTCGTCGTCCCGCTGGAACGAGGCCACGAGCGCGTCCGCCAGCACGCGGACGTCGGCCACCGCGAGGTTGAGCCCCTTCGCGCCGGTGGGCGGCACGATGTGGACCGCGTCGCCCGCGAGATAGAGGCGGCCGTGCTGCATCGGCGCCGCCACGAAGCTCCGCATCGGCGTGATGCCCTTCTCGATCACGGGGCCCTCGGTGAGCGACCAGCCGTCGGACGCGAAGCGCAGGTGGAGCTCCTCCCAGATGCGCTCGTCGGGCCATTCGGCGATGTCCTCGCCGGGGTCGCACTGGAGGTACAGCCGGGTCACGTCCGGGGAGCGCATGCTGTGCAGCGCGAAGCCGCGGTCGTGGTGGCAGTAGATGAGCTCGTCGTGGGACGGCGCCACGCGGGCGAGAATCCCGAGCCAGGCGAACGGGTAGGTGCGCTCGTGGATGGTGAGCACTCCCTCGGGCAGCGAGTCGCGACAGACGCCGTGGAAGCCGTCGCAGCCGGCGATCACGTCGCACCGGAGCTCGCGCTCCTCGCCGTCGCGGCGGAAGCGGATCGAGGGCTGCTCGGAGTCGAGCTCGTGAACGCTCACGTCCTCGACGTTGAAGAGCAGCTCGGCGCCGGCGTCGAGCCGCGCCGCGATCAGGTCCTTCACCACCTCCTGCTGCCCGTAGATCGTGATGCCGCGCCCGCCGGTGAGCTCGCCGAACGGGATCCGGTGCCCCTCGCCGTCGAAGCGCAGCTCCACCCCGTGGTGCACGAGCCCCTCGCGCTCGAGGCGCTCCCCCACGCCCATGTCCTTGAGCAGGTCCACGGTGCCCTGCTCGAGCACCCCGGCGCGCACGCGCTGCTCGACGTACTCGCGGTTACGCGCCTCCAGCACCACCGCCTCGATCCCGGCCCGGTGGAGCAGCTGGCCCAGCACGAGGCCGGCGGGCCCGGCCCCGACGATGCCCACCTGGGTGCGTTCGGCCACGGTCACAGCGTATGAGCCGCCCGCGGCGCGCGCTCGTGGCGGGCACCGGGCTGATCGTGGCCGGCGTGATGCCGGGGTTCCTCACGGCGAGCCTGGCTCCGCGCATCCGCGACGACTTCGCGTTCGGAGACTCCTCCGTGGGGCTCGCGGTGGCCACCTTCTACGTGGTCTCGTGCCTCTGCTCCACGCCCGCCGGCAGGCTGGTCGAGCGGATCGGCGCCACGCGCGGAGCGCAGCTGGGCGCGGCCTGCACCGCGCTGTCCTGCGTGGCCACCGCGGCGTTGGCGGAGTCCACAGCGAGCCTGCTGCCGCTTCTGCTGATCGGCGGGGCCGGCAACGCCATCGGCGGCCCGGCCGTGAGCGCGCTGCTCAGACGCGAGGTGGCCGTCGAGCGGCAGGGGCTCGCCTTCGGCGCGCAGCAGTCGGGCGCCTCGCTGGGCGCCCTGCTCGCCGGGCTGTCGCTGCCCGCGGTGGCGATCCCGTTCGGCTGGCGGTGGGCCTTCCTCGTGGCAGCCGTGCTCGCGGTGGGCGCGGTGGCGCTGGCGCCGCGCGCCGCTGATTCGCCACAGGCCTCCACACGGGCTCGGCCGCCGGCGGGCATCACGAGCGTGCACGCCCTCGCGCTGGCCGCCGCGCTGGCCAGCGCCGCCGGCGTGGGCTTCGTCTCCTTCCTCGTCCTCTACTCGGTGCACAGCGGGATCGGGGAGGGGTCGGCGGGCCTCCTCCTCGGCGGGGTCAGCGCCGCGGCCACCCTCAGCCGCATCAGCCTCGGCGCGCTGCTCGACCGCCGTCGCCAGGAGCCGCTCGGGCCGGTGGTGGCCATGCTCGCGCTGAGCGTGGCGGGGTACCTGCTCCTGATCAACGGCGAGTCGGCACCGATCGTGATCGGGGCCATGCTGGCGGGCAGCCTCGGCTGGGCCTGGCCAGGGGCGCTCACGCTCGCCGTGGTGCAGCGCAGCCCGCAGGCGCCGGCGTGGGCGGTGGGAGTGATGATGACCGGGCTCTTCGCGGGTGCGGTCACCGGTCCGCTGATCGTGGGCCTGCTGGCCGAGCACGACCATTTCAGCGCCGCGTGGGTGGTCTGCGCCGGCTTCGCGCTGCTCGCGGCCGCCACCACGCTGGCCACGCGCCGGTCGGCGGCACGCTAGATGGTTGATTAGTTCCGTGCCCCGGCGCCGGTGGGCGCCGCCTCTAGTCGCTCCAGGGCGTCCACGCCCACGTGCGCGGCGCGCAGCGGTCGTCCGGCCTCGCTGAGCGCATCCCAAAGCGCCTCCGCCGAGCCGGCCTCGCACAGCAGCAGCAGGCGGTCGCCGCGCTCGCGCAGGACGGTCAGGGCCACGCCGCCCGCCGAGCTCTCGCCGAGCCGCCCGTCGGGCAAATCGAGCGGAGCATCCAGAACGCTGTCGAGCAGCTCCGTGGCGCGCGGCCCCGCCAACTCGATTACGCCCAGCGCCACGGTCACGTCCTCGACCGTTCCGCCGTCCGCTGCCAGCTCTCGCTCGAGCTCGTCGCGCGGCGGTCCGTCCACGGCGCGGGTGGCCAGCACGAGCGCACGGTCGGCGGTGGGAAGGCACCACCACACGCCGGAGTGATGCAGGGCGGCGCCCGGCTCGGGCGCGGCGCCCGCGCGCTCCGCGATCACGGCGGCCAGCGCCGCGGCGGGCCCGCGCAGCTCCAGCTTGGCCACGTAGGAGCGGTCGGCTATCCCGGCGCTGGCGCGGCAGGCGGCGATCTCCGCGGCCACCGGCCCGTAGCTCGCGGCCACCTCCGATCCGCCGCGGATCGCGAAGCGCGCGCCGGCCTGGCGGGCACGCTCGTTCAGCGGCGACCGCGCAGCGACGGTCATGCGGCCTGGCGCGGCGGCCGCGGCGCCACGCCCTCCTTGAACTCGATCTCCAACAGGTAGGCAACCATCGTGTCGTCCTCTCCGAATGTGAGGTGGTAGGCGTCCGAGAGCTCCTCCACGCGGTGGATCTGCTCGTCGTACTGGTGAAAGAGCGGGCTGAACTCGAAGCAGGCGAAGTCCACGACACGTGAGCGCAGCCCGTTGCGCTCGAGCGCTCGCAAGGTCTCCTCCTGGCTAAGGATCGAGAGCTGCATCACGTAGGCGCGCCCGTCGGCCTCCAACAGGCTCGGCAGCAGGCCGAGCAGGTGGTCGAGCAGGCTGCGGCCCCAGTAGTCGAGCGGCCGGTGGCTCGAGAGCTGCTCGAACGGGTCGTTAGGCATCTGGTAGAGGCTGGCCACCACGATCTCGTAGCGCTGGTCGGGATCCCAGGGGTAGAGGTCCACCTGCTCGCCGGACACGCGCTCGGCCAGCCCGTTGCGGAAGGCGTTGCTGAGCGTGTTGGCCACGGCGCGCTCGTCGATGTCGATGGCGTGCACGTGGGTGGCGCCGTTGAGCGCCAGCTGGGTGGTGAGTAGGCCGGTGCCGCAGCCCACGTCGAGGCAGCGCCTGCCCTCCCCGATCCGGTTCGTGAACACGTGCTTCCAGGCGAGGAAGCTGCCGGGAGTGGGTGCGAACACGCCGGGCTCGACCATGATCCGCGGCATCGGAAGCGGGTAGAGCGAGCGCTCGTGCTCGTCGCTCCACGGTGCCGCCTCCGGGATAGGGACCACGTCCGCGTTCTGCCCGGCCGGGTCGCGCTCCGGGCGCCTCGCGCCCGGCTTTGTCTCCGCGAGGCGCTCGCGCGCCGCCGCGATGTGGTGCGGGCGCACGCCGCAGCAGCCGCCGATGATCTGCGCGCCCTCGTCGCGCCAGTCGGCGGCCAGCTCCGCGTACTCGGGCCCGCCGATCCGGTTGTCGGAGGCCCATCCCGACTCCGTGTAGTAGCCGAGATTGGGGTATGCGCCTAGCGGAAGGTCGGTGAAGTCGCGCAGCCAGGAGAGCATGCCCTCCACGTGATCGGGCGGGATGCAGTTGATGAGCAGCGCGCCCACGCCCATCTCCTCGAAACGCCGCGCAGCGCGGCCGAACAGGTCGCCCTCGGGACCGCCCCAGTGCTGGCCGAAGACGCCGCACAGGCCGTGCCGGCAGCGGCGGAAGCTCAGCCACACCGGGAACCCCGCGGCCACCGTGGTCTCCACCGCGTCGAACGTGGTGTCGCGGATCAGGGACATGGTCTCGAGCAGCACCAGGTCGGGCGGTTCGTCCTCGAACACGCGGGCGAGCAGCTCGAGCCGGTCGAGGCCGTGCTCGTCGTCCACGTCGCCGTGCAGGCTGAACGCCACCGCGCAGTCGTTCGTGCGGCCGAGCTCGCCGGTGGCCTGGCGCGCCAGCCGGATGCCGCGCCGCGCTAGCTCCATCCAGTCGGCCGGCGGCGCCCCAGCCGGGCCGCGCTCGCCGTTCATCGCCTCCTGGATGCCCCAGGTGTTGGTGGAGATGACGTTGCAGCCCACCTCGGCGTAGGCGCGGTGCACGCGCGTGACCGAGCGCGGTGCGTTGAGAAGCGCCCAGGTGCCCCAGAGCGCCTCGTCGCGCTGCTCGTAGCCGGGGATCTCGAGCTCACCGAGCTCGGTCGCGATGCCGCCGTCGAGGATCACGCACTGGTCGCGGGCCAGCAGCTGCTCCACCCGGCTGTACGCGGGCGAGCGCTGCATGCGCACCGGACCCGTCTGGCTCACCTTGCTCCCTCTCCCACGGTAAGCTAACAAACCAAACAATATAGATGAATTGCACGGACCGGCTCTGCCCGCCGATCCGTGGGCCTATGCTCCTCCGGGCCCGGTTTGAACTCAAGCGTCAAATACTTTGATGTGTGCTCTGCGGCGGAGGCGCCGCGGTGAGCGCCGGCACGCTCACGCCCGTGGCGAGCGACCGCCTCGGCCAGCTGCTCGAGGTCGTTCTCGAGCGCAACGCCTTCCAGCGCTCCCGCCTCGAGCAGCTGGGGCTGGACGGCCTGCCGCAGCTGGGCGACCTGCCCCCGCTGGCCAAGCGCGAGCTGGTGGAGGACCAGGCGCGCCACCCCCAGTTCGGCACCAACCTGACGTACCCGATCGAGCAGTACACCCAGCTCTGGCAGACGAGCGGAACCACCGGACCGCCGCTGCGGGTGCTCGACACGGCGGAGGACTGGACCTGGTGGCGGGAGCTCTTCGCCCACACGCTCACGGTCGCGGGCGTGCGCGCGGGCGACCGTGTGGCGCTCGCCTTCTCGTTCGGCCCCCACGTTCAGTTCTGGGCCGCCTATCAGGGCCTCCAGGAGGTCGGTGCCATGGCGCTGGCGCTCGGCGGGATGACCTCCGTGCAGCGGCTCCAGACGATCGCCGAGACCGAGGCCACGGCCGTCTGGTGCACTCCTACCTACGCGCTCCGTTTGCTCGAGGTGGCCGTGGAGCAGCGGCTCGACCACGCCCTCGAGTCGGTGCGCCAGGTGATCTGCACCGGCGAGCCCGGGGCGTCGCTGCCGGCCGTGCGCTCGCGGATCGAGGAGGGCTTCAACGCCACCTGCATGGACCACGCGGGCCTGACCGAGGCCGGGCCGTTCGGATCGCCGTGCCCCGACGGCCACGGCCTCCACGTGCTCGAGGACGAGTTCGTGTGCGAGATCCTCGACGACGAGCTGCGGCCGGCCGACGTGGGGCAGCGCGGCGAGCTCGTGATCACCCCGCTGCGCCGCACCGGCTTCCCCGTGCTGCGCTACCGCACCGGCGACGCCGTGGTGAACACCGACGAGCGCTGCCCGGCCGGCCACGAGGGCCGCTGGCTCCCGGGCGGGATCGTGGGACGGACCGACGACATGGTGGTGATCCGCGGGATGAACGTGTACCCGTCGGCCATCGAGGAGGCCGTGCGCCACGTGAGCGGCTCGGGCGAGTTCCGCATCACCTTCTACTCCGAGCCCAGCGGCATGGACGAGATCAAGCTCGAGGTGGAGCTCGACGAGGGCTCCGGCGCCCGCCGGCTCCAGGAGATCATGCGCCAGCAGCTCGGGCTGCGCGTGCGGATCGTGCCCGTCAACTCCGGCGTGCTGCCGCGGCCCGACGGCAAGTCGCGGCGCGTGGTGGACGAGCGCTCGGTGAGGCTGGTGGGGCAGTGAGCACGCGGCCGAGGCGCACGCGCCACCGCGGCCGGAGCGACGCCCGGGCGATCCGCGGGGCCAGCGAGCAGGTGGCGATCCAGATCCAGCACTACATCCAGGAGGAGGGCCTCGGCCCCGACGACTTCCTCGGCCGCGAAGAGGACCTGGCCTCCGAGTTCGGCGTCAGCCGGCCCACCCTCCGCGAAGCCCTCAAGCTGCTCGCCAGCGGCAACCTGATCCGCGCCACCAAGGGTCCCGGCGGCGGAATCTTCGTGGCGCGCACCGCCGACCAGGGCATGAGCCAGAGCCTCAGCGACGCGATCTCGATGATGCTCGAGACCGGGGCCGTGACCCTGGAGGAGCTGGTGGACGCAAGGCTCCTGCTGGAGGTGCCGCTCGCGGGACTCGCGGCGTACCAGCCCGACGAGGCCACGCTCAGCCGCCTCCGCGATGCCGTGGCGGCCGAGCTCGCCGCCGTGGGCGACTCCGAGACGCTCGCGGCCACCGACATGGAGATCCACCGCACGATCGCCGCCGCCGGCAGCAACCGGATGGTCCAGGCGCTGACCGACTGGATCTTCGAGGTCGTGCAGCCGTCGCTCATCGAGGTGCTCGAGCCGGCGATCGTGCATTCCGCGGTGCTCGAGCAGCACCAGGCGCTGCTGGCCGCTGTGGAGAAGGGCGATTCGGCACGCGCCGAGCGAGCCATGAAGGACCATCTCCTCTACCTGCGCGACGTGCTCCGCATGGTGCAGCCCGAGGAGCCGGCCGCAGTGGACGCGCGCACGGCCGGGTGAGCGCCCCCGGCGTCATCGCGGTGATCGGGCTGGGCGAGGCGGGCAGCGCCATCGCCGCGGATCTCGTGGCGGCCGGTGTGACGGTGCGCGGCTGGGACCCGGTGCGCGAGGTGCCGGAGGGCGTGCAGCCGGCCGAGGGCGAGGCCGACGCCGCCGCCGGCGCCGCGATCGTGCTCAGCCTGAACTCCGCGTCCGTGGCCGTGGAGGTGGCGGAGAGCGCCGCCCCCGGGCTCGACCCGGATGCGCTCTTCGCGGACCTCAACACCGCCGCCCCGGCGGTCAAGCGGGCGGCCGCCCAAGCGGTGCGCGCGGACTTCGCCGACGTCGCGCTGCTCGGGGCGGTGCCGGGGCGCGGCGTGAGCACGCCCGCGCTCGTGTCGGGCCCGGGCGCCGAGCGCTTCGCCGACGCTCTCGGTCCACTCGGCATGCCCGTCACGCCGGTGGGCACCGAGGTGGGCGACGCCTCGGCGCGCAAGCTGGCGCGCAGCGTGTTCGCCAAGGGACTGGCCGCCGCGGTGGGCGAGTCGCTCGAGGCCGCTCGCGCGCTCGGCTGCGAGGACTGGCTCTACGCGGACATCGAGAGCACGCTCACCACGGCCGACGCGGCGCTGCTGCGCCGCCTGGTGGAGGGGAGCCGCCTGCACGCGGGCCGCCGCGTGGACGAGATGGAGGCGGCCGTGGCGCTGCTCGAGGAGCTGGGAGTGGAGCCGCGAGTGGCGAGCGCCACCGAGCAGTGGCTGCGCTCGCTCGCCAGCACCGAGGTCGGCGGATGAAGGCGCCCGTGCCCTCCGATGCTGCCCGCGACCTGGTGCGCGGGGCGGTGGACGTGCACGTGCACATCGCACCCGACGTGGTGGAGCGCCGCATCGACGACGTGGGGCTGGCGCGGCGCTTCGAGGAGCTCGGCCTGGCCGGCTTCGTGCTCAAGTCGCACTACACCTCCACCGCCGAGCGGGCCGCGGTGGTGCGCGGCGTGGTGCCCGGCATAGCCGCCCTGGGCGCGATCGTTCTCAACCGCGCGATCGGCGGCGTGAACCCGCTCGCCGTGGAGCTGGCGGCCCGCGAGGGCGCGCGCACGGTCTGGATGCCCACGGTGGACTCGCTCAACGAGCGCGAGCACCTGGCCCGCAGCGGCCCCGGCGCCAACCTGCCGGTGTGGGCGCGCCTGGAGGCCGAGCTGCGCGACCAGGGCATAGGGATCGAGCCGGTGCCGGTGCTCGACGGGGACGGCCAGGTGCTGCCGGAGGTGCGCGCCGTGCTGGGCGTGGTGGCCGCGCACGGGATGGTGGTGGCCACCGGGCACGTGGGCCGCGACGAGGTGTTCGCCGTGGTGGACGCCGCGGTCGAGGAGGGCGTGCAGCACATCGTGGTCACCCATCCCGACTACCCGGCGCAGAATTTCACCGTGGAGGAGCAGCTGGAGCTGGCGGACCGCGGCGCGCTGATCGAGCGCTGCTTCACCACCCCGTACACGGGCAAGTGCTCGTGGGACGACTGGCTGGCGGGAACCCGCGCGGTCGGCGCGGAGCGCACGCTCCTGTCCACCGACCTCGGCCAGGTGCAGAACCCGCCGGTGGAGGACGGCCTGCCGCTGATGGCCGAGCGGCTGCTCGGCGCCGGCTTCTCCGAGAGCGAGGTGCGCACCATGGCGGTGGACAACACGCGCCGCGTGGCGGGGGTGGACTCGTGAGCAGGCGGCTGCTCGCCGTGGGCGCTCACGCGGCCGACTTCGTCTGGCGCTCCGGCGGCGTGCTGGCGCTCACCGCCGAGGCCGGCGGCACCGCCAGCGTGCTGGCGCTCTCCTACGGCGAGCGCGGCGAGTCGGGCGAGCTCTGGAAGGAGGAGGGTCAGACGATCGAGAACGTGAAGCAGGTGCGCCACGGCGAGGCGGAGCGCGCCGCCGAGGCGCTGGGCGCCGACTTCCGCTGCCTCGACCTGGGCGACTACCCGCTCGAGGTCGACGCGGCCGCGCTGGCACGGATCGTCGACGTGATCCGCGAGCTGGCGCCCGACGTGATCGTCACCCACACCGACCGCGATCCCTTCAACCCGGACCACCCGGTGGCCTGCGCCGCCGTGGAGCGCGCACGGGCGCTCGCCGCGGGCGCGGGCGTGGAGAGCGCCTTCGAGACCGTGAGCCCGCCCGAGCTGTTCCTCTTCGAGCCGCACCAGCCGGAGCTGTGCAACTTCACCCCCACGACCTTCGTGGACATCACGTCCGTGATGGAGCACAAGCTGGCGGCGATGAGGGAGATGAAGGCGCAGAGCTACCTCCAGACCTACTACGGCCAGCGCGCCGAGCAGCGCGGCAACCACGCGCGCAGGGTCTCCGGGAACAAGGAGATCCGCTACGCCGAGGCATTCCAGCGCGTGCTCCCCCAGGTCCTGGAGGCGCTGTGAACGCCGTCCACGAGGAGCTCGCCCGGCTGGGCACCGCGACCGTCTTCGAAGCGTCGGGGCGGCGCGGGCTCGTGGACCTCGACCTCCAGCAGGTGCTCCCGGGGTCGCGCGCCTGCGGGCCGGCGCGCACGGTGCGCTGCGCCCAGGGCGACAACCTGATGGTGCACGCGGCGATGGATCGCGTCCAGCCCGGCGACGTGCTCGTGCTCACGATGCCGGAGCCCGGGCCGGTGGCGCTGGTCGGCGACCTGCTCGTGACCCAGGCGAAGGCCCGCGGCGTGGCGGCGCTGCTCGTGGACGCGGCGGTGCGCGACGTGGAGGAGCTGCGCGCGCTCGGAGTGCCGGTGTGGACCCGCTGGATCCGCGTGCACGGTGCCGTGAAAGAGACTGTGGGCGTGCTCGACGAGACGGTGGAGGTCGGCGGCACCTCGATCCGCCCCGGCGACGCGGTGGTGCTCGACACGGACGGCGTGGTGGTCGTGGGGCACCAGCGCCTCCAGCAGGTGCTCGAGCGCTCGCATGCGCGCGAGGACAAGGAGCGCGCGAAGCGGGTGAAGCTCCAGGGCGGCGAGCTGTCGTACGACCTCGACGGGCTGAGGGCGCTGGTGGAGGGAGAGCGCAGGCGGTGAGTCCCGAGCGGGTGGCCGACCTCGCTCACATCGGCCACGCCGAGCTGCTCACGCCGCGCCCGCAGGAGAGCCTGCGCTTCTTCGAGGAGGTGCTCGGCATGCACGTGGAGGCGCGCGAAGGCCAGTCCGTATTCCTGCGCGGGTGGGGCGACTACGAGCGCTACGGACTGAAGCTCACCGAGTCGCCGCAGGCCGGGCTCGGGCACCTGGCGCTGCGGGCATGGAGCCCCGAGGCGCTCGACAGGCGGGTGGCGGCGATCGAGGCCGCCGGCGTCGGGACCGGGTGGATCGACGGCGACCTGGGCCACGGCCCGGCGTACCGCTTCACCGACCCCGACGGCCACGTGATGGAGCTGTACTTCGAGACCGAGAAGTACGAGCCCCCCGAGGAGCTGCGGCCGTCGCTGAAGAATCAGCCGCAGCGCTACGTGGGCCGCGGCGCCTCGGTCAAGCGCCTCGACCACGTGAACGTGCTGTGCCAGGACGTGCCGGCCAACCGCACCTTCGCCGAGGAGGTGCTCGGCTACCGCCTGTACGAGCGGATCGTGCTCGACGACGGCAGGGAGACGGGCGCCTGGCTCAGCCTCACCATCGCGGCGCACGAGTTGATCTACGTGGCCGACTTCCACCGCCTCCGCGGGCGCCTGCACCACCTCGCCTTCTGGGTGGACACGCGCGAGGAGGTGCTCCGCGCGGCCGACCTCTTCCTGGATAACGACGTGCCGATCGAGGCCGCCCCCTCCAAGCACGCGGTCGCCCAGGGCTTCTTCCTCTACGGCTTCGAGCCGGGCGGCAACCGCGTGGAGGTCACCACCGGCGGGTACTTCGCCTACGACCCGGACCGCGAGCCGACCGTGTGGAGCGAGGCCGAGCGCGCCAAGGGACAGGCCTGGGGCGTCAAGACCGTGGAGAGCTTCCACACGTACGGCACGCCGCCGGTCTGAGGCACTCCGCGAGCGCGTCCGCGAACCGCTCCACCGTGCTGCCGTCCTCGGCGCCATGGAGCGGGTTCAGCTCGGTCACGGTCAGCGCCGCCAGGGTGTCGGCGCCGACCAGCACGCGGAGGGCCGCGATCGCCGCGTCCATCGGCAGGCCCTCGTTGCGGCCGGGGTTCTCGGACAGCGGGGCGTCGGTGAAGTCGATCGTGTCCACGTCGAAGTGCACGAGCAGGCGGTCGAAGCCCGGGGCGAACTCGCTCAGCGCACGCTCCGCCTCGCCCTCCGGGTCGCCGCGCACCCACTCCGCGGGCACGCGGCGCGGGTCAAGGCGCTCGAGCTGGTCGCGCTCGAACGGAGTGGCCTGCTCGGGGCCGTAGGCGAAGAAGAGGATGTCGTCGGGTCGGAGCAGCGGCGCGTGTCCGTCCAGGCGAACCAGCTCCGGCACGGCCCCCTCCACACCGAGCATGTGCGCGCACCCCATCCAGTCGAGCGCCCCGGGCGTGCTCTCCGCGGGCACGTTGAGGTCGGGATGGACGTCGAAGTACACGAGGCCTGTACGACCGACAGAGCGCGCCGAGCCGGCCACGGTGCCGAGCTCGATCGTGCAGTCGCCTCCGAGCACGAGCGCCAGCTCCCCCGCGGCGATGGACTGCTCCACCCGGGCCGCGGTGTCAAGCGCGGCGGCGCGGACCGCGTCCGCGTTCTGCACGCGCGGGCTCGCGGGATCGGGACGCCAGCGGAAGGGCGCGGAGTCGCCGCGGTCGGTCACCTCGAAGCCGGCTGCCCCGAGCTTCTCCTTCAGGCCGGCCGCTCGCAGTGCCTCGGGGGCCCGCTCCTGTCCCGGGGCGAACGCGCCCGCACTGCTCGGCACGCCGATCAGGGCGAGCGGCGCGCTCACCCCACCGGACCCTCCGCGCGCGCGTCCAGCGCCGCCGCCAGCTCGTCCGTGGCCGACAGGTGCGGAGCGTGGTCGGTGTCCAGCTCCACGACGTCGGTAATCCCGGCCGTGGCGATCATCCGGCGCTGGAGAGCGGGCGGGATCGACCGGTCGAGCGTGCAGAGCACGTAGCTGCGCGGGATGTCGTCGAACGCCCCGTCCGGCAGCGACACCGGCTGGGTGAACGGCAGCACGGGCTGCGGGCGCTGCCGGCCGATCGCCCAGGCGGCCGTCTGCTCCGAGCACCGGAGGTACATCGCGTCGAGCGAGGCCGCGGCCGACAGCGTGGCCACCGGCGGGTCGCCCACGACCACGAGGTTCGCCTGGATCTGATCGTCGGCGCCCTCGGGCAGCTGGGTCAGCGCCAGCAGGCTCTGGCCGTCCTGAGGCAGGAAGGCAGCCACGTAGACGATCGACGCCACCCGCTCCGGGCAGCGCGCCGCGGCCTGGGTGGCGACCACCCCGCCCATGCTGTTCGGAACGAGCACGGCCGGCTCGTCCGCCTGGCGGAGCTGCTCGCAGACGCTGTCCGCGTAGACGTCGAGCGTCAGCTCGCCCACCGGGGTCTGGTCGTCGCCGGACCCGGGCAGATCGCGCGCCTCGGTGGTGTGGCCGGCGGCCTCGAGGCGCTCGCGCAACGGCCCCCAGCACCAGGCGCCCGCAAAGGCCCCGTGGACGAACACGAACCTCGCCATCCCGCGCTCCCCTCGTCAGCGTGAGTAGTTCTCCAGTCCCGGCCGGTAGGTCTTCTTGTCGAGGAACTGCTCGAGGCCCTGCTCTCGGCCGCGCTCCGAATCGAGGAACTGCGATTGCTCGAGCTTGGCGTAGAGGTAGTCCTCGGCCTGCTCCCAGCTCATGTCGCCGGCGTGCTTGAAGCCGAGCTTGGCGGCGCGCAGCACCGCCGGGTTCTTGCCGGCCAGCTCGGCCGCCAGCGCCGCGGTCTCCGCGCGCAGCTCACCGGCCGGCACGCTCGAGTTCACCAGGCCCATCTCGGCGGCCCTCCGGCCGTCGAAGGTGCGGCCGGTCATGACGTAGAGGAGGGCGTCGCGCGAGCCCACGGTCTCCGCGAGCGCGCGGTTGACGACGCTGCCGGGCGGGATGCCCCAGTTGATCTCGGAGAGGCCGAACGTCGCATCGTGCGAGGCGATCGCGAGGTCGCAGGCCACGAGCGGCGTGAAGGCGCCGCCGAAGCACCAGCCGTTGACCATCGCGATCGTGGGCTTGGGGTAGCTGCGCAGCATCCGCCACTGCCAGAGGTTGGCGTCGCGGCGCACCTTGCGCTGCACGTGGTCAGGCGCCTCGTCCACCTCGCGGAAGTACTCCTTCAGGTCCATCCCCGCCGAGAACGACTCGCCGGCGCCGGTGAGCACCATCACGCGGGCGTCCTCGTCGGCGTCCACCGCCTCGAGCACCTCGACCATCGAGGCGTTGAGCGCCGGGTTCATCGCGTTGCGCTTGTCCGGCCTGTTCAGCTCGACCCAGGCGATGCCGTCGTCCACCTCCACGTTCACGGTGTCCCAACGGTCATACGTCATCGGTGCTCTCCCCTCGTGGTGGGTACGGCGGGCGGCGCTGGTACGGTCGCGCGGTGCCGGAGACCGTGCCGCGGGTCAGCTACGTGGTGGCCCGCCTCGACCGCGCCCTGCGCCGCGAGATCGACGCGCAGGTGCGCCCGCATGGGCTCACCGCGACGCAGTACACGGCGCTCTCGGTGCTGGCGTCGCGCAGCGGGCTTTCCAACGCCCAGCTGGCACGCCGCTCCTACATCACCCCGCAGTCCATGAGCCAGCTGATCGGGGCACTCGAGCGCGAGAAGCTGATCGAGCGCAGCCCCGACCCGGATCACCGCCGCATCCTCCGTGCCCAGCTGACGCGGAAGGGCAAGCGCGTGCTCGCCGAATGCGACGCGGCCGTGGACGACATGGAGCGCCGGATGTTGCGCGACCTCCCGGCCTCGCAGCACGAGCCCTTGCGAACGCAGCTGATCGCGTGCGTGCGCGGCTTGGGCGCCGGGCTCGAGCGCCCGTAGCGCTCCCAGCAGGGCCAGTCGCACTCCCAGCAGTGACCGTCGCTGTGCCACTCCTCCATCGCAAGCGCTCTTATATCAGCCTGCCTGATACTCCGGGCCGGGTGGCGCGTGCGCTTCCTGGCCTGGCCCTCGTCCGCGGCCCACGCGACGGGGCTGGCCGGATTGCTGGGTGGGAATGCGGTGGCGCACGCCTTTCCGGTCACCCTCGTGCGTGCCTCGTTACACCAACGCCCCGAGCCCGAGAGTGAGTGTTCAGTTACTCCCGATATGGGTGCCTAACTGAACAAGCACTCGGCCGGGCGGAGTGACCTGCCAGTTACTCGCGGTATGCGCGAGTGGATCGCACCTCACTCGCCGCGAGAGCCGGGCGCAACCGGAGACCGCCCGAGTGCGGGCGCCTAACAGCCCGCCCTTCCCCACCCAGCAGCTGTCGCTCCGCTACGGGCGCGGGGCGTCGTCGCTCAGGCCGAAGGCGACCCACTCGTCACCTTCGGCCCACTCTTGCGCCGACACCCCGGGCACGACGAAGGAACCGTCAGGTTGATACAGCCTGAGCTCCTGCCAAACGACCTGTAGCCGCATCTCCGCCATGACGCTGATCGCATCGCCGATGCGCGGCGCAGGGAACTCCCAGTCTCCCGTGCTCGTCGTTCTCCCCAGAGCTCTCAGGTCACTCCACGACACCGGGTCGCCCTACGGATCGAAGTCCGCGTCCGCCTCCACGATCACCTCGAGAAGCAGCGGCACGGAACGCCCCGCCAGCCCCGGCAGCACCTCGTCCAGCGCATCCAGCAGCTCGCCGTGCTCCTCCACCCGCCGCGCCTCGCAGCCCAGCGCGCGGGCCATCCCCGACACGTCGACCGTCTCGAACGACGGCCAGGCGGCGGTCTCGCCCTGCATCTCGGCCAGCCGGTCCATCACGCGGTAGCCGCCGTTGTTGAGGATCACGAACAGCACGCCGACCTCGTAGCGCGCGGCGCTCCAGAGCGCCTGGATCGAGTAGAGCGAGGAGCCGTCCCCCACCACCGCCACCACGGGCCGCTCCGGCAGCGCCATTCGCACCCCGATCGGCGCGGATAGCCCGAACCCGAGCCCGCCCATCGCCGCGCTCAGGAACCCGAGCGGGCTCCGCGCCGGGATGCGCGCGTGCAGCTCCGGCCGGCTCGACGGCGACTCCTCCACGAGCACCACGTCCTCCGGCAGGCGCTCGGCCAGGGCGGCCAGCACGTGCCCGGCCCTCAGCGGCTCGCCCGGCCCGGGCGGCGCCGGCGGCGCCGGCCGCTCGAACCCCGGCGGCGGCTCACCCGTCCGCACACCGACCGAGCGCGCCAGCTCGGCGCACACGGCCGCCGGCTCCGCCAGCAGCACGAGCTCCGCGGGACTGCGATGCGCCTCGGCGGGATCGGCGGTCACCAGCGCGATCCGAGTGTCGTCGCCAACGAACGGCCCCGGGCTCGAACGGGTACTGACGGAACACCCCCGCCCCCACCACCAGGACGAGGTCCCGGCCGGCCAGCGCGTCGCGCACCCCGGCCCGCCCCGAGGGCAGGTGCCCGGCGAACAGCGGGTGGTCCTGGGGGAACCCGGCCCGCGCGCCGAACGACTCCTGCCAGACCGGGCAGCCGAGCTTCTCAGCCAGCTCCACGAGCGCCGCCCAGGTCTCCTCCGAGTCGGCGCCCGCGCCCACCACCAGTGCCGGCGAGCGCGACTCCTCGACCATCCCCGCCAGCTCGGCCACGGCAGCGGGATCGGCCGCGCGTCCGGCCACCACCCGCACCGGCGCGGCCGGCTCGCGGTCCGACTCGTCGGGCTCGAGCCAGTCGTCCATCGGCACGATCACGAGCGCCGGCCCGGAGCCGAGCCGCGCCTCGTGCCACGCCCGCGCCACCGCGGCAGGAACGTCCTGCGCGCGCGCCGGCTGCTCGACCGACACCGGGTAGTCGCCGGCCAGTCCCTCCAGCCGCCCGGTGAGGAACGGCTCGTAGGCCAGGTGGCGCCGGTCCTGCTGGCCCACGACCACCACCAGGGGCGCGCGATTGACGCGAGCGGTGGCCAGCGCGGCCACCGAGTTGCCCAGCCCCGCGGTGGTGTGCACGAGCACGAAGGAGGGCTCGCCGCGGCCGATCGCGTAGCCCGTGGCCAGGCCCACCACCGACCCCTCGTGCAGTCCGAGCACGAACTGGAAGTCGTCCGGCATGGCGCCCAGGAACGCCACCTCAGTCGAGCCCGGGTTGGCGAAGATCGTGGTCAGACCGCGCTCGCGCATGACGTCGAACGTCGCGTCGCGCACCGCCCTGACATCTCCTTGACTCGCCATATCAGGGCTCCTTATATTGAAGCCTCCCGGGAAGGAGAGGTCTCATGAGCACGCAGGTCGTGGAAAGTCCCGCAGGGGATGCCCTGCTCGGAGACGAGAAGACCTGGTCGGGTCGCATCTTCAGCGACGGCTGGGTGGACGCCCCCGAGACCATCGAGAGCACCGAGCCGGCCACCGGCGACGTCCTGGGAACGGCCGGCGCCGGCAACGCGGACACGGTCGCGAAGGCCGCCGCGTCCGCCGCCCGCGCGCAGCGCGAGTGGGCCGCCACCCCGTTCACCGAGCGCGCGGCCGTGGTGCGCCGCGCCGCCGACCTGATCGAGCAGCACCGCGAGGAGCTGATCGGGTGGCTCGTGCGCGAGTCGGGCTCGATCCCCCCCAAGGCCGACAACGAGCTGAGCGCGTCCAAGGGCCAGTTCGAGATGGCCGCCGCGCTGATCTCGCACCCGCTCGGCCAGGTGCTCCCCTCCTTCGTTCCCGGCCGCACCAGCGTGGCGCGGCGCACGCCCGTGGGCGTGGTGGGCGTGATCTGCCCGTGGAACTTCCCTGTGGTGCTCCCGGCCCGCTCGGTGGGCCCGGCGCTGGCGCTCGGCAACGCCGTGATCCTCAAGTCCGATCCCAACACCCCGATCAGCGGCGGCGTGCTCACCGCCCGCCTCTTCGAGGAGGCCGGCCTTCCCGAGGGCCTCCTGCACGTGATCGGCGGCGGCGCCGAGGTGGGCCAGGCGCTCTGCGAGGACCCGAACGTGCGGATGATCTCCTTCACCGGATCGACCGCCACCGGCCGCAAGGTCGGCGAGGCCGCCGGGCGCAACCTCAAGCGGGTGGTGCTCGAGCTCGGCGGCAACAGCCCGCTCGTGGTGCTCGAGGACGCCGACATCGAGGCCGCCTCGTCCGCCGGCGCCTGGGGCTCGTTCCTCCACCAGGGGCAGATCTGCCTCGCCGTGAGCCGCCACCTGGTGCACGAGAGCATCGCCGACGACTACGTCAAGGCGCTGGCCGAGCGAGCCTCGCACCTGCCGGTGGGCAATCCCGCCACCGACGAGGTCGCGCTCGGGCCGATCATCAACGAGAAGCAGGTGCAGCGGGTGGCGAAGATCGTGGACGACAGCGTGTCGCAGGGCGCCAACCTCGTCACCGGCGGGACCCACGAGAACCTGTTCTTCCAGCCGACCGTGCTGGGCGACGTGACGTCCTCGATGCCCGCCTTCACCGACGAGATCTTCGGCCCCGTGGCGCCGGTGATCACGTTCAAGGACGACGCGGAGGCTGTCGAGCTCGCGAACGCGACGGACTACGGCCTGGTGGCCGCAGTCCAGTCGGGCTCGCAGCCGCGCGCCGCCGCGGTGGGCGAGCAGCTCCACGCCGGGATGGTCCACGTGAACGACACGACGATCAACGAGGAGCCGGTGGCGCCGTTCGGCGGCTTCGGCGCGTCGAGCAACGGCGGCCACTTCGGCGGCGTCGCGAACCTCGAGCTGTGGACCGAGTGGCAGTGGCAGACCTCGCGCGACAAGGCCGAGCCGTTCCCGTTCTGAGCCCGGCCGCATCACTCGACGCATGATCGACGTAGATCGCGTAGTCGCGATCGACTTCCACACGCACGCGGAGGTCGCGCGCGACGGCCACGACCCGATGCCGCCCGAGCTGCGGGAGGCCGCCGAGAGCTACTTCCGCGGGAAGGTCGACCGCCCCACGGCCGACGACGTGGCCGCCTACTACCGCGAGCGCGATATGGCGTGCGTGGTGTTCACCGTCGACTACGAGAGCAGGAGCGGACGCGCGCCGGTGTCCAACGAGGAGGTGGCCGAGGCGGCCGCCGCAAACCCCGACGTGATGATCCCTTTCGCCAGCGTGGACCCGGCCCGCCCGGACGCGGCGGAGCGAGCGCGGCGGCTGATCGCCGACCACCACGTGAAGGGCTTCAAGTTCCACCCGAACATCCAGGCCTTCTTCCCGAACGACCGCATGGCCTACCCGCTCTACGAGGTGATCGCGGAGGCCGGGCTGCCCGCGCTGTTCCACACCGGGCACAGCGGCATCGGCTCGGGCGTGCCGGGCGGCGGCGGTCTGAGGCTCAAGTACTCGCAGCCGATCTACGTGGACGACGTGGCGGCCGACTTCCCGGAGATGCCGATCGTGCTGGCGCACCCCTCGTTCCCGTGGCAGGACGAGGCGCTCTCGATCGCGATGCACAAGCCGGAGGTGTACATCGACCTGTCGGGCTGGTCCCCGAAGTACTTCCCGCCACAGCTGGTCCAGTACGCGAACACGCTGCTCAAGAACCAGGTGCTCTTCGGCTCCGACTATCCGATGATCAAGCCCGAGCGCTGGCTCAAGGACTTCGAGCGGCTCGAGATCGACGACGACGTGCGGCCGCTCATCCTCAAGGAGAATGCGGCTCGCCTGCTCGACCTCAGGAGGGACCAATGATCGAACCCGGCGGACCAGCGCCCGACTTCACGCTCGCCAACCAGGACGGCGCACCCGTGGAGCTCGCCGGCCTCCGCGGCAAGTGGGTGGTCGTCTACTTCTACCCCAACGCCGACACCCCGGGCTGCACCGCCCAGGCCTGCGGGATCCGCGACCACGCGAGCGACTACGAGGCGGCCAACGCGGTGGTGCTGGGCGTGTCGCCGGACACCGTCGAGGCCCTGCGTGCGTTCGCCGACAAGAACGGGCTCGCATTCACGCTGCTGTCAGACGTGGGCGGCGAGGTGGCCTCGAGGTACGGCGTCTGGGTCGAGAAGACGTACGGGAAGAGCAAGTGGTGGGGCAACCAGCGCTCGAGCGTGCTGGTGGACCCGGAGGGCAACGTCGCGCGCGTGTTCCCGAAGGTGAAGCCCGCCGAGCACGACCGGCTCGTGCTCGAGGCCCTGCATGAGGCTGCAACGGCGTAGGTTTCCCTCATGGCCGCCAAGCGCAAGTCGAATGTGATCGCCAGAGCCGTGCAGGACGGGGACGGAAGGAAGGTCGCCCTCGGCGCGGCCGTTGCGGGCGGAGCCATGGCCGCGGCGAAGCTCGGCTGGGACCGGATCACCAGCGACAACCCGCGCCGTTTCCGCCTGCGCGACGACGAGCCGGTGCCGGAGGGGCTCGAGCGTATCGCGGTCGGCCAGCTCGACCAGTCGATCGAGGGCCTGGCGGGCGAGGCCGACATGGATCGCCCCACCGCGGTGCACGAGGCGCGCAAGAGCATGAAGCGGCTGCGCGCGGTCGTGCGCCTGGCGCGCGACGAGCTGGGCGACTACGTGTACCGGCGCGACAACAAGGCGCTCCGCGACGCCGGCCGGCGCCTGACCGGAGCCCGCGACAGCCGCGTGCTGCTCGACACGCTCGAGGACGTGAGCGAGCGCCACCCCGACAAGGCGCCGCGCGAGGCCCTCAGCCCCTTCCGGAGGACGCTGCTGAGCCAGCACGCGAACGAGCAGCGCCGGTTCCAGGCCGACGACGCGGCCGCCGAGGTGCTCAGGGAGCTGCGGGAGGTCCGTTCACGCGTGCCGTACTGGCCGCTCGAGCGCGCGAGCATCGAGTCGCTGGCCCCGGGCTTCGAGCGGATCTACAGGCGCGGCCGCAAGGCCTACCTCAGGGCGCAGGACCAGCCGAGCACGGAGAACCTGCACGAGCTGCGCAAGCGCTCCAAGGACCTCTGGTACGCGGGCCAGGTGGTGCGGCCGGCCTCGCCGAAGCAGCTGAAGGCGATCTCGAAGGACGCCAAGGTGGTCTCGGAGCTGATCGGCGAGGAGCATGACCTGGCGCTGCTGGCCGACAGCGCCGCGGCGCGGCCCGACCGCTTCGGCGACGAGGCCGAGCTGGGCGATCTCCTGAAGGTGATCAAGGGCCGCCGCAAGCGGCTGCGCCGCAAGGCGCTGAAGCGCGGCGAGCGCCTCTTCAAGCAGAAGCCCAAGGCGGTGGCGCGCCTGCTCGAGGGGCCGTCCTCCGCGTCCTGAGCGACTCGCCGGACATCTGCTCATACGGCGCGGCTCGGATCGCGTCGCTCGTACGCACCCGCGAGCTATCGCGCCGGGAGGTGGTGGAGGCGCACGCGGCGCGGATCGAAGAGCTCAACGGCGCCGTGAACGCGCTCGTGGACCTCCGCCTCGACGAGGCGCTCGACGAGGCGTCCGCCGCCGACGCCGGGGGCACGACATCGGGTCCGCTCGACGGCGTGCCGGTGTCCATCAAGGAGAACTTCGACGTCGCGGGGATGCCCACCACCGCCGGCATCCCGTCGCGCGCCGAGCTGGCGCCGGAGCGCGACGAGCTGAGCGTGCGCCGCCTGCGCGAGGCAGGGGCGATCGTGCTCGGCAAGGGCAACATGCCCGACCTGGCGATCCGCTGGAACACGATCAGCTCGCTGCACGGGGTCACGCGCAACCCGCGCGACCCCGGGCTGACGGTGGGCGGCTCGTCAGGCGGCGAGGCGGCGGCGGTGGCCGCCGGCATGGTGCCGCTCGGGCTCGGCTCCGACTACGGCGGCTCGATCCGGGTGCCCGCCACCTGGTGCGGCGTGCTCGGCTTCCGCCCCACCACCGGGATGGTGGCCAAGGCCCCGGAGCTGGTGCCGCTCGACTTCCCGCCGTCCTACGATCTGATGGCCTCCACGGGGCCGCTGGCGCGCTCGGTGGAGGACCTCGAGCTCGCGTTCGACGTTCTGCGCGGGACGTCCACCCAGGACCCCGCCAGCGTGCCCGTCGAGCCGCCGGACGCCGCCGGGCCGCCGGGGCCGGTGGCGCTGCTGATCGAGGAGACGGGCGCCGTGGTGGACCCCGAGGTGGTGGACGCCGTCAGGGAGAGCGCCGAGGCGCTCCGCTCGGCCGGCTACACGGTCGAGGAGGGCGTGGTGCCGGACCTGCGCCGGGCGCCGGAGCTGTTCGCCCAGATCGTGGGCACCGAGCTGATCGAGACCCGCCTGCGAGCGGTCCGCCACCAGATCGGCGCGAGCGCGCTCGACCACATCGAGTCGCTCTACGGGCAGTTCACGCTCGGGCCGAAGCTCGACCGCTACCTGGCTGCGCTGCACAAGCGCCGCGGGCTTGTGCGCGAGGTGGCCGCCTGGATGGAGGACTACCCGCTCGTGCTGTGCCCGGTGGCCGGCATGACGGCTCCCGCGCTCGACTACGACGACTTCCTCCCTCAGGAGGGCATGCGGGAGTTGTTCGACCGGATGCGCTGCGTGCTGTGGGTGAACCTGCTCGGATTGCCGGCGATCGCGCTCGGCAACGGGGCGCAGCTGGTGGGAAGGCGCTTTCACGACCGCGACGTGCTGAGGGCCTCGGGTGTCGTGGAAGTGCCGTTGCGTGCCGATTAACACCTGTGGAGCAATTCACGGAGAGCGCCGACCACACGAAGCGCCTGATGGTCCGGAGCGCTGCCGCCATCTTCGCCGGCGCCGCGTTCGTGAGCATCGTCGAGGACATCCTGCCCGGCGGTCCCGAGATCGCGAGCCTGCCCGGGGTTGCTGCGCTCGGCCTCGTTCTCGTGTTGCTGGGGGTCGGTCCTCGGCTTCCTGTTCAGGTGCTCGCGGGGTTGGGCCCGCTCGGCGTGGCCCTCATCGGGTACGCGCTCACGAGCAGCACCGGCCCTGCGGATTCGGCGGTGCTCTACGTCTGGCCGGTCCTCTGGGGCGCGTACTTCTTCGGCCGGACCGGAGCCATTCTGCTCGTCGCCTGGATTGGTGTCGTCCACGCGCTCGTGCTGATCTCGCTGCCCGACGGTGTCGGCCACTTCGACCGCTGGCTGGACGTGATGGTCACGATGAGCGTCGTGGCGGGCTTCGTCCAGGCGCTCTCGGCAAGCAACCGGAAGCTCCTCGGCCGGCTCGCCGCAGAGGCGCGCGTGGACCAGCTCACCGGCGTGCTCAACCGGCGCGGCTTCGAGGAGCGCTTGCAGATGGAGCTGGACCGGGTGGGCCGAGACCAGGCCTACCTGGGCGTCGCCACCTTCGACATCGACCACTTCAAGAGCGTCAACGACGAGTTCGGCCACGAGGTCGGCGACCAGGTGCTAGCCCATCTGGGCGCTGTGCTCGCAGAGAAGTCCCGTACCACCGACGTGGTGGCCAGGACCGGCGGCGAGGAGTTCGTGGCGCTGCTTCCGGGCACGGACGCCGAAGGCACGCGTGCCTACGCCGAGCGCGTGCGTGCGGCTTTTGCCGCTCGGAGCGGCCTCGAGCTCCCCCACGTGACGGTCAGCGCGGGCGTGGCGGCGGAGCAGACGCCCGAAGACGCCGGAGCGCTGCTCCACCGCTCGGATTCCGCGCTGTATGCGGCAAAACGAGCCGGCCGCGACCGGACCGTGGTGGCCGGCCAGCACGGGGCGGCACGCTCCACCGGGTCGCTCTCCCTCCGCTAGCCAAAGGAGCGGTAAGTAGGCTCTCGCGATGCCCTCAAGCGCCGCGAACGGCACCGCCCCCCCGCCCCGACGGCTCCCTCCGGAGGACTTCGAGCTCAAGGAGATCGTGCTCCACGGCCATCGCGTGGCCTACCGCTCCGCCGGCAGCGGCCCGGCGATCGTGCTCGTGCACGGCATCACCTCCAACTCCGCGACCTGGGAGCGGGTGATGCCCTATCTGGCCACCCGCTTCACCGTGATCGCGCCGGATCTGATCGGGCACGGCGAGTCCGCGAAGCCGCGCGGGGACTACTCGCTCGGGCGCGTACGCCAGCGGCGTGCGCGACCTGATGGTGACCCTCGGCCACGAGAGCGCGACCTTCGTCGGGCACTCGCTCGGCGGCGGAATCGTCATGCAGCTCGCCTACCAGTTCCCGGAGCGCTGCGAGCGGCTCGTGCTCGTGGACAGCGGCGGCCTGGGCCGCGACGTGAGCTTCCTGCTGCGTGCCGCCACGCTGCCGTTCTCAGAGGTCGTGCTGCCGCTGCTGGCTCACACCCGCCTGCTCGACGCCGGCCGCGCGGTCAGCCGCATGTTCGGGCGGATCGGGCTCCACGCCGGCACCGACATGGCCGAGCTCGGCCGTGGCCACGCCTCGCTGTCGGACCCCGAGGCCCGGTCGGCGTTCATCAACACGCTGCGCACGATCGTGGACCCGCGCGGCCAGCGGGTGAACGCGAGCGACCGGCTCTACCTCGCCGAGAACATCCCGTTCCTGCTGGTCTGGGGCGCGCGCGACCCGATCATCCCGGTGGAGCACGGCCTGGGGGCGCACGAGCTGGTGCCCTCCAGCCGGCTCGAGATCTTCGAGGACGCCGGCCACTTCCCGCACATGGACGACCCGCAGCGCTTCCTCGACGTGCTGCTCGACTTCATCGACTCCACCGAGCCCGCCGACGTGGATCCGGAGGAGTGGAAGGGCATGCTGAAGTCGGGCCGGAGCGCGCGGTGACCGGAACGGTCCGCCCGGCCTCGGGCCTGTTCTCCGAGCCGCGCGCGATCGAAGAGCTGGGCGACCTGTTCGCGAACATCTGGCAGGTCGCGTACGTGACCACGGACCTCGACCGCGGAATGGAGCAGCTGCGCGACCGCTTCGGGATCGAGCACTGCGTGGAGGTGCCCACCGAGGGCGCGACGTTCCTGCGCGGCGACGAGCCGGCCGAATGGAAGGCCCGGATCGCGATGGGCGCCCGCGGCGGCCCGATCGTGGAGCTGATCGAGCCGGTGGCCGGCGAGGTGGACTTCTACCGCGAGTTCCTCCCCTCCGACGGGTCAGCCGAACTTCGGCTTCACCACCTGGCCACGTTCATGCCGCTGGGCGACGAGGCGTGGGAGTCGCTCGGCGCGCTGTTGGCGCAGCATGGGCTGCAGGTCGACTACACGGTGCTGATCCCGGACCGGGTGCGGGCAGGGTACGTGGACACGCGAGCGCTGCTGGGGCATTGGCTCGAGGTCTGCCAGCTTCAGGCCGACGACGTGGAGTTCTTCAGCGGGCTGGTGAACGAGAGCGCCTGAGCCAGGGTCCCACGTGCCCGACGACATCGGCTACGAGCTCGCGCGGATCGGCCTCAGCGACGGGGCCGAGACCACCGTCTACCTTGTCAGACACCCGCTCGCCGACACGTCGGTGAGCGTGCTGCATTTCCCCGAGCCGAGCCGCCTCGATCACTGGTGCGTGGAGCACGAGCATCCGGAGGCGATGATCGCGGGCTTCTTCGTGCGCGATCCGTGGCGGCCGTTGGGCGAGGTGCGACTGGCCGGCGAGGTCGTCGCCCACGAGCGGATCGAGGGGCGATGGGGTCCCGAGCGCGCCTGCGTGCACGTCGACGGGACCGTGCGACTGGCCGCCAGGAAGGAGCTCCCCGACCAACCGGGGGGTGACCTGGTGCAGGCCGGGCCGATGCTGGTGTCGGACGGCCGGTCGCTGATCGACGGCGAGGACCGAGAGGGCTTCTCCGACGACGCCGAGCAGTTCGACTCGGACATCACGGTCGGCAGGCACCCGCGCTGCGCGCTCGGGCTGAGCGAGTCCGAGCTACTGGCGGTGTGCTGCGACGGACGCCGGTCGGGCGTGGACGGCGGGCTCACGCTCGGCGAGCTGGCCCGGCTGATGATCTCCTTCGGCGCCGAGCAGGCGATCAACCTGGACGGAGGCGGCTCCGCGACGCTGGTGCACCGGGGGCACCTGCTCAATCGCCCCTACTCGAACTGGAACCAGCCGGCGCCCGAGTCGCGGCCGATCGTGACGGCGCTGGTGTTCGACCGCGCTGCGGCGCCCGATACCGTTGCCCTGTGAGCAGCCAGCGAGTGCCTGGTGGGGTGGTGCACAAGCTACCCACGGACCTGCGCGGGGCGCTGATCGGTAACAGCGTGGCGCTCGATGCGTGGAAGGACATCACGCCCCTGGCGCGCAACGAGTTCATCTGCTGGGTCGAGGATGCCAAGCAGCAGACGACCCGAGAACGCCGCATTCGCCGGACCCAGGAGGAGCTGGAGGAGGGCCAGCGCAGGCCCTGCTGCTGGGCGGGGTGCCAGCACCGCGAGCGCACCGGCAGCTAGGCGACCCTAGGCTGAGCTGCTTCACCTGGCATTGGGATGAGGCGTCCGGGCGCCGCGTCCCGGACCGTCGCAGCAGCGCGCTCCTTCGCCTCTTCGGACGGCTGCCCTGGACGGTGATCACCGGGCTCGCCGGGCTCGCGCTGTGGGCATGGGGCCTGACCGAGTTCTTGGGCGGACGCGAGCTCCTGGGTGTCGTCTGGATCCTGGTCGGAGGTTTCTTCCTTCTCGTGTGCGCGGGCGGTGGCTGGCGTAGATGGTTCGATGCGGTCGTGGAGTTCTTCCAGTTGAGTCCGCCGCCTTAGGCGAATTCCACGAACGCATCAATCGCCCCCGGATCCGCCAGCGCATCGCGGCTCGCCACCTTCTCTGGAGAGTCGCCCAGCAGGATCCGCTTGACGGGCAGCTCCAGCTTCTTCCCGGTCATCGTCCGGGGGATCGACGGGACGGCCTCGATCCTGTCCGGCACGTGGCGGGGTGAGAGTGCCGAGCGCAGAGCGCGGCCGATCGAGGAACGCAGCTCGTCGTCCAGCGCGAAGCCGTCCGCCAACTGCACGAACAGGATCAGCTCGCCGGGGCCGCCCTCCGGGTCCTCCAGGTGCACCACCAGGGAGTCGAGCACCGAGCTCAGGTTCTCCACCACCGCGTAGAACTCGCCCGTCCCGAGCCGCACTCCGCCACGGTTCAGCGTCGCGTCCGAGCGGCCCGTGACCACACAGCTTCCGCGCTCCGTAAAGAGAATCCAGTCGCCGAAGCGCCAGATGCCGGGGTACTCGTCGAAGTAGGTCGAGCGGTAGCGCTCGCCGTCGTCGTCGCCCCAGAAGCGCACCGGCATCGACGGCATGGGCGCCCGGATCACCAGCTCGCCCAGCTCGCCGACCACCTCGCGCCCCTCGGGATCGAAGGCCGCCGAGTCCACCGCCAGGCAGCGTCCAGAGATCTCCCCGCGGTACACCGGCTGCAGCGGTCCCCCCTGCACCACGCCGCAGCACACGTCCGTCCCGCCGCTCCCCACGTTCAGCAGCACGTCGGACCCCAGCTGCTCGTACACCCAGTCGAACCCCTCCGCCGGCAGTGGCGACCCGGCGGCGCAGAGCTGCCTCAAGGAGGACAGGTCGAAGTCGCTCCCGACATCCAGCCCCGCCTTCCGGCAGCCCATCAGCAGCGCCGGCCCGGCGCCCATGATCGTCGGCTGGGTCTCCTCCGCCAGCCGCCACTGGGCGGACATGTCGGGATAGAGCGGATTCCCGTCCAGCATCACGATCGACGCCCGCAGCAGCAGCGTCGACACCAGCGCGTTCCACATCATCCACGCGGTCGTGGTGAACCACATCAGCCGGTCGCCGGCCTGGATGTCCCAGCTCAGCCCGTGGTTCTTGAAGTGCTCCACCAGGATCCCGCCGTGGCGATGCACGATCGCCTTGGGCAGCCCCGTGGTCCCGGAGGAGAAGAGCACGTAGAGCGGGTGGTCGAACGACACCTGCTCGAACTCGAGCGGACCCGGTTCGGCGACCACGCGACGACCACGAGACCGAGTCCGGCAGCGAGTCGTCTGCCCCACCCGCATACGGCACGTGCACCACGTGCTCCAACCCCGGCAGCGCCGCGCGGATCTCGGCCACCTCGGCGCGCCTGTCCACGCGCTTGTCCCCATAGCGGTACCCGGCGATCGCAAGCAGCACCTTCGGCTCCAGCATCGCGAAGCGGTCGATCACCGCGCGCGGCCCGAACTCGGTCGCGCAGGTGGCCCACACCGCCCCGAGGCTCGCCGCCGCCAGGAACGCGATCAGCGTCTCCGGGATGTTCGGCAGGTAGGCCACCACGCGGTCGCCCTCCCCCACCCCCAGCCGCTGCAGCCCCGCCCGCGCCGCCGCCACCTGCTCGCGCAGGTCGCCGAAGGTCAGCTCGAACGGCTCGCGGGTCTGCGAGATCGCCTTGACCGCCACGGACCCGAGGTCCTCCTCGCGCCCCAGCATGTGCTCCGCGTAGTTGAGCCGCGCGCCGGTGAACCACTCCGCGCCGGGCATCTCGCGCGCGCCGAGGACGCGCTCGTACGGCGTCGAGGCCCGCACCCCGAAGAAGTCCCACAAAGACCCCCAGAACCCCTCGAGGTCCGACACCGACCACGCGAACAGCTCGTCGTAGTCCGAGAGCTCATTCCCGCGCGTGTCGCGCACGTGGTCGAGGAAGCGGCCCACCTGCGTGGTCTGGCGAACGTCTGCCGGCGGGGTCCAGAGGACCTCGCTCACGGGCGTCGCCTCAGGAGAGCGTGGTCCTGCCGTCCTCGTGCACGGTCCAGTGCGGGTTGTGCGCGACCTCCCAAGGGTGCCCGTCCGGGTCGATGAAGACGCCCGAGTAGCCGCCCCAGAACGTCTCCGCGCCGGGCCGGCCGATCGTGGCTCCCGCCGCGCGCGCCTCCTCGATCACCGCGTCCACCTGGCCGGGGGAGTTGACGTTGTACGCCAGGGTCATCCCGCCCCAGCCGCCGCCGTCGGTCACCGTGCTGTCCTCGGCGAGCTTCTCGCGGTCCCAGAGCGCCACGATCATCCCTCCCGCCTGGAAGAACGCCACGTGGTCGGTCTCGTTGTCCACTCCGCCGTCCATCTGCCAGCCGAGCGCCTCGTAGAACGTCCGCGCACGCCCGACGTCGTTCACACCCAGCGTGATCAGGCTGAGCCGCTGCTCCATACCCGCCTCCTTCGTCGATGGAAGGAGCACCGTAACCCGCGAAATCGGCCTCGCTCTTGAACTTTTCGGACACTGGGTAGCCTCCGGGCATGGCCTATCGCGAGTTCGGCCCGAGCAGGCGCTTGGCGGACTTCGTGACCTGCACCTGGGAGCGCGCGATCGTGCCGACCGAGCGCCCCGGGTGCCGCACGCGTGCTGCCCGACGGCTGCGTGGACCTGGTCTGGCGCGGCGGCGACCTCTTCGTGGCCGGCCCCGACAGCCGCGCGTTCCTCAGCCCGGTGGACCCCGGCGAGACCATCGTCGGCCTGCGCTTCCGCACGGGCATCGCGGGACAGGTGCTCGGCCTTCCGGCCAGCGAGCTGCGCGACGCCCGCGTGCCGGTCGAGGAGATCTGGGGCGCCGAGCCGGCCGAGCGGCTGGGCGAGGCGCCGAGCGCTGACGCGCGCCGCGCGCTCCTGGAGGCGGCCGTCCAGAGGCGCATAGCCGAGCCCGACTCGCTCGTGCTCGCTGCCGTCAGCCGGCTTGGGCGTCCGGGGACGAGGATCGGCGAGCTGAGCGACGCCCTCGGCACCAGCGAGCGCCAGCTGCTGCGGCGGTTCAACGGCGCGGTGGGCTACGGCCCCAAGACGCTCGACCGCGTGCTGCGCTTCCAGCGGTTCCTCGCACGCGCACGCAACGGCGACGGCGACCTGGCGCGCACCGCCGCCGACCTCGGCTACGCCGACCAGGCCCACCTCACGCGCGAGTGCGTGCGCCTCTCCGGCCTCACGCCGGCCCGGCTGGTCGCCTGAGCGCCTCACAGCCACGGCAGCAGCTCCTCCACCCCGTCCACGATCTCGTCCGGTCGCTGGCGCTCGGGCACCCCCGCGATGTCCACCGAGCCGCTCATCCCGCTCCGCACCAGGATCGTGCGCGAGCCGCCCAGGTGGCCGAGGGCGATGTCCATGTTGATGTCGTCGCCCACCACCAGGAGCTTCTCCGACGGCGCGCCCAGCCGGGAGCTGACCTCGTCGACCGCGATGCGCGACGGCTTGCCCACCACCACCGGTCGCGCGCCGGTGACCTTCGAGATCCCGGCCGTGACCATCGCACCGCGGCTGAAGATCACGCCGTTCGAGCCCCAGAAGCCGCGCAGGTAGTTGGCCGTGAGCAGGCGCGCGCCGAGCATCACCGCGCGGGCCGCCGCCTCCATCGCGTCGAGGTCCACCTGCTCGACGTGCGCGACGAAGATCACCTGCGCGTCGTCGCCCTCCGTCAACGGGACACCCGCGCGCGGCCATCCGCTCGCGCGTGGCCTCGGAGCCGAACACCATCACGCGCTCGCCGGCGTGCCGGCGCCGGAGGTACGAGAGGGCGCTGCACACCGGCGTGAGCAGCTCCCGGGCGCTCACCGGCAGCCCGTCGCGCGTCAGGCCCTCGGCGAACCCCTCCGGTCCCATGTGGCTGCCGTTGGTGAACAGCACGAGCGGCCGGCCTGATGCGCGAATCGCCTCCAGCACCTTGACGGCGCCGGGCAGCGGCTCCGCCCGGAAGTCCGGGCCGCGGTGCACGAGCGAGCCGTCCACGTCGAACACGAACCCGCGCACGTCGTCAAGCCGCACGGCGCCACACCACCAGGTCGTCGCCCTTCTCGACGCGGACGTAGCCCACGTCGCGCTTGGCCAGCTCGGCCAGCAGCCGCACCAGCGGATCGCGGCCGGGCCGCGCCAGCGGCGGCGCCGGGTCCGAGCCGCTGACCATCGCGTCCACCTGCTCGGCCGGCATCGTCAGCCGCAGCAGCAGCTCCTCCTCGGAGATGCGCTCCCCGAAGCGCGAGCGCGCGCCCTCCAGGCTGATCGGCTCCAGGTCGCGCAGCTCTGCGGCGCGCGGGAGCGAGAGCACCCTGTCGGCCACCTCGGGGTCCACCGGCGCGGCGGGCTCGTAGAAGTGGCCGAGGAAGTAGCGCACCGTCTCGTCCGACACGCTCGACCAGCGCTTGCCCGACAGCACGTTGGCCACCGCCTGCGTGACCACGAACTGCGACACCGGCGTGACCATGATCGGGTAGCCCATCTCCGCGCGCACGCGCGTGACCTCCTCGACGGCGGCGTCGAACAGGTCGGCCCGGCCCATCTCCTCGAGCTGCCGGCGCGTGGTGGTGACCATGCCGCCCGGCATCTGGTGGCGGTAGTAGGCGGCGTCGTACCCGGCCGGGGCGCCCAGCGGCAGCCCGCGGTCGAGCGCGAGCGCCCGGAAGTGCTCGGACACCGCCGCCAGCGCCTCGAGGTCGAGATCGTGCGAGAACCCCTCGGCCTCCAGGTTGGCGAGCGTGGTCTCGGCCGGCGGGTTGGAGGTGCCGTTGGCCACCGGCTCCACGGCCGTGTGCAGCGTCCGGACGCCTGCGCGGAGCCCCTCCATGTACGCCATCGGCCCGAGCCCGATCGTGCAGTGGCTGTGCAGCTCCACCGGCCGCGGCGCGAACGCCGCGACGAACTTGGGCGCCAGCTCGCGCACCGCGTCGACGGTGAGGAGGCCGCCCGGGTCCTTGAGGTACAGGCGGTCGATGTCGGCCGAGGCCGCCACCGCCGCGGCGCGCTCGGCGTAGTAGTCGTGCGTGTGGGCGGGGCTGATCGAGTAGGTGAGCCCCACCACCACCTCCTCGATCCCCTCCTCGCGCGCCATCCGCGCCAGCCGGATCAGCGAGTCGGGATCGTTCGAGGGCTCGGCGATCTGCACGCGGCGGATCCCGTTGCGGGCCACGAGCCGGAACGACAGCCGGATCACGTCCTCGCCCGCGGGCACCCACGAGATGAAGCGCATGCCGGTGGTGATGAAGTTGAGCGGCGTGTCCGGCATCGCGGCGCTGACCAGCCGGATCCGCTCCCACGGGTCCTCGCGGTGGAAGCGCACCGACACCGCCATGTGCGTGCTCGAGGTGAAGTCGAGCGCCCGGAAGCCCACGCGGTCCATCACCGGGGCGATCGCCGTCACGTCGGGCGTGGTGAGGCCGGTGGCGCCCCAGAGGCTCTGGTTGCCGTCGCGGGTGGTGGTATCGACGATCTCGACCGTTTCACCCACGGCTCACGTCTCCACCCTGAACAGCGCCTCGCCGTCCCCAACCAGCTGGGCGTCGTCGACGCAGATCTCGACGATGGTGCCCGACACCCCCGCGGGCACCGAGTTCATCATCTTCATGATCTCGATGATGCAGACCACGGTGTTCGGCTCCACGCGGGCGCCGATGTCCACGAACGGCGCCCGGCCGGGTCCCTCGGCGCGGTAGAAGGTGCCCGGCATCGGGGCGTCGATGGTCTTGGAAGGCCCTCCGGACGGCCGCGCGGCCGGCGCGGCCGGCTCCTCGGAAGTCACCTCCGCGGCCGCCCCGCCCCGCACCACGTGCAGCTTGAACTCGTCCGTCTCGATGCGCAGCTCGTCGAGCTCGGACTCGTCGATCAGCCGCAGGATCTCGCGCACGTCGGCCTCCGTGAGCGCCATCAGGTGTCCCTGCCCGCGCCGAAGGTCTTCATCACGAGCGACAGCGCCGACTGCGGGGCCGGGGTCTCCGTCTGCGGCCGCACCGTGACCGGGCGCGACTGGAGCACGAACAGCTCGCCGCCGTCGCGCGCGAGCGCCCACTCGATGTCCTGGTGCGAGCCGAAGTGGCGCTCGATCCGCTTGCCCGCGTCCACGAGCGAGGCCAGCGCAGCGTCGTCGAGGCAGGCGGCCTCGCGCCGCTCGGCGGGCACGTCGAGGCGGGTGGTGCCGGCGCCGTCGGGATGCGGCACGTCCTCGACCTCCTTCGGCCCGATCGTGCGCACGGTGACCTCGCCGGTGACCTTGTTGACCCGGTACTCGTCGGGCGTGACCTCGCCGGCCACCACCGCGCTGCCGAGCCCCCAGCTGGCGTTGACCGCGACCGTGCTCGGGTCCCCGCTCACCGGGTTGCAGGTGAACATCACGCCGGACACGAGCGCGTCGACCATCAGCTGGACCGTCACGCCCATGGCGGGCGGCCCGTCGGCCCCCACGCGCTCCCGGTAGGCCACCGCCTCGGGGTTCTCGAGGCTCGCCCAGCAGTCGCGCACCGCGGCACAGACGGCCTCGGCGCCGCGGACCCACAGATAGGTGTCGTGCTGGCCGGCGAAGGTGGCGTCGGCGCTGTCCTCGCCGATGGCGCTGGAGCGTACCGCCACCGCCGGGTCGTCCCCCAGCGCTTCGTATGCGGCCGCGATCTCGGCCAGCAGCTCCGGGGAATCGGCCGCGCTGGCCACCGCGAACCCCGCGGGCACCGGCACCCCCGCGCCGAGCAGCTCACCGAGCGACGCGCTCTTGCCGCCGAACAGCGGCTCGTCGGCACGGCGAAGATCGGTGAGCGGGCGGGTGTTCTGCGCGCCCGCCCCGGTCACGACCCGCCGTCGCCGTCGAGGATGCTCACGAGCCCGGTGGAGCCGTCCACCCGCAGCCGCTGGCCTGTCTTGATCCGCGCCGTTGCCGTGCCGGTGCCCACCACCGCCGGCAGCCCGTACTCGCGCGAGACGATCGCGGCGTGGGACATGATCCCGCCGATGTCCGTCACGGTCGCGGCGATCTTCGAGAAGATCGGCGCCCAGGCCGGGGAGGTGATCGTGCACACGAGGATCTCTCCCGCGCGCACCGTGTCGAGGTCGCCGAGGCCGCGAACCACCCGTGCCGGCCCCTCGATCTGCCCGGGCGACGCCGCCGCGCCGTTGAGCTCGCTGGACCCGTCGTCGGACTGCGCCCACTGCTGGAGGCGCTCCGGCGTGATGCCCCAGAGCATCACCACGATCGGGTCGTTCACCGCCTCCGGCATCCGCCCGAGCGCGGGCGGCGGCGTCCACTTGTCGAGCTTGTCGAGCAGCTCCTTGCGCCGCGCCACGATCGGCGGCCAGTGGTGCGGACCGAGCGCCTGCCCGCCCGTGGACCACGTGAGCGACAGCTCCTCGAGCGCCTCCATCACCTCGTGGCGCGAGAGCTGGAAAACGTCCTCTGCCTCCCCCAGGAACTCGTGCTCCGCCAACAGGGCGCCGAACTCGCGCACCTTGTTGAAGAAGCGCGACTGGAACCAGTAGTCGCAGTAGAACTTGTGCTCCTCGACGTACGGGAAGACCGTGCGCGAGAGCCCGAGCAGCTCCTGGAACGCCGGGCGGGCGTCCTCGGGCAGCAGCGCCCCGTACTCCTCGGCCAGCCGGTCGCGCTCCTTCGCGAGCTCCTCGGTGGGGCGCTCGATGTCCTTGCCGTCCTTGAGCGCCGCCACGTGCCCGACGAGCGACGCGTATGGGATCTGCGGGTCGTCGTGCCAGCTGCCGTAGTAGTGGTAGAGCCCGTCGCCGGTGCCCATGTTGAACCAGGGGTCCTTGATCTTCTCGAGCTCGGCGAGCCAGCTGCGGCCCTCGTCCGACTCGGACAGCGCCGTGTCGATCTCGCCGGGCGTGCGGCCCTCCACGAACGCGCCGTCCACGCCCGTGTCGATCGCCAGGTGCGCCAGGCGGCGCAGCTCGGTGTCGGCGCGGAACAGCACCACGTCCACGCCGGCCACCATCTGCGAAATGTGCTGCTCGGGGATGTCGGGCAGCGCGTTCCGCAGGAACTCGGCGAACGTGAGGTAGGCGCCGTAGCCGAGCAGCAGGAACTCGAAGTGGTACTGCCACATCATCTCCGCGCAGCGGAGCGTGTGCGAGTAGGCCCGCAGTAGGTCGATGTTGCTGAGGTTCTGCTCGCCGAACACGACCTCGTCCGGCTCGTACTCGGGCAGGTCGGGCACGGGGATCGCCTCGACCTCGCGGTTCAGCGACTCCATCTTCTCGCGCCAGCCCGCGTACAGCTCGTCCCAGTTCTGGAAGTAGTGGCCGGCGCGCTTCTCGAAGTACTGGGCGCGCTCGGCCATCTTGTCCGGGTCGGTGACCGGGTTGGGCGAGATGTACACGTAGCCGTTGACCACGCGGTAGTCCACGCCCATCGCGGGCGGCACCGCGAACGCCCGGTTCTGCCAGCCGCCGAGCGTGTAGTAGGGGTGGTCCACCTCCACCATGTCGAAGGCCGGCATGGGGAACGGGAAGTGCTGGGAGTTCCAAAACCAGAGCCGGTTCTCGTCCGACTCCTTGCGGCGCTCGTCGAACAGCGCCCAGTAGGGGTACATCTCCTCCCAGCCCTCGCAGCCGTCGGGAGTCTCCACTGACAGTGGGTGCGGGAAGTCGGGCATCACGCGAGCTCCGCAGCAATGCCGCGCGCGATCTTGTGTGCCGCCGCCTCGATCGTGACCATCGGATTTACCCCCAGTCCGGTGGGCAGCACCGCGCCGTCCACCACGTAGAGACCCTTCGTGTCCCACGCCTCGCCGTCGGAGTCGCAGACGGAGTCCTCGCGCGAGCTTCCCATCCGGGCGGAGCCCATGATGTGGAAGGCGCCGAGCGTGACCTGAGCGGCGTCCCAGCCGCAGGAGTCGGCCGCCGCGAGCATCGACTCGCGTCCGCCGTCCCTGCCCGGCTCGTACGACACCCAGCCGGCGTGCGAGGAGTAGACCCTGCGCGCGCCGCCGGCCTCGAGGATCTGCGCGGCCCCGTCGAGGCCCGTCCTCATCACGTCGCGGTCGAACTCCGAAAGCGCCCAGCGCGCCACCGGCAGGCCCTCGTCGTTCAGCACGATCTCACCGCCGTCGCGCGCGCGCTGGACCGCGCCGTATCCGGCCGTGTAGCGCAGCGACTGCATCAGCTCCGCGTTCTCGCGTGCGCCTCGCCAGGGGGCGAACACGGCGAGCAAGCTGGGCGGGTTGGCGGCCTGCTCGTACTTGATCCCGTAGCCCCCGTTCATCTGGAGCAGCTCGTCCGAGAAGGTCGCGCCGAGCGTGCCCTCCCAGGGCCGCACCTCCTCCTCGAAGATCCCCCACGTGATGTGCACGGGGTGGAGCAACAGGTTCTTGCCCACCGCGGGGCCGTCGAGCCCGGAGCGCAGCATGATCGCCGGGGTGTGGATCCCGCCGGCGCCAAGCGCCACCGCACGAGCCCGCACGGTCACCTCGTGGCCGTCGAGGGTACGCGCCTTCACACCGGCGGCCCTGCCGTCCTCCACGAGGAGGCTGTCCACCGGGGTGTTCACCAGGATGCGCGCTCCGTTGTCGTAGGCGTCCTGGAGCCAGGTCTTCATCGTGGACTGCTTGGCGCCGATCTGGCAGCCGTAGTGGCAGAGGCGGCAGACCTCCTCCTTGCAGCCCTTGCAGTTGCGCTGCATCACCTCGGAGTGCCACCCGAGCTCGTCCAGCCCTTTGCGCATCGCGTGGTCGCGCTCCGACGGGATGCTGCTCTCGGAGCTGATGCCGATCCGCTCCCAGACCGCGTCGAGGCTGTCGTCGAAGTCCTGGCCGGCCCAGTCGGAGAGCCCGAAGTCGCGCTTCCAGTCCTCGCGCACGTGGTCGGGCGGGCGGAAGCACCAGGTGTAGTTCACGACCGTGCCGCCGCCGAGGCACGAGCCGGCCAGCAGGCCGATGCTCTGGTTCTCGGTGGCGATGCCGCCGCCGTTCAGGTAGAGCCGCGCGTACCCCGCGAGCTCCGCGCCGTCGAAGTCCTCCTCGCTGTAGTAGCCGCCGGCCTCGAGCACCACCACGTCCAGGCCGGCCGCGGCCAGGACGCCCGCGGCGGTTCCTCCGCCCGCGCCCGACCCCACCACCACCACGTCGCATTCGAGCTCCGTGTCCGCGGTCACCTCGACCGGCACGATCGTCTTGGGGGGCGGGTTCTCGGGCGGGCCGAGCGGCCCCGGATAGCCGAGTGCCTCGTCCACCGGGTTGGGCCCCTCGCCCAGGTGCGGCAGGCTGTAGTAGCTCAGCAGGATGCCCTTGCGGAGCGCCTGGAAGCCGGCGCGCGCACCCACCTCCTGCGAGTCCGCCCAGCCGAGCAGCGTGCGCTCGCGCTCTGCCTGGGAGCCTGACGAGAACGGGCTCTGCTCGGTGCCGGCGAGCTCCGTGTCCCAGGCGTCGAGCAGTCCGGCGAACCCGTCGCGCTCCGCCTTGCTGGGGCTGCTGCCCACCGCCACCAGCATGGCCTCCGGCACGCCACGATCCGTGGCCGACGGCAGCCCGTCCTCACCCGGCACGAACGTGTCGCAGATCGCGTCGAGGGCCCTGCGGGCCCTGCCGCTGATCTCGAGAGGCTGAGGTTCCTGCACGGCTACCTCCTTAGATGATCGATTTCGAATCCCGCGTGCCCGCGGGGACGCGCCAGATCGAGCTGGGCGGCGCACGCGGACGAAGCCGATAGCGGAGCTATCGGCAAGGACGTGGGGGGTGATCCAGCGATGGTGTGGCGCGTCATCCGTGGGTGCGTGGGTTCGGGATCGTTCATCTCCTACTCGTCGTGCGCGATGACGACCTTCATCGTCTCGCCCGGATGGTCCATGGCCCACTGGATCGCCTCGGGCGCCCGCTCGAACGGGAACTCGTGGCTGATCAGGTTCTCGAGCCTGTGGCTGTGTGCCTCCACGAAGCTCACGGCGCGCTCGAAGTCGCCGTCCTGCGCGCAGCTCACCCCGAGCACGTCCAGCTCCTTCTGGATGAACGCGAACACGCGCAGCGGCACGTCGTGGTGCGACATTCCGACGATCACCACGCGCCCCGCCGAGGCCACGGTCTCCACCCCTGCGCGGATCGCGTCGGGCACGCCGGTGGCGTCCATCACCACGGGGGCGCCCTCGCCGCCGGACCACTCGCGCGCCACGTCCACCAGCTCGTCGCTCCAGAGCACGGTCTCGGCGCCCATCCCGGCGCCCACGTCCAGGCGGCTCTGCATCGTGTCCACGAGCAGCACCTCGGCGCCGAGGTCGCGTGCCAGCAGCGTGATCGCCTGGCCGATCGGGCCCGCGCCCAGCACCACCACCTTCTCACCGGCCGCGACCTGCCCGCGCTCGACCGCGCGGACGCCGATCGACAGCGGCTCCGCCAGCGAGGCGATCGCCGGCTTGTCCACAGTGGTGGCGAACGCCTGCGCCTCCGGCATCCGCAGCAGCTCCTGGAGCCCGCCGTCCTCGTGGATCCCGATCAGGCTGAAGTTGTCGCACGCGTTGCCGCGGCCGATCCGGCACGGGTAGCAGCGGCCGCACGAGCTGATCGGGTGGATCGCCACGCGGTCGCCCACCCGGAGCCGCTCGCAGTCCGGGCCCACGGCCTCCACCACGGCCCCCACCTCGTGCCCCTGGATGCGCGGGTAGTTGGCGTCGAGCTCGCCGTGCAGGAAGTGGAAGTCCGACCCGCAGATGCCCACCGCCTGGTTGCGCACCACCACCTCGCCGGGGCCGGGCTCGCCGGGGGCGGGATGGTCCACGAGCTCCATCGTTCCCGCCCCGCTTGTGACCGCCGCCCTCATATCCCGTGCGACATCAGGAGCTGGCCGCCGTCCACCGGCACGATCGCGCCGGTCATGAAGCTCGACGCCCGCGACGCCAGCAGCAGCGCCACGCCCTTGAGCTCGTCGGGCTCCGCCATCCGGCCGAGCGCGACGATGTCGTTCCATGCCTCGGGCGGGATCGGCGCGGCGGCTCCGCCGATGCGGGTGCGGAACGGGCCCGGCGCGATCGCGTTCACGTGGATCCCGAACGGAGCGAGCTCGAGCGCGGCCTGCCGGACCATGATGATCACGGCGGCCTTGGTGGCCGAGTAGGAGTAGCCCACCAGCGGGTCGGTGCCGAAGCCGGCGGTGGACGCGGTGATGACGATCCGGCCGCCGCCCTGGCGCTTCATGTGCCGCGCCGCCTCGCGCATCGTGAACATAACGCCGTTCAGGTTCACGCCGAGAACGGCGTCCCACTTGTGGCGGTCGATCGCCTCGAGCCCGCCGGCGTCGTCGAGCACGCCCGCCTCCAGCGAGATGCCGGCGTTCGCGAACACCACGTCCACGCCGTCCTGGTCGGCCACGAGCTCGTCGAACAGCGCGCGCACCCGCTCCTCGTCGCTCACGTCGAGCTGATGGGTGCGCACCTCGGCGCCGCCGTCCCGCAGCGCGCCGGCCACCTCCTCGAGCCGGTCGGGATCGAGGTCGGCGAGCGTCACGCGCGCGCCGCCCTCCGCCATCACCTCCGCCATCGCCTGCCCCAGCCCGCTGGCCGCGCCCGTGACCACGGTGCGCAGGCCCTCGACGGCGAAGAGGTCGGCGTTCGAGCTCAATCCCAGACCTCCTTGGCGACCTCGACGATCAGCTCGATCTTGGCCACCTGCTGGTCGAAGGTCACGTTGTTGCCCTCGGCCGTGGACGAGAACCCGCACTGCGGCGACAGGCAGAGCTGGTCGAGGTCCACGAACTGGCTCGCCTCCTCGATGCGGCGCTTGAGCTGGTCCTTGTCCTCGAGCTCCCCGCGCTTGGTGGTCACGAGGCCGAGCACCACGTGCTTGCCCTTCGGGACGAACCGCAGCGGCTCGAAGCCGCCGGAGCGGGCGTCGTCGTACTCGAGGAAGAAGCCGTCCACGCCCAGCTCGCCGAAGAGCGCCTCCGCCACGAAGTCGTAACCGCCCTCCGCGACCCACGACGAGCGGAAGTTCCCGCGGCACATGTGGGTCGTGATCGTGATCCCGTCGGGCTTGTCCGCCAGCGCCTCGTTGATGTGGCGGATGTACGCCTCGTGCAGGTGCTCGGAGTCCTCGCCGCGCTCGCTCATCATCTTGCGCTGGTTCGGGTCGTTGAGGTAGGCGAGGCTCGTGTCGTCGAACTGGAGGTAGGTGCAGCCGAGGTCGTGGACCATGCGCACCTGGTTGGCGTACGCGGCGGTGAGGTCGGTCCAGAACTCGTCCTTGTCGGGGTACACCGCGGGGTCGATCGCCGCCGCTCCGCCGCGGTAGTGGACCATGCTCGGCGACGGGATCGTGAGCTTGGGCGTGGCCTTGGTGACCGTGTCCTTGAGGAACTCGAAGTGCTCGCCGAAGGTCGGCTTCGTCAACCCGATCTTGCCGTCGACCTTGAGCGCGGCCGGCGTGTAGTCGATGTCGCCCTCGGGGTTGTGGAAGTGCACCACGAGGTCGTCCTCGGCCTTGCTGATGCCGTCCAGCTCGTAGATGAAGTCCATGTGCCAGGACGCGCGGCGGAACTCTCCGTCGGTCGCGGATTGCAGTCCCGCGTCCTCCTGCATGCGGACCACGCCGCGGATGGAATCGTCCTCGATGGCCTTCAGCTCATCGGCGTCGATGGAGCCGGCGGCGAAGTCCTCGCGCGCCTTCAAGAGCGCCTCCGGACGCAGCAGGCTGCCCACGTGATCGGCACGGAACGGCGGGGTCGTACGCGGCATGATCCTCCCTCGATCTTCCTTCGATCTCTCCTCGGTCTTGGCGCAGTATGCCGGTTCGCGCTTAATCATCAAACAATTTGACCCGTCCGTGCGCAGTCCGTTAAGCTCGCCGCGGCTTGGGGCAGAACCCCTGGTCGTTCGCCGGTCTGCGGAAAAGCGATCGGCACACCCTGGAGGAGGGAAAATCGTGAGGATCAAGCTCGGTCTGGCCCCGCGCCGCTCGCTCATCGCGCTCGCGCTCGTGGCTTGTCTCTCGCTGTTCGTGGCCGCATGCGGCGACGACGACGACGGAGACACCAACGGCAGCAGCGGTGACAGCGGCAACACGGCGGCCACCTCTGACAACCCGAAGTGCGGTATGGGCAACGGCAAGAAGGCCAGCGGCGCTCCGATCAAGATCGCCGGCATCGCCACGAAGCAGCCGGGCACGGACTTCTCGGAGATCCCCGCCACGGCGCAGGCCTTCTTCGAGTGCGTGAATGACAACGGCGGCATCAACGGCCGTCCCGTGTCCTACAGCTATGAGACCGAGCAGACCGATCCCGGCCAGATCGCCTCGCTGGCGAAGAAGCTCGTCGAGACCGACAAGGTGCTCGGCATCGTCGGCAACATCAGCCTGATCGAGTGCACGGTCAACCACAAGTACTGGGAGGCCAACGGCTACTACACGATCGGCGCCGGCATCGCGCCCGAGTGCTGGTCCACTCCGAACAGCGCCCCCGTGAACATGGGACCGCGCTACAGCGTGGACGGAGCCACCCAGTACCTGATCCGCGAGGGCGTGGAGAAGCTCGCGCTGATCCAGTCGAACGTGCCCGGCACCGGCTACATCGAGGGCGGCTTCCTCAAGATCGCCAAGGCCGAGGGAATCCCGACCGAGAGCCTCAAGGAGAACGTGCCGATCCAGGACGCGAACTCCGCGGCGCTCAAGGCCGTGCAGGCCGCCGGCGACGGTGGTGGCGTGATCCTGAACTTCACGCCTCCCGAGGCGCTCAAGATCCTCCAGGCAGCGCAGCAGCAGGGCCTCCAGGACCGCGTCAAGTGGTCCTGCTCCACCCCGTGCAACACCGACTTCATCGCGGACGCGCTGGGTGACCGCTGGGAGGACAAGCTGGGCGTGAACGCCGAGCTGAACCTGACCAGCCACGACGGGCCCGACACCACCCTCTACCGGTCGGTGGTGAAGAAGTACGCGCCGAAGATCCCGCTCGGGAGCTTCAGCCAGATGGGCTTCCTCCAGGGCAAGATCGCCACGGAGGCGCTGCTCGGCGTCGAGGGTGACTTCACGGTCAAGAGCGTCAACGACGCGTTCAAGGGCGTGAAGAACTTCGAGACGGACATCCTCTGTGAGCCGTGGTACTACGGCGATGCGCCGCTGCACATCCCGAACCACACGGACTACACCACCACTCCGAGAGACGGCGTGATGGTCCTGAAGGAGGACTGCTTCGACATCTCCAACGTCGACCCGGACATCAAGCGGGTCGAGGACATCGAGGCGAAGGACCCGAGTCTGGTGGGCGGTTAGCGGCTTGGAGCGAGGCCACTAGGAGCCGATGCCCAGCTGGGAGGAATTCCGGCCGTTCATAGCCACCGGCCTGGCCCTCGGGGGGGTGTACGCCCTCTCGGGGGTCGGGCTCGTGGTGCTGTACCGGACCACTGGGGTGCTCAACCTCGCCTTCGGGGCCATCGGCGCGATGGGCGCGCTGATCGCCTGGGAGCTGATCAACAACCAGGGCTGGGACGAGTACCCGGCCTACGGCGTGTGCATCCTCTTCGGCGCGGTGGCCACGCTGGTCTACGGAGTGCTGTTCGGGCCACCGCTGGCCAGACGCGACCCACTCGTCAAAGCCACCGCCACGCTCGGATTAGCCCTGATCCTGCTCGGGACGATGTCCTGGATCTGGAGCGACAAGGCGCGCTCCATGATCCTGCCGACCTCGAACGAGAACTTCGACGTGGGCGACGTGCTCGTCAACTACACGCAGGTGATCGGCTTCGGGCTCGGCGTGGTGGTCACGCTGGTCACCACCGCCTTCTTGCGCTTCACGAAGATGGGCACGGCGATGCGCGCGCTGGCCAACGATCGTGAGATCACGGCCGCGCTGGGCGTGCCCGTGCGGCGCGTGGAGGCCGCCGCCTGGCTGGGCTCGGGCCTGCTCGCCGGCGTGGCCGGCCTGCTGCTGTCCAACCTCGTCGGGCTGGACGCCAACACGCTGACCTTCCTCGTGATCTCCGGCCTGGCCGCGGCGCTGATCGCGCGCCTGCAGTCGCTCGTGGTCACCTTGATCGCCGGCATCGTGATCGGGCTCGTGAACGCCCTGATCACGCCGATCCTGTCCATCTCCGAGTACCGGGACATGACGCCGTTCGTGCTCGCGGTTGTGGCGCTCCTCTGGCTGTCGCGCCACCGCGAGGTGTCGATCACACGAGCGGCCGGGTAGGCGCGGTGGCCGTCACCGAAGCCTCGAGCGGCACGCGGCCGGCCTGGTCTCCGGCGCGCCTCGATCAGGGCGACCGCATCCGCGCCGTGGTCATCGTCGCCCTGGTGGTGTTCGTACTGCTAGCGATGCCGGCCCTCCTGAGCACCTACTGGCTCAAGGTGCTCACGGCCGTGGCGATCTACTCGATCGTGACGCTCGCCCTCGGCCTGCTCATGGGGCGCGTGGGGCTGGTGTCGCTCGGGCAGATCGCGATCCTCGCGCTCGGCGCATGGGTGGCCGCCCGGATCCTGTTCGCCACCTCGCTCCCGTTCCCGGTGGTGCTGCTGCTGTCGGGCCTGATCACGATGGTGCTCGGCACGATCGTGGGCCTGCCGGCGCTGCGCGTGAGCGGCCTCTACCTTGCGCTGATCACCCTGATGCTGGCCGGCGCGATCTCGGTGGTGCTGGCGGCCACCGACTTCCCCAACGGCGGCAGCGGCTTCCTCGGCCACACGGAGTCCACGCTCGGAGGCGGCTCGATCCGCCGCCCCTCGATCGCCGAGGCCGATCCGGCCTTCTTCCGCTACACGGTCGTGGTGACCGTCCTGATGTTCCTGCTCGCGCTCTGGCACGTGCGCGGCAAGGCCGGTCGCGCGTGGGAGGCGGTCCGCCAGAGCGAGCCCGCCGCCCTCGCGGCCGGGGTCAACCTGACCCTCTACAAGCTCTGGGCCTTCGCGCTGGCCTCGTTCATGACCGGCGTGGCCGGCGGGCTGCTGGCCGCGAACGTGGGCAGCCTCTTCAACTACAGCTTCCCGACCCGCGAGAACATCGTGCTGCTCGCGGTCGTGCTCATGGGCGGCATCTACAGCCTCTGGGGCGCAATCGTGGCGGGCCTGCTCTACCGGTACCTGCCCGCGCTGCTCGACAGCTGGGGGCTCCCCGCGGACCTGCTCACCATCCTCTTCGGCGTCGGGGTGCTCCAGGTGCTGCTCACCGCGCCCGCCGGCCTCGTGGACCAGTTCCCCAAGGACATGGCCAAGCTGGGGCGCCTGATCGGCCGCGGCGGCGGCCGCGTGCTCGGAGTGGCGAGGCGCTGATGATCGAGGTCGAGAACCTCGAGGTGCGCTTCGGCGGCGTCAAGCCGATCGACGGCATGTCCGTGACGTTCCCGGAGGGCACGTGCGGCCTGATCGGCCCGAACGGCGCCGGCAAGACCACCTTCTTCAACGTCATGAGCGGCTTCGTGAAGCCGTCGGGAGGCACAATCCAGGCGTTCGGCGACGACCTGCTCCGGATGGCGGACTTCCGGCGCGCCCGCTGGGGCCTGCGCCGCACCTTCCAGACCGAGCAGGCGATCGAGAAGCTCACGCTCTACGAGAACGTGGCGATGGTGCACGAGCACTCCGGCGCCGGCCGCGCCTCCCGCCAGGAGGACGTGCTCGGCGCGCTCGGGTTCGTGGGGCTCGACATCGATCCCGACGTCAAGGTCGGCACGCTCGGCGCCCACGAGCGGCGCCTCGTGGAGGTGGCGCGCGCCGTGGTCGGCAAGCCGCGCGTGGTGCTGCTCGACGAGCCCGCGGCCGGGCTGCCCGACGAGGAGACCCAGCTGCTCGGCGACGTGATCCGCCGGATACCGGAGCACATGGGCTCGCTCGTGATCCTCGTGGACCACGACATGAGCCTGGTGTCGGCCTGCTGCCAGGTGACCGCGGTACTCGACTTCGGCAAGCTGATCGCCTCCGGCCCCACCGACGAGGTGCTGCGCGACGAGAACGTGATGCGGGCCTACCTCGGCACCGCCGACGAGGCCGCGTGACCGGCGCGGTGGAGACCGGCGCGGCGCTGCGGCTCGACGGGCTCACCGTCGAGCGCGGCGGGCGCGCGGTCGTGCGCGGGGTCTCCTTCGAGATCCCGCCCGGTGAGGTCACGGCGCTGCTCGGTCCCAACGGCGCGGGCAAGTCGAGCCTCGTGCTCGCCGTGGGCGGCGTGCTGCCCCAGTCGGGCTCGATCAAGCTGGGCGACCAGGAGCTGGCCGGGCGCCGGCCGGAGAAGGTCCGCGCGGCGGGCGTGGCGGTGGTGCCCGAGGGACGGCGGCTGCTTCCGGACCTCACGGTGCAGGACAACCTCGACGTGGCCACCTACTCGCTGGCGAACGCCGTGGCGAAGGAGCGCCGCGCCTACGCGCTCGAGCTGTTCCCGGAGCTGAACGCGCGGCTGGACGCCAAGGCGCGCTCGCTCTCGGGCGGAGAGCAGCAGATGGTGGTGCTCGCGCAGGCGCTGGTGTCGCAGCCGAAGATCATCCTCATCGACGAGCTCTCGCTCGGCCTCGCGCCGGTGGTGCTCAAGCGGCTGATTCCCACGATCCGCACGGTGGCCGAGTCCGGGGTGGGCGTGCTGCTGATCGAGCAGTTCGCCCCCGTGGCGCTCGACCTGGCGAAGGGGGCACACGTGATGGAGGGCGGCGAGCTCCGTTTCTCGGGGACCGCCGGCGAGTTGAAGGAACGGCCCGAGCTGCTCGAGTCGGCGTATCTGCTGCGGGGCAACTTGGGAGACAACGGCACACAGGGGAGCAGAGATGGCTGATTGGGACGCGGAGCGCAAGAAGGACGCGCTCGAGCGGATGCTCACCATCCGCAGGTTCGAGGAGACGGTGGTGGGCCTGTTCGAGGCGCACGAGTTCATGACCCACTTCCACCTCTACATCGGGCAGGAGGCCACCGGGGTGCCGCTGATGCAGGCGCTGGGCCCCGACGACAAGATCGCCACCCACCACCGCAATCACGGCCACATCCTGGCCCGCGGCACCGACCCCAAGATCGCGCTCGCCGAGATCCTCGGGCGCGAGAACGGCATGAACCGTGGAGCCGGCGGCACGATGCACCTGAGCGACGTGGATCGTGGGTTCCTGTCCACGTCGGCGATCGTGGGCGGCAGCATCAGCCTGTCCATCGGGGCCGCGTTCGCGCTCAAGAACCAGGGCGGCGACGCGGTGGCGGTAGGCCTCTTCGGCGACGGCGCGCTCGAGGAGGGCGTGTCGTACGAGTCGCTCAACCTCGCCGCGCTCTGGTCGCTCCCGGTGGTGTTCGTCTGCGAGAACAACAGCGAGGGCGCGCTGGGCTCCGCCGGCGGCGGGTTCCCCACCTCGGTGTCGGCGGTCGAGGACCTCACGAAGATCCCGGAGACCTTCGGGATCCCGGTCGAGACGGTGGACGGGCGCGACGTGGAGGCCGTCTACGACGCCACCACCCGCGCGGTCGAGCACGCGCGGGCGCGCAAGGGCCCGTACTTCGTGCACGTGGCCACCGCCCGCTTCGCCGGCACCCAGCCGCTGTGGCCGAACCTGCCCACCGGTCCGACGGAGATCTCGATGGCCTGGGACGCGGCTGGCATGGAGGGCGAGCACGAGGCCTGGTACCGCGAGCACGACCCGGTGCTGCGCTATTCGCGTGAGCTGCTCGCGGCCGGCGACATCGGGCAGGACGAGCTGCTCGAGCTCGATGCCCAGGTGACCCAGCGGATCGCCGAGGCACGCCAGTTCGCGCTGGACAGCCCGCGGCCCACCCCCGAGAGCGCACTCGACCACGTCTTTGCCTGAGGAGGCGCCGAGCATGGCCACCAAGAACTACGCCGACGCGATGCTGGACGTCCTCGGGACGTTCATGGAGGAGGACCCGCTTTTCGCGGTGATGGGGAACGAGGTGCTCGGAATCGGGCCCGAGGCCGGACAGTTCGAGCCGTTCCAGAAGAAGTACTCCGACCGCATCTACTTCCCGCCCTGCTCGGAGGCCGCCTTCACGGCCCTCGCCGCGGGCGCGGCGATGTGCGGGCAGCGGATCTTCGCCCACCTGGGGCTGGCGCCCTTCACCTACCCGGCGTTCTCGTCGATCGCCTCGGAGATCGCGCCCGCGCGGCAGTCCTCGGGCGGGAAGGTGGACGTGCCGGTCACGATCCACATGAGCCACGGGCTGCTCCACGGCGGCGCCGCGCAGCACAGCGAGAGCCCGCTCGGCATGTTCTGGAACCTGCCCGGGATCGAGATCACCACGCCCTGGACCCCGGCGGACCTGAAGGGCCTGCTGCGTACGGCGATCAAGAGCGACAACCCCACGATCGTGGTCACGCACGCGTTCGGCTACGGCGCCGAGGGCGAGGTCCCGGACGACGACTACGAGATTCCGTTCGGCCAGGCCGACGTGAAGCGCGAGGGCACCGACGTGACGCTCGTGAGCTACTCGATGATGGTCGGCGCGGCGCTGGAGGCGGCCGAGACGCTGGCCGGCGAGGGCATCGAGGCCGAGGTGGTGGACCTGCGCACCCTCACGCCGCTCGACGAGCGGACCATCCTGGACTCGGTGGCCAAGACCGGCCGCGTGGTGATCGCCGACGAGGGCCGCCTGCGCTGCGGCGTGGCATCGGAGATCGCGGCGACCGTGAGCGAGCACGGCTTCGACTCGCTCAAGGCGGCGCCCGCCCGCGTGGCGCGCATGGACGCGCCGGTGCCCGGCAACCAGGTCCAGGAGGCCTTCCTCGCGCCGTCGGCCGAGAAGATCGCCGCGGCAGCCAGACAGGCCGTGGGGTAGCGCGATGCCGGTGACCAGGATGGAGCACCTTCTGGTCCTCACCGACGACATCGACGGCACGCGCGACTTCTACCGCGAGGCGATCGGGCTAGAGGTGGGCGAGCGCCCGCCGCTCGAGTTCGCCGGGTACTGGCTCTACGCCGGCGGCGTGCCCTGCCTGCACGTGGCGGACCGCGCCGAGTACACCGTCCATGCCGAGGGCCTGGGCCGGGGAGCCTCGGCCGCCGCGGTGGACCACGTGGCGTTCAACGGCGAGGACTACTCCGAGCTGGCCGCCAGGCTCGAACGGGGCGGCGTGGATGCCATGGAGAACGAGATCCCCGGGGTGATGCGGCAGCTGTTCGTGACCGACCCCAACGGGCTGACGATCGAGATCAACGTACCTCCCGAGCGGAAGGAGCCGGAGTGAACGTGGAGCTGGCGAACGCGTACTGGACCTCCGCCGGACCCGTGGAGGTGCACGTGGGCCGTGAGTGGAGCCTCTTCCCCTTCGCCGACCGCTGCGCCGAGGCGTCGAAGGCCGGGTTCAAGGGCATCGGGCTGTGGCACGCGGACGTCGAGCATCAGCTCGAGTCGAGCAACCTCGGCGAGATGCGGAAGGCCCTCGACGACAACGGGATCGCGCTCATGGAGCTCGAGTTCCTCTGGGACTGGATGGTGGACGAGGGCGAGGAGTCCCGCACCGCGGCCGACAGGCTCCGCCGGATGCTCTTCGAGGCGGCCGAGGCGCTGGGGGCGCACCACATCAAGGCGGGCAACATCCCCGGCGTCGAGTGCGAGATGCCCAAGCTCAACGAGCGCTACGCCGAGCTGTGCGCGGACGCGGCGCAGCACACCTCGGCCAAGGTGCTCTACGAGTTCATGCCGTTCGACGTGAACGTGAACAGCGTCGAGCTGGCGCTGGACGTGATGAAGGGCATCGACAACACCGGCGTGGTGATCGACACCTGGCACATGAGCAAGCTGGGCGTGGCGCCGGACGACCTCCGCAAGTTCCCCGTGGAGCAGCTGGGCTGGATCGAGCTGAGCGACGGCCAGTACGAGGACATGGAGGACACGCTCGACGAGGTGATCAACCGCCGAAAGCTGCCCGGCGAGGGCGAGTTCGACATCAAGGGCTACGTGCGCGTGGGGCTCGACATGGGCTACAGCGAGCCCTGGGGCGTAGAGGTGCTCTCCGAGGATCTGCGGGCGCTTCCGATCGACGAGATGTACCGGCGCACCTACGAGAGCGCGATGGCGCAGTTCGAGCCCGTTCGCGCCTGATGCCGAGGCTGGGCCGCAAGGACGCGCTCGGCCTGCTGCGCACGATGTGGCTGATCCGGCTGTTCGAGGAACGCGTGGGCCAGCTCAAGCGCGCCGACGAGGTGTTCGGGCTGATCCACCTGAGTGTGGGCCAGGAGGGCGTGGCGGCCGCGGTCTGCTCGCAGCTGCGCGACGACGACGCCGTGTACAGCGGGCACCGCGCCCACGGCCACTCGCTCGCCAAGGGCGCGCCGGTGGAGCGCGTGCTGGCCGAGCTGATGGGCCGCTCGGACGGCCTCTGCGGCGGGCTCGGCGGGTCGATGCACCTCGTGGACGCCGAGCACGGCCTGATGGGCGCCACCGGCGTGGTGGGCGGCAACGTGCCGCTGGCGCTCGGCAGCGCGCTCGCCGCCCGGCTCGAGGGAGGCGACCAGGTGGCCGTGGTGTTCTTCGGGGACGGCGCGGTGCAGGCCGGCCACTTCAACGAGTCGGTCAACCTCGCCGCGCTCTGGGGCCTGCCGGTGATCTTCGTGTGCGAGAACAACGGCTTCGCCGAGTTCACGCCGCGCTCGGCCCACACGAACGTCGAGCGCGTGAGCGACGTGGTGGCGCCCTACGGCGTGACGCGCGACACCGTGGACGGCAACGACGTGCTCGCGGTGCGCAACGGCTTCGCGCGCTTCCTCAAGGCGGCGCGCAACGGCGAGGGGCCGCTGCTGCTCGAGTGCCTCACGCACCGGCTGCGCGGCCACTACGAGGGCGACCCGGCGCACTACCGCGAGGCGCTGGCCGCCGAGGACTGGCAGGAGAAGGACCCGATCCTGCGCTTCCAGCGCCACGGCCTGGACGCGGGCTGGTGGGACGAGGACGCGCTCGAGGCCGTGGCCGGCGAGGCGCGCGACGCCGTGGAGGAGGCCGTGGACTTCGCGCGCGCGAGCCCGGCGCCGGAGCCCGGCACGACCGGGCACCTCGTCTATGCCCCGTCCCCCGCGCCGGACGGCGCGGCGCCGGCCGCGGGCGGCAGCGGGACGCGGCAGACCACCTACCTCAAGGAGATCACCGCCACCCTCGCCGGGGCCATGCGCGCCGACCCTCAGGTGGTGGTGATCGGCGAGGACGTGGCCGAGGGCGGTCCGTACACGGCCACCGCCGGGCTGGCGGAGGAGTTCGGCACCGAGCGCGTGATCAACACGCCGATCAGCGAGGCGGCCATCTGCGGCGTGGCGGTGGGCGCGGCCCAGTCGGGCCTGCGACCGGTGCTCGAGATCATGTTCATCGACTTCATCACGCTCGCCTTCGACCAGCTCGTGAACCAGGCGGCCAAGGCCTACGCCATGTCGGGCGGGCAGCTGAGCGTGCCGCTCGTGGTGCGCACCCAGGGCGGCGGCGGGCAGCGCGGCGGCGCGCAGCACTCCCAGAGCCTCGAGGCCTGGCTCACCCACGTGCCCGGGCTGAAGGTCGTGATGCCCAGCCGCGCCGCCGACGTGCCCGGCCTGCTGGCCAGCGCGATCGCCGACCCCAACCCGGTGGTGTTCATCGAGAACAAGACCCTGTACTTCAAGCGCGAGGAGGTCCCGGATGAGCCGGAGCCCGTACCGATCGGAAGCGCCCGGACCGTCCGGGCGGGCGACGACGTGACGATCGTGGCGCTGTCGCGGATGGTGGGCGACGCGGTGGCGGCCGCCGACCGGCTGGCCGAGCAGGGCGTGGAGGCTGAGGTGATCGACCCGCGCACGCTGGTCCCGCTCGACCTCGACGCGATCGTGGAGTCGGTGAGCCGCACGAACCGGCTCGTGGTGGCCCACGAGGCCGTGGAGCACGGCGGGTTCGGCGCCGAGATCGCCGCCGCCATGCAGGCCGCGGCGTTCGACTTCCTCGACGCGCCGATCGAGCGCGTGGGCGCACCGTTCGCGCCGGTGCCGTTCAGCCCCGGCCTCGAGGACGCCTACCTCCCCGGCAGCGACGAGATCCACGCCGCCGCGCTGAGGGCGCTCGCATGAGGGCCGCCCTGCTGCGCGAGTACGGTCGCCCGCTCGAGCTGGTCGATCTTCCGGTGCCCGAGATCTCCCGCCCCGACGAGCTGCTGCTGAGGATCGAGGGCGCGGGCGTGTGCGCCACCGACCTCCACGCGATCGACGGCGAGATGGAGCCGGCCGGGGTGTCGCTCCCGCTGGTGCTGGGACACGAGAACGCCGGGCGGGTGGAGGCCGTGGGCGACCTGGTGTCCACCGTCGCGCCCGGCGACGCCGTGATCGTCTACCCGCCGCACAGCTGCGGCCTCTGCGTGCCCTGCCGGCGCGGGCGCGACATGCACTGCGAGCACCACCAGTTCACCGGCCTGTCGGTGAACGGCGGCTTCGCCGAGTACCTGGTGGTGCCCGAGCGCTCGGTGATCAAGCTCCCGCCCGGGGCGGACCCGGCGGCCGTGGCCCCGCACGCCGACGCCGGGCTCACGGCGTACCACGCGGTCAAGAAGGTCGCGCACCTCGCCCTGCCCGGAAGCACCAGCGTCCTGCTGGGCGTGGGCGGCGTCGGCCACATCGCCCTGCAGCTGCTCCGCGAGCTCGGGTCGAGCACCGTGATCGGCGTGGATCCCAACGCCGAGCGGCGGCAACTCGCGCAGGAGCTCGGGGCTGACGAGGTGCTCCCGGCAGACGGTGTCGTGGACGCCGTGCGCGACCTGACCGGCGGCCGCGGCGCCGACCTCGTGATCGACTTCGTGGGCAGCGACGCCACGCACGCCGACGGCATGGCGATGCTGGCCCGCGCTCGGCACCTACTCGATCGTGGGCTTCGGGGGCACGCTCTCGGTGCCGTCGGCCGGCGATGGTGGGCACCGAGCAGGCCGCGATCGCCAACCTCGTGGGCAGCTGGACGGACCTCTGGGAGGTGCTCCAGCTGCACGGCCGCGGCGGCCTGACGCTGAAGACGGAGACGCACCCGCTGGACGCGGTCAACGACGTGCTCGACCGTCTGCGCGAGGGCGAGATCACAGGCCGAGCGGTCCTGATACCGGAAACCACCGAAGGAGGCTGACCATGCCCGACGCACCCACCACCGAGTTCTGGCGCGACCTGCAGCCGATCACCAAGGTCTTCCAGCCCGACGCGCTGCCCGAGGCCTACATCCAGAACGCGCCCACCGACGACGACCGCTACTACGCGCCGATCACCGAGACGGTGTCCACGCGTCCGCTCTGGATCTCACCGTCCCAGAACAAGTGGGCCGACATCCTGATGGCCAAGGAGGCCGGGCTGGTCAACCGCCACTACCACCCGCACGAGGTGTTCGCCTTCACCGTGTCGGGCAAGTGGGGCTACCTGGAGCACGACTGGACCGCCACCGCCGGCGACTTCGTCTACGAGACGCCCGGGCGAGGGCCACACCCTCGTGGCCTACGACCACCCGGAGCCGATGCGGGTGTTCTTCGTCGTCAAGGGCCCGCTCGTATGGCTCGACGAAGAGGGCGAGGCGGTCGGGTACTTCGACGTGCACGACTACATCAAGATGTGCAAGGAGCACTACGACAAGGTCGGCCTGGGCGCCGACGCGGTGGACGCGCTCTACCGCTAGAGGGCCGGGACTCCAGGGGGCGGCCTCTACAGTCCGCTCCCGATGACCGTTCAGCCCAACGAGCACCACCGCTTCGTGCTCCGGCAGCGGATCCGGCCGGTGGTGAACCAGTACGAGTTCACGCTGCCCGGCCCGGACGGCCAGCCCGGCGACCCGGTGGCGTTCGTGGAGCAGAAGCGCTTCAAGTTCAAGGAGGACATCCGCTTCTACGTCGACGACACGAAGACCCAGGAGCTGATGCGGCTGAACGCGCGCCAGCGCTTCGACCCGCGCGCCCGCTACGACGTCACGGCCGCCGACGGCAGCAAGATCGGCGAGATCCAGAAGGTGTTCGGCGAGAGCCTGCTGCGCTCGACCTACCTGCTGTTCGACGCCGACGGCAACGAGACCGCCAAGGCCCGCGAGCGCAGCCTCGCCGTGGCGCTCATCCGGCGGCTGATCGGCCTGGTGCCCTTCATCGGCGGCTTCACCGACTGGGTCCCCATTCCGTACCACTTCGACTTCGTGCGCGACGAGACCGTGCTCGGCACGCATCAGCGCGTGGCCTTCAAGTTCCGGGACACCTACGTGATCGACATGAGCGGGGACCCCGACCGGTCGATCGACCGCCGCATGATCCTCGCGATCGCGGTGGGCATGGACGCCCTCCAGGCGCGCTGAGCGCGGCTCAGGCGCCGATGGCCGCCTGGAACGCGGACTCCACCTCGCGCTCCTCCTCCACGGTCAGTGGGCGCAGGTCGGTGGCGCCGCGCAGGCTCTCGTCGGTGGGGAAGATCAGCTCGCTGGCGGCCAGCTCGGGGTCGCGCTTCTCGAGCAGCTCCTGCACGCCCTTCACCGGGCAGACGTAGTTCACCCACTCGGTGATGTCCACCTGCACGTCGGGCCGGTAGACGAAGTCCATGAGCTTCTCGGCCGTGTACGCGTGCCGCGCGCCCACCGGGATCTGCATGTTGTCCGACCAGAGCAGGAAGCCCTCCTCCGGGCGCGTGAACTCGATATTCGGGTCGTCGGCCTGGAGCTGGATCGCGTCGCCCGACCAGCCGAGCACGAGCCATGAGTCGCCCTTCGACAGGTCGCGGGTGTACTCGTTGCCGGTGAAGCGGCGGACCTGGCCCGAGCGCGATTCGCGCTCAACCTTGTCGATCGCCTCGAGCATCTCGTCCTTGGACGCGGTGGCGGGATCGCCGCCCATGCCGAGGAGCACCATCGGCACCGTGTCGTAGAGCTCGGTGAGCAGTGTGACCTTGCCCTTGTAGTCGGGGTCGAACAGGTCCTCGATGCTGCGCGGCTCGCGCTTGACCTTGTCCTTGCGGTAGATCAGCCCGGTCATCCCCGACTGCCAGGGCACCGTGAAGTCGCGGCGCTCGTCGTAGACGGGAGTGCGCAGCCGGTCGATGAGATTCCGCTCCACGGTCGGCATCGCGGTGCGATCCAGCCGCTGCACGTAGCCGAGCCGGATCATCTTCGCCGCCATCCAGTCGGACACCACGTGCAGGTCGCGGCCGCCGGAGTCCCCGGTGGCGTACTGCTGGTTGACCTTGCCGTAGAACTCCTGGTTGTCGTTGATCTCCTCGACGTACTTCACGCGCGTGCCGTACTTGCGCTCGAAGCGCTTCAAGCTCGTCCGCTCCTCGTCGATGTAGAGCGGCCAGTTGGAGAACAGCAGCTCGTCGGAGATCGGCTGGCGCTCGACCCTCGGCGCCTCCGCGGCCGAGCCCTTGCCGCCCAGCTCGTCGTCCCCGCAGGCCGCGAGCTGGCCGATCAGCGAGGCGCCCAGCGCGCCCGCCGCACCCCGCCTAAGGACCGCCCGCCGGGTGATGGCTTCGCGCAGGGCCCGCTCGAAGCGGCGCTCCAGTGCTCCACCGTCCTCCGGCATCTTTCGCAGCGTACTCCGGCGGCTCCGTTTGTAAGGCTAGGTCCATGGTCAGGCACGCCACCGATGCCGACGCCGCCCGCTGCGCCGAGATCTACCTCCCGCACGTGCGCGACGGCGTGGCCTCGCTGGAGGAGGACCCGCCCGGGCCCGACGCGATGGCCGGGCGGATCGCCGGGATCACCCGCACGCACCCCTGGCTCGTGGCCGAGCGCGACGGCGAGGTGGCGGGCTACGCCTACGGCAGCCCCCACCACAACCGCGCCGCCTACCGCTGGTCCACCGACGTGACGGTGTACGTGGCGGAGGAGCATCAGCGCAAGGGCGTGGGCCGCCAGCTCTACCACGAGCTGTTCGAGCTGCTGCGGCGCCAGGGCTTCCACGTGGCCTGCGCCGGCGTGACGCTTCCGAACGAGGCGAGCGTGGGCCTGCACGAGACGCTCGGCTTCGAGCCGGTGGGGGTCTACCGCCGGGTTGCCTGGAAGTTCGGCGAGTGGTGGGACGTGGGCTGGTGGCAGCTCCAGCTGCTGCCGGCCGGCCCCGAGCGGCCCGCAGAGCCTATGTTTCCGGCTCGATGAACGCCCAGCCTTTCGTAGCGGTGGTCACCGGCGCCTCGAGCGGCATCGGCGAGGCCACCGTCCGGCGCCTCGCGCGCGAGCCCGGCGCGCGGTTGGTGCTGGTGGCCCGGCGCGAGGACCGCCTGCGTGCGCTGGCGGAGTCGCTCGGCGTCCCGGCCGGCTTCGTGGCCGCGGACCTCACCTCCGACGGGGCGCCGGACGAGGTGCTCCGGCACGTGCGGGACACGCATGGCCGGCTCGACCTGCTGGTGAACAACGCGGGCGCCGGATGGCGTGCCCGCTTCGCCGACGGCGGCCACGCGAACGTGAGCCAGACGATGGAGCTGAACTTCTACGCCCAGGTGCGCCTCACCGAGGCGCTCCTCCCCCTGCTCCGCGAGTCCGCGCCGGCCTCGATCGTGAACGTGTCGAGCGTGTCCGGCCGGGTGGCCCGCGCCGGGTCGGGCGCCTACAGCGCCAGCAAGTTCGCGCTGACCGGCTGGTCCGAGTCGCTCTACCTGGAGGAGCGAGCCAACGGCGTGCACGTGGGGCTGGTGCTGCCCGGGTTCATCGCCACGGAGGGCTTCCCGGCCGCCGAGCTCAAGGCGCGGCTGGCCACCCGCTGGATGGTCTCCCGCCCCGAGCGCGTGGCCGACGCGATCGTGGAAGCCGGGCCGGGCGGCAAGGCCGAGCGCTACGTGCCGCGGCCGTACTTCCTCGCCACCCTGTCCCGCGTGCTGACCCCGGCCCTGTACCGGCGCGTGATGTCGGGGGGCAGCGCGGCGGTGATGACCACGCGCACGGGCTCGGACGCGCCAGACGAGCGACCTGCGAGCTAGGCGGGCGGCGCACGAGCGTCTCCGCTCCGCGCCGCTCCGCCTACCCGCCTAGCCCTGCTGCACCGACTCCGGTCGGTCCGTCAGCTCCGCGTGAAGGGTCTGCTCGTCGCCGTCTCGGGTGACGGTCAGCGTGACCTCGTCGCCGGGGCTCTGCTTGCCCACCAGGGTCGACAGCGAGCTCGAGTCCTCGACCTCCTCGCCGTTCACCGACCGCACCACGTCGCCGGCGCGCAGGCCGGCGTTGGCCGCCGGGCCTCCGTCCACCACTGAGGCCACCTGGGCGCCGCCGCCCGTGGCGTCGGTGGTCTGCACGCCCAGATAGGCGTGAGTGGCCGTGCCGTCCTCGAGCAGCTGCTCGACCACGCTGGTCACGGTGTTCGACGGCACCGCGAAGCCGATTCCGCTGTTGCTTGCCGAGCCGCCCGCGGTCGAGCCGCTGGACTCGATCTGGGAGTTCACCCCGATCACGCGGCCGTGCGAGTCGAGCAGCGGCCCGCCCGAGTTGCCCGGGTTGAGCGCGGCGTCGGTCTGGATCACGCCGGAGATCGAGAAGCCGTTGGGCGCGCTGATCTCGCGGTCGAGCGCGCTCACCACGCCGGTGGTGAGGGTGCGCTGGAGGCCGTAGGGGCTCCCGATCGCGAAGCTGGGGTCGCCCACGTGGACGTCATCCGAGTCGGCGAGCGCGAGCGGCACCAGGTCCTCCGAGCCCGGGTCGAACTTGAGGAGCGCGATGTCGGACGAGGTGTCCTGGCCCACCACGCGCGCCGTCTTCGTGTCGCCGACGCCGATCTTCACGGTCACGGCCGAGGCGCCGTCGACCACGTGCGCGTTCGTGACCACGTAGCCGTCCTTGGAGACCACGAAGCCGGAGCCGCTGGCCTGGCCGGACTGGCTCTGGCCGAACGGTCCCTCCGACTGCTGTGTCACCTCCGCGGTGATGTAGGCCACCGATCCCTTCGCGGCCTCGTACACCTGGCGCGAGTTGAGCGCGGTGCCGGTGTCCGCCACGGGCGACACCGCCGCCGCGGCGGGGCTCGTGGTGGTCGTGGTCTTCCCGCCGTCGTCCGTGGAGGCGACCACGACCGCACCTGCGCCGCCGCCCACGATCGCGGCGGCCAACAGAGGGGCTGCCTTCTTCGTCAAGTTCATGGGGCGAGCGTGGCTCGCCCCGCTAACGACTCCCTGAACGGAAGCGAAGAGCTAGCTAAGAGGCTGCGTCGACGGCTCGCGAGCCGCGTCCACCGGAGCGGCCACGCCGAACGACAGCCGCAGCAGGGCGCCGCCGTCCGGGGCGTTGAGCGCCTCGACCGTTCCGCCGTGCGCCTCCGCGGCCTGCTTCACGATCGCGAGGCCCAGCCCCGAGCCGGGCATTCCACGAGCGCGGTCGGCGCGGTAGAAGCGCTCGAAGACGTGGGGCAGGTCGTCCGGGGCGAACCCGGGGCCGCGGTCGCGGACCGTCAACACGCCGCCGTGCAGGTCCACGTCGATCGAGCTGCCCGGAGGGCTCCACTTGACCGCGTTCTCGAGCAGGTTCGACACCGCCCGCTGGATGCGCTCGGGCTCGCCGAGCACCACCGCGGACTCGAGGTCGGCGCCGATCTCCACCTGGCCGCCCACCCGGCTGCGGGTGCGGTCCACCGCCGCGGCCACGACCTCGTCCAGCCGCACGTCGTCGAGCGCTACGCCCGGCTTGGACCCGCGCGCCAGCTCCACCACGTCGGCCACCAGCGCGGTGAGCTCGTCCAGCTCCTCGACGATGTCGGCCCGCAGCGCCGCCAGCTCGTGGGCCGGCAGCCGGCCGGCGTGCTCGAGCGTCTGGATGTTCGCCCGCAGGCTCGCCATGGGAGTGCGAAGCTCGTGGCTCGCGTCGGCCACCAGCTGGCGCTGCGCCTCCACCGATCGCTCCAGAGCGTCGAGGGTGGCGTTGAAGCTGCGCGCCAGTCGCGACAGCTCGTCGTCGGCGGACCCGACCTCCATGCGCCGCGACACGTCGGGGTCGGCCGCCACCGCCTCGGTGCCGCTCGTGAAGCGGCCGATCGGGGCGAGCGCCGTGCGCGCAACGAGCACGCCGAGCGCTGCCGCCAGCGCCACGCCGCCGACGCTCACCAGCGCGAGGATGAGCAGGACACCGCTGAGCTGCTCGTCCACCTCGGTGAGCGGGCGCGCCACCTGCACCGCCCCGCCGCCCTCCACCCCGAGCGTGAGCACGCGCAGGTGCGTGCCGTCGACGGTCATGTCGGTGAGGTTCTCGCCCGTCCCGTCGCGCGCGATCCGGCGTGCTGCCGTGTCGACCGGCACGCGCGGGCGCACCACGCCGGGAGGCGGGAGCGCCGCGCCGCCGTCCGTCACGAGCTGGACATACCCGGTTGCGTCGCCGTAGGGCTCCGCGCGACGCCGCAGCCTGTCGCGGTCGAGCGGTATCGGTCCGCCGAAGGCTCCGGGCCCCGGTGCCGGCGCCTCGAAGCGGACCTGGACGAGCTCTGCCACCTTGCCCAGGCTCGTGTCGATCTCGCCTCGCAGCTCGGACCGCACTCCCAGGTAGACGATCGCGGCCCCGAGCAGGACCGTCACGGCCACCGCCAGGGTGCTGGCGGCCGCTATGCGCGTGCGGAGGGTCATGGCTCGCGCAGCGCGTACCCGACGCCGCGAACCGTGTGGATCAGCGGGCGGGCGCCCGCCTGCTGAAGCTTGCGCCTGAGGTATCCGATGTACACGCGCAGCGCGTTCGAGCTCGGGCCGAAGTCGTATCCCCAGACACGCTCGTAGATGAGCGACGGGGGCAGCACCCGGCGCGGGTTGAGCATGAGCAGCTCGAGCAGCTGGTACTCCGTGCGCGTGAGCTCGGCGAACTCGTCCCCCACCGCCACGCCGTGCCGGCTGCTGTCGAGGCTCAGCTCCTCGAAGGCCACCGCGTCCGGATCGCCCTCCCCCGCCGTCCGGCGCAACAGCGCCCGCAGCCGCGCCTTGAGCTCGCCGACGTCGAACGGCTTGACGAGGTAGTCGTCGGCCCCGGCGTCGAGGCCCTCGATGCGGTCGGATATGGCGTCGCGAGCCGTGAGCATCAGCACCGGGACCCGGTTGCCGGCGCTGCGCAGGCGGGTGCACACCTCGATGCCGTCCATGCTCGGCATTCCCACGTCGAGCACCACGGCGTCCGGCTGGGCTGTGGCGATCTCGGTCAGCGCCTGCTGCCCGCCCTCGGCGGCCACGACCTCGTAGCCGCCCAGCGTGAGCGCGCGCCGCAGCGCGTCGCGAACCGCACGGTCGTCGTCCACCACGAGGATCCTCACGCAGTCCATTGTGACCAGGGGCGACGTCAACCCCCGGCGGTTCTTATGCCGATCTTCGACTCCCCTTAGCTCGGCCTGTCGCGAGCAGGTTCCACTGCGAGCACTGACAACGAGCGCGGAGGTGGACGAATGAGGGCCAAGCGGGGCATCTTGATAGGAGGGCTGGCGGCATCGCTGCTCGGCGGCGGAGCCGCGGTGGCGGCGCGCACGGGCGACGACGGCGACAAGGCGGAGGACGCGATCCTCAGCGACGCCGCCAAGCGCCTCGGCGTGGACGCGGACGAGCTGGAGAAGGCGCTGGCCCAGGCGGAGGACGCGCAGCTCGACCAGGCCGTGACGGACGGCGACCTGACCAAGGAGCAGGCCGACGAGATCAAGAAGCACCGCAAGCGCTCCGGCCGCGTGCTCGGCGTGCCCGGCGGCCCGATGGGCGGGCCCGGCTCTGGCGAGCACCGGTTCCACCACAAGGGCGGGCCCGGCTTCGGCGGCCCCGGGGGCGTGCTCGACGCGGTGGCGGACGAGCTCGGCATCTCGGTGGACAAGCTCTTCTCGGAGCTGCGCGCCGGCAAGACGCTGGCTCAGGTGGCCAAGGCGCACGACAAGTCGCTCGACGACATCAAGGACGCCGCCGGCGGCGTGCTCTCCAAGCGCCTCGACGCGGCGGTTAAGCAGGGGCACCTGACCCGCAGCCAGGCCGACCAGATACTCAAGCGCCTACCCGAGATGATCGACCACCTCGGCAAGGGCGGGCCTGTCGGCGGGCCCGGGTTCGGTCCGCCTCCGGGAGACCCGCCGCAGGGCTTCGGCCGGCCTCCGCGCTGGCAGTAGCGAGTTGTTCTTCCTCGGGTACATCGCCTCCGAGCTGCGGCGCCGCCGCGGCCGCACCTTCCTCACCGCGCTCGGCCTAGGGCTCGGTGTGGGGCTGGTCGTGACCGTGGCGGCGCTCAGCGACGGCCTGGACAAGGCCCAGGACGAGGTGCTGGAGCCGCTCACGGGCGTGGGCACCGACCTGTCCGTCACCCGCCCGCTTCAGATCGACCAGAACTCGAACGGCGGACCGGGGCTCGACCTGGGCAACCTCTCCGAGTCGGAGCGGCGCCGGCTGCAGAGGGAGAACGGCCCGGTGCGTCAGGGGCTCGGCGATCTCGGCGAGCCCGGTGAGAAGTTCACCGACACGAACTTCACCTCGGGGCCGCAGCTGTCGTTTGCGCAGGCGCGCACGCGCCGCGCAGGTGGCCGCGATCGACGGAGTGAGCGACGCCGCCGGAGGGCTCACGCTCAGCCTGGTGACCGTCTCCGGCACGGTGCCGGAGCAGACCGCCGAACCGCAGGTCTTGCGCGGGCCCGGGCGCGGGCGAGCGGCGGTCCCGGACCCCCCGAGAACATCGACTTCGACGCGAGCAGCGTGAGCGGTGTGGACGCTGCCCACAGCGATCTCGGCGCGGTGACGGCGGGCCAGGTGACCAAGGGGAGGTACTTCTCCTCCGGTCACGCGCGCGAGGTGATCCTGAACGCGAGCTACGCCGCCCGCAAGGACCTCGGGATCGGCGACGGGGTCACGCTCGGCGACAAGCGATTCACGGTCGTGGGCTTCGCCTCGGCGCCGCTGGGCGGACAGGCCTCGGACATGTACGTGAAGCTCTCCCAGCTCCAGGCGATGTCCGACCGCAAGGGGCGGGTGAACACCGTGTACGTGCGGGCCGAGAGCGCGGACGCCGTGTCCGGCGTGGCCGCGCGGATTCGAGGCGACTTCCCTGGAGCCGAGACCACCACGAGCCAGGACCTGGCCGACCGGGTGACCGGCTCGCTGGCCGACGCCAAGGACCTGGCCGGCAAGCTCGGCGGCGCCCTCACCATCGTCGGGCTGGTGGCCGCTTTCCTGATCGCGGGCCTCCTCACGCTGTCCTCGGTCACGAAGCGCACGCGCGAGCTCGGCACGCTCAAGGCGATCGGCTGGCCACAGCGGCTGGTGGTGCGCCAGGTGACCGGAGAGGCGCTCGCGCAGGGCGCGCTCGGAGGCATCCTCGGCGCGCTGATCGGCGTGGCAGGAGCCGCGCTCGTGAGCGCCATCGGCCCAGAGCTGAAGGCGACGGTGGCCCAGGCGGCCTCCGCCGGCCCCCGGATCGCCGGCCCCGGCGGCGGTGGCGGAGGACCGGGGGGATTCGGCCAGGGGGCCGTCCAGGCAGGCTCGGAGCTCGTGCAGCTGAAGGCGTCCGTGGACGCCGGGCTGGTGTTCGTGGCGATCGGCCTCGCGCTTCTCGGAGGTCTGTTCGCCGGGGCGCTCGGGAGCCTGCGCGCCGCGCGGCTGCGCCCCGCCGACGCCCTTCGCCACATCGACTGAACGGAGACGAGATGCTCTACACGTTGAAGGCCGCCGAGAGGCGCTACGGGGAGGGTGCCACCCAGGTCGTGGCGGTGGCCCCCACCAACCTCGAGATCGCGAGCGGCGAGTACGTGGCCGTGGTGGGCCCAAGCGGCTCGGGCAAGACCACCGTGCTCCAGCTGCTCGGGGCGCTCGACCGCCCGTCGGCGGGCGAGGTGTTCTTCGAGGACAAGCCGCTGGCGCGCATGGGCGACGGGGAGCTTGCCCGGCTCAGGCGTACCACGATCGGGTTCATCTTCCAGCAGTTCAACCTGATCCCGACACTCACCGCGCGTCAGAACGTGGAGGTGGCGCTGGCGCCCGCCGGCTCGCCGAGCTCGGAGCGCAGGCGGCGGGCCGACGAGCTGCTCGCCCAGGTGGGCCTCGCCGCACGTGCGGAGCATCTCCCCTCCCAGCTCTCCGGCGGCGAGCAGCAGCGGGTGGCGATCGCCCGCGCCCTCGCCAACGAGCCGCGCGTGCTGCTCGCCGACGAGCCCACCGGCAACCTCGACACCGCCACCGGCGACGAGGTGATGGAGTCGGTGGAGCGGCTCTGGCGCGAGCAGGGACTGACGGTCATCCTCGTGACCCACGACCGCGCCATCGCCGAGCGCGCACCGCGCGTGATCGAGATGCGCGACGGCTCGATCGTCAGGAGCGCCGACGCGGCAGTGCGCTAGGCGGCCGGCGTCAGGACCACGGCGGTACCGGAGGGATCGCGCACGAGCAGGCCCTCCCCGCGCTCCTCGGCGGCCACGCCGGCCGCCTCGATCCGCCGGCGAGCCCGCGCCAGCTCGTCCTGGCCGTCGAGGAGCAGCGTCCAGAACCTGAGGCCCACGGCGTCGGGCGGCGCGGGCGGCACGCCCTGCCCGCGCCAGTTGTTCAGGCCGAGGTGATGGTGGTATCCGCCCGCCGACACGAACGCCGCGCCGGGAAGCTCGGCCATCGGCTCGAACCCGATCACGTCGCGATAGAAGCGAACTGCCTCGGGCACGTCGCCCACGTGCAGGTGCACGTGGCCGAGCGTGAGCCCGGGGCCGGCGTGGCGGGGCGGCTCGGGGTCGGGGGCGGCGCGCAGCAGGTCCTCCACGTCGAGCGGCTCGGTGAACATGCCCACCTTGGCTCCGGGGCCCGGCAGCGGGCCATGCCTCGCGCGGCCGGTCCGCGTAGAGCTCGATCCCGTTCTGATCGGGGTCGGGCAGGTAGAGCGCCTCGGACACGCCGTGGTCGGAGGCCCCCTGCATCGTCGTGCGCGTGATGGCCAGGCGCTGCAGTGCCGAGGCCAGCTCCTCACGCGACGGGTAGAGGAGGGCGAAGTGGTAGAGGCCGGCGTGGCGCCCGGCGGGGCGGGCCTGAGCGTCCTCCTCGAGGATCACGAGGTCCTCTTCCCCGGCCCCCATCGCGGCCGACGCGTCGCCCCGGCTGTGCACCTGGAGTCCGATGCGGTCCTGGTAGAAGCCGACGGAGCGGTCCAGGTCCGTCACCGTCAGGTGCACCGCGCCCGGCCTCGTGCGCGGTGCGAGCGCGGCCTCGCCGGCGGGGCTGGTCTCGGTGGAGCTCATGGCACGGATCTTAGGCCGCCGGCTCGCCAACCCTGACGTAGACTCGCCCGCCATGAGCCTCGCGGACGCGCTCACAGGACGCGTGGTGGCCGTGACCGGCGGCGCCCGCGGGATCGGCGCCGCGATCGCGACCGAGGTCGTGCGCCGCGGCGCCAGGGTGGCCATCGGCGACCTCGACGAGGAGAGCTCCACGGCCACCGCCGCGCTGCTGGGCGAGCGCGCGGCCGGGTTCGCCCTCGACGTGACCGATGCGGCGTCCTTCGCCGCGTTCCTCGACGCCGCCGAGGCGCGCCTCGGACCGGTTGACGTGCTCGTGAACAACGCCGGGATCATGTGGGTGGGTCCCTTCCAGGACGAGCCCGAGGACGTGGCGCTCCGGCAGTTCGACGTGAACCTCCACGGCGTGCTGCGCGGCACGAAGCTCGCGGCGGCGCGGATGCGCGAGCGCGGCCGCGGGCAGATCGTGAACGTGGCGTCGTCGGCGAGCAAGATCGCGCCGCCCGGCGAGGCCACCTACACCGCCACCAAGCACGCCGTTTACGGCTACAGCGTGGCGGTGCGCGAGGAGCTTCGCGGGAGCGGCGTGGAGGTGAGCGTGGTGATGCCGGTGGTGGTGGACACCGAGCTGGCCGCGGGCACCAGCGGCGGCCGCGGCAAGACCCTGCGGCCCGAGGACGTGGCCACCGCCGTGGCCGACGCCATCGAGAAGCCGCGCTTCGACGTGTTCGTGCCCAGATCCATGAGCGCATTCGTGCGAGTGCTCGCGCTGCTGCCCGAGCGGGCCCGCGTGCGCCTGGCTCGCTTCACCGTTCCCGACCAGGTCAAGGAGACCAACCAGGCGGCGCGCCGCGAGTACGAGGCGGCCACGGTCGAGCGGGCAGGAACCCCCGACGCCTAGCCGTCGGCGAACGCCAGCCAGCGCTCTTCGGCCAGCGTGTCGATGCTGTTCACGGCGATCCCGAGATCGGAGATCGTGACGAGCTTGCCGCGCACCACGAGCGACCGCCGGATCGGCAGCCCGTAGCCGTAGGGCGAGGCGTGGGACGTGCGGCCGACCTCGGAGATCGCGCGCGAGCCCACGCGGAAGCCCACGGCGCCCGTCAGGCCCTGCCAGGAGTTGACCGGCACGACCGCCAGGCGCTTGGGTGGCCACCAGAGGAAGGCGTGGTGGTCCTGCTCCACCTCGCTGGAGCTGTTCGCGCCGAGCGAGCGCGCATCCAAACGCCGCGGCTTGCTCGGGTCGGACACGTCGAAGAGCGAGAGCTGGCTTCCGAGCTGCTGGCCCCGCTCGGTGGCGTCCTGGCCTATTCCCAGCAGCAGATCGCCGCCCAGCGGGTGCAGATAGGCCGAGTATCCGCGCACCTTCAGCTCACCGGCCACGCGCGGGTGGCGCGGCGCGGCGAGATCGACCACATAGAGCGGGTCGACCTGGCGGAAGGTCACCACGTACCCCACGTCGCCGATGAAGCGGACCGCGAAGACGCGCTCGCCCAGGCCCAGCCCCCCGACCTGTCCGAGCCGCCGCAGGCGGCCCCCGTCCTTCTCGAGCGTGGTCACGAGGCTCTGGCTCTGAGGAGCCGACAGGCCGCCCCACCACTGGGGCGCCTCGGTGCTGGCCACTCGCAGGACGCCGCGATGCTCCGAGAGGGCGAACTGGTTCAGGAGGAAGCCGGGCACCTCGCCGCTCGCCGAGTAGGAGGTGCGCCCGGGGTCCGACGCGGAGAACTCGTGGATGGTGGTGGTGGCGCGATCGGGCGGCGTGTCGCGGACGGTGTCCGGCATTGCGATCCACCTGGGCGTAGCCACGTAGAGGTTGCGCGGCGAGGCATAGACCACCTGCCCCGCGCTCATGATCGCGTCGGAGTCCACGGCCGGCAGCCCCTTCGCGAGGTCGATCGTGAGCACCGTGAGGAGGTCCGTGCCGGAGTACGCCGCCGGACGGAGCACGCGCCGGCAGCGGGCGGCCGGGCGGAACCTCGGCTTCCCGCCCGAGGGCTTTCTCAGCACCCGCCGCGGCAGCCATCCCTTGAGCTGCGACCGGAGCGCCGGCTCGACCACCGCGCGCGGCCGCGTCCAGACGACCACCCGCGCGGTCCGCCCGGTGAGGCGCGCGCTCACGTGGCGGCCGCGGATCCGCTCGGTTCGCACCGTGCGCATGGCCGCCGGGTCGCTCACGTCTACCTCGGTGAGCTGGGTCACCTCCTCGCCGCGCTCCATCGGGCTGATGGCCGGCCCGCCGGCCGGGACAGCGAACGGGGAGTCCTGACCGATCACCAACAGCCGGTCCCCGGAGAGGAGCAGCTCGTGCCCCCAGCCGTCGAGGTCCAGCGAGCCGAGCAGCCTTGGCATTCCCGTTACGTCGATTGCGTTCAGCCTGCTCCCCGCCACCACGAAGACGCGGCCGCGGGCCGCCTTCACGAGGTCCGGCTCGTCCACCCCGGCCTCCTGCACGTTCGTGCCGGACGAATCGGAGGAGTCGTCCAGGGCGCGCTCCTGCGGCGCCGCCACCGGCGTCGGCGGCGTGCCCGGAGGCCGCGGCGGCAACGGCCCGCTCAGCGGCTCGGGCGCTCCCACCGCCGGCGTCGGTAGCGCGCCGGACCCGCGCCGGGCGTGGAGCCGGCCGTAACGGACGAGCTGCGGGCAGGAGTCGAACGCCTGGAGCCGCACCTTCTTCGCGGCGCGCGTGCGCGCGTCCGTGGCCGGAGCGGCCATGGCCGCAGCGGGCACGACCGCCGCCAGAGCGGCGAGCGCCGTGACCAAAGGGCGCCTCCTCACGCCGGCGAGCCTACCTGAGGACCCTCAGGACCGCCGAGCGACAGGTGAAGCTCGCCCGCAGGGTGCCGCGCCGGCGGTCGTAGCTCCAGGAGCTCCGAGCCAGCCGCCGGCCGTCGAGCGTCAGGGCCCTGGGCGTGAACGGTGTCCGCAGCGCACTCAGCGCGGCCTGCAACCGGTACGTGCGCCGTCGCTTGCCGCGCACCGCGAGCGTCCATCCGCGCGTGCTCTCGCGCGAGCCCAGGCGCTCGCCCGCGGCCCCCATGCCCCCCGTCCAGCGCCCGCGCGGGAACGCGAGCAGCTGCATGCGGTCGCGGCGGTCGGCGAGACGCACGACGTCCGGGCCTCGGTATGGCGCCAGCGTGTCCACGTCGGCGGGCAGCATCGGCAGCACGGCGCCGGCCCGCACGAGCAGCGGCAGCTCCTCGACGCCGGCCCGCAGCGTCGTGGCGCGGCCACCGCGAAGCAGGTGCGCGGCGCCCAGGAGGATGCCGCCCTCCGCGTCCTCGTAGCGAGCCGAGCGCCACATGTAGAGCCAGCGCCCGCGTGGGAGGTAGAGCCGGCGCGTGCGGGCCCCCGGCTCGAGCACCGGCGCCGCCAGCAGGTCGGGGCCGAAGCCGAACTGGTCGTCGGCCGTGGCCGCGCGCCGGTCGCCCGGATTCGTGAGCAGCCCGTGGCGCATGAGCGGCATCCCGGTGGCGCGATACTCGGCCTCGGCCGCCTGGATGTAGGGCAACAGCTGGGTGTGCAGCTTCGCGTACTGGCGCCAGATCGGCATCGACTCCGGGTCGTAGACCTGCGGCCGCTCGTACGCCGGAAGCGCGATCCCCGAGCGCTTGGTGCGCATCACTCCCGACACCGCCCCGAGCTGGATCCAGCGATTCAGCAGCTCGCGCGACAGCCGCTCGCCCGCGCCGAACGAGTTGTAGCCCCCGATGTCGGAGCCCCAGCGAGACACGCCGCTCATGCCGATCGTGAGCGCCTGCGTGACCACCGAGCGCAGGCCGTCGAAGCCCCACACGGTCGTGGGGTCGCCGCCCCAGACGTTCACGGAGCAGCGCGCGGCTCCGGTCCACCCCGAGCGCTGGAACCGCACCAGCGGACGGTCGAGCCCGCGGACGATGCGCTGGACCGCGCAGTGGTAGTCGCGCGGGTAGCGATTGTGGATCTGGGCGGGCGGGGTGCCGTCCGCCGATCGCGTCTCGGGAGAGGTGCCCTCGCCGAAGTCCTCCATGAACCCGTCCTTGCCCTGGTTCACCGCCTCGCGCACGAGGCGCCGGTAGAGCGCCGAGGCCGCCGCGGTGGTGAAGTCGAACTGGGCCAGCGGCTCGATCGTGAACCCGCCGGCGCCCCCGCCGCCCACGAACGCCGGGAACGTGATCGGCCTGCCGTCGCTCCCGCGCTGCAGGGCGCCGGCCGCCACCGCCTCGTCGTACACCGGCTGGTAGGCGGTGCAGAGGTGCGGGTTGAAGTAGGCGAGGTGCGCCAGTCCCGCGGCGTGGAACTGGCGCGTCCGGGCCAGCTCGTACTCCTCGAGGCCGCGATGCGCTCCGCAGGGGAGGAAGTGCATCTGGGTCTCCGCGGCCGACACCGGCGCGTCGGCGTCGCGCAGCTTCGCGACGATGCTCGCCTCCTCGGCCAGCGGCGTCACGTTCGGCTGGCCGGTCTGGAACCACGGGCCGTACGCCCAGGGCGCCGGCGGCGCGGGCTGGCGCCCGGTGGCCGCCGTGAAGCGGCGCAGCGCGTCGGCCGGCCGTGGGCCCGCGAACACTCGCAGCTCGAGCGTCCGGGCCTCGGCGCTCGCCGCCCAGCGGCCGCGCAGGCCGAGGTCGAAGCGGCTCGTCTCGTCGTTGTCGAGGAGGACGCCGTAGCCGCGGCTCGAGAGCAGCCATGGCACCGGGTAGTAGGTGTCGTCGTCACGGTCCCTGCGCGCCCACTCCGGCACGATCGCCCCGGCGATCGCGCGGTCGCGCTTGATGAACGGGCCGTCGGACACGTAGTTCACCACGTCCCGGCCAGCCTGGTTCACCGTGTTCGACCGCTCGCCGAAGCCGGTGAGCACCTCGTGCGGGCCACGGTCGAAGCTCACCTTCGGCCGCCCGGCCGCCGCGGACGCGCGGATCCGCAGCACGCCGGGCCCAGCCCTGCTCACGCGAACCGCCCGCCCGCTGGGCGCGCCGCCGAGATGGAACCGCACGCGCTGCACCCGGCGCCCATTCGCGTCCTCGATCACGAGCGCGAACGGAGACTTGGTCAGCCGTGCGCGGATGGCTCCGGCGTCCACCACGGCGGCGCCGGCGGGCGCGGGGACGGCCAGTGCCGCCACCACGGCGGCCGGAACGCTGCCCGGCGCAGCACCGGCCTAGCGGCGCTCCGCCGCGAGCCTCAGCCCGAGCCCGATCAGCACCGTGCCGGTCACCGCCTCGAGCGTCCTGCGCAGGCGCGAGCCACGGAAGCGGGCGGCGGCCCGGTCGAGCGCCCATGCGTAGAGCGAGAGCCACAGCAGGCCGAGCAGGATGTGCACGCCCGCCAGCGCGAGCGACATGAGCAGCACCGGGTCGCCAGGGCCGATGAACTGAGGCAAAAAGGTGGAGTAGAAGACGGCGATCTTCGGGTTGAAGACGTTCGTGAGAAGACCCTGCCGGAACGGCGAAGAGCTCCGCGCACCCGCCACGGCAAGCTGGCGGTAGTCGCCCCGGCGGGCCGCCAGCAGGCTCTGCACGCCGAGCCAGACGAGGTAGGCGGCACCCACCAGGCGCAGGGCGTCGTAGGCCACCTCGGATGCGGCCAGCAGCGCGGCCAGGCCGAGGGCGGAGGCCACCGCCCAAACCACGCACCCGGCCATCACCCCGAGCGTGGTGGCAAACGCCGCCCCGCGACCGCCGCTGAGCGCGCTGCGAGCCACCACCGCCATGTCGGCTCCCGGCGAGATCGTGAGCAGCGCGATCACCGAGAGGAACACGAGCGGATGCTCGGGCATCAGCGCTCCTCGGCCACGGCCGGGCGGAGGAGCGCGAGCGCCTGAGCCGCGGCGCCGTCGGGCGGGAACACCGGATACGCCACCTGCTCGATCTCCCCGTCGCGGATGAGCAGGGTCAGGCGACGGAGCAGGGTCATGCCGTCCACCTCGAACACGGGCAGGCGGAGCGCGTGGGTGAGACCCAGCGCCTCGTCGGACAGGAGCGGATACGTCAGCGCCAGCCGATCGGCCACCTCGCGCTGGTACTCGGTGTCCTGGGTGGAGAGCCCGAACACGCGCGCGCCGAGCGCCTCGAGGGGCGCGTGGTTGTCGCGCACGCCGCACAGCTCCGGCGTGCACCCGCGCGCGCCGGGGATGGCGTTCCAGGCATCCTCGCCGCCGCCGGGCAGCTCCTCCCCCGGCCGGCCGGTGCGCGGGTAGCCGAACACGACGGTCCACCCGGGCAGGTCCGCCGGCGCGATCTGCTCGCCGTTCGTGGCCGGCAGGGCCAGGCCGGGCAGCCGCGTACCGGGCAGGTGGCGCGCCCCGCCGTCGTCCTCGGGCACGGGCAGGCCGGCGGGAAGGGAGTACGGATCCATGGCCATCCCACGGGGAAGGTAGCCTGCGACGGTCGTGGGGGAGCTGCTGCCGGACCTGCTGGATGCCGCCGCGCGCCACGCCGACTACGCCGACGCCCGCCATGTCGTGACGCGCCGCGAGCGGCTCGCTACGCGCAACGGCACCCTGGACGAGCTGCACTCGGACGAGAGCGAGGGCGTGGGCATCCGCGTGCGCGTCGGTGGAGCCTGGGGCTTCGTGGCCATCCGCGGCACCGACCCCGACGACTGCCACGCGGCGCTGGCCCGTGCGCTCGCGGTGGCCCGCGTGCAGCCGGCCGCCCGCGGCGGTCCGCTGGCACCCGAGCCGCCCGCCCGCGGCTCCTGGGAGAGCCCGGCCGAGCGCGACCCGTTCACCGTCTCTCTCGACGACAAGCTCGCGGTGCTCTTCGAGGCCGACGCCGCCCTGCGCGCCGCGCAGGACGTCGCGGCCGCGGTGGCCCACTTCGAGGCGCGCTCGATCCACACCACGTTCGCCTCCACGGAGGGCGCGCTGTGTGACCAGCGCTTCACCGAGTGCGGCGGCGGGATCGCGGTCACGGCGGTGGCGGGCGACGACAGCCAGACCCGCTCGTATCCCGCGTCGCATGACGGGCGGGTGCTCCTGGCCGGCTACGAGACCTTCACCGAGCTGGCGCTGGCCGAGCGCGCCCCCGCGCTCGCAGAGGAGGCGTCCGCGCTTCTGCGCGCGCCGGCCTGCCCCGCGGGTCGCACGACACTGATCCTGGGCGGCGAGCAGCTCGGCGTGCAGATCCACGAGTCGATCGGCCACGCCGTCGAGCTGGACCGTGTGCTGGGCCGCGAGACGTCGTACGCGGGCGGCAGCTTCGTGGCGCCGGACGCCGTGGGATCGCTGCGGTTCGGCTCCGACCTGGTGAACGTGACCGCCGACGCCACCATGCCCCGCGGCCTCGGCACGTTCCGGTGGGACGACGAGGGCGTGGAGGGGCGCGCCGTCCCGATCATCGAGAGCGGCATGCTCACCGGCTTCCTGTCCACCCGCGAGACGGCAGCCGAGATCGGGTTGGAGCGCTCCGGCGGGTGCGCGCGCTCCGACGGTTTCGCGCGCCAGCCGATCGTGCGGATGACGAACGTGAACCTGGAGCCCGGCGACGCGGGCTCGCTGGACGACCTGATCGCCGACACCGACGACGGCCTCCTGATCGAGACCAACCGGTCGTGGTCGATCGACGACAGGCGCCTGCACTTCCAGTTCGCCGGCGAGGCGGCCTGGGAGATCCGCGGCGGCGAGCGCGGACGGCTTCTGCGCAACCCGAGCTACTCCGGCGTCACGCCCGAGTTCTGGCGCGGCTGCGACGCCATCTGCTCGGCCCCCGACTGGGAGATCGTGTCGGTGCTCGAATGCGGCAAGGGTGAGCCGGGCCAATTCGTGCGCGTGTCGCACGGGAGCGCCCCGGCGCGCTTCCGGGACGTGGAGGTGGGAGTTGCCTGACGTGCTCGACGTGGCGGAGCGCGCGCTCCGTCACACGGGGAGCCGCGACGCGCTCGTGTCCGTGGCGAGGGAGCGCTCGCTGTTCCTGCGCTTCGCGGGCAACCGCCCCACGCAGGAGACGGCCGTGGACGACCTGACCGTGGAGACCGCGGTTGTGGAGAACGGCCACGTCGGCCGGGCCTCGACCAACGACACGAGCGACGAGCACCTGGCCGCGTGCGCGCGGCGGGCGATCGCCGCGGCCGAGGCCGCCGCCGGCTCTGCGCCGGGGACCTTTCCGGGCTTCCCCGCGATCCAGCCGGCACCCCTGCACGAGGGTCACGACGCCGACACGGCCGCGCTCGAGCCCGTGCACGGCGGCCGGGCCCTCGCGGCGGCGTTCGCGGTGGCCGAGGCCGACGGCCTGGAGGCGCACGGCATCTGGACCGCGGGCGAGGAGCAGCGCGCCGTGGTGTCCACCGCGGGCGGCTCCACCGTCGACTGCACCACCGACGCGTTCATGAAAGTCATCTGCATCGCGCCGAGCGGGCGCAGCGGGTACGCGGGGCGTGCGAGCGTGGCGGCCACGCGGCTCGACCCCACCGAGATCGCCCGGAGGTCGGCAGCCAAGGCGAGCGCGAGCGGCGAGGTGGTGGACGTGGACCCTGGTGAGTACACCGTGGTGCTGGAGGCGAGCGCCGTGGGCACCCTGCTCGAGATGCTCGGCGTGGCCGCCTTCAACGGGCTGGCGTACGCGGAAGGACGAGGCGCGCTGAACGACCGGCTCGGGCACGTGGTGGCCTCGCCGGCCGTGAACCTCTCCGACTCGCCTCGCTTCAAGGGAACGCTCCAGCGCGGCATCGACGCCGAGGGCACTTCCAAGACGCCCATCCCGCTGATCCAGGACGGCGTGGCGCACAGCGTGGTGCACGACCTCCGCAGCGCGGCGCTGGCCGGTGTGCGCTCCACGGGACATGCGCTCCCCCGCGGCGGGGACCTCGAGAGCCCGCAGCCCACCAACCTGGTGCTGATCGGCGGAGGGGCCGAGGACGAGGACGAGCTGTGCGCCACGATCGAGCGCGGCGTCTACGTGACGCGCCTCTGGTACGCGAACCTCGTGCGGCCACGCGAGTCGCTCGTGACCGCCGTGACCCGCGACGGCACCTTCCTGATCGAGGACGGGAGGATCACGCGGCCGGCGCACGACCTGCGCCTGACCGACAGCGTGCTCGGGATCCTCGCGCGCACCTCCGCGCTCGGCTGCCACCAGGAGCTGGTGAGCGAGGGCGAGTTCTACGGGCGACGCTTCGCGAACGCGGTGGCGTGCCCGCCGCTCCGCGCCCGCGACGTCCGCTTCACCGGCTCGGCGGCCGAGTCGCTCAGACCTTGAGCAGAGCGATCACGTTCGCCACGAACAGCAGGGCGAACGCGACGGTCCAGCGATTGAGGTTGCGTTCCACGAGCGAACCGCCGCCGAACGGACCGGCGCCGGTGCCCACGCCGAAGGCGCCGGACAGTCCTGCGTCCTTGCCGGAATGGAGCAGGATCAGCACGATCAGCACGACCGCGAGTATCACCTGGACTCCGCTGAGGATCGCCTCCACGGCCGGGAAGGGTAGCGGCAGAGCGCGCCTGCCCGCCGGCCCTCAGGCGTCGGCCTGGTGCCCCTCGAGGCGGTCGAGCTCCTGGAGGACGGTGATGGCCTCCGCGCGCAGCTCGCGATCCAGCCCGCGCCAGTCCGCCTGGGAGAGCTTGCCCATCCGGTGGTCGAGCTCGGCATCCCGGATCTCCCGGTATTTGGCCTCCTTGGCCGCCTGGAGCTCTTGGATGCGCCCCTCGTCGCGCACCGGCTCGACCTCCGGCCGGCGCAGCGGGACGATCACGACCAGGGCGACGAGCGCTCCCAGCACCAGCAGCGCTACCGCGTATTCCACGAGACCCCCTCTCTACGCCTGCGAGAGCTCGCGCCCGAGCCGCGCCGCGTAGAGGCTCCGCACGCGGCGCAGTCGCGCCTCCGGCGACGGCCAGAGCGCCACCAGCGCGCCGAGCACGGCGATCCCGCCGCCGATCCAGATCCACACCACAAGGGGCGATACGAGCGCCCGGAAAGCGGCCGGCGGCGGGTTGCGCCGGTAGCGCTCGACCACAGCCGCGATCACCACCGCCTGCACGTCGGCCGGCGCGTCAGAGAAGTCCCTGTCGCCCTTCTTGATGGCGGCGTCGAGCTCGGCCAGGTCGGGGCGCACCGCCAACCAGAAGTCCTTGCGCAGCCCCCAGCGCACGTCGACCTCGCTGGTGGCCTCGCCCTCGAAGAAGCGCGAGATCGCCCCGCGCGAGGGGTCCTGCGTCGAGTAGTAGTTGCGCGACGGCCGCAGGGTGAAGTGATCGCTGCCCCGGCGCACGTCCAGCACCGCCCCCAGCGAGATCGGCGCGCCGGTGCCGCCCGCGTCGCCCCCCAGCTCGGCGGTGGGGCGCTTGTAGGTGACCTGGTAGCCGTCCACGTCGAAGCTCTGCCCGGGCCGCAGGCGCACGTCGCGCTGCTCGAGGAAGGCCGACGAGGCGGCCACCCCGAGGAAGAGGATCGCGATCCCGGTGTGCACGAGATAGCCGCCATAGCGTCGCCGGTTGCGGCCCGCCAGGCGCAGGAGCGCGCGCGGGAACGCCTCCCCGGTCATCGTGCGCCGCGCCGAGGCGCCGCGGCCGAACTCCTGACCCACCACGGTGAGCACGAACGCGACGAAGGTGAACATCAGGAGCGCCGGCGGGCTGTCGGCGGCCTCGGTGAACAGCGCAAGGCCCACGAAGGCCACGCCGGCGGCGGTCAGCGGCAGCACGAGCACCCGTCGCAGCGAGCGCCAGGTGACCCGTCGCCAGGCCAGCACCGGGCCGACCCCCGTGAGCAGCACGAGCACCAGCGCCATCGGCGTGGTCAGGCGGTTGAACCAGGGCGGGCCGACGCTGGCCTCGGTGCCCGTCACGGCCTCCGAGATCAGCGGGAAGAAGGTGCCCCACATGATCACCAGGCAGAGCCCCACGAGCACGAGGTTGTTGAGCAGGAAGAAGGCCTCGCGCGAGAGCAGCGAGTCGAGCCGCGCCTCGGTGCGGAGGTCGGGCAGCCTGCTGATGATCAGCAGTGCCGAGCCTCCCACCACCAGGCCGATGAAGACGAGGAACTGCACGCCGATCGTGGAGGCGCCGAACGCGTGGATCGAGTCCAGGATCCCCGACCGCACGAGGAACGTGCCGAGCAGCGCGAGCGCGAACGTGGCGCAGATCAGGCAGACGTTCCACACCTTCAGGAGTCCGCGCTTCTCCTGCACCATGATCGAGTGGATGAACGCCGTGCCCACCAGCCACGGCATCAGCGACGCGTTCTCCACCGGGTCCCAGGCCCAGTACCCGCCCCATCCCAGCTCGGTGTAGGACCAGAGCGCGCCGAGCATGATCCCGGTGCCGAGGAAGGTCCATGCCACGAGCGCGAAGCGGCGGGTGGCGCGGATCCAGTCGGCGCCGGTGTGGCGGGTGATCAATGCCCCGATGGCGAACGCGAACGGCACCGAGAACCCCACATAGCCCGTGTAGAGCATCGGCGGGTGGATCATCATCGCCGGGTGCCGGAGCAGCGGGTTGAGCCCGGCGCCCTCGGCCGGCGGGTTCGCGAGGGTGCCGAACGGGTTCTCCCAGCCCACCATCAGGAACAGGAAGAAGGCCGCCACCGCGCCGAGCACGGCGGTGGCCCATGGCGCGATCTCGCGCAGCGAGCCGCGCGTGAGGAAGAGCACCGCGCTGGCGAACAGGGCGAGCAGCGTGGACCACAGGAGCAGCGACCCGTCCTGGGTGGCCCACAGCGCGGTGACCTTGTAGAAGGTCGGAGTGTCCGTGGAGGAGCCCTCGGCCACCAGGGCGTACGAGAAGTCGGATCGCAGGAAGGCCGACTCGAGGATCGCGAAGGCCGTGACCGTGAGCGCGGCCAGGCAGTAGATGGCCCGGCGTCCCGACGTGACCCAGCGGCGGCTCCCCGAGCGCGCCCCGTAGATCGAGGCGACGACCGCGTACACGGCCGTGAGGAGGGCGACCGCGAGGCAGGCGGACCCTACGCCCGCCATCGCGAGCTCAGGCCTTTTCCTTCGTGAACTTGGAGGGGCACTTGGTCACGAGCGAGTCGCGCTCGGCCATGAAGGTGCCGTTGCGGAGCTCGCCCGAGACGATCACCTCGCGTCCCTCGCGGAACGGATCGGGCACCACGCCGGTGTAGAGCACGGGCACGGACTCGGTGCCGTCGCGGTCCCGGATGCGGAAGCGGAGCTGGTCGCCGTCGTGCTGCACCGAGGACTTGACCACCTTGCCGGTGACCTCGTAGGAGCGCCCCGGCTCGAGCTCGCTGGGCTTGCTGGCCTCGGTGGAGGCGCTGAAGCTCGTGTAGAGCAGCGCCGGACGCGAGGCACACGGCCACGCCGAGGGCCACGATCAGGCGGAGCTTGCGCTTGCGGGCGGGGTCCATCGAGCGTGATTCTGGCAGGCCGGGCTAGCCGTCCCGCCGGCTCGGGTGGCCCTCGCCCGGCCATGGCGAGAGAAGCAGGATCATCCGGGCGTCGCTCTTGGCTCGCACCTCGTGCCGCTCGTTGGGCTCGAAGTGCACGAGCAGCCCCGGCCCCCCGGCAACGGTGCGGCCATCCTGCTCCACCTCCACGTCGCCGGCCGCCACCACGAGCCAGGCGCGCTCGTGCACCTGATGCTCCTGGAGCTGCTCGCCCGCGGGCAGGTTGATGGCGATCACGCGGGTCTCGTCGTCCGAGCGCAGAACGGTGGGCTGATGCGGCTCCACGTCGAGCGCAGCCACGTCCCAAGAATCCATCGGTCTCCTCTTCCTCTGGGGGTGGGCGTCCATCATGCCGCACCGGCCGGTTTCCAATGGTGCTCGTTTCTCCTACCCTCAGCGCCTGATGCGCCGCGTTCACATCTTCTTGACCGCGCTCGCCCTCGGGCTCGCCGCGCCCGCCACGGCGCTCGCTGCGCCGCCGTCGGCGGTACCGCTCTCCACAGGGTGGGAGATGCGCACCGACGCGGCGGCCCCCGCACCCCCGCAGGCCCCGCCCCCGGAGGAGACCGCCCCCGACGGCGAGGAGCCGGAGGCGCCCGCCACCCCTGCGGGTCGCGCCGCCGGCGTGGCCGGGCCGTGGCAGGCGGCGAGCGTGCCGAGCGTTTTCGACGCGCGGGCGCTCGCGCCGCTCTACGCCGGCAGCGTGCGCCGCTACCGCGTGGACTTCGCCGGCCCGGAGACCCCGCGTGGGTTCCGCTGGCGAATCGAATTCGAGAGCGTTCGCCGCGAGGCCACCGTCTTCCTCAACGGCCGTCGCATCGGGCGCAACACCGATCCCGTACACGCCGTTCGAGGTCGACGCGCGCGGGCTGCGGCCCGGGCGCAGCAACCGCCTCGTGGTGGTGGTGGACAGCCGCAAGAACCCCGACCTGCCGGAGGGCTGGTGGAACTGGGGCGGCATCGTCCGGCCCGTGCGCCTCGAGCCGGTGGGGCGCGCCCACGTGCGCGACCTGGGCACGATGTCGCAGGTTCGCTGCCGCGGGCCCGCGCGGCGCTGCCGCGCCTCACTGCTGCTCGACGGTGTCCTGGAGCGGTTCGGCAAGAGGGCGATATCGCCTCGTCTCGAGGTGCGGCTCCGCTCGCCCGGCGGACGCTCGATCGCGAGGACCTTCCGGCTCGGCAGGCTGAGCGCTCAGCGCCGGCAGATGCGGGTGTCGATGCCCGTTCCCGCTCCCGAGCTCTGGTCACCCGAGCGGCCGCGCCTCTACTCCGCCCGGATCACGCTCCGCGACCGCGGCGCCGTGCAGCAGGTCGTGCGGCGTGCCGTGGGCCTGCGCTCGGTGCAGGTCAAGCGCGCGCACCTGTACGTGAACAACCGCCGGGTCCAGCTGCGCGGCGCCTCGATCCACGAGGACATGCCCGGTCACGGCGCGGCGCTGACCGGCAGCGACATGGACACCGTCGTCCAGGAGCTGAAGGACCTCGGCGCCAACGTCACGCGCTCCCACTACCTCATGAACGACCGCCTCCTCCAGCGCTTCGACCGCGCGGGCATCCTGGTCTGGAACGAGGCGCCGATCTGGCAGCGCGACCACGGCGCGAACCTGCTCTGGCGGCCGGCCGAGCGCCGCCGCGCCCTCGAGACAGTCGAGCGCACCGTGAAGGCCGGGCGCAGCCACCCCTCGGTGCTCACGCACTCGGTGGCCAACGAGCTGTCGTTCAGCCCGGACAAGAAGCGCGGCACCCGGGTCTTCCTCGACCGCGCGCGCGTGATGGCCGGCAAGCTCGATCCGACCATCCCCATCTCGGTGGACATCAAGGGGCGGCCAGGGTACGGCGAGCAGTTCACGTACGAGCGCTTCGAGCTCCTGGGCGTGAACCAGTACTTCGGCTGGTACCGCTGGGTGGAGAACTTCGACGACCTCGAGCCGTTCATCTACGAGCTGCGCGACCACTACCCGCGCACCGCTCTCGTGATGACCGAGTGGGGCGCCGAGGCGCTGCCCGAGCTGGCCGCGGCGCCGATCTCGCGCAAGGGCAGCTACGTGTTCCAGACCTTCCACGCGCAGCGCACGCTCGACGTGATCGACCGCTCGCCGGTGCTCTCCGGCGGGATCTACTGGACGCTGCGGGAGTTCGAGATCTACCCCGGGTGGACCGGCGGGGCCGGCCAGCGGCCGGTCCAGTTCCGGCCGAACACGCGCCACCACAAGGGCCTGATCGGCTACACCGGCGTGCGCAAGCCGGCCTTCTTCGTGGTGCGCGACCGCTACCGGCGGACGCCGCTGTATCCCTGATCCGCTAGCGCGGCCGGTGGCCCTGCACTTCGACCACCTGCTGGTAGGTGGGCCGGTTGATCCAGGGAATCGAGGGCACCGTGATCGCGCCGATCGGGCGGAAACGCACAGCGTCGAAGCAGGTCTCGTCGCCGGCGGTGCAGCCGCTGTCCTGGTAGAGCTGCTCCTTGGGCACCGCCAGCGCGGCCGTGAGTGAGTCGCGCAGCGCGGCGCGGCACGCGGCAAGGGTTCCGTCGCCGCAGTAGGGCCGCGACAGCGCACCCTTGACGTTTTCGCCGAGCAGACTGCGCATGTCCTTGTTCACGTAGCCGTACCAGCCGTCCTGCCACGCGCTGCCGAGGTGGGCGCCGTGGTTGTTGGGATGGTTGTCGAGCCCGATCCTGCCCACGATCTTGTTGAAGAGCTCGGTGCCGAGCGACGGCTTGAACATGGCCTCCACCGCACGCGGCCACCAGGCGTCGGCGATCTGGACGGCGCGCTCCTCGTCGTAGCTGCCGTCCTTGTTCCGGTCGATCCGGTGCGAGCCCCTGTAGATCCAGATCGCGAGCGTGCGGACCGCGTCCGCCAGGGCCGGGTCGCTCTGCGGGCCAAGGACCCTGAGCATCCAGTGGATGGCCTCCTGCCCGCGAAGGTCGGAGGTGCCAGCGTCCTCCATCGCGCCGATCAGCTCGGGGAGCGTGGTCTTCCGCCCGAGGAAGATCAGCCCCTCGATGCGGGTGTCGAGCAGCTGCGAGCGGTACACGGAGCTGTAGCCCCAGTTGGAGTCGGATGCCGCGTAGCCAGGCGCCTGCTTGTTGTTCCACGAGGTCAGGAAGACCTGGTTGACCACGCGCGGGTGCTGCGCGAACGGGGTGTACGAGGCTGTCTGGTTGGCGGCGTTGAAGTCCTTCCAGTCCCATTCGCCGGTGCCCCAGTTGGGGACCGCGTGGCTGACGCCGTCGGCACGGACCGGGTTGTTCCCGGAGTTGAAGTAGCCGATGTCGCGGTCGTCGGCGTAGAACCAGTTGAAGGTGAAGCCGATCTTCGAGACGGCCTGCTGGAAGTCCTGGACGTTCCTGACCTTCGACGGGCGGTTGAGGTCGGCGAAGCCGCGTGCCGAGTCGGCCTCGTGGAAGTAGGTCGAGCGCTGCTTGGCGAAGGCGACGGGCTTGCCGCCCACGGTGCCGCGCTTGTGGACGATGCCGTGGACCGTGCGCTGGGCGGTGAGCGTGTAGGTCTCCGGCGGTGAGGGATCCGCGGCGTTGGGCGTGATCTGGTTGGTCCGGGTGAGGATCTCCATCGCGCGGCACTGCCCCTTGTAGAGGTAGTGCGTGGACTGGATCGTCGGAGCCGACCCGTCCGGCTCGCAGAGACGCTCGGCGAAGGTGTCGGTGATGTCCTGGCCGGCAGAGGTGGCGGACCAGGCGTAGTCCTGTCCACGGCCCAGGAGCACAAATGGGCTGACGCCCGCGAACGCGGCTCCGGAGGCGTCGATGTCGGGGCCGTGCAGCTCCTGCTCGATCAGGATCTGCGGCATGAAGTAGCCCACCTGCGGCCCCATCACAGCCAGCGGGCGACCGCTGGCTGACGCGAAGCGCGACACGAGCAACGCGTTCGAGTTCCCGTGCAGCAACCCGACGGGAGCGACGAGGCTCTTCTCGAGCGCCGCGGCGCTCGGCGAGGGCCCGCCCACGTCCACGAGCGAGCCCGGGTCCGGCTTGGCCATCGCCGCGGGGTTCGGGTTGTCCGCGGACTGGTACGGGAACGGGGTACCGCGCACCGTCGTTGGCGCCTCGGGATCGTCGGTGCGCCGGAAGTCGTTCCAGACGAGCGTGCCGAAGAGGCCCCCGTAGCGCTGGCGCGCGGCCGTGAGCACATCGGCGTTCTCCACCTCGGCGCCGCCGCCCTTCCCGAAGATGCCCCCCACGAGTGCCGCGGTGGCGATCACGTCGGTGGCCTTCCAGTCCTCGAGCGTCTCTCCGACCGCCGCGTACTCCGCAGGCAGCTTCGTCGGATCGAGGCGCGCCTCGGCGATGTACTTGTTGATGCCGGCCACGTAGGCCGCCACGTCGGCCTGGAGCGCGGCGCCCTCGGGTCCGTACAGGTCGTCCATCTGGTCGACCTGCTTCTGGAGGTCTGCCTCCGTGTAGGGGGACGACTCCCACACCTCCTTGTCCATTGCCTTGTTGGCCCCACCCGCGAAGCCGGAGAGCTGGCCGCGTCCCGAGTGGCGGAGCACGTCCATGAAGAAGAGCCTGTCCTCGGCCCCCACGTAGCCTGCGCCGAAGAGGGTGTCGGCGCGCGTGGTCCCGTACACGTGCGGCACGCCGAAGGCCGTGTCGCGGACCACGATCACCCCGGCGCGGGGGCTGTAGGTGCGCTCCTCCTGCCCAGCCTGGACGCCGAACGTGGCGTCCTTGAAGTAGTCGCCCACCTGCGCTGCCGTGAGGCCCGGCGCCGCGTACATCAGGTCGCGATACAGCGGCAGCTGGTCGGCGGCGTGCGGCGGCCGGGTGCCGTTCGCAAGGAACAGCGTGTAGTCGGTCACGTTGAACACGCCGTCCGTGCCCGGCGGGAGCACGTCGCGGAAGCCGCCGAAGTCGTTGGTGCCGTAGGGCTGGCGCTGGGCGTCGGCGGGCGCGGCAGCGACCAGCGCCAGGAGCGCCGCGACCACAACGTAAAGAGTCGATCTCCTCATCGGACCCGGCCAACCTGCCGGCGGCGAGACGCTAACCGACCGGGGCGAGAGGCGATACCCCCAACCGCTTCCTCGTGCCCGAGCCTAGGTCCGCTCGCGCCGCCCGAACCTCACCAGGACCAGGACCAGGCCGAGCAGCAACGCCGCCGGCACGCCGGCCAGCAGCGGGCTCGGCAGGCCGCCGTCGCCGTCGCCATCCGAAGCGGCGTCCGCCGCCGCGGCCTCGCGCCATGGCTCCCACACCTCCGGCTTGCGTACGCCGGCGCCGTCCGTGGTCAGGCGCGCGGCGTGGCAGCGGCACGAGCCCGGCGGCAGACCGGTCGAGGCGCACGGCCACCCGGTCCCTGACTCGCGACCAGACACCGCCCCCCTGGGTGTCGAGCACCGCCCGCAGCCGCGACGAGTAGGCGAGCGTCACGCGGCCGGCCACGCCGCCGTTGCCGTCCCCGAACAGCATGACCAGGCGGTAGTAGGGCACCTCTCCCCGGATCGCGGTCGAGGGACGGTCCGCTCGAGCGCACCGGTGTTGTGGAAGCGCTGACCGACGCCGCGCTCGAGCGCCGCGCAGCCCCCCTGGCCGCAGATCTTCATCCCGGTGATCTCCTTGGCCCCGGCCGCGGGCGCGGTTGCGAGCAGGACGGCGGCAACGGCAACTGCGGATCTGACCAGGCGGGGCATGAGTCCTCCGTGTTCGCTTGCCCCTTCTACAACCGCCGCGGAGAGATGGTTCCGGGAACCTCGCGCGCGCCGCGGGTGTAGAACGGGCAGTGGTGGGCCGGCCACTACCCGACGGAGAGCTCGTCGAGCGAGCCGGGCGAGGCGACGCCTCCGCCTATGACGAGCTCGTGCGCCGCCATGCCCAGATCGCCTTCCGCACCGCATATCTCGTGACCGGCTCGGCCGCCGACGCCGAGGAGGCCGCCCAGGACGGCTTCGTCAAGGCGCACCGCGCGCTCTCGCGCTTCCGGCCCGGAGCCCCGTTTCGCCCCTGGCTGCTCCAGATCGTGGCCAACGAGGCCAAGAACCGCCGGCGCTCGGCGGGCCGGCGCGCGGCGCTCGCGCTGCGCGTTGCGCACGAGAGCCCCTCGGGAGGCGCGGCCCCGTCTCCCGAGCGGGCGCTCCTCGCCGCCGAGGAGCGCGACGCGCTCGTCGAGGCGCTCGACTCACTCGAGGAGCGCGACCGGCTCGTGATCGCCTACCGCTACCTTCTCGAGCTGTCCGAGGCGGAGACGGCGGGGGCGCTCGGCTGCCGGCCCGGCACGGTCAAGTCGCGACTCTCGCGCGCGCTCGACCGTCTCCGCGCCGTCGAGGGAATGGAGCGCCTCAATGCCTGACCGCCTCGAGCAGCGGCTCGCGGCGCTCGCGCCCGAGATCGAGTTCCCCCCCACCCCCGACCTCGCCCCCGCCGTGGCCGCCCGCCTCGCGGAGGCGGCCCCTCGCCGGCGGCGCATGCGCCCGGCGCGGCGCTCGCTGGCGCTGGCCCTCGGCGCTCTCGCCCTGCTCGCCGGCGCCGCCGGAGCGGTGCCCGCCGTGCGCGAAGCGGTCGGCGACATCCTCGGTCTGGACGGCGCGACGGTGGAACGGGTGCCGCGCCTTCCGGCCTCGCCAGGCGGGATCGACCTCGGCCGCCCGGTCACGGCGCGTGACGCCGAGCGAGAGCTCGGCGCCCGCCTGCTGGTGGCGCACGACGCCTCGCTCGGCCGGCCCGACGGCGTGTACCTGCGCGGCCGCGGACGGACGGCGCAGGCCACGCTGGTCTACGGGGGCGTGCTGCTCACCCAGTTCCGCGGGGACCTGAACCCCGAGCTGGTGGGCAAGTTCATCGGACCGCACACCGGCACCAGGCGCGTCCGCGTGCGCGGCGAGCCCGGTTTCTGGATCGAGGGGCCGCACTCGTTCGGCTATCGCGGCCCCGACGGGCAAATCCGCGTCGAGGACCTGCGCCCGTCCGGAAGCGCGCTGCTGTGGACGCAGGAGCCGATGCTGTTGCGGCTGGAGGCGGGCCTATCCCTGCGACGGGCGCTCGAGATCGCGCGCGACGTGCGCTGACGGCAGGCGCGGCCGGCGACCGCGCAGCTCGATCCTCCGCGCCAGCTCGGCTCCGACGAGCGCGCACGACGCGACCACCGGGGTGAAGAAGTCGAGCAGCTCGGAGGGTCCCGACACGCCGTTGGGAGCACCCTCCCCGAGGAAGACGAGCACTGGCACGAGGCCGAGGAGCACAACCGACCAGTGCCGCACGAGCGCGCCGCAGACGACCGTGGCGAACAGGATCACCAGGTAGGTGAAGCCCTCGTGCAGCATCTGCATCCCGGACCGCCAGGCGATCCACAGACAGGTGTAGGCCGCTACGGCCATGGCCACACGAACCCACGATGGTGATTTCGAGAGCGAGCCTGCCATTTCGCTCACCCTCTTCATCGGCATCCGGGGCCGGTCTGGTTAGCGCCGGAAAAGCGCAACGCCCCCGGAAGCCGGTCGCGGAGAGTCTCCGCGGCGGCCCCGGGGGCGTTGCCTTTGTGGGTTTGTTGGCCTAGCGGCCGGAACGGAGGAAGGCGTCGTCGAGAATCTCCTGCGGATCCTCGAGTCCGAACTTCTCTCTGAGGTGGCGAGCCACCTCTTCGCGGGGGGCTCCGCTCTTGGCCATGTTGAAGGCCTCGAGTCGGGGACCCACACCGGGTGGGTGCGCGGCGCTGCTGCCGTTGCCGGCGGCCTGGGGCGCGGGGCTGCCGAACAGGCGGCGCTGCGTCTCACGCTGCGGCGTTGCCTCGGCGGTACCCCACTCCATGCGGGGCTGCTCCGCCGGGGCGGGCGGCGCCACGGGCTCCTCGGGCGTTGCCAGAGGCGACGCCGCGGGGCGGGCCGGGGCTGCCACTGCGGTCGCCGTGGGGGCGGCCTGAGTGGCGGGCTTGGCGGCCGGCTGAGAAGCCGGAGCGCTCATGGTGGCCGGAGCCGCGGGCCTCACCGGGCCGTTGGCCGGCGCAGCAGGCGCCGACTCGGCCGGCTTGGCCGCTGCGGGAGCCGGCTTCGCGGGTGTGGCGGGACGGCTCTCCTTCGAGCCACCGTCATCCGACGGGGCCGGCCTCGCGAAGCGACCCGACGAGCGCTCCTCGCGGGGCACGTCGAGATCCGTGCGGAGCTTTTCGGCCCCGGCACGCACCGTCTCGGCGAGCGCGGAGATCGATCCGCGAGCGTCGGCCACGAGCTTCCCGAGATCGCCCTCCACGGCGTTGGCACGGTCGAGCAGCCGCATAACGGACTGCTCCACGCGCTCCACGTGCTCCTGCGCCTGCGCCCGGGAGCTGGCCCGCGTGCTGGCGGCCTCGGCCCGTGCGCTCGACAGGGTGGAATCGGCTTCCTTGCGCGCGCTCGTGAGCATGCGCTCGGACTCGATCTTGGCGCTGGTCAGCGTCTTCTCGGCGCTGGCGTTGGCGTCGTTGACCGTCTTCTCGGACTCGGCCTTGGCGCTCGTGAGCGTCTGGTGAGCCTCCGAATTGGCGCTGGTGACCGTCTTCTCGGCCTCTGCCTTGGCGGTCGAGAGCGTGCTCTCGGCGCTGGCGTTGGCGTCGTTGACCGTCTTCTCGGCCTGAGCCTTGGCGCTCGACACCGTGCGCTCCGCCTCTTCGCGGGAGCTGGTGAGAGTGCTCTTGGCCTCCGCACGAGCGGTCGACAGCGTGCTGCCGGCCTCGTTACGGGCGTTGGTGAGAGTGCTCTCCGCCTCTGCCTTGGCGCTGGAGAGGGTCTGGTGAGCGCTGGCGTTCGCGCTCGTGACCGTCTTCTCCGCCTGGGCCTTGGCGCTCGAGAGCGTGGTCTCGGCCTCGTTCCTGGCACGCGCGATGGTCGTCTCGGCCTCGGCCTTGGAGCTGGAGCGCATGCGCTCCGCCTCGGCCCGCGCCGTCTGCTCGAGTTCCTGCGCGGCACGCTCGGCCGCGTCGACGATCGCTGTGACGCGCTCGCCCGTGGCTGCGGCAGTACCGCCGTGCTTCACCTCATCGACGGCCTTGGCCACCTCGCGCAGGTGGTCATGCACCGCCTCCGGGTCAAGTCCCCGGCGCACCTGAGGGAAGTCCTTCCGCTCAATGAGTTCCCGTCTGAGTTCCAAGTCGCTGCTCTCCTGGGTGGGTTAGAAGATCAACGTACGCCAGGTCCGCTTTTTCTGCGCAACTCTTGGCGCAGGCCTCCCCGAATGGGGGTGCAGGGCATCAAAATCCCTGCTTAGAAGGGCCTTCGAGCGGCACGGCCCGGCGGCTGCAACCCCGACTTTCGGCGTGGACGGCTGCGCGTTATGTGTTTACCGGCCGTACTCCTCGGAGAGGTCATGAACCAAAAGGTCGAAGTTCCTTGAGGGGTTCGAGCACCGATGGCAGGAAATCCACCGACACGCATATGCGAGAACTGCGGGCAGCTCTGGTCGAGCGGCCGCTTCCTCGACCCCACCATCAGGACCGACTGCCAGCTGTGCGGTGGCAGGGTCGTCCGGCTGTCGGAGGCGCCTACCGTGGACGCGTCGGTCAGCGCTGAGAGGGGACGTTCCGACCGGGTCGGAGCGCCTCGATGACCTGCCAGCCGGCGGCCGTCCAGGTCACCCGGTAACGCCACCCGCACGTACGGCAGATCACGCTCCCCGGCTCGCCGCCCGGAGGCTGGCGCCCCTGCCACCTCGAGAAGGGTGGCGCAGGGAGGTCGTTGTCGCAGTTCCAGCAGCGCAGGTTTGCCGCCATGTGAAGGGCTTCGCCGCCGGCCGGCGTGGGCCTGCTTCGACTCCTGCTGGGGGAGGGAGGCCTCCACCCCTCGTCTCCGGTCACCGGCGGATGCCTGACAGGGACAGTGATGTCGATGCCATACCCATGCTGATAATCACCGAAGCGAGCGACCCGTTTCGACTGGCCTGCGAGTCGTGCGGCGCCCAGACCACGCCCGATCCCACGCGTTTCACGGGCAGCCGCCCCCAGGAGGAGTGCGCGGTCTGCGGCGCCTGGGAACGCATCCACCCCGCTCCCGGCCGTGCCGTCGAGTCGATGCTCGTCCTGAACTGAGCTGCGCGATACTCGCGAGGCGATGTCGCGGGAGAACGTGGAGGTAGCGCGCCGGTGGCTCGAAGCCCTCAGCGGAGACAGCACCGACTTCGACCTAGCGCTCACGCTCGTCCATCGCGACATCGAGTTCGTCCCGCCCGGGGACCAACCGCCGTACCGGGGCAAGGAGAGCCTGCGACGCTGGATGGAGCCGGACGCATTTCAGGAGCAGGTGGTCGAGAAGTTCGAAGCCGTGGTCGTCACGGACACGACGCTTCTGGCGAGACTGCGCATCAGGGCCCGAGGAGCGACCAGCGGGATCGAGCTGGACGTGATCACGTGGTCCGCTTGGGCCTTTGACGAGAACGGTCTGATCACTCGGATCGAGGTCTATCTGGACCATGAAGAAGCCAGAGCCCGCGAAGCCGTGCGGCTGCTCGCGTAGCGCTGGACACCCGGTTTCGGTGTGGGAGGCTCGCCCCAACCGATCCTGGTGACCGGCAGGGACGCCCGCGCCGCCGACTGACTGGAGTCCGCGTGAAGCGTCTCGTCGTTGCCCTGATGTCCCTCGGCCTGCTGGCGTCGGGATGCGCTCTCGGGCAGCCCCTGCCGCCCACCGATGTCCCGCCGGCGACCATCAGGCTGAACGCCAACGTCTACTCGAGCATCGACGGGCCCACCGAGTACTGGTTCCGCTACGGCGAGCCGGGCGACCGTGCCAACTGGTCCGACAGCCTGCACCAGACGGTCGAGATCAGCGGAAGAGACGCCCATCCGGTGACTGCCGTGCTGGCCGGCCTCGAGCACAGCCACCGCTACGGCTGGCAGGTCTGTACCGCGGACCAGGACGAGGATCCACCGCGGGTGGTCTGCTCGAAGGAGCAGCGCTTCGGCACCCAGGGCGACTCGGTCACGGGGGGCGCGACAGATAGCCAGGTGACACAAAGGACCTGGAGTTTCGATGGCGCGAGCAGCGGACGCCAGCATCGGCACGGACGAGGGCTTCTATCGCGTCACGACCAACCGGATGCGGATCGACCCGCTCGAGGGGAGCGATCCCGGCGAGTGCCCGCAGCCCATCGCCTTCACCGACGGCATCCCGCTCCCATTCGGCGGACCGCTGGTCTTCGACGCTCCTTGACTAGAGCTACTCCGGCAGCCCCGCGGCTTCGAGAGCTTCGGCCCGTGTCTCGAAGTCGACCTTGCGCACGCACTGGCCGTCTCGGAAGGTGTGCACCTCGAACACCCATTGTTCGATGGCGACGCCGCTCATGCGGCCACGGCCCCGATAGTGCATGGCCACGAAGACCTTGTCGCCGGCGTCGACGATCTCGTCAGTGATCATGTCGAGCCGCTCCCATCCGTCATTCCAGCGCGTCCACATGTCGCGGACAGCGGCCGGGCCGCGTGCCGGGAGCTCCTGACCGACTTCCCAAATCACGTCGGGCGCAAGGTGCGCTGTCGCCTCGTCCCAGTCGCCCCGCTCGTAGGCGGCGATCGAGAGTCGCATGATCTCCACGTTCTCCTGCGACATCGCCGCCGAGTATCCCGCCTCCGCGACTGGCTGTTGAACACGAGCAGTCAGCGAATGTGAGAGCGGACGGCGGGGGTCGAACCCGCGACCGTCGGCTTGGGAAGCCGCGCCGACGAGAGCAAGCCGGCAGCGAACGCGCTAGCGCAGCTTGGCGGTGTACTTGGCCTTTGGGGTCTTACAGCCGTCGACGGTGATCTGGTACGAGCCCTTGAACTTCGTGGCTGAGCTGAACTTGCCCTCGAACAGGAGCTTGGCAGGCACGTTCTTCTGCTTCTTCGGGCTAAACCACTTGATCTTGCCGTTGAACTTGAACTTGCCCTTCTTGATCTTGACCTGGCCCTTCTTCGGGCCGCCTTCCTGGGTGCCCGTGCACTTGTGGCCGACCGTCGGGTCGTCGGCCTTCCGGACATACCCGAGTGAAAGCGAATCGAATGACTTCCCGCCCGTCGCGACGCTGGCGAAACTCTCGCCCGCGTAGACGGGTCCGTTGAGCGTGAAATTGTAGAAGCCCGCCTTGGGCTTCGGCGCCTTAGCGACGGCGGGAGCGGCCAGTGCGGCGAGCAGGCACATGGCAGGGACGAAACGGGCGGCGAGTCGCATGGACATTGGTCCTCCGTTCAGGGTCGCGTCCACACTAGGTGTGATCTCGACGTTTCGCAAATCCGCTCGGCAGCTTCTCCCGGGGTGAAAAGGAGCACCCTGCTCGGCAACGAGACTGCTGCTTAGAGGACGAGAGGCAGCTAGCGAATCACTACCAAGCATTCAGTCGTCTCCTTACTCACTAGATCCAGCCGACTAGAGAGCGAATTACAGGAAAAAGTCCCAGAGCGGACGACGGGGGTCGAACCCGCGACCTTCGGCTTGGGAAGCCGACGCTCTACCAACTGAGCTACGTCCGCGCGGGGCGCAGTTTAGAGCGGCTAACGTGGTCGGTCCCATGCCCGACTCGCCTCCCCTCGCCTGCAGCCTCAGCGCGTCGGACCTCACGCGGCGGCTCGCGGATATCCGAGCCGTGGGAGACGAGGCGCTCGTCTCCTCCGAGTGCGCCGGCCGCGAGGCCGTTCTCCGCTTCCGCAGCGGAGCCGGCACGCTCGCGGCGTTGACCGGCATCGTGGCGGCCGAGAGGGAATGCTGCGCCTTTCTCGCGCTGGACCTGGCCGAGCAGCCCGACGCCGTGGTGCTCACGATCAACGCGCCGCAGGGCGCCGAGCCGGTGATGCAAGAGCTCGTGGCGGCCTTCGGCCCCGGCTAAGGACGATGAACGGCCAGACCTGGCCCGAAATCGGCATCCTGAGGCTGGCAATGGGTATAAGCGAGCCTGGCATGGGAGCGCAGGTGGGACGTCGGTTGGCATTGATGGCGGCGGTAGTCGGATTGGCCGCGCAGGCCCCCGGCGCCGCTGCGGCGCCGCTGCTTCCCGATCTCGATCAGCTCGCCCCCACGCAGCTGAGCGTCACGCCGGTGCCAGGCTCGCCGGTTCGGTACTTCCTCGCCTTCGACTCGCGGATCGCGAATGGCCCACAGGGCGGAGCGGGCGTGGGTCCGCTGATCATGAGGGCGCACCGCCCGAGCACCGCGGCGCCCATGGTCGCCGACCAGGTGATCCGCCACACCGACGGCAGCGAGACCTTCCGGCGCGGGATCGGACGGCTCGAGTTCGCGATCTCGGCGGACCACCGGCACTGGCACTACAGGGGCTTCGACCGCTATGAGCTCCGCCGCGCCTCCGACGGCAAGCGGATAGCGCCCGACAACAAGACCGGGTTCTGCATGCCGGATCCCCTCTTCACGCCGGACTACTGCGGGGTGAACCAGCCCGGCTCTCTATCCCTTCAGGAGGGCCTGGGCCCTGGCTACGTGGACCTCTACCAGGCCAACCTCGAGGGCCAGAACATCGACGTGACGGGCGCGCCAAAGGGGCTCTATCACCTGGTGCACCGGGTGAACGCCGACTCGTCGATCTGCGAGAGCAACCTGTCGAACAACGCGGCCGCCACCAAGCTCAGGATGTGGCCGAACGGCTACGGCGTCGCGCCGTACTACTCGGTGCTCGGCGACATCGAGCAGTACCCGTCCAAGAAGCTCCAGCGCGCGCCGAAGAACTGCCCGCTGGATCGCCGAGCGCCGCGCATGCGCATTCGGATCCCAGCCGGGCAGCACGTGAAGCGCGCTCGCTCGGTGGTGGCGTATGTGCGCTGCAACGAGCGCTGCTCGATCCGGATCTCCGGCAAGGTCAGCGGTCGCGGCCTGCGGCCGGCGGTCAAGACAGCGGGCGCGCGCAAGAGCGTGGCCGTTCGCGCGCGCCTGGCCGGGGGCTCGTGGAAGGTGGCGAAGAAGGCGGCCAGGGCGCGGCGAGCGCTCAGGTTCCGCCTGACCGTACGGGCCGCGGACCGCGTGGGCAATCGCTCACGCGCAGCGCGGCGCACGGTCTGGCTCCTCCCCTGAGCCGCGCGGGCCGCGGTCTATCTTTCGCAGCGCCCCATGCGGCGCGTGCTCTCTCCCATTCCGCTGGCTGTGCTGGCCACTCTCGCTGCCCTCGTGGCCCTGCTCGCGTACGGGCTCGTGCAGAACGAGCCCGACAACTCCTTCGAGGACGCCGCCGCCAGGGGCGAGCGCGAGCCGGCGCCTGACTTCGAGCTCCCGCGCCTGGAGGGAAGCGGCGAGCAGAGCCTGGCCGACTACCGCGGCCAGGTGGTGGTGCTCAACTTCTGGGCGTCGTGGTGTGAGCCCTGCCGCACCGAGTCGCCGCTGCTGGAGCGCTGGCACCGCAAGATCTCGCAGGGCGGCCGCGGCACGGTCCTCGGCATCGACGGCCAGGACGTGAGCTCCGACGCGCGGGAGTTCGTCCGGGACTTCGAGCTCTCCTACCCGATGCTGCACGACGGGCCGGGAGACCTGCGCGAGCCGTTCGGCGTGCTCGGCTATCCCGAGACCTTCGTGATCGACGCCCGCGGCCGCGTGGCGGCCGTCAGGCGCGGGCCGGTGAGCGACGAGTTCATGCGCGCCACAGTCACGCCGCTGCTCGAGGAAGCCTCGTGAGGCGTGCGGCCGCGGCGCTGGCCGCCACGCTCGCTGTGCTGGCGATCGCCGCCGGCCGCTCTCGCCGCCGACTGCCCCAAGACCACGCTCGGCGACGTGGAGGACGAGGTGATGTGCCCGGTGTGCGGCACGCCGCTCGAGCTGGCCACCGAGGCGCCTCAGGCGCAGCGCGAGCGCGACTACATCGAGCAGCTGATCGCCGACTGCCGCTCGAAGGACGAGGTCAAGAGCGCGCTCGTGGGCCAGTTCGGCGAGCAGGTGCTCGCGCTCCCCGGTGACGACGGCAGCGACTTCGGAGACGTGCTCGTCTACCTGATCCCGGCGCTGGGCGTGCTGCTCGCGGCGGGCGGCATCGCGGTGGCCACTACCCGCTGGCGCCGGCGCGGCGCCGAGCCGCGAGCCGCGGGAGCCGCGCCCTCCGGCGCCGCGGACAGTCGCCTGGACTCCGACCTCGACCGCTACGACCTGTGATCGCGGCCGACACGATCGACGCCACGGTGATCACCGCCTTCGGGGTCGGCTTCATCTCGTTCGTGTCGCCCTGCGTGCTGCCGCTCGTGCCCGGCTACCTGTCCACGATCTCCGGCGTCTCGTTCGCCGACATCCAGGAGGGGCGCGGCCGGGCGAGGGTCATCGGGCCGGCGCTCCTCTTCTGCCTCTCGTTCACCGTGATGTTCGTGGCGCTCGGTATGACCGCCACCGGGCTGGGGCAGACGCTTCAGGACCACCGGGTGCTCCTGCGCCAGATCTCCGGGGTGGTGCTGGTGGCGATGGGGGTGCTCTTCATCGCGATGCTGTTCCTGCCGCTGCTGAACCGCGACTGGCGCCCCGAGCAGCTCATGCGCCGCGCCCACACCGGCGGACCGATCGTGGCCGGCGTGGCGTTCGCGGTCGCCTGGCTGCCATGCACCGGGCCGACGCTGGGCGCGATCCTCACAGCCGCCTCGGGCGAGGACACCGTCGGCCAGGGCGGCGTGCTCCTGGCGTTCTACTCGCTCGGGCTGGCGGTGCCGTTCATCCTGAGCGCGGTGGCCTTCTCGACCGTCTCGGGACTGTTCCGCTTCTTCCGCAACCACTACGCCGTGATCACGGTGATCTCGGGGCTGGTCCTGATCGTGATGGGGGTGCTCCTCTACACGAACGAGCTCACCCGGCTGAACTCCGAAGCCCTGTCCCTGATGGACGACCTCGGGATCAACTTCTTCAGCGAGCTCTGACCGGCGCCCGCACAGCCCCGGCCAGCGCCGCGGCCGCCGCGCACAGCACCGCCACGAGCAGGAGGGCCGAGCGAAGCCCCACCAGCTCCGCGAGCAGGCCCACCACCGGCGGACCCGTGACGAAGCCGAAGTAGCCCATGGCCGACACGGCAGCCACCGCCGGTCCCGGCGTGTCCCCGCGCTGGGAGGCTGCCCGGATGGCCAGCGGGAAGAGCGCGGCCAGGCCCACCCCCATGGCTGCGAAGCCTGCGATGGCGGTTCCCTGCCTGCCGCCCACGACCGCGACGGTCATGCCCACGGCAGCCAGCCCCGCCCCGCCCCGGGCCAGCCGCACCGGTCCCAGCGCCTCCGCGAGCCGGTCGCCGAACAGCCGTCCGAAGCCCATCGTCAGCGAGAAGGCGGCCAGCCCCGCAGCGGCCAGCCCCTCCCCCGCTCCGAGGTCGCCCTTCAGGTAGACGGCCGCCCAGTCGTTCACCGCGCCCTCGGAGAGCACCACGCAGAACGCGAACAGGCCGACTGCCGCCAGGGCGCGCGTGGGTCTGGCCACCAGCGGCCCCTCGGGCGCGGCGTCAACCTCGCGCGGAAGCAGGAAGCGGTAGGTCGTGAGCGCCACCACCACGCCCACCGCCGATGCGGCGGCCAGGTGCGGCTCGACCCCCACTCCCGCCGCTGCCGCCAGGCCCCCGGCGCCCGCGCCGGCCAGCGCACCGAACGAGAAGCCTGCGTGCAGCGTGGCGAGGATCGGGCGCCCGAGCTTGCGCTCGACCGCGAGCCCGTGCACGTTCATCGACACGTCGAGCACGCCGTTGGCCAGGCCCACCACGAGGAAGCAGCCCGCGAGCACGCCGAACGATTCGGCAAGCGAGATCGGTATCACCGCTGCCGCGCACGCCAGCGCTCCGATGCGCACGAGCGGCCGGCTGCCGAAGCGCGCCACGAGCGCCCCGCCGACCACCTGGGCGCAGAGCAGCCCGAGCATCGAGCACAGGAGCGCCAGGCCCAGCTGCCCGTCGCCGATGCCGGTGCGCTCCTGGATCGCCGGCAGGCGGGCGAACATCGACCCGAACAGAAAGCCGTTCAGGGCGAACACGACCGTGATGGCCACCCGAGCGGGACTCACTCCCAGAGCCTCCCCGGGCGCGCTACATCGACTCCGGGGCGGCCACGCCCAGAAGGTCGAGCGAGCGCGCGAGCACGCTCTTCGTGGCCACGCACACGGACAGCCGCACGTCCTCGTCGCCGCCCTCGTCGGCGGCGCCGACCACCTTCACGTCGCGGTAGAAGGCGGAGAACTCCTGCGCCGTCTCGTGCGCGTAGGCGGTGAGCCGGTGCGGGGCGCGGCGGTCGCCGGCCTCGCGCAGCTGGTCAGGCAGGTGGAGCAGCCGCTTGATCAGCGACCGCGCCGACGGGTGGAGCTGCTCGGCGCTCGCGCGGAGATCGGCCTCGAGCGCCTGCCGCACGCGCTCCTCCCCCGCCTTGGCGAGGATGCCGGCGATCCGGGCGTGCGCGTACTGGACGTAGTAGACCGGGTTGTCCTGGGACTCGCTGCGCGCGAGGTCCAGGTCGAGGTCGATCGTGGTGTCGTGGCTGCGCTGGAGCAGGAACCAGCGGGTGGCGTCCACGCCGATGTCGTCGAGCAGGTCGTCGAGCAGCACGAGCGTGCCGGCACGCTTCGACATCTGCACCCGCTCGCCGCCCTCGGTCAGGTTCACCAGCTGCATGACCACGATCTCGAAGTGGTCCGGATCCCCGCCCAGCTCCTCCCAGGCGATCCGCATCCGCTTGATGTGACCGTGGTGGTCGGCGCCCCAGACCGCGATCATCCGGTCGTAGCCACGGGCGAGCTTGTCGGCGTGGTAGGCGATGTCCACCGCGAAGTAGGTGAGCTCTCCCGAGGAGCGCCTGAGGACCCTGTCCTTGTCGTCGCCGTGCGCCGTGGTGCGGAGCCAGGTGGCGCCCTCGGACTCGTAGACGCCGTCGAGCCGCTCGATCACGTCAGCGATGCCGGGATGCAGCTCGTGCTCGAGCGCGTAGCGGTCCATCCGCACCCGGAGGCGCCCGAGCGAGGTCCTCACGCCCTCGAGGATCAGGTCGATGCCGCGCTGCGCCACCTGCTCGACGTCCAGATCGGCGGCGCCCTCTATCGCGGCAGCCAGGTCGGCCACGTAGTCGCCGAAGTAGCCGTCCTCGGGCGGCTCCTCCCCACGTGCCCGCGCGCGGATCGACTCGCCGAAGCGGCGCACCTGCCCGCCGGCGTCGTTCACGTAGTACTCGCGCTCCACGCGGTGGCCGGCGTACTCGAGGATGCGGCAGAGGGAGTCGCCATACACGCCGTGGCGCGCGGAGGCGACCGTGATCGGGCCGGTGGGGTTGGCGCTCACGAACTCCACCTGCACGTGCTCGGGCGTCTCGGCGGTGCCCGCCCCGAAGCGGTCGTCGGCCTCGAGCACGCCGGCGAGGGCGTCGAGGTACCAGCCGTCCGTCATGAAGAGGTTGAGGAAGCCGGGGCCCGCCACCTCCACCCGCTCGAGGGCGGTGCCGAGGCGCTCGTCCAGAGCGGCGCCCAGACGTTCCGCGATCGCGCGCGGCGAGTCGCCCAGCACCGGCGCCAGCAGCATCGCCGCGTTGGTCGAGAAATCGCCGAAGCCGGCCTGCTTCGGCCGGTCGAGGTTCGGCGCGGTGGCGCCATCGCCGAGCGCGGCGGCAGCGCCGCCTACGTCCGCGCGGAGTTGTGCGAGTGGGTCGACCGTCATGTCAGTAGTGATAGGGCTCCCTGGCAAGGATCTTGTGAGCACGGTAGAGCTGCTCGAGCAGGACCACCCTGGCGAGCTGGTGCGGGAGGGTCATGCGCCCGAGCGACAGCCGCGAGTCGGCCTCGAGCTCCAGGCCGCGCGGGCCGCCGATCACGAAGCAGACGTCGCGCCCGTCGCGGCGGCGCTCCTCGAGCCACCGGCTGAACTCGACCGAGTCCATCTCGGTCCCGTCGCTCGTCAGCAGCACCTTGTGAGCGCGCTCGGGGATGCGCGGGGCGACCTTCTCGTCCTCGCGCACCTCGATCAGCTCCACTCGCGCGTGGCCCCCGATCAGCTTCTTGTAATGCTCGACGTCGTCTTGGTACGGCGGCCGCAAGCGACCGACCGCGATTACGGAGATCCGCATTGCGCTGCGATACTACGCGCGTGCAAGAGGACTCAGAGCGACACTTCAACATCCATACGGACCCCGACACGATGGCGGGGCATTACGCGAACTTCGCCAATGTGTCGCACTCCGACTACGAGTTCACGATCACCTTCGCGCGCGTCGACCACGAGGTCGACGAGGGCGAGGTCCCGGGCGTCGTGGTCTCCCGCATCAGCCTCGCGCCGCGCTTCATGCGTGAGCTGATCGACGCGATGGAGGACAACTTCTCCAAGTGGCAGACGCGCGAGGGAATCCGTGACCTGCCCGAGCTCGACAACGGGGAAGAGAAGTCCGAGTCCTAACGGACTAGGTTCCCGCTGTGCGGATCTCGGCGCTGCAGACGGGCACCGTCGCCGTGAAGGAGGTGCAGCGCGAGGGTCGCGGCCGCGGTCCGGCCCGAATCATCAACGTCCTGCGCGCCAAGCAGTGGACCGAGCCGCTCCCGATTCACGTGTGGGCGATCGAGCACCCCGAGGGCGTGATCCTGATCGACACGGGTGAGACGGCCCTCGCCAGCGAGCCCGGCTACTTCCCGCGCTGGCAGCCCTACTTCCGCGTCGCGGTGCGCTTCGCGATCCGCCCGGACCAGGAGATCGGCCCGCGGCTGGAGGGCATCGGCATCGCCCCCGACCAGGTCCGGTGGGTGGTGCTCACCCACATGCACACCGACCACGCCGGCGGGCTCAGACATTTCCCGAACGCGGAGATCGTGGTGGCCCGCAAGGAGTACGAGGCCGCCCAGGGCGTGAAGGGACGGGTGAACGGCTACCTGCCGAACCGCCTGCCCAAGTGGCTCTCGCCGCGGCTCGTGGACTTCGAGGCCGAGCCCTTCGGTCCGTTCCCCGCGAGCGTGCCGCTCACGAGCGCGGGCGACGTCCGGCTCGTCCCCACCCCCGGCCACTCGCCGGGCCACCTGTCGGTGGTGTACACCGACGCGGAGGGACGGCTGATCTTCTTCGCCGGCGACACGTCCTACACGCAGGACCTGATGCTGCGCGGCGCCGTGGACGGCGTATCGCCGGACCCGAAGTCAGCGGCCACGAGCCTGGAGCGGATCCGCATGCTGGCGGCCGACAACGAGCTCGTCTACCTGCCGACGCACGACCCGGAGGCCGCCCGCCGGCTGGCCTCGCGCTCGACCGTCACGCGTTTAGTCACACAGCTGGGTTGAGCCGTCACGCCCGGGCCGGCAGGCTCGGAGCGTGTGTTCAGTTAGGCACCCATATCGGGAGGAAGTGAACACTCACCCCGCGGACGCGGCGGTGGCTGAGATCGCCGGGCAGCAGTACGGCATCGTGTCACTGGCCCAGCTGCGATCGGTCGGCATGCGCCGGACCGCCGTGTCCGCGAGGGTTGCCGCCGGCCGGTTGCACCGCCTCCATCGCGGGGTCTATGCGGTCGGCCACCGGGCGCTGACGCATGACGCTCTCGACCTCGCCGCCGCCCTTGCGTGTGGAACCGACGCCGTTCTCAGCCACCGCTCCGCAGCATGGCGGTGGGCAATGGTCAGCCATGCGTCTCGCATCGACGTCACCGTGCCACGCCAGGTGAGGGTGGCCGGGGTGATCGCTCATCGCTCGCCACTCGTGCCCGAAGACCGCGCCGTAGTCGACGCCATACCCGTCACGAGCCCGGCGCGCACGCTGGTGGACCTCGCCGAGGTCCTCTCGGAGCGGCGGCTGGCGGACGCCGTGCACGAGTCCGAGGTGCAGCGGGTGCTCGACGTCAGGGCGGTTGAGCGGGCGATCGGGCGTGTGTCCGGCAGGCGTGGCCGCCACCGGCTCGAGCGCGTGCTGGCCGCCTATGAGGGCGGTCCGCCGATGACCCGCACCGAGGCCGAGCGCAGGTTCCTGCGCCTGTGCGAGGCCCATTCCGTGCCCCGCCCGCAGGCCAACGTCCCGCTAAGCGGCCACGAGGTCGACTTCCACTGGCCGGACGCGAGGCTCGTGGTGGAGGTGGACGGCGGCGCCACGCACCACACCCGCAGGGCATTTCACGCCGACCGCCGCCGCGACAGAGCGCTCGCCGCGGAGGGCGTTCAGGTGCTGCGAGTCACGTGGCGCGATCTCGACGACGGCGCCGGACTGGCCCGAGAGCTGCTCAGGGTGCTGCACGGTCGCCGTCAGGCGGCGCGCACGTACGACTCGCAGGTGGCCACCGCGGCCTCCACCGACTCCCACACGAGGTTGTCGGGAGTATCGGTGGGCCAGTGGTAGTTGGCCGGGAACTTGGTCTCGTCGATCCCGCCCAGCAGCGACACCCGGTAGCCGGCCCGCAGGGGGATGAGGGCGTCCGATGCCGCCACGGTCCGCAGGCCGCGCCTCAGCGGGACGCCGGCGAGCTCGCCCGCGCGCGCGAGGGCGTCGCGGGCGTCCTCCGGGTAGTCGCGCATCCGGAGCATTCCCTCCCCCTCCACCACACAGAGCTCGGGCGAGCCCACGCACTCGAGGCACACGAACTCCGTGCTGGACCGCGGCAGGTCCTGGAAGTGGCGGCGGGCGAATCCCTGCATGCCCTCCATGAAGGACTCCTCGGACCCGGTCGACAGCAGGATCACGCGCACGCCCAGGAGCGGCCGCTCGCGGAGGTCATGGGCCAGCGCCACGAGCACAGCCACGGAGCTCAGGTTGTCGTTGGCGCCCGGGACCACTTTCCGCGAGCCGATGTCGGTCATGTTGGCGGTGGCGCCCAGCGCGAAGAACAGCCCGGCGCGGCGCAGCCCGGCGCGGCGCAGCAGCGCCCCGAGCGCGATCAGCACCGGCCCGAGGAAGACCCCGAACATGACCGGCACGCTCTGGCTTGCGCGCTCGTGCTGCTGCGGCGCCAGCCGCATGCCGATCCGGGGAAGCTGGGGGTGGAACACGAGCCCGCTGTGCGCGGCGTCGTGATGCGCGATGAACACGATGGTGCGCTCAGCCTGCCTGTCGCCGGTCTCCGCGACCACGTTCCAGGTACTGCGATGGGGAAGCGTGTTGCGCCTGAACCAGAGCCGGCCGCCGCTCACGTCGTCATAGACGGCCGCCGCGGCCGCGCCACCCAGCAGGACCGACAGCACCCGCCACCTGAGGAGCGCCACGAGCGCCGGAACGGCGTTCAGGATGCCGAGCGGCCACCAGTAGCCGCCGTGGGCCGACTCCTCCTCGATCCGAGCCTCGCAGCCGGCGGAGCCCAGCTCCTCGGCGAGCCACTCCGCCGCCCGGCGCTCGCCCTCGGAGGCCGACGGGCGGTCGATGCCGGCCAGCTGGCGCACCACTCGCTCTAGAAGGGCTCTTCGCATCGGCGGGTCAGATTAGTGCTCGAGCGCCCAGGCCTCGCCGATCCCGATCCGGTCCAGCGTCGTGGGGTGGGTGCCGAAGAGAGTGTGCAGCAACCGCGGGGGATCGGGATCGGACACATTGCGCACGGCAATCTCGCGCTCGAGCGCTATGTGGGCCGCCGGGTCGCGCGTCAGATCGAGCGAGAACTCGTCCGCGCTCGCCTCCACCGGCCGCGAGAGCTGGTTCCCCGCGATTCCGACCGCGAAGGCCACGATCGCCACCGAGAGCGCGATCGCGGGCAGCGCGGCCGGTCCGGGGCGCCGGCTCGGATCGTCGAGGCCCTCCCGCCGGCCGATGCGCTCGGCCAGCCGCTGCGCCATCAGCGTGCCCGCGGGCGCCACGAGGGCCAGCCACACCAAGCCGCGCAGCAGGTCGCGGTGGTGCTGATGGCCGAGCTCGTGGGCCACCACCTGGAGCACCTGGTCGCGCGGGAGCCCCTCGATCAGGTTGTCGTAGAGCACCACCCGCTTCGAGTGCCCCAGCCCGTTCACATAGGCGTTCACGCCCGTGGTCCGGCGGCTGGCGTCCACGCGGTAGACCTGGCCCACGTCCACGTCGGCCTTGCGCGCCAGCTCGAGGACCTGCGATCGCAGCTGTCCCCGCGGAAGCGGCTCGAACTTGTTGAACAGCGGGTCGATCACGACCGGGAAGAGCCACACCGTGACCACGCCGATGGCCACCACCGCGGCGGAGCCCGGAACCCACCAGCGACGGCGGAAGCGCCGCACGAGGGCGAGGGCGAGCGCGCCCCCCGCGGCCGCGAAGACCGCCTCCAGCCCGGCCGACCTGGCCACGTCGCCGAGCCACTCTCCCCAGTCCTGGGTGGAGAGCCCAACGTCGTGGGCGCGCTCGTGCGAGACGGCCGAGAGCGGGAGCCCCACCGCTACCAGCGTCAGCGACAGGCCCGCCCCCACCGCGGCGCCGCCCAGTAGCGGCCGCTTCGCGAGCGGGTCGATCAGGCGGCGCGGCGGCCTCAGGGCGATCAGCGCCAGCGTGCCCCCCGTCAGCGCCAGCCCGCCCAGGCCGATGAGGCGCTGGGGCCCCCGGAAGTCCTCCGCGCGCTGCACGTCGGCCGGGCTGAAGTACTCTTCCACGCTGACCGAGGCGGGCTCGACCAGGTCACGTGGCCGAAGCACGAACGTGGCCAGCCCTGCGGCGACCACTGCGAAAAGGATCGCCGCCGGCAGCCGCGAACGCCTAGCCTCCATTGCCCCGGACACTGTAGAAGGCACCACATTGCGCATCGCCCTGCTCTCAGACGTGCACGGCAATCTGCCCGCTTTCGAGGCGGTGCTCGGCGACGTCGACTCGGTCGGAGCGGACGAGGTCTGGTGTCTGGGCGATCTGGTGGGCTACGGGGCCGAGCCCGACGGATGCGTGGCCCTCGCGCGCGAGCGCTGCGACGTCTGCCTGGCGGGAAACCATGACCTCGTCGTGACCGAAGCCATCGACATAGCCGACTTCTCCGCGAGCGCGGCGGCGGCCGCGCAGTGGACGCGCGACCACATCTCCGAGGACTCGCTCGGGTTCCTCAGAGGACTGGCCCCCGCCGACGACACCCGCGAGATCGGCATCTACCACGCCAGCCCGCGCGATCCCGTCTGGGAGTACGTGCTCTCCACCTGGCAGGCCGGCGAGTGCATGAAGGCCATGGGACCGCGGGTGGGCGCGATCGGGCACTCCCACGTGGCCCTCTACTTCTTCCACCGCGAGGACCGGCCGGTGAACGGCGCGCCGGCGCCGGACGGCACCGAATGCGACATCTCCGAGGGCAAGTGGCTGCTCAATCCCGGCGGTGTGGGCCAGCCGCGCGACGGCGACCGGCGGGCAGCCTGGCTCCTCGTGGACACCGAGGCCTGGACGGCCGCCTGGCGCCGGGTGGAGTATCCGATCGACGAGGCCGCCCGGGCGATCGAGGCCGCCGGGCTCCCGACGGTGCTGGCCGACCGCCTGTACGCCGGCCAGTGAGGGCGCGCGCCACAGCCGCCGCGTGCCTGGCGTTCGTAGCGCTCGCCGCCGGGTGCGGCGCCGACGACGAGGGCGAGCCGATCCCGCCGCGTTTCGCGGTCGCGCTCGAGAACCGGCTGGACCGCATCGAGCAGTCGATCTCGGACGGCACCCTCGAGGGCTGCCAGGACGCGCTGGACGTGGACCTGGAGGTCCAGCGGATCGTGGACAGCGTGCCGGAGGACGTGGACCCGGAGGTGCGCGACGCCCTGCGCCGAAGCTTTGACCATCTCTTCGATCTGGTCGGCCGCGAGTGCAACGAGCTGGACCAGACTGAGACCGAGACCACCCCCACCGAGACGGAGACCACTCCGACCGAGACGGAGACCATCCCGACCGAGACCGTGACGGTCCCGACGGAGACCACCACGGTCCCGACCACGCCGGAGCCACCGCCGGCCACGGTGCCGGACGGCTCCGACGGCGGCGGCGCCGAGGCGCCCGGAGACGGCGAATGACCGTTCCGAGCGAAGTGGCAGGCCGCTACCGGATCGAGCGCAGGCTCGGCGCCGGCGGGATGTCGACTGTCTTCCTGGCCACGGACACGGTGCTGGAACGGGCGGTGGCGGTGAAGCTGCTGGCCGAGCACCTGGCCGACGACGAGGCGTTCGTGGCCCGCTTCCGGCGCGAGGCGCTGGCGGCCGCGCGGCTGCAGCACCCGAACGTGGTGCAGGTGTTCGACTCGGGCCAGGATCCCGAGAGCCGCCGCCACTACATCGTCATGGAATACGTGGACGGCCCCTCGTGCGCCGACCTTCTGCGCGAGCACAAGCTGCTCGAGATCGACGACACCGTGGCGATCGTGCGCGACGCGTGTCACGGTCTCGAGTACGCGCACCGGGCGGGCGTGGTGCACCGCGACGTCAAGCCGGGCAACCTCCTGATCGCCGAGGAGGTGCACACCACGAAGATCGCCGACTTCGGGATCGCCAAGGCCGCCGAGCTCACCCGGATCACCCAGGTGGGGTCCGTGCTCGGCACGGCGGCATACCTGTCGCCCGAGCAGGCGCACGGCGAGGAGGCCGGCCCGGCGTCGGACATCTACTCGCTCGGCGTATGCACCTACCAGTTCCTCACGGGCAGGCTTCCGCACGAGTACACGTCGCTGACCGAGCTGGCGCTCAAGCAGCAACAGGACGCGATCACTCCGATCACCGAGCTGCGCCCGGAGGTGCCGCCCGAGCTGGACGAGGCGGTGCGCCTGTGCCTGGAGCGCGAGGCGGAGGGGCGCTACGCCTCCGCCCTCCAGTTCGCCCAGGCGATCGAGGCCGGGCGGCTCGGCCGGTCCACCGACGTGACCCGCCAGCTCGCGGCGGCCGACACCGACGCCACCCGGGCGATGCGGGTGGAGGACACGGCCGCCACCCGAGCCCTGCGCTCACGCCCCGCGGCGCTGCCTCCCCAGGCGCCGCGGACGCCGGCGCCCGTGGCCCGCCGGGAGCGCCCGCGTGACGACGAGCGCGAGCGCAGGCAGGCGGCGCGCCGGCGCCGGCTCGGCACCTTCCTGGCTCTGCTGGCGATCCTCGCGGCGATCGCCGTGGTCGGGCTCGTGCTCCTGACCTCGACCCAGGATCAGGTGCAGCCCGTGGAGGAGAGCGGCGTGCAGGAGCAGATCGACGGGCTGCGGGACTTCATAGGGGAGCACTCGCGCTGAGGCCGGCGGCGTGGTCGGCGTACCGGCCGGCCGCGATCGCCTCCCGCATTCCCCTCATCAGCTCCTCCATGAACGTGAGGTTGTGGAGGGTCAGCAGCCGCGCTGCGGTGGGCTCGCCGGCCCGCAGCAGGTAGTTCAGGTAGGCGCGGGTGTGATCGCGGCAGGCGGGGCAGCCGCAGCCCTCGGCGATCGGCTCGCGGCTGGTGCGGTGCGCGCTCTTCGTGAGGTCGAGCCGCCAGCGCCGCGCGGGATCGTGCACGAGCGCCGTGCCGTGGCGAGCCAGCCGGGTGGGCGTGGCGCAGTCGAACAGGTCGATGCCGGCCCCGACGGCGTGGATCAGGTCGTCCACGTCGCCTATGCCGAGCAGGTGGCGCGGCCGGTCGTCATCGAGCCCGCGCAGCGACCACCCCACCACCTCGCGCATCTGCTCCTTCGACTGGCCCAGCGAGCCGCCGATCGCGATCCCGTCTACGGCGGCGGCGTTCACGTACGCGGCGGACTCGGCGCGCAGGTCCTCGTACACGCCGCCCTGCACGATGCCGAACACCAGCTGGTCGCTCGGCCCGTGCTCGGCGTGCCAGGCCAGGCAGCGGTCGAGCCAGCGGTGGGTGCGCTCCATCGAGCTCGCCGTGTAGTCGCGGTCCACGTGGAACGGGGTGCACTCGTCGAAGACCAGGGCGATGTCGGACCCGAGCGCGGCCTGGATCTCCATCGACGTCTCGGGGCCCATGAAGCGCTCCTCGCCGGCCAGGTAGGAGCGGAAGCGCACCCCCTCCTCCTCGATCGAGACGATCATCGACTTGCGCTCGCCGCGCCTGCGCTTGATCTCCTCGGCCACCGAGCCGTGGCCCATCGAGAACACCTGGTAGCCGCCCGAGTCCGTGACGATCGCGCCGTCCCACCCCATGAACTCGTGCAGCCCTCCCAGCTCGGCGATCAGCTCGTGTCCCGGCTGGATGAACAGATGGAAGGTGTTCCCCAGAACCATCTCGTAGCCCAGCTCGGCCACCTCCGAGGACTGCATCGTCTTCACCGTGGCCGTGGACGCCAGCGGCACGAAGGCCGGGGTGCTCACGTCACCGTGGCCGGTACGCAGGACGCCCGCGCGGGCGGACCCGTCGCGGGCGTCGATGGAGAAGGCGCGGTTCACCCGCGCCAGGCTAGTCCCCCGGATCAGCTTTCCTGCGCCGTGCCCTCCAGCGCGGCCGGCTTACCGTTGCCGGCCTTGATCTCGACCTTGCGGGGCTTGCGCTCCGCCGGCTTCGGAATGCGAACCTCGAGCACGCCGCGGTCGAACTCGGCCGCGATCCCATCCGGGTCGATTCCGTCCGGCAGGGAGAGGGAGCGGGTGAATGAGCCGAACGAGCGCTCGTAGCGGTACCACCCGTCGTTCTCGCCGCGTTCCTCAGCGGCGCGCTGGCCGGCGATCGTGAGCGTGCCGTCCTGGACCTCGATCGACACGTCGTCCTCGGCCACGCCGGGCAGGTCCGCCTTCAGCACGTAATGGTCGCCGGACTCCGACAGGTCCATCGGCGGGACCCAGCGGCGCGACTCTCCCTCGCCGCCGAAGAAGGCGTCGAAGAGGCGATCGACCTCGCGGGTAAAGGGCTGGGGGCTTACTACTAGAGCCATTTCAAACCTCCACTGAGCAAGTTGAGCCTGATACTCAGCGAAGGTTAAAACCTAAGTGGCTCTTTGTCAACTTTCTTGCAGCAGGGATTGCCCTGTCATGGCCCCGGGCTGCTCCTGGCCGAGCAACTCCAGCACCGTGGGCGCCACGTCGGCCAGCACCCCGCCGTCGCGCAGCTCGCCCACCGCGGCGGTGACCAGGATCGGCACCGGGTTCATGGAGTGGGCGGTGCTGGGATTTCCCTCCGCATCCAGCATCTCGTCCGCATTGCCGTGGTCCGCGGTCACGATGCAGGCGCCGCCGCTCGCGTGCACCGCCTCGACCACCTGGCCGAGGCAGCGGTCCACCGTCTCCACCGCGCGCACCGCCGCCGGGATGTCGCCGGTGTGCCCGACCATGTCGGGGTTCGCGAAGTTGATGACCCCGAAGCCGAACGCGCCCCCCTCCCAGCTCTCGACGAACGCCGCGGCAGCATCCTCGGCCGCCATCTCAGGCTTCTCGTCGTAGGTGGCCACGTCGCGCGGGGAGTCCACGAGGCGGCGCTCCTCGCCCTCGTACAGGTCCTCCTCGCCGCCGTTGAAGAAGTAGGTCACGTGCGCGTACTTCTCGGTCTCGGCCACGTGCAGCTGTGCGATGCCGCGCTCGGCCAGCACCGATGCCAGGGTGACCTCGGGCCGGGCCGGCGCGAAGGCCACCGGGTAGCGCCAGTCCTCCTGGTAGCTCGTGAGCGTGGTCAGCTGCACCTGCGGGCGCTCGCCGCGGTCGAAGTCGGCGAAGTCGTCCTCCGCCAGGGCGCGCGTGAGCTCACGCGCGCGGTCCGGGCGGAAGTTGAAGAACACCACGGCGTCGCCGTCGCGGATGCGCCCCTCCTGCCCCACCAGCGTCGGCTGGATGAACTCGTCGGTCTCCCCGCGCTCGTAGGCGGCGCGCACCGCCTCCTCCCCCGAGCCGGCCTCAGGGACATCGGAGCGACCGTGCACGATCGCGTCCCAGGCGCGCGCGATGCGGTCCCAGCGGCGGTCGCGGTCCATGGCGAAGTAACGGCCCGTGACGGTGGCCACGCGCACCCCGTCCCAGCCCTCCACCTCGGCGATGTAGCCGGCCCCGGAGTCGGGGCTCGTGTCGCGCCCGTCGGTGAAGGCGTGCAGGACCACGTCGGGCACCCGCTCGCGCGCGGCCAGCTCGACGATCGCCCGCAGGTGGTCCATGCTCGCGTGCACGCCGCCTGCCGACACCAGGCCGAGCAGGTGGAGGCGGCCGCCGCCCTCGCGAGCGGCCCCGGCCGCGGCCCTCAGCGCCTCGTTCTCGACGAACGACCCGTCATCCACTGCATCGTCGATGCGGGTGATGTCCTGCTTCACGACCGCACCCGCGCCGAGGTTGAGGTGGCCCACCTCGGAATTGCCCATCTGGCCCTCCGGGAGGCCCACGGCGGGGCCCCATGCTGTGAGCGTGGAGTGCGGATGCTCGGCCCACAGCTCGTCGAAGACTGGAGTGTCGGCCTGCCCGACGGCGTTGCCGGGCCCCGGGTCGGCGAGGGCCCAGCCGTCGAGCACGACGAGGCAGACGCTCGGCACCGGACTCACGGGGAGGCTGCGGCCACTATCTCCGCGAGCGAGGCGGGGTCGAGGCTCGCGCCGCCCACGAGCGCGCCGTCCACGTCCGGCTGGGCCATGGTGTCGGGCGCGTTGTCGGGCTTCACGCTGCCTCCGTAGAGCACTCTCGTGCTCTCGGCGGCCTCCTTGGAGCGGTCGCCCACCAGCGCCCGCACGAAGGCGATCGCCTCCTGCGCCTGCTCGGGGGTGGCCACCCGGCCCGTGCCGATCGCCCAGATCGGCTCGTAGGCGATCACCACCTCGGAGAGGCGCTCGTCGGGCACCTTCTCGAGCCCTTCCTGCACCTGGCCGCGGAGCTTGCGCTCGGTGTCGCCGCGCTCGCGCTCCTCCTCGCTCTCACCCACGCAGAGAATCGGCTGCAACCCGGCGTCGAGCGCAGCCGGGACCTTCTCCTGGAGCGCCTTGTCCGTCTCGCCGTTGTAGAGGCGCCGCTCGGAGTGCCCGAGCACCACGCCGTCCACGCCCAGCTCCACGAGCATCGCGGCCGACACCTCGCCGGTGTAGGCGCCCTCGGGCTCCTGATGCATGTTCTGGGCGAGCACCAGCACCCCGGTGCCCGACAGCTTCTGCACGCACACGTCGAGCGACGTGAAGGGCACGCACACCCCCACGTCCGCCGTCCGCGAGTCCGTTCCGGGCAGGAGCCCGGGCAGCCGGTCGCAGTAGTCCGCTGCCTGGGCGCGCGTACCCCACATCTTCCAGTTGCCCGCCACGTAGGGCCGGCGGCCCGAGCTAGGCATCGTCGAGCGCCTCCAGTCCCGGCAGGTCGCGTCCCTCGAGCAGCTCCAGCGCGGCGCCCCCGCCGGTGGACAGGTGGTCCACGCTGTCCGCCAGGCCGAACGAGGCGATGGCCGCGGCGGAGTCTCCCCCGCCCACCACCGTCGTGGCCGACGCCTCCGCCACCGCCTCGGCCACCGCGCGCGTGCCCGCCGCGAACGGCTCGAGCTCGAACGCGCCCATGGGGCCGTTCCAGAACACGGTGCCGGCGCGCTCGAGCACCGCCGAGTACGCGGCGATCGTGCGCGGTCCCACGTCGAGGCCCATCCACCCGTCAGGCACGTCGGTGGCCTCCAGCTGGCGCACCTCGGCGTCGGCGCCGAAGCGGTCGCCGAGCACGAGGTCCACGGGGAGCAGCAGCCGGCAGTTGCTCGACTCGGACTTGGCGAGCGCGGCGCGCGCCAGCTCCACTCCCTCCTCCTCCACGAGCGAGTCGCCGGTGGAGCGCCCCTGCGCCCTGAAGAACGCGAAGCACATGGCGCCGCCTATGAGCAGCGTGTCCGCCGTCTCGAGGAAGCGATCGATCAGGGCCACCTTGTCGGTCACCTTCGCCCCGCCGAGCACCACGACCAGCGGCCGCTCCGGATCCTCGACCAGCGACCGGAGGGTCGTGACCTCGCGCTCGAGAAGGCATCCGGCCACCGCCGGGCTCACCAGGTCGGCCACCCCCGCCGTGGAGGCGTGCGCACGATGCGCGGCGCCGAAGGCGTCGTTCACGTAGACGTCCGCCAGCGCGGCCAGGCCGCGTGCGAGCTCGGGGTCGTTCTTCTTCTCCCCGGGCTCCCAGCGCGTGTTCTCGAGCAGGAGCACCTCGCCCGGCCGCAGGGCGCCGGCCATCTCCTCGACCTCGGGCCCCACGACCTCCGGCGCCTGCCTGACCGGCACGTGGATCAGCTCAGCGAGCCGCTTCCCCACCGGGTGCAGCGACGTCTCGGGCTCACGGTCCTCGGGGCGGCCCAGATGAGAGCAGAGCACGAGCCGCGCGCCGCGATCCAGCAACAGCTCGATCGTCGGCAGCGCCGCCCGGATCCTGGCGTCGTCGGTCACGCGGCTGCCCTCGAGCGGGACGTTGAAGTCCACCCGCACGAGCACGCGCGTGCCCGCGTCGATGTCCAGGTCCCGGACGCTCCGCTTGCCGAGTCCCGAAACGGCCCTAGGCAACCGGCGCCCCCGCCAGCACGCGCTGAGCCAGGTCCACCACGCGGTTCGAGTAGCCCCACTCGTTGTCGTACCAGGCCACGAGCTTCACGAGCCGCTTGTCGATGACCATCGTGAGCTTGGAGTCGAACACCGACGAGTAGGGCGACGTCACGACGTCGCTCGAGACGATCGGATCCTCGGTGTACTGGAGGATGCCCTCGAGCCGCCCGGTGTCGGCCTTCTCGGAGAACGCGGCGTTGATCTCCTCCGGGGTGGTGTCGCGTCCCACCTCGCACACGAGGTCCACCACGGAGCCGGTGATCACGGGCGCGCGCACGGAGATGCCGTTCAGCTTCCCGTTGAGCTCCGGAATCACGAGCCCGATCGCCTTGGCCGCGCCCGTGGAGGTCGGGATCAGGTTGACCGCTGCCGCGCGAGCGCGCCGGAGGTCGCTGTGCGGGGCGTCCTGCAGGCGCTGATCCGCCGTGTAGGCATGGATCGTGGTCATGATCCCGCGCTCGATTCCCACGGTGTCGTGCAGCACGCGTGCGACCGGACCGAGGCAGTTGGTGGTGCAGGAGGCGTTCGAGATCACGTGGTGGCTCTCGGCGTCGTACGCGTCGTCGTTCACGCCCAGCACGAGCGTCACGTCGGGCTCCGTGGCGGGCGCCGAGATGATCACCTTCTTCGCGCCGGCCTCGAGGTGCTTGGCGGCGTCCGGGCGCTTCGTGAAGAGGCCGGTGGACTCGATGACCACGTCGGCGCCCACGTCGCTCCACGGGAGCGCTGCGGGGTCGCGCTCCTCGAACACGCGCAGCTCCTTGCCGTCCACCACGAGACCGTCGGCGGTGGCCTCCACGTCGCCCGGGAACGGACCGAGGATGGAGTCGTACTTGAGGAGGTGCGCCAGGGTCTCGTTGTCGGTGATGTCGTTCACGCCGACCCACTCGATGTCTGCGCCGCGCGCGTGCGCAGCCCTGAATACGTTGCGGCCGATGCGGCCGAAGCCGTTGATACCTGCCCGCAGGGGCATGAGTGCCGCTCCTTTCTCTGGCTGGGTGTTCCGGTCGGCGAAGGCGCGCCCGAATCTACCGAACACCCTCCGGTTCCGCGCTGGAGGAAGACCGACCGGTACCGCGGGACGCGAGGCTCAGGGCCTGCGCGGCGGCTTGTCCACGTCCCGGTGAACCACGTCCACGAGGAGGTCGTCGCGCTCGTGGTAGATGCGGGCCAGGTGCTCCGCGATCACGACCGACCGGTGCCGCCCGCCGGTGCATCCGATGCAGACCGTCAGGTGGGACTTGCCCTCCTGCTCGTAGGCGGGGAGCAGGTAGTCGAGCAGCGGCACGAGCCGCTCGTAGAACTCCTCGATGCCCTTCGAGCGCTCGACATAGGCGATCACCTCGTCGTGGAGCCCGGTGAGATCGCGCAGCTCCGACTCGTAGTGCGGATTGGGCAGGAAGCGGACGTCGAAGGTGAGGTCGGCGTCGCGCGGGCTGCCGTGCTTGAAGCCGAATGTCATGAACGTGACGGCCAGCCGGCCGACCCCGCCGGGCGTGAGCATCTTGTCGGCCACGACCTTGCGCAGCCGCGACGCGGACAGGTCGCTGGTGTCGATCGACACGTCGGCGCGCTCCTTCAGCGGGGCGAGCAGGCTGCGCTCGCTGCGGATGGCCCGCTCGACGCTGCCGCCGTCCGCCAGCGGGTGGCGCCGGCGCGTCTCCTTGAAGCGGTTGATCAGGGTCTCGTCGCCCGCCTCCAGGAACAGCAGGCGGTAGGGGACGCCGCGCGCCTCGAGGTCGTCCACCACTCGCACCAGGCCGTCGAAGTACTCCCCGCCGCGCACGTCGGAGGCCACCGCGGCGTGCTCGACCTTGCTGCCCTCGTGACCGAACAGGTCGGCCAGCGAGCCGATCATCTCCGGCGGGAGGTTGTCCACGCAGAAGTACCCGGCGTCCTCGAAGGTCGCCATGGCCTGCGACTTGCCGGCGCCGGAGAACCCCGTGATGACCACGAAGTCCTCGAGACGGCCCTTGTCGTTGTTCGTGTTCATCGCACCTTGTGCACGTACTCGTGGACCTCGCGCGCGACCTTGCCGGGGAGCCCGGGCACCGCTTCGAGCTCGTCGCGGCTGGCCTCGAGGAACCGCTCCGGCGATCCGAAGTGCCGCAGGATGCTGCGCTTGCGCACCGGGCCGACGCCCGGAAGTCCGTCCAGGATCGAGCGAGTCATCGCCTTGTCGCGGCGCCCGCGATGGAACTCGATCGCGAAGCGATGCGCCTCGTCTCGGACGCGCTGCAGCAGCTGCAGCTCCGCGGAGTCGTGCGGAAGGACGAGCGGGTCCATGCGGCCGGGGAGGAACACCTCCTCGACCCGCTTGGCGAGGCTCACCACGGTCACGCCGAGGTCCCGGAAGGGGCCCAGCTCGGACAGGCCGGCGGAGAGCTGGCCCTTGCCTCCGTCGATGACGATCAAGGCCGGCACTGAGGCAAAACTCTCATCGAAATCGGGATCGTGCGGCGATCGCTCGCGCTGGGCCACGAACTGGGCCATGCGCCTCGAAAGCACCTCCGCCATCGCCGCGAAGTCGTCCTGCACCGAGCCGCGGATCCCGAAGCGCCGGTAGTCCGACTTCTTTGGCGCGCCGCCCTCGAAGGCAACCATCGACGCGACCGTGTGGTCGCCCATCAGGTTCGAGATGTCGAAGCACTCGATCCGCATCGGGATCGTCTCCATCGCGAGCGCCTGCTGGAGGCCGTCGAGCGCCTGGATGCGCTGGCTGCGGCGGCGCTCCGAGCGCAGCCTGTCCTGGTCGAGCGCGAAGCGCGCGTTGCGGTGCGCCAGCTCGAGGATCCGACGCTTGTCGCCGCGCTCGGCGTGGCGCACCTCCACGGGGGCTCCGCGCCGCTCGGTGAGCGCCTCGCCGAGCGCGTCGAGATCCTCCACTGCGAGCGGGACCACCACCTGGGACGGTACGGCCAGAGCGCTCGCGTAGTACTGAAGCACGAACTCCTCGGCCACCTCGCCCTCGTCGCGCCGGGCCGCGTTCTCCAGGTAGAAGCTCTGGCGGTCCGCCAGCACGCCGTCGCGAACCTGGAAGACCTGGGCATTTGCGTCGGTGTCCTCGGCGGCCACGGCGATGGCATCGAGCGTGCCCACCGCCTCGTTCGAGATCCGCTGGCGCTCCAGCAGTGAGCGCACCGCCTTCAACCGGTTTCGGAGGTTCGCTGCCTCCTCGTACTGCTGCGCCTCGGACGCCCGCTTCATCCCCTGCTCGAGGCCGCGCTCGATGTGGCGATAGCGCCCCGACAGGAAGTCGATGATCGAGTCGATGCTCTCGCGATAGTCCTCCTTCGAGATGTAGCCCACGCAAGGCGCCCCGCAGCGGTTCAGGTGGTAGTCGAGGCAGGGGCTGCCGGACGCCCTGCCGGGCTCGGTCCCGTCGCACGTGCGGTGCTGGAAGATCTTGCCGAGGAGGTCGAGCGTCTCGCGCACCCGCTTGGCATTGCTGAACGGGCCGAAGTACACGCGGTTGCGCCGGTGGCGCTCGCGCGTGAAGTACACCCGCGGGAAGTCCTCGTCGAGCGAGATCGCGATGTAGGGGTACGACTTGTCGTCGCGCAGGCGGACGTTGAAGAGCGGGCGGTGCTGGCGGATGAAGCGCTGCTCGAGAAGGAGCGCCTCGGCCTCGGTCTCCGTGGCGATGAAGTCCACCTCGGCGATCTGGGCGACCATGTCCACGGAGCCACGGGCACCGCCGGGCTTGCTGAAGTGGCCACCGACGCGCTTGCGGATCGAGGCTGCCTTGCCCACGTAGATGACCTTGCTCTGGGAGTCCTTGAAGAAGTAGACGCCCGGAGAGTCGGGCAGGGTCTTTCGCTGGGCTGTGAGCGACTCCGGGGCGGTGGCCATGCCTGTCCGAGGATAGGACCGCTGGCGGCGCTCCATCCCCCGCCGTCCGGTTTTCTCACCAAGTTGGTGAGCTTTCCGGACCGCGCGCCGCGACGAGGGTCAGACCAGGGCGCGGCCGACCGACTCGGCCACGCAGCAGGGCTTCTCGGTGCCCTCGACCTCGAGGGTGAACTTGGTGGCCACCTGCCACCAGCCCTCGCCGACCTCGTCCACCGACACGACCTCCGAGCTCGCGCGAACGCGCGAGCCGGCGGGTACGGGCGCCGGGAAGCGGACCTTGTTCCAGCCGTAGTTCACGCCCAGCCGGAAGCCGGTGGACTGGACCAGGTCCTTGCGGAAGCCGTCGATCAGCGAGAGCGTCAGGTTGCCGTGCGCGATCGTCGTGCCGAACGGGCTCTCCGTCTTCGCGCGCTCCACGTCCACGTGGATCCACTGGTCGTCGCCCGAGAGATCCGCGAACGTGTCGATCATCTCCTGGGTGACCGTGCGCCACTCGGTGGGGCCCACGGTCTTGCCGAGCAGGGCCTGCAGCTCCTCGATGCCGTCGACGGTGATCGCCACGGCGCGGCAGACTAGCTCTTCCGCGGCCGCCGGCTCCTCCGCGTCGTCGTCGCCCTGTCACGGACTCCTTGAAGCTCCGCATGCCGCCGCCGAGCGACTTGCCGAGCTCGGGCAGGCGCTTGGGGCCGAAGATCACGAGTGCGACCACGAGTACCACCACGAGCTCCAACGGTCCGGGCATCATTTGCTGCGTCTCCTTCACCGGGTGCGGGCGGGGAAACCCTCGCCCCCCACTAGTACGTGAGAGCGCGCCACCGGATCAGCCGGGCAGAATGCCTCGACCGCCTCTCGACCGTCAGGAGCAGCGCTTGGACTTCACCGAGATCCGATACGAGGTCGCCGACCACGTGGCCACGATCACCCTCGACCGGCCCGAGCGGCTCAACGCCTACACGCGCACGATGCACGAGGAGCTGATCCAGGCGTTCGACCTCGCCGACGAGGACGACGAGGTGCGCGCCGTGATCGTCACGGGCGCCGGCCGCGGGTTCTGCGCCGGCGCCGACCTCGAGGGGGGCGGCGAGACCTTCGACTGGACCAAGCGCCAGGGCCGGGGCGAGATGGCCGAGGACAGCGGGACCGACGCGCCCCGCGACGGCGGCGGCATCCTCACGCTGCGGATCTTCCGCTGCACCAAGCCCGTGATCGCCGCGATCAACGGACCGGCCGTGGGCGTGGGCATCACGATGACCCTGGCGATGGACATCCGCCTGGCGGCCGAGGGAACCAAGATCGGCTTCGTGTTCGCCCGCCGCGGCATCGTGCCCGAGGCCTGCTCAAGCTGGTTCCTGCCGCGGATCGTGGGGATCTCGCAGGCGATGGAGTGGGTGGCCACGGGTCGCGTGTTCAGGGCCGAGGAGGCGCTGGCCGGGCGGCTCGTGCGAAGCGTGCACCCGGCGGACGAGGTGCTGCCGGCCGCCCGCGCGCTCGCTGCGGAGATCGTGGAGAACAGCGCGCCCGTATCGGTGGCGCTGGCACGCCGGCTGATGTGGACGATGCTCGGCGCGAGCCACCCTATGGAGGCGCACCGCGCCGACTCCCGGGCGATGTTCGCGCGCGGCCAGTCCGACGACGCCCGCGAGGGCATCGCTGCGTTTCTCGAGAAGCGTGCTGCGGAGTTCCCGGACAGCGTCAGCGCCGGGCTGCCGGAGATCCTCCCGGAATGGGAGGAACCGAAGTTCCGGTGATCCATCGGTGCCACCGCCACCGCTCTTCCGCTAGGCCTTCAACCGCACCGAGACGCGCTTTCGCGTCACGTTCCCGGCTAGGTCGACGGCGCGGACCGTCAGCCGCGCGGATGCCTTGCCGCCACCATCGAAGGCGCGCTTCAGCGTACGCCGGAGCGGCTTTGACAGCTTGAGCGTGACGCTCGCGCTGCGCCCGCGCGCGAGGCGGCGGGGCTTCGAGGCCAGCCGGTGCACGCGCTTCGAGCCGGAGATCTTGAGCGAGCCCGATGCCGCGATCACGCACGCCTCACCCGGGCACCCTGCCCGGAGCAGGATCGCCCTGCGCCTGAGTGGCCGCTGGCTCTGCGTCAGACGCAGCGTCAGCCGCGGCGCCCTGACGTCGCTCGGGTTCGGCGCCTCGGGACCCGGCGAGCCGCCGCTCGGGTCGCCCCCGGGCGGCATGCACAGCGGGCCGATCAGCTCGCGTGCGTCCGCGAGGCGCGGCTGGTAGCGACTCCTGTAGGCCTCGGCGGGCCGCTCGACGTCGGCGATCCACTCGCCCCACTGGCCGTCGTCGGACAGCGGGTCGGCGCGCCCGGCCGCGAGCCGGGTCTGTCGCACCGCGGCCGCCTGGTCGGTGAACCACCTGAGCTGGAGATCGGGGTTCTCGGGATAGCCCTCGTACTCGCCGGTGTTCCAGATCCCCAGGCGCATCTGGAAGTAGCCCACGGCGTCGCTGTCGCCGGCCTGCAGGTTGGCCAACCCCGAGTCGACGAGCGCCGCGACCACCGGCAGCTCGGCCGGCAGCCCGCTTGCGGCGGCTCCGCCGCCCATCCAGCGCGCGATCGCCGGCTTGGAGGCGGCGTCGCCCGGATACTCGCCCACCGGGTCACAGGGAGCCGGCTGGACCGCGCCGGCAACGGCCGGCGCCGACAGCGCGACCGCGATGCCCGCCATGACGCATGTGGCGAGCCGCCCGCGCATCGGCGCAGTATGACCGCGGGGCACGCTGGTGTCAGCGGTACTCGCGCGGCGGCGCCACCTCGGGCTCGGCCACGCGCGCCCGGCGCCGGTCGGCCCAGATCATCTGCTCCATCAGCGAGATGACGAGGGCGATCACGCCGACCACCATGAGTATCACCCCGACGGTCTGGACTTCCACGCCTTCGACGGTGGCCGTCACAGCGAACTTGAGTATCGCCCCGAGGGCGATCAGGAATATCGATGTTCCGATGTACATGGCCCGCCGGTACCCATGCGGATCACGTGAGCAAACCCAACCGGGCGAATGTACGAGCCTCGAGATGGTGCGCAGCGGACCCCGAGGCCCGGCTGGTTGACCGCCGTGAGGTACGCCGTTGGTCGACCTCAAAGCTGGGAGCCGGGATGCGTCCCAAGGGGATCTCGATGACGCCCCTCGGAGTCCGTGCGCTGCCATCAAGGTACGCCGGGCAGGCCTTCTCGCGCTAGCTGAAAAACGGTCACTCCACCAGCCTCACCTCGAACACGTCGACCGGGATGACGCCCGCGCCGCCCAGCAGGCCGAGGATCCTCGCCACGTAGGCGCGGGTCTCCGCGTACGGCGGAACGCCGCCGTAGCGCTCGACCGCGCCCGGCCCGGCGTTGTAGGCCGCCAGGGCCAGCGCGACCTTCCCTCCGAACTGCTTCAGCAGGTCGCTCATCAGGTGCGCCTGCGCGTCGATCGCCGCCACCGGGTCGTACGGATCCGCGAGCCCGTAGGCACGGGCCGTGCCCGGCATGAACTGGGCGATCCCGCGCGCCCCGGCGGCGCTCTCCGCGAACGGGTTGAAGCCGGACTCCGCGTAGAGCTGCGCCGCCAGCAGCTCCGCCGGCACGTTCCATCGCAGCGCCGCCGCGGCGAGCGGATCGTGGAAGCGCGGCGGCACGAACGACGGCAGGCCATGGAGGATCTGGCCGTGGTCACCGCCGGGCGGCTCCCACGAGCCGCGCTCGTACTGCGCCGGGTGCTCGCGGTCGCGCGGGTTGGCGCCGAACCCGTAGTGCCAGGGCTCCCAGGCGTAGCGGTGGATGAAGCCGAACGGGCGCGCGTTGGCGGCCAGCCAGGCATAGGCGGCCGGCGGGCCGAGGTCGAGCTCCGTTGCGTAGCGGTGAAGGCTCGTGCCGGGCGGCGCGACCCACTTCGGGTTCGGATTGGCGGCGAACAGGCGCGCCTGCTCGGCGTCGGAGCGGAACGCGCTCGTGACCGACAGCGCGAGCCCGTCGCGGCGCGCCGCTGTGGCCATCCGGTCGAACGCCGCGGCCACGTCGGGGCGCATCGCCTTGCCCATCCGGTAGGCGAGCGGGCCGTCATAGCCGCCGCCCTCACCATGGGGCGGCCCGCCGAGGACCGCATCGGACGCCGGGGCCAGCTCGGCCGTCGCGCTCGCCCGCACCGGCACCGACCGCGGCCGCTCCCCCACCCGCACCGTCGCCGCGCCGCGCGCGACCACCCTCACGCGCGTGGGCGCGAACGACCCACCCGGGAAGCTCACGTCGGCCCGCTCGAAGCCTCACGCCGTTGGCGCGCCCCACGCGCAGCGCCCGCTCGCGCGCCAGCGCGAGATACGCGGCGAGCGTCAGGCTCCGCCGGCCCGACTCGAACAGCCGCGGATAGGCATCGCGCATAGCCGCAGCGGCCGACATCGCCGCCAGATCCGCCGCCCGCTGATGGCGCGACTTCGCACCCAGCGCGTGCCCGAACCCCACCAGCACCGCCAACCCGACCAACAACGCAGCCACCACGCCGAGCAGCAAAAGCGCCGCCTGACCACGCTCCGATCTCCACACGCCTCGCCACGCTGCCCGCAACCGCGCAACGACTCAACACGCGTGGGTGAAAACGCCGCACACGAATTGAGCAGCGCAGCCTCCCGGCCTCGTGGCCCCGTCCCCTGGAGCGTGAACGGGCGCGCACAGGTTCGGAGGCCGAAACCTGTGCGTCCTGCGCTGTCTTCCGCCCGGGGGTCGGCACCGGATCACGACGCGGCTCCACTTGGCGCGATTGCGCCCCTCGAGCCATGGTTCCGCCGCCAAAGCCGGGCCAGGACAGCGGGCCCGGGTGTTCGAGCGATCGCCACGTACCCCGATCCGGGACTCGCGGCGCGAGGTTCCGGCAATCCCGACTGATCCGATCGCGGAGGTCGGCCCGAAGGAAGCGCCCAGGTCGGAGGATTTCGACCGGCAGCCACTTTCGACGGAGGGACTCGATCCATGACGGATGCAGCCGAACACGTGCCCGAGCAGCGCGGGGCGGTGCAGGAGCTGGCGGCCGATCCGGCCTCCCGCAAGCGCTTTCTGAGCGTGATGGGCGGCGCCGGAGCGGCGAGCGCCCTTGCGATCTTCATGGCCGCCTGCGGCGGCGATGACAAGCAGGCCACGGCCGCGAAGCCGGACACGATGGCTGACACGGCGCGGGACCTGGAGATCGTCCAGTACGCCCTGACGCTCGAGCACCTGGAGACCGACTTCTACAACGCGGTGATCGACTCGGGTGTGGTCAAGGACATGGCCCTCGCCAAGGTCGCGACGATGATCCGCGACAACGAGCAGGAGCACGTGGACGCGCTCACGCAGACCGTCAAGAAGCTCGGCGGGAAGCCCAAGCGCCCGAAGACCAACTTCGACGCGGTGATCGACGGCGGCGAGCAGATGGTGCTCGAGACCGCGGCCACCGTGGAGAACCTCGGCGCCGCGGCCTATCTCGGGCAGGCGGGCCGGATCAAGTCGAAGGAAGTGCTCGCCGCAGCGCTCGCCATCCACAGCGTGGAGGCCCGCCATGCGGCGGCCCTCAACTCGGTGGTGGGCAGGACCATCGTCCCCGACGGCGCCTTCGCGAAGCCGGCCTCGATGGCTGAGGTCCTTCCGAAGGTCAAGCCGTTTCTCGCCTGATGCGCAGCACTGACGCAAAGGAGATGCTTCAGATGAACCAGGAAACACAGCCGGCCCCCGAGCTGGAGGCCATCACGATCGAAGGTCACACCCGCGGCGCGTTCATCATGCGCGGCGCCGTCGCCGCCGGTGCGGTCTACGGGCTCGGGTCGTGGGCCCGTTCGTGGGTGGCGCCCTCGCCCAGGACGGCGCGAACGACGTGGACGTCCTGAACTTCGCGCTCACGCTGGAGTACCTCGAGGCCGCGTTCTACGGCCAGGCGCTCAAGCAGGTCCGCGGTATGTCGGGCGACGTCAGGAAGCTCGCCACGACGATCCGCGACAACGAGGACGCCCACGTGGACGCGCTGACCACGGCGATCAAGGGTGCCGGCGGCAAGCCGGTGGCTGCGCCCGGCGTGGACTTCGGCGACGCCTTCGCCAGTGAGAAGAGCTTCTTGAAGCTCGCTCAGACGTTCGAGGACACCGGGGTCAGCGCCTACAACGGAGCGGCACCGGCGATCGAGTCCAAGGCCATCCTCGCGGCCGCCGGCAGCATCGTTCAGGTGGAAGCGCGCCACGCGGCCGCCATCCGCCAGCTCAACGGCGTGCCGATCACGGACGGCGGCTTCGACAAGTCGCTCGACATGGATCAGGTCCTGATGGCCGTCAAGCCCTTTGTGAAGGCCTAAGGAGAGGAATCGGATGCTGCCCGGAATCGGACCCATGGAATTGATCGTCGTGCTCATCGTCGCGCTGGTGATCTTCGGACCGAAGAAGCTGCCGGACCTCGGCCGCTCGATCGGCGGCGGGATGCGCGAGTTCAAGAACTCGATCAGCGGCGACGAGCGCGAGGACCTGCCGCCCGGCGACCCCGCGAGCGCGAGCAAGCCCTAGCGGCCCAGGTTCTCCGATGGCTCGCCTGAAGCCCATCGACCACGAGGAACAGCTGACGCTGGTGGACCATCTGGGCGAGCTCCGCTCGCGCCTGATGGTCGCCGGCGCGGCTTTCCTCGTGGCCTTCGCGCTCACCACCTGGCAGAGCGACCTCGTCATCGAGATTCTGAACGCGCCGCTGCCCGGCAACCTCGAGCCGATCACGCTCAGCCCGACAGAGCCGTTCGTCACCACGCTCAAGAACTCGGCCTACGCGGCCCTGCTGCTCGTCCTGCCGGTGGTGCTCTATCAGGTGTATGCGTTCATCGTGCCGGCCTTCAATCCGCGCGACCGGCGGCTGCGGCGCCTCTGATCTTGATGGTGCCGGTGCTGTTCATCGCCGGGGCCGTCTTCTGCTACCTCGTCGTGCTGCCCCCCGCGCTCCAGTTCCTGCTCAACTTCAACGCCTCGGAGTTCAATACCCAGCTACGGGCGAGCGACTACTACTCCTTCGCGTCGCTGACCATGGTCGCCATGGGATTGGGGTTCCAGGTGCCCATCGGTGTGCTGGTGCTGACTCGCCTGGGTGTCGTGACGGTCGATCAGCTGCGCAGCACACGCCGCTACGGCGTCCTGGCGATCGCGATGATCGCGGCGCTGCTTCCTACGCTCGACCCGGTCACGCTCGTCTTGGAGATGGTGCCGCTGCTGATCCTCTACGAGGGAAGCATCCAGCTCGCAAGGCTCTTTGCGCCCCGCGCGGCCGGCGCCGAGAGCGCCGCCGCCACCGGCTAGCCCTCGGGGCGATAGCGAAGACCGTCGAGCGCGATCCGGAGGATGCGCTCGGTCTGGCTCGGGTCGGCGGCTGGGATCTTGGCGATCCCGACCACCATCTGGATGACCTCGGCGATCGTGACGTCCTGGCGTACGACGCCCGCCTCCTGAGCGCGCTCGAGCAGCGGTTCGCCCGCGGCGAAGAGCGAGGCACGGGATGCCTGGAAGAGCGAGGCGTCCTGGTCGAGGTAGTTGAGCAGCTCGTGGGCCAGCGCGCGCTTGGTCGCGAGGTACCCGATGAAGCGCTCGACCCAGCCGTTGAGTGCCTCCCAGGGGTCGGCGCCGTCGAGCTCGCGCCGCCGACCGGCACACCTCCTCGACCTCGTCGAGGTAGAGCGCCTCGACCAGCGCCTGCCGGTTCGGGAAGTGGCGGTAGAGGGTGCCGATCCCGACGCCGGCGCGTCGCGCGATCTCCTCGAGCGAAGTGGACTCCCCACCCTCGGCGAACGCCTCGCGCGCGGCCGCGAGCACCTTCTCGTAGTTGCGCCGGGCGTCCGCGCGCTTCGGGCGCGCGAGCAGTGGCTGGGTGGGGGTGTCGATCGTGCTCATGAATTCGCTTGACAACCGGAGGGTCCCTCCGTATAGTTCCGGAGGTCGCCTCCACTTATTTCGGAGGTGGCCTCCAGTTTAGCTCGAACCGAGCGCCCCGACAAGAGACCCCGCATGCACCTTCGTTTCCAGCCTCACCCCCGACCGCCGCCGCTGGGCATCCCTGTTCGTCGTCTGCCTCGCGCAGCTGATGATCGTCCTCGACGTCACGATCGTGAACGTCGCGCTCCCGTCGATCCAGCACGACCTCGGCTTCAGCCAGGCGAACCTGACCTGGGTCGTCAACGCGTTCCTCGTGACCTTCGGCAGCCTGCTGCTCCTGGCCGGCCGGCTCGGCGACCTGGCCGGCCGAAAGCGCGTGTTCCTCGGCGGCGTGGTCACGTTCACGGTCGCCTCGCTCCTGTGCGGCATCGCCCCGACGCAGGAGGCGCTGATCGCAGCCCGCTTCCTCCAGGGCATCGGCGCGGCCGCACAGGCGTCGGTGATCCTCGCGATCATCATCACCGAGTTCCCGGAGGTCGCCGAGCGAGCCCGCGCGATGAGCGCCTACGTCTTCGTGTCGGTCGCCGGCGGCTCGCTCGGGCTCCTCGCCGGCGGCCTGCTCACCGAGGCGCTGAGCTGGCACTGGGTCTTCTTCGTCAACCTCCCGATCGGCCTCGCCACGTTCGCTGCTCGGCCAGGCGCTGATCCGCGCCGACAGCGGGCTCGGCTTCGGACACGGCGTGGACTGGCTCGGCTCGCTGCTCGTCACCGCCTCGCTGATGAGCGCCATCTACGCGATCGTCCAGGTGACCACGCACGGCTGGCTGTCCGCACCCGTCCTCGAGATCGGCGCGCTCGCGGCGCTGCTGATGGCGGCGTTCATCTCCGTCGAGGCGCGAATCAGCAACCCGATCATGCCGCTGCGCATCCTCCGCCTTCCCGGGCTGATCAACGCGAGCCTCGTCAGGGGCTTCCTCGTCACCGGCATGTACTCGACCTTCTTCCTCGGCACGCTCTACCTCGAGCAGGTGCGCCACTACAGCGCCCTGCAGACCGGCGCGGCCTTCCTGCCCTGGACTCTCACCGTCGCCGTCCTCTCGCAGGGCGTCACGGCGCGCCTGGTCGCACGGTTCGGGCCGCTTCCCGTGCTCACCTCCGGCATGGCGAGCGCGATCGCCGGACTGCTCCTGTTCAGCACCGTCGGGCCGGACACCGCGTTCTTCCCCACGATCTTCTTCGCCTCCTTCGCCATCGGGCTCGGCATCGGCAACGCCTTCATGCCGCTGCTGACGATCGCCATGGCCGACGTTCCCGCCGCGGACGCCGGGCTCGGATCCGGCATCACCAACGTCGCCCAGCAGATCAGCGGCGCGCTCGGCCTGGCCGTGCTCAGCACGCTCGCCGCCAACCACACGAAGGGGCTGGTGGCGGAGGGCCACGGACTCACCAGCTCCCTGATCGACGGCTACCAGCTCGCATTCCTCGCCGGGGCAGGAGCGATCGCCGTCGGGATCGCCCTCGCGGTCGCGCTCCTGCGACCGGGCACGCCGCAGCGGGCCCTCGACTGCCGAACCGACGCGCCCCCCCGACCTCGACCTCGACCTGGAACGACAAGCAGCATGACCCCCATTGACCGACCCCTCCTGCAGCGCCCGGCCGTGAGTCCCGCGCGCCGCCGCC
>CAVXTL010000016.1:0-67207 GCA_963764665.1 uncultured Thermoleophilaceae bacterium | reverse complement strand
CTGCGCCACGGCGGGGCGGCCTCTGAGCAGGCCGAGCGCCTGAACCTCGAGTTGGACGACCGCGTCATGGTGGACGGGGAGGACGTGACCGAGGCGATCCGCGCGCCCGAGGTGAGCGAGGCGGCCTCGAAGGTCGCCACCAACCCGCGCGTGCGCTCCGCGCTCGCGCAGAAGCAGCGTGAGCTGCTCGCCACGGGTGACTGGGTGGCGGAGGGGCGCGACATCGGCACCGTGGTGGCCCCGGACGCGCCGGTCAAGGTGTTCCTGACCGCGGACCCCGAGGAGCGGGCGCGTCGGCGCGCGCACGAGCTCGGCGGGGACGTGCTCACGGTGCAGCGCGACCAGGCCATCCGCGACGCTCAGGACGCCGGCCGCGAGCATTCGCCCCTGGCGCTGGCGCCAGGCGCGGTCGAGCTCGACACCACCGGGCTGTCCGTGGACGAGGTGGTGGAGCGGATAGCGGACATGGTGCGCTCCGCCGGGTCATGAGCCGCCCGAAGGTGGCCGTGGTGGGCTACCCGAACGTGGGCAAGTCGACGCTCGTCAACCGGCTCTCCTCCACCCGCGAGACGGTGGTGCACGAGCAGGCCGGGGTCACGCGCGACCGCAAGGAGGTCGACGCCGACTGGAACGGCGTGGAGTTCACGCTGATCGACACCGGCGGGATCGACATCGCCGACGACGACGTCCTGGGCGAGTCCGTGCGCCATCAGGCGCGCGCCGCGCTCGCCGATGCCGACCTGGGCGTGCTGGTGGTCGACGCGCGCGCCGGGCTGAGACCCGGCGACGCCGAGCTGGCCGCGGAGCTCCGCGGCGGCCCGCTGCCCGTGGTGGTCGTGGCCAACAAGGTCGACGACTTCGGGCAGGCCGGGATGGCATCCGAGTTCTACGGGCTCGGCCTGGGCGATCCGCTCCCCGTGTCGGCCACGCAGGGTCTCGGCACCGGCGACCTGCTCGACCTGATCGCCGAGCGCCTGCCCAAGCAGGACTCCGACGAGGACGAGGAGACACCGGTGCGGCTCGCCCTGATCGGCCGCCCGAACGTGGGCAAGTCGTCGCTCGTGAACAAGCTGCTCGGCCAGGAGCGCGTGATCGTGGACGACCGCGCGGGCACCACACGCGATGCGATCGACACGCAGATCGAGCTCGACGGTCGCCAGGTGGTCCTCGTGGACACCGCCGGCCTGCGGCGCCGGCCCAAGGTGGCCGGCACCGTGGACTACTACGCGCAGCTGCGCTCGGAGCGCGCCGCCGAGCGCGCCGACGTGGCGATCGTGGTCTGCGACGCGAACGAGGGCCTCACGAGCGAGGACCTGCGGGTGGCCGACGTGGCCATGCAGAACGACTGCGCCACCGTGATCGCGCTCAACAAGTGGGATGTGACCCGCACCGACCTGGAGGACGCCAAGGCGCGCGTGACGCAGAAGCTGCGCCAGCGCCCGCCGGTGCTGGCGGTGTCGGCCGAGAGCGGTCGCGGCCTCGCGCGGCTCGTGGCGGCTGCGCTGGAGCGCGCCGATCGCTCCACCGAGCAGATCCAGACGGCGCAGCTCAACCGCTTCCTGAGCGACCTGCAGACCGCCAAGCAGCCGCCGGCCAAGCGCGGGAGGCGGTTGAAGATGTACTACATGGCTCAGTTCCAGACGAGCCCGCCGCGCTTCGCGATCCAGGTCAACGACAGGGCGCTGGTCACGCGCTCCTACGCGTACTTCCTCGAGAACCGCCTGCGCGAGCGCTGGAAGCTCGACGGCGTGCCCCTCGTGATCGACTACAAGGGCAAATGAAGTCGGTGCGCAGCCGGCCGAGCCGGCTGCTTCCGCACAGCCCGCGATTGACCGCAGCCGTGGTCTTCGACCTCGACGGGGTGCTGCTGGAGTCGGAGCAGGTGTGGAACGAGGCGAAGGAGGCGCTGGTGCGCGAGCGCGGCGGGCGCTGGAGCGACCGTGCCCCGCGCGACATGATGGGAATGAGCTCTCCGGAGTGGTCGCGCTACGTGCGCGACGACCTCGGGGTGGACCTCGACCCAGAGCAGATCTCGGCCGACGTGGTGGCCCGCCTCGAGCGGATCTACCGGGAGCGCCTGCCGTGGATAGAGGGCGCCCGGGAGGCAGTGGAGCGGCTGGCGGCGCGCTGGCCGCTCGGGCTCGCCTCCTCCTCGAACCGGGAGATCATCGACCTCTTCCTGGAGCTCTCCGGCCTGGCCGGCCTGTTCGCCGTGACCGTGTCCTCGGAGGAGGTGGACCGCGGCAAGCCCGCCCCGGACGTGTACCTGGACGCGGCGCATCGGCTGGGGGTGCGCCCGGAGGACTGCACCGCGGTCGAGGACTCCGAGAACGGCATCCGCGCCGCGAAGGCGGCCGGCATGCGGGTGATCGCGCTTCCCAACTCGGCGTGGCCTCCCGACGCCGAGGCGCTCGCTCTTGCGGATGCCGTGATCGAATCCCTCGAGGAGCTCACCCCGGACCGAGTGGGCGCCTAGCCGAAGCAGCCTCTGTACCCTTTCGCGACCCATGAGCACACCAGAGCTGTCTGACCACGAGTACCTGTTCACCTCCGAGTCGGTCACCGAGGGCCATCCGGACAAGGTCGCCGACCAGATCTCCGACGGCGTCCTCGACGCCGTCCTCAAGGACGATCCGAACGGGCGCGTGGCCTGTGAGACGCTCGTGAACACCGGGCTCGTGGTGGTGTCGGGCGAGATCTCCACGGACACCTACGTGGACATCCAGGACATCGCCCGCAGCACGATCCGGCGCATCGGCTACACCGACGCCGATCTCGGCTTCTCCGCCGACAGCGCCGCGGTTATCAACGCGATCGACAAGCAGTCGCCGGACATCGCCCAGGGCGTGGACAAGGCGCTCGAGTCGCGCACGGACCCCGCCGACGAGGACCAGCTCGACGTGGCCGGCGCAGGCGACCAGGGGATGATGTTCGGGTACGCGACCCGCGAGACGCCCGAGCTCATGCCGCTGCCGATCGCGCTGGCGCACAAGCTTGCCCACCGCCTGGCCGAGATCCGCAAGGCCGACGTGGTGCCCTACCTGCGCCCCGACGGCAAGACGCAGGTCACGGTCCGCTACGAGAACGGCCGGCCGATCGAGATCGAGAAGATCCTGATCTCGACCCAGCATCGCGACGGCGTGGACATCGACACGCTGATCCGGCCCGACCTCTGGGAGCACGTGGTGCACCCGGTGCTCCCCGCCGAGCTCTACGACGAGCGCAAGCTGAACACCACGCGCAACTTCATGGTCAACCCCACCGGGCGCTTCGTTATCGGCGGCCCCGTGGGCGACTGCGGCCTCACCGGCCGGAAGATCATCGTGGACACCTACGGCGGCATGGCCCGCCACGGCGGCGGCGCCTTCTCCGGCAAGGACCCGTCGAAGGTGGACCGCTCGGCGGCCTACGCGGCCCGCTACGTGGCCAAGAACCTGGTGGCGGCCGGGCTGGCGGATCGCTGCGAGGTGCAGGTGGCCTACGCGATCGGCGTGGCCCACCCGGTGTCGGTGATGGTCGAGACGTTCGGCACCGAGAAGATCTCCCGCTCGGAGATCGCCAAGCTCGTGCGCGACCACTTCGACCTCCGTCCGGGCGCCTTCCGCGAGTACCTGAAGCTGCACCGGCCGATCTTCCAGAAGACCGCCGCCTACGGCCACTTCGGCCGCGAGGACAGCGACTTCACCTGGGAGAAGACCGACAAGGTCGACGCGCTGCGCCAGGCCGCCGGCCTGAGCGAGCGCGAAGGCGCTCCGGCCTAGGTCTCCGGCTCCTCGACAGGCGGCCGGCGCAGCCGGAACAGCGCCGGGGGCTCGGTCAGGCCCTTGAGCCGGCGGCGACCGGCGAACGACCAGGCGTAGTCGCCCTCGGCGTCGTCGCGCACCTCGGTCGCCGCCAGGATGCTGCCGGGCCGGGCGAACTGGGCGATCCGGCTGGCCTTGTTCACCGCCGCGCCGTACACGTCTCCGCCCCGTGCGAGGGTCGGGCCGCGCGCCACACCGGCGTGGATGGAAGGGAGGCCGCTGTCCTCGGCCTCGGTGGCGTCGTGGAGGTCGAGCAGCATCGAGATCAGCGCGTCGGTGTCGGGTGACACCAGCATCACGGCGTCGCCGACGGTCTTGACCAGCCGCACCGGCGGCACAGCAAGGTCGGCGGCCAGCTCCGCGAAGCTCTCCGCCAGCGCCCCGAGCTCCGAGGCTTCCACGCTCTCGCCGAGGCGGGTGAAGCCGGTGAGGTCGGCGAACGCCACCGTGAGCTCCGCCGATCCGGGCAGGCGGCCGGCGGCGCGCTCGCTCTCGCCCACCGCCACCTGTCGCATGACCGAGCGGAGGTGCAGGCGCAGCGCATGACCCAGTCCCGGCTCCAGCAGGGGCAGCAGCTTGTGGGTCTCGCTGGCGTAGCGGGCCGAGAGGTCGTACTCGGTGTCGCCGGCCCGCAGAAAGGCAGACCCGAAGACGGTGGCCACCGTGGCCGCGAGGTTGGCCGCTCCCATGCCCAGCACGCGGGCAATCTCGAGGATGCCGTCGTCCGGAAGGCCGGCCTCCCGGATCTGCCGCACGTTGGCTGCCTGGCGCACGTCGCTCCCGTCGAACACGCGCGCGCCCGGCTCCGGGCGCGGCCCGCCCAGCGCCCGGTTGAGCCGCTCGAGGAAGGCCAGCTCCAGGCCGGAGCGCTCCGACACCTCCTCCAGCGTGAAGCGCTCGCTCCCCTCGGAGAGCGCCAGCTCCACCGGCAGCAGCACGAGCTGGTTGAGGGCCACGGCGCGGCGCAGCTCGTCATCGGGCACGCCGGCCTCGCGCAGCTCCCGCAACAGCGTCAGGCGCGCCTCCCGCTCGCGCTCGCCCGGCACGTCGTCGAGCAGCCCCAGCGCCTCGAAGTCCTCTGCCACGGCCCTAACGATGCCATCGGTGCCCAACCGACCGGTGTCCGGCCCGCCGCGTAGGTTCGGGGCGTGATCGCCAAGGTCGAGCCGCTGACCCCTGCCCGCTCGCTTCGCGGTCCCTTCGACTACCGGTTGGGGGGAGACATGGCGGGTGTCTCCGTGGGCAGCATGCTCGTGGTGCCCTTCGGGCCGCGGCGCCTGCTCGGTGTGGTGGTGGACCTCGCGGAGGAGAGCGATCTGCCGCCGGAGCGGCTGGCGGAGCCGCTGCGGGCGCTGGAGGCCGATGTCCCGCCCGCGCTCGTGCGACTGGGGCTCTGGCTGGCCCGCGAATACTGCTCGGCGCCCGCCCGCGGCCTGGCGCTGGTGCTTCCACCGGGCACTGGCACGGGGGCCGGCCGGCCGCTGAAGGCACGCAGCTCGCTGCACGCCGCGCTGACCGACTCCGGCCGCGCCGCGGCGGCCGAGGGCGGTGACGGCCTCGGCGAGCGGCAGGTGGCCGCCCTGAGGGCGCTGTCGGCCGGCCCGCTCGCGGTGGCGGCGCTCGCGCGCCAGGTGGGCTGCGGGCACGGCACCCTCCGTGCTCTCGAGCGCCGCGGCCTCGTGACGCTCGACCAGGCGGCCGACCCGTCGCGGCGCCCGGTGCTGGAGCAGGTGGGGGCGGCCGCCGGCGCCGCGCCGCAGCCGACCGCGGACCAGAGCGAGGCGCTGGCGGCGATCGAGGCGCGAATGGAAGCCGAGCGCCCGGGCCGCCCGCTGCTGCTCCACGGGGTCACCGGCAGCGGCAAGACGGAGGTGTACCTGCGGGCGGTGGCCGCCGCGCTCGAGCGCGGCCGGTCCGCCATCGTCCTCGTTCCCGAGATCGCGCTCACGCCGCAGACGGCGGGGCGCTTCGTCGAGCGCTTCGGGGACCTGGTGGCGGTGGTGCACTCGCGCCTGGCGGCGCGCGAGCGCTACGACGAGTGGCGGCGCATGCGCAGCGGCGAGGCGCGCGTGTGCGTAGGCCCGCGCTCAGCCGTCTTCGCTCCCTTCGACGATCTCGGCCTGATCGTCATCGACGAGGAGCACGATTCCTCGTACAAACAGGAGGGCGACCCGCGCTATGACGCGCGCGTGGTGGCCGAGCGGCGCGCGAGCGAGGAGGGCGCCGTGCTGCTCGCCGGCAGCGCCACGCCGCGCCCGGAGAGCATTGTGCGCTACGACCGCCTGCGGCTCGGCACGAGGTTCGACCGCCGCCGGCTGCCGCCGGTGGAGCTCGTGGGCATGCTCGGCGTGCCGGGGGCGCTCCACGAGCGCACGCGCACCGCGCTCGACGGCGTACGCCGCCGCGGCGAGAAGGCGATCGTGCTGCTGAACAGGCGCGGGTGGTCGAACTTCCTCTCGTGCCGCGTCTGCGGCCATGTCTGGGAGTGCCCGGACTGCGACGTGACGCTCGTGCTCCACCGCGCAGCGGACGAGATGGCCTGCCATCACTGCGGCCACCGCGAGCCCGTGCCGCCGGCCTGCGCCGAGTGCGGCTCGACCTCGGTGGCGCGCCACGGCGCGGGCACGGAGCAGCTCGAGCGCGAGCTGGAGGCGCTGGTGCATCCGCTGCCCGTCTTCAGGCTGGACGCCGACGTGACGGCCGCCGGCCACAGCGGCGCCGTCCTGCGCAGCTTCGACGCCGCGCCCGCCGGGGTGCTCGTGGGCACCCAGATGGTGGCCAAGGGCCACGACTTCCCGGCGGTCACGCTGGCGGTCGTGCTCGACGCGGACTCGACTCTCCGCTTTCCCGACTTCCGCGCCGAGGAGCGCACCTTCGCCCTTGTGGCGCAGCTGGCCGGCCGCAGTGGTCGGGGGGAGCGCGGCGGCGGGGTGATCGTCCAGGCGCTGGACCCGTCCGCGCGGGCCCTGCGCCACGCGGCCGAGCACGACGCGGACGGCTTCGTGGCGGGCGAGCTCGAGCGCCGCGAGGCGTTCGGCTACCCGCCGTTCGGGCATCTGGTGCGCTCCGTGTGCTCGTCGGTGGAGCCCGGCCCCGAGCTGGCCGCCGCCGACGCGGTGCGCGAGCTCGTGGAGGCCGCCGGGGTGCCGGTGCTGGGGCCGGCGCCGCTGTTCCGCCGGCGCGGGCGCCACCGCGCCCAGCTCGTGGTGCGCTCGCGCGAGCGCATGCCGGCGATCGACGCGGTCCGCGCCGCGGTGGACGAGGTGGCCGCTCTCAGGGAGCACGGCGAGGTCTCCTTCGCCGTGGACGTGGATCCGCAGTAGTGCGGAAGCAGCCGGCTCGGCCGGCCGCGCACCGATGGAGTAGCGGGGCTGGCGCGCGGCGATAAACTCGACGCCGTGCCCGAGGAGGTCGTTCAGCCAGAGGTCGACGACGTCGAGGACGAGCAGGAGGAGGCTCGCCTCGACCCTGAGGTGGCCGCTCGGCGAGCGGCCGCCATGTCGTTCATCCGCCGCCTCGGCGACCCGGTGCTCAAGTCGCGGGCCACGCCGGTGGACCGCTTCGACGACTCGCTGCGCGCCCAGGTCGAGCGCATGGTGGGCATCATGCGCGACGCCTACGGAATGGGCCTGGCGGCGCCACAGCTCGGGATCTCGCAACGGCTGCTGGTGTACACGGTCGGCGCCGACGCCCCGGTGATCGTGCTCGCCAACCCCGAGATCGAGTGGGAGAGCAAGGACACCGAGATCTTCGACGAGGGGTGCCTGTCGATCCCGGGCGTGACCCTCGACGTGGACCGCGCGGTCCATGTGCGGGTGCGGGCGCAGGACGAGGCGGGGGAGGAGCGCATCGTCGAGGCCTCAGGCCTCGAGGCGCGTGTGATCCAGCACGAGATCGACCACCTGAACGGCGTGCTGATCCTGGACCGCACCTCACGCGAGAGCCGCAAGACGGCGCTGCGCGAGCTCCGCGAGGCGGAGCGCAACGCCGAAGCGGCCTGAGCTAAGTCCATCGGTGCGCAGCCGGTCCGAGCCGGCTGCTTCCGCACTAAGCCGTCTGGGCAGACCGGAGCGTGCGGATGAGTACCGGTCGATGGCGCGCGCCCACCTGAACCGCTCGTAGCCGCGGACGGTCGCGGGCGCGTGCTACGCGAGCGCTGTGCTGTGCGAGACCCATGCGTTGTGAGGCTGTCAGTCGTGCATTCATTGCACTTGGGCTGTACCCGCTATCGCCGGCCGCGATGCGCCCGGGAAGGACGATCTTTGGCTCTTTGGCCCTCGGCGGGGCCTAGTCCTCGAGCCGCTCGTAGGCCGGCAGCGTGAGGAACTCGACGAACTCGTCGCCCAGCGCCACGAGCTCGAACAGCTCGCGCGACAGGTCGGGACGGCCTTCGGAGTAGAACCAGTCGTCGTCGCCGATCTCGGCACGGATCTTCTCGAGCTCCTCGGTCTCCAGCTCGCGCACCAGCTCGGGCGTGATCCGGCGGCCGTCGCTCAGCGCCACGTCGTGGCGGATCCACTGCCACACCTGCGCACGCGCGATCTCCGCGGTGGCGGCGTCCTCCATCAACCCGTAGATCGCGGCCGCGCCGTTGCCGCGCAGCCACGACGAGATGTACTGGATGCCCACGTTCACGTTCGACCGCAGGCCCTCCTCGGTGACCTCGCCCGGGGTCTCGGGCATGGCCAGCAGCCGGCTCGGCTCGACATCGACCTCGTCGCGGCGGCGGTCCACCTGGTTCGGGCGGTCGCCGAGCACGTTGTCGAACGCCTCGGTGGCCACCGGCACCGAGTCGGGATGGGCCACCCACGTGCCGTCGAAGCCGTCGCCGGCCTCGCGCTCCTTGTCGGTGCGCACGGCCTCGAAGGCGCGCTTGTTGGCCTCCTCGTCCTTGCGGCTGGGAATCACCGCCGACATGCCGCCCATGGCGTGGGCGCCGCGGGCATGGCAGGTCTTCACGAGCAGCTCGGTGTAGGCGCGCATGAACGGCACGGTCATCGTGACCTGCGACCGGTCCGGGAGCACGAAGTCCGGTCGCGTTCGGAAGCGCTTGATGGCCGAGAAGATGTAGTCCCAGCGGCCGGCGTTGAGCCCGGCGGCGTGGTCGCGCAGCTCATAGAGGATCGCGTCCATCTCGAAGGCCGCCGGGATCGTCTCGATGAGGACGGTGGCCTTGATCGTGCCGCGGTCGAGATCGAGGTCCTCCTCGGCGATGCGGAAGGCGTCGCGCCAGAGCCGCGCCTCGAGATGCGACTCGAGCTTCGGCAGGTAGAGGTAGGGCCCGGCGCCGCGCTCGAGCAGCTCGTGCGCGTTGCGGTGCACGAACAGCGCGAAGTCCGCGAATGAGCCGGCCACCGGCTGTTCGTCGACGCTGAGGTGGCGCTCCGGCAGGTGCAGGCCGCGCGGGCGCACCAGCAGCACGGCGGGATCGTCCGCGAGGTCGTAACGCTTGCCGCCCTCCTCGTGCTCGATCTCTCCGCGCACGGCGTCGGCCAGGTTGGCCTGACCCTCGATCATGTTGCTCCAGGTGGGCGAGTTGGCGTCCTCGAAGTCCGCCATGAACCCGCGCGCTCCGGAGTTGAGCGCGTTGATGACCATCTTGCGGCTGGTGGGCCCGGTGATCTCCACGCGCCGGTCCTGGAGCGCGTCGGGCACCGGCGCGACCGTGAAGTCCTCGGGCGCCGCCACGAACTCGAGCGTTGCGCCCGCGTCGAGCTCGGCCTGACGCTCCACACGCCGTTCGAGCAGCTCGCGGCGCCGGCCGTCGAGCTCGCCGTGGAGGCGTGCCAGCAGCGAGAGCGCGCCCTCGGTGAGCACCTCCTCCTGACGCTCCTGGGGCGGTCCGGCGATGTCGATTCCCGTGGCTCCGATCATGTCTCGAGCCTTCCCGGAAGCGCCCACGGCTACTCGGCCGCCTCGATCGAGCGGGCCAGCAGCTCGAGCGGGTGGAACACCGGCAGGGACCGGCCGAGGCGGCCCGTGTGCGACGTGATCTGGAGCGCGCAGCCGGGGTTGGCGGCGGCCACGGCGTCGGCGTCGGTGGCGAGCACGCTCTCGGCCTTGAGGCGGCCGAGCTCCGCGGCGGGCTCGGGCTTGAGCAGGTTGTACACGCCCGCCGAGCCGCAGCAGATCTCCCAGTCGCCGGGCTCCACGAGCTCGAGCTCCGGGATGCCGCGGAGCAGCTGGCGGGGCTGCGCGCGCACACCCTGTGCGTGGGCCAGGTGGCATGCGTCGTGGTAGGCCAGCCGCATCGGGAGGGGGCCGCGCGGCGCGCGCGGCTCGTGCTCCGCGAGCAGCTCGGTCACGTCGCGGACCTTGGCGGCGAAGCGCTCGGCACGGTCGGCCCATTCCGGGTCGTCGCGCAGCACGTGCCCGTAGTCCTTCATGGCCGAGCCGCAGCCCGCCGAGTTGACCACGATCGTGTCGTGCCCCTCGAGCGCCTCGATCGTCGCCTTCGCGAGGCCGCGCGCCCGGCCGTCGCCGGCGTGCAGCTGCAGGGCGCCGCAGCAGCGCGGCGCCCGGGGCACGTGCACCTCGAAGCCCTCGGCAGCGAGCACGCGCGCCGTGGCCTCGTTCACGTGGGCGAAGAACACCCGCTGCACGCAGCCCTGGAGCAGGGCCACGCTGCCGCGCCGCTCGCCGCGCGCCTCGAAGCGTTCCGGCAGCCGCGTGAGCGCACGCCGCGCCGAGGCGTCGGGTGAGAGCGCCAGCAGCGTGGAGAGCTTCGGCGCGAGCCGCTGTGCGGCCGGGCGGGTGGCCAGCTTGGTGAGGCCGAGGCGCTGCGCCAGCGCGATCATGGGGGCCGCCACCCGCAGCCGCCCGGGATGGGTGAAGAGCGCGAACACGAGCCGGCGGTAGGCGCGCTCGCGGGGAGAGCGCTTCGCGTTCCGCTCCACCTGGGCGCGCGTGTCCTCGATCAGCTTGTCGTACTGCACGCCCGACGGGCAGGCGGTCACGCACGCCATGCACCCGAGGCAGTTGTCGATGTGCTCCACGAGCGGGGCGGAGATCTCCTCGTGGCCCTGCTTCATCAGCACGATGCGACCGCGCGGAGAGTCCATCTCCTCGCCCCAGAGCCGGTACGTGGGGCAGGTGGGCAGGCAGAAGCCGCAGTGCACGCAGTCGTCGATCAGGTCGAGCGACGGCGGCCGGGTCTGGTCGAAGGCGCTCACCAGAGCACCCCCGGTGCGCAGGCGCCGGCGGGGTCGAAGCCGTCCTTGACCCTTTTCATCAGCGCGAGCACCGCCGCGTCGCGCTCGCCCCAGGGCTCCACCCGCTCGCGCACCTCGGCGGGAGCGTCGAGCACCACGGCGCCCGCGATCCGGCGGAGGTCATCGAGCGCGTCCGGTACGGCCTCGGAATCCTCCAGCCTCAGCCAGGAGAGGGCGAGCGGGGCGCGGCCCACCAGCAGCGCCGAGTGGCGGGTCGCGGCCTCGAGCAGCTCCGGCAGGTCCGTCTGCAGCGCGGCCACGCGCACCACCGTGTCGGACGAGCCCTGTCGCGCTCGCTGGTCGTCGCGCTGTGCGGACCAGAGCCCGTCGTCCTCCTCGGTCAGGTCGGTGTCGAGCCCGGCTTCGCGAAGCAGCCTGGCCGCGTTCTCCGCCTGGGGCCCCGGTGCGGCGCCGCCGAAGCGGGCGAGCACGGAGCCGGCGCCGTCCTCCCAGCGCACGTCGAGCCCGCTGTGCTCGATCGACGCGTGGGTGAGCACGGCCGCCGCCTCGGCCAGCATCGCGGCGTCCCCGGTGCGCCCGATCGCCGTGGCCGTGGACGGCGGAAGCGGGTGCAGGCGCACGGCCACCTCGATGATCGCGCCGAGCGTGCCGAACGAGCCGGCGAAGAGCTTGGCCAGGTCGTAGCCCGCCACGTTCTTGATCACCTTGCCGCCGGTCTTGGCGCGCGTGCCGTCGGAGAGCGCCACGTGCATTCCCACCACGAGGTCGCGCACGCCGCCGTAGCGCGAGCGCAGCGGGCCGGAGTCGCCGCTGGCCACGATCCCGCCGATTGTGGCCCCGCCGCCGGGCGGGTCGAGCGCGAGCATCTGCCCCTCCTCGGCGAAGGCGCTCTGGGCGCGCGCCAGCGGCACGCCGGCCTCGATTATCGCCGTGAGGTCGCCGGCGTTGTGCTCCACGAGCGTGTCTAGCCCCGTGGTCGAGAGCTCGAGCCCGGGCTCGAACCCGGACAGGCCCGCCCAGGCGAGCTTGGTGCCCGCGCCGCGCACGCACACGGTCTCGCCCGCCGCGGCGGCGGCGCTCAGCTCGGCCGCCAGCTCGTCGCGCGATCCGGGCGTGGCCAGGCGTGCGGCCTGGGTGGCCATCACATGCGCTCCGCCAGCCCGGCCTGCTCGAGCGGATGGCGGCGGTAGGGGCCCGGTACCTCGCCGCACAGCCGCGGTGTGGGCATCACCTTGCCGGGGTTGGCCAGCTGGTCAGGGTCGAACGCGCAGCGCAGCCGCTGGAAGGCGCCCAGGTCGGAGTCGTTGAACATCGTCGGCATATAGCGCTTCTTGTCCACGCCCACGCCGTGTTCGCCGGTGATCGACCCGCCGGCGTCCACGCAGGCCTTCACGATCAGGCCGGCCAGCTCCTCGGCCTTCTCCGCCTCGCCCTCGCGGCGGCCGTCGTAACAGACGAGCGGGTGCAGGTTGCCGTCGCCGGCGTGGAACACGTTGGCCACCTGGAGCCCGTACTCCTCGGCCATCTCCTCGATCTGCCCCAGCACCTCCGAGAGGCGCGTGCGCGGGATCACGCTGTCCTGCACGTAGTAGTTGGGAGCGATGCGTCCCATCGCTGCGAAGGCGGCCTTGCGCGCGGTCCAGATCACGGTGCGCTCGGCGTCGTCCTTGGCCACGCGGATCGAGTCGGCGCCGGCCTCCTCGCACATCGAGACCACCTGCTCGAAGCGCGTCTCGCACTCGGCGTCCGAGCCGTCCAGCTCGACCACGAGGGCCGCCCCGGCGTCCGCAGGCCAGCCGGCGCCGGTGTAGCCCTCGGCCGCCCTGATCGAGAGGTTGTCCATCATCTCCACGGCGCCCGGAACGATCCCTCCGGACACGATCTTCGAGACTACCTCTCCGGCCTGCCTGGTCGAGCCGAAGAACGCCACAAGCGTGCGCACCGCCTCCGGCACGGGCACTACGCGGAGCCAGATCTTCGTGGCCACGCCCAGCGTGCCCTCGGAGCCCACGAATGCGCCGATCAGGTCGAGCGCCGGCGGTTCGAGCTCCTTGCCCCCGAGCTGCACGAGCGAGCCGTCGGGGAGCACCAGCTCCAGGCCGGTCACGTAGTTGGTGGTAAAGCCGTACTTGAAGCAGTGGGCGCCGCCCGAGTTCTCCGCGACGTTGCCTCCGATGGTGCAGACGATCTGGCTGGATGGGTCGGGCGGATAGAAGTGCGTGGGCCCGACCGCCTTGGACACCGCCACGTTGGTCACGCCGGGCTCGACCACCACACGCTGGTTCGGCAGGTCCACCTCGAGCACGCTGCGCATGCGCGTGAGCGAGATGAGCACGCCGTCGGCCACGGGCACGGCTCCCCCCGAGAGGCCGGACCCGGCCCCGCGCGCGACCCACGGGACCCCCTCGCGGTGGCAGGCGGCCACCACGGCCTGCACCTCTGCGGCTGACCCGGGCAGGACCACCGCGCCGGGGGTCACGGCGTATTGAAGAAGCCCGTCCGACTCGTAGGTGCGCAGCTGGTGCTCGTGGGTGATCACGTGCTCGTGGCCGAGCGCGCTCCGCCACTCCGCCACGAGCGGGCCCAGGTCCACGTGCGTCGGATCGGGTGCGTCGTTCGGCGGCGGACCCTCGCCATAGGCGGGTCCGGCGCCTGCGCTCACTCCACGACCATCCAATCGAGGACCGGCGTGGACTGGAGGTAGACGAGCACGCACATGAGCAGGACGAGCACGAGGCTCCAGCCCAGGACCTTACGGAAGAGGTCGCCCTCCTTGCCCGCCAGGCCCACGGCCGCGGCGCCGATGGCCAGGTTCTGCGGCGAGACCATCTTGCCGAGCACGCCCCCGGAGCTGTTGGCGGCCGCCAGGAGCGTCGTCGAGATGCCCGCATCCTCGGCAGCGGTTACCTGGAGCGCACCGAACAGGGCGTTCGACGAGGTGTCGGAGCCGGTCACCGCCACGCCCAGCCAGCCGATCAGCGCGGACAGGAACGCGAAGAACCCGCCGGCGCCCGCCGCCCAGAGTCCGAGCGTCACCGTCTGGCCGGACTGGTTCATCACGTAGGCAAGCCCGAGCACGGCGGCCACCGTGAGGATCGCCCACTTGAGCTGGTCGAGCGTCTTCGTGAACGTCTCGAGCGCGCGTCCGGGCGATACGCCGAGCACACCCATCGTGATGAGTCCCGAGATCAACATCAGGGTGCCGGTGGCGGGCAGCCAGTTGAGGTTGAAGGTGAGGCTCGAGAGCGGCTCGCCGTCCGGCGTCACCACGTCGAGGCCGGGCCACTCGAACGTGGTGGTCCAGGGCGACTCTGCAAGGGCGTCCTTCACCGCCGGGATCTGCGCGATCGAGAAGACGGCGATGATGATCGCGTAGGGCGCGTAGGCCTTGGCCACGTCCCCGGCGGAGTCACGCCGGCCGTCGTCGCGGCGAGCGATCTCGCGTTCGAGCTCGGGGGAGTGCGTCGACCCGCCGGCCACGGCCGGCTGGGAGAAGCGCCCGTCGCCGTCGCCGAGCAGCGGCTCGGACGGCGACCACACCCGCAGGAAGGCGACGATCGAGCCCGTCGCGAGGAGCGACGCGACGATGTCTGTGAGCTCCACCGAGAAGTAGTTCGCGCAGAGGAACTGGCCGACCGCGAACGACACGCCGCCGAGCACGGCCACCGGCCAGACCTGGCGTACGCCGCGCCGGCCGTCGACCATGTACACGAGGATCAGGGGCACGATCAGCGCCAGCACCGGCGTCTGGCGGCCGACCATCGCGCCGAGGTCGTCCTTGGGCAGCTCGGTGACCTCGGCCAGCGTGATGATCGGCGTGGCGATCGCGCCGAAGGCGACCGGGGCGGTGTTGGCCACGAGCGCGACGGCGGCGGCCTTCATCGGCTGGAAGCCGAGCGCGATCAGCATCACCGCGGTGATGGCCACGGGGGTGCCGAAGCCGGCGAGCGCCTCGAGGAGAGCACCGAAGCAGAACGCCACGATCACGGCCTGCACGCGCTGGTCGTCCGAGATCGCGCCGAACGAGCGTCTGAGCACGGCGAAGTGGCCGGTCTCGACGGTCATGTTGTAGACCCAGATCGCCGCTATGACGATCCACATGATCGGGAACAGGCCGAAGGTGGCCCCTTCGGACGCCGAGAGCAGCGTCTGACCCGCGGGCATGCCGTAGACGATCGCCGCGACCAGCATCGCTACGCCGAGCGATATCAGCGCCGCCCACTGCGCCTTCATCCGGAGCCCGCCCAACAGGACGAACAGCGTCAACACAGGCAGTACGGCGAAGATCGCGGTCAGCCCAAGCGAGTCCGATACCGGGTCGAAGTCCTGCGTATACAACTGTTCCTCCCTCGTTGCTCGCCGATGGTTTGCCCCGATCGGGCGCCGGGGAAACCGACCGGGGCGGAGGGCTCGCGCTCCGGCGTCCAGGGCGGTGGGCTTGCGCTCCGGCGTCAATCACCGCTCTCGCGCGCTTCGCTTGCTCGTTCGGTAATCGACAGCCGTCGCCGCCCCCGCCCGGCACGCGCTGGCCCGGTGGTACGGGCGGTTTGTTTTTTGCTTAAGCAAACAAGAACAGCGTCTGCCGGCCGTGTGGGGCAGGGGCGGTGACGGCGGCGGTTACCGGACGAGTGAGCTTGCGAGCTCGAACGGTGATCGCTGCCGGAACGCAAGCCCACTGCCCTGGGCCCCTGCCTCTAGGCTGGCGCCGGATGCGCACCGTCTTCCTCGGAACCTCGGAGTTCGCGGCGGAGGTGCTGGGCCGTCTGGCGCTCAGCCCGCACCGCCCCCAGCTGGTGATCACACGCCCGGATCGCCCGCGGGGGAGGGGACGCAAGCTGACGGCGCCGCCGGTGGCCGAGGCCGCGGCCCGGCTCGGCATCGAGACCTTCCAGCCGGACGACGTGAACGCCGAGGAGTCGCGTGAGCGGATCGCCGCGCTCGAGCCCGAGGCGCTTCCCATCTGTGCGTACGGGGCGCTGATCAAGGATCCGCTGCTCTCGGATCACGAGTTCGTGAACGTCCATCCGTCGCTGCTGCCGCGCTGGCGGGGCGCGGCTCCCGTGGAGCGGGCGATCGAGGCGGGCGACGAGGAGACCGGCGTGACCATCATGAGGCTCGCCGCCGAGCTCGACGCGGGCCCGATCGGCCTCCAGCGCGGTGAGCCGATCCGCTCCGACGACGACTACGGCGAGCTCGCCGCCCGGCTGGCAGTGCTCGCGGGGGAGCTGCTCGTGGAAGCGCTCGACGCTCCGCCGACGTGGCGCGAGCAGTCCGACCAAGGGGTGAGCTACGCCGAGAAGATCGGCCCCGCCGACCGGCAGCTCGACCCCGCGCGGTCAGCGCAGGAGCTGGAGCGCCGCGTGCGCGCCCTCACGCCGCACATCGGCGCCTTCCTGCCGTTGGGGCCCGACGAGCGCCTCGGGATACGGCGGGTGGGTCTGGCCGCAGACGGCGCAGACATCGAGGAGGGCAGGCTGGCGGCGAGGGACGACCGGCTGCTGCTGGGCACCTCGTCCGGTGCGCTCGAGCTGATCGAGGTGCAGCCGGCGGGGGGCCGCCCCATGAGCGCCGGCGACTATCTCCGCGGGCATGGCGCGGCCATTGTCGGCTGAGCCGGCTGCCGAGCGGTTACGGTTGTGGGAGAGCTGAGATGCCCGCGGCCGTCGACGAAACCGCCCGCACCGGGCCGCAATGTCCCTCCTGCGGAGAGCCCGCGCTGCGCGGCACCAACCTGGCGGGTCGCTACCGGTGCGTCAACTGCCTGCGCCGCTTCGAGCTGAGGTCGGGGTGCCCGAACTGCGGCGCCCACTCGACGATCGCGCGGATGTCGGACACGGCTGACGCCGAGTGCCGCAACTGCGGCTCGTCGATGCTTCAGCCGATCTGAGCTACGGCCGGCACCGGCGCCGGCACGACCTCGACCGGGATCCCGTTCAGGATCGCGTTGCCGGAGAGCGGCTCCACCAGCGTCTCGTCGGCCAGGAGGTTGCTGTTCACGCCGGCGTGCTCGCTGGCCACGCTGAGCTGCGTGCCCGGGGCGGAGTGGCCCCAGCCGTGCGGGATCGACACCACGCCGGGCATCACCTCGTCGGTGAGCTCCACGGGCGCCTCCAGCTCGCCGGCGGCCGAGCTCACCAGCGCCGTGCCGCCGTCCACGAGGCCGAGGCGAGTGGCGTCGTCGGGGTGCATCAGCATCGTGCAGCGGTCCTTGCCCTTCACGAGCGCCGGCAGGTTGTGCATCCACGAGTTGTTCGAGCGCAGCTGGCGGCGCCCGATCAGGACCATGCCGCCGTTCTGGCGCCGTTCCATCGCGGCGGCCAGGCGCGGAAGGTCGGCCACGATCGCCTCCGGCACGAGCTCGATCTTGCCGGACGGCGTGCGGAGCACCTCGGGTATCCGCGGGCGGTGGGGACCGAGGTCCACTCCGTGCGGGTTGCGCTCGAGCACGTCAAGCGTGAGGCCGTCGGGATCGGCGCCGAAGCCGTCGCCGAACGGTCCGGCGCGAAGCATGAAGTCGAGCATCCGCTCCGGTCCGCGGCGCGGCTCGAGCTCCTCGAGCAGCTCGCCGGCTTCGCGCCCGGCGACGCGCGAATGGGGGTCGGCCAGCTCGCGGCCTATCAGGGTGTCGATCACGAGCCGGTCGAGCGCATCCACGTCGGCGTCGGGGCCCTGGCCCGAGACCACGCCCGCGAGCCTGAGGAGCACCTCCCATTCCGCGGGGCCGTCGTACTCGAGCGCGGGCGGCGAGTAGTTCGCCACGCTGCGCGCCGCGAGCTGGTAGAGCGCGAGGTCGTAGTGGGACTTGGCGAGCGGTCCCGGGCCGGGGAGGATCACGTCCGCATGGCGCGTCGTCTCGTTCACGTAGATGTCGACCGCCAGCATGAACTCGAGTCCCTCGACCGCCTGCTCGAGGCGCCCGCTGTTCGGCGTGGACACCACCGGGTTGCCCGCCATCGTGATCAGCGCGCGCACCTGGCCCTCGCCGGGCGTGTCGATCTCCTCGGCCAGGCAGGCCACCGGCAGTTCGCCGAACGCCTCGCCGAGCCCGCGGACCCGGCTCTGCCACCGGCCCAGACGTACGCCGCGTCCCTGGCCGGGGGTGCCGTTCGAGTTGCGCTGGCCGGCCGCGGCGAGCGTGAACATCGCCCCGCCCTCGCGGTCCAGGTTGCCCGTGAGCACGTTGAGAACGTCCACGAGCCAGCTCGCGTGCGTGCCGAACTCCTGGGTGGTGGTGCCGATGCGGGCGTACACCGCGGCACGTTCGGCGCGGGCCAGCTCGCGTGCCATGCGCCTGATGTCCTCGGCGGCGATGCCCGTGGCCGGCGCCACCTCCTCGGGCGTGTAGTCGAGCACCAGCTCGCAGAGCTCCTCGAGGCCCTCGCAGTGCTCCGCCAGCGGCCCCACGTCCACCAGCGACTCCTCCACGAGGGTGCACGCCATGGCGGCGAGCAGCAGGGCGTCGCCGCCGGGCCGGATGAAGTGGTGCTCGTCGGCCTCGTCGGCGGTACGGGTCCTGCGCGGGTCCACCACCACGACCTTGCCGCCGCGCTCGCGGATCCCTCGCAGGCGGCCGCGCATGTTGGGCGCGGTGAGCAGGCTGCCGTTCGACACGAGCGGGTTGGCGCCGAGCATCAGCAGGTGGTCGCAGCGGTCCAGGTCCGGCACGGGCACGCTCAGCAGATGGCCGAACATGAGGCCGGCCGAGACCTGCTTGGGCATCTGGTCCACGGTGCTGGCGGTGTAGACGTTCTGCGAGCCGAGCGCCCGGAGCAGCACCGGGTTGTAGGAGAGGAACGAGAGGTTGTGGGCCGTGGGGTTCCCGATGTACACGGCCGCGGCGTTCCGGCCGTGCGCCTCGAGGATGGGGGAGAGGCGGCGGTCGATCTCATCGAAGGCCTCGTCCCAGGTGGCCTCGCGCAGCTCGCCGTCGCGCCGGATCATCGGGGTGGTCAGCCGGTCCGGGTCCTCGTGGAGCTCCTTGAGCCCGTGCGCCTTGGGGCAGATGAAGCCGCCGCTGAACACGTCCTCGCGGTCGCCGCGCACCGCCGTGACCCGGTCGCCGTCGAGCGTGACCTCGAGCCCGCAGGTGGCTTCGCAGAACGGGCAGGTCCGGTGGTGTATGCGTTCGCTCACGTGGACCGGAGCATCATACATACAGGCTGTATGTCAAAGCAAGGGCTCATGCCGGGGTCTCGCGCAACTCGATCCAGAGCGCCCGCGAGGCGCACAGCAGGCGCCCGGTCTCGTCGAACAGCGCGCATGCCGCGTGGCGCTTGCGGCCGTCCACCTCGAGTGGCCACGACACCAGCGCGTGGCGCTCGCCGGCGCGCACATCGCAGCCGATCCGCGCGGTGAGGCGCGCCAGCACCATCGCCGGCCCCTCGCCGAAGTTCGCCACGGGCGCGCTCGTGGGACAGTCGAGCGCGCCCCACACGCACTCGGGCCGGACGCGCCCCTCGCCGTCCGAAAGCGACTCGTCGGGTGTCCAGTCGGCGGCGAACAGCCCGTCCGTTCCCGGCAGCGCTCCCGGGAAGATGCGGTAGCCGTCGCCGGCCTCGCGATCGGGCCCGCACACCACACAGGTCGGGAAGGGGTGCTCGACCGTCCACTTCCGGCGCCCGGCCTCCGATGCGGCCCGGGCGACGTCGGGATGCACGGGCTCGGGCACGTCGAGCAGCAGCTCGGAGCCCTCGCCCTCGGCCACCAGCGTGGCGCCGTCGTGAAGCTCCACCCGGCCGTCGTGATGGCTCACCGCCAGCGGGCGCCCCACGGGCGGCGGCGTTCGCAGCGACACCTGCACCACGTCGCTCCCCAGCAGGGAGGCCAGCGCGCCGCAGGTATACCCACCGTTGGCGCTCGCGGGCGGGCCGTTGAAGCGGCTTGGGATCACCACGAACTCAGGCACTCGTCAGGCGCGACGGTACAGCGTGAGCAGGAGGGTGCACAGCACAGCCGCGCCCCCGAGCAGCCCGACCTCCACCGACAGCACGGGGTCGTTCACCGGCGAGAGCAGGAGGAACGCCACGAACGCGGCTGCCGAAGACACCCAGACCATCGCCGCCTGGCGCGCCCGCCCCTGCGCGAGCAGCGCCTGGTTGACGGTCGCGGCGGACAGGTAGAGCCCCATCGCCAGCGACACGAGCACCAGGCCGCCGCGGTCGTAGTGGAAGTCACCGCCGAACACCACGCCCATCAGCTGAGGTCCCGCCACCGCCATCACGAGCGCGACCGAGCCGGAGAACACGCCGATCGCCGCGAGTGTGAGGTTGACGCTGCGGCGGAACGGATCCACGTCGCCGTCGACAGCGCCGCCGGCCCCCACCCAGAGGCGCGTGAGGTGGGGGAGGATCGAGGTCTGCACCGCCTGGAAGAGCACCAGCGGAGCGCGTGCCAGCAGCAGGACGTTGAAGGCGAAGCCCGCCAGCGCGGCGCCCTGCTCCCCCTCGGTGGCCCGCACGAGCAGCGGCCCCGCATTGAGGAAGGTCTGCTCGGCCAGCATGATCCCCAGCACGGCGAACGCGAAGCCGCTGCCGTGCGAGAGCGTGAACTCCGGCTCCATCGGCTCGTCGGGAATCGCGGGCGCGTTCGTGTCCGGCGAGGGCCCGCGGTCGCGGCGTGTCAGGTGCCGCGCGAGGGCCGGGGCTACCACCGTGAGCGACACGATCGGCGCCGCCGCCATGCCGAGCGCCACGGCCGTCTGGCCCTCCGCCACGCCGACTGTCACCGCGAGCGCGAACAGAAAGCGCGATACGGACTCCATCAGCACGAGCCCGCCGTAGAGCGTGAAGTAGCGATGGCCCGCGAGGAACCCGCGGGCGAAGTAGCTGGCGGCGTATGCCAGCACCGCCACGATCAGGATCCAGTAGAGCGTGGCGGACCCGTTGAAGAGGTCGTCCTGGATTGGCGCGCGGAACACGAGCGCGACCACCGCGAAGGCCACGCCGAGCACGAGCTGGATCGTGGCGGCCACGCGCAGGTAATCCGAGCCCTCCACGCCGCGCGCGTCGCGGTCCGAGATCGTGCGCGACAGGAGCTGCTCCACCGGCCGGTAGAGCACCGAGACCGTGATGAAGATGGCCGACCAGAGCAGCGCCACCTCGCCGTACTGCTCCTCGGAGAGCGCGTGGCTGGCGAGTGAGAAGTACGCGAAGGTGATCAGCCCGGTGGCGCCGATCCCCACCGAGAGGATCGCCGCGCCCCGGCCATAGCCTCGACCGGTCGAGGCTCCCTTCATCCAGTCATCTAGTCCACTCGCACCAGGAGCATCGTCCACGGGAAGGGCGAGCGCACCTGCTCGACCGTGCCGTGGCGTGCGAGCAGCGAGGCGAACGAGCGCCGGGACCAGTGGTTCACGTGACCCGGCGTGTTGCCGAGTTGCCGGAGGTACGCGCCGCGCGCCACGTTGAGGCCGCGCCACAGGGGCTCCCGCGGCACCGACACGAGCAGCCGGCGGCGCGCTACGCGGGCCATCTCGGCCACCGTGGCCTCGGGCTCGGGCACGTGCTCGAGCACCTCGATCGCCGTGGCCACGTCGAACTCGTCGTCCGCGAACGTGAGCGCCGTGGCGTCGGCGGTCCGGAACTCGAGGTTGTCCCGCCGCCGCTTGGCCCATTCGGCCGCCAGCTTCGGATCGTCGAGGTCGATGCCCACCACGCGCCGGTCCCCGAGGCGCTCCGCCCACTCGACCGTGAGCACACCTTCGCCGCACCCCACGTCCAGGAGCGATTCGGGCGCGGCGGCCGTCCAGAGCTCGTCGAGGCTCGCGTGGAAGCCGGTCATCAGCCGCCTGACCACGGGGTTCGTGGACCCGTACTTGTCGAAGGTGTTCCCGGTCGGGACGTCCGCGCTCGGGGCCGCGGCGCCCCCGCTCACAGCTTGACCGCCTGGCGGGTGGGGTCGGCCGGGTCCTCGGGCGTGGCTGGCTTGCCGGTGGCCGCGCCGGCCTGGGCGCCGGTGGTGGCCTCCCGCTCGCCCTGCGTCCTGCCCGGCTCGTAGTGCGAGGGCTCGACGCCGAGCTGGAGCTCCACCCGGCGGACGCGCTCGAGGATCCGCTGTTGGAGCACCCGGCTGCCGGCGAGGATGTCGCCTACCACTCCGAGGGCGAGCAGCTGCACGGCGACGATGAACAGCGTGGCACCGACGATCAGCGACTGGATGTGGCCGTCGCCCTCGCCCTCGATGAAGAACCAGGCGAACCGGACCCAGAGCACCACACCGAAAAGGGCCACGAACGCCGCGGCCGCCACGAACACCCGCAGCGGCTCGTACAGCGCGTAGATCCGGAAGATGGAGATGCCGTTGCGGCGAACGTACGACCACATCGACGGGAACAGGCGCGACGGGCGGGTCTGCTCGTTGGTCCGCACCGGCACGTGCTCGACCGCCACGAGCATCTTCCCGGCCTGGATCAGCGACTCGAGTGTGTACGTGAACTTCGAGACCACCTGCAGCTGAAGCGCGGCCTCCCGGTTGTAGGCACGGAACCCGGAGGTGGTGTCGGCGATGCTGGTCCCGGAGGCGCGCCGCACCACCGCGCTGCCGAAGCGCTGGAGCCACTTCTTGATGGGCGAGAAATGGGCGATCGTGTCCGTCTGCCGGTCGCCGATGACCATGTCGGCCTTGCCCGCGGCTATCGGCTCGACCAGGAGCACGATGTCGGCGCCCTGGTACTGGTTGTCGGCGTCGGTGTTGACGATCACGTCGGCATCGAGCTTGAGGCAGGCGTCGAGCCCGGATTGGAAGGCGGCGGCAAGGCCGCGGTTGTTCGTGAGACGGACGATGTGGTCCACGCCGTGCTCGCGCGCGACGTCCACCGTGCGGTCGGTCGACCCGTCGTCGATCACGAGCCACTCGACGGAGTCCATTCCGGGTACCTCCCGGGGAAGGTCGGCCAGGGTGCCGGGAAGGGTCTCCTCCTCGTTGAAGCAGGGGATCTGGATGATCAGCTTCATGTGCTGGGCGTAGCGTAAAGACCGCATGGGCGGCGAAGGGCCGAGACGCCCCCGAATGGGGTACACGGTGACCCCCGCACGCGGGTCGCGAGGAGCCGGTGTTTACCTCGTTTTTGCAGGGCTTTCACACAGCCGGGCGAAGCCTGCCGGGACGGGGGCCCAACGGTCACATTGTGGCAACACCTCTGCTAGCCTCCTCCGCTTCCCGAACTACGGAGCCCGACCAAGACGATGACCACCGTTCTCGCATACCTGGATCCCGGCAGCGGGAGCATGATCCTCCAGATCCTGGCCGGCGGAGTCGCGGCCGTGGCCGTCACTGCCAAGCTGTACTGGGACCGCATCCTGCGCTTCCTGCGGATCCGCAAGGACGAGCCGGAGACGGCCGAGCCCAGCTCCACGAGCTCCACGGGGAGTACGGACTCCGTCTAGCGAGGGCCGGAGGGCCGCTCGCGGCCATCCGGCATCCGTCTCTACTATTCGGCGCCGCCCATGCGGCCGCCCGACAACATCAGCGCCGAATCCGGCCTCGAGCCAGGCAGCTTCCGTGACCCCGAGAGCCGTGTGTTCTACAGCGGCGGCGAGGTCTACCGCGCCCTCTCGGCCGACGGCCTGAGCGACTTCCAGGCACTGGTTGACGCCGGCCTGCTGGACGACGAGCGCCTCGTTCGCACCGAGCGGGCCGAGAGCACCGAGGCGCTTCGCGGCCTGCTCGTGCACGAGCCCGCCGGGGTGCTACGGCACGAGCGCATCCCGTTCGTGTCCTATCCGTACGAGTGGACCTTCTCGATGCTCAAGGACGCCGCGCTCGTGCAGCTGGACCTGCTCCTCGCGGCATTGGAGCAGGACATGGTCTTGAAGGACTCCACGCCCTACAACGTCCAGTTCCGCGGCGCGCGCCCGTTGTTCGTGGACATCGGCTCGTACGAGCGGCTGCGCGAGGGCGAGCCGTGGGTGGGATACCGCCAGTTCTGCATGCTCTACCTGTATCCGCTGCTGCTCCAGGCGGCGAAGGACGTGCCGTTCCACCCCTGGATGCGCGGGTCGATCGACGGGATCAGACCGGCCGAGATGGCCTCGCTGCTCTCGTTCCGGGACCGTTTCCGGCGCGGCGTGTTCACCAACGTCTTCCTCCACGCGCGTCTCGAGAAGCGCTACGCCGACCGCCCTCAGGAGGTCAAGGACCAGGTCAAGCGCCGCGGGCTCAAGCGGGAGATCGTGATGGCCAACGTGCGCAAGATGCGCAAGATGGTCGAGCGGCTCGACTGGAGCCCGCCCGAGGGTGTTTGGACGGCCTACGGCGAGCGGAACTCCTACACGGACGACGATGCCGCCCGCAAGGACGAGTTCGTGCGGTCGGTGGCCACCTCGCGCCACTGGGATCTCGTCTGGGACATCGGCGCGAACAACGGGCGCTACTCGCGCATCGCCGCCGAGGGCGCTTCCACGGTCGTGGCGGTCGACGCCGACCAGGGTCCCATGGAGCTGCTCTACCGCGACCTTCGCGACGAGGGCGACGAGAAGATCCTCACGCTGACCATGAACCTCGCCGACCCGTCGCCGGGTCTCGGGTGGCGCGGGCTCGAGCGCAGGTCAATGCCGGACCGCGGCAAGCCCGACCTGGTGCTGGCTCTCGCGCTCATCCACCACGTCGCCATCAGCGCCAACGTGCCGGTCAAGGAGTTCGTGGACTGGCTTGCGAGCCTTGGCTCCGCGCTCGTGATCGAGTTCCCCACGCTCGAGGATCCGATGGTCAAGAAGCTGCTGGCCCCCAAGCGCGAAGGGCTCCACCCGGACTACGAGCTCGGGTTCTTCGAGCGCTGCCTCGGCGAGGCCTTCGAGATCGAGCGCTCGGAGCGCCTCGAGTCGGGCACCCGGGTTCTGTACCACGCCCGCCCGAAAGGCTGATGGCCACCGAGGGAGCGGCTGAGCCGCGCCCGCAGCCCAGCTTGCTGAAGGAGGCGCTCTGGCACTTCGCCAACCTGGCGGTGCTGTGGACGTTCGCCGTCGCCCAGCCGCTCTTCGACCTGCTCGGCGACAACCCCGAGTTCTTCGCGGCCCGCGGCTCCTCGGGGTGGGACATCATCTCGTTCTCGCTACTGCTGGTGCTGCTGCCGCCGCTGCTGCTGCTGGGTATCGAGCTGCTCGTGCGCCCGTTCGGCCGCGGCGCCTTCAAGGGGGCGCACCTGGTCTTCATCGCCGCGCTTGTGGCCCTGATCGCCGTGCAGGCGCTCAAGAAGTCCATCGACGGCTCGGACGCCGTCCTGATCGGACTGTCCGCCGCGATCGGAGTCGCGCTGGCGGCGCTGTACGCGCGGGCCGAGCCGCTGCGCTCGTTCCTCAACATCCTCACGCCCGCGCCGCTCGTTTTCCTGCTCCTCTTCCTCCTGGGCTCGCCGGTGTCCAAGCTGGCGTTCCCGGACGAGGCGGGCGCTCGGACCGTCGGCGGCGTCACGCAGGCGCCGATCGTGATGGTGCTGCTCGACGAGCTTCCGTCGAACACTCTGGTGGACGATCGCGACCGGCTCGACACGGCGCGCTACCCGGGCTTCGCCGAGCTGGCGCGCAACGCGACCTGGTTCAAGAACGCATTCACGATCTATGACTCGACCGAGCGCGCGCAGCCGGCGATCATGGACGGCGACCTTCCGGCCAAGGACCGCCTGCCGATCTCCGCGGACCACCCGAACAGCATCTTCTCGCTGTTCGCCAAGACACACCGGCTGAACGTCTCCGAGGAGGCCACGTCGGTCTGCTCGCGCGACCTCTGCGAGGACACGCGCGCGGACGAGCCGTACGGCGACCGCATCTCCTCCATGAGCGAGGACCTCGGGCTGGTGTGGCTCCACGTGGCGTCGCCGCCCGGCATCGAGGAGGACCTGGACTCCGTCTCGGAGAACTGGGGCGACTTCGGCGGCTCGGGTGGCGCCGGCAGCGGCAACAGCTCGTCGGACAACAACAGGACCAACACCCGGTCCAACCTGGCCGGTGGGCGCAGGGCGCGCTTCGAGGAGTGGGTCGACCAGATCAAGCCCGGGCAGCGGCCGAGCCTGAACTTCAAGCACACGCTGATGCCCCACGTGCCGTGGCAGTTCATGCCCTCGGGCCGCCGTTACCGGCGCCAGCCGAACGACGCGGTCCCCGGCCTGTCGAACCAGGCCTACAACGACCAGGGCCAGCTGGACGTGCTGCTCCAGCGCCACTTCCTGCAGACCGGCTTCGCCGACCTGCTCCTCCAGGAGCTCTGGCGCCACCTCAAGGAGGAGGGCATGTGGGACGACGCGCTGATCGTCGTCGCGGCCGACCACGGCACCTCCTTCATCAAGGGACGGCGCGAGCGGCGCCGCCTCGACCGTGAGAACTACGGCGAGATCGCGCCGATCCCGCTGTTCATCAAGGCGCCCGGTCAGGAGAGCGGCAAGGTCAACGACGCGTACGTCGAGACGATCGACATCCTGCCGACGATCCTGGACATCCTGAACATCGATCCGAAGGTGAAGATGGACGGCCGCTCGGCCTACAGCGACACGGTCAAGCGCCGGCGTGCGCTGCGGATCCTCCAGCGCAACACCTTCGAGCCGTTGCGCTTCTCCGCCGACGAGTTCGAGCAAAGGAAGGCGGTCGTGCGCGACCGCAACCAGGCCCTCTTCGGCAGCGGGTCCGACGGCCCGCTGCGGATGTTCCGGATCGGGCCGCACCAGGAGCTGATCGGCCGCCGCGTCGCGGAGGGCGGCGGCAGGGGCTCCGTGAAGATCCTCGACTCCTCCGACTGGGCCGACGTGAATCCGGACTCCGACTTCGTGCCGACCCATCCGGTGGGGCTCATCGACGATGACGGGAGCGCTCCGCGCGAAATCGCGGTGGCGCTGAACGGCCGCATCGCCGCGGTCGGCAACACCTTCACGCTGGCCGAGGGCGAGACCGGCGAGCTGTTCTCCGTGATGGTGCCGGAGTCGGCCCTGCGCCGCGGGCGCAACCGGATCGACGTGTTCGAGGTCGCGCCCGACGGATCGCTGGAGCGCCTGGGCGGGATCTGACCGCCCTTACAGGTCGGTGAGGCACGCCTCCACTTCCTCGAGCTCGTCCTCGCTCGCCCCACGTACGAAGAGCAGCGCGCTGCCGATCTGCTCGGCCCCCTCGCCGTCGCCCTCGAACTGGGCCGCCTCGGCCTGCCCGCTGGTCAGGTAGAAGACGATCCGCGGGCCGGTCTCGGGGTCTCCCACGAGCACCTCGTTCTTGCCTTCCTCGTTCGCGGTGAGCCCCTTGTCCTCGGTGAGGCAGGAGATCGCGGCGCCGCGCTTGTCGGCGTCGTCGTCGCCGGGCTCGCCGTTGCCCGAGCCGATGGTGCAGCCGGGGAGCGCGGCCGCGGCCACCGCGATGAGGAGCAGGCGTCTCAAGGCGGCGGAGCGTACAAGCGGCAGCTCTTGGATCACCCGAGCGGCCTCGTGTTCCGCCAGCGCTTGCGCAGCTCCGAGTACACGGGCTTCCGCACGTTCGTCTCCTCGATCAGGCTCTTGTTGTTCCACGGGGGAGTCGCGTAGGCGAGCGGCGCGCCGCCGCGCCATCCGGGCTCGACCCGGAAGTCCCGCAGCGCCCAGGCGATCGAGCCGGCGATGTAGCGCTTGGAGTTGTGGATCCGCAGATGGTCGATCGTGTACTTCGTCTGGAACTGGTAGCTGCCCGGCTCGCTGACCGGGCCGGGACGCGACGCCTCGGCCCCGTACTCGGTGATCACCAGAGGGAGGGCCGGGTTGGCGCGGTGCAGCGCGTCGAGGTACGGCCCGAGCTCGGCCGTGGTCGTGGGCGGCCGGACCAGGTCGGGGCGGTACGAGTCGTACCAGCCGAAGTACTCATTCACTCCGAGGGCGTCCAGGTACCGGTACGCGGGCGAGGTGAGCGGCTCCCCGTCGCGTGCTTGGCGGTCGATTGCGATCAGCCGGGTGTCGTCGATCTCCCGCGCCGCGGCGGCGCCGTCGCGGATGAAGGCTTCGAGCCCCGGGCCGATCCGGCCGAGCTCCGACCTGCTGCCGGCCGGCTCGTTCACGAGCGACCAGGCGAACACGGACGCGTGGTTGAGGTTGTTCTCCACCGTCAGCCGCACCGCCCTCGTGGCCGAGGCGCGCACCGCGGGCAGATCGAAGAACGAGTTGGGCAGCTGGTACACCGGCGCCTGCGCCCAGTAGAGGATGCCGAGCCGGTCGAAGGCCTCGAGGAACGCCGGATGCAGCGGATAGTGCGCGCGGGTGACCGTCGCTCCGAGGTCCACGAGCCGGCGCACCAGGGACGAGCGCGTGGCAGAAGTGAGCGCTCCGCCGGTGACGATGTCGTCCTCGTGGATGCTGGCACCGCGCAGGCGCAGGCGACGCCCGTTCAGATAGAGCACGCCGCGCCGGGTCTCGAGCTTTCGCACGCCGAAGCTCAGGCGGTACGTGCCGCGGCGCACCAGCTCGGGTTCCTTCTGCTTCTTGCGCTTGGGCTCCACCGTCTCCGCCGAGGCGGACAGCGTGTAGAGCACGGGGCTCCCGGGCTGCCACAGCTTCGGGCGCGCGATGTCGACCCGCGTGCCGATCTCGCGCCGCGTGCGCGCGGCCAGCCGCTGCGGCTTCAGCGCGATGCGCTCGTCCAGCCCGGGTCCGCGCACGCGTAGCGTCAGCGCCACGTCGCGCGGCTTGCCGGAGAGGTTGCGGAGGGTGGTGCGCACGGCCACGCGCGCCCGGCAGCGGACGCAGTCGAGCCGCGGAAGCGCACGCACATCCTGGACGTCGATCGTGTCGATCGGCCGTACGTAGACCTCCCGCAGGATCCCACCGAAGTTCCACCAGCCGCCCGTGCCGAAGCCGTTGAAAGGCGCGGGGCGCCAGTGGGTCAGGTCGGTCCGGCCGCGCAGGCTCGAGACCTTCAGCACCAGCGTGTTGCGGCCGCGGCGCAGACCGGTGAGATCGAGCTCGAAGGGGAAGTAGCCCACGAAGCTCCCGAGTCTGCGCCCGTTGAGCCAGACGGTGCTGCGGTAGTTCACCCCCTCGAAGCGCACCTTCCAGAACCGCTGCACGTCCTTCGGCGCCTCGGGCAGCGTGAACTCCTTGCGGTACCAGCCGACGCTCGCGCGGTTCTGGTCGAGGTCCTGGGCGTTCCAGCTGCTCGGCACGCGCTCACGGCTCCAGCCAGCGAGGTCGCGCTGGCGATACCAGCCCTGGGCCTCGCCCACGAACAGGTCGTCCTGGCGGAAGTACCAACGGCCCCCGAGCAGGAGCCGTCCGTCCTGGCCCTCGCGGACCAGCAGGCGCTTGGTCGGCGCCTGGACCTCGAGCTCCGGTGCGGGCTGGGGCGTTCCGGGTTCGGGCGCGCCCACCTGAGCGCGCGCAGCGTCCGGCAGCGCGACGGTCAGCGCGAGCAGGGCCAGGGTGGAGGAGAGGAGTGCGCGCACGGCGGAGAAACGGCGCCGGAGGGTAGCGTCAGACTCAGCCGAACCGGCCCTCCAGGGTCTTCCGGCAGGGGGGTGCTGCTGCTACCGTGAAGCCCGCCGATCGGCTTCCCGCGGCCGGTTGCGGCTGCGCAGGTACTTCGCCCTCCGAGCAGTCCGGGCGCCGAGTCCCTTCCATGAACCGACGCTTCGCGCTCATCCAAGGAGTCATCTCGCTGGTCGCCCTCGCCGCCGTGGTCTGGTGGGCTTCGCGGCAGGAAGCGCCCACGTTCCCGCACGAGGCGTCCTCCTACCTGTGGCTGGGCGCGGCGCTGCTGCTCTACGCGGTCGCCACGCTGATGCGCGGCGAGCGCTGGTACCGCATCCTGCGCCTCACCGGCGTCCGGCCCTCGCGAACCGACTCGTATGCGCTCACCGTCGTCGGCTACATGGGGAACAACGTGCTGCCCGCCCGCGCCGGCGAGGCGCTCAAGGTCGTGCTGCTCTCGGGCCGTTGCGACGCGAGCAAGCGCACCGTGCTCGGGTCGGTGGTAGCCGAGCGGATCCTCGACCTGCTCGCGCTGGCCGTGATCTTCGTCGTCGTGGTCTACGGCGCGCTCAGCTCGAGCGTGCTGCCCACCGACCGGCCGGTGGTCATGGCCGGAGCCGGAGTGGTGCTGCTGGTGGTCGCGGGCATCGTGCTGTGGTTCATGCGCACCCACCACGTCTTCGATCGCGCGCGGGACTGGCTGAGGCCGCTCGCCGACTCCCCGCGCGCCCTGCTCGGACGCGGCGGGGCGCTGCTGCTGGCCGGCACCTTCGTGCTCTGGGCGGTCGAGGCGGCCGTGTACCTGGCCGTTGCATACGCGGTCGACCTGGATTTCAGCGTGACCGGCGCGCTCTACCTCGTCGCGCTGACGAACTTCGTCGCGGCGCTTCCCGCCGCTCCGGGGTCGATCGGCACCTTCGACGCCGCCGTCGCGTTCGGCGCACGCCGGCTCGGGGCCAGCGGCTCGATGGCGGTCACGTACATGCTGCTGCTGCGCTTCGTCCTCTACATCCCGATCACGATCGTCGGGCTCGTGATCCTGGTCACTCGCTACGGCGGCTGGTCCCGCCTGCGCTCGGCCTTCCGTCTCGAGTCGGGCGGCGTGGGCGAGGTCGCGGACCCAACCCCACCCCGCGCCCGCGCGGCCACGGACACAGTCGCCTAGCCACCCCTGATGCGGGCGCCCGCCGCACAGCTGCGTCCGCTGCGCCGGCGGGACTCGGACCCCGCCCGCCCGCGGTCCGATCCCGGCGACGGCAGGCCCGCCCTCGTCCGCGAGCTCATCCGCTGGGGCGGCTCGATGCCCGTGCTGATCGCTGTCTGCCTCGTGGTGGCGGCCATCAGCCTGGTCACTCCCTCCACGCCCACCTACGACCCGTGGGCCTGGATCATGTGGGGCCGCGAGATCGCTCACCTCGACCTCGTGACGGAGGGCGGCCCGTCCTGGAAGCCGCTGCCGATCCTCTTCACGACGCCGTTCTCGGTGTTCGGGGACGACGTGGCGCCCTACCTGTGGCTGATCGTGGCACGGGCCGGAGGCCTGCTCGCGTGCGTGATGACGTACCGGGTGGCGCGCCGGCTGATAGGCGGCGGCTGGTACGGCGTGCTGGCCGGGACCTTCGCCGCGCTGGCGCTGTTCTCGAGCTTCAAGTTCGTGCGCGACGCGGCGCTCGGGAACTCGGAGGCGCTGCTCGCGGCGCTCGTGCTCTGGGCCTTCGAGCGGCACCTTGACGGGCGGCGCGACCACGCTCTCTACCTGGCCTTCGCGGGCGCGCTGCTGCGCCCCGAGGTCTGGCCGTTCCTCGGGCTCTACGGGCTCTGGCTCTGGTTCGCCGAGCCGTGGCTGCGCACGCGCCTAGTGATGCTGGCGGCACTCGTTCCCGCGCTCTGGTTCCTGCCCGAGTGGTGGGGCTCCGGCGACCCCTTCCGGGCCGGCGCCCGGGCCAACAACCCGAACCCCGGCAGCGCGGCCTTCGCCGAGCACCCCGCGCTCGAGCTGATCAGCCGCTTCCGCAAGGTGGTGATCGCGCCGGTGAAGCTCGGCATCATCATCGGCTTCCTCTACGCGCTCTACATGTGGGTCAAGCACCGGCGCGAGGGGCTCACCCTTGCCGTCGCGGCCGGCTCGTTCGGCTGGTTCGCGCTCGTGGCCGGGATGACCGAGGCAGGGTTCGCCGGCAACCAGCGCTACCTGATCGTGACCACCGCGGGCGTGTGCGTGCTCGGCGGACTGGGCGCCGCGCGGGTTCTCCAGGGAGTGGGCTGGCTCGGCGCGCGCGCGTTCAAGGACGAGCGCGCCGGCGCGCTCACCGCGGCGGGGGCCTTCTTCGTCTCGCTGGCGATCTTCTCACCGTTCATCGTCGAGAAGGCCGACAACACCGGAAGGGTGTCCGGGGGGCTTCGCCACGAGGCCCAGCTGTGGCACGACCTGAAGGGCCTGATCGAGCAGGCGGGCGGGCGCGACCGCATCGTGGCGTGCGGCCAGGCATTCAGCGGCCCGTTCCAGACGCAGCTGGTGGCCTACCACCTCCACCTCCACGGAATCCAGGTCGGGTCGATCGTCACGCCCGCGCCGGGCGCGGTGTTCCGCACCCGGACGGTGCCCGACGGCCCGCTCGTGGTCAAGCCGACCGACGACCGCTTCCGCCTCGTGGCCACCAAGGGCAAGTGGCGTCTGCTCACCGCGCCGCAGGTGCCCGGGGGAGCCGCGTGTCCGCGTGCGGGGCGGGACGCTCCGACGGCTCCGCCGCCGCCGGCCTGACCCGCGCCGGGCGCCGAAACGCCCGCACGAATCACTACGATCGCCCGGTGGCAAGCGTCGCGTCCCGCGCCCGTGCCCTTCCGAGCGTAGGCCCGCTTTCCACGGGTCTGCTCGTCCCTGCGGCAGTGCTCTTCGTCCTGTTCGCGGCCTCGCTGTACCTGCGCACCAAGTCGCTGGGCGAGTCGCTCTGGATGGACGAAGGGCTGTCGATCGGGATCGCCTCCCAGCCGCTGTTCGACATCCCCGGCGTGCTCCGGGTCGACGGCTCGCCGCCGCTCTACTACATGCTGCTGTCGGTCTGGATCGACGTGTTCGGCGACGGCCCCGCCGACACGCAGAGCCTCTCGATGGTGATCGCGCTGCTCACGATCCCCGGCGGTATGTGGGCCGGCTGGAGCCTCTTCGGACGGCGCGCCGGCCTGATCTGCGCCGCGCTCTGCGCGGTCAACCCCTTCCTCACGAACTACGCCCAGGAGACGCGCATGTACTCGCTCATGCTGCTGCTCTCGCTGCTCACGGCCGCGGCCTTCCTGCACGTGTTCGCCTTCCGCCGGCGCTCATACCTGCCGGCGTTCGTGATCTTCCTCGCCCTGCTCGTGTACACCCACAACTGGGGGCTCTTCATGGCCGCCGGGTCGCTAGTCGCGCTCGTGCCCTGCTGGTACGTGTCTGCGGACCGCCGCGCGTTCGTGCGTGACGCCCTGATCGGGTTCGGATGCGTCGGTGTCCTCTACCTGCCCTGGGTGCCCACGCTGCTGCACCAGATCCAGCACACCGGCGCCCCCTGGCTGAACGCGCCCAACTTCGGCGCGCCCGTGCAGATCTCGAAGGGGCTCCTCGGCGGCGGCACGCCCACCGTGGCGCTCCTGCTCGCCGGCGGCTCGGGGATAGCGGTGATCCTCCAGCGGCGCGTGGACGACAGGGAGCGCAGCGCCGTGATCGCGGGGCTGCTCGTGCCGCTGGCCACGCTCGCGGTCGCATGGATCGTGTCCCAGGTCTCGCCGGCGTGGACGACCCGCTATCTCGGGGTCATCCTCGGGCCGCTCCTGCTCGTCAGCGCGGTCGGGCTCGCCCGGGCCGGCAAGCTCGGGCTGGTGGCCCTCGTGATCGTGCTCGGGATCTGGGCGATCCCGCGGACGTTCGGGCTCACCAACAAGTCGAACGCCGCGGACCTGCGCGTGGCGTCGGTGCCCGAGCTCCGCAAGGGCGACCTCGTGCTGTCCATGCAACCCGAGCAGGGGCCGCTGCTCGAGTACCACCTCGAGCGCCTCGGGGGCGCGCCGAAGCTCACGTTCGCCAACGCGATGGGGCCCGTCAAGAACGACCGCGTGATGGACTGGACCGACGGCTACGACCGCATGAAGGACGCCACCACCGCCAAAAACCTGGAGCCGCTCCTTGCTAGGCTCCCCGCGGGCGGTCGCGTCCTCATCGTGCATCCGGTTACTACGCGGGTGGACGACTGGGACTCGCCCTGGACCGAGCTCGTGAGGCGTCGCTCGGCCCAATGGGGCGGAGCGCTGGCGAGCGACGAGCGCTTCGAGCGCGTGGCCGTCGTGCCTCCCTTCTACCGCCGGGCCACGCGAATCGGAGTGCGCGGAGTTATCTACGAAAAGAGCGGATGAGCCACGACAGCCGACAGCCCCAGCTTGCCAACCCCGAGCTCCGTACCAAGCCGACGGTCATCCTCGGCGCGGGGCCAGCCGGCCTGACCGCCGGATACCTCCTGTCGAAGCAGGGACTGCCCGTGGTGATCCTCGAGGCCGAGGACCAGGTGGGCGGGATCGCCAAGACGGCGGTCCGGGACGGCTACCGCTTCGACCTGGGCGGACACCGCTTCTTCACCAAGGTCCAGGAGGTCGACGACCTCTGGCACGAGATCATGAAGGAGGAGTTCCTCAAGCGTCCGCGCATGTCGCGCATCTACTGGCGCGACCGCCACGGCGAGGCCAAGTTCCTCGACTACCCGCTGCGCGGCCCGGACGTGATGAAGAAGCTCGGCCCGATCGACCTGACCAGGGCGCTGCTCTCCTATCTCTGGGCCGCCGTCAAGCCGAAGGGCAAGGAGGAGACCTACGAGGAGTGGGTCTCGAACCGCTTCGGCAAGTTCCTCTTCAACCAGTTCTTCAAGTCCTACACCGAGAAGGTCTGGGGCGTGCCCACGTCCGAGATCCGAGCCGACTGGGCCGCCCAGCGGATCAAGAACCTGTCGTTCTTCCGCGCCGCCTGGTCTGCGTTCTTCGGCAACCGCGGCGACAAGGTCACGAGCCTCATCTCCGAGTTCAACTACCCGCGCTACGGCCCCGGGCAGATGTGGGAGCAGATGACCACCGACATCGAGCAGATCGGTGGGAAGGTCCTGCTCAACCACCGCGTCACCCGGCTCGAGTTCGACGGCTCCAAGTGCGTGCGCGTGCACGTGAGCGACGGCACGTCGTTCGAGCCCTCGGCGGTCATCTCCTCGCTGCCGCTGCGCAACACGGTGGGCATGGCCGATCCGGCGCCCAAGCACGAGGTGATGGCGGCCGCGCGCGGGCTCCGGTACCGCGACTTCCTCACCGTCTCGGTGGTGCTCGACGGGGAGGATCTCTTCCCGGACAACTGGATCTACATCCACGACCCGAAGGTCAACGTCGGCCGGATCCAGAACTTCCGCTCCTGGAGCCCGTGGATGGTGCCCGACCCGAGCAAGGCCTGCGTCGGCCTCGAGTTCTTCTGCTTCGCCGGCGACAAGATGTGGGAGATGGACGACGACAAGCTCATCGACCTCGGAATGCGTGAGCTGGAGCAGCTCGGCCTCGCCCGCAAGGAGCAGCTCGAGTTCGGCTTCGTCGTCCGCGTGCCCAAGGCGTACCCGATGTACGACGCCGACTACTCCGAGCGCGTGCACGCGATCCGCTCGTGGCTCGACGGCCTCGACAACTTCATCCAGGTCGGCCGGAACGGGCTCCACCGCTACAACAACTCGGATCACTCGATGCTCACCGCCATGCGCGCGGTGGACAACCTCGTCAAGGGCACCGAGCACGACATCTGGGCCGTGAACGCCGAGTCGGCGTATCACGAGGAGGAGAACCAGGACGAGCAGCAGCCCTACATCGAGGCTCCGGAGACGGACTCGATGAAGGAGCCCCTGCACTCGTAGTCGGTTCTCGGGGCCCAGGGGTCGGGCTTGCGCTCCGGCGTCAGCCGTCGCCGCCCTTCCACGGCAGGAACGGCACACTTCGGGATGTGAGCAAGCGATGGTTCGCCACGAGCCTTGCCAAGTACGCGTTCAATCCGTTGGTGCGGACGCTGTTTCGGCTTGGTGTTCCGGTGCCGGGTACCGCGATTCTCGAGACCGTGGGGAGGAAGTCCGGCCGGGTTCGTCAGAACCCGGTCACCGACGGGCTCGACGGGGATGTGTTCTGGATCGTCGCCGAGCACGGCCGCCGCGCCGCCTATGTGCTGAACATCGAGGCGAACCCGCGGGTGCGCATCCGAATCGGGCGGCGCTGGCTCGCGGGGACGGCTCGGACGCTTCCGGATGACGATCCGCGGCAGCGGCTGGATGCGATCGCGCGCACTCGCAGGCGCTCGACGGTCAACGTGGCCACCGTGCGGCTGATGGGCACCGACCTCCTGGTCGTGCGCGTGGACCTTGATCCGGCGGGGGCCTAGCATCCCCGCGATGACGGACCCACCGCCGACCGGAACGATCGCCTCCGATCAGATCACGCCCGAGGAGCTCCGCCTCGCCGCCCGCAACCACGGGCTGCCGCTCGAGGCGCTGCGGGACCCGATCACACCCGCGGGGCTTCACTACCTGTTGATCCACTACGACATTCCCGCGGTCGACCCGGCGGACTTCCGCCTCGAGGTGGACGGCGAGGTGGAGCGGCCGCTCTCGTTCGACCTGGACGCCCTCCGGGCCCTGCCGAAGGTGACGCTGCCAGTGACGTTCGAGTGCGCCGGCAACGGACGGGCCCTGCTCGCGCCGCGGCCGCTGAGCCAGCCCTGGCTCACGGAGGCCGTGGGCACCGCCGAGTGGGGCGGAACGCCCCTCAGAGGAGTGCTCGAGGAGGCCGGGGTCGCAGAGGCCGCGCCGGAGGTGCTCTTCACCGGACTCGACCGCGGGGTCGAGGGCGGCACGCAACAGGCGTACGCCCGCAGCCTGTCGATCGAGGACGCGCTCGAATCCGGCGCCCTGCTCGCATACGAGATGAACGGCGAGCCGCTGCCGCCCCAGCACGGCTTCCCGTTGCGGCTCGTGGTGCCGCAGTGGTACGGCATGACGAACGTCAAGTGGCTGACCCGCGTGACCGCGCTCGCGGAGCCATTCGACGGGTACCAGAACTCTGTGGCCTACCGGCTCTACGACGAGAACGGCGCGCCGGGCGCGCCGGTGTCCAGGATGCTGCCGCGCTCGCTCCTCGTTCCTCCGGGAGTGCCGGAGTTCTTGAGCCGCGAGCGCTCGCTGGAGCCGGGCCCGGTCGAGCTCCGCGGGCGCGCCTGGTCCGGGCAGGGCGAGATCACGCGGGTCGAGGTGAGTGTCGACGGCGGCGCGACCTTCGGCGATGCCGAGCTCGGCGAGCCGGTGTCGGAGGCGGCGTGGCTCATGTGGACGTTCGACTGGCAAGCGCCCGAGGGCACCCACGAGGTCTGCTCACGGGCCACCGACTCCGCCGGCAACGTGCAGCCGCTCGATCCGCGCTGGAACCTGAAGGGCTACGTGAACAACGCGGTGGAGCGGATCACGGTCAGTGTGGCCTAGCCGCCTGGCTCCTGGTCGAGCCGCGGGAGCTCCGAGGCGGCTTGGTCGGTCAGCGCGAACACCCGCAGTCGCCCGGGTTCGGTGAGCTTTGTGGTGCGCGGGTCCTCGAACACGATGCGGAACCCGGAGCGCCCGGCGCCCGGCCCGATGCTGCCGGCTACGTCAGGCCGGTCGAGCGTCGGGACGCCGGCGGCCAGCACCCGCCCGCCGTCGAGAACCAGGATGCGCCGGGCCGGGCTGCGCAGCTTCCCGTCGGCGGCCCACCCGCTTACCTGAACGCTGCCCGACGGGGCAGTGACCGACTCCACGAACCCGGTCACCGCGTCCGGCCGGATCGGGATCTCGGCACCGGAGGAGAGGCGGATCAGGCGGCCATCGCCGCCGCCCACGAGCGCGAGTCGCGGCTTGGGACATGCGCCCGGATCGAATGACCCGTCGATGCGGAAGAGCGCCGCGTGCCCCGCGTCCGCGACCGCGTTCGTCGCGATCGGCGTGGCTGCCGGGTCGGAGCGCGTCCAGCGGTCCGCGGGCGGCGCGCCCTCGAGATCCTCGGGCAGGCGCGTCGTGACCACGTACTGGAAGTGCCCCGCGTTGAGGTTCCGGCGCCACTCCGGGCACGTGTCGATCGGCAGGAACGCGCCGTGGGGACCGCGATGGCCCACGTAGTCCACCCGGTTCGAGAGGTCGCGCCCGTACAGCGGGTAGGTCAGATAGTCGCCGGCCATCGCGATGCGGGCGCCGTGCACGTTCCGCGCCCACTCCCAGAAGCCGCCGACGGGAGACAGCTTGAAGCGCAGCGCGGCGGCGCGCGTGTAGCGGTCGCGCAGGTAGTCCCGGTGGACGAGAGCTCCGCCGGCCGCCAGCAAGAGGAACAGCACCGCCCCGACGGCGAGGGCTGGCCGGCGCCGTCGCTTGCCGAGCCAGCCGAGCAGCGCGGCGAGCGCGAGCGCCGCCGGGCCCACCACCACGGCGGTCTGCCAGTGCGCCGTGGGCCAGAGCGTGTCGTCGGCCTGCGTGAAGGCCAGGAGCGCCACGAGACCGCCCAGGATCGCCGCGCCGGGCGCCCCTCTTCCCAGCCCGGGCCGGCATGCCAGCGCCACGAGCCCGAGCGCCACGGCCAGCGTGACGTAGCGGACGTTGTACTTGAGCAGATAGGGGAATCCCTCCGTGCCCAGCACGAGCGGGCTGAACAGGTAGGCGGCGACGCTCACGATGCCCGTGAATGCCAGCATCCGGGCGAAACCGTCGCGGCTGAGCAGGCCGGCGACCATGCCTGCCAGCGACAGGGCGATGATCGCCCACCACGCCGGTCCGAAGTTGTCCTCCAGAGCGGGCTCGACGAACGCCCGCCGGGTGTCGGCGCCGTCCAGGTAGGAGGCCACGGTCTCGCGCGGGACAAGGAGATGCTCCACGTCCGGGAACGCGTAGAAGCCGAGATCGATCTTGTAGGCGGGCATCGGGCTGCCCGTGTGGATCAGGTTGCGCCCGTACCAGAAGCCTCCGGCGAGCACGAGGGCCGCCACCCACACGCCCACGGTCCGCAGGCGCCGGCCCCTCGGCGCGAGGGCGATCACGCCCACGCTGAGGGCCGCGACAGTCGGGATCGGGGTGAACTTCGTCCCGAGCGCGAGACCGGCGGCGACGCCGGCGAGCACGAGCGGCGACCCGCGCACTCCGCCGTTCGCGAGCAGCGCCAGCGAGGCGAGCACGAGCGCGATCACCACGACGTCGGTGTACGCGCCGCCGGCCTGGGTGGTCACGAGGATCGGCGAGCCCAGCACGAGCGCGACCGCGACGACGCAGGCCGGCCCGACGCCTCGCGGCCGTCCGACGCACCAGGCGGCGAGCAGGGCGAAGCCGAGCCAGCCAAGGTTGATCACCGGCGACAGGACGTCGCTGCCGAAGATCAGCATCCCCTCGGCATGGAGCAGGGAGGAGTGGAAGGGGTAGAAGACGGTGAACGGCTCGCGGTCGAAGAACTGGAGGTCGCGGATGGAGCCGTCCTGGACGAAGCGCGCGGCCGCGGGGAGGTGCTGCCAGATCGTGTCGGGCGTGGTCATCCCGCGGTCGAACTCGGTGGCCACGCGGGCGCTCCACTGGGCGAGGACCAGTGCCCCCGAGCCCCAGGCCGCGACGATTCCGAGCCGGCCGGTGGGAACGGCGGGCGCGAGGAGCGGCCCCCGCCGCTCCCCGCCGCCGCCATGCCGGGCGAGCACGGCCGTGGCGGCGCCGGCCGCCACGCAGGCGATCACGAGCGGCGCCAGCTGGAGGAGGCCGGCCGTGCCCAGCACTTCGGCCACCGCGATCAGGATCGCGACGGCGAGGACCGTGTCGGCCACCCAGGCCGGGGCTCCGGCCCAGCCGGGAAGGAGGCGCCGGCGCAGCTCGCGGGCGCCAAACGCCACCGGGCCCACGGTCACGATCAACAGCCCGACGCCCTCGAGGTAGCGAAGGGTGCTCAACCGCTCCCGTCCACTTGAACCTTTTCCCCGAGCACTCAGGCATCATCGTGCTTCTCACCGCGCCGTGCACGGGGGTACCGCGGGTTCGGGGGTCAGCCGCCGCCTGGAGTGGTTGGGCGACCCTCGTAGTACGGCAGCGGGCCGCCCGCCGACTCGAGCACCTGCTGGTAGAGCTCCTCGCTCAGCCTCGGGTTCTCCTTCACAACGTCGAAGAACTCGTGCGGGTCGCGCTGGAGGTCGTACATGGAGCGCTCCTCGCCGCGGTTGTCGCCGATGAGCACCCACTCGTCGGTGCGGATGAAGAAGCGGTTGTACATGCCCCCGTAGTGGAACGGCCGCGATGCCACGGGGTCGCCGTCCATGAGCGGGGAGAGGTCGAGGCCCTCCATCCAGCTCGGACGGTCGATGCCGGCGAGCGACAGCAGCGTGGGGCCCACGTCATGGGTGGAGGCGAAGTGCGAGCTCACCTGGCCGGCGGCGCGCCCATCGGGGTGGGCGACGATGAACGGGACCTGGGCGAGCTCGGGGTGCAGCTGGGAGGGCACCTTGCCCGTCTGACCGCGCTCGCCGAGCAGGTAGCCGTGATCGCTGAGCAGCAGGATCACGGTGTTCTCGTGGAGCTTCTTCTCCCGGAACGCCTCCAGGAACTTGCCCAGCCAGTGGTCCGCCATGGTCACCTCGGCGGCGTAGACGGCATGGAGGCGTCGCAGCTGCTCGGGGGTCAGGTAGCTCGAGTTGCCGTAGCGGGTGACGCCTATCTCCGGTCCCTCGTAGTCCGGGTCGCCGTACATGTCGAGGTACTTGCGCGGCGGGCTCCACGGCTCGTGCGGATCGAAGGAGTCGATCGTCATGCAGAACGGCTGGCGCACGATCGCATCGTCCAGCACCTCGATCGCCTTCTTGTGGACGCGGGCCGTGCATGTCAGTTCCTCGTCTACGCCCTCGCCGGTGTTCGCCAGGTACTTGCGCATTCCGGGCACGTATCGGTCATCCCGCAGGACAGGTGGCAGCCAATGCTCCACCGTCTCCATGGGCACCGTCTCCGGTGGCTTCACGAACCCGGACTGGCCGACGACCGTGTCCCAGCGGGAAAACGTCTTGCGGAAGGGCTCGTACGGACCCGTGAACGCAAGGAAGGGGTTGTCGCTGACGTGCGCCGTCCAGTAGCCGGCGCGCTTGAACTCCGACGTGAAAGTGGTCTGGTCGGGGTTCTCGATCGGCTCCCAGCCTGGGCTACGCCCGAGCTCCGGATTCGGCTTGAAGTTCCGGAACGGGAAGATCCGGCGGCTCGTGAAGATCGACCGCCGCGCCGGCAGCGTGACCATCGCCTCGGGGAACGCGCGGTTGAAGCGCATGCCACGGGCCGCGAGCCAGTCGATGTTCGGCGTCCGCACCTGCGGCGACCCGTACGCGCCCACGTGGTCGGGCCTGAGGCTGTCGATGATCAGCAGCAGGACGTTGGTGGGCTCCGAGGAGCCCTCGCCCGGCAGGTCGCAGCCGGCGGCCGTGAGCGCCGCCGCTCCTGCAGCGCCGGCGGCGCCGGCCTTGATGAAACCGCGCCGGCTCAGGCGCATGGACTGGGGGGAGTCGAGCTCATCTGAGGGAGTGATGCGGCCCGCTCCGCGGGGTTCAGGGCCAGGGCGGCCGGAGCGTAGCGAACGCGCTCCGCGGCCCCGGGCGCCTCAGATCTCCTCACCGGCCACGCCCTCGTCGCGCGGCGCGAACGGGGGAAGCTCGCGGACCTTCGGGATCCGAATCAGGGGAGGGCCGTATGCCTGGCGGCAGTCGTTCAGCCGGTACAGGCGAACGGTGGGTCCGGGCCGCCGGTAGGCCGTGGGGTAGTAGTTGTAGGAGAGGTCGAAGCTGAACGGCACCGGCTTCGCGCCCGAGTCGTAGGGGCTGAACTCGCGCACCAGCCGGGCGTCCCGCTCGAGCCGCCGGTAGTAGGCGGCCACGTCGGGGTCGCCGGTCTCCAGTGCGCGCTCGCGGACCACGTCGAGTGTCATCACGAGGCAGTAGCCGTAGCGGCGGTAGTCGTCGATCACCGAGGGCGAGAGCACCATGTGGTACGCCGACGCCCGCACGCCGCCATCCGGGCGAGCGAACTGGCCCGGCTTGAAGCGAACGCAGACCCTCTTGCCGCGCGGCCCGTCGTACGCGAAGCCCGGCGCCGTCCATCCCTCGCGCGCCTGGCAGCGGGTGAGCCAGCCGGGCAGCCGGCCGGACGGGGTCGAGCGGTAGAAGCGGCCGGGCACCGCCGGCTCTATCGCCACGCGCAGCTCCGGCGGGTAGCGCGCCTCGAGCCAGTCGCGGGCCTGGGTGCGGGTGTCCTCGCGGCCGAGCACCAGCGCGCTGCGTACGTCCGCCGCCAGGGGCTGCGCCAGCACCAGCGCCACGAGCGCCGGCAGGGCCACGGCACGCAGCGGGAAGCGGCCGCGCCGGGCCGGGAGCGCGTCGGCCGCTCGCACCAGCGCCACGCTCGCGAGCATCGCCAGCGCCGGGTAGGCGGGCAGCAGCCAGCGGCCGAAGTAGCGGGCCTGGAGGCTGAGGTAGACGAACAGCGCCACCGGCACCGCCACGAGGATCAGGCCGCGGATCAGGTCGCGGCGCAGCTCGAGCGCGGCGCCCGCCAGGGCCGCCAGGGCCGCGGCCCAGCCGAGCCCCCAGGTCAGGCTGTCCAGGTAGTAGCCGGCGCCGCCCTCCTCCTGGCCCGGCTTGGGCTGTCCCGAAGCCACGTCCGCCTGGTCGTGAAGGTCGTTCCACCAGGCGTCGAACGAGCCCGGCAGGTAGGGGTTCAGCACGAGGAACACCAGCGCGGCCAGCGCCGTTCCGAGCACCAGGCCGGCGAGCGCCCGGAGCCGGTCGCGGCGCACGCGCGCCAGAGCAGCCAGGCCGAGCGGAAGCAGCGCCAGGCCCGCGGTGTACTTGAAGCCGCCGGCCAGGCCGGCCCCGGCGCCGGCGAGGGCGTAGTGGACCCAGCGCCCGTCCTCGTAGGCCCGAACGCACCCATACAGGGCGAGCGCCATCCCGGCGAGCGCGCCCACGTCGGTGACCGCCACCCGCGAGTAGGCCACCGGCAGGAACGCGAACGCGAGCACCGCCGCGGCCACGAGCCCCTCGCGGGTGCCCCAGAGCCGTCTTGCGGCCCAGTACACGGCCGCGACGCCAGCCATGCAGAGCGCGGCGGCGAGCGTGCGCGCGGCCACCCAGATCTGCGCGGGGTCCTTGCTGAACTGCTCCGTCACGTTCCCGAACGGGAGGTCGAAGAGCCACCCGAGCGGGCCGTACATCACGCGCAGCAGCGCGTAGAGGAGGTAGGTGTACGCGGACGGGTTCTCGTAGTAGCCCGGGTCGAGGTCCTGCCAGAACATCTCGATCGCGTGATTCGCGAAGTGCGAGCCCTCGTCGATGCTCCACACGTACGGGAGCCCGTAGTCGTTGTTCCAGATGCGCAGGGCGAATCCGGCGACGAGGATCAGGCCGAGGAGCAGGCGGGGCACGGGCGCAGCGTAGTTGTGGGGGTCGGCGGTCAGCGGGATCCTGGCTGGCCGCTGGTACTGTTGACTCGCGAGTCAACTGGGCTCGCGCGACCTCGCGAAATGCCCGAAACAGCGGCCAAAGAGCGCGACGAGCGCCACCTTCTCAGGAGCATCGAGCTCGCCGCAGAGGCACGCGGTCACACCAGCCCGAACCCGCTCGTCGGCGCCGTGGTGGTGCAGCAGGGACGGGTGATCGGCGAGGGCTTCCACGCCGGCCCGGGGGAGGAGCACGCCGAGCGGGTGGCGCTGGCCGCCTGCGGAGAGGACCCGACCGGGGCGACCCTCTACGTGTCGCTCGAGCCCTGCGCTCACCACGGCCGCACGCCGCCGTGCACGGACGCGATCGTGCAGGCCGGGATCTCGCGTGTGGTGGTGGCCTCGGACGATCCCACGCCGAAGGCCTCGGGCCGCGGCCTTGGGATCCTCCGCGACGAGGGCGTTGGGGTGGATGTGGTGGACGGACCGGTGGGCTTCGCCGCCCGCCTCCTGAACCAGCCCTTCCGAAAGCACGCCCGCACCGGCCGCCCGCTGGTGGTCTTCAAGTCGGCCATGACGCTCGACGGCAAGGTGGCCACGCGCACCGGCGACTCGCAGTGGATCTCGGGCGAGGCCAGCCGCGCGCGCTCCCACCGCTGGCGCGCCGAGTCGGACGCCGTGGCGGTGGGGATCGGCACGGCGCTGGCCGACGACCCTCAGCTCACGGCGCGCATCGAAGGCGTGTCGCGCCAGCCGCGCCGCGTGGTGTTCGACTCGGAGGCGCGGCTGCCGGTGTCGAGCCGCCTCGTGCAGGGCGTGCCGGACGTGCCCGTGACCGTCGTGACATCGCGGGCCGCGTCCCGCACCAGCGTGCAGGCCCTCCAGGCGGCCGACGTGGACGTGATCGTGGCCACCGGCGAGAACGAGGCCGCGCGCGTGGCCCACGCGCTGGATGAGCTCGGTGCCCGGGACATCCAGCTGCTGCTGCTCGAGGGCGGACCGCACCTGTCCGGCGCCTTCCTCGAGGCCGGCGAGATCGACGAGGCGCGGATCTTCGTGGCGCCGGTGCTGGCAGGGGGGCGCGAGGCTCGCACGGTGGTGGAGGGGCTCGGCGCAGAGGCCATCTCGGCGGCCGTGCATGCGCTGTCGGTGAACACCGAGCGGATCGACGACGACGTGCTGATCGAGGCGAGGCTCACCGAGTGGTGACGCGCTGATGTTCACCGGGCTCGTGGCGGGCAAGGGCACCGTCGAGGCGATCGAGCGGGCCGATGGCGGCGCGCGCCTGCGGGTGCGCACGCAGCTGGCGGCTGAGCTCAGCGGCGGCGAGTCGATCGCCGTGAACGGCGTTTGCCTCACCGCCCGCGAGCCGGACGGCGGCTCGTTCGCGGCCGACCTCATGGCGGAAACGCTCGAGCGCAGCTCGCTGGGCCCGCTCGCGGAGGGCGACGAGGTTAACCTGGAGCTGCCGCTCCGAGCCGGCGATCCGCTCGGCGGGCACGTGGTGCAGGGCCACGTGGACGGCACCGGGAGCGTGGAGAGCGTGACCGACGAGGGCCTTGCCCGCGTGGTCCGCGTGGCCGCTCCCTCCGAGCTGCTGCGCTACGTGGTCGAGAAGGGGTCGATCGCCGTGGACGGTGTATCCCTGACCGTGACCGAGGTGGACGATGGCGGCTTCTCCGTGTCTCTCATCCCTGAGACGCTCGAGCGCACCACGCTGGGCTCCGCGGAGCCCGGCCGGACCGTGAACCTGGAGGTGGACGTGTTGGCCAAGTACGTGGAGAAGGCGTGGCGGGGCGCGCGGCCCGGCAACGGGGATGTGGCATGAGCGCTCCGTTCAGCACCATCGAGGACGCGATCGAGGACGTCCGCGAGGGGCGGATGGTGGTCGTGTGCGACGCCGAGGACCGCGAGAACGAGGGCGACCTCACGCTCGCGGCCCAGTTCGCCACGCCGGAGGCCGTCAACTTCATGGCCAAGCACGGGCGCGGGCTGATCTGCCTGGCGCTGACCCCGAACCGATGCGACGAGCTCGGACTCGACCTCATGGCGGCCAAGAACGAGTCTCCCTTCCAGACCGCGTTCACCGTCTCGGTCGAGGCGCGCGAGGGGATCACCACGGGCATATCGGCCCACGACCGGGCGCGCACGATCCAGGTGGCCATCGATCCCAACGCGCGGCCGAGCGACCTGGTCCAGCCCGGCCACATCTTCCCGCTGAAGGCGAAGGCCGGGGGAGTGCTCGAGCGCACCGGCCAGACCGAGGCGGCCGTGGACCTGGCGCGCCTGGCCGGGCTCAACCCGTCCGGCGTCATCTGCGAGGTGATGAACGACGATGGCACGATGGCCCGCGTGGACGACCTCGAGGGGTACTGCGCCGAGCACGGACTGAAGATGATCACCGTGTCCGACCTGATCGCCTACCGGCGCCGCCACGACAAGCTCGTGGAGCGGGTGGTGGAGGCCCAGCTGCCGACCAAGTTCGGGGAGTTCAACGTGGTGGGCTACCGCTCGCTCGTGGACGACAAGCACCACGTGGCGATGGTCCGCGGCGAGGTTGACGGACAGGACGACGTGCTCGTGCGCGTGCACTCCGAGTGCCTCACGGGGGACGTCTTCCACTCGCTGCGCTGCGACTGCGGGGAGCAGCTCGAGGACGCGCTGCTGCGAATCCACGACGAGGGCCGCGGCGTGCTGCTCTACCTCGCCCAGGAGGGGCGCGGCATCGGGCTCCTCAACAAGCTGCGCGCCTACCGCCTCCAGGAGGAGGGCCTCGACACGGTCGACGCCAACGTCCAGCTCGGGCTGCCGGCCGACCTGCGCGACTACGGAATCGGCGCCCAGATCCTGGTGGACCTCGGCCTCAGCTCGATCCGGCTGCTCACGAACAACCCGAAGAAGATCGTGGGTCTCGAGGGATACGGCCTCAGGGTCACCGACCAGGTGCCGATCGAGCACCCGCCCGGCGAGCACAACCGCGAGTACCTGCGTGCGAAGAAGGAGCGCATGGGCCACCTGCTCCACCACCAGGGGCTGGCGCTCGACGAGGAGATGATCCTCGAGGAGCGCATCCAGGATCGCGAGCGGGCGAACGACGAGGCCGACCTCTACGGCCAGGGCCCCGCACCCCGCGCTCACGAATGACGGACCGGTACGCGGCCTGCGTGGGCCGGTTCTACGAGGACCTGGCGGCGCGGCTCATGGACGGCGCGCGCCGGGTGTTCGACGAGGCCGGCGCCGAGCTGGATGTCTACGAGGTGCCGGGCGCCTTCGAGCTTCCGCTGGTGGCCAAGTACTGCGCCGACTCGGGCCGCTACGCGGGGGTGGCCTGCCTGGGCGCCGTGATCCGCGGCGAGACCGACCACTACGACTACGTCTGCCAGGAGGCAGCGAGCGGGATCGCGCGGGTGTCGCTGGACACCGGGGTGCCGTGCGCGTTCGGGGTGCTCACCGTCGACACGATGGAGCAGGCGCTGGCGCGGGTGGGAGGGGGCAAGCGCCACCAGGGCGAGGACGCCGCGCGTGCCGTGCTCCGGATGGCTGCCCTGCGCCGGGAGCTCGGCTGACGATGGCGCTGGTCGATCTCTACAGCGACACGCAGACACGGCCCACCGACGGCATGCGCCAGGCCATCGCCGGCGCGGAGGTGGGTGACGAGCAGAAGCGGGAGGACCCGTCCGTCAACCGCCTCCAGGACCGGGTGGCCGAGCTGCTCGGGCACGAGGCGGGCCTGTTCCTCCCGAGCGGCACGATGTGCAACGGGATCGGCTTCCGGCTGCACATCCGCGCCGGCGGCGACGAGCTGCTCCTTCACCGCTGGTCGCATCCGATCGTGGCCGAGGCCGGCGGCCCGGCGGAGCTGGCGGGCGCGATGGTCAACCGCCTCGACGGCGACGGCGGAATGTTCACGGCCGAGGCGGTCGAGCAGGCGCTCTGGCCGGATGACCGCTACATGCCGCGGTCCCGCCTCGTGGCGATCGAGCAGACCACCAACATGGGCGGCGGCCGGGTGTGGCCGCTCGAGCAGATCCAGGCCGTGCAGGACGTGGCGCGCCGCCACGGGATGCGGACCCATCTCGACGGCGCCCGGCTCCTGAACGCGGTCGTGGCCGCAGGTGTGCCGGCCGCCGACTACGCCTCCGGCTTCGATACCGCCTGGCTCGACTTCTCAAAGGGGCTCGGAGCGCCGGTGGGCGCTGTGCTGTGCGGCTCGCGCGAGCTGATCGAGGACGCCTGGCGCTGGAAGCAGATGCTCGGCGGGGCGATGCGGCAGGCGGGAATGCTGGCGGCCGGAGGCCTCTACGCGCTCGACCACCACGTCGAGCGGCTGGCCGAGGATCACGAGAACGCGCGTGTGCTGGCGGACGGTCTGCGCTCGCTCGGCCTGGACGTGCTGCCGCAGGAGACGAACATCGTGATCGCCTCCGTGGAGGATCCGGCCGCCGTGATCGCGGCGCTGGCGGCGGAGGACGTGCGCATCAGCTCGGCGGGGCGCGGCCGGATCCGCTGCGTGACCCACCTGGACGTGGACCGCGCCGGGGTGGATACGGCGCTGGCCACGTTCGAGAAGGTGCTGGCCACGGCCTAGGTTCACGGGGCTGCCATCCTCGATGGGTGGCCGTCTATTCACGCATCCTCCGCACCCCGGGCGTGGCCCCGGTGGTGCTGGCGACCCTGATCGGGCGCCTCCCGATCGGCATCAGCGGGCTGGCCATCCTCCTCTACGTGCGCGAGGTCACCGGCTCGTACGCGGCGGCGGGAGCCGCGGCCGGCGCGCTCGCGCTCGGCGGCGGTGTGGGCGCGCCGTTCCAGGGCCGCCTGGTGGACCGGCGCGGCCTCGGCATGCTGCTCCCGCTCGCAGTGCTGCACGCCGCCGGGCTGATGGCGGTCTGGGCGGCGGGCGCCGCGGGCGCCGGCACCGGTCTGCTCGTGGTGGCCTCGTTCATCGCCGGCGCGGCGATTCCACCCGTCACGTCGGTGCTGCGCTCGCGCTGGCCGTTCCTGCTCACGGACCGGCCCGAGCTGATCCCGAGCGCCTTTGCCCTCGACTCTGTGCTCGTCGAGGTCGTGTTCGTCTTCGGTCCGCTGCTGACCACGGTCCTGGTGGCCACCGTCGGGCCGGAATACGCGCTGATCGCATCCGCGGTCTGCGTGCTCTCCGGCACGGCGCTCCTGCTGAGGACGCTCCGCTCCCGCCCCGGCCCGGAGCTCGCCGACGCCGGCAGCTCGGCGCGCGGACTCGGGGCGCTCGCCGCGCCGGGTCTCCGCGTGCTCGTGTTCGCCAGCGTTCCGGTGGGGTTCACGCTCGGGTCGATCGAGGTGGTCCTCCCGGCGTTCAGCGAGGCCGAGGGCTCCAAGGAGCTGGCCGGCGTGCTCCTCGCCAGTTGGTCGCTGGCGAGCGGCGTCGCGGGCCTGGCCTGGGGCGTGCGCGGAACGCATCTCCCGCTCCTGCGGTCGCACATGAGGCTCGCCGTGCTGCTCCCGCTCGCCATCGCTCCGCTCGCATTCGCCACGTCGCCGGCGGTGATGATCGTCCTCGCGCTGCTGGCCGGCCTGCCGATCGCTCCCCTGATCTCCTCCCGCAACCAGCTCGTAGAGCGGCTGGCCCCGGCGGGGACCGCCACGGAGGCGTTCACCTGGCCGCTCACCGCGCTCGTGGCGGGCGTCGCACTCGGCGCGGCGGTCACGGGCGTCGTGGTGGAGGCAGGCTCGTGGAGCGCCGCGGTCGGCGTGGCGGTGGCGGTGGGCCTGGGCGGAGCTGCAGTGGTGGCCGGCGGCCGGCACGCGCTCGCGCCGCCGCTGGCCGCGCACGGTTAGAGTCGCGCCGATGGGAATGATCAAGGGTGACCGAACCGTGGAGATCGACGCGCCGATCGAGCGCGTCTACGAGATCGCGGCAGACATCGCGAACGCAGCCGAGTGGCAGGGCTCGCTGAAGGACGTCGAGGTGCTCGAGCGCGACGCCGAGAAGCGGCCGCTGCTCGTGGAGACCGAGTCCGACGCGAAGGTGAAGACCGTCAAGGCGGTGCTTCGCTTCTCCTACGACCCGCCCACCGGCCTGAGCTGGGTGCAGGAGAAGGGCGACACCAAGTCGCTGGTGGGCTCCTGGGCGTTCGAGGACCTGGGCTCAGGCCGCACGCGCGCCGTCTACGCGCTCGAGGCCGATCCCGGCCGGATGCTCGGCATGCTGCTGCGCGGCCCGGCCGAGACCGCGGTGCGGGACTTCCTGCTCGGCAACGCCGCCGACGGCCTCAAGCAGAAGGCCGAGGGCGCTTAGCGGAAGCAGCCGGCTCGGCCGGCTGCGCACCGATGTTCTCCTAAAGCTTGCAGCTTGCAGGCCGCGGGTGCGAGCGCAGCACGCGCTCGTACGCACGCGGGTGGGCGGTCATGGTCCCGTCCACGCACATGTCGATCAGCGCCCGCCAGCTGTCGGCCGAGTCGCTGTCGTCGCCCGAGAACCAGTTCTGCCAGGCGTAGCCCTCGCTGTGGGCGCGTGCCACGCGCTCCGCGGTCGTGATCGCCGTGGGACCGAACGTGATCGGCACCTGGAAGGCGGCCACTCCCGGACCCGGCGATCCGCTCCCGAAGATCCACACGGCCGCGCCGGCGATTCCCGGGGCCACGTCGATCCGCGGCAAGAGCTCGTGGAAGCGGTCCACGGCCGGCTGCAGGAACGACACCACGATCAGGTCGCGGCGCTTGGTGTTCTTCAGGAACTTGGCGAGTACCTCGGCGTTGTAGATGTACTCGGACTCCGCCTCGGCGGGCGTGCGCCCCTTGATCTCGATGTTGATCGGCGTGTGCGGGAACGCTCGCATGACCTGGCGCAGCGTCGGGACGCGGAAGTCCTTGGCCCTGAAGCCCCGCGGCGGCCGCTTGTTCCCGGTCGCGATGCCGCGGAAGCGGTAGGCGGACGCGGGAAGGCTGTGGCTGTAGTGCGACTCGGCCTTGGGCGCGAACCAGTAGGCGGCGTCCAGTCGCTTGATCTGCCTGAGCGTCAGCGAGGAGACGTTGCCGGTGCCGTTGGTCTTGCCGTCGACCGTGGTGTCGTGCATGACGATCACCTTGTTGTCCTTGGTCACGCCGACGTCCAGCTCGAGCATGTCGGAGCCCACACGCAGCGCCTTGCGGAACGCGTAGATCGTGTTCGACGGGAACTCGTCCTCGCCGCCCTGATGCGCGATGTTGAGCGGCGCCTTCTTCTGGATCCAGCGGTTGGCCGCGTGGGCCGGCACGGCCGTGAGGAGAAGGGCGGTCAGGGCCAGTCCGGCGATCGTCAGTCTGCGCATGAGCTGACCATAGCCCGCGGCTAGCGGCCGCGCGTAGCCGAACGCGCGGTGTCGAGGTCCGGGTGGGACTCGATCCGAGTGATGAGATCGTCCTCGACCCAGATCACCCCGGCGGCGTGCTGGGTGGCCTCGATGCCGCTGTGGGCGCCACGACCGGCGAGGGTGAACTCCACGAGCACCCGCCCGTCCTCCTCGACGATCGTGCTCGGGACGAAGCGCACCTCGTCCATGAGTCCCTCGAAGCCGGCCATGTACCGCTGGGCGCCCTCGAGCCCCGTGTAGGTGTCGGGCTCCGCCGACATCGAGGGCGGGATCACGATCACCACGTCGGGGTGGAGTAGGGCGAGCGAGTCGTCGAGACGCCCGGCGGCTAGACGCCCGAAGAGCTCCTGCACCACGAGTTTCGCGGAACCAGTCCCGGCCATCGCCGGAAACGGTACGGCTAAGACGCCCTCAGCGCGCGGCCGCCTCGGAGCGCGCCCACATCTGGAGGTAGGCCTCGGCGCCGTTGGCCATGTCGTCCACGATCTGCTGGCCGCCGACCTTGCGCAGGTCCTCGATCCAGTCTGGATAGAGGCCGTAGTGGTCCACGCCGTCGGTGTTGACGTCGTAGACCCGCGTGCCGGAGCGCTGCTTGTCGATGACGCTGCCGCCGTCGAACGAGCGGAACGGGTAGCGCACCGGGTTCGACGCGGCGTTCGCGCGCGGCTCGGGCTGAGAGTGCAGCCCGTTGATGTCCGAGCCGAAGCCGGTGCCGAAGAGGAAGCGCGGGTCGCGGTTCGCCCGGGCCGCGCGCCACTCCTCCACGAAGGTGGTGGCCACGGTCGAGATCGGGCCCACGAGGCCGCCGAGGCGCTGTAGGCGCTTCTGGCTCCCCGGGTCGCCCCAGGAGTGGCTCGAGATCACGCCGGGGTACTTCGAGCCCTCGAGGATCGTGAGCACCTGGCGGCGCGCCTTCATGCTCAGGTGGTCGGTCTCGACGATCATGCCCTTCTTGATCATCGAGCGGATCACGTACTCGCCCAGTGCGGTCAGACCCTTCGGGTTGCAGTGCGGGCCGGGCGGATACACCGGCAGCTGCCCCTGGAAGAGCGGCTGGGTGAGCACGGGGCCGAACAGCGTGTACACGAGCTGGGCCTGCTCGTTCCCGATCGGGGTGGGCGTGTTGTCGTGGTCCGGGTCGTCGCAGTGGTCGGCCGCCCAGAACTGCCCGGTCACCCACTTGTTGCCGGTGTTCACGAGCACGCCCGTGCCGCCGCTGTCGAACTTGGTGCCGCCGAGCCCGTTGTCGAACTTGTGGACGGGGAACAGCGAGCGCACGCCGATGCCGTAGAGCTTGTCGAGCTCCACGTCGATCTTGCTGGTGTTGCAGTTGGGGGTCCCGTTGAGCTGCCCGCAGTCGAGCACCTCGGACACCTCGATCCCGAGCACGACGGCGAGCTTGCCCTCGTTGACGATCCGGCGCGCCTCGGCCGAGCTCTTGACGAGCCGGAAGAAGCCCTTGCCCGGTCCGCCGTACTGGGCGTCGATGTAGTCCTGCAGGGCATGCATGTCCTCGGCCTGCTTGTAGGCGCTGACCATGTCGTTGCAGTTGTTCTTCTTGAGGGGATAGAGCTCGCAGAGGGCGCGGTTCTCGACCAGGTCGTTGACCATGATCCGCAGGCCCGAGCGCCAGGCGCGCTCGATCCACTTCCAGTAGGTGCCCTCGTGGGTCTGCGACTCGTCGCGCGGCCAGCCGGCGAAGCTCGGCCAGCCCTCCGTGCTGTGGGTGCCCACCGGGGAGCCGGTGCTGATGAAGTTCTCGACCACGGCGCCCGCGCCGTTCGGCTGGTGGTCCAGGCAGTCCGTGAGGGCCGCCTTCACCCCGTAGGGGCTCCAGGGCCGCCCGCAGTGGAAGCGCCCGCCGAGGAACTGGAAGGCGCCGAGGTGGATGTGGTCGTCGAGGAAGCCGCGCACCTTGGCGGTCGGGCTCGATCCCTTGAAGGGCGTCCCGGTCACGTTGACCTCGATCTCAGGGAACTTCGCGCATCCCTGGGCGGCCACGAAGTTGAAGCCGTGGGCGCTCGCCGCGGCCACCAGGCCGAGCTTGCCTGCCAGGCCCGCGGCCACGCCCTGGCCGGTCTTGACTGACTTGAGCGTGAAGCCTCCGGCTCCCGTATCGACGGTCCAGTCGGCCGGCTGGCCGGCGGTGGGGGTGGGGCTGATCTGGTTCAGGAGGCCCACGGACGGCATCGTGGCGTCGGGCCCGTAGAGGAGGTAGCTGCCGAGCGCGGTGGCCTGCATCCGGAACGGCGTCGCGGCGGCGAGCGTAGCTCCGTTCGCGAAGTAGGAGCTGTTGCTCTTGACGACATACTGGCCCCCGCTGATCGCGCGCAGCGCGTAACAGCCGTTGGCCAGGCTGTAGCGGGTGGTGGCGGCTGCGGCGCCCGCCGGAGCGAGTGCGAGCACGGAGATGCAGAGAGCGACGGCGGTCAGTGCCGCCCGTCCAACGCGAGTCCTCATCCGATCTTTCCCCCCATATGGCCCGACCAGCGCCACACCGGCGCTGGAATATCCATCGTGTACCCGTCCGTACATCTTTCGAAACCAGGCTGCTGATAGCCTCAGCCGCCGTGTCCAAGGTCTGCTACTCGTGCGGGAAGGGTCCCGCGTTCGGCCACAGCCGCAGCCACTCGATGGTGGCCACCAAGCGGCGCTTCAACCCGAACCTCCAGAAGGTGCGGATCTCGGTGAACGGGACGCCCCGACGCGAGTACGTGTGCACGCGTTGCCTAAAGGCCTCGAAGGTCACAAAAGCCCTCTGACGCGCCGTCTGAGGCGGTAACACCGCCGCCCGGCGGTGTACAAAGCTCACGTGCCCGAGGAGAGCCTGGTCCGGTTTCGGCGTGTGGTGGCGGCCGCCTTGGCGGAGCTCGAGAATCGCCGCGAGGAAGTGAACGACCTCAACGTCTTCCCCGTGGCCGACGGCGACACGGGCGACAACATGGCGCTCACCATGCGCGCCGTGCTCGACGAGCTCAACCGGATGAACGGCCGGCCGCTCGACGTGCAGGGCCGCGACGAGATCGTGGCCGCGGTCGCCCGGGCCGCGCTGCTGGGCGCCCGCGGCAACAGCGGGGTGATCCTCTCGCAGATCGTGCGCGGCGCTGCCGAGGAGCTCGCCAGCCGTCATGGCGAGCTCGTGGACCCGGTGCTCGTGTCCGCGGCCCTGGCGCGAGCCGCCGACGCCGCATACGCCTCCGTTCGCGACCCCGCCGAGGGCACGATGCTCTCGGCGGTGAGGGCCATGTCCCGCCGCGTGGCGCACGACCTCGCTCACATGGACACCCAGCGGCTCGGCCCCGAGTCCACGGCGGACGAGCAGGACGAGCTGCTGGCACAGGTGCTCGAGAACGCTCTCGAGGCCGGCAAGGAGGCGGTGGAGCGCGGACCGGAGCAGCTGGCGGTGCTGCGCGAGGCCGGGGTGGTCGACGCGGGCGCCTACGGCCTCACGGTGATCGTGGCCGGCTGCCTCGCGGCCCTGCGGGGCAGCGCCGCGCCGGAGCTCGAGCACCAGCTGGCCCCGGCGGCCCTTCACCGGCCCGAGCACGAGTCGTCGAGCTTCCGCTTCTGCACCAACTTCGCGGTCACCGGAGCCGGTCTCGTGGCCGGCTCGTTCGTGCCCAGCCTCGAGGCGATCGGGGACTCCGTGCTGGTGGTGGGCGACGAGCGCACCATCAGGGTCCACCTGCACACCGACGACCCGGAGCGCGCCGTCGCGGTGTTCGACGAGGCGGGCGAGGTCTCGCGCTTCGACGTAGCCGACATGCACGACCAGGTGGCCGAGCGCACGGCGCGGCTGGCCGAGCGGGCGCCCGTCGCGCGGGCCACCTGCACGGTCGTCGCCGTGGCAAGCGGCGCGGGCGTGAGGCGCCTCTACGAGGAGTTGGGCGTGCTGGTGGTGGACGGCGGCGCCACCATGAACCCGTCCACGTACGAGCTGCTCGCGGGCGTCCACGCCGCCGGCGGCGAGGAGGTGCTCGTGCTGCCGAACAGCCCCAACGTGATCCTGGCCGCCGAGCGGGCGGCCGACCTGTCCGACAAGCCCGCGCGCGTGGTGCCCACCACAGCCCCGCAGGAGGGGCTCGCGGCCCTGCTGGCGTTCGATCCGGCCAGAGGCGCCGACGAGAACGCCGAGGCCGTGGGCCGCGCCGCCGACGTCCTGCGCGTGGGCGGTGTGGCGCCCGCCGCGCGCGACGACGCCCGCGGCCGGTTCGCCGCCGGCGAGGCGCTCGGCTACGAGGGCGGCGAGCTGGTGGCCTGGGGAGATCCCGAGCGCACCCTCGCGGCCACCCTGGAGCGGCTCGCCGGCGGAAGCGAGCTCGTCACCTGCCTGGCCGGGGCGGGGGCCCCGCTCGACCGCGAGTGGATCGAGGCGCACGTGCCGGACGGGGTGGAGGTCGAGTACCACGAGGGCGGGCAACCCGCCTGGTGGTGGCTGCTCTGCGCGGAGTAACCGGCTTCGCATCGACGGCGGAGCTCACCGCCGATCAGATCCGCTCCGCCCCGATTCGCTCGTATCCGCGGGCCGAGCCCCTGGAGGAGAGCGTGACACTGCCGGGCGCCGCGGGAAAGGCGCTCGTGAGCCTCGGAATCGAGACCTACGGCGACCTCGTCGAGCACCTCCCGCACTCGCACCGGGACCGTCGCGAGGTCCGTCGCGTGGCGGACCTCGCCCTGGGAGAGGAGGCCACGGTGGCGGTGGTGGTGCGCTCGGTGAGCATCCGGCCGATGCGCGACCGGCGGCGCAAGCGAGTGGAGGCGCGGACGGCGGACGAGAGCGGCCCGTTGATGGCGGTCTGGTTCAACCAGCCCTGGATCGCCCGTCAGCTCGGCGAGGGGTCGCAGGTGCTGCTCCACGGCAGGCTCCGTCGCCGTGGTGAGTTCTGGGTGTCTGAGCACGAGCCGCTCGGCGGAGCGGACGCCCCGGTCCACACCGTGGGCCTCGTGCCGGTCCATCCCGCCACCGAGGGCCTCAGTGCCGCCCGCCTGCGAGAGCTCCTGTGGGACGCGCGCGGGCGCTTCCTGCACACGCCTGAGCCGCTACCCGCCGGCCTGCGCGTCGAGGAGGCGCTGGCCGAGCGCGCCGCCGCGCTGGTCGGCGCCCACTTCCCGGACAGCGAGGACGACGAGAGCGGCGCGCGCCACCGCCTGGCGTTCGAGGAGCTGCTCCTGCTGCAGCTGGCGGTGGCCGGGCGCCGGCGCTCGCGCCGCGAGGGTCGCCGCGCGCGCCCGCTGGCGGCACGCGGAGTGGTGGTGGACCGCTGGCGCTGGTCGCTCCCCTTCGAGCTCACCGGCGATCAGAAGCGCGCGATGGAGGAGCTGGACGCCGACATCGGCGAGGAGCGGCCGATGCAGCGGCTCCTGATGGGCGAGGTGGGCGCCGGCAAGACCGTGGTGGCGCTGCACGCGATGCTCCGCGCGGTCGAGAACGGCGCCCAGGCGGCGCTGATGGCGCCCACGGAGACGCTGGCCGAGCAGCACCACCGCACGCTAGACAGGCTGCTCGGCGGGAACATCCCGGTCGAGCTGCTCACGGGCTCGACCCCGGCCGCCCGGCGGCGCGACCTGATCGGCGCGCTGGGGTCGGGCGCGCTGCAGCTGGTCGTGGGCACGCACGCGCTGATCGAGGACCCGGTCGAGTTCAGGGATCTCGCCGTGGTGGTCGTAGACGAGCAGCACCGCTTCGGAGTGCGCCAGCGCGCGGCGCTCGACGCCAAAGCCCCGGAGGGGCTGGTCCCGCACGCGCTGCACATGACCGCCACGCCGATCCCCCGCACGCTCTCGCTGACCGCCTACGGCGACCTGGACGCGACCGCTCTGCGCGAGCTGCCGGCGGGCCGCCGCCCGGTGGAGACCTTCGTGGTCGACGGCGCCCGGGCGCGCAAGCGCGCTTACGAGCGCATTCGCGAGGAGATCGCGCAGGGCCGCCAGTGCTTCGTGGTCTGCCCGCTCGTCGAGGAGTCCGAGACGCTCCAGGCCAAGGCAGCCACGGCGGAGTTCGAGCGCCTGCGCTCGACGGAGTTCCGCGAGCAGCGCGTGGAGCTGATCCACGGCCAGCTCCCGTCGAAGGCCAAGCAGGCCGCGATGGAGGCCTTCGCCGGCGGTGAGGCGGACGTGCTCGTGGCCACCAGCGTGGTCGAGGTGGGCATCGACGTGCCGAACGCGACCGTGATGCTGATCGAGGCGGCGGAGCGCTACGGGCTCTCCCAGCTTCACCAGCTGCGCGGCCGGGTGGGACGAGGGGGCCATAGCTCGCTCTGCATCCTGTTCGGCGACGCGAAGCTCCCGCGGCTCGACGCCATCGCAAACGAGGACGACGGCTTTCGGCTCGCCGAGGTCGACCTCGAGATCCGCGGCGCGGGCGACGTGCTCGGCACCCGCCAGCACGGCCTGCCCGAGCTGCGCGTGGCTCGGCTCCCCGAGGACACGGAGCTGCTCGCCCGCGCTCGCGACCGCGCCGACGAGCTGCTCCGCGCGGACCCCGATCTGAGCGAGCCCGAGCACGCGCTGCTCCGCGACGCCGTGGGCGCGCGCTTCGGCTCGGAGCTCGACCCGATCCCCGCATGAGGGTGGTGGCCGGCGAGTACGGCGGGCGCCGGCTTCATGCCCCGCGCGGACGCGGCACGCGACCGACGTCGGATCGGGTGCGGGAGGCGCTGTTCGCGATCCTGGGCGACGTCCGCGGCGCGCGCGTGCTCGACCTGTTCGCGGGCTCCGGCGCGCTCGGCATCGAGGCGCTGTCGCGGGGCGCCGCCTCGGCCGTGTTCGTCGAGACCGACCACGCCGCGGCCGCCGCGATCAGGCGCAACCTCGACGCGATCGGGGTGCCCGGCGCCGAGGTCCGCCGGCAGGATGTGCTGCGGTTCCTGGGGGCCTGCGAGGACTCCTTCGACCTTGTATTCGTCGACCCCCCGTATGATTCCGCGTCCCGCCTGAGCGAGCCGCTGTCCGCGGCCCTCCCGGCGGTGCTCACCGAGGACGCCCTGATCGTGACCGAATCAAGCAAGCGCACGCCGCTCGATATCTCGCTTCCGCTCCTCCGCGAGCGGACCTATGGCGATACCCGGATAGCCATCCATGGCTGAGCGCTACGGCGGCACCGCGGTCCTTCCGGGGTCCTACGACCCGGTCACGATGGGCCACCTCGACATCATCGGACGCGCCGCCTCGGTGTTCGATCACGTGATCGTCGGAGTGGTCAACCAGCCGGTCCGAAAGAGCAAGACCCTGTTCTCCGCGGAGGAGCGCGTCGGCTTCATCGGCGATGCCACCGCGGATTTGTCCAATGTGCAGGTAAAACCCTTTGATACGCTCCTCGTCGATTTCGCCCGTGTGAACGGTGCCAAGGCCATCGTCAAGGGGTTGCGGGCGATCTCGGACTTCGAGTACGAGTTCGAGATGAACCAGCTCAACCGGAAGATGGCGCCCGACATCGAGAGCATCTACCTGATGGCCGCGCCACAGTTCAGCTTCCTGTCCTCCAGCGGGATCAAGGAACTGGCCATGTTCGGTGGCGACATCAGCGGGCTCGTGCCCGATGCGGTGGCGGCACGGTTGCAGGAAGAGCTAAAGCGCTGACGAACTGGGGGACCTGAGAACGTGACGTCAAAGCCGATCAACCGGAGCGCGGGGCCCACGGCCTCGTGGAGTTAGGAAGGTCATGGACGTCCTGGTCCTGATCGACAAGCTCGACGACACGATCCACAACGCCAAGGTCGTCCCGCTCACCGACACGGTGCGCGTGGACAAGGAGGAGGTCTACGACATCCTCGACCAGATGCGCGCCACGATCCCCGAGGAGATCAAGCAGGCGCGCTGGATCGTGAAGGAGCGGCAGGAGATGCTCGCCGAGGCGAAGCGCGAGGCCGAGCGCATCGTCCGGGAGGCGCGCGAGGAGCAGGTGCGCCTGATCGGCGAGGAGGAGATCGTCAAGCAGGCCGAGCGGCAGGCCGAGGAGATCATCGAGGACGCCCGCGCGCGCGAGCGCGAGATCAGGCTCGGCGCCGAGGACTACGCGGACGACATCCTGAACACCCTCGAGGTCAACCTCACGAAGTTCATCGCGGCCGTGCAACGGGGCCGCGATCGCCTGCAGGGCCGCGAAGAAGCCGAAGTGTCCTAGTTTCAGGCCCTTAGCAGCGGCTTTGCCGGTGTAACCGGTTATGTAACCCCGCGATTCGGCGCCTCAAAGCCTCCCGCTCGCCGGCCCGGCAGCGCGCGAGCGCCCTCCGGATGCTTATGCTGCGGCCCTCAGGGGACGCACTGAGACCAGCCTCGAAGTCCGCGCAGTTAGAGCGTTTTCGACGCAAATTGGGAGCATTCGTTCCGGTTCCCGCGGGAAAACATCCGAGGTTGCTGTTTCACTCGTCCCCTCCGCGGGGCTAGCCGGGTGGGTTCGGCCGGTTCCGTCTTTGCCGCCTATGAAACCCGCGAAGGGAGAATCTATGCACCTTTCCGAGCCGAGTGCCGCTGGCACACGGCGGGGGCTTTTTGCCCTCTCCGTGCTTGCCATCGCGCTCTGGCTCTTCTTGGTGAACGCCGGCGATGCATTCGCCGGCGGCGGCCACTCGTCCAAGGGCGACTCCGGATCCGGCCATGGCAAGTCATGGTCTGATCACGGCGACTCCGGTGGGGATCACGGAAGTTATGGATCCGACCACGGAGACTCTGGGGAGGACCACGGAAGTTCGGGGTCCGACCACGGAAGCCCTGGCTGGCACGGCCCGGAAGGGACTCCACCGCCCGAGGGACACACCCCGGGTGGAGGGAAGCCCCCGTCGGAAGGACCCGATGAGGAGCAACCCTGCGAGGAAGAGCAGCCCCCTGGCGGCGAGAAGCCTCCGGGTGGCGGGCACCAGCCACCACCAGGCGGGGAGACACCGCCCGGTGGCGAGACACCTCCGGGCGGGGAGACACCGCCCGGTGGGGAGACACCTCCGCCCGGTGGGGAAAAGCCCCCGCCTGGCGGCGAGACGCCTCCGCCTGGTGGGGAGACACCCCCGCCCGGTGGCGAGACGCCTCCGCCTGGTGGGGAGACACCCCCGCCCGGCGGCGAGACGCCTCCGCCTGGTGGGGAGACACCCCCGCCCGGCGGCGAGACGCCTCCGCCTGGTGGGGAGACACCCCCGCCCGGTGGCGAGACGCCTCCGACCGGCGGCGAAACACCTCCGACCGGCGGCGAAACGCCTCCGACCGGCGGTGAGACGCCTCCCACTGGCGGCGAGACGCCCCCCAACGGCGGCGAGACTCCGCCTAACGGTGGCGCGCAGCCAGGAGGCGAAGAGGGCGAAGTTCTCCCCGAGTCCGAAGCGGGCGAGGAAGTTCCGGGCGGTGGCGGCTCAGCCGTTCCGACCGGTCCTGCCGCGACCGCAGAGGCGACCACCACGGAGAGCCTGCCGTTCACCGGCAGCCACGCTCCGCTGCTACTGGTCGTCGCAGTCGGACTCCTGGGCCTCGGAGCCGGTCTACGGAGGGTGGCCGCGGAACGAGGTTGAGTAGGGCCAGCTCACCAAGAGAGCGAACGACGTACTGCCGAGCCGCGCTTCTCCTACGGGAGGGGCGCGGCTCTTGCAGTTTCGGGGGCGATAGCCTCCGCCCGTGCCCTCTTATCTTCACACGTGCTACCGGATCGGCGACATCGATCGCTCGGTCGCCTTCTACGAGAAGCTCGGCTTCCAGGAAGCCGCCCGCATGCCCATCGGGGACGAGGCGATCAACGTGTTCATGGGCCTGCCGGGAGAGGATCCCCGCCTCGAGTTGACCTACAACCACGGCGTGGACTCCTACGAGCTCGGCACCGGCTACAACCACATCGCGATCGCGGTCGACGACCTTGAGGACACCCTCGGCGCGCTGAGCACCGACGGCATCGAGCCTGAGAAGCCTCCGTACCGCCCGGGAGGCCGCACCGAGGGGCCGATGATCTGCTTCGTGCGCGATCCCGACGGCTACCGGATCGAGCTGATCGAGGTCAAGCAGTAGCGGAAGCACCCGGCTCGGCCGGGTGCGCCCCGACCGCATCCAGGGCCGAGACAGGCGGCTGGCGCTAGGCTCGGGCCATGGGTCAGCGCACCGAGATTCTCGACCTCGGGCGGCTCATGCTCGGGTCGGGCGAGGGCAGGCAGCTGCTCCTCGAGGTGCCCGTCGCGGGCTTCGATTTCGGCGGTCAGCGCTACGGGGTCCGGGACGGGTTCGTCGATGCGCGGCTCGACGTCGACCACACCACGACCGGCTACTCGCTGCGGGTGCGCTTCGAAGCCGCGCTGGAGGGGCCGTGCATGCGCTGCCTCGACCCCGCGGAGCAGGCCGTGGCGGTGGACCTCCGAGAGGTGGACCAGCCGGGCGGCGGCGAGGAGCTGAGCTCTCCGTACGTCGAGGGCGAGGACCTCGACGTGTCGGCCTGGGTCCGCGACGGCCTGGCGCTCGCCCTTCCCACGCAGATCGTGTGCTCGGAGGACTGCCTCGGCCTCTGCACGATCTGCGGCGAGAACCTGAACACTGCGGGCGCGGATCACGCGCACGAGAGCGAGCCCGATCCGCGCTGGGCCGCCCTCCGCGAGTTGAAGCTCGACTAGCAACGCCGCCTTGCGGAAGCAGCCGGCTCGGCCGGCTGCGCACCGATGGATAGACTGCCTCGCCCTATGGCCGTCCCCAAGCAGAGACAGTCGCATTCGCGGACCAACAAGCGTCGCTCGCAGCACAAGATCGAGCAGCCGCACCTCCGCCATTGCCCGCGCTGCCACGAGCCGCGCCTCCCGCACCGCGTATGCCCCAACTGTGGGACGTACGCCGGGCGTGAGGTGATCGTGCGCCGTCCGGACGCCGTAGACGACGACTCCTGACCCCGTGATCGCGGTCGACGCGAACGGCGCCGACCAGGGGCCGGCCGCAGTCGCCGAGGGAGCGCGCCGCTCCGGGGCACAGGTGCTGCTGTTCGGACCCGCCGCGGCCCTCGGCCAGGAGGGAGACGGCGTCCAGGTGGTGGACGCCCCGCTCACGATCGGGGGCCACGAGGAGCCGGCCCAGGCCGTTCGCTCCAGGCCCGACGCGTCGATAGTCCAGGCGGCGCGCGCCGTGGCCGACGGCCGAGCCGACGCGCTCGTGTCCGCGGGCAGCACGGGGCCCACGCTCGCGGCCGCGACGCTCCAGATCAGGCGCCTGCGCGGCGTGCACCGGCCGGCGCTCGCGGTGCTCCTGCCGATTCCCGGCGGCCCGGTGCTCCTGCTCGACGCCGGGGCGAGCGTGGAGGCGCGTCCCGAGCATCTCGTGCAGTTCGCGTACATGGGCGCGTGCTTCATGGAGGCGGTCTACGGACACGAGCGACCGCGGGTCGGCCTCCTGTCCGTGGGCGAGGAGTCCGGCAAGGGCACCCCCGCCGTCCTCACCGCCCGCGAGCGCATAGAGGGGGCGGGCGGACTCGAGTTCGTGGGCAACGTGGAGGGCTTCGACCTTCCCGGCGCCGGTGCGGACGTGGTGGTCACCGACGGCTTCACGGGGAACGTGGCGCTCAAGGTGCTGGAGGGCACCTCGCGGCTCGTGCGCGACTCGATCGCCGAAGCCGTCCGGTCCAGCCCCGTCTCGGCCCTCGGCGGCCTGCTGATCCGCGGCAGGGTGGGAAAGCTGCGCGAGAAGCTCGATCCGGAGACGGTGGGCGGGGCGATCCTGCTCGGCCTGCGGAAGCCCGTGGTGGTCGCGCACGGCAGCTTCGGGCCGCGCGGTATCGCCAGCGCGGTGGGCCTGGCCCGGCGCGCGGTGGACGAGGACATGGTGGGCCGCACCGCAGCCGCCCTCGAGGCCGCCGGGGCATTGCGATCCGCGCGCGCTGGTAGCGTCGCCGAGGTGACGCCTGAGAGCGACGGCAGCGCCTAGATCCTGCATGGAGCGCGAAGACGTACTGGAGCGCATTCGCCGGCATCTGTCGGCCGAGCTCGAGGTCGAGCCGGACCGGATCGCCGAGGGCACCCGGTTCCGGGAGGACCTGGAGGCGGACTCGCTCGATCTGGTGGAGCTCGTCGTCGAGCTGGAGGACAGCTACGGGATCCGGATCCCCGACGAGGAGGCGGCGAAGATCCTCACCGTCGGCCAGGCCGCCGACTTCGTAGCCGCCCATGCAGCAGAAGCGTGAGACGCTTCGCGATCTGCTCGAGGGGCTGCCGGACACGCTCCGGCAGCAGGTCTTCACGCACGCCTCGTGGGTCGACCACAGGGCGGAGTCGTACGAGCGCCTCGCGTTCCTCGGGGACGTCGTCCTGAGCCTCGCCGTGTCCACCCACCTCTTCCCGCGCTTCGAGCGCCACGGGGCCGGCCGGCTGACCAAGGTGCGGGCGCAGGCCGTGAGCGGCGCCTCGTGCGCCCGCGTGGCCCGCGAGCTGGGGGTTCCGGACGCTCTCCGCGAGGCAGCTCCCGAGGGCGGGGCGGGCCGCGGCGCGGCCACGCTCGTGGAGTCCGAGCGCGTGCTCGCCTCGGTGTGCGAGGCGATCATCGGCGCCGCATACCTCGAGTTCGGGTTCGAGCGCACCGGTCCCGCGGTGGTGGCCTCGTTCGCCGACGAGATCGACGAGTCACTCGAGCACCCGGTGGACTACAAGTCGGTGCTCCAGGAGCGGCTGGCGCGGCGCGCCGAGCTCGTGGACTACCGGACGGTCGCCGAGCAGGGCCCGGCGCACGATCGGAGCTTCGTGGTGGTGGCGGAGGTGGCAGGGCACGAGCTCGGCCGCGGCGAGGGAAAGACGAAGAAGGGCGCTGAGCAGGAAGCGGCGCTGCAGGCTCTCAGCGCGCTCGAAGAAGGAGCCTCCGCCTGATGCATCTCAGGTCGATCGCAATGAAGGGCTTCAAGTCCTTCCCCTCGCGCACCAAGCTCGAGTTCGGTCCGGGCGTGTCCGTGATCGTCGGGCCGAACGGCTCGGGCAAGTCGAACATCACCGACGGCGTGCTCTGGGCGCTCGGCGAGCAGAGCCCGCTGGCCGTCCGCGGCCAGACGATGAAGGACGTGATCTTCGCCGGCGGCCACGGCGTGGGCGGCTCGGGCGCGGCCGAGGTGGAGGTCGTGATCGACAACTCCGACGGTGCGCTGCCCACCGACTTCTCCGAGATCTCGATCGTCCGGCGCCTCGGCCGCGACGGTGAGGGCGAGTACCGCCTGAACGGCGCGCGCTGCCGGCTGGTGGACGTGCTCGAGGTGCTCTCGGACTCCGGGCTCGGCAAGGAGATGCACTCGGTCGTCTCTCAGGGCAAGGTGGAGCAGATCGTGCTCTCGCGGCCCAAGGAGCGGCGCCTCATGATCGAGGAGGCGGCGGGGCTCGGCAAGCACCGCAAGCGCCGCCGCCGCGCGCAGCTGAAGCTGGAGCGCACCGAGGAGAATCTCTCCCGCGCACTCGACGTGGAGCGCGAGGCGCGCTCGCGGCTCAGGCCGCTCAAGCGCCAGGCCGAGGCCGCCGAGCTGCACGAGCGGATCGAGCGCCAGTCGCTCGAGGCGCGGATGGCGCTCGCCGCCGACTCCGCGCGCACCGCGCGCGCCGACCTTGCTGCGGCCGAGGCGCGCGCAGTAGCCGCCCGGGCCGAGCGCGACGAGGCGGAGCGGCTGTTGGCCGACGTGGCGGGCCGCCGCGAGGCGGCCGAGCAGGCGTTCGCCGCCCAGAGCCGCGAGCGCGAGCAGCTCCAGGCCCGTCGCTTCGACGCGGGCTCCGCCGCCGAGCGGATCCAGATGCGCCTCGAGCGGGTGCGCGACCAGGCGGGCGCCGCCGAGGACCGGCGCGAGCGGCGCACGCGCCAGCTCGCCCTGCTCGAGTCCGAATCCCCGGAGCCGCAGGATCAGGCCGACAAGCTGCCCGACGCCGAGCTGCCGCGCCTGCCCGACGAGGGCGACGAGGCGGCCCGGGCCGCCTGGGACGCCCTCTCCGCGGGGGAGCGCATGCGGGCCCTGGAGCTCGAGCTGGAGCGCCTGGACGCCGACGCCGAGGAGCGCCGCGGCCGCGAGCTGGCGACCCTGGATGCCGCGCTCGTCGCCGCTCGGGCGCGTGCGACCGAGCTGGGCACCGCCGTGACCGACCGACGCGCGGCGCTCGACGCCGCCGAGAGCGCCGCCGAGGATGCGAGGACGCGCCGTCGCGAGGCCGAGCAGGCTGTGCAGGCCGCCCGCTCGCGGGCCGCCGACGCGGGCGCCGAGCTTGCCGCGCTCAACCGCCTGGTGCGCGGCGCCGGCGCTGCCCCTGGCGGCGAGCCGGCGCTGGTGGAGGGACTCAAGGCCGAGCCAGGGTACGAGCCCGCGCTCTCGGCAGCTCTCGGCGCCCGCCTCACCGCCGCGCTGGTCGAGGACCTCCCCGCGGGCGAGCGGCTGCTCGACGGCGCGGACGGCTCCGGGGCCACTGCGCTCGTGGCGTCGCGAGCCCACGGACGCCCGGCGGGACAGTCGCCCGTGGCCGGCGCCAAGCGCCTGCTCGCGCACGTGACCCCCGAGAAGCGGGTGGCGCGCCTCGCCGAGCGGCTCCTGGGCGACGTGTGGGTGGTGGACTCGCTGAACTCGGTCTCGGCCTCGTTCCGAGGGGTGGCCGTCACCCGCTCGGGCCGCCTGCTCGACGCAGCCACCGGCGAGCTCTCGCAGGCGCCGGCCGGCGGGGGAGAGCGACTGCTCGAGGAGGTGGGCCGGCGCGACCAGCTCGTGGCGGACTCCGAGGCGGCGGCGGCCGAGGAGACCGAGGCCCAGGCGACCGTCAAGGGCGCCGTGGAAGCGGTGGCCGGCGCCGACGCCGCGCGCGAGGAGGCCGAGGCGGCGCTCCGCCGCGCGGCGCGCGAGCACACGGAGGCCACCGACGAGGCCGAGCGGGCGCAGTGGCTGCTCGAGCGCAGGCGCGAGAGCGCCGACGAGGGGCCGGACGGCGTGCGCCGGGCCGGTCTGAGCGCCGACCTCCGCGCCGAGCGCCGGATGGCCGAGCGCGCGGAGCGCGAGCGGACCGAGCGCAGGAACACGCTGGTCGCGCTGAGGACCGGCATCGAGGCCGACGCCGATCTCAGCCGGGCCGCCGAGCGCGCAGCGCGGGCGCTCGAAGCCGCGCTGGCGGCTGTGGAGGCCAGGCGCGACGCGCTTGGCGCGGAGCTGGAGGCGGGGGCCGCGGCCGGCGATGAGACCGCCGCGGCGCTGCGCGCCTGCGCGCACGAGGAGGCCGAGCTTCAGGGCAGGCTCAGGCGAGCCAGCGAGGCGGTCACCGAGAGCGAGGTGTCCGCGCAGCAGTCGCGCGACGCCTCCGCCGACGTCGAGCGCGAGCTCGGCGAGCTGGCGGGACGGCTGGGCCTCGAGCCCGAGCCGGCCGCCGACCCGCTGCCCGACGAGGAGCGTGCGGCGCTGACCTCGCGGGTGGAGCGCCTGCGTGCGCGACGCGAGCAGCTGGGCCCGGTCAACCCACTTGCCGGCCAGGAGTACGAGGAGGCCGTGGCGCACGTCGAGGAGCTCGAGGAGCAGCGACGCGACCTCGAGGCCGCCCTGGCCGAGCTCGAGGGTCTGATCAAGGAGACCGACCGGCGCATCAAGGAGAGCTTCGAGGAGACGTTCACCGCCGCGGCACGGAACTTCGAGGACGTGGTCGAGCACCTGTTCCCCGGCGGTCGCGGCCGGCTGCGCCTCGTGCGCGCCGACCAGGTGCCGCGCCCGGTGGTCGGAGGCGAGGTGCCCGCCGGCGACGAGGAGGAGGCGTCCGAGGAGGATCAGGACGGCGCGGAGGAGCCCGAGATGGGGGTGGAGATCGAGGTCACGCCACCCGGCAAGTCCACGAAGCGGCTGTCGCTCCTGTCCGGCGGCGAGAAGTCGCTCGTGGCGCTCGCGTTCATGTTCGCGGTGTTCCTCGCCCGGCCGTGCCCGTTCTACATCCTCGACGAAGTCGAGGCCGCGCTGGACGACATCAACATCGACCGCTTCCTCGAGCTGGTGCGCCGCTACGCCGACCGCGCCCAGTTCATCGTGGTCACGCACCAGAAGCGCACGATGGACGCCGCCGACACGCTCTACGGCGTGAGCATGGGCGGCGACGGGGTCTCGCAGGTGGTGTCGCGCAAGCTCGCCGGGCGGCCGGTCGAGGAAGCCGCCGCCTAGCCGGCGCGCCGGCGCGCCTATCCTCAGCGCGCCATGGCCCGAAGCTGGCAGGAACTGTTCGCCACCGGCGAGGAACCGGAGGCCGCCGAGCCCACCGAGGAGGACGGGCAACGCCGTGGCGGGTTCTTCCGCCGCCTGCGCGACAACATGTCGAAGACCCGCGAGGCGCTGGGCGCCGAGCTGCAGGCCACGATGTTCCAGTCGCTCGACGAGGAGGCCTTCGAGCACCTGGAGGAGACGCTCATCTACGCGGACGTGGGCGCCCCGACCACGGCGCGGATCGTGGAGCGGCTGGAGGCCGAGGCCGCGGGCGGGGAGCTCACCGGCGGCGAGGCCCACCCGGCGACTTCGGGAGCTGCTCGCCGAGACCGCCCGGTTGGAGGGCGACACGATCCCGCTGACCGCGCAGCCCACGGTGATACTGGTCACCGGCGTCAACGGCAGCGGCAAGACCACGACCTGCGGCAAGATGGCCTGGCACCTCCAGAGGAGATCGGCCGCTCGGTGCTGCTGGCTGCGGGCGACACGTTCCGGGCCGCGGCGGCCGAGCAGCTCACCCTGCGGGCCGAGCGGGCGGGCTGCGAGATCGTGCGCGGCGAGGCGGGCTCCGACCCGGGCGCCGTGGTGTACGACGCGCTCGACGCCGCGGAGTCGCGCGGCCACGACGTGGTGATCGTGGACACCGCGGGCCGGCTCCACACCCAGCAGCACCTGATGGACGAGCTGCGCAAGATCCGAAAGGTGATCGCCGGGCGGATCGGCGACGCGCCGCACGAGACGCTGCTCACGATCGACGCCACCACCGGCCAGAACGGGCTGCGCCAGGCGCTGCTCTTCCGCGACGCGGTCGACGTGACCGGGATCGCGCTGACGAAGCTCCACGGCACCGCCAAGGGCGGGATCGCCCTGGCCATCGCGCAGGAGCTCGA